>NZ_CP028105.1:1200000-2400000 GCF_003019675.1 Fusobacterium ulcerans | reverse complement strand
CTCTATGTCTGCTGTAGTAGATGGAAAATGCGTAGACACTTCAATGGGACTTACTCCATTACAAGGTCTTATGATGGGAACTAGATGTGGAGATATCGATCCTGCTGCTGTTCTATTCATCAAAAACAAAAGAGGATTAACTGATAAAGAAATGGATAACAGATTAAACAAAGAATCTGGAATATTGGGAATCTATGGAAAATCTTCTGACTGTAGAGATATGGAAAACGGTGTAGCTGAAGGAGACGAAAGAGCTATACTTGCTGAAGAAATGTTTATCTACAAAATCAAATCTTACATAGGAGCTTATGCTGCTGCTATGGGTGGAGTAGACGCAATCTGCTTCGCTGGAGGAATTGGAGAAAATGCTGCTGGAATAAGAGAATCTGTAATCAGTGGACTTGAATTCATGGGAGCAAAGATTGATAAAGAAGTTAACTCAGTTAGAAAAAAAGGAAATGTAAAACTTTCTACTGAAGATTCTAAAGTTTTAGTTTATAAAATACCTACAAATGAAGAGCTTGTAATAGCTAGAGATACTTATAAAATTGTTGCAGGAAAATAATTTGTTAAAAAATATCAAAAAAAAGTGAATTTATAATTGACAAATTTTAATAATGATTTAAAATATATAGTAGAGTAATTTTTTTAAAATACTTTAAAATTATAGGAGGATATTGTAATGGTTAAAAAAATGCAGACTATGGACGGTAACCAAGCTGCTGCGTACGCTTCATATGCGTTCACAGAAGTAGCTGGAATCTACCCAATCACTCCATCATCTCCAATGGCAGAATACACAGATGAATGGGCTTCAAAAGGAATGAAAAATATTTTCGGAGTACCAGTAAAAGTAGTAGAAATGCAATCTGAAGCAGGAGCTGCTGGAACTGTACACGGGTCTTTACAAGCAGGAGCACTAACAACAACTTATACTGCTTCTCAAGGATTATTATTAAAAATACCTAACATGTATAAAATAGCTGGAGAACTTCTTCCAGGAGTTATCCATGTATCAGCAAGAGCACTATCTGCTCAAGCATTATCTATCTTCGGAGACCATCAAGATATATATGCTGCTAGACAAACTGGATTTGCTATGTTAGCAACTAACTCAGTTCAAGAAGTTATGGACCTTGCAGGAGTAGCTCACTTAGCAGCTATCAAAACAAGAATTCCTTTCATGCACTTCTTTGATGGATTCAGAACTTCTCACGAAATTCAAAAAGTAGAAGTTATTGACTATGAAGTTTTCAAAAACTTAATAGACATGAACGAAGTTCAAGCTTTCAGAGAAAGAGCTCTTAACCCTGAGCATCCAGTAACTAGAGGAACTGCTGAAAATGATGACATTTATTTCCAAGCTAGAGAAGCTCAAAATAAATTCTATGATGCAGTACCTGATGTAGTTGCTCACTACATGGCTGAAATTTCTAAAGCAACTGGAAGAGATTACAAACCTTTCAACTATTATGGAGCTCCAGATGCAGAAAGAATCATCATAGCTATGGGATCTATCTGCCCTATATCTGAAGAAACAATTGATTATTTAAATGCTAAAGGAGAAAAAGTTGGAATAGTTTCTGTTCACTTATTCAGACCATTCTCTGAAAAATATTTCTTTGATGTATTCCCTAAAACAGTTAAGAAAATAGCTGTATTAGATAGAACTAAAGAACCTGGATCAGTTGGAGAACCTTTATTACAAGATATCCAATCTATTTTCTACGGAAAAGAAAACGCTCCAGTAATCGTTGGAGGAAGATATGGACTATCTTCTAAAGATACTACACCTGCTCAAGTAGTTGCAGTATTTGAAAACTTAAAATTAGATCAACCTAAAAATAAATTTACTGTTGGTATCGTTGATGACGTTACTTTCACTTCACTAGAAGTTGGAGCACCTATATCTGTTACTAGCCCAGACGTTAAAGAATGTCTATTCTTTGGACTTGGAGCTGACGGTACAGTTGGAGCTAACAAAAACTCTATCAAAATCATTGGAGACAAAACTGATTTATATGCTCAAGGATACTTCGCATATGACTCTAAAAAATCAGGAGGAGTTACTAGATCTCACTTAAGATTTGGAAAAACTCCTATCAAAGCAAGTTACCTAATTTCTAACCCAAGTTTCGTTGCTTGTTCAGTACCAGCTTACTTACATCTATATGATATGACTTCAGGAATCAGAAAAGGTGGATCTTTCTTGATCAACTGTATTTGGTCTCCAGAAGAAGCTGTAAAAGAAATCCCAGCTAAAGTTAAAAAAGATTTAGCTAAAAATGGAGCTAGATTATTCATAATCAACGCTACTGCTCTAGCTGAAGAAATTGGATTAGGACAAAGAACTAATACAATCATGCAAGCTGCTTTCTTCAAACTAGCTGATATCATTCCATTTGAAGAAGCTCAACAATATATGAAAGACTACGCTAAAAAATCTTATGCTAAAAAAGGTGACGATATCGTTCAAATGAACTATAGCGCTATCGATAAAGGAGCAGAAGGATTAATCGAAGTTCCAGTAGATCCAGCTTGGGCTGATCTTGATGTTACTTGTGATTGCTCAGGACACGAACATGAAAACTGTTGTTGTGGAACTTGCAGCAGCGAAATGACTAAAACTGAGAAATTCGTAGAAAGAATTGCTAAACCAGTTAATGCTATAAAAGGATATGACTTACCAGTATCTGCATTTGATGGATACGAAGATGGTACTTTTGAAAACGGAACTTCTGCTTTCGAAAAAAGAGGAATCGCAGTTCACGTTCCTGTATGGATTGCTGAAAACTGTATCCAATGTAACCAATGTTCATATGTATGTCCTCACGCAGTTTTAAGACCATTCTTAATGACTGCTGAAGAAAAAGCAGCTTCTCCAGTTGAATTAAAAACTATAAAACCAATTGGAAAAGGATTAGAAGGATTTGAATATAGAATGCAAGTTTCTGCTCTAGATTGTACTGGATGTGGATCTTGTGCTAATACATGTCCTGCTAAAGAAAAAGCTCTAGTTATGAAACCTATTGCTGATTCTCTAGAGGCTGGAGAAGACAGAAAAGCTGGATACCTATTCAACAATGTTGAATACAGAAGCGACTTAATGTCTAAAGATACTGTAAAAGGATCTCAATTTGCTCAACCATTATTCGAATTCCACGGTGCTTGTCCAGGATGTGGAGAAACTCCATACCTTAAAGCAATCACTCAATTATTCGGAGACAGAATGATGATAGCTAATGCTACTGGATGTTCTTCAATATACAGTGGATCTGCTCCTGCTACTCCATATACAACTAACAAAAATGGACATGGACCATCATGGGCTTCATCTCTATTCGAAGACAATGCTGAATTCGGAATGGGAATGCACGTTGCAGTTGAAGCTATGAGAGATAGACTTCAAAACATAATGGAAGTAAATATGGATAAAGTTCCAGCAGAAGTTGCTGAACTATTCAAAGAATGGATTGAAAACAGATCATCAGCTGCTAAAACTCAAGAAGTTTCAGCTAAAATAATTGCTGCTCTTGAAGGAAAAGACTGTGAAATCTGTAAAGAAATCTTAAGCTTAAAACAATACTTAATCAAAAAATCTCAATGGATCTTCGGAGGAGACGGTTGGGCATATGACATCGGTTATGGTGGAGTTGACCACGTTTTAGCTTCTAATGAAGATATAAACATTGTAGTTCTAGATACAGAAGTTTACTCTAATACTGGAGGACAAGCTTCTAAATCAACACCTACAGGAGCAATTGCAAAATTCGCTGCTGCTGGTAAATCAGTTAAGAAAAAAGACCTTGCTGCTATAGCTATGTCTTATGGACATATCTATGTTGCACAAGTTTGTATGGGTGCAAATCAACAACAATACCTAAAAGCTCTTAAAGAGGCTGAAGCATATAATGGCCCATCTCTAATCATAGCTTATGCTCCATGTATCAACCACGGATTAAAGAAAGGTATGTCTAAAGTTCAAAACGAGATGAAACTTGCTACTGAATGTGGATACTGGCCAATCTTCAGATACAATCCAACTCTTGAAGCAGAAGGTAAAAACCCATTACAAATAGATTCTAAAGAACCTAACTGGGATAAATATGAAGAGTACTTATTAGGAGAAGTAAGATACGCTACTCTTTCTAAAGCTAACCCAGCTCACGCTAAAGAACTATTTGAATTAAACAAATTTGAAGCTCAAAGAAGATGGAGACAATATAACAGACTTGCTTCTATGGACTTTGCTTCTGAAAAAAAATAATAAAGATTTAAATATCTAAGTATTTTTGAGACTGACCTCTGGTCAGTCTCTTTTTTTATGGTATAATAAGTTGAATAAATATATTAATAAAAAGGAGTTATTATGCTGGAGCAGGATATACTTAAAGCTATTGAAGAGGAAATTTCAGTTTGTGGAGAATATTACCAAGAGTCTATTGCTAATATGAATCTAAAAAGAATCGATTTTGAAAATAGCATATTTCAAGAATGTAAATTTGAAAATTGTGATTTTACAAATTCTTCTTTTTCTCATGTAGAGATGACTAAATGCAGTTTTAAAAATTGTAAATTTATTTCATCTTATTGGAACTCAAGCACTGTTACTGACTGTAATGGTGATGGATGTGATTTTAACCAAAGTATATTTAAAAATATTGATATAAACAAAAGCTCTTTTTTCTATGCTAACTATTCCAACTCTCTTTGGGTGAGTATGAATATCAGAGATAGTTTCTTTAATTATGGCTTCCTCTCTGAAATAAAAATGAAAAAAATCAAATTAGACAATGTAAATTTTTCTAATACAGACTTTTTTAAGACTCCTTTGAAGGGAATTGATTTTTCTAGCTGTATTATAGAAAATATAAGAGTATCAGATAATTACAGTGAATTACGAGGCATGCAGCTCAGTATAACTCAAACTATGGACATAGCTCTGATTATTGGAATAAAGATAAAATAAAAAATAGAAAACTTCTTGTAAATAGCTTTTTTTACTCTCTTATAGCTTATTTCAGCAAAATATTGTATAATAATTATGGAAATAAATAATCTTAAAATAAAATTATAGCGAAATAAAAATATACAAACTAAAATAAAAGGGGAATAAAATGGATAATATAGTAAAAAAAGTAGCAGCTATTCATGATCTTTCTGGTTATGGAAGATCTTCATTAACAAGTATTATACCCATACTTTCAAGCATGAAATTACAGGTATGTCCTGTTCCAACAGCAGTACTTTCTACTCATACTGGAGGATTTGAAGGATTTAGCTTCCTTGATCTTACTGATTACATGGAACAGCATATAGCTCACTGGAAAAAGCTAGGACTTGAATTTGATTGTATATACTCTGGATTCTTAGGGTCTCCTAGACAAATAAAAATAGTAGCTGACTTTGTAGATTTCTTTGGACATAAAAATAATCTTACTGTTATAGATCCAGTACTAGGAGATAATGGAAGACTTTATGGAACAATGGGAAACGAGATGGTAGAGGAAATGAAAAAGCTAATTGGAAAGGCTGATATAATCACTCCTAACTTTACAGAGGTTACTTTTCTTTTAGATAAGGAATACAAAAAAGAAATAAGTGAATCTGAAGTGAAAGAATGGCTTATTGAGCTGGCAGCTATGGGACCAAAAATAGTAATAGCTACAAGTGTTCCTGATGAAGATTCTCATTCTACTGACAGAAAAACAAATGTTGTAGCTTATGACAGAGAAAATAATGTTTTCTGGAAAGTAAGCTGTAAATATATTCCTGCTTCTTATCCAGGTACTGGAGATGCTTATACAAGCGTTGTTATAGGAAGCCTTCTGCAAGGAGACAGTCTTCCTATTGCTATAGAAAGAGGAGTTCAGTTCATTACTCAATGTATACTGGCAAGTTATGGATTCAAATATCCAAACAGAGAAGGGGTTCTTCTTGAGAGAATGCTTGATGTTTTAAAGATGCCAACTATTTCAAGCAGCTATGAACTTTTAAAAAATGATTAATAAATTATAAAGGAATTATGAGGTATTTTTTGTAATAATATATAAAATCTCGTAATTTAAAGAAAGGAAGTGAATAAATGTTTGAAGATGTAGCAGCGACAAGAGCATTGATTTTATCTTTCTTAGCTGGAATGTCAACACTGCTTGGGGCTTTCATAATATTTTTAACTAACAAAAAAAGTGAAAAACTGGTAACTATTTCATTAGGATTTGCTGGGGGAGTTATGATAAGTGTATCTTTTACTGATCTTATGCCTAATGCAAATATTCTTTTAGCAGCATATGCTGGAGACAAAATGGGCGTAGTTTTGGGAGTCATATTCCTTCTTATAGGAGTGCTATTGGCAGCTATGCTGGATAAATTTGTTCCCCATGAAAATGAACCTCATGGAGATGGAAAACAGCATGAAAATCTTTTCAGAGTTGGGTTTGTATCTACTCTGGCAATAGGGCTTCATAACTTTCCAGAAGGAATAGCAACATTTATGGCTGGTTATGAAAATATGACTTTAGGTATCTCTATTGCTTTGGCTATAGCTATGCACAATATTCCAGAGGGAATCTCTGTAGCTATGCCTATTTATTTTGCTACTGGAAGCAAGATGAAAGCTTTTAAGTATACTTTTTTATCAGGAATAGCAGAGCCGATTGGAGCTACTTTAGCTTTCCTAATATTAAAGCCTTATATTAATGATCTTACTCTAGGAATGATATTTGGAGTTATTTCAGGAATTATGCTTTACATAGCTATTGAAGAACTTCTTCCAAGTTCTAGACAGTATGGGTACACTAAAGAAGCATTAATAGCTACTTTTGCAGGTATTATTTTAATGCCTTTAACTCATGTAATATAAAAATATGGTGACCTATTCAGTCACCACTTTTTTTATTTATTTTTCAAATAATTATCTATTTCTGCTGCTGCTTTCTTTCCTGCTTCCATTGCAAGTATTACTGTAGCTGCTCCTGTTACTGCATCTCCCCCTGCAAATACTCCCTCTCTTGAAGTCCTTCCAGTTTCCTCTTCTGCTTCTATTCCCTTCCATCTATTGACTTTAAGGTTTTCTGTTGTTGAAGCTATAAGTGGATTTGGTGATGTTCCCAGTGACATTATTACTGTTTCTGCTTCTATTATAAATTCGCTGTTCTCTATTGGTGAGAATTTTGCTCTACCACTTTCATCTGGTTCTCCAAGCTCCATTCTTATACATTTGATCTCTTTTACCCAGCCTTTTTCATCTCCAACTACTTCTGTAGGTGATACTAGAAAATGGAATTTAATTCCCTCTTCTTTAGCATGTTCTACCTCTTCTCTTCTAGCTGGTAGTTCTGCTTCTCCTCTTCTGTAGACTACTGTTGTATCTGCTCCCAGCCTCTTAGCAGTTCTGGCAGCATCCATAGCAACGTTTCCTCCACCTACTACTATTACTCTCTTACCTATTTTTATAGGTGTTGCATAATCAGATTTATTAGCTCTCATAAGGTTTACCCTTGTTAAAAATTCATTTGCTGATATTACCCCATTATAGTTTTCTCCGGGGATATTCATAAATCTTGGGAGTCCTGCTCCGCTTCCTATGAATACTGCTGAGAATCCCTTTCTGTCCAAGAGTTCATCTATTGTAAAAGTTCTTCCTACTACAGCATTAGTTACTACTTTTACTCCCAGCTTATACAGATTTTCTATTTCCTTATCCACTACTTTTTCCTTTGGAAGTCTGAACTCTGGAATCCCATAGCTTAATACTCCTCCCAGTTTGTGAAGCGCTTCATAAATAGTTACATCATATCCCATCTTAGCCAAGTCTCCTGCTGCTGTAAGTCCTGCTGGTCCTCCTCCTATGACTGCAACTTTCTTGTTATTCTTTTCTTTTATCTCATATTCTATTCCATTGGCTATTACCCAGTCTCCTACGAATCTCTCTAATTTACCAATAGATACAGGCTCACCTTTTATTCCTAGTATACATTTTCCTTCACATTGAGTTTCCTGTGGACATACTCTTCCACATACTGCTGGAAGATTTGAGTATTCAGCTATTATTCTTCCTGCTCCTGCCATATCTCCTTCTTTTATCTTTTTAATAAAAGCTGGTATATCTATTGATACAGGACATCCCTGCACACATAGAGGATTTTTACAGTTGATGCATCTTGAAGCTTCTGCCTGAGCCTCCTCCATGTTATATCCGTAACATACTTCTTCAAAGTTCTTGTTTCTTATATCAGGTTCCTGCTCTCTCACAGGTACTCTTTTCTTTTTATCCACTACTATTTCATGATTAGGACAAGAAGGGTTGTGATGAGTTTCTCCATCTTCTATCATGAGAATATTTCTTCCCTCTTCTGTCTTATACATATTCTGTCTTCTCATTGCTTCATCAAAGTTTACTTGATCTCCATCAAATTCCGGTCCATCTACACAGGCAAATTTGACTCTTCCCTCTATTGTTACTCTGCATGCACCACACATTCCAGTTCCATCTACCATTAAAGGATTTAGACTTACTGTATTTGGAATATTATTTTCTCTGCATTTTTTAGATGCAAACTTCATCATTATCATAGGTCCGATTACAATAGCATGATCATAATGCTTTCCTTCTTTTAAAAGGTCGTCTATTACATCTGTAACCATTCCTTTTCTCCCATATGTTCCATCATCTGTACATACATAGAGATTACCTGATACAGATTTCATTCCATCTTCAAATATTAAAGTATCTCTGCTTCTTGTACCAATTATTACATCAGCATCTATACCATTTTCTTTCATCCATTTTACTTGTGGGTATACTGGAGCTGTTCCTACTCCCCCAGCTACAAAGAGATATTTTTTCTTTTTCAGCTCTTCCATATCTGTATGTATAAGCTCGCTTGGCTGTCCAAGAGGACCTACTACATCAGCAAAATATTCTCCCTTTTCAAATTCTCCCATTTTCTTAGTACTCTCTCCAAGCACTTGAAAAACAATAGCTACTGTTCCTTTTTTCCTGTCATAGTCGCATATAGTCAAAGGGATACGTTCCCCCTTAGCATCTGTCTTAATGATAAGAAACTGCCCCGGCTGAGCTGATGCTGCCAGATCAGGTGCTTCTACATCCATATAACAGATGATTGGTGTAAGCCATTTCTTTTCTACTATTTTATACATAATTTCACCGCCATTTTATCTATGCAAGAAGAGAGCAATCCAAATGAACTGCTCTCTATCTTAGTTCTTTTCTATTTCAAATTAATAATTTCCCTGCATTAACATAGTGTCTGCAACTTTTTTAAATCCAGCTATATTTGCACCTTTAGCTAAACTTACATTATATTGAACACTCATTTCTTTAGATTTTTTGTAAATATCTTTCATTATGTCATGAAGTTTGCTGTCTACTTCCTCTTCAGACCATTGATATCTCAAACTATTTTGAGACATTTCTAAAGCTGATACTGCAACTCCTCCAGCATTAGCAGCTTTTGCAGCTCCAAATCCAATTCCATGTTTTTCAAATAGTTCAATAGCTTCAGCACTGCATGGCATATTAGCTCCCTCACAAACTATTTTTACTCCATTTTCAACTATTTTTTGAGCATCTTCAAGAAGTATTTCATTTTGAATAGCACATGGAACAACTATATCAACTTTTCTTTCCCAAGGTTTTTTCCCTTCAAAGTATTCAAGGTTAAATTTCTCAGCAAAATCTTTTAAAGATACATCTTTATTTCCTCTTACTTCAAGCATATAATCTACTTTTTCACCTTTTATTCCATCAGGATCATATACATATCCTTTAGAACCAGAAATAGTAACTACCTTTGCTCCAAGCTCTGCCATTTTCTTAGCAGCTCCCCATGCAACATTTCCATATCCTGATATAGCTACAATTTTTCCTTCAATAGATTCTCCCATATCTTTTAACATCTCTTGAATGAAATAAGTTACTCCATATCCAGTTGCCTCTGGTCTTATTTTACTTCCACCATAATTTTGATTTTTTCCAGTAAGTACTCCATTTTCATAAGCACCTTTTATTCTTCTGTAATGTCCAAAAAGATATCCTATCTCTCTTCCACTTACACCTATATCCCCTGCTGGAACGTCTTTATCTGGTCCTATATGACGATAAAGTTCTGTCATAAAGCTCTCGCAGAATCTTTTTATCTCTCTGTCTGATTTATCTGTAGAGTTAAAGTCACTTCCTCCTTTTCCTCCACCTATTGGAAGTCCTGTCAATGAATTTTTGAATGTTTGTTCAAAAGCCAAAAACTTCATAGAATCCAATGCTACTGAAGGATGGAATCTAAGTCCCCCTTTATATGGTCCTATAACACCATTGAATTCTACTCTGAATCCTCTATTTACTTGAATATTTCCATTGTCATCTTCCCATGGTACTCTAAATATTATTTGTCTTTCAGGTTCAACTATTCTCTCAAGAATATTTTGTTGAATATATTGAGGATTTTCTGCAATAAATGGAGTTAGACTAGTTAAAACTTCCTCTACTGCCTGTACAAATTCCTTTTCCCCTGGATTTTTTGCTTTTACTTTTTCAATTACTTTTTCTACGTATTCTTTTGCTGACACTCCCATATGTTTCCTCCTCATATTAAAAATATACCATATTATAGTATATATTTGTAAAAAATGAAAATATTTTTTTAAAGCATAGAATTTTTAAAATTCTATGCTTCAAAATTGAATTTATATTTCTAATTCTGCATCACTGATTCTTTCTTTCTGTGGAACATTCCATAATTTTAATACAAATGCTGCTATAAAACTTACTACCAATGTTATAACCATAACTGTCATAAAGGTATTTACTCTTCCAGTACTCAATAGAATTGGTCCTAAAAGCAGAGTATAGTACTCAACAAAGTCTATTGGTGAAGTTACTGCTGCATCTTCTAAAGTCTTTGATTTTCCTTCTGGATCACATATTCTTAGAAGTGTCAGTCCTATTGCATATACTCCTGTACAATATCCATATACAAATATACAACGCTCAAACCAGTATTTGTTGTTTAGACGAGGTCCTATAAAATACATACAAAGCAATAAACTTCCAAGAGCCATAGCTGATAAAACTATAATCGGCATTGCAAACTGCATAACTATTTCAATTTTAATTCCTGCTACTCCGAAGAATACAAGGAAATCAGTTGCACTTCCACTTATTCTTGATATAGAACGCTTATCTACATGTTTTCCAATTCCAGAATATTTCAATAATTGTGTCATAGCTACTGCTATAAGGAAAGCCCATAAATATGTAGGCATTGTAGCAAGATAAATTCTTACATACTTAATAGTTGCATAAGCAAGCCCAGTTGGAATTATTATCATTAAGAAACTCCAAGCTAATGGATCTAAAGCTATTGGACTTACCATTTCCTTACCCATTTCAGGCTCATTATTTTCTGGCATCCAACCTGTTTTAAATTGCTCAGGCAGAGCATCAAATCTATTTACAAAACTTGTATATTTCTTATTAGTAGCATTTTTTATCATTATTATTCCACCAATAAGTCCTACAAGAACCCCTACTGTAGCAAATGTCATTCCAACGTCTGTAGCTCCTGCCCATCCAGTTGCTTCTGTTACTGCTGATCCAAATGCTGCGTTAGTACCATGTCCTCCTACAAATCCTCCACCAACAAGGATAGTAAATCCTTCTGGAAGTTTCATAATAAATTTATCTATAATATATACTCCCACACCAATTGGAACTATGTATACCAATATTGAGGCAATAGAACGATAAACATATAAAGCAAGTATTCTTTTTAAACTTTCCCCTTTTGATTCTTTTAATTCCCCAAGTCTCTTCTCTTCTTTAACTACAGAGAAACTTCCATAAGCAATCGCTGAGAATACAATAACCATAAATGCTGATGTATAATTTCCCATATGGCTGGAAAAACGAAGAATATTTACTCCGTATGGTCCTATAGCCAACCCTATAAATCCTGCTATCAAACTTGATGGTATATACAGGTTTTGTAGAAACTTGACTTTACTTCTTAACATATGTCCTAAAAAAATAAGCACTGCTGCTTTCATTAAATCCAAAAACAATACTTCAATACTAAAATCCATAATTACCTCCTATAAATAAATTTCCCCATTTTTCTTTTTTAGAAAAAAATGGATAAAGTGAAATGCTCTGGTCTTAGCTTTTTTCTTACTCTATCCATTCTTCTAAAATACAATCTATGTTTGAGTATCTGACTGTCTATTTTTTGCAAGTTGTAGGTTTTGATGAAGTGCTTGTAGCTTTAGGAGCTATACTGTAAGTTCCTTCTTCCAATCCTAACATTTCTTCTGGAGTTACCCACTCTCTTCCTTGAATAGCTGATGTTTCTTCATGAGTAAGTACACCCATATATGAAGTCATACTTCTTCTAAGATATCCATTAAGTCTGCATGCTTCTTTTACACCATTTTGAACTATTGACTTGAAATGTTCTATAACACTTGCAGCATAAGCTATTGATGTAGTTTTTGAAGCTGCTCCCGGGATATTATCTACTCCATAGTGTACTATTCCATCTACAACAAATGTTGGATTTTCATGAGTAGTATGATGGTAAGTTTCAATAGCTCCACCAACGTCAGCACTTACGTCTACAATTACTGATCCTTTTTTCATCATAGAAAGCATTTCTCTAGTTACTAGATGATCTTTTCTATGTTTAGGCCATTTTACACAGTTTACTATTATATCAAGATTTGGCATTAAAGCTTTTATGTTTGCTGAGTTAGATATCATTGTATTGATTCCTGGATATCTTTCTATTAAATCTCTTAGTATTTTTACATTTATATCCATAACTGTTATGTTAGCTCCCAATCCGTAAGCTAATTGAAGTGCTCCAGTTCCTGCAAGTCCAGCTCCTATAATAAGGATATTAGCTGCTGGTGCTCCCCCTGCTCCACAAATTAGTTGTCCAGATCCTCCATTAGTTCTTAATAGATGCTCTGCTCCTTTTAAAAGACCTAATTTACCAGCTATTTCACAGTTAGGTGATCCATATCTATGAGTATCCTCTGCTGTAAAAGCTATAACTTTTGATTTTAATAAAACATCTACTTCATCTTTTGAAGCTGCTGGGTGAAGACAAGTGAATATTATTTGTCCTTCCCTTAAAAGATCAAATTCACACTCTTCCAACTCTTTTACTTTTGTAACAAAGTCACAAGTTGCATAGATCTCTTTCATATCTTTTGCTATTTTTGCTCCTGCTTTCACATAATCTGCATCCTCAAAACTTGCTCCTTCTCCTGCACCAGTCTCTACATATACTTCTGCTCCCAGAGAAACTAATTCTGCTGCCTCGTTAGGTGTCATTATTGTTCTGAACTCTCCATCTTTAATATCTTTTAATAATCCTACTTTCATTTTATCCTCCTTGGTATGTTGCTTTATTTATGCCTTAATATAAAGCAATAACCATGCCAAAAAATAATATTTTTTTTGTGATCTGAAAGTGATAAAATATGTCATTATTACAAAATTTGTTTTCTTATTTTTCAACTTTTTGTTTCATTTACAAACTAAAAGATATCATTCAGTTCGCCATAAATTGTATATATTGCTCACATTCGGGCAATCCAATGCCAGTTTTTGATTTTTTAATCATATTTGAGCAAAGAAAAGAAAAGCCCAGAAATTTAATTACAAAATTTCTAGGCTGAATAACTTTATATCCATTTTTTTGTATTAATTACCAAAAAATTTCTTAAACAAAGGATCCAGAGAAGGATCATGTACAATATACCCAACAGCTACTTTATTATCTGTCATTTTAACTACTTCATCTGCTTTTTCTTTTCCAAAAGCACCACATAGTTCTATTGCTCCAACTCCCTCTTCCACAAGATATTTTATTTTGTCTTCCATTTCATCAAAATTCTTTATAGTACATATATAAGTAACTTGATTTTCAGTTTCAAATACAGCCTTATGTACCTCTGGAGTATAATGATTTCCCATAAGTATAAACGCAAATTTCTTTTTCAATATCCTCACTCCCTACAATTCATATTGTTTTATTTTTCTTTGTAAAGTTTGTCTTGGTATCTTTAATATTAATGAAGCCTTTGATATATTGTGCATAGACATTTCCAAAACTTTTTCTATTACATTTTTTTCATATTCCTCTACCATTGTTTTCAAATCTTTAACAGGAAGCTCTGTTTTCTGCTTTTTCTTTCCTGTTATCTCTATCCATTTTCTTTCTAAATCTGAAAATTCAAGTTTTTCCTCATCTGGTCTTATAACACTCATACCAAAAGCTACTATATGCTCTATCTCTCTTATATTTCCCGGCCAGTCATATGTCTGGAATGTCTGGCATATTTCACTGGAAATATATCTTACATTCTTTTCAAGAAGTTCATTATATTTAGCTACAAAATAATTTACAAGAACAGAGATATCATCTTTTCTCTCTCTTAATGGAGGAATAGTTATATTTAAAACACTCAGTCTATAGTAAAGGTCCATCCTTAATTCATTGTCCTCTATTGCTTTCATAGGATCTTTATTTAAAGCTGCAATTATTTTTACATTGATATCTATTACATCCTTTGCTCCTATTCTTCTTATTTTATTCTCCTGTAGGGCTCTCAATAATTTAGACTGCAAATTCATAGGCATAGAGTTGATTTCATCTAAAAAAATAGTTCCCCCATCTGCTGTCTCTAAAAGTCCCGGACTGTCTACTGCCCCTGTAAATGCTCCCTTAGCTGTCCCAAAGAATATACTTTCAAGAAGGTTTTCTGGTATAGCTGCACAGTTTTGAGCAATAAAAGGCTTATCTTTTCTTTTACTTTCATTATGTATAGCCTGAGCAAAAAGCTCTTTTCCAGTTCCAGTTTCTCCATAAATCATTACTGGAAGATATGAATCAGATATCGTTTTTATAAATTCTTTCAATTGCTTCATTTCAAAGTTGTTAGTTATAATATCATCAAGAGTATATCTCGCCCCATTCTTATTTAAAGAAAGATCTTTTAAATTTATTTTTTTTAATTCATCTAAGCTTATTTCAGTATCTTTTTCAAATCTTTTAGGATCAGTTATCTCTTCAGAGGATAAATCAATGGCTCCTACTACCCTGCCTCCTGACTTAATTGGTATTGATAATGAAGAAATTAATATTTCTTTATGATTTCTAGGCTTTAATTTTTGATTTTTAACATATATGGGCATTTCCAATTCCATAGCTCTATACATGCTGCTTTTATTTCCAGAAAGATTTTCATATATTTCATAGAAATTTTTTCCTATTACTTCATAACCTTCACTATTGTTATTAAGTTTACTATTAAATTTAACTGTAAAAAGTATTTCCCCTTTTGTGTCTATAATTGTTATTCCATCGATATAACCTTTTTCCCCAAAAAGATTTTTTATAAGTTCCATGGCTGCTCCTTAATTTTCCCCCAGTTATTTTTATTATACATCTATTACTATAATAGCATATTTTATAATATTTTTAAAACATTTTAGCGTAATGATAGACATTGATGGAAAATTTTATCTTTTTTTATAAAAAGAATTATCAAACATTAAAAAACTTTATATAGTACCTATAAAACAATTTTTTTATTTTAAAATTAAAAGCCCTTATTTAATTATGCTTGAAATGTATTTATTTACGTTTTTCAAAATTTAGTATATAATATAGTATATTTTTAAAAATGATATAATTTCATTCAAGGAGGAATAAATGAATAAAATAGATAGAAGAAAACTTATAGAGACTGCCCTTGGAAAAAGAGAAGCAACTTTGAAATTGGAAAATGCTAATCTTGTAAATGTATTTTCTGGGGAAATCTATATGGCTAATGTATATCTATACAACGAATATATTGCAGATGTAGTAGAAATTGAAAATGATAAAAATAAAAAAGCTGAGAAAGTAGTGGACTTGAAAGGAAAATATCTTGCTCCTGGGTTTATTGATTCTCATCTTCATATAGAGAGCAGTCATTTGACTCCATACCACTTTGCTGAAGCTGTTATTCCAAAGGGAACTACTACTATAATAGCTGATCCTCATGAAATAGGAAATGCTCTGGGAGAAGAGGGAGTTGACTATATGCTTGAAGCTTCTGAAAATCTTCCTATGAATCAATATTTCCTTATTCCTTCATGTGTACCATCAGTAGTAGGTCTTGAAACTACTGGGGCTGAACTTACAGCTGATATGATAGATAAAATGCTGGATAAAGATAGAATTCTTGGATTGGGAGAGGTAATGGACTATGTTGGTGTCATTAATTCTGATAAAAGAATGGAAGATATAATAGATGCTGCATATCAAAAAGATAAGTTCCTTCAAGGACATGCTCCAGAAGTAATTGGTAAAGATCTTTCAGCTTATTTATGTGGTGGTCCTGTGTCATGCCATGAAGTAAGAAATGGAATTCATGCAAAGGAAAAGATAAGAAAAGGAATGATAGTAGATGCCAGAGAAAGCTCTATGTCAAAAAATATTACTTCTATAGTTGAAAATATCAAAGACTTGCAGTCACCTAGAAACTTAACTTTGTGTACAGATGACAGAGAGCCTAAAGATATTCTTGAAAAAGGTCATATAAATGATTGCGTAAGAATTGCTGTAAAAGCTGGACTTGATCCAATAGAAGCAATAAGAGCTGTCACTTTAAATGCTGCTCAAGCTTACCATCTGGAAAAACTAGGTGCTGTTGCTCCTGGATATTTTGCTGATATGGTAGTTTTTGACAATCTTAAAGATATCAATGTAAGTTCTGTATATTATAAAGGTAAGTTAGTTGCAGAAAATAATCAGATGACTGTTGAAATTAAAAAGCCTGTCATTGAAATAGAAAATAGAAATACTGTAAATATAAAAGATTTCTCAGCAGAAGATTTTAAAATAAAAGTTCCTGTAGAGAATGGAAAAATAGAAATTATTGGTATGGAATATACTGACAGAGTAAGAAGCATCACTAGAAAAAAAGTATTTGAAGTTCCTGTAAAAGACGGATATATCGACCTTAGTGGAACTGAATTAAACTTTGTATCTATTGCTAACAGATATCACAATGATAATATTGCCCTAGCTGTAGTTGAGAATTTCTATATGGCAAAAGGTGCTGTAGGAACTACTTACTCTCACGACTCTCATAACATTACTATTATATACAACGATCCTCAAGATGCTGTAGCTATCTCTAAAAGAATAGCTGAAATAGGTGGAGGAGTAGTTGTGGCTGAAAATGGAAAAATAGTTGATGAGCTTCCTTTCCCAATAGCTGGGATGCTTTCTCAAAAACCAGCTAAAGATGTAAGCTTGGATATTCAAAGAATGAATGCTCTGCTTAGAACTTATGGTATAGAAACTGACAGCCCTATAACTAGACCTAGCACTTTAGCTCTTATTGTTATTCCAGAGGTAAAAATGAGTGATCTTGGTCTTATAGATGTAGTTAACCAAAAAGTTATCAAACAATTTTAAATAATATTTTTTGACAAGGGGGAAAAACAAAAAAATGAACAGCAAAAATGAAGGTTTCTTGGATAAGTATTTCAAGATAACAGAGAGAGGAAGCAACATCAAAGTTGAGATGGGTGCTGGATTAGCTACTTTTATGACTATGTCATATATTTTGATAGTTCATCCCATGATTATGAAAAGTGCAGGAATGCCTGCCAATGAAGTATTCACAGTTACTGCTATCACATCTTGTGTTTTTACACTGCTTATGGGATTATATGCCAAGCTTCCTTTTGCTCTTGCACCAGCTATGGGAAGTAATGCTTTCCTTGCTATGACATTAGTTGGAAGTGGAGCTGTAACATGGCAGCAAGGTCTTGCTATGAACTTTGTATCTGGAATAATCTTCCTGATTATGTCTATATTTGGTTTTAGAGAAGTTATTGTAAAATTTCTTCCTAAGAGTTTAAAGCTCGGGATAGGAGCAGCAGTTGGAATTTTCCTTATTGAACTGGGATTCAAAAACGGTGGACTTATGAAAGCTGTTAATGGTTCTGTTTCAATAGGAGATTTGAGCAATCCAGCAGCTATGACAGCACTTTTTGGTATTTTTGTAACAGCTATACTTGCTGCCAGAAGAGTAAAGTGTGATATGCTTCTTGGAATAGTTTCTGCTACTCTTATAGGTATTCCTTTAGGTGTAACTAAAATTCCTGCCAGCTTTATAGCTATGCCAAGCACTATCAGTGATATTGCTTTTAAACTTGATTTTTCAAATATATTCAGCATAAAAGTTCTTCCTATACTGTTTGTATTCTTTGTTGGAGATTTTTTCTCTACATTGGGAACATTATTGGGAGTATCTGAAAAAGCTGGTCTTTTGGATGAAAATGGAGATCTTCCTGATATTCAGAAACCTTTCCTAGTAGATGCTCTAGGTACAGTAGTTGGAGCTGCTATGGGAACTACTACTATCACTACATTTGTTGAGTCTGCTGCTGGTGTTGGGGCTGGAGGTAGAACAGGGCTTACTGCTGTTTCTACAGGAGTATTATTCTTCTTCAGTTTATTTTTGAGTCCACTGGCTCTTATGGTGCCTGCTGCTGCAACTGCTCCAGCTCTTATCATAATGGGGATACTTATGCTTGGTGGAATGAGAAATATTGAATATGATAATTTTACAGAATCTTTCCCTGTGTTCTTTATGGTTATCTGTACAGCATTTACTAACAGTATTTCTAATGGTGTTGGTGCTGGAATAATTTCTTATGCAGTGGTTAAACTAGGAGCTGGAAAAGGTAAAGATGTAAGTATTGGGTTATATGTACTTGCAGCTATTATGGTGTTCTATTTTATAAAATAAAATATTGAAATTATAGAAAATTAAAAAGTTTTAGGAGTTGTTTATTAAAGATTCCTAAAACTTTTTTATTATCCTTTAAATTTGACTCTTATTTTTAGTTTAAGACTAGCTACAGTAGAAATAAAGTCTATTAATATTGTTCACCACCCCTAAATCGCTAAACTCGTTTCACTCAGACAGTAGCGATTTTTAACGAGCTGTTTCACCTCATTAATTACGACTTTTCTTCTAATTTTCACTACTCTTAAACTATATTATTTTCTCTTTTGATTTTCAACTATTAGAACCTCTCTAATCCATTTTAATCTATAAAAAATACTACTGTCTCAAAATTAAAAATAGATTCTAAAAATTTGAAAATTAATAACAAATCTTTCTATTAGAAAATTTTTAAAATTTATTCCAGCTTTTTCAACTCTTTCTTTATAAAAAAACATAAAAAAAAGGGATATTTCTATCCCTAAATTTTAATATTCTTCTTCTAATCTTTTATGATGAGCGATTTTTTCTCTCCCCACCATAGCTGAATAGTCCATTCCACTATTTTCTATAACTTTTAGAACACTCCTTGCTTTTGAAGCAGTAGCAAGATTTAAAGCAGTTCTTTGATGATTATTCTTGATATTAACTTCTCCACCAAATTCTATAAGAAGTTCCATTATCTTTCCTAAATCTTTTATAGCTGCTATATGCATAGGTGTATCTCCATCTTTATTTTTAGCATTAGGATCAGCACCACAATATACTAAAGCATCTATAAAATCATATGCTCCATCTTCAACACAATAATGTAAAATAGTATTTCCATTTTCATCTGTTTCTTCAACACTGTCCATATCTAAATTTTCTTTAAATGCTTCTAAATCATTTTCTTCTAAAAATTGTAAAAGTTCCATTTGTCACCTCTAAAAATATTCTCCTTCTAATTTTTTTAATTACATATTTTTAAAAATCCTCAAAACTCTATCTTATAGCTTCCTGTCTTCAGTAACCACTCTCCTCTAAGTAAAGCGGCGGTTCAATCTCCAATTTGCATTTCTTGCCCTTCCAGGCTTCGATCAGAACAAGGTTTGAATTTTTTTCCTTAGAAAAATAAACAAATCTCACTCTTTTAAGAGAGAACCCACTATCTTCAAGAATTCTTGATATATCTGTGAATCTATAACTCCTATGAACTAAAGAGAAACTTCCCACTGGTTTTAAAAGTCTTTTTGCACTCTGCACCAGTTGAGAAAGATTCAATTTTATCTCATGTCTCGCTATAGATTTGCAGCTAAGGATATTTTGTTTCTTTCCATCCACTTCCATATATGGAGGATTTGAAACTATATAATCAAAAGAATTTCCCATAGAATATTCTTTGACATCACCATGTACTATTTTTATATTTTCTTTAAGGCAGTTAAGTTCAATATTTTTTTCTGCCAGTTCAATATTTTCTTCCTGTATATCTATACCAGTTATATCTTCTCCCTTTTCTTTTGAAGAAAGAAGTATAGGAATGACACCATTCCCAGTTCCTATATCCAATATTTTTCCTTTTTTAGGATAAGCAAAAAAGTCTGATAAAATTACTGCATCTACAGAAAATCTAAACCCATCCTTTTTCTGAATAAGCTTATATTTTCCAGCTAGCAATGTAATATCTTCATTTGCTAACATTTTTACTCCTTTTCAAGTTCCTTATGTTCAAGTTCTTCACGAGTTTTTTCACTTTTCAGCTTACTTGCCTCTTTTCTGTTGAACTTTACTTCATCGATCTCAAATTTCATAATACCTATATTTTCCACATCAACAAAAAGGAAACCATTCAATGGACTTATACTTATAACTTTTCCATCTCCTTTTTCAGTTCTCACTTGTTGATTTACAGCTGGGTAACTTCTCAACACCTGCTCATACTGACTATATTCATAGTTTATACAGCATAGAAGTCTTCCACATACTCCTGATATTTTAGCAGGGTTTATTACAAGCCCCTGATCTCTTGCCATTTTTATAGATACAGAATCAAATTTATTTATAAAAGTTCTGCAACATAGTTCTTTTCCACAAATACCAATTGTTCCTAATATTCTTGCTTCATCTCTTACACCAATCTGTCTAAGTTCTATTCTAAGTTTAAAAATATTAGCCAGATCTTTTACAAGTTCTCTAAAATCTATTCTTCCTTCAGCAGTAAAATAGAATATAAGCTTAGTTTTATCAAATGTATACTCTGTTCCTACCAGTTTCATAGGAAGTTTATGATGTATTATTCTCTCTTTACACTGAGCATTTGCTTTAGCTGATTCCTCTTTCAATTCATTGTATCTTTTTATTTCCTGCTCGTCAGCTTTTTTTATAACAGGCTTTAAAGGAAGGACAAGCTGTTCTTCTTTCATCATCATAGGTTCTCCATAGACAACCCCTATCTCTTTTCCTCTAACTGTATCAACTATTACTTTATCGCCTTTTTTATACTCAATATCATCTACAACTTCAAAGTAATATCTTTTTTTAGTTATCTCAAACATTACTCCAAGTACTTTATATAGCTTTTTTTCTGCTGGAGCAGCTACAGTTTCAGTTGAAACAATTTCCTGCTCTACTCTGTTTTCTTCCATTAATTCCTCCTAATATTCTATCAATCCTTCTTCTAAAAAACTAAAGTAGGAATTTTTTGTAATTATTATATGATCAATCAGCCTTATATCTAAAGTTTTAAGACTGTCATACATATGTTGTGTCAGTTCTATATCCTGCTTAGATGGACTTATGTTCCCAGAGGGATGATTATGAGCAAAAACCACTGATTTAGCTCCATTCCTTATTGTCCTCTCCACTATCTCTCTTGGATAAACTGCACTTTTATCTATTGTACCATAAAAAAGCGTTTCACTTGCTATTAAATTATTTGCTGAATTTAAAAACAACACTTTAAATTCTTCTCTTTTAGAAAAACCAATATCTCCTCTTAAATAGGATATAAGATCATTTTTACTCTTTATATTTAAAATATCATTATCTTTCAAATTTTCTTTGTAACTATTCTTAGCTATATCTCCCATTAATTTGAGAAATACAGCAGTGCTTTCTCCTATTCCATCTACCTTTAGCAATTCCTTTATATCTGCACCAAATATTTTTCCTGTTGACCCAAATACTTCCAAAAGGTTTTTTGCTATTGGTTTTACATCTTTTCTTGGAATAGAATATGTGAGCAGTATCTCTAATATTTCATATTCATGAAAAGCTTCATATCCACTTTTCATATATTTTTCTTTGAGCCTTTTTCTATGCCCCTCTGGAGAATATTTTTCCATACCTCCACCTATAGGAAAAGATCATATACTGCTGTTGGTGTTTTCATTCCATTTATTACTTCTATTGCACAATCAATTATAGGGTAAGCAAGAACTGCTCCTGTTCCCTCTCCCAGTCTCATTCTCATATTGAAAAATGCCTCTTCTCCAAGCTCTTTCAATACTAATTCCATTCCAGGCTCTTCACTCATATGAGTTGCAATTATATAATCTTTTATCTTTGGTTCTATTTTGCAAGCTACTAAAGCTGCTACACTTGATATAAATCCATCTACAAGCATAGGTTTTCTGTATCTGGCTGCTCCTATATACATTCCTACCATACATGCTATATCCAATCCACCTACATGAGCCAGTACATCTATTGGATCCATATTAAATGTATCATATTTTTCACAAGACTCCACTATTATTTTTTTCTTTTTTACAAGGCCGCTGTCAGAAAGTCCTCCCCCTCTGCCAACTATTTTATCTATATCCCCTTTTGTAAAAGAGTATAGAACTGCTGAACTTGTGGAAGTATTTCCTATTCCCATTTCTCCATTTGAAAAAATATCATACCCTGCTTCTACTTTTTCATTTATTAATTCTATTCCCACCATTATTGCTTTTACACATTCTTCCTGTGTCATTGCAGGTTCTTTATAGAAATTATTAGTTCCTTTTTTTACATTTTTTCTGTATAGATTAGGATAATCTCTAGGAATCGAATCTTTTATCCCAATATCTACAAGGTTGAAATCTACCCCTATAGTTCTTGTCAAAAGACCTATTGCCGCTATTCTATTAAGCATAGCTTCAGATACTATACGTGTATATTCCAAAGGGCATGAAGAAATTCCTTCCTCTATTACACCATTATCTGCTGATGCTACTATATGACATCTTTTATTTATTTTCTTTACAGGAAACCCACTGATTCCTGCTAGTTTTATAGCTATATCTTCAAGAGTTCCAAGGCTCCCATTAGGCTTCATTTTTCTGTCAAGTTCTTCCTGTGCTGCTTTTACAGCCTCTTTGTCTGCACCTTCTATTTCTCCAATAATTTTTCTTAACTCTTTCATTTCATCACCCTATGTTTAGTCCTTTTAGTATTGGGAACCCATCTGCAAATTCTATTATACAGATACCTCCATTTTCCACACTATATTTCCAGTAACTTTCTAGTTTATCTGAAAAATACCAGCTTAATATACAGTTGATAACACCCCAGTGAGTTACCACTAAATTATTTTTTGTTTTATCCAGACTTTCTATAAATTCTATAGCTCTGCTTTGAAGCTTTTCAAGGCTTTCTCCAGTAACAAAATCAAAAGTTTTCCATTCGTTTTTGCTCTTTTCACACTCTACAGGATACTTTTCCTCTATCTCTTTGTAGCTCATTCCTTCAAATATTCCAAAATCTATCTCCTGAAGTCTTTTATCAAATGTTATTGGAAGACTGAGATAATTTACCAGTTCTGCTGTCTCTGCTGCTCTTAACAGATCACTTGAATAAACTGCATCATATCCATGTTTTTTCAACACATCTCCAGCTTTTTTACACTGCACTCTTCCCATTTCATTCAGACCTGGATCAAGCTTCCCAAAGAATATTCCTTCAACATTCATCTGTGTCTGCCCATGTCTGACAATTATCAGTTTACCCACTTCTATCACCTATACAGCTGCTAATATGTAAATAACAAACATAGCAATTATTTCTGAAAGCTCAACTACTGCTCCTAATGTATCCCCTGTGATTCCACCGATTTTTCTAGTCATCAATTTTGCATAGAAGAATCCAAGAAGCATTATTATTGGAATAACAATTAAAATAGTATAAGGAAGTCCGAATAAGTAAGCTGCCCCTCCTACAAAAGCTGCTGTTAATACTGTAGCAACAACTACTCCTCCAGCATCAGTATAATCTACAAAAGTTTTTCCCATTCCAGTAGATCTAGCATATGGTGCTGATGCACAATTTACTACACTGTTTAATCTTGCTATCACTGGAACTATTAGAAGTAATATTCCCATATTAAGTCCAGCAAATTCTGATATCTCTACAAGAAGAACTACTTTTAACATAAAATATAGTATAAGAACAAGCCCTCCATTAGTACCTAATCTCGAATCTTTCATTATATCAAGCATTTTTTGTTTGCTTCTATAGCTGAATATCCCATCAAATGTGTCTGCCAGGCCATCCAGATGAAGTCCCCCTGTAAGTATTACCTCTATAGTTACAAGCAGTACTGCCATGACCATTGGTGAATATACTACAGTATATAGCAGCCAGAATGCTCCAAAAAGTATAAGACCTATTATCATTCCAATTACTGGAAAAAATTTCATGCTCTTTCCTAACTCATCAGAATCAAATTTTGGATCAACTCCAATAGGAAGTCTAGTCATAAATCTAAAAAGTAACAATATTCCTTTCATTAAATATCCTCCTAAAACTATTTTAATTTCATTTTTATCCCAGAAACTACAAAGTATGCTTCATCAGCTTTTGCTGCTGCTAATTGATTCATTCTTCCGCATATATCTCTAAAATGTCTCCCCAAAGCATAAGCAGGAACTATTCCCATACCTATTTCATTGGAAACTATTACAATATCCTGATCTGATGATCTTATATATTCCAGAAGTTCTTCTACTTCTTTTTTTATGTTGTTTTCTATTGATGTAAGTTCTTCATCAGGCATATGATCCCAGTCATATTCTTTCTCCATTATCATGAGGTTAGTTACCATATTTGTCAGACAGTCCAGAAGTATAACTCCCCCCTGCTTCATGTGAGGTTTTACAAGTTCAACTGTATTTTTGTATCCCTCTACAGTAGTCCAGTTCTCCCCTCGCTGTTCTCTATGCTTAGCTACACGAGCTCTCATTTCATCATCAAATATGATTGCAGTTGCCAGATATATTTTATCTCTATACCCCATGTCAGCTATATACTCCTCTGCATGTCTGCTTTTTCCACTTCGAGATCCCCCAGTGAAGTAAATAATTCTTCCCAATTTGCCATCTCCTCTATTTTATTTCAATGAATTAATTATATCATATTTTTCTAGATTTTACACTTGATTTTCTGCTTATACTCTATGATAAAGAAAAAAGCCTCTCAGTTATTTTTAGTTGAGAGACTTTGGGTTTTGGTTGTTTTGTCTTTTAAATATTTCCTTCAATATTTTTACTTTCTTCTATCAAAGATTTTATTTTTTCATTCATTTCTTTTTCATTATTTATTTTTTCCTGATTTAGTGATATAAATTCCAATAACTTCTGACTTATTTCAGGTGAAAAATGCATCTTATCTCCATAATTATCTAAATTAAAAATTATTTTTTTTATATCTTGAAAATCAAAGATTTCTACATTTTTATATTTTAATAATTCCATTATTAAATATTTTTTAAAAAATATATATTCTTTTATTTGATTATTTATGATTAATTCATCATAGTATAAAATTGAATATGGTGGGAAGAATACAACAATTTTTTTATCTTTATTTTCTTCTAAAATTTTTTTAAGATTCTCTTTATAATTATTTTCCATATTTTTTATTATATTTTTATCTGGATTATTCAAAGAGTAATTATGATTTAATATCTCTCCTTTTTGATTTTTTAAAACTTCTTCTTTTGAATATATATATCTGTATCCTAATGGGAATGTTTTTTCAATACTTTTTTTATCTAAAAAATTCATTTTTATTATTTTCATACTTTCTTTTAATACTGTCAAATTCCAAAGATATTTAATATTGTTTTTTAAAGAATTTTTATCATACATATACTCTGGAAATGCTACTCTTTCAGAATTGGCATTTTGAAAAAAAGTTATAATATCTATCCCTAATAAAATATTATTTATCTTTCTATTTTTATTAACAAAACCTAAAGTTTTTTCTATATCTTTTTGTGAAGCTGAACTCATTGTTAATTTTAAACTTTTCCATCCTAATAATTCATTTAAATAATTAGTATCAAAATTTCTAGTCATTGAACTCCCTATAATTACGGAGTCGTAATCACTGTTTTTTATCAATCCTGAATTTAAAGCTCTTTCATTCTCACGATAATTTGCAAGAGTATAAAATTTAGGAACTCTATATTGTTGAAATGGATCAATTAAATAATTAAAAATTATTAAAATTCCAATTGCTATAAATATTAAAAATATCCTAATAATAAATATATTTTTCTCATTATTTTTCATTTCTTCTCCTAAAAATTAAAATATAAAAATGTTGAAATTCTATTCAAAAATAATATTCCTAAAGTTATACAAAATATACTTTTAAAAAAATAAAATATTTTTTTATTTAATTTCTCTTCTTCTTTTGTATTTTTTCCAAATAACACTATTATTCCAGATAAAACTAAAATGAAAAAAGAAAGTTTATTTCCTAAATCATTATAAAGAAATGTTTTATATTCGATACTCAACATTTCTTTTAAACTTCTTATTTTTAACATTCCTTTTAATACTTTTAGTGCTCCGCTTAATGTTTCTGCTCTAAAAAATACCCAAAATATATTTACTAAATTTATTGTTATAAACCATCCTAGTAATTTATTCATCTTTCTTCCACTATTTTTCCATATTCTATGTACTAGAATGCATATTCCATGTAAGCCTCCCCATATAACAAAGTTCCAGCCTGCTCCATGCCATATTCCACTTGCCATGAATACTATAAATAGATTTCTTAGGGTTTTTCTTTCTCCTAATCTATTTCCTCCAAGTGGAATATATAAATAATTTGTCATAAATCTTCCCAATGTCATATGCCATTTTTTCCAGAATTCCTGTATATTTGCTGATTTATATGGTGAATTGAAATTTAATGGTAATATTATGTTAAACATCAGCGCTATTCCCATTGCCATATCACAATACCCACTAAAATCAAAATATAGCTGTAATGTATATGATATTGAAGTCATCCATGCTTCTATAATATTTAATGTTTCCATTTGATCAAATCCTGCATTTGCAAAATTTGCTATTGTATCTGCTAATATTACTTTTTTAGCTAGTCCTATAGAAAACATATATAGTCCTCTATTCATATTTTCATAATTTATCACCTTATTTCTTTTATCTTCAAATTGTGGAAGCATTTCATTTGGCAGTACTATTGGTCCTGCTATTAACTGTGGAAAAAATGTTACAAATAGACAATAACTTAAAAAATCATATTTCATACTTTTTTCATTGTAACTGTCTATTATAAATGAAAGCTGTTGAAATGTAAAAAATGATATTCCTAATGGCAGCAGTATATGTAATAAGGTAAAATTTGTTCTAAATACTGTATTTATATTTTCTACAAAGAAATCATAATATTTAAAATATCCTAATAACCCTAAATTAAATATTACTCCTACTATCATCCATATTTTTCTTTCTTTTCCAGTCAAACTTTTATGATTTAATTTATTTCCAATAAAATAATTTATTATTATTGAAGTTAAAATTAAATATAAATATGAAAGGTGAAAATATGAATAAAAATACAAGGAAGCTATTACCAGCCATCCTTTAGCTACATTATTTTTACCATATCTATTTAAAGTAAAATATATTATTAATGTAATTGGTAAAAACAGGAAAATAAACTCATATGAATTAAATAACATTACTCCTCCAAGATTTAAGTGTTCGCTTTTATGTATAAAAGAGAACTCTTTATTTTTTGTAAATGTTCTTTATTTAAGAATTTAATAAAAATATTATTAGAATTATTTTTTTAACTTTATTTATTAAAGTTTTTAACTTATCTACCTTCAAAGGTTTTAAAACTTCGCCTTTATACATAAAAGCGAACTCTTTTTCTCAACTTATTTCTAATATTTTTGATTGTACAAATTTTATTGTTTTTTTAGGAATTATTTCTCTCACTTCTTTTGAAGTTGGACTGCCTATTCTTCTCTTTTTTCTTTTTAAAAGAGAGAAAGTTCCTTTATTTTTAAATTTTACCTCTTCATCCATAGCTATTACTTCTGCTATAAGATTAAATATCTCTTCTATCTCTTCTCTTGCTTCTTCATATTCTATTGTTTCATCCTGCTCTTTTCTCAATTTTTTGTAATATGATACAAATTCTCTAGTGTTCATATTCTTCCTCCATTAGAGTATTGAGTTCATTTACTTTATCTATCATTTTCATTCTAGGTTTAAATTTGATAACTTTCTTTTCTTCTGTTATCATCATTTCTCTAGTAGCTAGATTTAATATCTTTCTTGGTTTTACTTCTTTCTTTTCAAATATTCCCCAGTCTTTTATTATTACTTTTTCTTCTTCTTCTAAAACATCAAAAAGAGCTTTCCAGAAAGAATCTAATCTTTCTTTTGCTTCTCTTATGCTTTTTAGATTCCTTCTTTCCTTATATAAGGTTAAAAACTCTTTTTCTGTCATCTATTTACCTCTATTTTTTTATCTATTTAAAATTTTTTTTATTTCCTGTGTCTTATTTTTCTTTGATATTAAAAGTTCTTTATCTTTTTTTACTATTACTAAATTTTCTATTCCTAATAATGAAATATTCAAATCATCTGATATTACTATATTGTTTTTTGAATCTAATTCTCTTATCTCTTTTCCTCTCACTACATTTCCATTTTCATCTTTTTCAAATATCTCATCAAATGCATTAAAGCTTCCTATATCATTCCAACCTATATCTACTGGTATTACTCGGATATTTTTTGAATATTCCATTATTCCAAAATCTATTGATATTTTTTCAAATTTATCAAAGTATCTCTTTACTTTGTTGCTAAGTTCTTCTCCTGTTAAATTTTCTTTAAATTCTTTTTCTATTTCTTTAAATATTGTTGAATGTTCTTCCATCAATACTTCAAAATTTTTAAATATAGTATCTATCGTAAATATAAACATTCCACTATTCCAAAGATATTTTCCACTTGAAAGATAACTTTCAGCTAATTCCTGACTTGGTTTTTCTCTAAATCTTTTTACTTTATATATAGAATTAAGTTCTATTTCATCATATTTTACTTCTATATATCCATATCCTGTTTCTGGTTTGTCTGGTTTTATTCCTAAAGTAACTATCATTCCATTTTCTTTTGCTTCTTTTGCTGCAATTAGTATGACTTTTCTAAATTCTTCTTCCTCTTTAATTAGATGATCTGAAGCTAGTACTACTACTTCTAGCTTTTCTCCATCTTTTAATCTATTTTTAAATCTATTTTCTATTATCAAAGAAGAATATCCTATTGCTGCTGCTGTATCTTTAAAAGCTGGTTCTATTATTATATTTTCTTTAGGAATATCGCTTAATTCTTTTTCTATCTCTTTTGCTTGTATGATATTCGTCGCTATAAATATATTTTCTGCTTCTATTATAGGAAGTATCCTGTCAACAGTTTCTCTTATCATAGTTTTATCTGAAAATATTTTTAGAAGTTGCTTTGGCCTTTCTGGTGTTGATAATGGCCAGAACCTCTCTCCACTTCCTCCTGCCATAATAATTGCTGTTAACATCTTCCTTTTCCTCCTAGTTCAAAAGTGATTCCATATATCCTTTAAAATCATTTAATACATTCTCTAGTTTTTCATCTGCTTCTTTCTTATTTTTTCCTTTAGTATAGATGTAATATTTTATCTTTGGTTCTGTTCCTGATGGTCTTACTGTTATGTATGTTTCATCTTCTAAAATATATTGAATAACATCTGACTTTGGAAGAAGTAATTCTGATTCTGAATTATCTAAATAGTTCTTTTCTTTTTTCAACTTATAGTCTCTTACAATATTTATCTTTTTATCTAAAAGAACTTTTAAATCTCTTTTTCTAAGTTCTTCCATCATCTTTTTTATTTCTTCTGTTCCTTGTATTCCTTCTCTTGTTACAGGATATGTTATTTCACTATACCAACCATATTTATCATAGAGTTTTCTTAGTTCTTTCACTGAAGATGTTCCTATGCTTTCAAAGTATGCTACCATTTCAGTTAAAAGCATTACTCCAAGTATTCCATCTTTATCTCTTACATAGGTTCCTTTTAGATATCCAATAGATTCTTCCATTCCAAATACAAAAGAATTATCATATTTTCCTTCTTCAAATTCTCTTATCTTTTCTCCTATATATTTAAATCCTGTAAGAGTTCTAAATACTTTTAAATTTCTTTCTCCTGTTATCTTATCTAATATTGGTGTAGAAACTATTGTTGTAACTACTGCTCCATTTTTAGGTATATCTTTTTTATTGTCTAAAATATATTTTAAAAGAAGCATTCCTATCTGATTTCCATTAAGATATATCCATTCATTTTTTTCTTTTACCATCATTCCTGTTCTGTCAGCATCAGGGTCATTTGCTAAACATACTTTAGCTCCTATTTCATCTGCTAACTTTATTGAAAGATCAAATACATTTTTTTCTTCTGGATTGGCATATGAACAAGTTGGAAATTCTCCATCTGGCTTCTTCTGCGCTTCAACTATATATACATTTTTATATCCTAATTCATTTAACAGTCTTTTTACTGGTCTTCCACCTGTTCCATGAAGAGGAGAATATGCTAATTTAAAATTCTCTTTATTAGATAAATCTTTTAAAATAGATTCTTTCTTTACCTTTTCTAAATATTTACTGTCTAATTCATCATTTAAAATATTTAATAACCCTGACTTTTCTGCTTCCTCTTGAGCTACAATCTTTACATCTTCAAATTCATCTGTTTTATTTACTTCTTCTATTATCCCAGAAGCTTGAGGCTCTACTAATTGTCCTCCATCTTTCCAATATACTTTATATCCGTTGTATTCTTTAGGATTATGTGAAGCTGTTATCATTATTCCAGCCTGACATTCAAGTTCTCTTACAGCAAATGAAAGTTCTGGAGTACTTCTTAATGAAGAAAACAGATATGTTTTTATTCCATTGGCACACAGTACTAATGCTGAATTCAAAGCAAATTCATATGAATTAATCCGGCAGTCATATGCAATTACAACACCTTTATTCTTTCCGAATTCACCACTTGAATTGATTAAATAATTTGAAAATCCTTGAGTAGCTTTTCTAATCATATATATATTCATACGATTAGTTCCCATCCCCATTATTCCTCTCATTCCACCTGTTCCAAACTCAAGGTATTTATAAAAACTATCTTTTATTTCTTCATCTTTTAATTCTTTTACTTCTAGTTTTTCATTTATAGTAATAAATTCTATTTTTGCCCATTTATTATATTTTTGTAATATATTTTCTACCATTTCTTTATTTACCTCATTATTTCATTTTCTTTATGATAAAGTGTGCTTGTATGGGCATTATTACTGCCAATGGTAACATGCATATATTCGTTCCAAGAATCGCTCCACTACTTCCCATGTCTAAATCCCTTATAAAATATATAGAAAGAGGGATATTAATGATACCTCCTAAAACATATAGCCACATTTGTAAATGAATTTTTCCTGTTCCATTTATAAAAATCATATGTATATCTCCATATACTCTATTTAATACAAATATTCCCCATAATAAAATAAGATATTTAGGAATAAATATTTCTCGCCCTATCCATATTTTAATTATATAAGGTGCTAAAAATATAACTACTATTATTACTATTATTAAAAATAGAAATAATATATTAATTTTTTTAAATATATTTAGTATCCATTTTTTATCTTTTTTTATATATGAATCAAGAAATAAAGTCCACATAGGAACTGAAATTATTGACTCCAATACTATAAAGCTCTGAAACAATTTAGAAACTATACTATAACTTGCTACAGCATCTGTTCCTACATATTTTGTTATCAATAAATTGTCAACAGTAAGTATGAAGAGCACTGATATTTGTATTATAAAAAAACTTATTCCTATACTTCCTATCCCTTTTATTTTTTTTTTACTAAAACTCTTAATACTGGGAGTCAATTCTTTATATTTATTAAAAAACTTTTTTGTAAAAAATAATCCTAATATTAAATTTATTCCAGGATAAATTATTGATACTGTTATTAATGAAACTTTATTATAATAATTAAGGATATATAGTGAAATAATAAAGAGTAATTGAAATAAAAAATTACCCAGATTCATAATAGAACTATTATGAATAGAAAGATAAAAAGTTTTATATAAAAAAACTATAAAATTTAAAATAGTCATTGCAAATACTATCTCAAATATTAATTTTATATAATTTTCACTATAAAAATCTATATTTAAAAATTTTCCAATATCTATTACTTTAATTCCAATTAATCCTAAAGTAAGAATACATATGGCTATTATTCCTAAAACAATATATCCAGTAGTTATATATTCTCTAGCCTCATTATAATTTTTTTTAGTTAAGCTTTCTGTAAGCTTATTTTTAAGTCCATTTCCTATTCCTAAATCAAATGTATATATCCAACTTACAATTGAAAAAATTGTCATCCATAACCCATAATCCTGCTGACCTAAATATTTTAAAAATAAAGGAATTGAAAAATAACTTAATCCCATACTTAATATTTTATATATCATTCCAAACGACACTTGTTTTTTTAAAATGTCAAATCTATTCATCAATTATTCTCCAAATACCATTTTATCGTTTCATTTAACCCTTCTTTTAATTCCATCTTTGCTTTAAAATCAAAATATTTTTTAGCCTTTGAAACATCCAATCTTCTTTTAGGTTGTCCATTTGGTTTTGTTTTATCCCAAATAATTTTACCTTGAAATTTTAATAAATTTGCTAAAATTCCTATTAATTCTTTTATTGAAATTTCTTGACCATTTCCTATGTTTACAGGTTCTTTTCCATCATACATTTCTGTTGCAAGTATTATTGCCTCTGCTGCATCCTCAACAAAAATAAATTCTCTTGATGCACTTCCATCTCCCCATACTTCAATATCTGAATTTTCTTCATTTGCTTTTAACATTTTTCTTATTAATGCTGGAATTACATGTGATGATTCCAAAGAAAAGTTATCTTTTGGTCCATATAAATTGATCATCAACAAATGAATTGCATTAAAATTATATTGTTCTCTATAGGCTTGTGACTGCACTAACATCATCTTTTTGCTTAATCCATAAGCTGCATTTGTTTCTTCAGGATATCCATTCCATAAATCTTCTTCTTTAAATGGAACTGGAGCAAACTTAGGATAAGAGCATACAGTTCCTATTCCTACAAATTTTTCCACTCTATTTTTATATGCTAAATCTTGTATTAAAGTATTCATCATTAAATTATTATAAAATTGAGATGCTGGGTGTGTTTTACTATATCCTATTCCTCCTATATCTGCTGCAATATGAATAACTATATCTGCTTTAAAATCTTCATATAATTTTTTTACATCTCTTTCTTTAGTTAAATTATAATTTTTACTTCTTGGAATAAAAATATTTTCTTTCTTACAACCTCTTTCCAATAATTTTTGAATGACATGAGATCCTAAAAAACCTGCTCCACCTGTTACTATTATTTGCTTTTCTTTTAAATTTATCATGACTTATCCCCTTACTTTTAAAAAATGATCTTTTTCCACAAATCCTAAATCATGTTCTACCATTATTTTTACTAAATTCTTAAATGATGTTTTTCTTGGATTCCATCCTAGTACTGTTCTTGCTTTTGTTGGGTCTCCTAGTAATGTTTCTACATCTGAAGGTCTAAAGTATTTTGGATCTACTTCTATTACCGTTTCTCCTGTTACTTTATTTATTCCTTTTTCGTTTATACCTTCTCCACACCATTCTATTTCTATTCCTACTTCTTTAAATGCTATATTACAAAAATCTCTCACGGAGTATTGTTCTCCTGTTGCTATTACAAAATCTTCTGGTTTATCTTGCTGCATCATAAGCCACATACATTCAATATAGTCTTTTGCATATCCCCAGTCTCTAAGCGCATTCAGATTTCCTAAGTATAGTTTTTTCTGATATCCTTTTGATATTCTTGCTGCTGCTAATGTTATTTTCCTTGTTACAAATGTTTCTCCTCTTCTTTCACTTTCATGATTGAATAGTATTCCATTTACTGCATACATATCATAGGCATCTCTATAGTTTTTTACTATCCAATATCCATACTGCTTTGCTACTGCATATGGTGATGTTGGATAAAATGGTGTTGTTTCTTTTTGTGGTACTTCCTGTACTCTTCCAAACAATTCTGAAGTGGAAGCTTGATATATCCTGCAAGTTTTTTCCATTCCTAAAAATCTTACTGCTTCAAGTATTCTTAATACTCCTACTGCATTTGAATCAGCTGTATACTCTGGTACTTCAAAAGATACCTGTACATGAGATTGTGCTGCAAGGTTATATATTTCTGTTGGTTTTATTTCTCTTATTAATCTTGTTATACTCATAGAATCTGTCATATCTCCATAATGAAGGTATATTTTTCTTTCTTTATGCATATCTTCAATTAAATCATCTATATATAGATGTTCTATTCTTCCTGTATTAAAAGTTGAAGCTCTTCTTATTATTCCATGTACTTCATATTCTTTATCTAAAAGAAATTCTGCAAGATATGAGCCATCTTGTCCTGTTATTCCTGTTATTAATGCTATCTTTTTCATTAAAATCTCTCCTTAAAATTTAATTATTTTTTCAAATAATTTTCTAATTTTTATTTTCACAGATATTTTTATATATTTCATCATATTTTTTTAAAAAATTTTCTTTAGTTAATTTAGTATGATAATTTGTATTGTAATAACTATTTATTTTTTTTATTGTTTCTTCTATTACTCTTGCTAAATCAATAGGGTCTTCACAATTAAATACTTCTCCTATATTTTTTTCTATTATAATTTTTCCAATTTCTAATTCTTTTGGAGCTATACATGGTATTTTATTAACAATTGCTTCTGTCATTGGACCACTTACCCCACCAAAAGATTTTAAATATGGCATAATCATTAAATCAGTTATTAGAATATTTTCCATAAACTCATCATCACTTACTTTTTCTAGTATTATTCTATTTGGTATATCTTTTAATTCTTTCTCTATATACTCTTTTTTAAATTCTTCTTCTTTTCCAACTATATTTATTAAAAGATTTTTTTTAAAATTTATATTTATATATTTCAGACTTTCTAACAAAATATTTAATCCTTTATCCTTCCTTGTTCCTCCTAAACAACTCAATACTATTTTTTCACTATCTATTTTATTTTTTATTCTTAATTCATTTTTATTCCCAATTTTTGAATAGTTATAAAAACTAGGATAATTTACTACTCTTACATTTTCTATTCCCATTCTTTTTAAATTTTCTTTTAGAAATTCTGAATGTACGATTATTAATCTTATTTTTTTAGAAAAAATCTTTAAAAATATCTTTTTTAATAAACTTTTAGGAACTTGATGTAAAGTTCCAATTGCATTTATACTTTTTTTTAAAAACATATATGAATAAATAAAATCTAAAGTTAAAAAATGTACTATAACATCATCATTCTCTTCATTATTTTTTAAAAACTCTTTAATTAGTTTCCTTCTAGAGAGGAAATATTTAAAAAAATTCTTTTTTAGTGAAGGAGCTAAATCTAATTCTACATACTTTAATTTGGTATAATTTAACTTTAAAAGTGTAGAAAAATATGGCTTATGATGTCCTTCCATTCTATTGTCACATAAAATAATTCGCATTTTTTTTCTCCTTTTTCTAATACTTTTTTATTATAATTTTTCTCTAAATTATTAGATACTTAGATATTTTTTAGAAGTCTTCCATATTTATACAAGTTATTAATACAAATGCCCGCTCTTGGTATTTCTTCCTGTACTCCTTCATAAATTTATCATTATCTTTATAGATGCAATATATTAGAAGCTTTATGTGCATATTTCTTTCTTTTCTGTAAAGAATCTTAGATGTAATAAAAAAATTAACTAAATTAGATTTATTATTCCTAAACAGTCGTATATTTTTTTAGTTTTTAATAGTTGTATATTTTCTTTAAACTCTTTATGCCCCTGTGCTAATACTAAATAATCAGCTTTTTTTAGAATTTCTTCTAAAGAATAAAGCTTGAATCCATCCACTTCTTCTTTATTTACATTTGGTTCACAAGCTATTACTTCATATCCTTTATCCCTCAATATTTCTGCTATCTCCATTGCTGGTGACTCTCTAAGATCATCTATATCTGGTTTATATGCTAATCCTAATACTCCAACTGTCAATTCTTTATTCCCATTAAGTATTTCATCTACTTTATTTACTATAAATCTTGGTTTAAAATCATTAATTAATCTTGCTTCTCTTATTACATTTGCTTCTTTAGGGAATTTCTCTACTATAAACCATGGATCTACTGCAAGACAATGTCCTCCTACTCCAGCTCCTGGTGTCAGTATATTTACCCTTGGATGCTTATTTGCCAGTTTTATAAGTTCAAAAACATTTATATTAAGCTTGTCACATATTACTGACAGTTCATTTGCAAAAGCTATATTTACATCTCTGAAAGTATTCTCTACTAATTTACACATTTCTGCTGTTATATCATCTGTTATATAGCATGTTCCCTCTTTTACCATTGCTTCATATATTACCTTAGTATATTCAGCTGCTTCTTTTCTTTCAGCTCCTATTATCCTGTCATTATGCTCAAGTTCATATAGTATCTTTCCTGGTAATACTCTCTCTGGACAATGAACTGTCATAAATTTATCTCTTGATATTCCTGATTCTCTTTCTAATATATCTGTCATTAGTTTTGTTGTCATTGGAGGAACTGTTGATTCCAGTATAACCAGATTATTCTCTTCCAATACCTCAGCTACTTCTTTTGCTCCGCTTCCTACATATGATAGATCTGCTATTTTTTCTTCATGTTCTTTTTTAAATGGTGTTGGTACTGCTATTATAAATACATCTGATTTTTCTAGTTTATCCGTAGGAAGTAATCTCCCACTTCCCAAAGCTTCTTCAAAAGCTTCCTGAAGATCTGGTTCTACTATATGGATATGTCCATTTTTTAAAGTTTCTATAACTTTTTTATTTACATCAAATCCATTTACTGTAAATCCAGCTCTTGCAAATGCTATTGCTGTTGGAAGGCCTATATATCCCATTCCCAATATTGTAATTTTTAAATCTTTTTCTTCTGCTTTCTTTAAAAGTGTGTTCATTTTTTCTTCCTCCAAGTCAACTAGATAGTTTCTAAATATTTTCTTATTCTTTCTGATGTTTTTCCATCTCCATATGGATTATTAGCTTTGGACATCTTTTCATATGTTTCTTCTTCTAATAGCTCCATATCTTTTATTACATCTTCATACTTTGTTCCTGTAAGTTTTGCTGTTCCTGCATCTATTGCTTCTGGCCTCTCTGTTGTATCTCTTAGTACAAGTGTTGGCTTTCCTAAGCTTGGTGCTTCTTCTTGTACTCCTCCCGAATCTGTCATTATATAATGAGCTCCATCCATTATTGCTATAAATTCTAGATACTCCAAAGGTTCTATTAAAATTTTCCTTTCAAATCCATCTAACACTCTATGCGCTGTATCTCTAACTAAAGGATTTAAATGCATTGGAAAGACTAAGTAAATATTTTCATGTTTCTCCAGATAATCTCTGACTGCTCTTAGAGTTTCTTCCATTGGTTTACCCCAGTTTTCTCTTCTGTGCATTGTTATGAGAATATATTTTTTATCATTTACTCCATACTTTTTCTTTATCTCTTCTATATCTTTATTCTTATTTTTCTTTACCCAGTAAAGAGCATCTATAACTGTGTTCCCACATTTTATTATCTTCTCTTTTGGATAATTTTCTCTCAGCAAGTTATCTACATTTACATCTGTAGGTGCAAAGTGGATATCAGCTATATTTCCAACTAGTTTTCTATTTGCTTCCTCTGGAAATGGAGAGTATATATCTCCTGTTCTAAGTCCAGCTTCTATATGCCCCACTGGTATTTGATTATAGAAAGCTGTTAATGCTCCTGTGAGAACTGATGTTGTATCTCCTTGAACTAAGATATAGTCAAACTTTTCTTTTTTCACTATTTTATCCAGTTCCAACATCAATCTTCCTGTAAGTTCTGAAAGTCCCTGTCCCTGCTTCATTATCTCTAAATCATAATCAGGTTTTATTTCAAATAGATCTAATACCTGATATAGCATTTCTTTATGTTGACCTGTCACTACAACTTTTACATCTATTCCATTTCCTTTAAGTTCATGATACACTGGAGACATTTTTATTGCTTCAGGTCTTGTTCCAAATATTAATCCTACTTTCATTTTTTCATCTCCATATAATACTCAATTAATTTTTTAGCAATAATATCATTTGAAAATCTTTTATCCACTACTCTTTCTGGAGAATTTAAAATTTCTAATAAATCAATTTCATTCTCTTGATAAGTTAATAGCCGAAGTTCACTTTTAAAATAGTTATATATCTCATTTTTATTTTTAAATAAACAAATTATTTTTTTATTTGTACCTAAGTAATCATATATTTTCCCAGGTATTTGAGTAGTATTATTTCCATTATCAATAAACAATAAATAATCTGATTTTTTATAAACTTCTTTTATTTCTTCAAATGAAACATTTCCTTTATAATAAACAAAAGAAAAAACTGTTATATTCTTTAAAAGACTATCATCTATATTTCCATATATATTAAATTCTATATTCTTTAAATTTTTATCATTATACTCTTTTAATAATTTTAAAAAATGCAATATATTTCTATTTTTATTCAAAACTCCTGTATATGTTATAATAATTTTATCTCTTTCGCTCTTAGAACTATCTTTAACTTCTTCTAAATAACCTCTTGGAATGTATTTCATTTTATTACTAAATTTTGGATACTTATTTTTCAAATCGTTTAGTGTAAAAGGAGATACATAAAATATTCTATCTGCTTTTTTTAGTAACTCTTTTTCCTTAAATTTGGCTCTAATTTTTTTTAATTTGCTTAATCCTATATCACTACTCCAAGGATCTCCCCAAATTTGAAACCAAATTATATTTGGATATAATTTTTTTATTTTTTCTCCTATATAATGTGAAGTTTTAGTATCTGAAGAGGAAACTATTAGATCATATTCTTCAAAGTCTATATTTAATTTATTAAATTCTGTTATCCATTCTTTATCAACATCAGGAAAAAAATAAATTTCTTTTATTAAATTTTTTATTATTTTAAATATATTTTTAAAAATGTTATTTTCTACATTTTTTGCTTTAAATCTTTTATTTAAATATTTATTTAATATTTTTAAATCAACATTATGAATCTTAATATTTGCTAATTTGCTTTTTAAATATTCATCTTCCAGTTCATCTAAATACTTCACAGTTAAAATTTCTATATTAATTTTATTTTTTATTAACCCTGTTACCAAACCAGTATTTCGTATTGAAGCTGAACTAGATTTTTTTACTATAAGCGATGATATATACAATACTTTTTTTCTCATCTTTCTCCTTCAAATTAAAATTAATTAAATAAATAAGAATTATATAAATATTCTCCTTTAGGAAAAATAATAGTTTTTGTTACAAAAAGTCCTAGTATCATAAAAAATAATATAAATAATTTAAATTTGCTATTTTTTTCTATGTAATTTTCTATTAAAAAATATATTGGAAATAAACTCAAAAGAACAAAATATTCTCCTATTCTATTTAATACAGTTATTTTCAAACAAAATATTCTTATTATAAATCCAAATATTCCCCATCTAAGTATTAAAGCTTTTTTTTCATTTTTTATATTATCAATTAATTTTGCACTTTCTAAATAAAATGGAACAAAAATCATTTTTGTTATTTTATTTTTCAAAGTTATTTCTGAAAAATAATCATAATATACATAATGCTTATATCTTGGAACAAATTTTATAATCTCTTTTATAACTTTAACGATAGGTAAGAAATTTAGTATTAAAACTAAAATTATAAAAATTATAAAAGTTTTTTTATTAATCTTTTTTATTATAAAATTTATAAAATAAAGAGGATATAAAAAAAGAAAACTCCTATGTATATTTAATCCAATAAAAAATATGATATTATAATATAGAAAATTTTTATTTATTATAAAAACACTCATTATTATCAATAAATATATATTAAAATATTGTCTTATCCCATTTGTTTGATTATAAAATGTTGTTCCAAAGCATAAAAACAAAAAAATAAATATCCATAATTTTTTTAAATTGATTATTTTGTTTTTTAATAAAGTTTTTAAATAAATATAAAATATTAAATTCTCTAAAAAGGATGTTATAATGAAAAATGATTGCCCTTCTATGAAAAAAAATTTTATAAATTTTATATAAAAATAAAATATATATTCTTTTTTTCTAAAATATAACTCTAAATAATTAGGATTATTATAAATTCTTAAATAGTTAAAGTAATCTGTTCCTACTCCAAATTGCAATCCTATAATCATTGTCCATAATATTAATATAGGAAAATACATAAAAAAAGTTAAATCTTTATATCGTTTTAGTGAATAGAAATATAAAACACTTAATAAAAAATTAATAAAATAAATCATATTTTTCTCCTAAAAATACTTACAAACATTCCCTTTATAACAGCCATTATTTTAATAAAAATAAACATTTTATCATATTGATTGTTATGATAAAAAGAAATATATTTTTTTATTTGTCCATAACTATTTTTTATAATTTCCATTTTTTTTCTTTTTTTAAAGTTTGCTGAATTATTTCTTACTCTTCTATAATAAATAGTATCTTGATCTCCTGTTTTAATATATTTTATATTTTTACTTATTTCTACCATAAATAAAGAATCTTCCCCATTTTTTAAATTCGTATCAAAAAATATATTTTCAATAATTTTCTTTGAAATAATTTTTCCACCAATATATGAAAATATTTTTCTATATTTATTTAATGAACTTGTTGAATCATTAATTTTATATTTTATTTCTTTCAAAACTACATATTTTTTCTTAAAGTTAATAAAATTAGCAATACATAAAGAATCTTCAGATTTAATTTTCTCGAAGTTTAATAAATAATTTTTACTTATATAATCATCATCATCAATAAATGCAATATAATCTCCTTGAGACATTTCAATACCTATATTTCTCGCATTAGAAACACCTTTTTCTTTAGAATAAATTAATTTAAAATTATTTAACTCATTTTTTTTTATATAATTTTTAATTTCTGTAAAATATGGTTCTTTATCTCCGTTTAATATTATTAATACTTCAAAAAAAACTCTGTCTAGAGATTGATTTTTTATTGAATCTAAACATTCCCAAATATAATAATCTGGTTTGCATGTTGGAATTATTATAGAAATTTCTAGCATTTTAAACTCCCTAATAAATATTTTTTACTCAAACTTATTTTTTTCATAGATTTTTTCAATTTTATCTACATATTTTTTACTTAGCATTTTTCTTGAATAATTATTAGTTAATACTTCTAAGTCAGGTTTTACATAATTATTTTTTGCAATATCTTTTATTAAATTTTCAAAAGTTCCTATTAAATCTTCAATATTGTTAGCTTTAAAATAATATTTTCTATTAAATTCTTCTTTAAGTATTGTTTTAGCAACACCTTCTACTCCATAAATAATAGGTTTTTGTGAAGCTAAGTATTCAAATATTTTTGATGGAATCGTTTTCTCGAACATTTTAATATCTTTTAATTGTAAAAATAATATGTCAGCTTCCTCATATTTTTCTAATAATTTATTTCTTGGAACTGACGGTATTAAATAGACATTTGTTATTTGTTTTTCTTTAATTAAATCTCTTATTATTGATTCCTGGCTGCCTTTTCCAATAATGATAATTTCTATTTTAGTTCTATATTTTTCTGCTAAATCTATTAGAATTCTTATATCTTGAGCTATTCCGATATTTCCAGCATATAAAATTTTATATTTGTCCTTTTCCTCTATTTTTATTTCTTTATTTTTAAAATAGTTTAAAATATAGTCATCTATTCCGTTAGTTATCAATTTCATCTTTTCTTCATCATACTTAGATATCAAGTAGTTATAGAATCCTGGTGAATTGTATACTAAAAATTTACTTTGTCTATACATATATTTCTCCAGTACTTTTAAAAATAAATATATAGGATTATATTTCTTCATCACTCCCATATCTAAGACTATATCTGGCCATAAGTCTCTTATATCTATTAAAAAAACTTTCTTGTTTAGCCTTGATATTATTGCCCCTGCTACTCCTACTAATAGTTGTGGACTAGTAGCTATTACAATATCAGATTTTTTTGCTATTTTTTTCCCAATTTTTATAGCTTCATAGAAAAATTTAAAATATCTAAATGCTCTTCTTAATATATTTTCTGCTAGCTTTGTTTTACATATTCTATATATTTCAATATCTTTATATTCAAACTCTTTAAAATTTTTTAATTCTATTCTATTGGGATATGAAGCTATTATTTTAACTTTATATCCTCTGTCTGCTAACTCTTTTACTACACTTTCAAATCTAAAAGATGCTGCTCCTAGATCTGGAATAAAATTATCAATCAATAAAGTCACTTCCATTTTATCTTCCCTTCCCAAATATTACTGTTTTACATGTTTTAAAAAATATAATCATATCCATTACAAAATCTTGATGTTTTATATAGTACAAATCATATTCCAGTTTTATCTCTGCATCCTCCAATGAAGCTCCATATGAATACATTACTTGTGCCCAACCTGTAAGTCCTGGCTGTACTGCATATCGCAACTTATAGTTTTTTATTTTCTTCTCATATTCTCTTCCCAATTCATTCCATTCTGGTCTAGGTCCCACAAAGGACATCTCTCCTCTTAGTACATTTATTAATTGTGGTAGTTCATCTAATCTTGTTTTTCTTATAAACTTTCCCACTGAAGTGATTCTATTGTCATCTTCTGAAGCATATTTTGAAAATTTCGCTGGATCATGTATCTTCATACTTCTAAATTTAATTATTTCAAATTCATTTCCCTTTATCCCTATTCTTTTCTGCTTAAAAAATGCTGGATTTCTAATTATTTTCATTGGGCTTTTAATCCCTATATCCAGTTTTACTAATATGTAAGTAAGGACTATAATAGGCAAAGTTGCTGTAAGCATCGATATTGATACTACTATATCAAAAAACCTTTTTATTCTTTTTTGCAGTGTATTATTTAAAACTAAAAATCCATCTGACATCACTATCCAAAGCTCATCTATTTTTTCTGTATCTATCTTTCCTTCACATTTTTCTAAAAAGCTTATATAATCTATTATTTTTATTCCCTGTAATTTAAGATTAGTTATTATATTTGAATAATTTATTATCTGCTTTCTGCTAGTGAAAATTATACTTTCTATATTTTTTTCTTTTACTATTTTTTCTATATCTGTTATTTTTCCAAGATATTTTTCTTTATTTCTTTCTTCATCATTTAAATATCCTACATAATTATATTGTTTGTTTTTTTTCAAAATATCAGCTATTTTATTTGTGTAATCGCCACTGTCAATTATTGCTACATTCATTACTTTCTTATTGCAAATAAGAAGGAAATATCTTAGGGTATTTTGAAATAAGTCATAAAAAAGAAAAGCATTAATAAATTCTATTTTTTTATAAAAAAAATAGAATACACAAAATCCACAAAAATTTATAATACTAGAATATATAAAATCTTTCGTTTTATATTTATAATTATTGAAATTAAGTAGATCTAACAAATAGTAAAAAAAAGAAATTAAAATAAAAATTCCATATACTGCTGTATTTATACTTAATCCTAAATATACAAATATACTTCTATACATAAAGAAGAGCATTAGAAAATATATTATTCTTATTTTTGCATTTCTGCTGTGTCTCATAGCCCATCCCCATTTTCAAATGTTTCTTTTTCGCTTTTATTTAAAAAATATTAATTCTATATTTTAATTTTATTTCTTTTTATATATTTTGTAATATTTTTTATCTAAAATATTCAATTAATAGTTTTATTTGAAATGTATGTATTTTTACTCATATTCTTTAACCTTTATCTATTTTATTCCCAACATTTTTCAAAGTTTGAATTTCATATTTTTTCCAATTTTTAAAATTTAATATCTATTTTTAATTTTTGTAAAAATTGTTACTTCCAAATAATTTAAAAAAGTTCGCATTATTACAATAATGAGAACTTTTTCTCTTCCAAAACTCAATAAAATCGTTCTAACATTTCTTAAAAATGTCAAATTATAGGTTTTTTTAGTATTGACAATATTCTATTTTAGTAGTATTATTTTCCTATACTGATCTATAATTCTAAAAAGCTTCACGGATTATTTTTTTGAAAAAGATTTCTACAGGACGCCTTTTTGTAATAATGCGAATATTTACACCTCCTAACTCCCCATTTTTTAAGGAGTCATTTTTTTACCTCTCTCTTTTAGGCATCTTTCCTTTTCTCTTCTCTTGTGTAATTTTTTTCTTTTTCTACATGTCAATTATTAATTTTTTATATATTTCATCATACTTTATTTGTTTTTCTATATTTCCCTTCTCTCATTTTTTCTTCCATATTTTTATTTTTTCTTTGTAAAATAGTTTTTAATTGAACCTGCTATTTTTTATATAATTTCTTTTCTTTTGCTGTTTTTTATTTTTTAGTATATTGATTAAAATTTCTGTATTTACACCATATTTCCCTCTTTAGTATCTCTTATTAAAAAAGTATAGTATATTTCATAACTTAGTTTTATTTATTTTTTAAAAATTATCTTGCTTTTTAATTTTTATATACATTTTAAATTTATTTTTAGGTACAAAAAAAGGAACCCTAAGTATTTAAGGTTCCTCATCTATTTTCAATATTTAATTTTTAGTATCCCATTCTTTCCAATATTTCTTCTACAATATCATCAGAACGATGTCCTTTAAAGTATTCACCACTTACATTTTCAAAGCCTATATTTCTGTATTTACTTGGTCTTCCTATATATCTTGCTGCAAAATTAAAGTTTTCATCAAGTATAGCTAAAGTAGGCACCACATATTTTTCCTCTGGTATTCCCAACTTCTCTCTCAGGAATTTAAATCCTCTTCCCTCAGTTATTATACTTAGTTTTATGTTAGGATTCAATTCTATCATTTTCATAAGTACTGGTACTGTTGCACGAACATATGGACACCATGATTCAGCACTTAACAGAAAATTATATTTTTTATCTATTTTTTTGATTCTTTCAATATACTCATCTTTTATTTTTACTACTGAAGCTATTTCTTTAATTTTTTCTTTTTCAGATGCACTTGCTATACTAAAAAATGTATCAAATGACATCCCTGTTTCAAATAGTTCTTTATATTCCATAATCTGTACCTCCTAAAATTAGTAATTAACTTTCTTCAGCACTCCTTTTATAGCCTCCTCAATAGTTTTGAAACTTCTAAGTTCATCTCTAGTGATAAGGGTATTTATCTCTTTTTTACTGTACCCCAATCCTTCCAGAGCAGAAATAAGTTCCTCTTCTATCATGAGATGTTTTGCTGCATCATCATTTCTTGTATCTATAGAAAGAGCATCTAAAGTTTTTAATTTACTTTTCAAATCTAAAATTAATTGCTGAGATTTCTTTTCTCCCAATTTAGGAACTCTTTTGAGATTAGTATAGTCATCTGTTGCTACCAGATCTCTGATTGTATCTATATCAAAAGTAGACATTACTGAAAGGGCTAAAGATACTCCTATTCCCTTTACTCCAAGAAGCATTTCAAAAAGATTTCTCTCTCTTTCTTCAAGGAATCCTATGAGCTTAAAAGCATCCTCTTTGATATAGTTATAGATATAGAGCTTTACCTCTTCTCCAGCACTGATAAAATCATATGTTCTTAAAGATATATTTACTTTATACCCAACACCATTTACATCTAGTGCCAGATAATCTGGCTTCTTATATTCAACTTTTCCTCTCAAATATTCATACATCTATTTCCCCAGCTCCTCTTTCTTTTTTCTTCCTCTTTTTTTAGGCTTCTCTTCATAATCTATTACAGGCACTTCTTCAGCAGCTTCCAACATAGTTTCATCAAATACTGGAACTACTTTAGCTGTTTTCTTTTGAGTTTTTTTATTTTCTTTTTTTCCTGTACCTTTCAGCATAGTTTCATCAGATACTGTAATTACTTCAGCTGCTTTCTTTTGAGTTTTCTTATTTTCTTTTCTTCCTGCACCTTTCAGCATTCTGTCTATATATACAGCAGTATAGCTTTTTTCTGCATCAGATATTTCCTCTGGAGTTCCAGATGCTACTACTGTTCCACCTCTGTCCCCTCCATCAGGACCTATATCTATTATATGGTCAGCTGTTTTGATAACATCTAGATTGTGCTCTATGATAACCACTGTATTTCCTTTTTCTACCAGTCTGTCTAATACTTCCAGAAGTTTTCTTATATCTTCAAAATGCAGTCCTGTTGTAGGTTCGTCTAAAATATATATAGTCTTACCTTTTGTCATTTTAGAAAGTTCAGTTGCAAGTTTTATCCTTTGTGCCTCTCCTCCTGAAAGAGTAGTTGCAGGCTGTCCAAGTTTTATATAGTCAAGTCCTACATCCATAAGTACTTTTAATTTTCTCTCAAGAGATGGAACAGCTTTAAAAAACTCATAAGCTTCTCTTACACTCATGTTCAGTACATCAGAAATATTTTTCCCTTTGTAGTATACATCTAGTGTTTCCTTATTGTATCTTTTACCTTTACATACTTCACACTCTACATATACATCTGGAAGGAAGTTCATTTCTATTTTGATTATTCCTGCTCCCTGACATGCTTCACATCTTCCACCTTTTACATTAAAAGAAAATCTTCCCTTTGTAAATCCATGTAATTTAGCATCTTTTGTTTCAGCAAAGATAGTCCTTATATCATCAAAAAGTTTAGTATAAGTAGCTGGGTTAGATCTTGGAGTTCTCCCTATTGGGCTCTGGTCAATATTTATGACTTTTTCAAGTTCCTCTATTCCTTTTATCTCTTTATACTCCAAAGGATACAGCTTTCCTTTATTCAGCTTGTTAAAAAGTGCGGGAAACAGAGTATGATTGATAAGTGTAGATTTTCCACTTCCACTTACCCCTGTAACTACTGTCATTACTCCTAAAGGAATTTCAACATCTATATTTTTCAGATTATTTCCCTTTGCTCCTATTACTTTTATAGATTTTTTCCATTTTCTTCTTTTTTCAGGAATCTCTATTTTCAAATCACCTTTTAAATATTTTCCAGTGATAGATTCTTTATTTTCCATTATTTCCTTAGGAGTTCCATAGGCAACTATTTCTCCACCAAAATCCCCTGCTCCTGGTCCCAAGTCCAATATCTCGTCAGCTTGCAGCATAGTATCTTCATCATGTTCCACTACTATTAGAGTATTTCCCAAATCTTTAAGTCTTCCTAAAGTTGCAAGAAGCTTGTCATTATCCTTTTGGTGAAGACCAATACTTGGTTCATCCAGCACATAAAGCACCCCTGTAAGACCTGACCCTATCTGAGTTGCAAGTCTTATTCTTTGAGCTTCTCCTCCTGAAAGAGTCTTTGTCTCACGAGCTAAATTTAGATAATCAAGCCCAACATTTATCATAAATGAAAGTCTTTCTCTTATCTCTTTCAGTATCTCTTTAGCTATAAGCTCCTGTTTGTTTGTCAGTTTCAGATCAAGGAAAAATTTAAGTGAATCCTTTATACTTAACTCACATATCTCCATAATATTTTTATCTCCAACAGTTACAGATAAAACTTCTGGCTTCAATCTCTTTCCATTGCAGACTTTACATACTCTTTCAACCATATATTTATTTTCAATCTCTTCTTTCATGGCATCTGAAAAAGTCTCATGATATCTTCTTTCAAGATTTTTTACTGCTCCTTCATACTGCTTATACCCATGAAACTGGAAGTCGTCCCCTTCATAATCGAATTTAAATTTTACATCACTTCCATGAAATATTATTTCCATATCTCTTTTTGAGAGATCTTTTATAGGCTTATTAATATCTATTTTCAGATGTTTTGCCATTGCTTTAAATATTTCCCAGCTATACCCTTTTCTAGCCATGGCTCCTGGGATGTACATTCCTCCCTCTACAATAGAGAGCTCATCATTATCTATAAGCTTATTTTCATCTACTTCCAGATTTTTTCCTATCCCTTTGCATTCAGGACAAGCTCCAAATGGTGCATTGAATGAAAAAAGTCTTGGATTCAAATCAGGTATGCTTACCTCATCATGCTCAGGACAGGCAAAGTTTTCACTATATGCGTAGTCTTGATTATTTACATTTAAAATAACTTTACCATTTGAAAGTTCTGTAGTAGTTTCAATTGATTGTGTCAATCTACTTTGAAACTCTTTGTCATTTTTCTTTAAAACAAGTCTGTCAACAACTACTTCTATATTGTGTTTAAGGTTTTTATCAAGATTAATCTCATCTTCTAAATAAAGGATTGTTCCATTTACTCTCGCTCTTACATACCCTTTTTTCAAAAGATTAAGGAAAAGATTTTTATGTGTACCTTTTTTATCCTTCACCACAGGAGCTAAAACTATTATTTTATCTCCCTCCTGAAATCTCTCTATTGCTCCCTCAGTTATCTCTTCTGTACTCTGCTTCTCAACTTTTCTTCCACAGATAGGGCAGTGAGCTGTTCCTATATGTGCAAAAAGAAGTCTCATATAGTCATAAACTTCTGTAATAGTTCCTACTGTAGAACGAGGGTTTCTGTTAGTAGTTTTCTGTTCAATAGATATAGCAGGAGCCAATCCCTCTATACTATCTACTTCCGGCTTATTCATCTGACCAATAAATTGTCTGGCATAAGCAGAAAGACTTTCTACATATCTTCTTTGACCTTCAGAATAAATAGTATCAAAAGCAAGAGAAGATTTTCCACTTCCGCTCACCCCAGTGATAACCACAAATTTATTCTTTGGAATTTCAATATCTATATTTTTTAGATTATGTTCTCTGGCACCTCTTATTACTATTTTATCTAACATATACACCTCTTAATTTAAAAACGTTATCAATTTATATTCGTTACAAATATTATAACCCATTTTCTAAATTTTTTAAACTGTTATTTTTTTAGAAATTACATAGGGTTACAAAACCAAATTAACACTCCTCTTTCAACTATATTCATTTATAAGTATAACATTAGTTTAAATAAAAAACAAGCTGGGGAAATTATTTTCTTTTCACCCAGCTTTGATATATTTTCTTATGGCGGTAGCGTGTAGGAATCGAACCTACCAATGACTTTACAGCCACCACGACAGTTTTGAAGACTGCTGAAAACACCAGTTCTCCTCCGCCACCATTTTCCTTTGTCAGCTTAATTTTTTCTGCTAAATTAATTATTCTCTATTAAATTAATTTAACTTTTTCTTGTTAATTTATTTTTTCTATATGCTTTTTCAAACCTTTTTTTATTACAGAATATTTTTCTAACTCTATCCCATCAGATTTAAGAATTTCATCAGCTCTCTCTTTATATTCAAGCTCCAATCTTATTGAAAGTCCACAGGTAGCCTTTACCTCTGAAGGAAGAGGAATTATTCTGCATTCTATCCCATTTTCTTTGAGAAGTTTTTCACTTTTGATTATGAGATGTGTAGAATCAGTAGCAAGCAAAAGAAATGTTTCCTCTTTTATCATGGTTTTATTACCCTTCTTGCATACATCTGTTTGTTCACTATATTATACATATTAGTTATACTACCAATTTTTATTTCATCTGTCAACCCATAAAAATTAACACATGTTCCGCAGCAAAGTATTTCTACTCCTCTTTCTTCAAGATTTTTTAAATCTTTTAAGCTTTCAGAATTTTCTACAGCTAGTTTTACCCCTTCGTTGTAGAAAATTATAGTTTTAGGAAGAACTTCCACTTCTGTAAGAGTGTAGATAAATCCTTTCATAAGTATTCTTCCAAGCTCAGGATCTCCTTTTCCCATGTACATAGAATCTATTACAACAACTGTATTGTCTTCATCGTCAAACTCTTCTACTTCTTCTTTTATCTTGTTGATAACTATTCTGAAAACTTCACCAGTTTCAGCAATACTATAGTCATATCCCATTTCTTTTGACATTTTCTGAAGATTTTCAAGAGATATTTTATTATCAACTAATACTTCCACTTCTCCTTCTTCTATATCTTTCAAAGCATTCTTTGTCATTATTATAGGAATTGGGCAAGTTTGTCCTACTGCATTAACTTTTATCATGATACTACCTCCTGATATATTCATTTTAATTCTCTATATTCACCAACTCTTTTAGTTATTCCATTTTCATCTAATTTTTCCAATATTAAAAGAATCGATTTTCGATTAATCTGAAGTAAGTCTCTAGCCTCTGCTAAAGTTATTCTTCTGTTTTTTTCAAGGTATTCCTTTATCTTTTTTTCACTTTCCAGAAAAAAACCTTTTAACATAAAATTTCCCTCTGCTAATTCTGCAAGAAAAGAATTATACAGCATATATGAATGAATTTCTGCAAAAAGAGTTTCATCTTTAAATATCTTTACTGTATCCTCTATTTTTTGTGGAGTAAATCCATTTTTCTTATAGTAAGAAAATATATCCTCTTTTATTTTTTTCTGTTCTTTATTTAACTTTATTTTAAAATCTTTTTTAGAAATATATTCTCCCAATACTTCAATGGTATTTTTTTCTATAAAATACTCTAGAGCTATATTATACACCTTTATTGAAAAATTTTCAAAAAATCTATTTTTTAATTCTGATCTTTTTATTCCAACAGACAGTGGATATTTTTCATGATACTGCTCTATATATTCTAGAATTTTATTTTTAAAATTTTCCAGCCTCTCTGTATTGACATAAATATTGTCAGATATTTTCTCTATATTTTGAGAGTTTTCCATTTCTTTCTCTGATATCTTTTCTCCTAAAAGAAGTGATATACTCTCTTTATCTGTAAAAATATTCTCGTTGTTCAATACAATACTTTCTATTTTTTTATACTTATTTTTAGATGAGAGAATTTCCAGTCTCTCCAGATATTTTAAATCTTTTCTTTTGACTCTTTCTTTAGGAATATTTATTATCTCTACTCCCCCAATAGTCTCTACTGGGGAAAAGCTTCTCACTATCCCTATGTCTCCTACAGAAAAAGCTGATTCTTTTTCCAGATCTATCTGGACATACTTTTTATCTCCAGAAAGTATTTCATCTTCAAGAAATATTTTTACTCTTCCTATGAGTTCTTCTGTGCCAATATTTATCCTTACCCTTTGGTTATTTTTAAAATTACTGCTTCTCTTTAAAAGGGTAAAAACACAGTCTAATCTATTGGATATAATGAGAGAATCTTTTTTAGATATAATATTGCCTCTTTTTATCTCTTTAGAATCCATATTAATATTCAAGGCACATCTGTTTCCAGCTTCCAGAGTCTCCACTTTATTTCCATGATTCTCTATTCCTTTTATTTTTACCTCTTTTTGCTGAGGATAAATCATAACAGTATCTCCAATAGAGATTTTACTGTTCTTGGAAGTTCCTGTTACTACTGTTCCAAAACCTTTTATGGAAAAAACTTTATCTATATCCAACCGAAAATCTTTAATTTCATCTCTATTTTCTTCTATCTCCAATATTTCCTTTTCCAATACCTCTTTTAGTTTTTCAAAGCTTTGGGCATCCTTAGTGGAGATTTCCAGTATTTTACTATTTTCTAAATATGAGTTTTTAAAAAGCTCTCTCACATCTTCTTTCAACTGAGCTGCTCTCTCTTCATCTGCCAGATCTCTTTTAGTAAGAAGTATCAGTCCTTTTTTTACACCTAATATTTTTATAATATCAGCGTGTTCCAAAGTTTGAGGTTTAATTCCATCATCACAGGCTATAACAAAAAGTATCAAGTCTATCCCTGTAACTCCTGCTGCCATGTTTTTTATAAACTTCTCATGACCAGGAACATCTACTATTCCAACTTTTCTTCCATTGCTCAGGGTAAAAAATGTAAAGCCTAAATCTATTGTCATCCCTCTTGCTTTCTCTTCTGGCAGAGTATCTGTATCTTTTCCAGTGAGACCTTTTACAATAGTTGTCTTTCCGTGGTCAATATGACCTGCTGTGCCTATTATTATATTTCTCATAGAAATATCCTTTCAGCCGCTCCTGTTATCTCTTCAAAATCTTTTTCTCTTAATGTCTTTGCATCTAAAATAAAGTGATCATTCTTTATTCTTCCGATTACTGGAATATCATTTCCTCTGAATCTTTTCTCCAGCAAAACAGCATCTCCAGTAAAACAGATGGCATAGCTTGCCACTGTTTCTTCTGGCATTGATCCTCCACCTATTTTAGATTCTGTTTCAATTATACTGTTCTCTATATTTCTTTCTTTAAGTATAGCAGACAATTTTTCTGCTCTTTCTAATACTTTTCCTTTTTCCTCTATTATCATATTTAAAATAGGAATCTCTTTTATAGCTTCTCTCTCATCTTTATAGTATTGAAAGATATTTTCCAGTATAGAAATAGTTATTTTATTCACACGAAAAGCTCTCAGGTATTGATTTTTTTTCAATCTTTCTATCAATGGTTTCTTCCCTAGAATTATCCCACATTGAGGTCCCCCTAGAAGTTTGTCTCCACTTACAGTGACTATGTCAATTCCTGATTTAATGCTCTCCTGTATAGTTGGCTCTTTGGGAAGTCCATATTTTGAAAAGTCCACTAAGACTCCACTTCCGAGATCCTCCATTGTAAGTATCTCATATTTTTTCCCAAGTTCAGCTATATCTTTTTTATCTGCTTCCTCTGTAAATCCTATTATCTTAAAATTAGAAGTATGTACTTTCAACAAAACGGCAGTTTCTTCATCTATATTGTCTTCATAATCAAAAACATGAGTTTTATTTGTTGTCCCTACCTCTTTCAATGTTGTTCCAGCCAGTTTCATTATTTCAGGTATTCTGAAAGAGCCACCTATTTCTACCAGCTCTCCTCTTGATACAATAGTATTTTTTCCATTGGCAAATTCATTGAGGCACAAAATAACAGCAGCAGCATTATTATTTACTATTAATGCTCCCTCTGCCCCAGTTATGTCACATATCAGTTTTTCTATATGAGAATATCTGCTTCCCCTGCTCCCAGTTTCCAGATCATATTCCAAATTACTGTAATTTAAAAGTATTTCTCCCAAATCTTCAGTTATTTTTTCATTTAAAATAGAACGCCCTAAGTTAGTATGAATTATAGTCCCAGTTCCATTTATAACCCTTCTTAAATTAGGTCTGCTCTTAATTCCTGATATCTCTTTTATCTTTGAAATTACCTCATCCTCTGTAAAATCAGTTATCTCTCTGTTTTTTATCTTATTTCTAAAAAACTCTATTCCATCTTTTACAGCTTGGTAGTAATTATGATAACTCATTTTTTTACTTATCTCTTCCAGTTTTTCACTTTTCATAAGAATATCTACTTTAGGAAGTTTTTGAAACAGATTCTTTTCCATAATCCTTACCTCACAATAATAAATTTGTCCTTCTTATCAGCAACGCTTCCAACTATATGTGCTTTTATATTTTTAGATTCAAATTCTTCCATCATTTCTTTTACACACTCTTTTTTTACAGAAAACAATAGCCCTCCTGAAGTTTGAGGGTCAAGAAGTATTTCCTGCATCCATAGAGGAATATTTTGAAAATCTACATGTTCCTGTACATAATTTCTATTTTTCTGACCGCCGCTTGTTATAAGGAAATCCTGTGCATAACCTTTTGCTTCATTTATATATGGGATAAACTCTGATTCAAAAATTAATGTTTTTTCAGAGTTTTCAGCCATTTCAAAAGAATGACCTAAAAACCCAAAGCCAGTTATATCAGTGCAGGCAGTAACAGGATACTTTACTATTATCTCACCAGCATATTTATTTAAAGCAGTCATATTTTCTATTGATTCTTTTAAGGCTCTCTCACTGGCAAGGCCTACTTTTGAAGCTGTTGTCACTATTCCTGTCCCAAGAGATTTTGTACATATAAGAATATCTCCTGTTTCACATCCATGATTTTTTAATATTTTATCCGGATGAGCAATCCCAGTAACTGACAGCCCGTATTTTATTTCAGGGTCGTGTATAGAGTGCCCACCACTTAGGACAGCTCCTGCTTCTGCAACTTTTTCAGCTCCACCTCTTAATATTTCTCCAAGGATGTTTATATCCATTTTTTCAGGAAAACATACTATATTCATTGCTGTCTTGGGAATCCCTCCCATGGCATATACATCACTCAATGAATTTGCTGCTGCTATTTGTCCGAAGACATAAGGATCATCTACCATAGGGGTAAAAAAATCCAAAGTCTGTATCATAGCTATCTCATCAGTAAGCTTGTATACTGCTGCATCGTCTGATTTGTCAAACCCTACTATTAAATTTTTATCTTCCACACTTGGAAGTTTTGAAAGTACATCACTCAAGACCTCTGGTCCTATTTTGCTGGCTCAACCACCTATAGAACATCTATCTAATTGCAGTTTTTTCATTTTTTCACCTCCTGCATTTTATATGAAATTAAAATATTTTATTTATATTGGTTAAAAAAATTTACTGTATTTACTAAAATATCATAATCTACAATTCTCAAAATATTTCATTTATATTTACTAAAATATCTTAATCTATATTTACTAAAGCATTTTTACTATATTTACCAGAATCTTTACTAAAAATTCTCTTTTATGTTTATCCTCTTCATTATATATGATATCAGCCATCTCTTTGATATCCTCTTTTATCTCCTCTTTTGTTGCTGGGTCGTATGCGTCGCTTATTTCCCCTCTAAAGTCCTGCATGAAGTAATCAAAAATGTTCCCTGCTACTAATCTTCTTTCAGAAGACCTTCTAAAACTTTCATAAGCTTCAAGTATCCACTCAAGCCTCTCACTCATTTTCTCCTCCTTTATCATGGCTCCTGTCAGATTATCTGATTCAGAAACAATTATCCTCTCTTTATTTAATTCTTTTAAAATAGTTATTAAAATAATGGTTCCTGCTATTATTACATCTGCCCTCTTAGGTTCAAGTCCAATTATCTCTTTTCTTTCTTCCAGATTTTTTGAAACAAAAAGCTTTAAATTTTCTTCTAATTCCTCTACAGATATTTCAGACATGTGCACTTCTCTGCTGTCATATATTTCCATTTTCTTTTTTACTGATATCTGTGTAGTGGCTGTCCCTGCCACTCCCACTGCTCTGAATTCTTCATCTTTAATCTCTTTTATCTTTTTAATATTTTCTTTTACCCACTCTATACATTTCTCTATATTTTCATCAGAATAATCTTCTTGTGAGAAAAATTTTTCTGTAGCTCTCACTGCACCGATATCTATACTTTTTATAAAATCAATTTTATCATTCTTTCCAAGGGTGAACTCAGTACTTCCACCACCTATATCTATAACTAATATCCTCTCATCAAATACCAATGAGTTTCCAAGAAAATTTAATCCTGCTTCCTCTTCTCCTGAAATACATTTTATCTCAATTCCCAAATCTCTTACTTTTTTTAGGAATATATCTTTATTTTCTGCATCTCTTGTTGCTGAGGTAGCAAAAGCTTTCAATTCTTTCACTTCATATTTATCTGCTGTTTCCTTATATCTTTTCAAGCATTGAATAGTTCTTTCAATTGCTTCCTCTTTGAGATAGTGGTTTTGATTCACCCCTTCTCCAAGTTTTACAATTTCCACTTCTTTTACTAATTCATTTAAAATATTTATCCCTTTTTCATTTTTTAAAACTTCAGCTATAAATAATCTGCATGAATTTGTACCTATATCAATTATTCCCTTTGTGTACCTGCCATTTTTATCTGTCATTTTCCTGCCTCTCATTTTATAAGATTTTAAAGATATTACCTAATTCTTCCTATTATAGATTATACTCAAATTTTTCTTTTTATTCAACAGCTAGATAAAATTTCTAAAATTTGACATAAAAAAAATAATCTGTTATTTTAGAGCTAGATAGTGATATAATATACTAAACTAAAATCAAAAAAGAAAAAGAGGTGAATAAAGTGAAAACTTTAAAAACTTTTATATTAATGGCTGTTATGACATTTATCTTTATGCTCATAGGAAATGCAGTGGCTGGAAGAGAAGGACTCATTTTTGCTTTAATAATGGCAGGAGTAATGAATTTTATCTCATACTGGTTCAGTGATAAAATAGTTTTATCTATGTATGGTGCTCAGCCTGTAGATGAAAATAGCCGTTTATATCAATTAGTAAAAAAACTAGCTATAGAAGCTGACATACCTATGCCTAAGGTATATATATTAAACGAAGCTCAACCTAATGCTTTTGCTACTGGAAGAAATCCGAGTCATGCTGCTGTTGCAGTAACAAGAGGACTTATGGACATAGTTGATGAAGATGAACTTTCTGGAGTCATTGGACATGAATTAGGTCATGTACATAATAGAGATATATTAATAGGAACTGTTGCTGCTACCATGGCAGGAGCTATCACTTTCCTTGCTAATATGGCAAAATGGGCTGCTATCTTTGGTGGAAGAGGAAGAAGAAATGATGACAGAGATGGTGGAAGTCCATTAGCAATGATTGCAGTAGCTATTTTTGCACCTATTGCTGCCATGCTTGTACAAATGGCTATCTCTAGAACAAGAGAATATAAAGCTGATGAATTTGGAGCAAAAGTCAGCGGAAATCCTCTATATCTTGCCAGAGCATTGAGAAAACTTGATGACTACAGCAGAAGAATTCCTATGAGAAATGCTGCTCCATCTACAGAAAATATGTTTATAGTAAGTCCTCTTACAGGAAGCAAAATGGCTTCTCTTTTCAGTACACACCCTGCTACTGAAGACAGAATAAGAAGACTTCAGGAAATGGCTTATTAATACTAAATAAAAAATACAATTAAAAATATTTCAGGAGGAAAAATGAAAAAAATCTTAGCTATACTTGCAGTTTTTTCTTTAACTGCTTCTGTTACACTATCAAAAGAGATAATTCCAGAATACTATATAATGGAAAAACTTCTTATTCCAATCAGTGCTTCTCCAGTTTTCTCATACATTGGAGAAAAGAAGATTGATGACTTTAAAGAAATAAAAGCTATTCAAGTAGATAATAAAGTTTTACAAAACCTTGTTACACATGAAAATCCATTCTATATGAATGATTCTGATGGGAAAACTGTTGCTGTAAGAGTGGGAGACTATATCGTATCTCCGATGACACTTTCTACAGTTTATTCTATAAGAAAAAATGATTTTGAATTAAACTACAGAGATCTGAATGCACCTGATGTTTCTCTTGTAACAGCTGATGTTACTACTATTGGAGAAAAAATAAGAACTGATGAAATAGATGAAGTAAATAATAAAATAGAAGCATCTGAAGAATAATACATAAGATTTTAAAAGGAAAAGAGGGGAATAGTATTTATGAATATAAAGAGAAAATTAATTTACTTTTTTAAAGAAGTAGCCAGTCAGGGTAAGATATCCAATATAATTTCGGGTATTCAGAGAGCATTAGAAAACTACAAAAGAGCTAACTCTGCCCTCTGGGTTACATCTCTTTGTTTTTATACTCTTCTTTCTCTTGTTCCTGTATTTGCAATCCTATTCAGTTTGGGAAGCTGGCTTGGAGTAGCAGAAAGCATTATCATTCATCTGAGTAAATATTCTCCTTTGAATGAAGAGATGATTACCTTCCTTGTGCAGTTTTCTGAAAATCTTTTAGAAAATGCACGAAGCGGAGTTCTGGCTGGAATAGGATTTTTATCATTGGGATGGACTTTAATTACTATGTTTTCCATTGTTGAGAAATCATTTAATGATATCTGGCAGGTGGAAAAATCAAGAATGATACTGAGGAAAATAACTGATTATATAGCTTTCTTTCTTTTATTCCCATTGCTTATCCTTACAATAAATGGTGGTATGGTTATAATAGGGAAAAAGTTAGAGGGAATTTATGATATTTCACCATATCTTTTACAAGTAATTCCTTCTCTCAGTATATTTCTGTTTTTTACAGCTTTGTACATGCTCATACCAAATACAAAGGTAAAATTGATCCCTGCTTTTTTCTCAGCAGTTTTTACATCTGTACTTTTTTCAGGGCTTCAATATTTTTTCATACACCTTCAGGTTATGATTATTACATATAATAAGATATATGGAAGTTTCTCTGTTATTTTCATCTTCTTCTTATGGTTGAAAATAATGTGGTTCTTTATTATTCTTGGAGCTCATTTATCGTACTTTTTACAGAATAAAGATTTAAAATCTCATTCTAACGATGTAAATAGTATAAGCTTCAAATCTAAAGAATATGCCGGAATGATAGTAATAAGAGAACTTATCAGAAGATATTCAAATAATCTTTCTCCAGTTACAGTGAAAGAACTTGCTGAAAAAAATGATATCCCTTATGATCTCATTCTATATGTTCTCACTGTATTTGAAAAAAATGGACTGGCAGCAAAGGTTATCAATGTAAAAAATGAAGATGAGGCAAGTTTTACTATCCTTCAAAATATAGATCAGATAAATTTTAAGAAGGTATTTAATGTTTTGGAAAGTTCTGGAGAAGACATCAGATTACAGGTCAATGATGATAACAGGGCATTTTACAAGATAATAAAAAATAAGGACTTTGATTTTTTGATTAAAGATCTTTTAGAAAATAGTAAATAAAAGAGAAAATAATAAAATAAAAAAAGTCCTCAGTATAAATTTACTGGGGATTTTTATATTTATAAAACAAAAAGGCAGAAAAAGATTTTCCTGCCCTACAATCATTTATTTACTTTTTTAACTGCTCTATATCCCATAACTTTTAAAATTAAAACATATTTTTATTATTACAATTATCTATCATTTCACTTGTATCTTCTTTTTCAATAGAGATTATATCTATCTCAGAATTTTTCTGTTTTTTAACTACAAATTTATCATAAAGGAATAGACATACAAAAGAGATTCCCAATGCTATGAAGCTTGAAGCTATAGATTGATTTTCAGAAAACCCAAGCTTACTTGCTATGAAATATCCCAGTATCATTGCCACAGCTGGAAATACATATGCAATAGAAGCTGCCTTTATGACTTTACCAGCTGATATTTCAAATGTAACTGTATCTCCTATTTCAGCTTTCCTATCTGTTGTAAATTCAAAATCTTTTCCATATTTCCCATCTCCGCTGCATCCACTGCAATGCGAACAAGAAGTATCTTTATATAATTTTACTACTATTTTATCTCCATTTATTTCTTTAATTACACCTTTGTTTAACATAGCTACCACCTTTCCATTTTTATCTTTCTCCACTTCAAATTATAGCACAAAAAAAAACTTTAAAAAAGCTAAAGGTATATTTCTTGAAAACTATTTTTCTCTATGATACAATATAGAATAGTTTAATAGTAAATTAAGGATGAGGGATAGTATGAAAAAAATATTAAGATTTCTACACTTGAAATATCTATATCTTTATTTTATTATTTGTTTCATAGCAAATTATTTCTTTAACAGCAAGTTAAAAAGTAGTCACATATATTCAGTCATGGAAAATTATCTTGGTATTATAATTTTTCCTGTTTTACTTATGTTAATACTTTCTTCAATTTTTTTCTTTATTAAAGAACGAAAGAAAAAAATGGTACTTAATGTAAAATCACATGCTTTTTTCATTTTAATAATAAGCTGTCTTTATCTTTTTATGATGTATAAATTAGAACTTCCATTTGCTAAAGAATTTGCAGATGATACTGTTATAGAAAAATTTCTAAATCTTTCTATATATAAATACAAAATAGGATTTATAGCTGCCTATTTATTCTATCTCATTCTCACAAATATCATGTACTGCTATATTTATGCTGGACTTGGATTCTTAATATTCTGTACATTCTTCCTTATAACTATAAAGTTTATCAAGACGACAATATGCAGAATTTACCATGAACACAAAGAGAAGAAGAGAATCCAGAGAGAAGAACAGCTTTTAAGAGAACAGATAGCAATAAAAGAAGCCTTGGAGAAAAGGGAAGCTGATAAAAAATTAAAAATGGAATTAGAAAAAGAAATAAGGATAAAAGAGAGAGTTGAAGAAGTTATTTCTAATAAAGAATTAGTTTTAGAAAGCTACTCTATTGATGAAAACAAGAATAATGATATAATAAAAAATATAGAAGAAAATGAAATGGCAGAAGAAGAGGATGAAGAGTTTTTAAAAATAATTGATCCTGATTTTGTCAGCAAACCTAAAGAAGAAAAAAATAAAAAAGAAGCAGCAAAACAAGAGTTGGAAGAAGAAAAAGAAGAAGAGAAAATAGAAAATCCTGCTTCTGATATGGCTTATGAAAGTACTGTTGATTTTCCACTGTTTACTATAACAGATTCTTCACCTAAAAAAGAAATTGTTGAAGAAACAGTTGAATCTCTGCCTGAAGAAGTGGCTTCAGTTGATGATACAGAAAAAGTAACAGAAATCATTCCTGAAAAGCCAGTAAAAAAGCCTAAAAAAGAAAGAGAACTTTTAACAATAAGAACACCTGGAGGAAAAAAAGATGATTCTAGCTTCTAAATCTCCCAGAAGGAAGGAGATCCTTGAAGACACTGGATTTAAAATACAGATCATAAGTGCCCAAGTAGAAGAAACAAGCAGCAAAGATTCAATTACTGATAAAATTATGGATATTGCAAGAAAAAAAACTATGGCTGTTGCAAAAATGTACCCTGATGAGTTTGTTGTAGGAGCAGATACAATAGTAGAAGTGGATGGAAAAATAATAGGAAAACCAAAAAATGAAGCTGATGCCTTCAATACATTGAAAATATTATCAGGGAGAGAACACAATGTTATCACTGCATATAGCCTGATTAACTTATCTAAAAAAATAGATATTACAGATTATGATATTACTAAAGTTTCTTTTAGGGAATTATCTGATAATATGATAAAATGGTATATATCTACTAATGAGCCAATGGATAAGGCAGGTTCCTACGGAATCCAAGGAAAGGGAGCAGTGTTTGTCAATGGTATAAATGGAGATTTTTTCAGTGTAATGGGATTCCCCATTGGTAAATTTGTTGAAAAGATTTCGCAGTTAGGTATAGAATTAAAAGAAATAGAAAACATATAATAAAAAACATAAATACATTTAGAGGTGAAGAATGAAGAGATATTTTAACAAATTTTTAGGTTTTTTTTCTGAGGATTTAGGAATTGACTTAGGAACATCTAATACATTAATATGTGTAAAAGATAAGGGGATTATTTTAAATGAACCTTCAGTAGTTGCTATAAATACAAGAACAAAAGATATATTTGAGGTTGGTGAAAGAGCTAAACTTATGATAGGTAGAACTCCAAATAACCTTGATACAATAAGACCTTTAAAAAATGGTGTTATTGCTGATTATGAAATTACAGAAAAAATGCTTAGTTCTTTTTATAAAAGAGTAAGCCACAATAGATTTTTTTCAAGTCCAAGAGTTATTATCTGTGTACCTGCTGGAGTTACTCAAGTTGAAAAAAGAGCTGTTATAGAAGTAACTAGAGAAGCTGGAGCTAGAGAAGCTTATCTCGTTGAAGAACCTATGGCTGCTGCAATTGGTATAGGGTTAAATATTTTTGAACCTGAAGGAAATATGATTGTAGATATTGGTGGAGGTACATCTGAACTTGCTGTTATCTCTCTAGGAGGGGTTGTTAAAACTTCATCTTTCAGAGTAGCTGGAGATAGATTTGATACTACAATAATAGAATATATCAGACAAAAACACAATCTTTTAATTGGAGAAAAAACTGCTGAAGATATTAAAAAACAAATTGGTGCTGTTGTAGAGCTTGAAGAAGATATCTCAATTGATATCAGTGGTAGAAATGCTCTTAACGGACTTCCTAAAGATATAAAAATATACTCTTCTGAAATAGTGGAAGCTCTAGGAGAATTATTACAGCAAATAATAGAAGAAATAAAAGTTATCCTTGAAAAAACTCCTCCTGAATTATCTTCTGATATAAAGAGAAGAGGAATATATATCACTGGTGGTGGAGCACTTCTTAGAGGTATTGATAAAAAGATTTCTGAAAGCCTTAACCTAAATGTAACTATTTCTGAAGATCCATTAAATGCAGTTATAAATGGTATTCAAATACTTCTGAAGAATTTCCATGTTTATAATAAAGTTTTAATTTCTCCAGAAACTGACTATTGATTGCAGAGAAAGAAAGGGGTTATATGAAAAGATTTATTTTGATTTTTCTTATGATACATACCTTTTCATATAGTAACTATCTCATTAGTAATAGTGAGATAGTTCTTTTTTATGATAAAAATTTTAACAGTGTCCACTTCATAAAGGGAGATGTTTTTAATCCTATAGACATCTCTAAAATAGAAGGAAAACTGATTATTGATGGAAGTGAAATAATCTCTATCAATCATTTTTTTGATAGAACTGAAATGGTTCCTGGGACTAATATTTTAAAACTTTATTATTCTATCAATGGTCAAAATATAGATGTAACTATTATTCCATCTATGATAGAAAGAGAAAAGCTGTATGTAATAGTAGATTTGAAAAATCTAAAAACTGATAAAAAAATTGATTTTGTGTTTCATATATTTCCTCAGCAAGATAATGGAAATATAGAATTTATAAGAGCTGCAAATTCATTTGTTTATGGAAAAAATATATTCTTTAAGTCTGAAAATTATGGCGGACAGGTATTTATTGTAAGAGATAATGTAATTGAAAATTTTGTTCTGGAAGAAGTTACAACTAAAACTAAAAAATATCAAGATGATAATTTATATTATCTTATAAGCAATATAAATAAAGATGAGCCTATTCTTTTTACATTTAAATTCTTTGATAATTTTAGAAATAATAATCTTGTAAAAAGCAGCAACGTCATAGCTGATGAATTTAATTACTGGCTGGGTCTTAAATCAAATCAAAGAACTTTTAAAAATCAGGAAGCTGTAGATACACAATTAAGAATGCTGGATATCATAACTTCAAGAGCTGTTATCCCTGATTCTATTTCATATAATAATAGTAAAGAAGATCTCACTAACAAGATAAAACTTTACTATATTTCCAGCTTATTCAAAGAAAATTTTGATGCAAGAAAGATGTTTGTTGATATTAATATAAGAAAAAGTGAAACAGAAAGTGCTGCATATTATACTTATCTCTTTAAATATTTATCTGATAAAAATAAAATGTTTGACAGTAATTTCTTTAACTGGAAAATCAAGCCTGAAGTTCTTTCCATGGTTGACTCTATTGAAGACAACGGGGAAATATTTGATGAAAGAGATAATATCTACAATTATTATACAGAGTATAAACTTTTAGAAACAATATCACAAGTCAGTGAGTTTGGTGAAGATATAAAATGGATTGAAGAAAGAAAAAATCTTCTTCATCAATTTATAATAAAAAATTATACTTTTGAAGATGGAATAAAAACAAGAAGAGCAGATGAAAAGAGCAACCATAAAAATATAGCTTATTTGGATATACTTCCAAAAAATATTCAGAAAAAAATACTTTTATCTGACTATAAAAAATATTATAATGAAAAATCAGGAGTTTTAACTGATGAAGATAAAAATACAGTTGATATGGAATATAATTTAAACTTTATTATAAAGCTATATGAAAATGGATTTAAAGAAACAGCAGATAAGCTTTTAGCTAATCTTGAAGAGATAATAACTGAAAATAATTCATATATAGTTCCTAAAATATATCTGAACAAGGATAATTCTGCTGGAATATATGGAAATCTTCTTTATCTGTATTTAACAGCTGTACAATATAGGGAGAATAACAATGAGCATACAAAATAAAATAGAAGCTATTCTTCTTTTAGGGGGAGACGAGGTAAAAATAAAAGATCTTTGTAAATTTTTCTCTCTTCCTATTGATGAATTGATGAAAATATTAGAAGATTTAAAAATAGAAAGAAAAAATAGTGGAATCAATATAGAATTCAGTGGTGAGTTTGTCTATTTAGTAACTAACCCCTTATATGGTGAATCTATAAATCAATATTTTGAACATGAAGCAAAACCTAAGAAACTTTCAGGAGCTGCTCTTGAGACTCTTTCTATAATAGCATACAGACAACCTATTACTAAAAGTGAGGTAGAATCTATAAGGGGAGTTTCTGTAGACAGAATAATCCAGAACCTTGAAGAGAAAAAATTTGTCAGAGTTTGTGGAAAAAAAGAGGGTATAGGAAGAGCTAATTTATACGAAATAACAGATAAGTTTTTAGGGTATATTGGAATAAATTCAATAGCTGAACTTCCTAACTACTTAGAAGTAAAAGGGAGACCAGAAGATGGAGGAAATGAGAATCAATAAGTATCTTGCTTCTCTTGGAATTGCTTCAAGAAGAGAAGTAGATAAGATGATAGAAGAGGGAGCTATAAAAGTAAACGGAGAAAAGGCTGCTCCTGGAATCAAAGTAAGTGATGAAGATGAAATATACATCAAAGGAAAAAAAATAGAAAAGAATACAGAGAAAAAAGTTTATTATATTCTTAATAAACCTCTTGAAGTATTGAGTTCATCTAAAGATGATAGAGGGAGAAAAACTGTAGTTGATCTTATTAAATGCAAGGAAAGAATATTTCCTATTGGAAGATTAGACTATAATACTTCAGGTCTTATTATTCTCACTAATGATGGTGAGCTTTTCAATAGAATAATCCATCCTAAAGCAGAGATATTCAAAGAATATTATGCTAAAGTTTTTGGAGAAATAAAAGAAGAGAATGCTGAGCTTCTTAGAAAAGGTGTTGAGCTGGATGATGGAATGACTCTTCCTGCTAATGTAAAAATACTCAGAAGAGAAAGAGGAAAAACCGAGCTTCTAGTGGCTATAAGAGAAGGAAGAAATCGGCAGGTAAGAAGAATGCTGGATAAAATAAATCATCCTGTAATTACTCTGAGAAGAGAAAAAATAGGTGATCTTTCTCTTGGTAATCTAAAATTAGGAGAATACAGAGAACTTACAAATGAAGAAGTAAATTATTTATATTCATTATAAAATTTAAATTTTGAGGAGGAAAAGATGGCTTTAACTAGAGAAGAAGTTTTAAATGTAGCTAAGCTTGCTAGACTTAAATTCGCCCCTGAGGAAATAGAAAAATTCCAGGTAGAGCTGAATGATATTCTAGGATATATTGATATGCTGGATGAAATAAATACTGATGAGGTAAAACCTCTTATACAGCTCAACAACACAGTAAATAATTTAAGAGAAGATAAAGTGAGAGAATCACTATCAGTGGAAAAAGCTCTTTCTAATGCTCCTGATTCTGGAGACGGAGCTGTAATAGTTCCAAAAGTTGTTGGTGAATAATAAAATATAAGGAGGATTCCCTAAATGGAAAATTTTTATAAATTATCTGCTGTTGAGATAAAAGAGAAAATCTCAAAAGGTGAGATAAAATCTGAAGATGTTGTAAAAGAAATATTTGAAAGAATAGAGAAAATAGATGGAAAGATAGGAAGCTTTGTTCATCTTAGAAAAGAAAAAGCTTTGGGAGAAGCTAGAAGAGTTGATGAGAAAGTAAAAAACGGTGAAAAGCTTGGAGCTCTAGCTGGAATTCCTGTTACTATAAAAGACAATATGGTATCTGAAGGAGACGTAACTACTTCTTGTTCTAAGATACTTGAAGGGTATACTGGGGTATATGATGCTACTGCTGTAAAAAAATTAAAAGAAGCAGATGCTGTAATTATTGGTATAACTAACATGGACGAATTTGCAATGGGAAGTACTACAAAAACTTCTTGCTACAAAAAAACTAAAAACCCTTGGGACACTGAAAGAGTTCCTGGAGGAAGTAGTGGAGGAGCTGTTGCTTCAATAGCTGCTCAGGAAGCTTTTATCTCTCTAGGATCAGATACTGGTGGAAGTATCAGACAGCCAGCTTCTTTCTGTGGTGTAGTGGGACTGAAGCCTACTTATGGAAGAGTTTCAAGATATGGTCTTATGGCTTTTGCTTCATCATTAGACCAAATAGGGCCTGTAGCTAAAAATGTAGCAGATATCGCTCTTTGCATGAATGTCATTGCTGGTGAAGATGACTATGATGCAACTGTATCTAAAAAAGAAGTCCCTGATTATACAGAGTTTTTAGGAAAAGATATCAAAGGAATGAAGATAGGAGTTCCTAAGGAATATTTTATTGATGGAATAAAAGAAGATGTAAAAAAAGTAATGAATGAATCTCTTGAAAAATTTAGAGAACTTGGTGCTGAGATAGTTGAAATATCTCTTCCTCATACTAAATATGCTGTTCCTACTTATTACGTATTGGCTCCAGCTGAAGCTAGTTCAAACCTTGCAAGATTTGACGGAGTGAGATATGGATACAGAAGCAAAGATATTAAAAATATAGATGATCTATATATTAATTCAAGAACAGAGGGATTTGGAGACGAAGTAAAAAGAAGAATAATGATTGGAACTTATGTACTAAGTGCTGGTTTCTATGACGCTTACTTCAAAAAAGCTCAAAAAGTAAGAAAGCTTATTAAAGATGATTTTGATAAAGCTTTTGAAAATGTAGATATCATCTTTACTCCTGTATCTCCAAGTACAGCTTTTAAATTAGATGATGTAAAAACTCCTATTGAATTATATCTTGAAGATATATTCACAATTTCTGCTAACTTAGCAGGTATCCCTGGTATTTCTATTCCAGCTGGACTTGCTGAAGGACTGCCTGTTGGTATACAGCTTCTTGGAAAACCTTTCTGTGAAGGAGAACTTATACAAGCTGGAAATGCATTTGAAAAAATTAGAGGAGAATGGAAACTTCCTGTAATCGACTAGGAAGAATCTGTTTAGAAGGAGAGATAGATATGTTGAAAGAATGGGAATCAGTAATAGGGTTGGAGGTTCACCTTCAATTAAAAACTGGAACAAAGGTCTGGTGTGGTTGTAGTGCTGACTATGACAACGCTGACTCTAATACACATACTTGTCCTATCTGTTTAGGACATCCTGGAGCTCTTCCTAAACTTAATAAAAAAGTTGTGGAATATGCTGTAAAAGCTGGACTTGCACTTAACTGCAAGATAAATAATGAGAGTGGTTTTGATAGAAAGAACTATTTCTACCCTGACACTCCAAAAAACTATCAAATAACTCAATTTGATAAATCATATGCTGAAAAAGGTTCATTAGAATTTAAACTTAATTCTGGAAGAATGGTAAAAGTTGGTATCACTAAAATTCAAATAGAAGAAGATGCTGCAAAATCTATCCATGCTGAGCATGAATCTCTTATCAACTTCAATAGAGCTTCTATCCCATTGATAGAAATAATTTCTGACCCTGATATGAGAACTTCAGAAGAAGCATACGAATATCTTAATACTTTGAAAAGTATTATTAAATATACTGGTATCAGTGATGTATCTATGGAACTTGGTTCTTTAAGATGCGACGCTAATATCTCAGTTATGGAAAAAGGCTCTAAAGTATTTGGAACTAGAGTAGAGGTTAAAAACCTTAACTCATTTAAAGCTGTTGCCAGAGCAATAGATTATGAAATTGGAAGACAGATAGAAACAATAGAAAATGGTGGAAAAATAGATCAAGAGACTAGACTGTGGGATGAAGAAGCTCAAACTACAAGAGTAATGAGAAGCAAGGAAGAGGCTATGGACTATAGATACTTCCCTGAACCAGATCTTTTAAAACTTGTAATCACTGATGAAGAGATAGAAGATATAAAGAAAATAATGCCTGAATCTAAAGCTGATAAATTAGCAAGATTTATCTCTGATTACGGTATTCCTGAATATGATGCTAATATTCTTTGTGAAGATATTGAACTGGCTGACTATTTTGAATCAGTTGTAAAAACTTCAAACAATCCTAAGTTAAGTTCTAACTGGATAATGACTGAAGTAATGAGAAATCTAAAAGAGAAAAATATAACTATCGATATGTTTACTATATCAGCTGAGCATTTAGGAGAAATAATTACTCTTATAGAAAAAAATGTTATCTCTACAAAAATAGCTAAGGAACTTTTTGAAATTAAACTTACTGATGACAGAGCTCCTGAAGTTATTGTAAAAGAAAAAGGAATGGTACAGGTAGCTGACACTGATGCTATTGAAGCTATGATAGATGAAGTTATCAATGCTAACCCTAAAATGGTAGAGGACTACAAAAATTCTGATGAAGGAAGAAAACCAAGAGTTCTTAAAGGACTTATCGGTCAAGTAATGAAGCTTTCTAAAGGAAAAGCCAACCCTAATATGGTTACAGAATTAATGACCAAAAAACTAGGTTAGGCATAGCTAAGCACAACCAAGTTAAATACAAACAAATTATAATCATAAGAAAGCTGATCTATAGGCGGAAATATAATTCCTGCTTATGAATCGCTTTCTTTTTTTATTATAACTTTCTTTTTTATTCTGATTTTTTTCTTTATCTAAGCTTCTCTTTTTAGTTAAATTTTCTTTTTTTATTTAAAAAGGATTCACCTTGTTTAATTTGAATAAATATATTATAGAAATTAAAAGAGTTTGTTTGTAATTTATTATGGAGGTGTTTTTATTATGTCTATTAAAGGTACAGAAACTGAAAAAAATCTATTAAAATCTTTCGCTGGAGAGTCTCAAGCTAGAATGAGATATACTTATTTCGCTGAAAAAGCTAGAGAAGAAGGATATGAACAAATTGCTAATATTTTTATTGAAACTGCTGAAAATGAAAAAGAACATGCTAGAAGATTCTTTAGCTTCCTAGAAGGTGGAGAAGGACTTGAAATACAAGCTGCTTATCCTGCTGGATATGTGGGAACTACTTTAGAAAATTTAAAAATGGCTGCTGCTGGAGAACATGAAGAACATTCAGAACTTTATCCTCATTTTGCAGAAGTTGCTGAAAAAGAAGGATTCAAAGTTATAGCTGGAGTATATAGACTTATTTCTAAAGTTGAAATCGAACATGAAAAAAGATACTTAAAACTTTTAGAAAATGTAGAAACAGATCATGTATTTAAAAAAGATGGAACTAACAGATGGAAATGTATCCTATGCGGATATGTTCATGAAGGACCTGAAGCTCCTGCTAAATGTCCAGTTTGCTTAAATCCAAAAGCATTCTTTGAAATAAAAGAAACTAACTATTAATATAAAAAAAGAGAGTGGTCATCCACTCTCTTTTTTATTCTACTCTTTTACAATTACGGCTCTCATCCATTTTTTAGAAAAGAAGAATATTGCTCCCATCAATACTCCAAACATAGAAGCCAGTGGAGCACCTAACCCCAGTCCATACAGCCCTTTATCTAAAAATATTCCCAGGAAGTAACATGCTGGTATCCTTATAAATAATGAAGCTGAAGCACTATTTATAAAAGAAAACTTTGTATGCCCTGCTCCTATAAATAACCCATTCATACAGAATACAAATGGTACTAGAATATAGTCATAACTTATTGCACTGAGATATTCTACTCCACGCTCTATCATTTCTTTATCTTCTCCAAACATACTCAAACACTCTTCTGGAAAAATTCTCATAACTAAAAATATTACAAATGAAATTCCTAAAGAAAAAACTATTCCTGTTTTTAAAGTCTGTACAGCTCTTCTTATCTGTCTCGCTCCAATATTCTGTGCACTCATAGCTGAAACCGAAGCACTTACAGCAACAGTGGGAAGAATTGCAAAACTATTCAACTTACTTACTGCTCCAACAGCAGCAGAAGCAGATACTCCAAAAGTATTAGCTAAAGCTGTTAGAAATAGAAACGACACACTTACAATAGCATTTTGAGCTGATGTAGGTATTCCTATTTTTAGTAAAAGATCAAATCTATCTTTATAGAATTTAAAAGAGCTTGGTTTAAAATCAAATATAAAGCCATTTTTCTTCAAATAAATAACACACAATATCATACTCACAGCCTGAGAAATAACAGTGGCTATTGCTGCTCCCCCTGCTCCCATTCCATATTTAGCTACAAGCAATAAGTCCAGTCCAATATTTATTACACAGGCAATGGCAACAAAATATAGTGGATTTTTACTATCTCCCATTCCTCTCATAACAGCACTGAGAGCATTATATCCAAATATAAATATTGTCCCTAATGTAGTTACAAAGAAGTAAGCTCTTGTTTCAGAAAAAGCTTCTGCTGGAGTCTGAATCAATCTTAATAAAGGATCCATAGTAAATATCATCAAAGTAGTTATTATAACTGCCACAACTAATAAAGTTGTAAATAGAGTACTTATAGTTTCTTTCATAGCTTTTCTATTTCCTATACCTAAGTATTGAGCTACAAGAACTGTTCCTCCTACAGTAAATCCCATTACCATATTAGTTATCATAAATTGTACCTGTGAACCGTTAGCAACTCCTGACATACTTGTAGTAGCTGCATATCTTCCTACTATTACCATATCAGCAACACTGTACAGTGTCTGTATCAAATTAGATATGAGAAATGGTATAGAAAATTTTATCAACTGCTTCACAACATTTCCTTTTGAAAGGTCATTTTCAAATTTTTTCATCTGCTCTCCCCTTGAAATAATTATCGTATCCTTTCTATTTTACACTACTTTTTTTCCAAATAAAAGTATTTATTCATAAAGAAATTAGATATTTGGAATAAAAAAAGAGAATGGTCACCCACTCCCTTTTCTTATTAAAATTCAGTTAGTTTTTAAAGCTATGGATAGGAGCAGGAATTCTTCCTCCTCTTTTGATAAAGTTCTCACAGCTGAATTTATTTACAGCCATTATAGGTGCATAACCTAAAAGTCCTCCAAATTCTACCATATCTCCAACTTCTTTACCTATTACAGGAATAAGTCTAGCAGCTGTAGTTTTATTGTTTATCATACCAATAGCAGCCTCATCAGCTATGATACCAGAAATAGTTGCAGCTGTAGTACTTCCAGGAATAGCTACCATATCTAATCCAACAGAACATACACAAGTCATAGCTTCTAATTTCTCAAGAGTTAAAGCTCCAACTTTTGCAGCTTCGATCATTGCATGGTCTTCACTTACAGGAATGAAAGCTCCGCTTAGTCCTCCAACATATGAAGAAGCCATTACTCCACCTTTTTTTACATTATCATTTAATATAGCAAGTGCTGCTGTAGTTCCAGGAGCTCCTGCATGCTCAAGTCCCATCTCTTGGAATATCTCTGCAATACTGTCTCCAACAGCTGGTGTAGGAGCTAATGAAAGGTCTATTATTCCAAAAGGAACATTCAATCTTCTTGAAGCTTCCTGAGCAACAATCTGTCCAACTCTTGTTATTTTAAACGCAGTTTTCTTTACTACTTCACAAAGTGTTTCAAAGTCAGCATCTCTTACTTCCATCAATGCTCTTTTTACAACTCCAGGTCCGCTTACTCCTACATTGATAACGCAGTCAGCTTCTCCCACACCGTGGAATGCCCCTGCCATAAACGGATTATCTTCCACTGCATTACAGAAAACAACAAGCTTAGCACATCCTATACTGTCTCTGTCTTTTGTAAGTTCAGCAGTTTCCAGTATAACTTCTCCCATTTTTTTAACAGCATTCATATTTAAACCATTTCTTGAAGTTCCAATATTTACAGATGAACACACTCTCTCAGTAACAGCCAAAGCTTCAGGAATAGAATCTATTAGAATTCTGTCTGAAGGTGTACAACCTTTTTGTACAAGAGCAGAGAATCCTCCTATAAAGTTTACTCCACACTCTTGTGCAGCTCTGTCAAGAGTTTTAGCAATACTTACATATGAATCAGTTTTACATCCTGCTGCTGCAATCGCAATAGGTGTAACTGATATTCTTTTGTTAACTACTGGTACTCCAAATTGTTTAGCAATTTCGTCTCCAACTTTTACCAGATCTTTTGCATATGAAGTAATTTTCTTATATATATTTTCATTAAATTTATTTACATCTGGATCAGCACAGTCTATTAGACTGATACCCATAGTGATAGTACGGACATCAAGATTAGCTTCCGCTATCATTCTATTTGTTTCCTGTATCTCTACTCTGGAAATCATGACATTCCTCCTCTAAATTTCATCTGGTTGATTAAATACGGTGCATACAGTTGAAGATATCTTCATGCTGCATTGATATTATAACTCCTAGAACTTTTCCTATTTGTCTAAGCTCTTCCCCTATAACTTCCATAGGCTTTGACGGAGTAGTGATATCAACTATCATCATCATATTAAAATAACCGTCAACTATTGTTTGTGAAATGTCAAGGATGTTTACATTGGCATCTGATAAGTAAGTACACACTTTAGCTATGATACCAACTTTGTCTGTTCCTAAGACAGTAATAATACATTTCATTTCTTTACCTCCTGAATTTTTTTTATTTATATAAATTTTTTAATCACTTAAAACTATCCTAAAATATTTTATTATTATATCAAAAATTCCACCTTTTTACAATCATAAAAGAAAAATTTATTCGTTTATATGTTTTTTTAAAAAATATTTTTTAAACTAACTTATTAATATTTTTTGTATGTTCCAAGCTCACGTTTTTTCTCAGAAACTTTTGCCAGTAAAGTTCCTTCAACTACATTCTTATATCCATGTTTTTCTATAATATTTTTTATATAATCTATATGAGGACATCTGTCATAATGATGATTATCTGTGACCATACAAGAAGCTAAATGGATAACTACTTCATCTTTTTTTATAAGATCATCTTCTTTTAATTTTCTGGATAGATGCCCTAAAAGACTCGATGTCTCCTTCCCACAACATCCTCCACATTCAAACATCATATACTGGATATTCTGCTCTTTAGAATAAATACTGAATGCCCTGTCTCTCTTATAAAAAGAATCCATACAATAAAAACCGCTGCATCTCCTTTTAGCTATCTCACATTGAATTATCACTATAAGTTTTGTATTTTCCATTTTCTCCTCCTCATACATTTAATTTCCTTATTAGAATAGTAGTCCAGAAAAACTTTTTTGTCAATTTTTTCAACCTAACTGTAACACAACTGTCACAATATATTGGTATATTAATAATATAAAATCTTTCCCCAAGATGTTTTATAATATAGATTTGTGAAGACAGGATAATTTGAAAAATGAGTTCAAATTATCCTGTTTTTCTTTACTAAAATCGAAAAATGTATTAAAATATCAATAGTCAGTAATCATTAAAATATTCAGGAGGAAAGAAATGATTAAAACAAACAAAGAATTTTTAGTTATGCAGTCAGTGGGAGGAAAAGTACACAGCCCTACTATAGCTTCTCCTTACAGAATTTCAAGAGATGGAGAACCTATGATATTACCTGCTACTGGAGGTATCTCTTACAATGTAAAAGTTGGAGATTCTTGCATGACATGGGTAGGAGATCACGTTGAGCCGGGAGTAAGTGTAAAAAATGATAATGTAAATGAAAACAATGCTCTTATGGTTTTTGGGTGTATCGGAAATACAGCAAAAATAATGACAGGAGATGCTAAGGGAGCTACTGGTTTTGTAACTGGTGGACATGGTGGAATTGAACATACTCTTGTATATTTTGATGAAGAAACTTTAGAAAAATTAAATATTGATGATAAAATACTTGTAAAAGCTTTTGGACAAGGACTAAAAATAGAGGGATTTGATGATATTGTTTGCATGAATATCGATCCTGCTCTTTTAGAAAAAATGGAAATAAAAATAACAGAAGATGGATGTCTGGAAGTTCCTGTAGCTACTGAAATCCCTCCTTACTTAATGGGATCAGGAGTAGGAAGTGCTACTGCTTTTTCTGGAGACTATGATATCATGACTGGAGACAAGGAAGCAAATGAAAAATATGGTATCAACGAATTAAGATTTGGAGATATCGTTCTTCTTCAAGACTGCAATAACTGCTTTGGAAGAGATTACTTAAAAGGATCAGTTACTATTGGGGTAGTTGTTCACAGTGACTGCATAAAAGCTGGACATGGACCAGGAGTTACTGCTATCATGAGTTGTCCTGTTTCAAAAATCAGAGGAAGAAAAGATAAAAATGCTAACATAGCATATTACTTAGGAATTACAAAATAAATTTGAGATATTTAGAGCTATAATTAAATTTGAAAATATCTAAAAGTTATAAGTAAATTCAGAGCTATACAAGTTGTAATTAAATTTAAAATATTTAAAAATTACAAATAAATTAAATATTAAGATGGATGATAAAAACTCATCCATCTTTTTTTTACAAAAAACTTGTTGCATAAATTTTAAAAAGATGTTATATTAATTTTATGTGGTTAAACACATATTTTTTAAAAGGAGGATATATGGAAGACTATAATTTACAAAAATCACTGGGATTTAAACTGGAACTTGCCTCTCGTCTTACTACTGGTAATTTCAGCAAAAAATTAAAAGAAGATAAATTTCCTATCACTCCTGAACAATGGGGAGTTATTAATTTTCTTCTCCATGAAGATGGACTTACTCAAAATCAGATATCAAAATTAGTTGGAAAAGATCACACTTGTGTATCGAGGCTTATAGAAAATCTTATCAAAAAAAATATTGTAAAAAAAATCCCTGATGCAGATGATAAAAGAATCAACCTCATATATCTCACTGAAGAGGGAAAAAAAATACAAAACAATGTCGTTCCCACTGTAAAAGAAAACTTATACAAAGTTTTTGCTAATGTTACAGATGAGGAAAAAATTATATTTTCAAAAGTATTAGATAAAATAATAAAAAATTTGGAGTAGAGATATTCTAAATTTTTTATTCAAATATGTGGTTAAACACATAAATTAAATGGGAGGATTTATAATGAAACAAATCAAATCTTTAAAATTTATGCTTCTGATATTTCTGTTTATTTTTACAATTTCAGCTATGGGAAAAACTCCAGTAGGTGAACAGCAATTAAAAAGAAGCTATCTTATTCTCAATCTAACTGACCTCAATGATCTGCCTAAAGCTAACAGATGGCTATTTAAAGACCATGCCTCTGACACAGTAAACATTAATGGACCTATCTTAGCTGGGTACTCTACCTATAGAGCTCTTCCTTTACCTGAGGGAGCTGATCTCTATGGTGCATATAATTGGAGAATGACTGAACACTACTGGAGAGAAGATCCTTTTTCTATGGAAGATGAATTAAATCAAGGAACAGCTATGAGTGAAGTATGGGTAGAAGGATACAATGAAATGATAGGAAATCCTGTAAATTCTGAGAAGAGAGCTGACTGGGGAGATCAGGAAAATAAAAATGCTCACCCTGCTGCCTTTATTTTTGTAAACAGAAGAATAGACAATGACTTCAAAGGATATGGGCTCACAAGTGCTGATGGACCATTTTTTAGATTTGTAGCAGCTATCAAATATCCTGATAATGTTTCAGAAAAAGATGGAGAAGAATGGTTTATCAATTCTTTTATCCCTTCTATAATCAAGCAGGATGATCTTCTGAGATGCTTTTCATATAAGGCTCTTTCCCCTAAAACTTCTCCCTTTGTAAGGGTAGTAGAATTTTGGTATAGAGATTCAAATACTTGGAAGAAAAACTGGGTAGATAATCCCCCAGATATTGAAAAACCAAAATGGGCTGAAAAAAATCAACAGTTCCCTTATTTGAAGCCATATAAAGATATTGTGAGTATATTTTTAGAAGAGCATGCAGAAAGAGATTTTTTGAGAGATGGAACTGAATATCATTTTACAAATTAAGTAAACTTCTCATAACTTATAACAATAGGGATACCTTGCTTTTCTAGTTAAAAAATTAGAGATGCATAGTTTAAAAAAGTAGAAATATATAGTAATTTTATACAGTAATTTAAGGAGGAACAAATGAAAATATTAGGAATATCAGCAGGAACTAGAAATGGAAATAACGACTCTATGTGCAAAGAAGCATTGATGGGTGCTAAAGAAATGGGAGCTGAGATTGAATTTATCAGACTTCTTGATCTTGATATCAAATATTGTACTGGATGTATAGCCTGTGTTAAAAGCCTCATGAGTGGAAAAGGAGGGCAATGTGTATTAAAAGATGATTTTGAATGGCTGAGAGATAAAATGATGGAGGCAAATGGAATTATATTTTCTGTTCCTATTTTTGAAAAAGGAGCTGCTGCAATTTTCCGTTCACTGACAGATCGTTTTGGACCTAGAATGGATAGAGGAAATAATCTGGCAGCAACTGAGATAGCGAAGCAAACTAATGGTAGAGCTCCTGACCAGAGAGTTTTTAAAGAAAAAGTTATCTCATATATTGGACTTGGAGGCTCTGACTGGACTACAAGAATACAATGTGATTTTGAAATGCTTTCTTTAATACCTATGTGGAAAACTATAAATAACGAAGTCTTTTCATGGTCAAAAAATGTGATTATGGAAGATGAAAAAGTAGCTAAAATACATCAGATAGGAATTAACTTGGCTAAAGCTGCCGCTGATATAGAAAATGCTCAATATCTTGGAGATGAGGGAATGTGTCCTCACTGCCACTGCAGAAATTTCTACCTTAATGATGATTCTACTAAAGCTGTTTGCTGCCTATGTGGAATAGTTGGTGAAGTAAAAATAAAAGATGGGAAAGTGAAATTTGAATTTCCTCAAGAGCAATTAGAACATGCCCACAATACTATGCCAGGTAAATTTATCCATATGAATGATATTAAAAACAATGAAGGAGCACTTATAGAAACTAAAAAAACTGAAGCATATAGAGAACGTCTAAATAAATACAAAGAATTTATTCAGCCCTCTTCTCCTAAAATCTAATAGAAAGTTTTTAAATTTTAAACAGCTAAAGTCCTATATTTTATAGAGCTGAGGCTGTTTAATTTTTTATAATTCTTAATTTTTATTTACATATATTTTCTAATTCTCCCTTTTATATACTTTTCAATTTCATAATATTTTAAACTATCATTTTTTATTTTCAAACAATTTTAACTTATCCCTTCTTTCACATTCTAAAATAATTTTAAACTATCCCTTTTTTCGTATTCTCAAATAATTTTATCTCATATATTTACATGGACTTGATTTATATATTTTTACAGTTTAAAATATAATAAAAGATATTACCAAGGGAGGGAAAAAATGTTGAAAGAAAATGGCGAACTAGATTTAAAAAAATTCACTTTAGATTCATATAAAAAAACTATTACACAGGTTACTTCAAAAGTCTGGCATGTATTAGGCTATGGGCACAGTAATGCAATATTTATTGAAGGAAATACAAGTGTTATTCTAATTGATACTCTTGATACTTTTGAAAGAGGAGAAAAGTTATTAAATATAATAGAAGAAAAAACTGGAAAGCCAGTAAAAACAATTATCTACACCCACAGTCATCCTGACCACAGAGGAGGAGCAGGAGCATTTATGAATACTTCTCCTGAAATAATTGCCTTTTCTCCAGCTGCTCAACTTTTACAAGGGACAGAAATTTTACAGGATATTCAAAATTTACGTGGAAATCGTCAATTTGGATACTCACTCAATGATGAAGAAAATATTTCTCAGGGAATCGGAGTCAGAGAGGGAATCCCCTATGGAGAAAGAAGAGCTTTTGTGAACCCTACTACATTATATAATGAAAGTAAAGTTGTCAGAGAAATAGATGAAATTAAAATAGAAATGGTAAGACTTCCTGGAGAAGCAGAAGATCAAATCATGATCTGGCTTCCAGATGAAAAAGTCCTTTGCTGTGGTGACAACTATTATGGATGCTGGCCTAATCTCTATGCTATACGTGGTGGACAGTATCGTGACATAGCAGTATGGCTTGACAGCATCAAGATAATTTTATCTTATCAAGCAGAACATCTTCTATCTGGACATACTCGTGTAATCTCTGGTAAAGATGAAGTGAAAAAGGTATTAACAAATTTCCATGGAGCTATCAATTATGTCCTGCAAAAAACTCTTGAAGGGATGAATAAAGGAAAAAGCATAGATGCCCTAGCTTCAGAACTCAAACTTCCAGAAGAGTATGCCTCTCTTCCTTATTTGAAAGAGCATTATGGAAGTATTGACTGGACTGTCAGATCAATTTATACAGCTTATTTAGGATGGTTTGATGGAAATCCTACAAAACTCCATCCCCTTTCTCCTAAAGAACATGCTCATAAAACTATTAAAATGATGGGTGGCTCTGAAAATATTTTAAAAGAAATTAACGAAGCTTTTAAAAGAAAAGAATATCAATGGTGTCTGGAACTTTGCGACTTATTAATAGATGGAGAAGAGGAGATCAAAGAGGCCTATGCTCAAAAATCAAAAGCATTAATTGAAATCTCAAAATTAGAGACAAGTGCAAATGGAAGACATTACTATATTGCGTATGCCCATGAGATAAAAAATATTTACTAAAACTTTTACAAATAAGGATTTTTTAAAGAATTATTTAAAAGATTACTTCAAATAAAATACAACTTTGAAATCTATGGAAATGTGAATAAAATCAAATAATTTTTATACCTATACTTCATATTTTACCTATACCTTATATTTTATCCATCTAAAATACAAAAGATGTGCCTTTGCCTTTTCTGGCAGCAGCACATCTTTTTTTATTATACTTTCAAACTACAAATATTTTTTATTATCTTTCTATTTTCATCACTTTTTTATTTATTGTGACTTTCTAATATTTTAGCAAAAGCTTCCACACCTTTTAACAATACTTTTTCATCAAAATTGAAATGACAGTTATGAAGTGGGTGAACATATCCCTTCTCCTCATTTCTAGTTCCCAATAGGAAAAATATTCCTGGTACTTCCTGCTGATAGTAAGCAAAGTCCTCTGATATTGTCAAAGCGTCCTGCTCTCTATAGTTCATATCTTTCATAGTTTCAGTAAATTTTTTATAAAGCTCTTTGTCATTTATTACTGGTGGATAAAGAATCACTAGATCTTCATCTATTTTTACATTGTAAGTAAGCTCTATCCCTCTGTGTATCTCTTTCATTCTCTTTATTATAAATTCAGAATCAGACTGTGCAAATGTTCTTGCTGTTCCCCAGAACTCAACTTTTTCAGGTATTATATTCTGAGCACTTCCTCCAGAGAATTTACCTATTGTGATAACTCCTGGATCAAATGGAGAAAAGTTTCTTGAAATTATTGTCTGATAAGCATCTATTACTTTAGTAAAGGCAATAAGCGGGTCTACAGCTTTATGAGGCATAGCTCCATGTCCGCTTTTTCCTGTTATTCCTACACTTATTACAGTAGCCTGTGCAAAGAATGGTCCCTCTTTACAAGCAACTACTCCTTCTGGAAGCTCTGGGAACAGGTGCATTCCATAGATAGCTTTTACATTGTATTTTTTGAAAATTCCTGTTTCTACTATATCTTTTGCTCTTCCAGGTGCTTCTTCAGCAGGTTGGAATATCAACAATACACTTTTTTCAAGTGGCTGTATAGTTGTAAGATATTTTGCAAAAGCTAAAAGAGTAGACATATGTCCATCATGTCCGCAAGCATGCATTTTTCCGCTATTTTTAGATACAAAATCTATTCCAGTTTCCTCTTCAATATTTAAAGCATCTATATCACTACGGAAAGCTATGCAGTTATCTTTATCCTTTCCTTCAATGTATACATATAGTCCTGTTTCTACTATATCCTTTGGCTCAAGCCCAATAGAGATCAGATAATTCTTCAGATACTCTTTTGTCTTAAACTCTTCTAAAGCAGTTTCTGGCATCTGATGTAATGCTCTTCTATTTTTTACAATATCTTCTAATAAAAAATCTAAATTAAGTTCCATTATATATCCCCCTTTAGTTATACAGTTTTTAAGTATCTGAATACATATTAACATAAAAGCAGAAAAAATATAATAAAAATATGAAAAAGAATTGCTTAATTTCTGTGCTTTTCCCTACTGTAATCTCTCTTTGACATTATATAATTAAATCTTTTTATTAATTCTCTCATAGAATAATGGCTAAATATTTATCTATATGGTAGAATTGTACTAGAATAAAAATATTTTCATTTTTAAGAATTAAATAAAAACTTATAAAAAAACAGGAGGAACAAAATGGGAATGCTTGCACAATATATGGCAGTAGACAACAAAATACTTAATAAAATGTTAGAAATGGACAATGAGAAAATCATTGATGAAATAGAGGAGTTATCAGAGGATGAAAAATGTGATATCTGTGATATTGATAAAATGTGGGATGGACTTCATTTCCTTTTAACTGGAAAGTCTGCTGCAAGAGTAATAAAAGACAGTAAATTAAGTGAAGCAGTAGTTGGAACAGCTGTCTTTGATACTGAAGATGAAAATGAGGTTTTTTTAGCATATATTAAAGCTGATGAACTTCCTGCTATAGTTAATGCTTTGGAAAATATTAAAATAAAAGATATGATAAAAAAATACTCTATGGATGATTTCAAACAGTCACAAATATACCCTAATATCTGGAAAAAAGAAGATGAAGCAGATATTTATGATGAACTTACTTTCTGCTTTGAAGGTATGCTTGATTTCTATAAAAAATGCTGCAAAAAAAATATGAATATTGTAATAAGCATATATTAATAAGCAGGAGGAAAGATGTACAATATAGGAAATCTTGGAAGCTTTGAAACTATTCCAGAAACTGCTGCTGCAATCTATGAAAAAAATCTAAAAAAAATGCAGGAATTGTATGAAAGAGGCTGGAATATAAATGAAAAAATAAGCCTTGGAAAATATTCTAATGTTACTCCTTTAGAAATAGCTGTGATTACAAATAATACTGCTCCTCTGAGATGGCTGCTGGAAAATAGCGTTTCTCTGGATATAGGAAATTTTACTATCATAGAACAAGCTGCTCAGCATTGTAATGAGAAAATCGTATCTCTTCTGCTGACTCATGGAGCTCTTGACCTCCTTCCAGAAAAGAAGTATCCTGATATTTTTATCAGAATATCTTATGGAAAAAAATTTGAAAATATACCAGTGTTTGAAAAGCTTGGAATAACTGTAAGGAAATATGGAGGGCGTGCTTTAAGATCAGCTGCTTCTGATGGTAATATGAAAGAAACTAAAATGTGGGTAGAAATGGGAGCTGATTTAAATTATCATGAACCTGATATGGTATTTCCATATGCCTCTACTCCTGTTATAGAAGCTGTTAGAAGCGACCATGCAGAAATTGCTGAATATCTGATAAAGCAGGGAAGTGATATCACTATTACTGATAAATATGGTGACCGTCCATACTCTCTTGCTTCTAAAAATAAAAATATTGAATTAATGGAATATTTGAAATCACTGGAACCTTCTGAATGGCATGATGAACAAGAAAAATTAAGACTGCTTAAAGGCTACAAACTTCCTGCTGATATGTTGGAATATCTGAAAAAAGACCCTAAAGAAATTAAATTTTCTGAAAAAGAATATTATCCAAAATATATACGTTTCTATAAATTTATGGATTTACAGGAAATGAAATGGAAAAGAAAAAAACTTCTTTCTCTAGTAGAAGAAGTAGAAAATTATGAAATATTCATAGTCTGGTCTCCAGCAGAAAAAGCTGTCTGCTATATAGACTCTGAGCATGAAATATTTGCAAAAGTATGTACATGGGAAGAATTTATCAGTAATCCTGAAAAGTATATTAATAATATTATAGCTGGAGAGTACGATGACTAAAAACAACTAACTTTAAGCTTTTAAATATTAATTTTACAGACTGCTATTGATAGTATATAATGAATATTGCTTGGGAAAGTTAAAAAACTTTAAGGAGGAAATTATGAGCTATGATTTAATGGTATTTGAAGTTTCCAAAACACCAAAAACACAAGAGGAATTTTTAGAATGGTATGATAATCAAACTGAATGGGAAGAAGATCATGATTATGAAGATCCTGAAATAACTTCTTCAGCTCTTAGAGAATGGTTTATGGAAATGATTCAAACTTTCCCTCAAATGAATGGACCCTTTGCTCCTGAAGATGATGAAATAAAAGATGAATCATATCTTACTGATTACAGTATTGGAAAAGATATTATTTATGCTGGATTTGCATGGTCTTTAGCAGATGAAGCTTATGATTTAGTAAGAGAACTCTCAGAAAAATACAAAGTTGGGTTTTTTGATGTAAGTGGTAATGGAGATATTATTTATCCTGATGGAACTATTTTCTCTCATAATGAAGAAGAAGATCCAGAGGATGAATATGAATACAGCTATGATGGAACTACTGTCTATTTTGCTGTAAAAAAATTTAATAGTGATTTTAAACTATTAGAGGATATGTATAGAGATGATTATTATCCTGATTTCTTAGTAGATAAAATAGCAGATGAAATTAAAAAAGTTATCTCTTTTTTAGAAGATGGAACTCATACGTATGCAGAGATACAAGAAAGATTTGATATTATGACTATTGCTATAAATGACCTTGAAGAAGAATTTGATGAAAATGACAGCGAAATAGAAACTGTAGCAAGAGAAAGTATAGGAGCTGCTGTTGACTATATTCTTGAATGGTTCGATATAGGAATAGATACAGAAGAAGCAATTGGAGAAAGGGACTGGTAAAATAATAATGGAAAACAGATTAAAAGATGAATTTGAAGCTTTAATAGAAAAAGAGGAATACAGTAAAGTAATAAAAAAAATAAAATCTATTCCCACTGAGGATAGAGATTATGAAATCAACAGCTATTTAGCTAGAGCATTCAGTGGAGAAGGAAAAGTTGACAGTGTAGTAAAGGTACTGCTTTCTATAGAAAAAGAAGGTGCAGCTGATCCTCTATGGTACTACAGAATAGGTTATGCTTACTATTCATTAGGAGAATTTGAAAAAGCTCAAGGCTATATATCTGAGTCTTTAAAATTTGATCCCACTGACAGATGGGCAATAATGCTTTTAAGAGTGCTGAATAAAAAGTTAAATGTATATAAAGGTACAAAAATTTGTGAAAATCTTCAAGTTGAAGATTTTAAAGCTTCAAATGTATTCACTGCTGAAACTCTATTCAGTATATGGAAAAATGATCTTACTGATCTATACATTGATACTGAAGATGACATTAAACTTCGTGATTTCCTACCACAGATAAAAAACAGATTAAAATGGATTGAAGACAATTCACAAGTAATAGAAAAAGTTCTTATTGATGATGGAATACTTGAACTGGCTGAAGAATGGACTTCTAGTGCTGAAGAGGCAGAAGAAGAACAGGAATGCTATATAGTAGATGGAGATAAAGTATTTTTACCAATCTCTGAAAAAGATTTTTCTGACAGTCTCTATGCTGAAAGTATAACTGCAACTATTGAAAATGGCGAGATATCTTTAGAATTATTTTTATGCTGCTGTCCAGACTATTTTGCAGGGCACTGTATAATAGTTGATATAGATAAAGATGGAAATGTTGTAAATAGAGGTTTAGCTGGGTAAAATTTAAAGAGAGTAGCCTATAAGTAAGATTTATAATCTTTCTTAGGTACTCTCTCTTTTATTCTCCAGCTTTAAAATTATATATTGGTATAATTCTTTTTATAATATCTACAGTATCTCCTATATTTTTTATAATATCCTCCATAGCTTTGTATGCCATAGGACATTCATCTAAAGTATCTTTATTTACAGAGGTAGTGTATATTCCTTCCATTTCTTTTTTAAAATTCTTCAATTCAAAAGTCTTTTTCGCTTTTGTACGGCTCATCAATCTTCCAGCACCATGTGGAGCTGAATAGTTCCAATCTTCATTCCCCTTTCCTATGCAGACAAGACTTCCATCTCTCATATTTATTGGTATTAAAAGTTTTTCTCCTTTCTTAGCTGATACTGCTCCTTTTCTCAATATCATCATATCAGTATCAATATAGTTATGAATTGTGGTAAATTCTTCTGCCACTTCTGTTCCCAGCCCTTTTATTATTTCATCCATCATAGCTTTTCTATTTAGTACAGCAAATTTTTGTATCAATTTCATATCATGTATATAGTCATCAAAAAGCTCTTCTGATACATACGCCAAAGCTTGTGGAATATCTGTAATTATCTGTTTTTTTATCTCTTTAATTGTTTTATTTATTTCTTTTTCTCTTCCTTCACTTTTCAGCTGTTCTATGATTTTTTCAATATCTATATCACTTACTTTATTAAGGGCTTTATATCCCATCTTTTGATAATAATTTGCTACTTCTAATCCTAAATGTCTGCTCCCTGAATGAACAGTTATATAGATATTCCCTTCCTCATCTTTTCCAGCTTCAATAAAATGATTTCCTCCACCTAAAGTTCCTATACTTCTTATAGCTCTATCCATTTTCACGTGTCCTGTACATTTCAATTGATTCAAATCAATTTCATTTATCAGATCATGAGGAATTTTTCTTATATTATGACCTGAAGGTATTTTTTCATAAATAAGTTTATCTAATTTTTCTAAATCAATTTCTTTATCTGTTATCATAACTGTTTCCATTCCACAGCCTATATCTACCCCTACTAAATTAGGTATTACTTTATCAGTTATAGTCATTGTAGTTCCAATAGTGCATCCTGCTCCAGAATGTACATCAGGCATAATACGTATTTTACTTCCAGTTATAAATTCCTGGTTACACAATGTTTTTATTTGTTCTATAGCTTCATTTTCTATCACATTTGTAAAAACTTTAGCTGTGTTATATTTTCCAGTTATCTCATAAAATTTAGTTCTCATATTTTCTCCTTTTAGCCTGCAAGCGATTTTATACTTTAATCATACATGATATTTTTTCCATTATCATTAAAAAAAATCTGCGAACTAAAAAGTCCACAGTTTTTTCTGTTTTTTTAATCTTTCTTTTATCAATGAAATGAATCTTTTGGGATAGATAACTCTCAGCATTGGACCAAATGATAATACCCTTATGAGTACTTCTGTTTCATCAATTGCTTCATAATATATTTCCATTTTATATTTTCTTTCATCAATTTTTTCTGTTACTTTTTTAAAGTCTGAAAAGTGCAGCATAGCTCTTTCTAAAGCATCTCTGGAATCTACTAAATCAACCATTATTTTCCTCTGCTCCATAGGGATTATTTCTTTTTCAATATCTTCATATCTCTCTGTTAATTCACATTCTATTATATTTGACATGTTAAATATTTTTTCTTTTCCATCTTTTATTCCTAAAAAACGAAATTTATCATCTTTGTATGAATACTCTATTTTATCTGGAATTACTTCTATCTCTGTTACCCTTTTCCCTCTATTCAAAGATTTTATTATTATTTTTTTTCTTTCATTTATTCCCTTTAATATCCTTCTAAAATTTTTTATATACTTTTCATCATCATAGTTATCTCCATTTTTCTTTCTGTCAAAGTAATAGAAATCTTCCTCTTGATAAAGAGGTTTTATTCCAGTTAATTCTGGAATTTCATCACAAAAAAGCTTAATCTTTCTATCCATAAAAATAGATTTCAGCCATCTTTTTTCCACTTCTGTAAGATATGGTTTTATAGGATTTTTTATTACTGTTTTCATATCTCTTGTTATGAGCTGCCATTTCTCTTCTTTTATAGATTGATATATTTGTATAAAGCTTTCTAAAAAAGCTGTTTCTTTAATTATATCTATCATTTCTCTATCTGTTAATGGTTTTTTCAATAATTCCTTTATAATTCTGGATACAGTCAAATAGTAGACATTATTTATTTCATTAAATATCATTTTTTCCTCCATTATAAAATCTATACACAGATTCAAAATCTCTATGAAATTTTCTACATAGATTTTCATTATTGGATTCTAAAGAAATTATCCTTCCAATGAAAGTCCTTATCCAAGGAAGCATCTCCAAGGCATCATATACTTCTATTTTATATTCCCATTTATCATTGGTTAATTGATTAATTACTCCATGTCTTCCTTCATTTCTAAGTCTCTCTATTATATATTCCTCTTTCTTTCCGATGAACAGCACCATTCTCAATGTTTCCAGTTCAAATTTTTTGAAAGAAACACCCCATGAATATTGTAATTTATTCTCTATTTCATTTTTTAATTTATCAAAATTCTCATCTTTTTCTAAAATTTTTACATTTTTTATTTTATCCAGCCTATACATAAAAACAGAACCAGATTCTAAATACCCAACAATATATCTTCTCCCTGTTTGTACACTTATAAATACTTTTAATGGAGTTATCTTTTTAACAATACATTTTTTATCTTTTTTCATAAAATATTCTAATTCTATTTTTGATTTTTTATTCAAGCCTTCTAATATTTTATACAATATCTCACTTTCCATAGCATGAAGTATATAGTTATGTTTAAAAGAAAATTCCATATTTCTAATTTCAAATCTATCCATTATAAAACTGCCTATGACACCAATTGGAGATACTTCACTAAAAAAAGATATCATATCTTTATAACTTAAAATATCTATATCCACATCAAAAAAATTATAATATATTTCTTTACCATTTTTCTCACTTTTTAGTATACCTTCCTTTACATATTCTGATAGTTTAAGCCTTATTGTTGCTGTATCTAAAATATTACTTTCTTTAAATTCTGAAAAATAATCATTATTTATTTTATCTGTTATCTCTCTTAAAGTTAACTTTTCATTTTTAGATAAAATATCTAAAATTATAAAATGTAATGTTATATCATTTTTAGTAAAAGATTTTGTTTTAAATACTTTATATAGTGGATTTTCAGTTATTTTTCTACTGTCTACTGAAAGAAATATATTTTTTCCATTTTCTCTTTGATTAAATGACATATACCCAGTCAGATAGCTTTCTATACGCCTCTTATCATCATCATAACTCCTGAGACTTTTTAGAGCTAGCTCTTCTCTGCTTTTAAATCCATAAATATAAAATTCTCTCATGTATTCCCTTATCTTATCAAATTTTTTTATCAGTTCACTAAATTCAGCCATAATCTATCCTTCCTGTTAAGAGATTTTATATTAGTTCTATTCTATCATATTTTATTTTTTATATCAAAAAAGGACAGGGATAATTCCCTGTCCACTCTATTTTATTGGTACTTTTACTGCATAGAGCAATTCTTTAGGATCCTTTACAAAGCCGGGCCCTGCCAGAAAGTGTATAATCATATCTCCTATAATCTCAAAGTTGTTATTTTTTATCCATTCCAAAAGTCTTTCAATATATTCTCTTCTGTTTTTAAATCTATTTTTACAGTAAAGACAGGCATACTTATTCTTAGGAAGTACCATTTTCTTTTCAATGTTTTTTACATCCTGCATAAGAATAACCTTTTCTTCTTTAAAAGTTCCATTTTCAATATTTTTCTTAGGAATTATCAAAGCATATATTCCTATTGGCAAAGTAGTATTACTCAAAGGCGCATCTATCTTCTTTGTTATTTCAGATGAATTATTTGCACTTAAAGAAATATCTAATTTTTTAAATGCTGTTTGAATTATTTTCTTAGGATCAGTATCTAAAGATATATCAGTATATACAGCTTTTATTTCCTCTATCTCTTCTATAAAAAAGGTGTCTATTTTCTCTTCAATTTCAATGAGATGCTTTACTTGCCCTGCATTTTGAAGGAGTTCCTTTTCTATTTTTTGAAGCCTCTTTATTTCAGCTTTAGTCTCATCCACTATCTTTGCTATCAAATCCAAAGTATGAGAATAGTTAAGATTTTTCAAATGACTTTTTATAGAATCGTTTGTAAAACCTAATTTTTTTAAATGCACTATTATTTTTAATACAGGTATTTGAAATCCTGTATAGTATCTATAGTTATTTTTTTCATCTTTTAGAGCAGGAGAAAATATTCCTTCACTATCGTAATAACGCAGTGTAGAGATAGGAACTGCTGTAAGTTTTGATATTTCTCCAATTGTTAAGTAATCTTCCATGTCCTCTCCTCTTCTACGATTTTTTTGATAATTTTTTTCTAAACTTTTTCATTATAATTATGAAGTCATCTATCAAATAATAGAATACAGGTATTACTACCAATGTCAAAAGTGTAGCTGTAGAAAGTCCAAATACTACAACAAAAGACATTCCTTTATATATTTCTGATCCCTCTCCATTACTGAACATCAATGGAACCATTCCAAGAACAGTAGTAAGGGTTGTCATCATAATAGGTCTCAGTCTTGTCTTCCCTGCTGTGATAAGTGCCTTATTCATATTATCCCCAGCAGCTCTTCTTATATTAATAAAGTCAATCAGCACAATGGCATTATTTACAACTATTCCTGCCAGCATTACAAATCCTACAGAAACCATGGCATCTATACTGAGCCCTGCTGCATACAGTGCATAGAATGCACCTGTTGTTGAAAGCGGTATAGATAAAATAATTACAAAAGGCATTATAAATGACTCAAACTGCCATACAAGGATAAAATAAATAAGGAATACAGCAATGGCAAATGTTGCCTTCAGCTGATTTTCCATTTCAGCCATGTCAGCACTTTTTCCTCCAGTTCCATAAGTCAGTCCATCAGGATATCCCATCTCTTCCAGAGTAGCAGTTACATATTTCTGAGCTGTTGCCAAATCAAGCTCATCTTTTAAGTTGGCATATATAACTATTTTCTTTTTCTTATCTTTCTTTTCTATTTTCGAAGGCCCCTCTTCAGCTCTGAATTCAGCTATATCAGATATTCTGATATTTCCCCCATTAGGAAGAGTTATTCTGGAATCTAATATTAAACCTGTAGATTCCCTATATTTTTTCTGTAATTGAAGTGTTACATCTATCTCACTGTTGTCACTGTTGATTTTGATAGGAGTTCCACCTAATATCTGTGTCTGTATCATTGTTGCAATAGTTTTTGCATCAAGCCCATAATATTCAGCTTTTTCTCTGTCTATATAGAACTTTCCTTCTGGCTTTCCACCTTCAAATGATGAAGTTACATCATATATTCCATCTATTGCTTTTACTCTTTCTTTAAGTTCCTGAGATATTATTTGAAGCTGTGATTCATTATCTGAATAAAGTTCAAACTCTAAATCATAGATTCCTCTTGTTCCAAATTTATATCCTGGAGTTATTGTTAATTCCACATCTGGAAACTCCACAAAAGTTTTTCTAAGTTCTCTTATTATTTCCTGAAGAGATAAATCTCTTGAAGTTTTCAATCCTGCATTTATATTAAGAATAGCATGTGAACTGTTTCCTGAAACTGTATAGTCTCTTACAAATGGAAGCGTCACTGCTTTTTCCTCAAGAATTTTTCCTATTCTGTCAGCCTTATTTACATCTGCCCCTGATGGAAGTTTTGCAACTACAGCATATCTTCCTTCGTCAACAGTCGGAATATATCTTCCTCCTATTTTTGAAGCAACAAACATTGACCCTGCAAACAGAACTGCAAGTATTCCTAAAACTGCCCCTCTATGTCTTATAGCCCACTTCAATGTTGACACATAGATTTTTCTGAATCCTATCATCATTTTTCCTTCAGCATTCAGATCTTTTTTACTATCCATTACTTTACTTGCTATCATTGGAACAAATGTAAGAGATATTACCAATGATGCCAATAATGAATATGATATTGCATAACATAGGTTATTAAACTGCTCTTTTGCCAGTCCTTCCTGAAAAACTAAAGGAAGAAATGCAGCAACAGTTGTCATTGTTGAAGCTAATACAGGAAGTGCCATTTCCTCTGCTCCATCTCTTGCAGCTTGTAATTTTGTTTTTCCCAGCTCAGTCATATGTCTGAATATATTATCCACAACTACTACCGAGTTGTCTACCAGCATTCCTATTCCCAGAGACAATCCCATAAGAGATATTAGGTTGATACTTATTCCCTGAATATTCAGCAAGAAGAAAGTAAAAATTATAGATATAGGAATAGCTACTGCTATTATTAAAGTAGCTGAAATACTTTTCAGGAAAACAAAAAGTATAACAGAAGCCAGTACTAACCCCTGTAGTCCACTTGATTTAACATTAGATATTGAGTTCAGTATTGTAACAGAGGAATCAAATTCATAATTTAATACTGTATTAATAGGAAGTGACCCTCTATTTCTTTCTATTACTTTTTTAGTTTCGTTAACAATTGATACAGAGTTTCCATCATCTGTTTTTGAAACAATAACTACTATACTGTCTTTTCCATTTTTTCTGTATATTGATGTTCTGTCCTTTGGAGCAACCTGTATTTTTGCTATGTCTTTAAGTTTTAAAAGATGTCCATCTTTGTTGCTTAAAACTATCTCTTTTATCTGATCAGCAGTTTCTATCTCTGCTTCTATTTTTATAAGGTACTCTTTTTCTCCTTCTCTTAAAATTCCTCCTGGAAGGTTAACACTAGCCTTATTCATTTTATTATATACATCCATTATTCCCAGATTATAGTTTTCCAGTTTATTGGGGTCTACTTCTACAGATACTTCCTGTTCCTGTCCTCCAAAAACCTGTATTTGAGCTACACCTGAAAGTCTTTCCAACATGGGTTTCAAATTGTTTTCAGCATAACTTCTCATTTCCATTCTGTCTCCACCAGCCATAGAGAATGTAATAGCTGGTACATCTGACATAGAACTCTTTCTTATAGAAGGTTCCTTCATGTCATCTGGAAATTTATTTCTTATTTGATTTATCTCATTTTGTATAAGTGTTATCTTAGTTTCAACTTCCGTCCCATACTTAAATTTTACAAATATAAGAGACTGTTCCGCAGAAGATTCAGAAGTATATTCCACTATTCCCTCTACATTAGGTAGAACGTCTTCTATTTTTCTTGTAATCATTTTATCTACATCAGAAGGGGTTGCCCCATCCCATTTTATTCTTATTCTTACAGTTGGTTTATTTATATTAGGGAGCATTTCTATTGGCATTTTTTTAAGACCTAGTATACCAAAGAAAATCATTGATATTATGAACATTGTAGCTGTAGCTGGTTTTCTTATTGAAAATTCTGAAATTGATTTCATATCCTAGTTCTCCTTTATTTTATCATTATTATTAAGAAGATACTGTCCCTCTACCACTACTTTATCCCCTGGCTGATAGTCAGGAAATTCAATCATCTGTTCATCTCCTATTGTAATATCAGGAGTAACTTTATAAACAATAGCTGTATTATTTCTTGAAATAACTATATATGAGTAAAGATCTTTTATCATTATTGCCTTCTTAGGAACAAACAGCCCTTTTATATATCCCTGCTGTAATTTTACCTTTGCATATAGTCCCTTCAAAAGTCTTTGATTTTCATTTTTCACATTAATTTTAACAGAATATTTTTTTGTATTACTGTCTGAACTCAAGTTTATTTCTGTTATAGTTCCCTCTAACTTCTCTCCTAATTCATCTACAAAAATTTCTGCTTTCCCACCAACTTTTGTATACTCTGTATCCTTCCCTGATACTGCTATTACAAGTTCCATACTGCTATTATCAACTATTGTTAATATTTTTTGAGAAGCAGGTACTTTTTCAAATTCTTTAAGGTCTAAATCAGTAATAGTTCCAGCCATTTGAGCTGTTACTTTCAATCTTGAAAAATTATCCTTAGCTCTTATAAAATTAGCTTCTGCTATTTTTAATCCACCTAAACTTGTTTCGTATTTATTTTTAGAGTTTAAATATTCATCCTCTGATACAATTTCTTTAGCAAAAAGTTTCTTATATTTTTCATAAGATATTTTATCAGTTGAATAACTTGATCTTGCTTTTAAAAGATTTCCTTCGGCTTCATAGTAGCTTGCCTCAGTAGAAGCATCTGTAAGTTCAACTATTACATCCCCTTTTTTTACAATATCCCCATTTTTAAAATTTACCTTTTTTACATCCCCACCTGTTGGAGTAATAATTGTCACTTCATTAACAGGTCTTAATTCTCCATTATAATCTTTTACATATTCTAAATTCTGTTCATTTAAATCAATCGTTTTTGCCAACTTTACCACTTCTTTTTTCTCTGCCTGTACTGCTTTTTTATCCCCACATGCAGCAAAAGCTAAAAGAGAAATAACCACTAATAATTTTTTCATAATTCCCCCTGTTTTCTATCTAAAATTCATTATTTACAAGCCAAAATTTAACTTCAAAACTATAAAGCTACTTTAGGGTAATAGCTTTTATATATAAATATACACTAAAAAAGAAAAAAATGCAATTTATTACTAAATAAAAATAAGGATAACCCTTCTGTCATTTCTGACATTTAAGTTATCCTTATATATTATTTATTTAATTATTTTACTTTATGCTTTTCTTTTAATACCTTTAGAAGCTCATCATCTGGAACTATATCTTCATTAAGGAAATCTATTATGATTCTGTCTACAGGAATTACTCCTGCTGTCATAACTATTCCATGTGGAAGTGACATTCTGAAAGTTTTCAAGTTTGTCAGCATTTTATCCAGATTTCTTTCTGGAACAGTAAGTATAAAAGTACAATCTGTTCCTGGCCAGATAAGTGTATTTTTATGTTTTACTTTAGCATCCCATACACTTTCTATTTTCTTCTGTACAGTATAGTAATAGAATTTTATTTCATCAAAAAAATCCTCAAGTCTAGCCTTTTGAGATTCGTTTATATTAACGAATATCATCTTATAGTTATAATGTCCATCTGTCATTGCAATTCCCCCCTCTTCTTAGTCTCTTCCACTTAACTTTTTAGGTAAAAGATCCATAACCTTATTATACACTTTTTTAAGGAATTTTAGAATAGCATTATTCATATCCTCTATCAATGTATAAAGAATTGGGATTACAACCAATGTTAGAAGTGTTGAGAATGTAAGTCCAAACATAACTGTAATAGCCATTCCTCTATATATTTCCGAACCTTCTCCCAGTCCTAATGATAATGGCAGCATTCCAAGTACTGTTGTCATAGTTGTCATAAGGATAGGTCTAAGTCTTGTTCTACAAGATTCTATTACTGCTTCCTGTCTTTCGCTTCCTCTTTCCCTCGTCATCTTGATAAAGTCAATCAGTACGATGGCATTGTTTACAACCACCCCTGCCAGAAGTATAACTCCTATCATAACCATGATATCTACAGGCTGTCCAGTTAATAAAAGTCCCCATACTATACCTACCAATGCAAGTGGTATTGATCCTATGATTATCACTGGAAGTACAAAGTTCTCAAACTGTGCTGCCAGCAATGCATATATCAAGAATATTGAAATTCCCAATGCAAATCCCAGCTGACTTGTTGCATCACTAAGGTTTTCAGAGTTTCCTCCCCATCTGTAATCAACTGATTTTGGTGGATTAGTATTCTCATATGCTTCTACAAGTTTATCTTGAATAGCTTTCATTCCCACTCCACCATCATTTGCAGAAACTGTTACACTATATATTCTATCTGTTTTATTTATCTCTGATGATCCCTCTGCCATCACTATATCAGCAACGTCAGATAATTTTATAAATTTTCCACTGTCTATTTTTATGTTAAGATTTTTTAAAGCATTGATGTCATTTCTTTTTTCTTTAGGTAATCTTACCATAACATCTATTTCTTCTACTCCAGTCTTAACAGTTACTGTATCTCCTCTGTCTCCTCCCAATACTGAGTAACTCAATGTCTGAGCAATTACAGATGGATTGATTCCATAACTTTTAATTTTATCTCTGTCAAGTACTACTCTTGCCTCAACGTTTCCTGGATCCAATGTTGATTTTACGTCAACTGCTCCTGGATAATTTTTTATTTCTGCAAGTACCTTTGCTCCAACTTCTTTTATTTCATTAAGGTTAGAACCAACTATATCAAACTGTACATCTCTCTGCTGCGATCCCATTGCAAAATCTTCTGATAAGTTTGTTCTTGTATCAGGAATTTTTTCAACAATTGGTCTTAATTTAGTAATTATATCAAATACAGAAGTTTTTCTTGTATCTTTCTTTCCTATATCAACGTTGATAGAGAAACTGTCCTTTTGAACAATAGTAAAGTAGCTTTGAGTATTAGGTTCGTTTATAACAATATCTTCTATCTCTTTAGCTATTGCCTTAGATTTTTCAAGGTCAAGTCCTTTTCCTAGCTCTGCAACTATTGAATATCTTCCTTGGTCTTGCTTAGGCATAAATTCCATTTTTAAGAATCTTGGTACAGTTACCATTGAAATTACAAACACAAGTACTGTTATTCCAACTGTTTTTCCTCTATGATCAACTGCCCAGTTTATCAGTTTTAAATAGTTGCTTTTTACTGTTCCAAATATTTTTCCTTCTTTTGTAATATCTGCCTTATTCGTAAGGAATCTGCTGGCAAGCATAGGTATCAAAGTAAGTGAAACTATTATGGCTGCAAGGTTTGAGAATATGATTGAATAAGCCAAGTCTCTAAATATCTCTCTTGCTATTCCTGGAATAAATAGTATAGGAATAAATACAACCATTGTTGTCAAAGCTGATGCTATAACTGACATAGCAACTTCTGTTGTTGCATTATCTGATGCTTCCATTACTGGTGATTTCAATTCCGTCATATGCCGATATATATTGTCTACAACAACCACAGAGTTATCTGTCAGCATTCCCACCCCTATTGATAATCCCATTAGAGATATCAAGTTCAAAGATGTTCCATTTAATGCAAGGAATGCAAATGTAAATATAACTGCCACTGGAAGAGCTGCTGATACCAATAGTGTTGCTCTTATATTTTTCAAGAACAAATACAATACTATTGTTGCTAGAATAAGTCCTTGTACTGCTGTTCCACTAACATTTGATATTGATTGGTTAATATCAATAGATGTATCAAGCAATACATTATATACAGTTTCTGGAGGCATTATAGATTCCAGACTTTCAAGTGCTTCAAGTGCTCTTTTGTTCAAATCTATTGTACTTCCATCTGATGATTTTTCTACTATTACTGCTATTGATTCTTTTCCTGAAAGATATGAAATATCATCAGGATCTTCTGTAGTCAATACAACATTAGCTACATCTTTAAGTCTTAAAGTGTTTCCATTACTTTTTAAAATCATATCTTTAAAAGTATCTATATAGTTTAATTCTCCCATAAATCTAACGATTACATCTTTAGACCCTGTACTTATTGTTCCTAAAGGAACATTTAAACTTGATACTCTTATCATATCATAAAGTTCCATTGGAGAAAGATCATAAGCTGCAAGCTTGTCACTGTCTATTTGAATTTGTAATTGTTTATCTGGATTACCAAATACATTTACTTGCCCTATACCAGGCAGACTTTCAAATTTAGGTTTCAAATATTCCTCAACAAAACTACTTAACTCTGTTTTGTTAGGAGCACTCATCATTATTACCAATGTTAAGTTTCCTGTTCCTGCCTCTACCTTTTTAGCAATTGGTGTATCAGCTGCACTAGGAAGGTCATTAGTTATCTTTGATAATTCCCTTTGTATCTCTGTTACTTTTTCATCTGCATTAACTCCATAGTCAAATTTTACTACTATTGTTGATTGACCATAAGTTGATGTTGATTCTATTTTATCTATTCCTTCAACGTTAGGAAGTATTTCCTCTATTTTTTTAGTAACCTGTGTCTCTACATCTTCTGCTACTGCCCCCTGCCATGTTGTTCTAACTGTAACAACTGGGATATTCATATTTGGTAAAAGCTCTGATTTCATAGAAAACATTGCCATTAATCCAATGAACATAACGGATATCATAACCATTGTTGTAGCAACTGGTCTACGTATTGATAAACCTGCTAAAGTCATTTATTTATTCACCTCATTATTTTGATTTAAAATATTATTTTGCTTCTGTATTTTCCTCTACTTCGTTTCCTTCTTCTAATCCGAAGATACCTTTAACTACTATTCTATCTCCTTCTTTTACATTATCTGAAGAAATTTCAGTATATGGAAGATTTGTAGCTCCTGTTTTTACCTCTACTCTTTTTGCTACTCCATCTTCTACTTTAAATACATAGCTTAGCAAGTTTCTTACAAATATTGCTTCATCTGAAACTGACAATACATTGATTTCTCCTACTGGAATAGTTACATATGAATACATTCCATCTTTTATAGCTCTATCAGGATTATCAACCGCTATTTTTATCATATATTTTTTTGTTGCTGAATCTGCAATTGGGTTTATTTCTAAAATTTTTCCAACAAATTTCTTACCTAATGCTCCTACTTCAACTTCCAGATCCTGTCCTACTTTTATTTGAGTAAGCCACTCTGCTGGGAATCCTACATAAGTTTCCATAGATTTATCATTTACCACTGTGAATATAATTTCACTTGATGATATCTCATTTCCCTCTTTTCCAAAAAGATTTCCTACAATTCCATCTATTTCAGCTTTTCTGAATAATTTATCATAATCGCTTTTTGCATTTTCATAAGATGCTTTAGCTGCTTCATAATTTCCTTTTGCACTTACATAAGTATTTTCATAACTTACATATTCAAGGTAAGATACCAACTCTTTTTCATAAAGATTCTTAAATTTTTGATAGTTGTTCTTTGCAATATTAAGCGAAGATAGTGCTGATGTATAGTTAGCTTTTGCTGTGAAATAACTTGATTCTGTAGCAGCATCTGAAAGTTCCATTACAAGCTCGCCTTTTTTTACTGTATCTCCATTTCTTTTTAGAATTTTCTCTATCGTTCCACCTTTTTCAGTTTTGTGATCAACTTTATTTTTAGGTTCCAATACAGCATCTGATTTAAATACCTGATTCATTTTTCTCATTGTTGCAGGTTCTGTGATAACATATTTAACTTTTTTCTCTATCACTTCTTCTTGTTTTTTCCCACAACCTGTCATAACTAATATTAGAAGTAATATTAAATAACCTGTTTTTTTCATTCTTGCTCCTCCTAAAATTCCTAATAATTAATTCCAAATTCAATCTTTAATTCCAAATTATCTATATGAGCAAATTTAAAAAAGTTTTAAAAGATACGGAATTACCTTATAAAACTTTTTTAAAATTATAAGCAATTGTTCACGTAGAAATTTTATATGTATTTTTATTAAATAAGCAATGATCTATATTTTTCAAATGCATACAGGTAATCTATTACTACTTGATTGTATGCTACTTTTGCCTCTCTTTCCTGTGATTCAGACAATAGATAATCTACTGTTGAAATTAATCCTGCATCATATCTTTCCTGATCCATTTTGAAGTTCTCTATAGCTGCTTCCATTGCTCTCTCTTTAGAATCTCTCTCTTTTTCCATTCTGATTAATTCCAAATAAGCATCTGTTACACTTATATCAATACTATCTTTTGATATTTTCTCTCTCAACATTTCCTGTTCTTTTCCTATTGCTGCTACTTTATAGCTGTCATAGTTCTTTCCAAATTCAAATACATTCCATGTTACCTGTACTCCGCCTCTCCATTCAGCTTCATCTATTGTTGGATTATATTTTGTTCTTTCTGATGTTCCATAACTTGCAAAAGCATTTACCTTAGGAAGCATATCTGCTCTTGACACCATTTTTGAAGCATCTGCTGCTTCTACATAGTTCTTAGCTACTAAAGCATTTATACTCTCATTCATAGCTTGATCTAAATCTGCTTTGAAGTTTATATTTCTACTTAAATACATAGGAACATTAAAATCTACCACTGTTACATCTTCCTGTTTAGGTATTCCTGTTTTTATTTTAAGATTTTCTTTTTCAATAGTTATTCCATTTTTTGTTCCAATGATTTGTGACTCAACTTCTAAAAGTGAATATTCTGTTTTTAACAGATCAGTTTTTGTGATAAGTCTTAAATCCAATTGTGCTTTTTGTTTATTGTATCTTGCTTGCAGTTCTCTTTTAGAAGATTCCAAAGCCTCTAAATCTTTCTCATATTTAACAATATTTGAATAATTTTGAATTGTTTTTAGTCTTGTATCTCTTCTTTCACCTAAATATAAAAGATTAGCTATAGTCTTATAAGCTTTAGCCCCTTTTATTCCACCAAGAACAGCTCCACCTTGAAATAATGGCTGTGATATAGATATAGTCTGAGTATATCCACCTTTTCTTTCTACCTGATCCTCCCAACCATGTCTATACATTTTACGATCAGATTCTCCTCTAGTGTATGTTCCACTATATACCACACTTGGTAACGCATCCTTAAATGCCATTCCTACTCTTAATTTTGATACTTCTACATCCTTCTCAGAAATTTTAATCTCTTTACTATTCTCCAATGACATTTGTATAGCCTGGTCTAGAGTAATCTCTCTAGCGAACACAGAACTACTTAATATTAAAAGTAATCCCAATATTTTTTTCATTACTACCTCCTAAATATATATAAATAATCTTTAAAACTATTTTAATATTTTTAAAATACATGTATAAATAAAATCTATTCCCTCTTCAAGTTTTTCATTATTCATTTTTTCTATTACAACATCAAAATCTTGAATAAAAATATTTTCATTATCACTTTTGTCTAGAAAAAAACTTACTACCTTAAACTCTCTTATTATTGCACTGATAAGTTCTGAATATCTTTGAAACTCTTTTTCCTCTGCATTAAGTTCTTTTTTAAATTTTATAAGTAGCTTCTTTATAAATTCGATATTTATCTGCTCTATCCTTTTTAATATTTCTCTTATTTCTGGACCTAAAGCTTCTATATTTTTTATCAAACTTATTAGCACAAGTTCTCTTTTCATACTTTCGTGAGAAAATTTAAGTCTTACCAGAATAATATTCTTTAAAGTTTCTTCAAAAGAAAGACTATTCTCAAGAATATTATCCTGTTTCTCCATCATTTCTTCTATTTTTTTCTCTGCAATAGTCTTTAATAATAAATTCTTCGACTTAAAATAAGTATAAAAACTTCCTTTAGCTATCCCCATCTCATTAGTTATATCTTCTACTGAAGTGTGAGAATAACCTTTTTTAAGTATGAGCTTAGTTGCAGATTCCAATATCTGCTCTTTTTTCCCTATGACTGGCATACCCTACTCCTTATAATTTTTTTGACCAACAGGTCATTGGTAAATTTTACACCTTATTGACTAATAAGTCAATCTTTTTTTATCATTTCAAAAAATAAAAAAAATTAATGTTGTAAAATTTAGAAAACTAAGAGTATTAGCCGAGTAGAGAAAATTGTTTTCTAAGACAACATTAATTTTAAACTATAAAGCTACTTGAGGGTCAAGAACTTTTTTTAATTAAATTTTATTGTAAATATAACATAATTTTTTTCTTTATCAAATACAAGGCTATGTTCTAGATTTAAACTTGTTAATATATTTTTTACTATTGAAAGACCTAAACCTGCTCCACCATATTTTCTATTTCTAGATGAATCAAGTTTATAAAATGGTCTAAATATATTTTTAAATTTTTCTTCTGGAATAAACTCAGAGCTATTTGATATTCTTAAAACCTTATTTTTAAATTCTATTTTGATAATCTTCCTATCATCTACATAAATAATTGCATTTGTAAAAAGATTATTTAAAATAATAGATATACGATATTTATCAGTAAATATTGACTCTTCACTTATATTATTCACTAATTCTATATCTTTTTTAATAAAATCAAGATTATATTTATTTAATTTTTCTTCTAAAACCTCTTTTAATTGAAATTCTTCATAATTTTCATCAGAAAAACTAAACTCATACTTTAAATATGTATTTAAGTTCTTAATAAGTTTATCAAGAAATATTCCTTCATTATATATAATAGAATATACATTTCCTTTTTCTTCATTTGATATTATATCATCTTGAAGAGCTTCTATATATCCATTGATTATAGCAATAGGTGTTTTTAACTCATGTCCTATTGAACGCATAAAATCTTTTTCAAAATTTATTAATTTCTCTTTTTCCTTTAATTCTATTTTCATTTGCGAATTTAAATTATTCAACTCATCTATATTATTTTTTAGCTTTTCAGACATTCCCTTTAAATTATTTCCCAGAGTTTCAAATTCATTATTATATTTAAAGTCGATATTTGATGAAAAATCTAATTTTGATATTTTAGATGATATTTTTTCTAAAGTCACAATAGGATCAGAAAAATACTTTGAGAAAATATATGCTAAAACAAAAAGTATTGGTACTATAAAAGCTGACAAGTCCAGATAAAAAGATGACATCATTTTGGTTACTACATTCGGAACTATAGTTGGAGATATAATCACCAAAAATTCTGTATCTGATATTTTCTTTATAAGAAGAAAATAATTAAGAAAATCTGTCATGCTTGTCAGTCTTATTGTATAATCTCCTGTATGGAGCTTTTCTAAATTAGCTTTTATTTCAGTCTTATTAAAGTAGTTAAAAAGTTCATTCTCCTTTTTAGACTGCAAAAAATTTATATATGCAATTTTTATATCTTTATTTTCTTTACTGTCTATTATTTTATCTAAAGGAATATCTTTAATAGAAATCTCTTCAGATACTTTTATAAGCTGCTCTTTTGTATTTTGAACTATGTATTTATCCATGTATAAAAAGTTAAAATAATATATTACAATTAACGGAAGATAAGAGATTACAATAAATGCAAAGAATATTTTATAAAAAATTTTTTTCATTTACTAGTTGTTCCTCCTAATTTTTTATTTCAAATTTATAACCTATTCCTCTAACAGTTTTTATGCATTCTTCTCCCAATTTTTTTCTCAGATTTTTTATGTGTGTATCTATTGTTCTGTCACTTCCTGGGAAGTCGTATCCCCATACCTCTGTAAGCATTTTATCTCTGCTTAAAGCAATTTTATGATTTTTTATAAGGTATATCAGAAGTTCATATTCTTTAGGAGCTAAAATAACCTCTTCTCCATCTACTGTCACTGTATGAGATGTATCATTAATAATTATTTTTCCTAACTCGATAATATGATCTGTGTTATTGCTTGTATTTTTTATAAGAGCTTTTATTCTTGCTAAAAGTATTTTATTATTAAAAGGCTTAGTAATATATTCATCTGTTCCTATTTCAAAACCAAATAGTTCATCTTCATCATCATCTCTTGCAGATAGTATCATAACAGGAACTGAACTATATTTTTTTATCTCTCTTAAAACGCTCCACCCATCTTTTTTTGGAAGCATTATATCAAGTATCACTAAATCAAATGGTTTTTCATAAAAAAGTTTTATTGCTACTTCTCCATCTTCAGCTTCCGTAACATCATAACCTTCCTTTAGAAGATATAACTTCAAAATATTTCTTATTTCCATTTCATCTTCTACTATTAAAATTTTTTTCATATATTTATTGTCCTCCCATTTTTATATCTTATTTTACATCTTTATTTTATTTTTTTCAAATATATAAGAAAAAAAGAGTTAACCAAAATAAAAGCTTTGGCTAACTCCCCTTTATAATGTTGGTTAGTTATGATTGTCCTAAGTTGTAAAGTAGTAACCTAACATACTGTATTCATTAGAATGTTGTTCTAAATCCTGCGAATACAGTTGGTTGCCATCTCCAGTCTTTTGCTGAATTTTCATTATCAATTCCCCAGTTTCTATACTCTGCTCCAGCAGCTGCATAAACTTTAAAGCTAGGAGTAATTTGATAGTTAACTTGAACTGTTGGTAATGCATAAAGTGAATAGCTAGCTTTGTCATCTCCATAGCTTGCTAAATATCCAGATTTATTTGTACCAAACATTTTTTCTTTAGACCAAGTATATGGATCATATCCTCCTTCAAAGTTGAAGTCAATAGTTACATCTCCACTAGCATTAGTATATAGATTTGTAGTATTGTAGATATATGCTTCCATATCTAATGTGAAGTTTTTATCTTCCATATCTCTACCTTCATCAAATGCTTGATCATCTCCATAAAAATGTTGAGTTGCATATAAATTAAATTCAAATGAGAATCCCCATGGTAATTCAGTCATAGTGTATAAATCTACACCTAGTTGATTATCATATTTGTCATTATTTCCTGATCCCCATTCATAACGATATTTAGGTGCAACTACGAAGTTAGTAGTTTTTACAAAATCATTATTGAACATGTACTCAGCAAAGTTAAATCTTGCTTGATATTCTAATTCTTGATGACCGTTAGTATCATCTCTGTCTCTGTAGTGAAGTCTTGATGTAAAGTTAACATTAGTATCTCCTACATTTCCATGATTATAGAAATATCTTAATCTTGTATCAGTTCCATTTTTTCCAGTTTTTTCTTGCGCAGAAACACTATTATAATTTCTGATTCTGTATTCAAAAGCTTGATTTTCAGTCATGTTGATTTTTCCCATTAACTGAGTTCTTGAATAGTTAGTTTTTCCTGCCCAAGGATTTTCTCCATTTTCTTTGTTTTCAGTTTCTCCATACCATCTGTATTGTAGATCTACATATCCATTTGGTCTGAATCCTACTGGTGCTCTGTCTCTGTAGACAATAACTTCTTTTTCAACGATTTGTACTGGTGCTTCTGTTACTACAACTGGAGCAGGTACAACTTCTTTAGCTTGTGCCATTGCTGCAACTGTTAAGAATGCACCAACTAACAATAAAGATTTTTTCATAAAAAATACCCCCTATTTTCTATATTTTAAATTATATATATCGAAATATATAATAATTCACATTAAAGATGACAATTTACTTAATCTGGGAAACTGGTAAATCATCATCTCATTCTTGGGAAGAGCAATAATATATAAAAGATTAGCAACTTTTATAATATTTCTCTTATACAAAGAATATAATATAGAAAAGTGAAGAGAATATGTTTTATTAGTGTTTATCAACAGAAAAAACTCTTTTTAATAAAAGAGTTTTTCCTTTTATATAAAATTCTAGACTTTTAGAGTTTAAAAAGTTGTCTTAAATCCTACAACAGCTGTTGGCTGCCATCTCCAGTCTTTAGCACTTTTTTGATTTATATTTGCCCAGTTTCTATATTCTGCCCCTAGTGAAGCATATACATTAAAGTTAGGGCTAACTTTATATGTTGTTATAATTTGTGGATAAGCATATAATTCATAAGTATTATCATTGTAAGTATAATTTGTAGGCTCTTTTAAATCTCCTTTTTCATTTATAGCTGTTCTTAACACTTTTTCTGAGTTCCAGTTGTATGGATCATATCCACCTTCAAAGTAGAAATCTACATCTACTTTATCATTTGTATATAAGTTAGTTGTATTGTATAAGTAAGCTTCCATTGTTAATCCTGTGTTGTCTTTAACTGTGCTGTGTCCATTAGTATATTGACGTTGTCCATAGAAGTATTGGTCACCATATAAGTTAAATTCAAATGAGAATCCTAATGGGAATTGATGCATTGTATATAAATCAATTCCTAGTCTATTTTGATAATTGTCATTGTTAGATGCCCAGTAATATTTATATTTAGGAGCAATTGTAAATTCAGTAGTTTTTACAAAATCATTGTTAAATAAATAATCTGCAAAATTAAATCTTGCTTGATATTCTAATGATTGTGCGTCATCTTCAGCTTCTTTTCTGTACTCTATTCTAGATGTTAAATCTACATTAGAATCTCCTAAATTACCATGATCATAGAAATATCTTAATCTTGTTTGAGTTCCATCTTTTCCATTTTGTTTGTCATTAGAAGAAGAATTCCAGTCATTATATGATCTGATTCTGTATTCCAAAGCTTGTTTCTCAGTCATATTGATTCTTCCCATTAATTGTGTTCTTCCATAATTGTTATTGACACCATTATTTTTGTAATTAAGTTCTTCAGCTTCTCCATAGAATCTATATTGTAAATCTAGATATCCATTTGGTCTGAATCCTTGTGGTTCTCTGTCTCTGTAGACAATAACTTCTTTTTCAACTACTTGCACTGGTGCCTCTTCTACAACAACTGGAGCAGGAACTATTTCTTTTGCCTGAGCCATTGCTGCAACTGTTAAAAATGCACCAACTAATAATAAAGATTTTTTCATAAAAATACCCCCTAGTATTTGTTATATAAAGCATAAGAATACGACAACCTGGGAAATTGTCACATTCTTACAGCTTTAGTTTAAGAGAAAAATAATCATGAGATAATTAGCAACTCTCATAATTTCTTGTTTTCTACACTATTAATATAATAAATTTCAATGAAATCTATGTGAAAAAGGGGAGAAAAGTATAAAAAGATGTTTTTATTCTTAATTTCAGAATTTTATCATCCTTCTACTCTGTGTACAGACATAAAATCAACAAAATACTAAACAAAACAAGTTTTTTATTTTTCAAATAAAATTATGTATATTTTTTTTGTATATTTGCCATCTATTTGTCACAATTAATTTTTAGATTCAAAGATATAAAAGGTTTTAAAAAGAAAATAAAATATTTTTTTAGTTTTCTTATTCACTAAACTTTTAAAAAAAATACATTTTTGTTGTATTAAACACATAAAATATCAAAAAATAATTTTTAAATTATATATCACTATTAAGTTTTTTATAAAAAATATAAAAAAAGTTTAGTTAAAATTATAAGCGAACAAATAAACATAGAATTTATTTTTGAAAAATAATTGATTCAAATAATGAAATTTATATTATGGAAATTTAAAATTTAATTCATATGCTTTATGAAAACATATTTTATTGCATAACAAAACGGGTATATTGTCGTTTAAACAATACACCCGTTGTTTTACACTTTGTATGGCAGCTACTCTAATTTAGTTTCTCAGTTGATACTATTTTATTGGCTGCTGCTAAATAAGTTCTTTTTTAATTTATTAAATTGTTTCTGGTAATGACAATATAGAAGCTACAATAAGTTTTGTTCTTTCAGCAAAAGAACTTATTACTGCCCTTTCTCTTATTGTATGATTTTCATATCCCTGAACTCCCATTGCACAAATAGTAGGTATTCCCAAAGCTACTGTATAAGCAGCATCTGATCCTCCGCCAAGGAAGCAAGGATATGGTATTCCCAAATCTAATTTTTCTGAATTTTCTTTTACTATTTCAAATAATTTTTTATTCTTTTCAGTTTCATCCATAGAATCAAAAATAAGAATTTCTTTCAATTCTGATTTTGTTCCTTTTACATATGATTTTTCTGTTACTTTTTCTAAAAACTCTTTTATAACTTTTATATCTGCTGCTTTTCTATATCTTACATCAATAGTCAAAGTACAATTTTCAGGAATACTTCCTACATTAGTTCCACCATTGATTATTCCTACATTATAGTGAGTATTATTATAATCATTTTCTTCTTCTATTCTTAAAATTTTGTAAGCTGCTTCCTTTATTGCACTGATACCATTTTCAGGTTCATTTCCTGCATGAGCTCCCTTTCCATGAATTTGGATTTCAAATCTTGCTGCCCCTTTTCTCCCTACAACTATTCTTCCATCGGTAAAGCCTGTTTCACAATCTATTGCTGTTTTAAATCCTTTTGCTTCCTCCAAGAAAAATTCTTTTCCTTTTCCTTTTGTAGTCTGATGTCCTACTTCCTCATCTCCTGAATATGCAAGCTTTACAAATTTATCATATCCAATATGATTTAAAACTCTTGCAACAAAAGCCCCTATTACAACTCCACCTTTACAGTCGAGTACCCCAGGTCCATAAACCATGTCATTTTCTTCATCTATCTTTATAACTTCTTCTCCAAAGCTTCCTTTTTTATGCACAGTATCTAAATGTCCAATTATAATTGTTTCAAGTTCTTTGCTTCCATTATCAAAATAAGCAGTTATACTGTTTCCCCCACTACCATAATCAAATACTTGTGTTTTCATTCCAAAATCTTTAAGATTTTTTTCTAAAAATCCAACTGCTTCATTTATTCCTTCTCTATCTAAAGATTGGCTTTCTATTCTACACAAATCAAACCATAATTTTTTCATCGCTTCTTCTTCTTTTGCAATAAATTCAAAAGCCTTCTTTAATTTTTTTTCCATACTCATTCCCCCTTGATTATTTTTAAGTAATAATTATTTAATATAATACTCTGTTTTTTTGATATGTAAAGAAATTTTTTAATTTTTTTCTGAAAAAATATATGAAGGATGATACAAACCTGTTGGTGGATAGTATTCATCTCCTAGATAAACAAATCCCAGTTTTTTTATAAGATGTGCTGAATCTTTGTTCTTGGGATTATGTCCAGCAAAAAGAGATGAAACTTTTAAAAAATCAAAGGCATACTTTATTATTTCTCTGCATGCTTCTGTTGCTATTCCTTTTCCCCAATATTCTTTTTTTATATGTATTCCCATTTCTAAAATATTTTTTTCTTCATCATATGGTCTCAATCCGCAGCATCCTACAAATATTTCTTTTTCTTTTAAATATAATGGAAAATACTGAATCTCAAACTTTTTATAATTTTCTATTTCCTTCTCCAGTCTTTTTTTTATCTCTTCTTCATTCATTTTCCCAGAAGCAGTTATCAATTTTGTTACCTCTGAATCTCCCCATAGTTCCTTTGCATATTTTATATCATTTTCTTCCCACACACTAAAAAGCAATCTATCTGATTCAAGAATTTTCTTTTTCATTTTTCCCCCTAGAAAAATTTTAATTTTCTTATTATATACTTTATTTTTTTTATTTACAACAAAAAAGAGGAGGCGAACCTCCTCAATATAATTATACTTTTTAGATTTTACACTGTTTTAAATTATTTATTGCAGCAAGATTTTTTTCTTTTTTCTACAAGTGAATCAAATTTCATATCTTTTAGCCATTCAGTTAATGTCATTCCATTCAAAGAATTAAATCCGTTTGTTGGTACAGCGTTTCTTGCAAGGCTTACATATGGAGCACATGTTAGAGATGTTCCAATTTCTCCTGGTTTCATGATAGTATAAGCAAATCCGACATATGATCTTTCAAACAATACATCTGAATCTTGTCCACAGCTTACTACTGACCATACAACTGATTTTCTATGCTCTTCCAAGAATTCTTTTAATTCTTCTGCATTGTCATTTTTAGTCCATAATCCGGCATCTTCTATAAATAAGTCTGCACAGTTATCTCTGTCAGCAGAAAGTGATAAAGCTATAAAGCACCATACTCCATAAGCTTCTCCTTCTTTTAATGGTCTGTCTTCTTTAGGTCTGTATGCAGTAACTCCTTTATTAGCACAAATAGTATGAGCTCCTGGAACAAGTGTAAATCTTCTTTCTTTTTCAACACCAAAAAGTTCAATTCCTGCTTCTAATAATGGTTTTGCATCATAAACTGGTAATTTAGATCCATCAAATTGTGTAGCTTCTAAAACTGGTTTAATTTTGTTAGCTGCAACATCATCATGAGCTGCTAAATCATGCCCCCATACTTGTCCTGCTATTCCGCAGAAAGATGAGGCAGTAAGCATATTTATTTGTCCTACATAAGCATCATTTATTTCAGCTCTGTCATAAGATACTATACCATCTAATAAAAAGTCATCAGTTTTTTCTACTGTTCCTACTGATACTTTTAATACAGAAACATATCCGTTTCCTTGAGCTCCTGGAGCTCCATATCCATCACAGTAATTTTCATAAGGACTAATTGCTGTCTTATCGATTCTTGGTGCACGTACTTTACTTTCTTTTTCCATTGTAAAACCTCCGAATTTTAATTTAATTTGATTTAATCTATGCTCTAAAGACTGACTCTTTTAGTAATTAATAGGAATAAAGCTATAATCGCTATTATTGTCAACCCTATTGCCAATATTTTTTCTGCATGAGTAAATGTACTTTCATTTGCTGCTTTATTTTCTTTACGAGCTTTATCAAAAACTAATATTCCAATTGCAAATAGGATACTAGCCATTACTAAATATTTTAACCCTGCTGCATATATAAGCCATGCTCCATAGATACTTCCTAAAACTCCTGTGATAAGGGCTGTTTTTTCTTTAATAGTTGTATTTTTAGGGAATTGTCCTGTTGCAGCTATTTTCCATAAATAAAGAGTTGATGCAATATATGCTGGAAGTATCATAACTCCAGTAATACTCAACATTACATTCCAAGCATTGCTAGCAAAATATACAAATATCATAGTAACTTGCATAGCTATACTTGATACTAAAAGAGAAAAAGATGGAGTTCCATTTTTATTTACTTTAGCAAAAACTTTTGGGAAAGTCCCATCTTTTGCACACGCATATGGAAGTTCTGCCAACAAAACTGTCCAAACTAGCCATGAACTTAGAAGTGCAATTATTACACCTATATTCATAAACCAACTACCCCATTTTCCAACTACATCTGCAAGAATAGGTGCTGTTGATGGTGGTGCTAATACAGATAATTCACCTTGAGATAAATTACCAAATGGAAGCATTGAGATAGCCATGTATGAAAGTAAACACAACAAGAACCCAATTAATGTAGCTTTACTTACTGCTGCCTGACTTTCTGCTCTATCTGAAATAACAACTGCTCCTTCTATACCTATGAAAGACCATAATGTTACAAGCATTGTACTTTTTATTTGTCCTCCTAAATTTCCTAAATCTACATCATGAAGAGATTTTATTGTTTCGTCTCCCCAGAAATTAGTGTGAAACATAGAAAATTTAAAAACAAATATAGAAACTAAGATAAATAATGCAATTGGAACTAATTTAGCTATTGTCCCTATCATATTAATACTTGCTGCTTGACGTACCCCAGCCATAATCATGAAATACATTGCCCATATTAATATAGAACCACCTATTACTGAAGGAAGATTGTTTCCTCCTTTAAAATGTGGGGGGAAGAAATAGTTCAATGAATCCATAAGAAGAATTGCATAACCTACATTAGCAAATACAGCAGAAAGCCAGTATCCCCATGCCATTAAAAATCCTACAAATTTACCAAATCCTAATCTCGCATAACTATATATTCCTGATTTAGCATCTGGAACAACTGTAGATAATACCCTAAATGTATTAGTTAAAAAATACATTCCTATACCTGTGATGATCCAAGCTATTCCTACAGCACCTGCTGATGCTGATTGAGCCATGTTTTGCGGAAGGTTGAATATCCCACCCCCTATCATTGCACTAATAACAAGACCAGCTAATGCAAGAACTCCAAGTTTTTTTGTGCTAGCAGTATTTTGTGTACTACTATTTTCAGTACTCATATAACTCCTCCTTTAAATTTACTTTTAAAACTTTTATTGTTTTTAATCACTTCTAAAACGGGTATTCTAAAAAAAATAAACTTTCCTTTTTTAAATTTTTTTATTTTTTTTAAAAGGAAAATTTGTTTTTATGTGTATGACTATGACATGAGAGGTTCATGAGGTAGAAAATAATATTCCACATGAGCTTAGCTTTCAAAATATATTAAGGAGGATTAAAATGAAAAGTTTAGAAGGTATTAAATATACAACTGTTGTTATCCAAAACAGCTTTTTAAACGAAGATTCACCTGTAACAAAAAGAATTGCTCTTTTAAAAGAAGACTTAAAAGAAAGAGGAATTGAAATAATAGAAGTAAAAAACTTCAAAGAGGCAGCTGAAGAAGCAGATATCAATAAATCTATTGACTGCTTGCTTGTAGATTGGGACATCAATAAAAAATCTGCTGAAAAAGAAAAAGAATTTGTTAATTTAATTACTGTATTACATGAAAGACAAGAAGGAGTTCCAGTATTTTTATTAGCTGAAAAAGCTGATACTACATCATCTCTTGATGAATGTACATTAAACTCTATTGATGAATATATCTGGATATTGGAAAACGATATTGATTTCATTGGAGAACGTATTTCAGAAGAGATTAAACAATATAGAGATGCACTTTTACCACCACTAGCTAAAGCTGTATTCAATTACAACAAAGTTGCTGAATACTCTTGGGCGGCTCCAGGACATCAAGGAGGAGTTGGATTTTTAAAAACTGCTATTGGTAAAAAATTCTTTGACTATTATGGAGAAAATCTTTTCAGAACAGATACAGGAATTGAAAGAACAAGTTTAGGTTCTCTACTTGACCACACTGGTGCTTTCTTAGATTCAGAAAAAAATATAGCAAGAATATTTGGATCAGATAGAAGTTACAGTGTGCTAGTTGGTACATCAGGTTCTAACAGAACTGTTTTCCAAGCATGTCTTACAGATAAAGACACTGCTCTTATTGACAGAAACTGTCATAAATCTATTGAACAGGGACTTATCCTTACAGGAGCAAAACCAGTGTATATGACTCCTACAAGAAACAGATATGGAATAATCGGACCTATTCTTCCTGATCAAATGAAAAAAGGAATTGAAGTAGATCCTAAATATGTTGTAGTTACTAACTGTACTTATGATGGTGTTTGCTATAATGCTGCGAAAGCTGAAGAAATATTCCAAGGAAAAGCAGACTATATCCACTTTGACGAAGCTTGGTATGGTTATGCAAGATTCAATGAATTATACAAAGACCACTTTGCTATGAGAGGAAATCCAAAAGATTACAAAAATGACTCTACAGTATTTGCAACTCACTCAACACATAAACTATTAAATGCTTTATCTCAAGCTTCATTTATCCATGTAAGAAATGGTAAAAACCCTATTGATGAAGACAGATTCAACCAATCATACATGATGCATGCTACAACTTCTCCACTATATGCAATAGCTGTATCAAATGATATTGGTGCTGCAATGATGGATGGAAATTCTGGTAAATCATTAATAAAAGAAGTTGTTAAAGAAGCTGTTGAATTCCGTCAAGAAATTGGAAAATTATACAAAGAATTCACTGCTAAAGATGATTGGTTCTTCAAACCTTGGAACGCTGAAAAAGTAACTGATCCTAAAACTAAAAAAGAATATAACTTTGAAGAAGCACCTATGGAACTTCTTACTACAGAACAAGACTGCTGGATAATGCACCCAGAAGATAAATGGCACGGATTTGCTGACCTTCCAGAAAACTGGGCAATGTTAGACCCTATCAAAGTTAGTATCCTTGCTCCAGGAATGGGTGATGATGGAGAACTTCTTGAAAAAGGTGTTCCAGCTGCATTAGTTTCTGCTTATTTAGCAAAATATGGAATCGTTCCTACAAGAACTACAGATTTCCAAGTTATGTTCCTATTCTCAATGGGTATCACAGAAGGAAAATGGAGCACACTTGTAAATGTACTTCTTTCATTCAAAAAACATTATGACAACAATACTCTATTAAAAGATGTACTTCCTGAATTAGTAGCTGCTTATCCTGAGCATTATGGAGAAATGGGATTCCATGATTTAGGAGATGAAATGTTTGCTTACCTAAAAGCTAACAACCCAGGAAAAGTTTTAAATGAAGCATATTCAACTCTTCCTAAATCTGAAATGCTTCCAAGAGAAGCTTATAACAAAATTGTAAGTCAAGAGGTTGAATTAGTTCCAGCTGATAAATTAGTTGGAAGAGTAACAGCCAACTCTGTTATCCCTTATCCACCTGGTATCCCAATGCTTATGTCTGGAGAAAACTTTGGAGACGAAAACAGTCCTCAAATTAAATATCTAAAAGCATTATCTCTATGGGACAAAGCATTCCCAGGATTTGAACATGAAACTGAAGGAACTCATGTAATCGATGGCGTTTATCATGTTCTTTGTGTAAAAGAAAAATAATTATAAAAAACTTTCATTATTATAGATAAAAAGAGTGATTAAAGTAGAAATATAATTTTAGAACTTTTCCAGTAGAAAGGCTTGTTATTAATTTTGTTCATAAAACTAAAAACAGTAAACTCACTACGTTCAGACATACTGTTTTTCACGTTTTACTTACTTCATTAATTACACAAACCTTTCTAATTTCCAAATTTCTAAAATTCAATCTAGCTTTCTTATCACTCTTTTTTTACATATTCAGCCAATTTTCTACATCTAAAACTATTTCCTGAATATCATTTATTAATTTACAAGTATGGTATCCATCAGCCACTGCATGAGTAGCAAAGACAGAAAATGGAAGAAGTATTTTCCCATCTCTTTCATAATATTTTCCAAATACAGTTACAGGAAAAAGCATATTTGATTCGCTGTAAGTATCATTGCTGTAACCTGTAAAGCTCAGCCATGGTATAGAAGAGACTGGAGAAAAATTATCCCCTCGTCCAGGCTTGCCTTTTATTCCTTTTACATCTTTATATTTTTCCATATCATTTATCACATTAGAATAAAAAATAGAAAAATCTTCTGAATACTCACTCCATATATCTGAAAAAGTCTTGTCATCTTCATGGAAAATGGTATAAGAGGGATTGCAATAATCCCAATACCCTAAATTTCCCTCTTTATCATAGCTCATTCTAAATTCTCTATTTTTATTTATTCCCCTCATAACTGCATAAATAATTGTAGGATAAAATTTTAATTTCTTTTCTTTCACTAATTTTAAAAGTTTTGTTATATCCATATCAACATTAAGATTATATTTAGATTTTATAAAATTTATGTAATAATGATAATATTCTTTCCTTTCCCAAGTTTCCATATCTATTTTATGAAACATGATGCTGCCTCCCAAAAACTATTTCTTTAAACTCTTTACCAGTTCTTTATCTTCTTCACTCACTCTGAATGACTCTCTTATTTTCTGAATAGCCTTATTCTGCGTCCATTTATCCAAAGAATTATCTTTCAAGTATTCTAAAGTTTCATCTCTGAATTTTATAAACAATGTAGAAACAAGCCATGCCTGACCCATCTGCACATAATATTCTTTATTTTCTACCTTTGAACACATCTCAAATATTTCATCTAAATATTCCTTTTCTATATAATAAGACATGAGGGTTATAAGTCCAAATCTTATCTTCCATTGATCTTTAGATTCTGCCATTTTTTTAACCATTGGATAAAAATATTCTTTCTCTTTTTTTATTATTTTCAAATTACCAATAAAACTGTCACACACTCCCCAGTTATTTATTTCATCAGTAAATTTTTCTATATACTCTTTTATTATCTCTTTATCTGCTTTGGCAAAGCCTATTACCTGACCTCTTAGAGTAGTTTCTTCATAGTACTTCCCCTTTTTCTGAGCAAGAAATCCTTGCCAGTCTCCTTTGGCTATTGTCTTAGCTATATCTTTCACCACTGGACTTCTTAATCCAATAACTTCAACCTCTGCTCCAATTATTTTATTATGAAATTCTCTATATTTTTCGTCCTGCATTCCCTTTAATTCACTAATAAACTCTTTATAACTTTCTTTATTCCACTTCATTGATGTATAATCCATTTTTATCCTCCCTGCTCATATTTTATGTTCTCACTTATATATATACCTTAATATTTAAAAAAAATCAAAATATCTCTTGCTAAAAATGATATTTTGGGGTAATAATTACATAAGACTTTGAAAATACGGGAGGAGTAAAAATGAATTATGTTTTAAATGAATACCTGCCACACCAAAAATATTTTGAGGATATTTCTAGAATTCCTCATGGTTCACACAATGAAAAAGAATTAAGTGACTATCTTGTAAAATTTGCTGGGAACTTAGGACTAAAAGTAAAACAAGACAAATTATACAATGTCATAATCTACAAACCTGCAAGTGAAGGATATGAGGATCATCCTGCAATTATTCTTCAATCCCATATAGATATGGTTTGTGAAAAAAATGGAGACTGTGATTTTGATTTTGAAAAAGATTCTTTAAAATTATATATAGAAGATGGCTTTGTAAGAGCAAAGGGAACTACTCTAGGAGCTGATGATGGTGTTGGAGCTGCTTTGACAATGGCTGTTCTTGCTGATAAAACTTTAAAACACCCTGCCCTTGAATGTGTTTTTACAGTATGTGAAGAAGTTGGGCTTATAGGTGCTCAAGCTCTTGATAAAAACGATTTTACTTCAAAAAGACTTATCAACTTAGATAACAGCAGTTCATTGAGTACTTATGTTTCTTGTTCTGGAGGTCTAAGATTTAGACTTAAAAAGAAATTAGAAATGGTTAAATGTAGTTCTCCAGCTTACAGATTGGAAGTAAGAGGACTCTATGGAGGGCATTCAGGAGGAAATATCCATCTCGAAAGAGGAAACTCAAATAAAATATGCAGCAGAGTTCTTTATCATTTAAATAAAGAAGTTGGAATCAATCTTGTAAATATAGATGGAGGTTCAAAGGAAAATGCTATTCCTAGAGAAGCTACTGCTTTTTTTGCAAGTGCAGCTGATTTTGAAAAAATTAAAAATATCGTTGCTGAACAGAGAGAAAAAATTAAAAAAGAACTTATGTACAGTGATGCAGGTCTTACTATAGAAATTTATGAAGATAAAACTGAAAAAATGTGTTCAAAAGATATAAGTGATTCCATAATTACTATGTTATATATGCTTCCTAACGGATTTAAACACAGAAGTATGGTAATTGACGGGCTTACAGTTGCTTCTCAAAATATGGGAGTAATCAAAACTGTAGACAATGAAGTTATCTGTACATATTCTCTTCGTGGAGCAATAGAATCATATAATGATGAAGGTATGGAAATATTAGTTAACTTCTGCAATTTATTTGGTTTTGAATGGGAGAGCGGTTCACGTTATCCAGCTTGGGAGTATAGTGAAAATTCTGTTATGAGAGAAATCTTAAAAACTGTATATAAAGATTTTTATGACAGAGATATCCAGATAAAAGCTACTCATGGGGGACTTGAATGCGGAGTATTCAAAAAAATTATTCCTGACATTGATATAGTTACATTGGGAGCTGAGTCTTATGATGTTCATACTCCTAATGAGCGTTTGAACTTAGAATCATTTGACAATACATATAAGCTTCTCGTACAATATTTAGCAAATCTTTAGACTGCTATAAAAATAGCTTAATTATCAAAAGCTGACTTGAAGGCTCCCTTCTTGTCAGCTTTTCCTAAAATAAAAAAATATATAAAATTCCCTCAAAATCATTTTTTTTGTTATATTCAAATTTTTAGATTGAATATATTTAAATATCTTCTTAGGAAGAAGTTCTGTAATAGTGTAAAAACTCTTTATTATTCATTATTTTTTTACTCTTACTCCATCTCTCCACTCTTCTTCTACTATTATTTTTCCTGTTTCATCATATACTTTTATAGCTCCATTTGCTTTTCCATCTTTGAATACTCCTTCTATTTTAGGCTTTCCATCTTCATAGTATTGAATCTGTCTGCCTTCCTGCTTTCCATCCTTCCAATAACTTTCCAGCATTTTCTTCCCATCTGGATACTTAGCTGTTACCTTTCCTGTAAATGGTTTTTCACTTCCCTTTTCATAGAAAATTCCGCTTTTATTCTCTAATAATGAAAGATCTATTTCTTTTGAATTATTTCCACAGCTCATCATTAATAGAGCTGCCATTAATATTAATACTTTTTTCATTCATATCTCCTTTTAGTTTATAAAGTACAACGAGGATGACTTATATAGCCATCCTCGCTGCTGGGATTTAGTTATGATAAATCTTTACTTCTATAATTAGAATTTGTACCCTGCTCCTATTGTTGCTCCAAGTGTTTCTCTGTCTTCATTGTCAAATTTATAATTTATTCCACCATTATAGAAGATTCCATTATCTTTTTCTACTTCTGCTCCTATATTAATTTTTAGAGTATTTTCTCCTAAATTTGCCCCTAGTACATCAAATCTATTTCCTCTTGTTCCATCTGTTCCAATGAAATTTCCTTTGAATTTATTATCAGTATCTCCCATACTTCTTGTGTAGCTGATTCCTGCTAATAGATTCATTTTTCCACTTTCTAGTTTTATAGTTTTTATTAAATCTACTCCTACTTCTGTATCAAATGTTGTTGCTTCTACTTTTTCCATTTCAAAGTGCTTATCTTCTACAGATTCTTGAGTTAATCTTGTCAATGCCAATTTAACTTTTGGTTCTACTGTTACATCATTTCCTGCATTTATTACATATTTTCCTTGAGCATATCCACTGAATGCTTTTGAATTATATTTATTTCCTGTAGAAGCTATTACATTATTATCAGCGTCTATTTTATCTAATTGATATCCTAATCCTGCTGTTAGTTTGAAATTATTTACATCTTGTTTTCCATATACTCCAAAGTAGAAAGCATCTCCATCTGCACTTGCATTTTTCATATCAAGATCTTGTTTAGTTCCTGAGAAAGCAAATCCTACTGATGATTTTTCAGAAACTCCATATTCCATTGCTCCCAATAATCCTGTTGTCTTTGTTTCTACACCGTAATTATTTACTTTTCCATCTCTGTCATATTCTGTTCTGCTAAACAGTATTTTACCTTGTGCTGTCCATTTTCCTTCTTCTGGTTTTCCTCCTAGTGACAATACTGCATCTTCATTCATTCTCAAAGTATCCATAGCCATTTTTACTGTTTCTGAATATACATTATTTGAATAAACAGAATCTAATTGAGCTTCTCTAACATCCTTATTTTGAGAAAGTACATTATTTATTACAAAAGACTTGTTATACATATCGGCTAATTCTTTATTATTTACATTACCTTTTATAAAACTTAATGCTCCATTATTATATGAATAAAATTCGCTGTTTGTTATAATATTAGATATACCGTCAATACTTACACTATTTCCTAATTTTAATGTTAAATTTTCTTTATTTATATTTGAAGTAAGAAATTGAATTGTTCCATCTCCAGTTACAGTTACATTTTCAGAATTTCCAAATAGATTTTTTCCATCATTATCTACTTCAGCTTTAAGCATTCCATCAGCTCCAATAGTTACTGTTGTTCCAGATCCAACAGTTCCTTTTATTGCTGAGTCTGCTGAATATGTAACTGTTGCTTTTTCTGTATCAGTAGGAACTGCCATTCTGTTTAATGAAAATAACTTAACGGTAGGAACTCCTATATTAATTGTTTCAGCTCCTGTTATTGTTCCAGTTATTTCAGTATTTCCAGCTGTTACATCCATTGTTTTAGCTTCTATATTTCCTATTATTGATGTTGTTCCAGCTAGTTCTAGTGCTTTAGCTTTAACATCTCCAGTTATTACTGTTGCTTTTTCTGTTCCTGCTGTTTTTAATGTTCCATTAGTAGTTCCATCGCCTATATTTCCATTAAAAGTTGTTCCTGATAATTCTAAAGTTGAGTCTGCATGAGCAAATGTTACTGCTGTTTTATCAGCTTCTGCATTTACTGTTCCATTAGTAATTGTTAAATCAGCTTTACTTGTTCCATTTCCTACTGCTATACTTCCACTAGCATCTAGATTAGTTGTAGTTCCTTTTATTTCTACAGGTGCATTGCTCTCTCCATTTGCAATAGTTACTTTTCCTGTAACATTTAGAGATTCTACTTCAATAGATTGGTCTGTTGAACCTTTTATTGTTGTCTCTTCCCCTTTGATAACTATACTTCCATTTCCACCAGCATTGTTTATATCCCCTGCATTTACTTCTCCACCATTAATTACTATATCTCCCTCTTTTTCTATTGCCTTTCCATTCTTATCTACAATCATTCCTGAATTAAAATATTTTCCATTAAATAAAGTTGAAATATCAAAATCTTTTAACTCTTCAGATGTTTTATCTGTTATTTTTATTTTACCAGTGTTTTTAGCTGTACCATTTTCATTTTTTATAGCAAGATTTCCAGATTTACCATCTTCTCCTAATCCTAATGCTATTGTTCCATTATTTGTAGCTGTTCCTTTGTCGATAGATATTCCTATTCCATTAGTAGTTCCATCTTTTAATGTAATTATTCCATTGTTCGTGAAAGTTGTTGATGCTCCCTCCACTTTTACACCTATGGCATTTTTTCCAGATACTAAAATACTTCCTTTTTCTGTATTTATTGCTTCTTTTTTAGCAGTTATTCCCTCCGCATTTCTAAGTTGTACTCCTATTACATTTTCTCCATTTACTTCAACAGTTCCATTGTTTTCAAAATATCCATATACATCTTCAAGAGCATTTGCATTTATATCGCCATCAGAAAGTACAACTCCTATACCACCATATGAATTTACAAGAATTTTTCCATTGTTATATCCCCATGTATGCTCATGAAGTCTTAATCCATGAATATTAAGAAACATATTTCCCTCTGTTTCTTTATATTTTTCTTCTAATTCTTTCTGTTGATCTTCACTTAATTCGATAGTTATATTTCCATTATTAACTACTTCTCCAGGAGTTTCCATATATGGTGCTGATGCTGAATATATTCCTGTATTATAGTAATAAGGTCTATCATAAGTATCCTCATCTTTTTCAAAATCATTTACCAAAATATCTCCATTATTTTCTATATACACTTTATTATACTTCGTATGGTACCCATTATTATGTATTCCTTCAAATGATGCAGTAATCTTTCCATTGTTTTTTATTGTTACTGTTCTATTTTTAGCCTCTGGATTTGTATCTTGTTCTGTATCTGCTACTCCTATTCCTGTTTTTCCAATTATATCAGCATAGTTTGTTAAAGTATTATTTCCATTTCTATTACTTAATTCTACTGTTGTCCCTTTTGACTGTATTTTTCCTCTTAATGTAATATCACTATTATTAGTTTTTATAAAAGTTTCATTGTCTTCAGTATTATTTACTATTAATTCCTTACCACCATTATTATTACTGTCAATATTTATTGTTCTTGTTCCACCACCAGCAAAAGAGAACTCTCCATTTATTTTTGAATTATCTTTTAGGTTTATAACAATATCACCTAATTGTCTGTCATCAGCATCTGACTTTATAAGTCCATTAATTATTCCACTGTTTGTGAAAGTTGTTATATAATCTTTACCAGCAGATAAATCAACTGCACAATTATATGTTGGATGTCCTGTTTTAGTTATTGTTCCAGAATTTGTAAAAGAAGTATTACCTTGAAAACCATTTACAATAACTGTTGGTCTCCAAAAACGATCATTTTCTTCTTCTAAAGAAGAGTTGTTATTTATTAAAATTGCTTCACTAATTACCTCTGTAATACCAGTTTTATCTTCTCCAACTATATTTAATAAAGTCATCCCTTCACTTGTTGAAAGATTTGTATCTTTATCCAGTGTTGTTTTTCCTTTACTAACTGTTATAAGACGTTCAATGGCTGAAGGCTTTTCTTCACCAAATTTAAATTCATATATAACCCCTTTAAATTCTGTATTATCTTTTAACATTAATCCATATTGATTATTCATTACCTCTTCAGTTATTGCAGTTGAAAAGTTCTCATTAGTGTATTCTTTAGTTACTGTAGCCTCTGTTCCAAATGCCACTGTACCTGCTATCAAAAATCCTACCACAGTGGCTGTGGTTATTGATACCTTTTCTTTTAAACATCTCTTTAGAGATTTCTCTACCTCATTAAAATTGCTAATCATAACTATATTCCTCCCATTATTTTATTTTAACTGCACTTTTGTCAGACTACTTTACTTCATCCCAGTTTCATCTGATAAGCCATAGTTATTTACTTTTTTATTCACAATTTCCATAAAACCATTTTTTACTCTGAATTTTAATGCTGTTCTCTCTTTTGTCATATACAAACTATTTTTATGAATATCATATATCTTTCTTGGTTTGAGTTTCTTTGCTTCGAATGTTCCAAAATCTTTTACTATTACTTTTCTCTCTGTTGCTATTCCTGCAAAAATTACCTCCCAAAATAGTTCCAACTTCTCTTTTGCCTCTTTTATATTTTTCAATTTTCTCTTCTTTTTATACAGTTCAAGAAATTCAGCCTCTGTCATAATATCCTCTTTTCCTTTAAAATAGCCACCCCAAAAAACTGTTCGCATTTGTGTATAAATGCGAACTTTTTTATTTTTTTATTTTTTGTCAAAAATTATCTTAAATTCAAGTTTTAAAATATATTTTTTTAAAAATTGAAATTTTTTAAGAAAATAAAAATTGATTATTTTATTTTTTCGTGGTATATATAGTTAATAGGAATAAAGATTGTTTTAGATGTTTTTAAATTCTTTAAATGTTCGCATTTATACACAAACGAGAACTCTTGATTTTTATTTTTTATTTCTCTTTAATTATTTTATCTTTTTTATACTTTTATTCTTTTTCTCACTTTTTTAATTCTCTATATTTCTTCCAGATAAATTTAAAAATAAAAAAATTGAAATTAAAGCTATAGAATAATTTTTGAGAAAATAAAAAAAGACCATTGCGAATTAGTTAATAAAACACTAACTTACAACAGTCTCTTTTTTTTATTTATATTATTATTTTTATCTTAATTACCACACATAATTTGCTGCTTCAGTAAATCCTCCTGATGTAGAAAAATATTTTGCATCTACAGGAGTGTCTTTATACATCAAAACTTTTCCTTTTGTACTTTCAATAGCTTCTTTTGCATCATCATTTTCAACCTGATTATTATACACCTGACTTTCAGTAGTATCTTTTACATGGAATCCATCATTCTTATATCTGAATTTCAAATAATCACTCAAAGCATAAGTTCTAGCTGCGATAGCCTGAGCTTTAAGTGCTTCCACTCCAAAACTTTGTGGCATTTCACTAGGGACTACCTGTTTCAAATAATCTTCCATATAGATTTCATTTATTATTCTGATACCCCTGCTGGAAGTTCTTGAAGGTTTCAATTCCATAATTCCACGATAGTTAGGATTTATTGTGTGCATCTTTTTTATTCCATCTAAAGTGATGTAGTATCCTGTTCCCTCAATAACTACTGGGTTGACAGTTTTAACTCTTTGCTTTCCATTTACTTTTATAGAAAGTTTTTTTCCTTCATTAACAACTTCTATTTTTTGTCTTACAGGCACATCAATTTTAAATCCTGAACCTGTTATTTTTAATTTTCCACCACTATGAAGAACAACTCTTGTATGATCCAATCCTCCATTGCTGTTGCTTATTCCAACTCTGATATTTTTATCTACACCTTTCATGCTGTACATATTTTTCATATCAGTATTAGGATAATATCTTTTCAAAACATCTTTATATGAATAATTGTAGTTTTTAGTCAAATCATAAGCAGTCCATTGAGGCATACCTACTCCATGACCATTTCCTCCTCCATATAGAGTTACATTTCCAGAGCCCTTTTCTATCGAAAAATAAGCTGATGGTAAAAGAGTTATATTATTTCTTAGAGCTTTTGCACTATAGCCGTTGGCTCCCCCTTTTGTTCCATACAGAGGAATAGTTCTATTAGTTTTTGTACTATTTTTATCAGCAGTAAGAAGCTTTCTTACATTTAACTCTTTAGATACTAGAAATTTATTTTTATTAGTAGTTATCAAAAGATAAGTTATAACCCCTGATCTTCCTCTTGCAGCTACTTCTACATCTTTTACATCTCCTATGGCTGCTGCTGTTATAGGAATAGATTTCCATTCACCTTTGCTCAATGTCATTACATCTCTTGGTCTCACTTTATATACCATAGGCAGATTACGAGCTACTGAATTTTTAAATTCTTGCTCAGTAAATGTTATCTTCCATCTCCAGTAATTAGAATTTGAACCATACCCTGTTATAGTCGTATCTTTAAAAAATTTAAGCATCTCTTTTTCATTATGTTTTTTAAAGAAACTATACCCATACTCTTTCAATACATCATTTCCCGGCACTAGATATTCAACAGATCTTCCTTTAAAGTTGTCTGGAATTGGAAGCCCTTTTTCTTTGAAGAAAGTGTAATCTAATTCATAGTCAGCATCTGTGTGTTGTGCCTTTTGCGGTTTAGAACTTGTAAATATTCCTCCGAATCCTCCTCCAGAAGAAGGTTTTTTAGAAGGTGTAGAACTACATCCAGCTATGGAAGCTGCCATTAATGCTACAAGAAATATTTTGCTTAAATTTTTTTTCATAAGTTTTGTTCCCCCTGAATGATGTTATTTTATTTTTATGTTATGTTCAGTAATATATTTTCTAACTTTATCCAGTTCTTCCTGAGTATCAACTCCTATTATTTTATATGGAGTTTCTATAACTTTTATTTTATAGCCGTTTTCTAATACTCTAAGCTGTTCCAAAGATTCTGAAAGCTCCAGAGGAGTAGAATTCATTTTTGAATATTCCATTACAAAATCTCTTTTATATCCATATATTCCTATATGTTTGTAATAATTTTTTAAATCAAGATTTCTTGGATAAGGAATTACACTTCTTGAAAAGTATATTGCAAAATCATTTTTATCAGTTACTACTTTTACAGAATTTGGATTTTCTATTTCTTCCATAGTGCTTAATTTGTGCTTTAATGTACTCATTGGAATAGATTTATCTTCTAAAAATGAATCAATTATAGAATTTATCATATCAGGTTCTATTAAAGGTTCATCCCCTTGAATATTTACAATAACATCATATTCAGAGTATGTTTCACAAACTTCTGCTATTCTGCTGGTTCCATTAATATGATCTTTTCTTGTCATGATAACATTTCCACCAAAAGATTTTACTTCTTTTACTATTTTTTCATCATCTGTTGCAATTACTACATTATCTAATTTCGACAAAAGAGCTCTTCTATATACCCATTCTACCATTGTATGACCACATATATCTTTCAATGGTTTTCCCTCTAATCTTGTTGAGGCATATCTCGATGGTATAACTCCTAAAAATTTCAATTTACATCCTCCTTCAAATTGTGTAAAATAAATATATCAATATTCTTATTATACCTAAAAATAAAAGAATATTCAAAGAAAAAATATCATATTTACATCGGAGGGATTTTATGAAAATGAAAAAAGTTTTATCGTTGGTATTTTTGGCTCTTTTCCTTATCTCATGTTCTAGTACTCCAATTACTGGAAGAAAACAGCTTCTTTTAGTAAATGAAGAGGAAACAATTCAAAACAGTTATACTCAATATGCTCAAGTTATGAAACAAAGTACTGTTTTGAATAATAACGATGCCAAACTTGTAAAAAAAGTTGGAAACAATATCGCCAAAGCTGTAGAGAAATATTTTGAACTTCACCCTGAGCAAAGAACTTCTAAAGTTAAATACCAATGGGAATTTAACCTTATAAAAGATGATACTCCTAATGCTTGGTGTATGCCTGGTGGTAAGGTTGCTTTCTATACTGGTATTCTTCCTTATACAAAAGGTGAGCAGGGAATTGCAGTAGTTATGTCTCATGAAATTGCCCATGCAATAGCAGAGCACAGCAGAGAACAACAAAGTCAAAGTATGGTACAAGGTGGAGTGGGAGCTGTTCTTCAAGTTGCATTTGGAGTTCCTCAAGAACTTTATGGAAGTGCTTCTAATTTAGTTATGCTTGGATACAGCAGAAAACAGGAAACTGAAGCTGATGAACTTGGACTTATCTTTATGAAACTTGCTGGATATAATCCTAATTATGCACTTACTTTCTGGGAAAGAATGTCTTCTGCAAGTGGTGGAAAACAATCACCTGAATTTTTAAGTACTCACCCTAATGATAAAACTAGAATAGAAAATATTAAGAAATTCTTAAATAGTCCTACATTTTTAAACGTAAAAAAATAAAAACAATTTATTAAGAAGGGAAATATAAGCACATGGAAATTTACTTTATCAGACATGGAGAAACATTATGGAATACTTTAAAAATATTTCAGGGAAGATCTGATTCTCCACTTACAGAACTGGGAATATCACAGGCAGAAAAACTTTCGGAAAAACTAAAAGACATTGAATTTACAGATTTTTATTCATCTCCTATGGGAAGAACTATTCAAACAACAAAAATTATTATGGGAGACAGAAAACAGGAAATAAAATTCATTGAGGAATTTAAAGAAATCTCTATGGGAGATATTGAAGGAATCCCTCGTTCAGAATTTGAAGAAAAATATCCAAAAGAATTTTATGATTTTTTTAATAATCCTGTAGATTATGATCCAAAAGTTTATCATGGAGAAAATTATTATGAAGTAATAGAAAGAGTAAAAAAAGGATTAGATAAGCTTTTATCGTATCTTAATGACAGTGACAGAGTTGTTGTTGTTACTCATGGAGTAACTCTAAAGGCTTTGTTTCATGTCATAACAAAAGAAAAAATGGATGTATTAGGAGCTGCTAAAGTTCCACAAAACACAAGTGTTTCAATAGTAAAATATAAAGATGGAAAATTTAATATAGAAGTTTTTTCTGATACATCACATTTGGACTAACACAGGAGATTAAATTATGAAAGGTATAAAACTTGTACTGGCTTCTTTTTCAGATTCTTTTAGAATCATTAATGAAGCTAAATTAAAAAAATATTATTTTCTGCCAGGAATCATTGGTATTTTCTTATTTGTAGTCTTGATATTTTTAGCAAATTTACTTTCATTTGGAATAATGAGTTCTTTAGAATCAATATTCGAATTAGAAAAATATCATGCTTTAGTATCTATTCTTATCAAAATACTAATATGGGTGGTAGCAGTTTTTCTCTACTATCTTGTATATAAATCATTACTGTTACTGCTCTTATCTCCAATACTTGGATATGTTTCTGAAAGAGTAGACAGTCACCTTACAGGAAAAAAATATGATTTTACAATTAAAGATAATATGAGATTTTTAATGAGAGGGGCTGAAGTAGGGTTTAGAAGCTTTATTAAACAGCTTGTTGGAACATGTGTTATCATGCTGTTGAGCTTTGTTTTTCCTATAAATTTATCTATTCCTCTGCTTATATTTTTGCTTCAGGGATATTTTACAGGATTTTCATTTATGGACTATACTTTAGAAAGATATGAATTTTCTCCTAAAGAAAGTCTTGAATTTTTAAAAAAGAAGAGATTTTACTCTCTTCTATGTGGAAGTATATTTACTCTTCTATTTTTCATCCCCTTCATTGGGATATTTCTAGCTCCTCTTGTTACTTGTGTAGCTACTACTAAAGTAACTCTGGAACTGATAGAAAGAGATAAATTTCCAGAAGTAATAGATTAATATAAATATAATTTTAAAACTTTTCCAGTAGAAAGGTTTATTATTAATTTTGTTCTTAAAACATAAAAAAATAGTTAAAGGATTACAACAGTTCCACTGTTGCATCTCAGTAATTATAGCAGTTAAAATTTTAACTGCTTAATTACTGGAAACTCACTTCGTTCAAACATACTGTTTTTTACGTTTTACTTACTTCATTAATTGCATAAACCTTTCTAATTTCCAAATTTCTAAAATTTAATCTAGCTTTTTATAGGTATCTCTCTTTTTATTTTATCTAAAATATTTCATTCCAAAGGCTACTACTACCAAAACAGCTAATATCACCAGCTTTATTTTTATTCTTTTTGTATTTCTATCTTTTCTATTAAACATAATTCTCTTCTCCTTATCTCAATTCATCAATTACTTTTTCCAATATTTCTATTCCCTCATCTATCTCTTTTTCATTACATTGAGCAAAACTTAATCTTATATAGTTATATGATTTTTCTGAAAAAACTACCCCTGGAAGTATTCCTACCCCTCTTTTAGCAAGTTTCATATACACAGCTTCCCCTGTTATTTCTTTTGGAAGCTCTATCCAGAAGCACATGCCACCTTTTGGTTTGTTGATTTTTATGTTCTCTATTTTTTTAAGTCTGTGATACATATATTTTTGTTTTTTATGAAACTCTTTTCTGGATTTTTCTATATGTTCATTCCATATACCATTTTCAAGAAAATATTGAAAAACTCTCTGATTCAATCCTGAGTTAGAAATGTCACTGGAATATTTCCCTGCTAATACAGAGTTTGCTATTTTTTCTGGAGCTACCATAAATCCAAGCCTAAAGCCAGGCATGAACACTTTAGAATAGCTTTTTATATATATGACCCTATCATTTTTATCATAGCTTTTTATACTTCTTATTTTTTTTTCATCAAAATATATATCAGAGCTGCAATCATCTTCTATGATGTAGAAATTATATTTTTCAGCCAGATCTAAAAGCTCCACTCTCTTTTTTTCTGAAATTGATATTCCTGTAGGATTATGAAAAGTAGCTGCTGTATATATAAATTTTATTTTATCTCTCTTTAAAATACCTTCCAGCTCCTTTAAGTCAAGTCCATCTTTTTTCATTGCTACTCTTTCTACTTTTGCCCCATTATTTTTAAAACTTATAACTGCCCCTTTATATGCTGGGTCTTCTGTGACTACTATATCTCCCGGATAAATCAATATTTTACTCAATATATCTATCCCCTGCTGAGCACCTGACATTATTTGAATATCTTTTATCTCTACATCTATCCCATCAGCTTTCAGTTCTTTTTTTATAGTCTTACGAAGCTCCAAATAACCTTGTGGATTTTCATAAAGGAGAGCTTTCCCTCCATCTCTGTCTAAAATATAATTGATAGCTTTTTTCAGTTCTTCCACAGGAAAAAAATCAGCATTAGGGGACGCAGTAGAAAAATCTATTCTGTACTCAGAAGAAAAATAACCATATCTGAATATTTCATTTTCCATATGATCTTCCAGATAAAACTTTTTTTCTCTGTTGTATTTTACATAAGCTCCGCTCCCTCCACGAAGATATATATATCCATTTTTTTCCAGCTGTTCATAGGCCTTTACCACTGTTGAGATACTCACTCCTAAATTTTTAGCAAGCTCTCTTATAGAAAATATTTTTCCTTTTATCTCTCCATTTTCTATCATTTCTTTTAATTTATAATAAAGCTGAAGATATATTTTTTCCCCATTCTCCACAGGCAGTTCTATTTTCATTATTCCTCCAAGAAAAAATTGTAACGGTACACTTAATAGTTTTTAGAATTGAATAATTTTATATTTTATGTGATACTATCATTAGAAAATTAATTTTTTAATAGATTGTATCGATACTCTTATTATAATATTAATCAAAAAAATAATCAATAAATATATGGAGGGAAGAATATGTCAAGATATGATTTAAATAAAAACTTAGCTCAAATGTTAAAAGGTGGAGTAATAATGGATGTAACTACAGCTGCTGAAGCTAAAATAGCTGAAGAAGCTGGTGCCTGTGCTGTTATGGCATTGGAAAGAGTTCCTGCTGATATAAGAAAAAATGGCGGAGTAGCAAGAATGTCTGATCCGAAAATGATAAAAGAGATACAGGCTGCTGTTTCTATTCCTGTAATGGCTAAAGTGAGAATTGGTCACTTTGTAGAAGCTCAAATACTTGAAGCTCTTGAAATAGATTATATTGACGAAAGTGAAGTTCTTACTCCTGCTGATGACAGATTCCATGTGGATAAAACATTATTTAAAGTTCCATTTGTATGTGGATCAAGAAATCTAGGAGAAGCTCTAAGAAGAATATCTGAAGGAGCAAGTATGATAAGAACTAAGGGGGAGCCTGGAACTGGAGATGTCATTGAAGCTGTAAAACATATGAGAACACTAAATGAAGATATCAGAAAAGTAGTATCTTCTCCTGAATCTGAACTTTATCATATTGCAAAGGAATTAGGAGCTCCATATGATTTAGTAAAATATGTTCATAACAATGGAAAACTTCCTGTGGTAAACTTTGCTGCTGGTGGGGTGGCTACACCTGCTGATGCAGCTCTTATGATGCAGCTTGGTTGTGATGGTGTCTTTGTTGGTTCTGGAATATTCAAATCTGGCGACCCGGCAAAGAGGGCTGCTGCTATTGTAAAAGCTGTAACAAATTACAATGATCCGAAAATTCTTGCTGAAATATCAGAAGATCTAGGAGAAGCAATGGTAGGTATCAATGTTTATTCTCTTGCTGAAGATGAGAAAATGGCTAAAAGAGGTTGGTAATTATGAAAATAGGAATTTTAGCTCTCCAAGGAGCTTTCCAAGAGCATAAAAATATCCTTGATTCCCTAAATATAGATAACTGTCTAGTAAAAACAAAAGAACAGCTAAAAGATATTGATGGGATAATTCTTCCTGGTGGAGAAAGTACAGCTATGGGAAAACTTTTAAGAGACTTTGATATTCTTGAACCTCTCAAAGAAAAAATAAAAAATGGCTTTCCTGTATTTGGTACTTGTTCTGGTATGATACTTCTCGCTGAAAAACTTTCAAACAGTGATGTTGTACATTTAGGAGTTATGGGAATAGAAGTTAAAAGAAATGCTTATGGAAGACAGCTTGGAAGTTTTGAAACATTAGGAGATTTTAAAGGAATAGATAAAAAAGTGAAAATGGTATTTATCAGAGCTCCCTATGTAGAAAATATAAAAGAAGGAGCAGAGATATTATCAGTTGTAAATGGAAATATAACTGCTGTGAGAGAAAAAAATATGCTGGCTGTATCTTTCCACCCAGAGCTTACAGATGATACTTCTGTTCATGAATATTTTCTGGATATTGTAAAAAAAAAATAAAAAATAGTTGACTTTTAAAAAAATATAGCATATACTCATTACAAGAAATAAGACTATGAAAAAGGAGGTTATCAATATGACATTATCTAACTTAAACACTGTATTCCAATATTGGTGGTGGAGCTGCACAGAAAAACTGCATACAGAAATTTTTAATGTTAGATATAAGCTTGCGTCTTTTGATAACTTTTATACTTCTGTGTAAACTCCTTTAAAATATTTGAATATATAAATCTAAATTTATATACATCATGTTTTTTGGAGCACACATGATATATATGAGAAATATCACTTGTTTTTAAAGCAATCTAACCAGATTGCTTTTTTTTATTCTTAAAGAACTTTTAAATGATACCGAGGGGGAAACAAAAATGAAAAAGAAACTATTGGCTGTGATTTTTTTACTTACATTTGCTTTATTACTTGGAGGAACAAAAGCTATAAAATCTGAAACTTCATCAGAGACTAAATTGAAAGATACTTTAGTTATTGCTCAGAAAGCTGAAATCAAAACTCTTGATCCACAAAAAAGTACTGATTCAGTTTCTAATAAAATAATTCAGCTTATGTTTGATACTTTAATAACTATGGATAAAGACCTTAATCTGCTTCCAGGATTAGCTGAAAGCTGGGAATCTGTTGATCCTTTAAATACAGTATTTCACTTAAAGAAAAATGTTAAATTCCATAATGGAGATATTATGACTGCTGAAGATGTAAAGTTTTCTTTGGATAGAGCAAGAAGTCTTCCTCAATGTGCTTATAATTTTACTCCTATAAAAGAGGTAACTGTAATTGATGAAAACACTATCAAGATAACTACAGATACTCCTTTTGGAAGTCTTTTAAATCAGCTTAGTATTACAAATTCTTCAATAATTAATAAAAAACTCGTTGAAGCTTCAGAAGATGTATTTCTTACTAACCCTGTAGGAACTGGACAATTCAAATTTAAATCATGGGATATAGGAAACAGACTTACTATGGAAAGATTTGATGATTACTATGGGACTATTTCAAAACTTAAAGAAGTAGTTATTAAGTTCATAACTGAAAACAACAGCAGAATGATTATGCTGGAAACTGGTGAAGCTGATATATCATTAGATATGGGAGTTATGGATCTGAAATCTATTAAAGACAACAACTCTTTAGATTATATAGAAGTTGAAGCTCCTACTAGCCAGTTTGTTGGATTTGATACTAAAAATGAATTATTGAAAGATAAGAGAGTGAGACAGGCAATAGCTTATGCAATAGATAATAAAGCTATCACTCAAGCTATATATGGAGATTCTGCTACTCCTGGAACTTCTGTAGTTCCTCCTGCTATGACAGATTTCAATCCTGATGCTAAGAAATATGATTTGAATATTGCCAAAGCAAAAGAACTTTTAACAGAAGCTGGGTATCCTAATGGTTTCAATATTGACTTATGGGTAAGTGATGATTCTGCAAGAATTGATGCTTGTGTTATTATTCAGGAGCAGTTGAGAGAAATAGGAATCAATACTGAGATTAAAGTTTTCCAATGGGCTACTTATATCAAAATGATTGAAAATGAAAATGAAGTAAAACCTATTTTCTATATGTCATGGAACACTGCCAATGGAGATTGTGATAAAACTATGTATCCTCTTTTCCATTCATCTCAAATAAAAGGTTCTATGAATGTAACTGCTTTTGTAAATAAAGATTTAGATGATACTCTTGATAAAGCTAGAATAACAATGGATCCTAAAGTTAGAAAAGAACTTTATGGAAAGGCTCAGGAGATATTACAAGAAGAGCTTCCTCACTACACTATTCTTTATCCAAAACTAAATCTTGGAATGAGAAAAAATATTCATAATCTTATTATGAAAAATAATGGTTATTTAGATCTTACAAATGTCTATGTAACTGAGTAGTAAAACTCCCCCTCTGGAAAAATATAATGATAAAGTGTGAGTAAATTAATCTATAAATCAGGAGGAATTAAATGGCTTTAAAAGTTGGAATAATCTGTGCTGGAGATTCTGAGTTAGAACCTTTTCTAAATCATATTCATAACTGCCATATCACAGAAAAAGCAATGTTGAAATTTTATGAAGGTGAAATAAATAATATTCCTGTTGTTGTTCTATACAGTGGTGTATGCAAGGTCAATGCTGCTGTTGCTGCACAGATTTTAATTGATTCTTATCATGTAAATACAATTATCAGTGCTGGTACAGCTGGTGGAATGGAAAAAACTATAAAAATTTTTGATACAGTTATATCAACACAACTTGCTTATCACGATGTAGCTGATGATATACTGGTAGAGTTTCACCCTTGGCTCCCTTCTATCTATTTTAATGCTGATGAAAAATTATTAGCTGCTGCAAAAAAAATTGTACAGAATCAAGCTGTTAATCATCCTGTTATTTTTGGTAAAATGGTAACTGGAGAAAGTTTTATTGATAAGAATATGCGGGAAATAATAAACAAAAAATATGCTCCTCTCTCTGTTGATATGGAAAGTGCAAGTATCGCCCATGTATGCTATGTAAATAATATCCCATTTATTTCAATACGAACTATTACAGATACAGCTTCTCACTCTGGAGTAGAAAATTTTGAACAGAACTGCGACAAGGCATCTATTATATCTAAAGATATAGTTCTGGCAGTTTTAGAGGAACTAAAAAATGATTTATAATCTCCAAAGAAGAGGAATTTCTAAAAAAGGAATCTCCTCTTTTTTTTCATATAATGATTAAAAGATATTTAAAAGGAGAAAATCTTATGTTTGGAAAAAATAGAATAGAAGCATTTAGTGATGGAGTAATAGCCATCATTATAACAATAATGGTATTAGAATTAAAAGCACCTCATAGAGCAGATATTTCTGAACTCTCCAGTTTATTTCCAAAATTTTTTAGTTATATTTTAAGCTTTCTCTATGTGGGAATATACTGGAACAATCATCATCACACTTTCTCTGTTGTCAATAAGATAAACGGAAAAATCCTCTGGGCAAATACTCACCTGCTCTTTTGGCTTTCCCTTATTCCATTTACAACAAGCTGGATGGGTGAAACAAACTTCTCAGAAATCTCTGCTATGATGTATGGGGGCGTTCTTTTAGCCTGCTCCATAGCATACTATATTTTAATACATCTGCTTATAAAGTCACAAGGTAAAAATTCAAAATTAAAAAAAGCTATTGGAAATGATATAAAAGGGAAAATTTCTCCTATTTTATATCTTACAGGAATAATTTCAGCATTTTTCCTTCCTGTAATTTCTTTATTTTTCTATGCTCTCACTGCTGTTCTCTGGATAATTCCTGACAACCGTATAGAAAAACTACATATAGAAGAAGAAAAATAAAACTAATAATTAAAAAAGTCAACCACCTACTGGTTTAAATAACACAGCTGGCAGTTGACTTTTATTTTTATTTCTAGTATTTTTTTAATTCTGGCATTGTTTTAGCTAATATTTCATCCATTTTATCTTTCATTTCTTTGTTAGCTTCTAATAATTTATCTACATCCCCAGTGATTTCTATTGTTTCAATAGTATCTCCCTGTGCAACTTTATTAACTACAGCTTGGTCAGCGTCAGAAACTACTTCTCCAAAAATAGTATGCTTATAGTTAAGCCATTCTGTTGGTACATGAGTTATAAAGAATTGAGATCCATTTGTCCCTGGTCCTGCATTAGCCATAGCTAATTTCCCTGGTACATTAAATGTAAGCTCTTCAACAAATTCATCTCCAAATTGGTATCCAGGTCCACCTGCTCCTGTTCCTGTTGGGTCTCCCCCTTGAATCATAAAGTCTGCTATTACTCTATGGAATATTAATCCATCATAATATCCTCTTTTTGCTAAATATACAAAGTTTGTTACTGTCATTGGTGCAGCTTCTGGAATTAATTTTAAATTTATATCCCCTTTTGAAGTTTTTATTTTAGCATTTAATACTATATTTGCCACCTTTGTTCCCTCCTTAATTTTTAAATCAGCTGAACGACTTTTTCTAGAATGATAGAAAAATCCTCCTGCAATTATTAATAGTAATATCACTATTTTTACCATTTTCATTTTCTCCTCCATAATTCTATCATACTTTTCTAAAAATCATAATTACTTTTTCATAATTTTATTATATGTTTTTAACATTTCATCTTTTGATACAGTTCCGTATATTTCATACGGCCATTCAGATACCAGTCTTTTATTTAAGATATCTAATTTTTCCTGTACTTTTAATATTTTTTCCTCTGCTTTTCTGAATTCGGCTCTTACAGGCTGAAGTTTATAAATATATTCTATCTGCTCCTCTTCCTGAATTGCATTTTTCATCTCCATAGAAAGTTTTTCTTCCTCTTCCAATATTTTATCTGCTCTGTCTAAAAGTTCATACTTCGTTTTTTCAAGCTCTTTTTTCTCATATTGGAAAAATCTTTTCACTACTTCAGCTCCAGAATCACCTTTGAATTTCTCTCTCAATTCCATCTGATTTTTTATATATTCTTCACTGAAATTATTTTCTTTCATTATATCTTCAATATATTTTTTAATAGCTGAGAATTGTTCTTCATCAAAGTTTTCAACAGCTTCTCCTGTTAAACCTCCATAAAGTTTTTCATATTTGGGTATAACATCTTTTTCAAGTATTTCTATTCCAGAGATATCTCCTATCTCCTTCAGCTCATCTATTTTTTTATTTATGGATCTGAAAACCTGTAAAATTACCTCTACAGAAAATTTTAAAATTTCATTATTTTTTACCATTTTTTCCATTACTTTCTCCATAATATTGATAATAATAGCATTTTATTCCACCATTATATAGTTTTCTGTTCTTAGTAGCTTTTCCTCCAAAGCATTTTTCAAACTCTTCATATGAAGTAATTACATAGTATGACCATTTTGGTATTCTCATTCTGCATACATCTCCAAGAAGTCCGTACAGTCTTTCTACTGCCTTTTCATCAAGAAGTCTGTCTCCATATGGTGGGTTAGTTATAAGGCACCCTTGTCTTGATTCCATTTCTATATCTAAGAAATTTTTACACTCAAGAGTTATATCATCTTCTACACCAGCTTTTCTTATATTTTCTCTGGCTATTTCTATAGTTTCAGGATCTATATCTGAACCATATATCTTAACTTCTTTTTCATAATCTTCATTGGAAAAAGCTTCATCTCTCACTTCTATCCATTCATTTTCTGGAATTATTTTCCATCCCTCAGATGCAAAGTTTCTATTTGCTCCTGGAGCTATATTTCTTGCTATCATAGCTGCTTCTATAAGGATAGTTCCTGTTCCACACATAGGATCTAATAGAGGTCTCTCTCCTCCTTTCCATCTTGAAAGTCTCACAAGAGCTGCTGCCATAGTTTCTTTTATAGGAGCTTCATTTTTTATAGCTCTATATCCTCTTTTGTGCAGTCCCTCTCCGCTTGTATCCATCATAACTATAAAAATATCATTATGTGCTTGTATTTTTATTGCATATAAAGCTCCATCTTCATAGAAATAATCTTTTTTATAAGTTTCTTTCATTTTTTCTACCATAGCTTTTTTAGCTATTTTCTGTATATCAGATTTTGAAAAAAGTTTAGATTTCACAGAACTTACCCAGCTTATAGGGAATTCTCCATTTTCTGGAATAAAATCAGCCCATTCTATTTTCTTCATATTTCTGAAAAGATCCTCAAATGTAACTGCTTTAAATTCTCCCATTTTTATAAATACTCTATCTGCACATCTTAAATGTATATTTGCTTTAACTATATCTTTTACAGTCCCTTCAAATTCTACTCTTCCATTGAATGCCCTTACATTTTCAAATCCAAGTTCTACGCATTCATCTTTTACAACACTTTCAAGCCCCATAGTACTCGAAGCTATCAAAGTTATTTTTTCCATTTTTTCTCCTTTTTATTTTTAATATTTGTACTGCCATTCTCAATTTTTTTTAATTGTGTCTCATAGATAAGTTTTATTATACCAAAAGCTGGTACTCCAAAAAACATTCCCATTGGTCCCATAACACTTCCACCAATAAGTACTGCCACTATTACCCAGAAAGTACTCATTCCTACTGTTTCGCTTACTATCTTAGGTCCCACTATCCATCCATCTACTGTCTGTCCTATTATCATTGCAAGGAAGAGATACCCTATCTTTGATGGTTCTGCCAGAATTACTAAAAATATTGCTATAGCTCCTGCTACAATAGAACCTACATACGGTATCATATTTCCCATACCAATCATTAGAGAACTTAACAATGCATAAGGGACTCCTGCCAGAAATAATACTACAAAAGTTATTACTCCGACAAAAGCTGAAGCTATTATTCTTCCCCATACATAATTTAAAAGAACATTTCTTGACTGGTTAAGAAAATCACTTAAATACATACCTTTTTCTTTTCCAAAAATTATTGCTAAAATATTTTTTATAAATCTAATAAAATACTCTTTGTCCAATAGGATAAATACAGCAAGGAAAAATCCTATAAAAAATTTACTCAGAGCAATAGTCCACCATACAATATTTAAAAGAACTGATATTCCAAATTCCTGTAGATTTCCTATATTTCTTTTTAATAAGCTGATTATATTATCCTCTATCTGCTTTTCTCCAATTACAAGAAGTTCCTTCTCTTTAAGATAATCAAGAACTCTTTTTATGAGGCTTCCTAACTGCTCCTGCATATGAGGAAGTTTATTGTATAATTCTTTAAAACTTTTTCCAAGCTGAGGGAGTATCAGTCCGACAAACCCTGCAACTCCTATTATTACCAGAACAATGACAATAGCTACAGCTACCCATCTTTCAAGTTTAAATCTCTGCTCTATTTTACTCACTAAAGGTTCCAAAAATATGGAGATGAACACTGCATATATCATTGGTATAAGATAGCCGATATATGTACTGTATATATCTTTAAAAGCATCATATTTTTGAAAAAAACTTTGTACCAGTACAATTACTATCCCTGCTCCTAAAAATTTTAAAAAAGTCCATTTTTTTTCCACAATTCTCGCCTACCTTATTACGAAGTCTAACTCTTCCCCAGTATCATTATTTTTAGAATCGCCCACTATCTTTATTAAGAGCCTATCAGGAACACCAATTATAACTTCTCCCGGATCTTTTATCCATCCCTGTTTTACATTTAACTTTAAAGGTGAATTGGAGGTTGTCACTCTTACCATGTCATCTTTGAATTTGACATTTACTCCTCCCAGATTTGTATCAACAAAAATATCTCTCTCTTCTTTCTGTAATGGATATACATACTGTAGCTTCCCATCTACATATATCTCTACTTTAGAAGCCTTTTCTTGAGACAAGCTTGTAATATTCATCCCTAAAGTAGCAAAGAAAAACAGAAGAAAGGAATATATGACTAGGTCTCCTATTTTAAAATATTTTGCCTTTCTTTTCATACCTCTCCCTATCTTTTATTGGAAATACCAATTTGTTCTCCCATATATACTTTTGTTTCAATTCCATTTTTAGTATTTTCAAGCAGATCCTTATCTATCTGCACTTTATCTTTTTCAAAAACAAGTATACAAGTAGATCCCCCAAAGAAAAAATATCCTTTTTCTTCACCTTTTTTTACAGATGAGTCTGGGGTATAAGTCTGTTTAATTCCTCCTACCATAGTAGCCCCAACTTCAAACATAGCTATATCTCCAAATTTTTCTGTTTCAAGTATAGAATATTCTCTTTTATTTTCACAGAATATTCTAAAATTCTTTTTGATAGCAAGAGTAGAAACTGAATAATAGTATCCATCTATTAATTGACTTTTACTTATTTTTCCATCAGAAGGGAAATGGAATCTATGATAATCTACTGGAGCTAGTCTCACTATAAGAAAAACTCCTCCTTCATATTTCTTGGCTAATTCTCTGCTTCCAAAAAATTCTTCCAAAGTAAATTTGTCTCCCTTTACAAAGAGATTATCTTTTTCACTTAAATTATCAAATACCATTATTTTTCCATCTGCTGGAGAAACAAGTACATTCTCATTTTGATTTACAGGTCTTCTTCCATCTTTTAACTCTCTATAGAAAAAATCATTAAATGAAGTAAATTCTTCTACTGATTTTTTAGCTTCTTCTATATTTATTCCCGCTTCCTCAATAAAAGCTGGTATTTTTTTACAAGACTCTCTGCTGTCCATTTTTTTCCCATAATATTCTGTAAGAAATTTTTTTCTTACTATCATATTCAAAGGAAGTTCTCCAAGAGGATTATAGTACAAAAACTTCAAATACTTTTCCCCTGGTACTTTTTCTATAAGAGTTTCCCCTGTTTTTCTCTCTATATATCTTATTTTACTAAATTCCACTCTATCACCCTTTTTTTATTTTGAAATTACTGGTAATTTCATACAAAATTATTATATAATAACTATATCAATTAATTTCCAAGGGAGGAACTATAATAATGGAAAGAATCGCTCTTATAGCTCATGACAATATGAAAGATGAAATAGTTACTTTTGTAAAAGAAAATCTTGATTTCTTTAAAGAATTTGAATTAGTAGCTACTGGAACAACTGGGAAAAGAATAGCTGAAGCAACTGGGCTGACTATCCATAGATACCAATCTGGTCCAATAGGAGGAGATCAGCAAATTGGTGCTGACATCGCTCTCAACAAGATTAAAGCTGTATTTTTTTTAAGAGATCCCCTTACAGCTCAGCCTCATGAACCTGATATTTCAGCTCTTATCAGACTTGCTGATGTTCACAAAATCCCTATTGCTACTAATCTTTCTACTGCTCATTTGTTAGTAATCGCTTTAAAAAAATAGATTCATTTGATGGCTCTCTTATTTTTTACGAGAGTCATCTTTTAATATTTCTGATTGTATAGTTTTTATCATGTCATATTTTAATTTTATTAGATTTTCTGAAAGATCTACTTTATATTTGTGAGGATTTTCCAATCTTTTTCTTTCTGCTGATATTTTCTCTAAACTTTCTAAATAATATTTTTGAGAACCTAATACATCAAATAATTTTTCATACTCATCTGTAATAACTTCCCCATCTTTTACATATGTTCTAGTAAGTTTCTTCACACTATATGATCCCTCTTTTAAATCACTGAATTTAAAATCATATTTTTCATCTCTAATAGTGATATCTTTTCCATTTACTAATTTTTCTTTATCACTGTCATTTTTCACAAGAGTTATTAAATCAGCATAAGCTAATCCCTCTTTATCATATATTCTATAAACTTCTTTAAAACCAGGGTTAGATATTTTTATGATATCCTCTGATAATTTTATCACTGGTTCATTATCTATTTCAACTATTTTGTATACTCCTCCAAAGCAAGGATTAGATTTACTTACAGCAATCTCGTCTCCCACTCCATATGTATCTGCACATACTCCCTGTTCTCTCAATGATCTGATAAGTTCCTCATTCAATGAGTTAGTAAGGAATATTTTTGCCTTTGTAAGTCCTGCTTCATCCAACATAGCTCTGCATTTTTTAGAAAGATAAGCAAGGTCTCCTGAATCTATTCTTATTCCATATATTCCAGGATAATTATCATCTATTCCACAAGCTTTAAATGAGTCTATTGCATTTCTTATTCCTATTCCAATAGTATTATATGTGTCTATAAGAAGAATAAGAGCATTTGATTTTCTATTTCTTCTATGTTTTATAAATGTATCAAAAGCTACTCTTTCAGCGTGGCTTCCCACTCCAAAAGTTTGAATATATGAGTGAGCCATAGTTCCTATACTTGGCACCCCATATTTATATTCTGTCACAAGGTTTGAATGACTTGTACATCCACCTATGATTGCTGCTTTATTTCCAGCAACGGCACTGTCAAAACCATGAGCTCTTCTGCTTCCAAAAGATGAAACCTGTACAGGGTATGCTGCTCTTGTAACTCTTGAAGCTTTTGTAGCTATCGCCATCTGCATATTCATTATATTCAATATAGGTGTCTCTAATATTTTTGCTTCAATTAATGGAGCTTTTACAGTAATAACAGGCTCATTTGGATAGGCTATTTCTCCATCTCTCATAGCATAAATATCTCCAGTGAATTTTATTTTAGAAAGATACTCAACTAATTGCTCTTCGTGAATAAGTTTTGAAAAATACATTCTTTTTTCTTCTTCACCTGTGCTGTTCAAAATTTCTATAAGATTAATCACTTCTTGTACTCCAGAAACTACAGCAAATCCGCCGTCTTCTGTTTTTCTAAAAAACACATCAAAAACAGCTTCTTTATCTTCCATGTGTTCCATCAAAAAAATGTCGCTTTCTGTATACTGATATCTATCTGAATTTATCACTCTTGCAAATTCTGTTAAAACTATCTCTCTCTCCATGCTCTAACTCCTTTTGACACAAAAATATAATCTACATAATAATATGTTTTATCCTATCAATTATATCATTTATTTATCGTTTTTCCAAATTCTTATTTGATTCAAATCATTTAATCTATCATTTTTTACTTCTTGCAAAAGTCAGAAATTTATAATAGAATTAACTAGAATATAAATTATTTAGAGGTGAAGATATGAGAGCAGTTATTCAAAGAGTAAAACATTCAAGCGTCACTGTAGATGGAAAAGTTTTGGGAGAGATAGGAAACGGTCTTCTGGTACTTCTTGGAGTGACACATACAGATACAGAAAAAGAAGTGAACTGGATGGCTTCTAAAGTAAAAGATCTTAGAATATTTGAAGATGCAGAGGGAAAAATGAATTTAGGACTGGAAGATATCAAGGGAGAACTTTTAGTTATATCACAATTTACTCTTTATGGCAACTGCATCAAAGGACGTCGTCCGGGGTTTACAGATGCTGCCAGACCAGATCTTGCAGAGCCGTTATATGAAAAATTCTTAGAAAAATGCAGAAGTTTTGGAATAAAAACTGAATGTGGAGAATTCGGTGCTGATATGAAAGTTGAACTTCTTAATGACGGACCAGTAACAATGATAATTGATACAAAGGATATTGCAAATTTAAAATAGTAAAAATTCTTACTGTTGATTTAATAGCTGTTGAATGGTATTATATATTTAAAAGATATCATTCAGCAGTTATTTTTTTATGCTCTGAAAGATATTTTTTGTTTTTTAATTATATGTTTAATATTAAAAACTTAAAGTTATGAGATATTCAAATACCTCAAAAGCAAAAAGAAGTATAGGGGGTGTTATTATGCTTTATAATTCAGCAATTAAAAATCTTGATTTATTTAAAATCAAAGATGATACAACAGATAAAATATTTCTGGGATGTGATCAGGAATGGTTTTTAACTGAAAGACAACGTCGTTCAGGATGTGGTCCTACCACTGCGGCTATGCTTACCCATTACTACAGATATATCAAAGAAAGTCCTGAAAAAGTTCCTTGTACAAAAAGTTCTATGCTGGCATTGATGGAAGAATTATGGGAATATGTTACACCAGGAGACAGAGGAATTCCAACAACTGAAATATTTTGCGAGAAATTTAAACCATATTTAAAAGAAAGAGATATGCTGGTTAAACTTCATATACTTGATGTTCCTGAACCAAATGAAGATAAACCTTCTTTTGAAAATCTTTTATCATTTCTTTTGGAATCTCTTTCAAAGAACAGACCAGTTGCATTTTTAAATCTATGCAGTGGAGAAGAGGTAACTCTTGACAGATGGCATTGGGTTATTCTTGCTTCAATTGAATATGATAAAGAAAATAAAATTTTACAGGGAGTCATATATGATGAGAGTATTGAAAAAAAAGTAGATCTCGCTCTATGGCTTAAATCTACTACCCTTGGTGGTGGATTTGTATATATGGATTACTAACTGTAACTATAAAAGAGATTGACTCATAATCAATCTCTTTTTATTTAAATATAGTATTCATAATAATCTGCTTGAAATTCTATTTTAAAACCTAATTTTTTATATAAATTATATGCTGGCATATTATCTGAATCTACATCAAGAATAGCCTTTTCTCCTTTTTCAAAAGCCTTTTCCAAAGCAAAATTTAAAAATTCTTCTCCATAACCTTTTCTTTTAAAGCAATCTCTTATTCCCAATCCATATAGAAAGACTCCATCATCAGTATAATTCATATTAAAAATGCCTATCTTCTCCTTAGCAAGATATCCTATATATGCTTCTCTATCAGGTGAATTTATTGCATTTTCTACAAAATTATCACTTGTCCCTTCAGCCATTTTAAATATTTCTTCTGTCATTTGAGAATAGATTTTTTTATTATCTTCAGAAATTATTTCAAATTCCAAGCCGCTTTTATTCTTTTTCTTTTGAAATTTTTCCTTTGAATAACTCAATGTATATTCCGATCTTATCAATTCTGTCTTGCCAATTTTTTTTAGAACTTCTTTAGAAGTATCGCTTTTAGGTTCTGCTACGAATAATACTTTAGGTACACCATTTTCTTTTAAAACCTCTCCAGCTTCCTTAAAAAGTTTTTTAAAATTATTCTGCCTTCTATAATCTGGATGTGTAAAAGCTGAAATCTCTCCCTCTTCTCTTGTTGGAAGAAAAATAGTTAAAAAAGCAACCAGTTTTTCTTTTTCATATCCAAGAAAAAAACAAGGGATATTCTTATCAAAGTTTATTTCATTAGATAGAAAAACTTCTGCTTTAAGATTTTCAAAATCATTACAAATTTTTTGGAGATTATTGATGTTATTTTTTTGTTCTTCTGTAAGAATGTAAGTTTTTTCTATTTTCAAATTATTCTCCTTTTTAATATAGTTCTTATATATTCTAAATCATTATATTACATTTGTTTCAGATATCATAGCTTATTATAAAATTTAAATAAATTTTCTATTTTAATTTTGATAAAAATTTATTTTTATGCTATATTATAATAATAATTTATTTTTAATTGAGGAGGGGAAACCAATGAAAAATTTAGAAAAACTTTTTATTGATGACAAAGAGATCTATGATGCTATAGAAGCCGAGAAAAAAAGACAAAATGAAGGAATAGAACTTATCGCTTCGGAAAACTTTGTATCAGAATCGATATTAGAAGCAGCTGGAAGCGTAATGACTAATAAATATGCGGAAGGTTACCCTGACAAAAGATACTATGGTGGATGCGAATGCGTAGACATAGCTGAAAAATTAGCAATTGAAAGAGCAAAAAAACTTTTTGATGTAAAATTTGTTAATGTACAGCCTCATTCTGGATCGCAAGCTAACATGGGAGTATATAAAGCTCTTTTAAATATAGGTGATACTATTTTAGGAATGAAATTGGATCATGGTGGGCATCTGACTCATGGAAAAAATGTAAATTTCTCTGGAAAAGATTATAACGTTTATTCTTACAGTGTAAGAATGGATGATGAACATATAGATTATGAAGAAGTAGAAAGACTGGCAATGGAAGTTAAACCTAAGCTTATAGTCGCTGGTGCAAGTGCATATTCTAGAACAATAGATTTCAAAAAATTTAGAGAGATAGCTGATAAAGCTGGTGCTATGCTCATGGTAGACATGGCTCATATAGCTGGACTGGTTGCTGCTGGAGAACATCCAAGCCCTGTTCCATATGCTCATGTAGTTACTACTACCACTCACAAAACTCTAAGAGGTCCTCGTGGTGGAGTAATAATGACTAATGATGAAGAGATAGCTAAAAAAATAGATAAAGCTATTTTCCCTGGAATACAAGGTGGTCCTTTAATGCATATAATTGCTGCAAAAGCTGTTGCATTTAAGCAGGCTCTTGAACCTGAATTTAAAGAATATCAAAAACAGGTTGTAAAAAACGCAAAGGTACTGGCTGAAGTTTTAGGAGCTGGAGGACTGAGAGTTGTCAGTGGTGGAACTGATAATCATATGGTGCTTATAGATGTAAAAGCAAATAAAAATCTTACTGGAGCTCAAGTAGAAAAAGCTCTTGGCAAAGCTGGAATTACAGTTAATAAAAATGGAATTCCTTACGATACTGAAAAACCTATGGTTACAAGTGGAATCAGAATAGGATCTCCTGCTATGACTACTAGAGGTATGAAAGAAGATGAAATGAAGCAGATTGCTGATTTTATTCTTAGAGTGGTAGATAATATCGATAATGATGAAAAATTAGCTGAAATTAAAGAAGAAGTTAAAAATCTTTGCTTAAAATTTCCATTATATGACTAATATAAAAGGTGGCTTTCATTGCCACCTTTTTTTATACTCTTAACTTTTCAATTTAGCTCTTAGCAAACTTAAACCTAAGAAAATATATATACATCCAGATATTTTAGTCATCATTTTAGAAGCCCCCGGCTTTTTAGCTATCACTCCTGCTGCTGAAGAAGCAAACAAAGCAAGAACTATTCCATATAAACTGCTTGTGATAAAAAAGCTCAGTCCCAGCAGAAGAAATGGAATTACTCCATAATTATTATTTACATCTATAAATTGAGGTAAAAAAGCAAGAAAAAATAGAGCTACCTTAGGATTTAAAACATTTGTTATAACCCCTTGAAAATAGACCTCTTTAAGCTTTTCCTTTTCCTCTTTTTCATCATTCATAAATAAAGTTTTTTTATCTAAGATAGTTTTAATTCCCATATATACAAGGTATGCTGCCCCCATATACTTTACAATATTAAATGTGCTGATTTGGCAAGTATAATAGATAGTCCAAAAGCTGCTAATACAGTGTGTACAAGCACTCCTGTAGAGATTCCCAAGACTGATACCACTCCAGTCTTTTTGTCTTTAGACATAGATTTTCCTAAAATATACATAGTATCTGATCCTGGTGTAATATGCAGTATCAAACAAGATGTAAAAAACATTGTATAATTTACTATTCCAAACATTTTCTTTCCCCCTGAATATATTTTAATTTTTTTCTTCTGTATTTTTTACAAATTCAAATAATTTTTCCTCCAGCCAGTAAGTTTTTGAACATAATCTGGCAAAGCCTACATGCCCTCCATACTTAGGAGTTTCCAATTCTATATAGTCATTTTCTGCTGCTTCTTTAAAAGGATAACATTTCTTAGACATTATAGGGTCATCTAAAGGCATTAATATAAAAGTTTTTTTTCTTATATTCGGTATAAAATTTATACTGCTTGTTTTTTCATAATAATCTATCGCATCTAAATAACCATTTAAAGGAGCTGTAAATAAGTTATCAAAATCTTCAATATCCTCTACTCTTGACATTAAATTCATATTTATTTTAGTTGGATATAAAAGAGCTTTTTGAGCTGCCTTTTCTTTTAATTTATTAACAAAGTATTTTCTATAAATTACATTCCCCGGTTTTCTAAATGCTACTGAATTAGAAACAAGATCACAAGGAGGACATACTGCCATTCCACATAAAAAATTATCTGGATATATCTTCCTTTCTCCCATATATTTTAACACAAGATTAGCCCCTAAACTAAAGCCAGCTATTACCAATTCCTTATATTCTTTTGTTTTTTCAAGTACAGTTTCTAAATCATAAGTTTGTCCCATATGATAAAAAGTAACTTTTTTATTTAATTCTCCACTGCATCCTCTGTAATTCATAGCAAGTACATCCCAGCCTCTTTCTGAAAAATATTTAGCTGTTCCTTGGATATATTTACTTCTGGAACTTCCTTCTAATCCATGGCACAACACTATTACTTTTGTATTGCCATTTTTTATCCAGTCAATATCCAAAAAATCTTCATCTGGTGTTAATATTCTTTCCCTTGTATAATTTACACTTATTCTTCTGAAAAGAGTTGGAAAACAAGTATTTATGTGGGCGTTTTTAAAAAGTAATGATGGTTTATATTCCAAGTTTTTCCCCCCTGTTCATATAAAAATCCCCCAAATTTTTATTAGGAATCTTTAATCAAATTATTTTTGATTTTTATTCTCCCCCGAAAATAAAATCCCTTCATTATATACCTTTTTTATACAATTTATTATAAGAATTTCCTTTTTTAGAATATTAAAATTTTATTAATTTAACTTATAATTTCTAATTTTCAAATAAAAAATTATTATATAATAATCCAAAATCTCTAAGAATTTTATAATACTTACATTCATAAGTCAATATTTTTTTATTTTCTTCAGAAAGTTTTTAATTAAATATTGACATTTTTTGAACTTCAAGGTATTGTAACTACATAGAAATATTTTTTTGTATTTTATGCCAATACCAAATGCGAGGATAATATGAGAAAAAGAAAATTATTTTTAATTCTTTTCCCACTTTTCTTAGGGATAGGAATTTATCTACTTTATAGAAGTAGAAATCTCTTTTACTTTAAATTGATACATTCTACTTTTTTAAGTAAGCCTGTTTTACATGTAAGAGATTTTGCAAAATTGTATAGAAAAATGTTTTCCACTTGGGTAGTTTACTCTCTTCCTGATGGATTATGGCTTTTTTCTTTTGGAGCAGCATTATTAGTTGATAGAATATTTTATTTCTATGATTTTGTTGTATTTACCAGTATCTATATAGGAATGATTGCCTTAGAATTTCTCCAGCTGTATTTTGGAGGACATGGAAGTGTAATTGGAACTTTTGATACTATGGATATATTCTTTTTTACACTTGGATATCTTTCTATTGTATTAATCTCCAAATATTATCACAAAAAAAATCCTCCTGATAAATCTATGTTCACAATTGAAAATAAGAAAAAAGAAGTTCTTTATAATACAAGAACTATAATAATATTTACTATTTTGGGTATCTTACCAAGTCTGCTTTAAAATTAAAAATAGGTTGAACGAAAAGTTTTGAAATTTACTTTAACTTTTTGCTCAACCTTTTCTTTATTCACTTCTCAAAGCATCCACTGGATTAAGCTGTGCAGCTTTTTTAGCAGGGGTTACTCCAAATATTATTCCTATTCCTGTTGAAACTATTAAAGAAGACACAATTGAAGCAGTAGAGAATATTGGTGGTATTTTTACTGCAAAACCAATTCCCATTCCTAAAAGTACTCCAATAATAATTCCAAGTATCCCTCCCAAACCAGTTAAAATAATAGATTCCATCAAGAATTGTATCATTATATCTGCATTTGTTGCTCCTATTGCTTTTCTGATACCTATTTCCTTTGTTCTCTCTATTACACTTACCAGCATTATATTCATTACCCCAATCCCTCCTACAAAAAGAGATATTCCTGCAACAAAGGTAACAAATATATTTAAAGTAGATAATATATTGTCAAAAGAAGCTGCTGCATTAGATTCAGAATTTACCTCATACAACTCCTCTATACCTGTTATATCTGCCATAAGTTTTTTAGCTTCAGTCATACTTTCAGCTAATTTTTCTGGATCTTTTGATTCCACTATGAGAGAAGTATATCCCCCTGACTGCAAATCAAAAAGTTTATCATAAGTATTGAGAGGCATTCTTACAAATCTTGGTATTCTACGTCCTCCCATTATCTTTATCATTTGTTCAAGAGGATTCTTATATACTCCTACTATTTTATAAGCTATATCATTTCCTCTTCTCCCTTGCGAAAGCTCCACAGTTTGTCCAACTGCATTTTTTTCATTAGTAAAAAGAGCTCTGGCTGTAAGCTGATCTATTGTTATAACTTTCTCTCCACTTTCATATTCAAAAGGAAGTATATTTCTTCCATAGACAATATCAATTTTATCAATTTCCTCAAAATCCGGAGTAGTCACACTGAGAAACATCATTTCTTTTCTTTCTCCAATTTTTACTGCAAAGTTGCTGCTGATTTTAGGACTGACAGCTTTAAATTTCCCACTATCTTTTATTTTATCTATAATGCTGTCATCTAAAAGATACTTCCATCTAAATTCCTCATCCTGTTTATCTACAGATATTGAAAATTTCCCATAACCTCCCTCTTTAAGGTTACCTGTTATATTTTCCTGTCCACCTTTTCCTATTGCTGACATAGTTATAACAGAAGAAATTCCTATTATTATTCCCAACATAGTAAGAAAAGATCTCATTTTATTTCCTTTAAGACTTTGAATGGCACTCTTTAAACTTTCTATAAAATTCATTCTGGCTCACCATCTCTTATTATTCTTCCATCTTTAAATAAAAGAACTCTTTTCATATATTTTGCAACTTCTGGTTCATGAGTTACTACTATTATCGTTTTTCCCTGTTTATTAAAATCTGTAAATATCTCCATTATCTCTCTTTCAGATACACTGTCCAGATTTCCTGTAGGCTCATCTGCAAGTATTATAGCTGGATCATTTACCAATGCTCTTGCTATTGCCACTCTTTGTTTTTGCCCACCAGAAAGTTCATTGGGCTTGTGATGCATTCTGTCTTCCAGTCCCACTTTTTTCAGTACTTTCTTAGCCTTTTCCTCTCTCTCCTTTTTTCCTATCCCTGCATATATCAAAGGAAGTTCCACATTTTCAAGAGCAGTCAATTTTGAAAGAAGATTAAATGACTGAAATACAAATCCTATTTTTACATTTCTTATTTTACATAATTCTTCATCTTTGATTTTTGATACATCTATACCATCTAAAATATATGTTCCTTCTGAGTTTTTATCTAAACAGCCAAGTATGTTCATCATTGTAGATTTTCCACTTCCACTGCTTCCCATTATGGCTACAAATTCTCCCTCTTCTATGTGAAAGGACAGATCTTTTAATGCATGAAGTTTCATTTCACCATTGATATAGTATTTATTAAGATGATCTACTCTTATCACGCTTTTCCAGCTCCTTTTCTTTCAGAATTTTTAAACTGAAGAAATACTTTATTCCCCTCCTTTAAACTTTCATCAGGAGTTACTAATATATTTTCTCCAGCTTTCAAACCATTTTTTACAACTATGTCATCACCTTTAATATTTTCTACTTCTATTCCTCTTTTTGAAAGCACTCCATCATCAGAGCTTACAAATACAAAATATTTTCCGCTTTCTTCAAGTATCGCAGTCTTAGGTATAAGTATTCCACTGTCTCTCTGCTCCAGATATATTACTGCTGACACTTTAAATCCTGGTACTATATATGGTATAGCTTCATCAGGTTTTACTTCTACCTCCAAGACATTTTCTGATGTAGTTTCAGAAACTTTTGATATTCTTGATATTTTTGTTACTACCCCTAGATATGATTTTTTCTTTTCAAATACCTCAGGTTTTATCATTAATTTCTGTCCAAGCTCTATATCTTTTACATCATATTCAGGAACTTCCAAAACTATTTTGATATCTGACAAGTCAGCAATTTCCATAAGAGGAGAGTCTGTATCTACCAGATAGTTTTCCTGAGCAGTAAGAGATGTTATTGTTCCACTTACTGGACTTTCTATTCTTTCTGCTGTTTTCGATAAATCTTCCATATATTCTTCTATATTTATCTCTATTTTTCTTATTTCCTCATTTAACTCTTTTACAGCATTATCAGAACTTCCACCTATTTTATTCAGTTCTCTCTCTACTTTAATATCTCTTTTTAATTTAGCCAATGCCAGTCTTTCTCTTTCCAGCTTTCTCATTGTGTTATTTCTTTCAGTTTCATCAAAAGTCATTAAAATCTGACCTTTTTCTACATAGTCTCCCTCTTGGATAAATACTTCATCAACTTTTAGTTTTTTATCCACAAAGACTTTTTTAGTATCATTTGCTGCTACATTTCCATCTGCTTCTATGTAGCCTCTTCCTCCATTATCTTTAACTCTCAGAGCTGTATATGTTGATATATTTTTCTTAGTATCAATAGTTGTTCTGTATCTTATAAATTCTACTCCAGCTACTATTACTATTAAAATTATCAAAAGTATTATTTTTATATCAAGCTTTTTTTTCATCATTCACCTCTAACCATGATTTCATATATATATCCGTTCAAAGTATTTATAGCTTTCTCTTTTGCCACTTCATAATCCAGATAGTCATCAAAAGATTCCATTACATCTATATAGTTGACTTTCCCTAAATTATATTCAAGTTTTCTTATATTATACTTTGATAATTCCAGTTCAGCTTTATTCTTATTTACTTCATATTCTTTTAAATAACCATAGTAATTATTCATAGCCTTTAATTTTTCAGCTTCATTCTCATCTATTTTCTGTTTCAGCGTCACATCCTGCTCTAACAAACTATTTTTTTCCTCTTCTAAATCAATGTTAAAATCAAACAGTCTCTTAGAAAATTTTGCCACTACTCTATTTTCATCAAATTTTGTACTGTGCTCTACCCCTAATGATATTTCTGGCATTCTGTCATCATATTTTAAATATTTCAAGTTCTCACTTGTGAGATCTTTTTGATATTTTAGTTTATCTAAATCCTTTGCTCCATATTTTCTCAACAGCTCACTAATATTTTTTTCTACTGGAGCTATTTCTGCCAGAGCACTGTTTCTTATATCAAATTTATATTCATAGTAAAATCTCCCTTGAAGTTTTACCAGATTGTCCTCCAGATTTTTTATCTCTATCTCGAGATTTCTTATACTATATTGAAGGGTGTCTAGTTCTATTTTAGCTATTGCTCCAAGATTAAAAGATTTCTTCATATTCTCTTCCTCTTTTTTTAGAGTTGTTAATCCATTTTTCTTTATTTTCAATTCCAGCTCATTTATTTTATAATCTCTGTATAAATTAATAAGATCTATTTTCTGAGTTTCCATATTTTTTTCATGCGTCACTCTGTCTATCTCTCTACTTATCCCCAATTTATCTAATTCGCTGTCGCTTTTGGAAAAAATAAGGTCTTTCAAGCTTTTTTCTATACCAAAAACAGCATAGTCATCATCAGAACTATATGGCTTTGTTCCCTCTACATAGAAAGGACCGTAGCTCACTTTTCCAGTAGTTTGAAAACTGTCTTCTCGATTGCTGTATTCTGAACTCACTGAAGTTTCTACCCCATTAAAAGTATCTAGTTTATAATATTTTTCTTTGGCATCATTTGTATTCTGCTTTATCTCATAAATCTTATTTTGATAAGAAGTTCTTGATATCTCATTTAAAAGCATATCCAAATTTATTTCTTTCCCATAAGAAATAATGCCAAGAGAACAATATATCAATAAAAAAACTTTTTTCATCCCTTTCTCCTTCCGTATTTTAAGTTTTATATTTAAAGTATCTCACTTTTTTTTGTCCTGAATATGTCAAAACAAATCTTACCTATCTATTATATCAAATTTTTAAATTTTTTCACCCTTTTATTTTGCATTTCAAATTTTTTTTATATCTTTATATCAAAAAAAGATGACCTCTCAGTCATCTTTTTAAAATAATTAATTTTTATTTTTCAAATTTTTTATTGTAGAATAAAATACAGTTCCTAATATGAGCAGACCTCCTGCAATTTCTTTTACAGACGGGACTTCATTTAAAAGAAATATTGATAAAATTATTCCATATAAAGGTTCTAAGCTGGAAATTATTCCTGCTGTCTGGGTCTTTATATCCTTTAGGCTGTTTATAAAGAGTGTATGGGTTATCCCTGTAAATACAGTTCCCAAAAGTATCAACAAAAAAATATCTTTTCTGGTAAATACTGGCTCCATAATAAAGAAAAAAGGCAGAAGTACTATAAGAGATACCAGCTGTTCATAGAAAGCTATTACCACTCCCTTATATTCTTTTACATATTTTCTATTTAATATTGAAAGAACTGCATATGATAAACTGGATAAAATTCCATACATTGCTCCTACAGTCATTTCATTTCCCATGTGAAAATCAGGTATAACAAACATTACTCCAGCAAAGGTTATAAACGCCAGTATTATATCTTCTTTTTTTAATTTTTCCCCAAAGAAAAAAGGTTCCATAAATGTGACAAAAATTGGAAAAGTAGAAAAAGTTAATAATCCTATTGCTACTGTTGAGAGTTTTATTCCTTGAAAAAAACTGCTCCAATGTATAGCCAATACTATTCCCATAAAAGCTATAATCAACATATCTTTTCTGCTTTTCAATTTTAAATTTTCTTTAGTTATAGTCAGACCAACAAAAAGAAATATACTGGAAAAGAATACTCTTCCCAGCACAATTATTATTGACGGCTGTGTCAAAAATTTTCCGAATAGCCCTGATATTCCAAAAAGAAGCACTGCTATATGAAGTTGTATCAATGATGATTTCTTATTCTCCATTTTTCTCTCTCCATAGTTTTATATATATTTTACCATATAAATAAAAAAGAGGTTGATTAATAACTTGAAATAATATTTTAGAACTTTTCCAGTAAAAAGATTTACTATTAATTTCCAAACTTCTAAAATTTATCTTAGCTCTTTAGTCAACCTCTATATAAATTGTTTAACTATCTGTTTTTGATTTTTGGGAAATACTTAGTATGTAAAAGTTCATGTGCTTTATGACTTAATGGATAATCTAAATATTTGTCATATATTGCTTTAACATATGGATTTTCATGAGATCTTCTGATCTTCATTCCTCTGTCAATAGCGTTAAGTCCCTCTGCTCTTTTCTCAAGTGTTTCTTGTTTCTTAACAGCTTTTGGCTGTCCTCCACCACCAATACATCCACCTTTACATGCCATGATTTCAATAGCATGGAAAAATTCTTCTCCTGCTCTTATTTTATCAAGCATTTTTGCAGCTTCTTCCAGTCCATGAGCGATACCTATTCTAAGTTCTATATGTCCAATAGTAAGTTCAGCTGTTCTGAACCCTTCCCATCCTCTTAATTCTTTAAATTCTATCTCATCAAGATGAGTTCCAGTTATCATTTCAATAGTACTTCTTGTTGCTGCCTCGATAACTCCTCCAGTTCTTCCAAAGATGATACCTGCTCCAGAATATTCTCCTAATGGATTATCAAATTCTTTTTCTTCTATATCTTTAAGATTAATTCCAGATTCTTTAAATATTTTGATAAGCTCTCTTGTAGAAATAACATAATCTGTATCATAGTTATCTCCTCTTGAGAATTCTGGTCTTGATGCTTCATATTTTTTAGCAAGACATGGCATTATTCCTACTACTGATACTCTCTCTCTTACATATCCTTTTTCTTTAGCCCAGATATCTTTAGCTATTGTAGAGAATATCTGCATAGGAGATTTTACAGAAGATGGTACATCAAGCATATCAGGGTAATTTTGTTCAATGAATTTAACCCATGCTGGACAGCAAGAAGTCAGTATTGGAAGTCTTACTGTATCATCACCCTTATAGAATCTTTCAAGTCTCTCTTGAAATTCACTTGCTTCTTCCATTACAGTAATATCAGCAGCCCAAGTTGTATCAAATACATAGTTTACACCTAGTTTTTTCAGTGCTCCTACTAATTTCTTTTCAACATTTGTTCCAGCTTCAAATCCAAATGCTTCTCCAATAGCTACTCTTACTGCTGGAGCTACTTGTACTACAACGATTCTGTTTGGTGTTGCCAAATCTTTTAACAGTTTCATTGTGTGATCTCCTTCAAATATTGCTCCTACTGGACAGGCAGCAACACATTGACCACAGTGAGTACATCTGCTTGTATCTAAAATGTGTCTTTCTTTGATTTTTCCACTGATACATTTTACAGGACATACTCTGGCACAAGCTGTACATCCTATACATTTTTCAGTTATTCTGAATTTTAAAAGATGAATACATTGTCCCGCAGCACATTTATGCTCTTCTATATGCTCTTCTATCTCTTCATAAAATTCTTCTATACTTTCCAATACAAGATTATGTCTTTGATTTAATTCTGATTTAATAGTTTCAGACAGACATCTAAGAAGATAGATATCTCTCATATTTGCTTTTCCTTTAGAGATTCTGTCTAATATTCTCCATATTCTTTCTATTTCATTTTGCACTGATGTATATTGGATGTATTCGCTACGTTCTATTTTACTCATCAAAAATTCTACATAGAACTTAGCAAAAGAAACAATACAATCTTCTTCTGATAAAATAATGATATTTCTGTCTATTCCTTCTGGGAACAGAGAAAAATCAATAACTTTATCCAAACTTTTTTTAGTAAGAAATCCTCCAAATGGCAGTCCAAATTGAGCAGCTTTGAAGCTTTTCTTATTTTTAATTCCACCTGCCAACCCAATCACATCATTTAAAGTTGCATTTTCTGGTATTGCTATAACTCCTGGATTATTTACCCTTCCAGCAACTACTACCATCCTGCTTCCGCTCTCAATACCTTCTCTCTCCTCAATATCTTCAACTGTTGAAAATACTGATCCAAATGAACTTTGGAGAATAATACTTTTGCTTGTCATTTGACCTCCTGATATATTTAAAATTTAATTAGTTTTAAAAATTTATCTTATTGTTCTATTAAATAGAACTTTATTTTGTAAAATACAGCTTAACTTTTTTATGCTCATTAATATTCTATCAAAAAAAATATAAATTTCAAGTTATTTTTTAATTTTACAAAAATTCTTCATTTTAAAAAGATAATACAATATCATTGATTAAATAAAAAGCAAAAATTTGTTTATTTTTTATCCAAAACATAAAGAATTTATTTTATGAATAAAATCTATTAATTTTTATTAATTTCACTTTATAAAACAAAATTCAAAAGAGTTGTCAAAAAAACTACTATCATTATTTTTACCATTAATAGTTTTTGATATATAGGCATTTTTAATGTTTCTGCATAATGTTTTAAAGTGACATACCCTTTAAATTTCTTTTGATTGTTTAAAAATAAGAAAGCATCAAAAGTTATTACAAGTAAAATTACATAGACTGTATTCATAAAATCCTCCCTTTGAAAAAAGGCTGACTTATCCCGTCAGCCTTATAATTAACCTCTATAATAAATAGTCAGTCCTTTTAAAAAGTTTCTGATATATTTATCTCCACACTCTCTGTAATTCTTGTGATCTTCTTTTCTAAAAAGAGCACTTAACTCAGATGATGACAATTCTAATCCTGCTAGTTTAAAGATTTTTAACATATCATCACTTCTAAATGAAAGAGCTATTTTTAATTTTTTAAGGATGATGTTGTTTATATTATTTCTGTTTATTTTAACAGCTTGAACTTCCTCTCCAGGTTTTGGTTCCTGTTTACCTCTTTTTAAAATAATAAGTCCATCTAAGAATGCTTCAAGAACTTTATTATTACACTTTTCAAATCCTTCTTCATCTTCTTTTTTTAATAGATTCAATAATTCTTCATGAGTAATTATACAATCTGCTGATTTGAAAATTTCCAACATTACAGAATCTTTTAAATTCAATGCATATCTTACCCTTCTCAATATATCGTTATTTACCATTTTTCCTCCAAATATTTCTTTTATTCTATAAATCATATTTATACAAATTTATTTATTCCTAATAATTGTACTCTATTTACTTATATTTGTCAATTTAGAATGATGTTTTTGATATAAAAAGGCTGTAAATAATTCTATTATCTACAGCCTAGAAAAAATAAATATTTTTTTATAAATTCATTCTAAAAATTATATTTAAATGACATAGTTCCTCTGTTTTCTGTTTCATGTTTTGATGAATAAAGACTGTATCCTACTTCGAAAGTTTTGTTATCTTTTTTAAACTCTACTCCTAAACTTCCAGAGAATGCTGATATTTTGATTTCTCCATTTTTTATGTTAGCTTTAGTTCCATTAGATTTACTTCCACCTATTAAATATTGAACTGTCTCATCATTCATAGTTACACTTGTATTTCCTATACTATATAAATATACTTCTCCTTTATAATCAACTTTCTTTAGATGGTTTTCACCTATAAGTTCATCTATTGTTCCACTTTTTAAAGTAATACTTGTTTCATCAGTTGAATGATCTTCATTTTTAGTTAGATCTGTTATATAATTCCAACCACATATAATTTTAGGATTTCCACTGCCAACTTTAAGTGTTATATAAAATTTTATTTCTCCTTGTGCTACTATATCATATGCCCCATATCCTATAGCTCCTGTAATTAAAAATGATACTACCATTCACAATGTTATTGTTACTTTTCTTTTCAAAAATCTTTTCAATGATGATTCAATATTGCTTCTTTTCATACTATTTCCTCCAAGTTTAAAATAAGATATTCTTCTTATTTTTAAATTTTTATAAATATTTTGAAAAGTTCTTTGTAGTAGCTTTATATTCTATAGAATATAAAGTTCTCTTTTGTGTATAAAAGTGGACTTTTATTCTGCCATTTAGGCTATTTTTAAGCATTTTCATTTTTAGAGATTTATTTTTTTGAAAAATATTCTTGATTTTCAAAGTTTAAAGATATAATCGTGTTATAAAAAACCTCCTAGTTACTTGATGATATTTTATCATTAATCTAGAAAGTTTTTAATTCTTTATTTACACAAAATATTTTACAGTCTCAAATTTATTCATTATATATTTCTTCTCTTGTAAAAACTTTACTTTCTATTAATATTCTATCTATATTTTGTTTTGTTACCAATCTTCCTGTGATAAGATGTGATGGTATTTTTTTTCCACTTTGATTATCATATTCTGCATTTGTACTAATAGGTTTATTATGTATCATACTAAATGCTTCATCTATAGCTGTATATGCCAGTTCTTTTAAGTCCATGTAAATTGTTACATCTTGTTTTTCATTTAAAATTCTTTTAACTGCACTTAATTCTGCATCCATTCCTGTTATAGTTATATTTCTATTTATATTTAATTCTTCTATAGCTTCTACACATCCTTCAGCTATTTTATCATTAGGAGCTAATATTGCATCTATTTTATTATTATTTGCTTTTATTGCTGATGTAACTAATTCTTTAGCTACTTTAGGAGACCAATTAGAAATTGAAGTATCCAAAATTACATTAATATCATTCTTTATTGGCTCTATATATCTCAAAGCTCCTTCATATAGCAAATTAGCATTTTCATCATTTTCATCCCCTTTTAAAAGAATGTAATTCCCTTTATAAACTTTTTCAGCTAAATATTGTCCTAACATCTGTCCCATTCTTTTACTGTCATAGCCTACATATAAATCAACTTTTTCTTTTAAAATAATCCGTGCATAACTTATTACTTTTACTTTCTTTTTTTCAGCATACTTTATAATTTTACTCATATCATTCACATTACGTGGAGTAATAATTAATACATCAATTTCGCTGTCTATTAATTCAAAGCAGTCTTCTTCCTGTGTTTTGGGCTTATCTTTTGTATTTAATTTTATTTCAATTTTAATCCCTAGTTCATCTGCCCTATTTTGCATGTATTCTTTTTCTTGCTTCCATCTTATAGCTTCACCTACTCCAAATGACACCCCTATTTTCCCTTTGTTTTTATTAGCCTGTTTACAGCCAATCATACTTATAAAAAAAATCATTACTCCCAAATACAATAAAATTTTTTTTAACATACAACACCCTCTTCATATATTTTTTGAAACTCTTCTTCATCCATAGGTTTAGCATAATAATATCCTTGTGCTATATAACAACCAGAATTTTTCATTAATTCTATATTTTCAATTGTTTCAACTCCTTCTACTACTACTTTTATCCCTAATTTTTGAGCAAGATCTACTATTGCTGAAAAAATTATATTTCTTCTTTGAAGATTAGAACCCTTATCTAAAAATCCTTTATCAATTTTTAAAATATCAATTGGAATATCTTTCAGCATATTTAAAGAAGAATATCCAGTACCAAAATCATCCATAGAAATCATAAGCCTTACCTTATGAAGTTCTCTAATAAAGTTTTTTATCAATTTATAATTATCAAAAATAACAGTTTCTGTCATTTCAATTTCAATTAATGAAGTTGGAATATTATATTTATCAAGTTTATCCATTATATTTTTAAAAAAGTTTTTATCATTAATATGTAATTTTGAAAAATTAACAGATATTGGTGTACATTCTATTCTTTTATCTAAATTGCTTTTTAAAAACTTCAAAACTTTTTCAAAAATTATCATGTCTAATTCTACAATCATTCCTGTTTTCTCACAAATTGGAATAAATTCAAAGGGAGAAATAAGTTTACCTTCCTTAGTTTTCCATCTGGCCAATGCTTCAGCACCAACTAATTCATTTGTATGTATATTGACTTTAGGTTGATAATATGGCATTAATTCTTTTTTATCAATTGCTTCTCTTATCAGTTTTTTTAACTTTTCATTTTTTAAAATTTGAGTATTAAATTCTTCTGAATAAAATCCAAGAGTTTTATTCATTATTTCTTTTACAGAGTTAGCCGCTATATTAGCTTTATCTACCATTAAATTTACATTTTCAAAAATATCATTTATTGAATATAAACCGCCAGAAAAATAAATAGTTGCCCCCTCATCATAATTCAATGGCTCTAAAATATCATTCAAGCGTTCTATAGAAAGCTCTTCAAGCAAGATAACAAAATTATCAGCTGATATTCTGGCAATTCTTTCATTTGTTGTTAATTTTTCTTTATTGTTTTTATAAATATCAGTTAAAACTTTATTTCCAAATTCAAAACCATAAAAACTATTTATATATTTAAATTTCTTTATATCAAATTTTAATATATGATATTTTTTTTCTGGATTATTTAATAGTATTTGTGACAAATCCACAATAAATTTATTATAACTATCCCCTTTTGTAACATTATCAATAAATGCAATATTCTCTAATTGAATTTGTTGCTTATTTTTATAATCTAAAAAATATAAACCACTGAATAAAAAAACAAAAATTATGATAAAAAGTATGAAATAAAATATTTTAACTACTGTATTTCCATTTCTTGATATTATTTCAGTAGAAATAGTAGAAATAAGATACCAGCCATAAACTTCTTTTATAGGAGTATATGTTAAATAAAAATCTTCTTTACTTCCTTCTATTTCAATAAATCCGCTTTTATTTTCTTTTATACTTCTTTTCAATTGTTCTGATTTTTCTTTATTTCCTTCTGAGTAAAGCATTCTAAAATAATTATCAGTTTCTCTGTTATATTTTTCATAATTTGAAGTTACTAGTATATACCCTTGGCTATTAATTATATATGTATTTCCTTTTGAAGAAAATAAAGGAACAGAACATATATTATACATTTCTTCTGGAGTAAATTTTTTTTGTACAGTCCCTATAATCTTTCTTTTGTATTTTATAGGTACACTTATTACAAACATATCTTCACCATTGTCTCTAGAAATAATTCTTTCAGAAATATTATTTATTCCTTGAATTGATAGTTTGAAATAATTTCTTCCAGTAATATCAATAACCTTATTAATAAAAATGGCCTCTCCCTTTTTATTAGCAAAGTATACATCTTTATTATTTTTACTTTTATAATATTTTAAAAATATATTTTTTATAGTGTCATCATTTATTTCTTCATTATTTTTTGTTTCTTCTTTTATTATTTCTTCATTAATTAAATAAGAAATAAAATTTAAATTATTTATTTCTAATTTTAGTTTATTTGTAATTACTTCCTTATTTTGATTAAGGACTTCTGATAAATGTATGTTAACATCCAAGTAAAGTAAATTTTGGACATATCTCATTAAAACTATTACAAAAATTCCAATGATAATATTAAAAAATATTACTGAGGCAATAATTTTTTTCTTTTTCAATTTAAGTTTTTTCATAATTTCCCCTAGTTTAATTTTATATCTTCATATTATCATAAACACTCTTAAAAAACAATATTTAAATTGATTTTTAACTAATTATTTTTTCTAATAAAGTTAATATTATTTTTAATTTTTTTTATAAAATCCTCCTTGATAATTTTTAGTTTCTGTTAACTTAAAATTTATATGAACTACTCCTAAGCTTTAAGGTATAATAGTTTACCAATACTTATCATATCTCCCTAAAGGAAAGAAGCAGTTACTAACTATGTATAAAAAAAATTTCGTTATTTGTCCTAATTGTTTTCCCAAAACTTTTTACCGTTATGGAAAAGATAAAGCTAGAAACCAAAAGTTTCTTTGCAAGCCTTGTACTAAACAATTTACTTCAAAGTCTAACTCTAGATAACAACTAGGTTATCCTAAATGTCCTGTTTGTGGTGCTGGAACTTATCTTCATCATGATTATCAACATTATTCCAAGTTTAAATGCAATTCTAAAAAGTGTAATCATATTCATGTCAGATTAAAAAATTCTACTTTTGTTAATGAAATGGCTGATGAACTTAAATCTACTAAAGCTATTAATCTTATAAGATTGAGAACTGATATTAATCTTGTCATTGATGCTCTTTATTTATACTTTGAAGCCTCTTCTTCTACTAGATCCATTGCTAAGTACTTCTGGGATAGAAAAGGTGTTAAGATATCTCATGTGGCTATTTTCAAACGGGCTAAAGGTTTTAGTTCCATTTTTAAGAAAATTGTCAGTAAATATATACCAAAAAAACTTAGCTCTTCTGATAAATGGCATGTTGATAAAACTGTTATTAAAATTGCTGGTAAAAGATATTATACCTAAACTCTTATAGATTCTGAAACTAGATATGTCCTTGATTGGTATCCTTACAACTTCTAGAGAAGCTGCATCAACTTTCCACCTGTTTTCTAAATCATGGAACTCTTGCTACGATTGTCTCTGATAAGCTTCCTAGTTATTCAATACCTGCCAAAGTAGTTTTGATTCTTCAAAACATATTAAAGTTCAATCGTGGTTTGATGAAACAACCAACAATCTCATAGAAAGTTTTTTTAGCGCTTTTAGAAGGTTTCTTCTTTTTTACAACTACATCAGACCACACTCAGGTTTAAATAATGAAACTCCAGTAAAAGTAGTGGTAAGAGTAAAATATTCAGAATTACAAAGAGTTAATTTATTTTTAATGTAAATTAAAAATAACATTTTTTAAAGCATAGACAGCTGTGTCTTTTTGTGATACTCTTTTTTTAGAATAATTTATACCTTCCTCTCTTTTCTAGGACTAGTTTTCATTTTAAATTAACAGATCCAAATTTTAATTTTCTTATTTTATACTTTATTTTTTTTATTTACAAAATAGAATAAAAAATTATTATTATATAAAAAAACCACTCGCTTAGCAAGTGGTACAAAAAAGCTGGAAGGCTATGCTTAGAAAATAAAAGCTCCTTTGATATAATTAATTAGGTTTGCTGGCCAATTAACTAATCAAAGGAGGTCATAAGATGTATGACAATAATAGTCTATCACATACAACATGGAATTGTAAATATCATATCATATTCACACCAAAATATAGAAGGCAGGTAATGTATGGAAAAATCAAAGGAGATATAGGGCAGATATTAAGAAAACTCTGCGAATTTAAAGGAATAGAAATAATAGAGACTAATGCCTGTAAAGACCATATACATATGTTGGTAAGTATACCTCCGAAAATAAGCATATCAAGTTTTATGGGATATTTGAAAGGGAAAAGTTCATTGATGATATTTGATAAACATGCAAATTTAAAATATAAATATGGGAACAGACATTTTTGGTGTAGAGGATATTATGTTGATACAGTAGGAAGAAATAAAGAAAGGATCGCAAAATATATAAGAGAAAGTATATAGATCCTTTTGGAGAAAAAATAAACTAAAGCACACCACCTACTTAAGTAACAGAATAAAGAATTACATGGTCGGGAACCCATTTAGTAAGGCTTAACCTATACACTTATAGAGTGGAGCAAACCATCACTTAAAGTGATGGTTTGTGATTATTACATAAAATAAAAATTTATAAAATTAAAAGTATTATTAAAATATATAAATAATAGAGAAAGGATAATTGAAAACATGAAAAGGATTACAATAATTATAAAAACTATGAGAAATATGTAACATATTCAAAAAAATATAAAATATAGATAATTCTTAATTAAAAAACGATTTAAAGGTAATGAATGGAAAAATAATTCTATTTATTTTTTCTAAAAAATGATATAATATGCATAAATATTTTGTTATAACCTAATGTCAAAAAAAGGAGTAGGATGATCAAATCAGGTGATCATATGTGATTTATTATGAAATATGATGAGTTAAGTACTATTATTTTAAATGAAAGTGAAAATGTTATTTATATTTCTGATCCAATAACTTATGACCTTGTTTATATGAACAGGTATGGATTGAATACATTAGGAATTAATAATTTGACAGAGGTAGTAGGAAAAAAATGCTATAAATTTCTTCAATCAAGGAATACTCCTTGTGAATTTTGTACAAATAGCTTACTTAAAAAAGATAATTTTTACAGTTGGATACATTACAATGATAAGATTGCTGAGTATTTTATTATAAAAGATAAGCTGATAGAAGTGAATGGGAGAGATTTACGCCTAGAAATAGCAACTAATATTACAAAAAATGAGTTAGAAAAGCAACGACTTAAATTTAAATTGTCAAATGAACAGACTTTAGTAAAATGTATTCAAACATTAGCTGAGTATAATGATACAAAGATAGCTATAAATAAATTATTAAAGATAATAGGGGATTTTTATCAAGGAGAACGTGCCTATATATTTGAAATAGATTATATAAAACAGACAACTTCTAATACTTATGAATGGTGTATGGATTGTGTAAGTGCAGAGATAGATAATCTTCAAAATGTACCATTATGTTCAATAGAACGTTGGTTTGAAGAATTTGAAACTAAGGGAGAATTTTATATCACATCTGTTGGAAAAACTGTAACTAAAAAAAGTGTTGAATATGAAATACTTACAGCTCAAGGAATAGAAAGTCTAGTAGCTGCTCCCTTGATAGAGAATGATAAAATAATTGGGTTCTTAGGTATTGATAATCCATCATTTAATACAAATGATTTAACTTTTTTAAAATCAGTAACTTTTTTTGTTATGGATGATATACGTAAACGTAAACTTTTGGCTAGATTGGAAGAGATGAGCTTTACAGATATGCTTACAGGCTTAGGGAATAGAAATAAATATATAAGTACTCTTGAAGAAATAGAAAAAAATCTTCCAGAAACTTTAGGAATAATATATATGGATTTAAATGGACTTAAAATAATAAATGATACATATGGACATACCTATGGAGATGAGATGTTGAAACGTATTGCAGAAATATTGATAAATACATTTAAGGAAGATGTTTTTCGTATAGGCGGAGATGAATTTGTAGTAGTTTGTAATAATACATCAGAAGAAAAATTTAAAGAAGATATAAAATATTTAAGGAAAATTATAGACTTAGATAAAGATTTAAGTGTATCTATTGGAACTGACTGGAATACAGGAAAAATAATGGTAGATAAACAGATAGCTAGAGCAGACAAGCTTATGTATGCTGAAAAGAAAAATTATTACAAAAAGAGTGGAGAAATGAAATAATCATATAGATGATAATAAAAATTAATCTTTTTTATTGCTGCATGAAGGAATCTGGTTTCTTTCTAAAAATTTTTCTTTCCAATCACACATCGTATCAAGTATGGAAATTATAGTTTTTCTAGAATCAGAAAGAGAGTATTTTTCTTTAGAAGGAACTACAGGATAAACAGTTTGATAATCAAATCATGTTATTCAAGCTTTCTAAGTTGCTCAGTCAGCATTTTAGGAGTAGCCTGTGGAATAAGTTTTTGAAGTTCACTATATCTCAATACTTTATCTATCATATGCCAACGTATAAGAGATTTATATTTATTACCTATAAGTTCTAAAGTTGCTTCAATAGGACAATTGTATATTTCATTTTTCATTATAATCCTCCTTAAAAATTTACAGTATCTTTTTAGATACTGTAATACAAAAGAGTAATTACTATATTCTAAATTTTTGTGCATAAATTTATTGAAAATTTAAGGAGAAATAAAATGGGATTTTTAGAACTTGCTAAAGAGAGATTTGCATGTTGTGACTATGCTGATAAAAAATAGAAAGCTTTTGGAGTAAATCCTTTTTATTGTTTTAAATGTAATACCAGAATGAAAGTTAAAAAAATATCATATTTTAATATACATGCAGACTCCATTTGCTGGAAAGAATATGACTAAAAAGCTGACTATGATCAGCTTTTTTGTGCTATCAATTTTAACCTTATTTGATTAATATATCTAATATAAATGCAAAATAATTAATATTTTTTATTTTTTCAGTAAATTTATCAAATTATAATTTCCTAAGAAATAAAAAAACTCAAACTATAATAAGCTTGAGCTTTAAGTATACTGCTATTTTTTTTCTTCTTCTACTTCCTCTTCTCCATCATAATTCTCATTATCCAGACCTTCTTTTTCATAGTCCTCTCTGGTATAGCCATTAAAATCATATCCCTCAAGATTAAATCCATCTTTATCATATCCTTCAGAATCATATAAAGTATTAGTTTCTTTATGTTTCCCTATATTTTTTCCTTCAATGTAAAATCCTCTTTCATCAGTTTTAGCTCCACAGGCACTCATGACCATCAATAAAAAGAATATCCCTATTATCTTTTTCACAAAATCACTCCCTTACAATATCTTTTAAGGAATTTCCCCATATATATGATACAATATTTATCAGAAAAAATCAAACATTACAAGTTAATGTTTGACAATTTAAATAGATATAATTTGAATTTTTATTCTATAATTCTATTTTTTTTATTATATATATTTTTTTGATATTTTTTTATTTTCCACATTTTTGTTATTGAATTCTTGTTAAGGCTCACCATAATATAGAATAAAAATATTTTTTTCAAAAGTCCATTATTTTAAATTTTACAAATATATTTCCATAGAATAATTTCAGAAGATTATATTTTTATATCCTAAAAAAGATTCATTATCATTCTATCCTTAAACTTGTAAATAAAAACATTTCCCCAAAATCAATAAATATAATTTAAAACAATAGCTATTGATATAGAAAAAGAGACATGATATACTTTTATAGCTTTTATATTACATTTAAGGGGGGAAAATTATGAAACAAATTACTAAAATATTAGGAATTCTTGTTATAGCAATTATAATTTTTGCAGGTAAATTATTTTTTTTACCTAATAGTATAGCAAAAACTAAAGATAATATTTCAAGAGTAGAAAGTTCAGATAATTATAGTATCACTTTTAATGAACTTGTATCTTTACTTGAGGAAACTGCTAAAAAAGAAAAAATTGAAGTTAAAACTTCTAATCGAACTGTTACTTTAAATAAGAAAAAATATTTTAAGAGTACTCTTTATCTTAAAACATATTTAATTGAAGGATTCTCAGAAGAAAAAGACGGAAAACTGGTTATGGTAAAAATATATTCACCTCTAGGAAAATTTAAAAGTACAACTAGAATAGAATTTAATGAAAGCCTAATAAAAAATTTTAGAAGGTAGGCTACACTTTTAAATAATGTTTTAAATTCAGATAAAAACCAAAAAGAAGTTCTTGAATTTCTAACTAAACAGACTGGAAAGAAAATTGCTCCTGCCAGAAAAAATATTGATAATTTCACAGTAAGTCTTAGTGTTTCTGGCAAATCATTGGTAGTAACATTTAGACCACAATAGTAATATTTTAAGTAATAAAATATAAAGAAGAGTGACCTTTATACAAGAATAATCTCATTTTGGTCACTCATTTTTTTATTTCAGAGATGTACTATCTCTACTGAATTATCTAAATATTCAGAAAGTATTTTTCTATGACAGCCATCTGCTTCATCTTCACTGCATAAAAAACAGGTATTTTTAAAATCATAATTTCGATATTTTTCTTTTATTTTACGATTTTCTAATAATTCTAAGTAATCTATTTTGAATTTATCCCATTCCTTATTCGTTCTGTAGTTCACCATTATATCTTTTGTAGGAGCAAAATCTGAAATATATTCATATTCTATATTTAATATTCTTTTCAAAAAAAATTTCAAATCATTCATTTTTGAGAAACCACATAATTGTGTAGTATTATTTAATCTAATATCAATTATTTTAAGAATTTTATTATCACTTAATAATGTAAAGAATTGCTCTGCACTTTTATTATTCACACCTATTGTAAAAACTTTCATTTTTCCTCCTTATATTTATAAAGACATTTTATAAAACCATCTAAAATATCATGGCTAAATTTAAACCCTTTTTTTATATAAAAATTATAGGCCTCATCATTTCCGTTTGAAACATGAACCAAAATTAAATTAACATCTGAAAAATTTCTGAACCATTCCATTGATAAATCAATCGTTTTCTTACCTAAACCTGTTCCACGATATTTCTCTTCAAAGTACAAATTATTTATATGCCCTATTTTTTCAGGTATATCCTTCCATTCTGGAACTAATTGAAAAGGTGATTTTTTAAGATTTTCACTTAAATTAACTGTACAAAAAAGATATCCAACAGGAGTATCTTCATCTTTAATTAAAAGAATATAATTAGCTAGGGAATTCTTATAACTTGGTTCCATCCTTGTTTCAAAATTCATAGAATCAAATTTTTCCTTTCCCATATAAGCCTTTGACTTTTGAAACTTCATTAGATCATTACAAAGTTCCCTGCATTGAATAAAATTCTTTTCTTCTAGTACTTCTATTTTGATATTCATGCTATCTGCTCCTTTATTATTTTTAGATACCTTTTAATGATATTTTATTATATAATATAAAAAAAACAAGTAGGCACTATTTTGTAATTAAGCTTACCAAAAAGAAAGAATTTAAAATAAAGGAGGTTATGATGAGTAAAAAATGTCCCATAGAATATACTATTTCTTTAATAAGTGGCAAATGGAAAATAATGCTGATAAAAGAACTTTCTAAAGAGCCCATGCGTTATGGAGAATTATTAAAAGAAATTCCAATAATAAGCCCTAAAGTTCTTGTACAGCATTTAAGAGAGTTGGAAAAAGACAAACTAATTAAAAGAGAAATCTTCCCAGAAATACCTCCTAGAGTAGAATATTCTCTTAGTGATAAAGGGAGAAGTTTATATAATATTTTTCTTGAATTAAGAAAATGGGGATTAACAGAAGATAATGAAGAATTAGTAGAATGTAATTTTTGTAAAAAGTGTCAAATACTATTATAATTTTATTTGAATTTTTATTTTTTTAATAATTATGAAGTAATCTTAAAGTTTTATCATAATTATTTATTTCTAGTTTTCAAAACTATATATTGATTTATTCATTCCTTATAAGATATAATAATACTAATTAAAATATATTTTACAGGAGATGATCATTTTGAAAAATAGAGTTTTTGAATACCGTTCTAAGTTTTTAGATAACGAATTAAATTTTTGTTTAGCTTCAGAAAAACTTAATATTTTTAAGAAAACTGATTCAGTTAGTATGTCTTTTTCTTTTCCTAATGGATCTTATAATCTACTCTTTGATGTAAGTGAAAGTATATTATTACAATTTTTTATTAACAAAGAATTTTCACTGCTTTCTATTTGCTGTCAATTAAATGATTTAAATAGTAATAAATTAAAAGATTTACAGGTAGCTTATTTTATAAAAAAAGAAGAAGTTAGTCTCAGTGTTGATTTTATAAAACCTTCATATACTTTTACAAAGTTGGAATTCCTACAGAATATAACTTCTGATGATTTTGAATTTTTTGTAACAAAAAATCAAAATTTAATTGTTAATCTTAGATTTAAATCTTCAAATATACCTTTAAATTTATAATTTTATTTTATTATCATATTTCTTGATAAATTATCCTTTTAAAAATAATACTTAAATATTTAGGGAAGAATGCTCTCCCTATTTTTTTATTTTTAAATCTCTGATTGTAAAAATTATAATCTAACTTTATTTTCTATAATTAATCCCCTTTCTCCTATTTTAATCCGTTATCAAAATTCATTATATAATAAATTAAGTTTTATGTTATTTTTAACAAACTTATTTTTTTAATTGTATAAATATGAAGCAAAACCTTTATAATTTTTATTAAAAAAAGTATTCAAATTTAAGTTTAACTGTATTCAGTTGTATTTTTAAAAAAATATGTTTATTTTAAGTTATTTAAAATCAAATAAAGAACAAAAAGTAACCACAACTATTTTTTAATTCCTATTAAAAACATGCTATACTTTGTATAGAGTAATACTTAATTTATAATTAACTGGAGGGGATTTTATGCCTTATTATGTAATTGATTTAGAAAAAAATAATGATGGTTATAATGTGGTACATTCTACAAAGTGTAATTCTAGAATTAAAGCGACTCAAACTAAATCTTTAGATTGGTTCCCTGATGGAACTTCAGCAATAAATTTTGCTAAAAATCAAGGCTATAATGCTGTTGGCTGCGAGTGTTGTCATCGAAAAAATGACATTTAAATTTTACTATAATAAGGAGAATAAATCTCCTTATTTTTTATTTATTCTCCAATTAATTTTTTTATAAAAGAAAAGCTTTACTTAGATTGTATATTATATATAACAAAGAACTTAAAAGTTTCTGATTTTTAATTCTTGCAAATAAAATAACTTAGGAGGTATTTTTATGTATTTTAAAGTTTTAAAAGCTAAAAATGAACAATTTTATTTTAATGGTTATGGAAACAATCATGAAATTATTCTTTCAAGTGAAATGTATAAATCTAAGCAAGCAGCACTCCACACTATTGAAGTTATTAAAGAGCAAGCTGGTAAAGCTGAAATCAAAGATGAAACTGATAACAAATAAATTTTATTCTACTTCCTCCTCTTTAGACAGAGGAGGATTTTTTTATAAGAAAAACCTCAGACAATTAAATATCTGAGGTCTAAAATTTATATATATAATTTAATAACATTTTTTATATTTCTTAAAATATTTACTTAAATTATTAAAATTTTATCTAAGTTTTCTTTTCTTCGTAATTGTTAAGATTATACCTTAAACAATTTTTATGGCGCTCCCAAGAGGAATCGAACCCCTAACCCTCTGATCCGAAGTCAGATGCTCTATCCGATTGAGCTATGGAAGCTTTTTGTCACTATCTATTAATTTCTTTCAGCTATAAGTTTAGCTGCCAGTTCTCTTGCTATATTTTCTAATCTTGCTACATCTTCAACTTTTGGAGTTCCTTTTACTTCAACAGGCTCTGCTATCACTTCTATACCTTTTAATCCGTTAGCAAAAGCTTCTATTCCTCTTACTCCTCCACCACTCCACATCATAGTTCCAAATATTCCAAGATATCTATTTTTCAATCCATAGTTCTCTAATTTGTGAAGTAACGGCTGTACTTTTGGATAAACAGAGTTGTTATGTGCACAAGACCCAATTACTAATCCTTTATACTTCCAGATTTCAGCTACTATGAAAGAGTGATCTGTTTTAGAAGCGTCATATATTTTTACTTCTTTTATTCCTTGAGCATTTAGCTCTCTTCCTATAATTTCAGCCATTTTAGCTGTATTTCCATACATACTTCCATAAACTATTACTACTCCCTCTTCTTCTGGAAGCAGTTGAGCCCATGTACTGTATAAAGATACTACTTTAGCTATATCTTTTCTCCAGATTAATCCATGAGAAGGACATATAAGTTTTATTTCAAGTCCACTAAGTTTTTTAATTGCACTAGTTACTTGAGCCCCATATTTTCCAACGATATTTGCATAATATCTTCTCATTTCATCAATATAGAAATCAAAGTTTACTTCATCATCAAATATTCCACCATCTAATGCTCCAAATCCTCCAAAAGCATCATTAGAGAAAAGTATTTTTTCAGTAGTATCATAAGTAACCATTGACTCTGGCCAGTGTACCATTGGTATCATAGCAAAAGTAAGTTTATGTTTACCTAAATCTAAAATATCCCCTTCTTTTACAGTAACAAAGTTTTCATCTGGGAATTCAATATTAAATGCTCTAAGCATTCCTAAAGTTTTAGCATTTCCTACAACTTTTACATTTGGGAAAACCCTTAAAATATCTTTTAATCCACTTGAATGATCTGGTTCTACATGATTGATAACTATATAATCAAGGTTTTTTCCATCCAGCCCTAATATTACTTTTTCAATATAAAGAGCAGAGCTTCCAAATTCTACAGCATCTATAACGCAAGTTTTTTCATCACTGATAAGGTAAGAATTATAGGCTACTCCATATGGCAGTGGCATATAGTTTTCAAATCTTTCAGTTTTTCTGTCATTAACACCTATCCATGACACATCATCTGTAACTTTAGTACAACAATACATTTTTTCTTTTCCTCCTAATAAATTTATTTAATCAATAATTGATAATTAATTATGAAGACATTCCTATTTTACAAATTTTCTATATCCTGTTTTAAAATCTACCAAGTTCTTCATAGGGGCTTTATTATAGTAAGATTCAAGATTCTCTATAGATATCTTTCTTATTCTCTCTAGTGTTTCCTTTAAATGATAACCTCCTGATACATGTGGTGTAAGTACCAGATTTTTTGCGTCCCATAATGGACTTTCTGCTGGAAGCGGTTCTGTATCTACTACATCCAGTCCTGCTCCTCCCAATATACCACTGTTTAGTGCATCACACAAATCAGCAGTATGAACAGTACTTCCTCTTCCTACATTTAAAAGTATAGCTCCCTTTTTCATCTTACCAAATTTCTGTCCATCAAACAAGTTTTTTGTTTCTTTAGTTTCTGGTAAAGATAAGGCTACAATATCAAACTCATGAAGTATATCATCAAGCATGTCAAGTTGATATATATTTTGAAGATAATCAGGTATCTCGCTTTTATTTCTTCTTACTCCATATACCTTACTTCCAAGAGCATGCATTCTCATTGCAAACTCTCCTCCTATATCCCCCAAACCTACTACCAATGTTTTTGATCCATATATAGAAGTTACAGGACCTTCATCCTTCCACATATGATTTTTTTGGTTTTCAGCATAAAGATGCAGTTTTTTCTGTAAATTCAATACCATCCCCAGCATATGTTCTGCTATAGCAAGTCCATATGCTCCTGTAGCGTTGGTTAATATAGTTCCTTCTAAAAGGACTCCCTCTTCAGTATATTGATTAGCTCCTGCACTGTTTAGCTGCATCCATTTAAGATTTTTACTTCCTCTTACAGCGTCAACAGGTACATTACCTAAAATTATTTCTGCCTCTTGTACTATAGATCTTTCTGCTTTATCAGGTGTTATGTATATAACCTCAGCATCTGAAGCAATATTCTCTATTTTTCTCTTATGTTCCTCTTCTAATGGAATAGTAACCAATATTTTTCTTTTCATTTTTCCTCCTGAAAGCTCTTCTATGTACCTTTTACTTATAACTTTCCATAAACCTAAAAAAATAACCCTATATATATAATATTCGACTTATCAAAATATTTCAACTTTTTTATTAAATTTTTATAAAAAAGATATATATTTTTCCAAAAACGGAAAATTTATGATATAATTCCTTGTAGAAAGTTCATATTTAGGAGGTACTTATATGCATCCAGTTTTATTTACTATAGGTGGATTCGAAATCCGTTTCTATGGTTTAATGTACGCACTATCTTTTTTTCTAGGAATAGAAATTGCAAAATATATGGCAAAAGAAAGAAATTTCAAAACAAATGTAATCGAAAATTATGCATTTGCAGCTATGGTGTCAGGTTTACTAGGTGGAAGGCTGTATTATGTTATGTTCAATCTAGATTATTACCTTTATCATCCATCTGAAATTCTTGCAACATGGCATGGTGGAATGGCTATACATGGTGGAATTATTGGTGGAATTATTGGTACTTTCATCTATGCTAAAATTAAAAAATTGAATCCTTTAACTTTGGGAGATTATGCAGCTGCTCCTCTTTTATTAGGACAGGCTCTTGGTCGTTTTGGTAATTTCATGAATGGAGAAATACATGGGGTTCCTACTTTTACCCCTTGGAATATTATTTTCAGTATAAAACCAAAATTTTATGAATGGTATTCTTATTATACTTCTCTTCCAGCAACTGACAAGATGGATTTTAAGACACTTGTTCCTTGGGGAATAGTATTCCCTACTTCATCACCAGCAGGGAGTGAATTTCCTAACATGGCGCTTCACCCAGCTATGTTATATGAGCTTATACTTAATTTTATTGGATTTCTTTTTATTTGGTTTGTTCTTAGAAAAAGAGAAAATAAAGCTCCTGGATATATGTGGTGGTATTATATTATAATATACAGCATAATCAGAATCTTTGTCAGCTTCTTCAGAGCTGAAGATCTTATGATTGCAAATATAAGAGCACCTCATCTTGTAAGTCTTATCCTTATCATCTTCTCAGTAATTATGATAAAGATTGGAGAAAATAAAGTAAAAAAATAAATTCTTCGAGATACATAGAAATAAAATTCAAAAAATATAAAAATAAAAATTAAATTAAAAGTGGATAATCAAAAGTTAGAGTAAATTTCTCTCAATTAAATAGTTAGTAATTTTAACTATTATAATTATAGGGATTATATTTTTACTTATGAGTTATCCACTTTTTTTAATGAGAATTATTTTCATATAAGCTAATCATTTCTTACACTCAATATAAAAAGAACCCAGCCGTTCCGCTCAATATCATCATTAACATTGGATTGATTTTAAACTTTCTCAACAAAAATATAGAAACAAAAAATATTATTACTGCCAACATATTCACATTAGCTTTTCCAGCCTCTTCTATTTTTGATATTCCACCAAAAGCTATCAATAATATTGTACTAGCAGATGAAGCTATCAGTCCTACAGATACTGCCCTCAATCCCTTGAGAACATTTAAGATGCTATCAGCTTTTCTATATTTATTAAAAAAATTATACAGCAATATAGATATTATAAAACCAGATATAACACACCCAAAAGTTGCTGTAATTGCTCCTGGTATTCCTGCTATTCTTATTCCTACAAATGTAGAAGTATTTACTGCCAGAGGACCTGGGGTCATTTGAGAAATAGTTATTATATCTGTAAATTCCTGAAAAGTCAGCCACTTATGAATATTTACAACCTGCTCCTGTATCAAGGGAATTGTAGCATACCCTCCCCCTATACTGAACAGCCCTATTTGCAGAAAGCTTATTAATAAAACTAAAATTAAACCCCACATATCTTTTCTCCTTTTTTCTTTTTTATCCACCCATCAATGAAACAAGCTGCTGAACATGTCAAAATTATAAAAATAACATTGATATGGAATATAAAGCTAGCTATAAATGTTAAAGGTATAATAAATGTCATGAATTTTTGCCTTTCTTTAAAAATAGCCCTGCTCATATCTAAAACAATATCTACTATCAATGCTCCAACACCTGCTTCCATTCCCTTTAGTATTGAAGAAATCACTTGATTATCTCTAAACATCGTATAGTATATTGAAATTACTCCCAATATAATAAGGGGAGGAAATACTGCTGCAATACAGCTTATCACTGCTCCAATCATACCTGCTGTTTTGTAGCCTGATAATACTGATAGATTTACAGCTATTGCTCCTGGAGAAGATTGGGCTATTGCAGCCATATCCATCAGTTGTTCATTATCAAAAAATTTTTTCTTATCTACAAAGTATTTTTTTATCATTGGAATCACTACATACCCACCACCAAAAGTGAATGCACTTATAAAAAAATTTATTCCAAAAAGCCATATACATACCTTTACTTTATTATTTTTCATATTTCAGCTCCTTTTATTTTTATGCTCCACCTATTATATCAATTGATTTATAATAAATAAAATGTTATTATTTTATAAATATCATGATTTTTTAGTAATGATTAAAAAGGAGGAAAATTTTGAATATAAAACATCTATATATTTTTAAAGCTGTTTGTGAAGAGATGAATTTTACTAGAGCAGCAGAAAAACTATATATGACACAACCTGCTGTATCCCATGTAATAAATGATTTAGAAGAGGAAACAGGACACATCCTTTTTGACCGTATATCAAAAAAAATATATTTAACTGAGATGGGAAAGATATTTTTAAATAAAACTTTAAGAATTCTCGAATTATATGATGATTTAGAAAATAATTTTTACAGTTCTGAAAAAGATGTTCCTATATATATTGGTTCTTGTATCACAATAGGTAATTTCTGGCTTCCATCTATCATAAAAGAATTTAAAAAAAATTATCCTGAAACACCACTAAAAATAGAAATTGACAGTGCTGCTGCAATAGAAAAAAAGCTTTTAAATAATGACATAGATGTAGCCTTAATCGAAGGAGGAATACATAACGATTATCTCATTAAAACTGTTTTCTCTTCATATGAATTAAGTGTTATCTGTTCCAGTAACCACCCTTTTTCTAAAAAGAAATGTATATCTATAGAGGAATTTATAAAAGAAGACCTTTTATTAAGAGAAAAGGGAAGTGCCATAAGAGATTGTCTTGATAATGCTCTAGCTGGAAAAGATGTCTTTCCTGCTCCTTCATGGACAAGTACTAACTCACAGGCATTAATACAGGGAGTAAAAAACAATCTTGGAATAACTGTTCTCCCAGATATCTTAGTTGCAAATGAGCTTGAAAGAAAAGAATTAAAAAAGCTTTTTATTAAAGATATAAATTTAAAAAACAATAATTACATCGTTTATCACAAGGATAAATTTATCTCCAATACTATGTCTGTCTTTATTGATTCAGTAAAAAAAATCAATTTAAAATAATTATGTGCCTTTCTACAAAGAGCAGTTTATTCTCAATATTATATCTACTCTTCATGAATCACTAAAAATTAGCTTATAAAAAAACTGCACTCTCTATCCTAGTTATCTAAGATTCTGAGTGCAGTACAAATTTCTAATTCTATTTTTATTTAAATTAATTATTTCCAGCTTGACATTCTTTTATCTAGATCTTCTTTTGCTTCATCTAAACCTTTCATCATACTTTCAAGAATTTCTTTTACAGTAGTTTTTTCATTTACCATAGCAGCAACTTGTCCTGCCATTACACTTCCATTGTCAATATCTCCATCAACAACAGCAAGTCTTAATCTACCTGTTCCCATTTGCTCAATCTCTTCCTTAGGAACTCCTTCTTTTTCTTTTTCTAATATTAATTTAGCAAATTTATTTTCAATAACTCTTACAGGGTGCCCAGTATAGTTCCCAGTTGATACAGTTGATCTATCTTTAGCTTTTATTATAGCTTGCTTATAATTTTCATGTATTGTACACTCTTCAGCTACTAAGAATTTAGTTCCTACTTGTATACCACAAGCTCCTAATGAAAGAGCTGCTAAAAATTGCTTTCCACCTGCTATTCCACCTGCTGCAATTACAGGTATATCAACTTTTTCTACCACTTGAGGTACTAGAGCCATAGTTGTTATACTTCCTATGTGTCCTCCACCTTCCATACCTTCAGCTATTACTGCATCTGCTCCGATTCTTTCCATTCTTTTAGCCAATGCTACTGAAGCTACTACTGGTAAAACTTTTATTCCTGCTGCCTTCAATTTTTCCATATAAGGCCCTGGATTTCCTGCTCCTGTTGTCACTACTTGGACTTTTTCTTCTATACAAATGTTGATTTGTTCCTCTACATCTGCCATCATAAGCATTAAGTTTACTCCAAATGGATTAGAAGTTATATCTTTAGCTTTTCTGATTTCCTGTCTCAAAATATCACAAGGCATTCCACCCCCAGCAATGATTCCCAGACCTCCCTCTTTAGAAACGTGCCCAGCAAGATTTCCATTAGCGATCCATGCCATTGCTCCTTGTATGATTGGATATTTGATTCCAAGTAGTTTACAGATCTTGTTATTACTCATAAATCCTCCTAAAATATAAATTATTCCTTGAATACTTTTTTAAATCTATCAAAAATTTCTTTAACTGAAAGAATTTCATTTATTTTCCACGCATCTCTTCCAGCAAAAAATATTCCTTCCTCGTAATTACCATCATGTGCTTTTACTAGTCTTTCATTTACACAAAATTTATATGTACATTTTTTCAAACATCTGTTGCATTGCTTTGGCGGTTCTGTAGTTTCATTCAAAACTTTTTTTACATAAGGAGAAACAATAGCATTAGCTGGCAGACCAGCAGAACTCATCATTTCAACTACATCTCCCTCTTTACAATTTATATACATTTGTTTAAAGAAATCATCTACTTCACATTCTTCAGCAGCTATAAATCTGCTTCCCATTTGAACGCCATCAGCACCTAATGCAAGCATTCTTTCTGCATCTTCAGGAGTTATTACTCCTCCCGCACCAAAAACAGGGATAGATATGTTTTCAGCAATTTCTCCAACGATATCCCATGAATCTTTTTCTGTCCCTAAGTGTCCACCTGCATTTCCACCTTCAACAACAATAGCATCTGCTCCTAATTTTTGAGAAATTTTAGCTAATTTAAGAGACGATACTACTGGTATTATTTTAACTCCAGTTCCTTTAGCTACTTCAAATATATCTCTTGAGAATCCAGCACCAAATATGATAACATCAATTCCTGCCTCAATAGATGCATGTACAAGATCCATAAAATCAGTAGTAGCATACATGATATTTACACCTAATGCTCCACCTTTATTTACGATCATATCTTTTGCTCTTTTAATTTCTTTTTTTAGTTCATCTATTGATAATGCTGTTCCAGCTATTACTCCTATTCCACCTTCATTTGCAACCGCAGCAGCCAGCTTTGCCATTGATGCTCTGATTGCCATTCCACCTTGTATAATTGGGATGTCTATTTTTAAATCACCTATTGCTAACATTAACTTTACCTCCTAATATATAAATAATTATTTTCAATTATAACATATGTAATATTATTAGTAAAGTATTATATAACAGGTGTTTTTTTAAATTTCTTTTGCCCTTAGGTTTTTCCTTAATCTAAGGAAGTTCTCAAGGCTTTCAATTGATGAGTTTATTATATACTTTTCTGGAAAGTCAGTGTTATTTAATAGCCTTTTTGCCTGCTCAAAATTTCCTATATCATAAGAGATATGTGAGTCTGTTCCTAAAGAAATCATACATTCATGTTGTTTGCATAATTCTAGTATTTTTTGACAGTTAGGTTCAGAACCTAATCTTGAAGATACTAAAGATGAGTTGTTGAGTTCTATAGCTACATTTTGCTCTTTAGCTTCTTTAACAACTGCTTCATAATCAATAGGAAATTGTGGATTACCTAAATGAACCATAATATCTATTTTCTGTTTTCTCATGATATTAAGTACTGCTCTAGTATTTTTTTCTTTGTTTCCTACTTCTCCATAAGCTTCTACTGGATGAAGTCCACAAAGAATTATGTCCATTACATCATACACTCTTTGATTTATATCAAAATTTCCACGATCATCTATTAGATTAGTTTCCACTCCTCTTAGTATTCTCATACCTTCTACCTCTCTAGGAATAACCTTCATATTTACCAAACTCCACCAATGAGGCGAATCTTGTAATGCTGGTCCGTGATTAGTTATTGCTATAACTTTCATTCCTTTTTTTAAAGCAGAATTTATATCTTCTTCTAATGTACTATAAGCATGTGGATTCACATTAGTATGTATATGCAAATCTATAAGATACGACATTACTCTCACTTCCTTTCGCTATATTATATCATAACTTCACTGGAGTTCAAAATAATTACAGTAGTTATATTTATAAATTTTAAATAAAAAGTCTCTTTTTTTTTATTCAACTTGTAAAAGTTTGAATTCAAGATAACAATAATCGAAAAATATTTTTTAAAAATTAATCTTCAAAAAATAAAAAAAGCTTGGCAAGTTCCTATCCTCCCGGGAGGCTTCCCTCCAAGTACTTTCAGCGTTTACGGGCTTAACTTCTGGGTTCGGAATGGGACCAGGTGTACCCCCGCAGCTATTCTTACCAAGCTGTGTGTGTATTATTTCTAATAGACACTTGAAACTATATAGTAGCATACGCTTTCGCGCTTTCAATCTTTAGGTTAAAACTTTGACTTATTAGTATTGGTCAGCTAAAAGCCTCGCAGCTCTTACACCCCCAACCTATCAACCTTCTAGTCTCGAAGGAGTCTTAAAGAATACTTATCTTGAAGCTGGTTTCCCGCTTAGATGCTTTCAGCGGTTATCCGTTCCAAACGTGACTACCCAGCTGTGCCACTGGCGTGACAACTGGTACATCAGAGGTTTGTCCATCCCGGTCCTCTCGTACTAAGGACAGATCTTCTCAATATTCTAACGCCTACAGTGGATAGGGACCGAACTGTCTCACGACGTTCTGAACCCAGCTCACGTACCGCTTTAATGGGCGAACAGCCCAACCCTTGGGACCTTCTCCAGCCCCAGGATGCGATGAGCCGACATCGAGGTGCCAAACTTTGCCGTCGATATGGACTCTCGGGCAAAATCAGCCTGTTATCCCCAGGGTAGCTTTTATCCGTTGAGCGACGACCCTTCCATTCGGAATCGCCGGATCACTATGTCCTGCTTTCGCACCTGCTCGACCCGTCAGTCTCGCAGTTAAGCTCTCTTATGCCATTGCACTCTGCGGTTGATTTCCATCCAACCTGAGAGAACCTTTGAACGCCTCCGTTACTCTTTCGGAGGCGACCGCCCCAGTCAAACTGCCCACCTAGCACTGTTTCCGTGGCTACAAACCACAGATTAGAATTTCGACATTGAATGGTTGGTATTCCACCGACAACTCCAATACAGCTAGCGCCATATCTTCATAGTTTCCCAACTATCCTATACATGCAATGCCAAAACCCAATACCAAGCTACAGTAAAGCTCCATGGGGTCTTTCCGTCCTACTGTAGGTAACCGGTATCTTCACCGGTAGTACAATTTCACCAGGCCTCCCGTCAAGACAGCGCTCAAATCATTACACCATTCGTGCAGGTCGGAACTTACCCGACAAGGAATTTCGCTACCTTAGGACCGTTATAGTTACGGCCGCCGTTCACCGGGGCTTCAATTCGGAGCTCTCACTCCTCCTCTTAACCTTCCGGCACTGGGCAGGTGTCAGCCCATATACATCGCCTTACAGCTTAGCATAGACCTGTGTTTTTGTTAAACAGTTGCTTGAGCCTCTTCACTGCGACCCCCAAATGCTTTACAGCGCGTAGCTGTTAACATCCAGGGGCACCCCTTCTCCCAAAGTTACGGGGCAATTTTGCAGAGTTCCTTAACGAGAGTTAGCCTGTCCGCCTTAGATTTCTCATCCTGACCACCTGTGTCGGTTTCGGGTACGGGCAGTTATACCTTAACGTTAGAAGCTTTTCTCGGCAGCGTGGGATTTGTGCATTCATCTTACGACTATATATCACACCTCAAGTCTAATCTAGCGGATTTTCCTACTAGACCACTCTACATGCTTTTACGGGAACTTCCGTTCTCCCGCGCACATACCCTTCTGCGTCCCTCCATCACAAAATATAACTGGCACAGAAATATTAATCTGTTTTCCATTCGCCTACGCATTTTAGCCTCGGCTTAGGTCCCGGCTTACTCAGGGAAGACAAGCTTTACCCTGAAAACCTTGGTCTTCCGGCGAGGGGGATTCTCGCCCCCTTTCTCGCTACTTATTCCTGCATTCTCACTTCTGATACCTCCAGAGTTGCTTACGCTTCTCCTTCAACGGCCTACAGAACGCTCTCCTACCAATTGCTTACGCAATTCCACAGCTTCGGTTTATAACTTAGCCCCGTTACATTGTCGGCGCAGAGACTCTCGACCAGTGAGCTATTACGCACTCTTTAAAGGTATGGCTGCTTCTAAGCCAACCTCCTGGTTGTTTGTGAATCTCCACCTCCTTTCCCACTTAGTTATAATTAGGGACCTTAGCTGGTGGTCTGGGTTGTTTCCCTTTTGACAATGGAAGTTAATTCCCATAGTCTCACTCCTGAGCTTTGAATTATGGTATTCGGAGTTTGATTGAATTCAGTAAGCAATATGCCCCCTAGTTCATTCAGTGCTCTACCCCCATAATTAAACACTCAAGGCTGCACCTAAATGCATTTCGGAGAGAACGAGCTATCTCCTAGTTCGATTGGCTTTTCACCCCTAAACCTACCTCATCTCCCAACTTTTCAACGGCGGTGAGTTCGGGCCTCCACTGTGTCTTACCACAGCTTCACCCTGGACAGGCTTAGATCACCAGGTTTCGCGTCTACGCCCAGCGACTATGTCGCCCTGTTCAGACTCGGTTTCCCTTCGGCTCCGTTATACTTAACCTCGCCACTGAACGTAACTCGCAGGATCATTCTCCAAAAGGCACGCCATCACTCCGAAGAGCTCTGACCGCTTGTAAGCACACAGTTTCAGGTTCTATTTCACTCCCCTCCCGGGGTTCTTTTCACCTTTCCCTCACGGTACTATACGCTATCGGTTAGTAAGAGTATTTAGCCTTACGAGATATGGTCCTCGCAGATTCACACAGAATTCCTCGTGTTCCATGTTACTTGGGAGAGAACATACATTCTAATGAGTTTACCTGTACAGGATTATCACCTTCTACGATCTAGCTTTCCAACTAGTTCCAGTTCGGTCATTAGATATGTTGAATATCTTACAGTTCTTCAAACGTTCTTCCCACAACCCCATATAAGCAACGGCTGTATCCTTGACACTTATATGGTTTAGGCTCATCCCCGTTCGCTCGCCGCTACTTGGGGAATCGTTTTTACTTTCTTTTCCTCGAGTTACTTAGATGTTTCAGTTCACTCGGTACCCTCTTTCGTGCTAAGACTCCATCTTAGCAGATTGCTCCATTCGGAAATCTTGGGGTTGGCGCTCGTTTGCAGCTAACCCAAGCTTATCGCAGCTTACCACGTCCTTCATCGGCTCTTACTACCTAGGCATTCCCTGTGTGCCCTTAATTATTTTAACCTATTTTGTTTTTGTTTAATTTGATTGACAGCTAACTCTGTTTATATAAACAAGAGTTAAAATTGTATTTAATCTACTATATAGTTTCCAATGTCCATTTGATAAGTTATCCAGCGCTTAATACGCTGTAAGAACATTATCAATAGAATAGAGAAAGAGAAATGATCTCCTTAGAAAGGAGGTGATCCATCCGCACGTTCCCGTACGGATACCTTGTTACGACTTCACCCCAATCGCTAATCACACCCTCGGAACATCCCTCCTTACGGTTAGGCCTGTTACTTCAGGTGCAACCAACTCTCGTGGTGTGACGGGCGGTGTGTACAAGACCCGAGAACGTATTCACCGCAACATAGCTGATTTGCGATTACTAGCGATTCCAACTTCATGTACTCGAGTTGCAGAGTACAATCCGAACTAAGAATAGTTTTATGAGATTAGCTTACCCTCGCAGGTTTGCAGCTCTCTGTACTACCCATTGTAGCACGTGTGTAGCCCAGCGTATAAGGGGCATGATGACTTGACGTCATCCCCACCTTCCTCCTGCTCATCGCAGGCAGTCTCGCATGAGTCCCCAACTTAATGATGGTAACATACGAAAGGGGTTGCGCTCGTTGCGGGACTTAACCCAACATCTCACGACACGAGCTGACGACAGCCATGCACCACCTGTCACCAAGTTCCTCCGAAGAGGCACGAAAACATCTCTGTTAACTTCTTGGGATGTCAAACGCTGGTAAGGTTCCTCGCGTTGCGTCGAATTAAACCACATGCTCCACCGCTTGTGCGGGTCCCCGTCAATTCCTTTGAGTTTCATACTTGCGTACGTACTCCCCAGGCGGATTACTTATCGCGTTAGCTTGGGCGCTGAGGTTCGACCCCCAACACCTAGTAATCATCGTTTACGGCGTGGACTACCAGGGTATCTAATCCTGTTTGCTACCCACGCTTTCGCGCTTTAGCGTCAGTATCTGTCCAGTAGGCTGGCTTCCCCATCGGCATTCCTACAAATATCTACGAATTTCACCTCTACACTTGTAGTTCCGCCTACCTCTCCAGTACTCTAGTTTAGCAGTTTCCAACGCAATACGGGGTTGAGCCCCGCATTTTCACATCAGACTTACTAAGCCGCCTAGACGCGCTTTACGCCCAATAAATCCGGATAACGCTTGCGACATACGTATTACCGCGGCTGCTGGCACGTATTTAGCCGTCGCTTCTTCTGTTGGTACCGTCACTGACTTCTTCCCAACTGAAAGCACTTTACATTCCGAAAAACTTCATCGTGCACACAGAATTGCTGGATCAGACTTTTGGTCCATTGTCCAATATTCCCCACTGCTGCCTCCCGTAGGAGTAAGGGCCGTGTCTCAGTCCCCTTGTGGCCGTTCACCCTCTCAGGCCGGCTACCCATCATCGTCTTGGTGAGCCGTTACCTCACCAACTAACTAATGGGACGCAAAGCTCTCTCACAGCGCATATAGCTTTCATAACCAGATCATGCGACCCAATCATAATATCCGGTATTAGCATTCGTTTCCAAATGTTGTCCCAGTCTGTAAGGCAAGTTCTTTACGCGTTACTCACCCGTCCGCCACCTTCACCCGAAGGATCAAGTAGACTTGCATGTGTTAAGCATTCTGTCAGCGTTCATCCTGAGCCAGGATCAAACTCTTCGTTCAATCTATTTACTCAGTTATATAACTGATTGTTTACACCTATTTATTGTTTGTTGATTTTTTCATCTCTCTCTATTCTGTTGTTAATGTCCTTATTTTCTTTATTTAATTTGTTTTGTGTTTCGTTCCACTTTCCTGCGGCACATTGATTATAATATCACAAATACTAATTCCCGTCAACAACTTTTTTTCAATTATTTTCAAATATTTTTCCTGCATGTTTGAAACCTTTAAATATTAACGAGTTTCAGCAATATTTTTTTTAGGTCATGCAATTATTTTTTTATTCACCAGTAAGAATTTTCAAAAAATATTTCAAAAAACTTTATAAAATTTCAAAAAAATATTTGCTCTCTAAAATTTTCTGTTGTAGAAATGTGTGCAAAATTTTATATATATTGCAAAAAATTTTTTTAGAAATATAAGATTAGTTTAACTAAAATATCTACTACTATTTTTTTAAATTTATAATAATTTTACTAGTAGTAGTTTTTATTAATTAATTAGTATTAATAGACTCGAACTTTTCCTTTTTTGTATGAGCACTTCAAATTGATAATTTTTATTTTTTCTCCAAAAATTTTTTATAATTTTTTTAATAAAACTAGAGCAAAATAAAAGGCTGCAAAAATCAGTTGATAAATCATTAATTTTTAACAGCCCTAATAATTTTTTAAATTTTTCTAGTATATTCCTTCAGCCATTTTTTCTCTTCTTCACTCAAAAATGGAGAAATCTTTTCAAATACCATTTGATGATAATTATTCAAAAATTCTTTTTCCTCTTCATTTAAAAGCTCAGTAACTACTCCATCTAAATCTAAAGGAGCATAAGTCATAGTTTCAAAAGTCATAAATTGTCCAAAGTCTGTTTTTTCAGCATTTCTCACTATCAGTTCATTTTCAAGTCTGATACCATGAGATCCTTGAATATATACTCCAGGCTCATTTGTTACAGTCATTCCTGCTTCTAATACCTGAGGATTATACTGCCATCTTATACTATGAGGCCCTTCATGTACATTCAGAAGGAATCCTACCCCATGACCTGTTCCACATTTATAATCTATTCCTCTTGACCATACTGGCTTTCTGGCTAATATATCTAAATTTGTTCCTGTAATTCCATGCATAAATTTAATCATTGAGAGCGACAGCATCCCTTTTAATACTAAAGTAAAATGTTCTCTTATTTCTCCACTGCATTCTCCCAGTACAAAAGTTCTAGTTATATCAGTAGTTCCATCTATGTATTGCCCCCCTGAATCTACCAAAAGAAGATTTCTTGGTGCAAGTTGACTGTTAGAATCTTTATTGGCACTATAATGCATCATAGCAGCATTTGCTTCATATGCTGAAATAGTATTAAAACTTGGTTCTATATAATCAGCCCACTCTTTTCTAAAAGACTCTAATTTTTCAGCTGCACTCATTTCAGTGATTTCTTGACTTCCAATATTCTTTTTAAGCCAATACATAAATTTTGTAACTGCAACTCCGTCTTTTATATGAGCGTTTTTAAGATTTTCTAATTCTATATCATTTTTACAAGCTTTCATAAGAGTGCTCGGATTTGCTTTGTCTATTATTTCAGTTTCTGTTGGAATACTGTTGTATATAAGATAATTTACCTTATTTGTATCTAAAAGAACTGTATCCTCTTTTGATATATTTTTTACATCATCATATATAGCAAAATAATCTTTTAGTTTAATATTTTTATCAATAAAATACAACTCAACATCTTCATTTATTTTATTTTTATCTATATACAATACAATTTCTTCATTAGAAATCATAGCATATGAAAGAGATACTGGATTATTTTTTATATCTCTTCCTCTCATATTGAAAAGCCATGCTATATCATCAAGAGAAGTTAATATATGATTGTTGGCATTTAAGTTTGACATTTTTTTTCTTACTCTTTCAAGCTTGCTTTCAAAACTTTCACCACAATATTTTTCATCTAATATAAACACATCTGATTTAGGAAGAGCTGGTCTGTCATTCCACATCTCTCCTATCAAATCATATCTATCTTCTATTTTTATCTCTTTTTTTCCAAATCCAGCTTTTATATCAAAGACATTTTTTCCTGATAAAACTTTCCCATCAAATCCTAAACATTGACCATTTTTAAGATTCTTCCCTATATATTCAATGTATGTTGGGACATTCTCTTCTCCCATTTTAAAAAGAGTAATTGTACTTTCTTCAAGTTGTTTTTCAGCCTGAATGAAATATCTTCCATCAGTCCAAAGACCAGCTTCATTTTCTGTCACTACTACTGTTCCAGCTGAACCTGTAAATCCTGATATAAATTCTCTTGACTTAAAATGTTCTCCTACATATTCGCTTTGATGGTAATCTGAAGAAGGAATAACATATACATCTATTCCTTTTCTCTTCATTAATTCTCTCAGTTTAATGACTCTTTCTCTTATGTTACTCAAAAAATTCACCCCTGTTTAATATATTTTTATTCAACAGTAACAGATTTTGCAAGGTTTCTTGGTTTATCAACATCCAGACCTTTTGCTACTGCTGTGTAATATGACAACAGCTGTAATGGGATCATAGATAATAGTGGTGCCACCATATCATCTATGTCATCTATAAGTATCACTCTGTCAGATACATCTAGTATTTCTTTATAATCCGCTTTTGTAACCGAAATAACAAAAGCACCTCTTGCCTTTAGTTCTTTTATATTAGAAGCTACTTTTTCTACCATGTCTCTTTGAGTTGAAACTACTACTATCATAGTTCCTTCTTCAATAAGGGCTATTGGTCCATGTTTTAATTCTCCAGCAGGAAAAGCTTCAGTATGAATATAAGTTATCTCTTTCATTTTCAGAGATCCCTCTCTTGTTATTTTTTCATCTATTCCTCTTCCAATATAAAAACCATTCTTTCTATCTTTTACCTCTTGAGCTATTTTCTCTATCTTTTCTTTATTGAAAAACATTTTTCCTATTTTTTCACTTAAACTATAAATTTTATCTAAATAACTTTCATATTCTTCTAAAGTTACTCTGTTGCATTTGAAAGCTACATAAAGAGCAAGCAAATAGAAAGTAACTACTTGTGTTGTGTATGCTTTTGTTGAAGCTACTGATATTTCTGGTCCAGCAACTGTATATAATACTACATCTGCTTCCCTTGATATAGTTGATCCAACCACATTTGTTATTGCAAGAGTTTTTGCTCCTTTGCTTCTTGCTAATTTCAATGCCATAAGAGTATCCAGAGTTTCTCCAGACTGACTTATAAATATAACAAGATTATCTTCACTTAAGAAAGGATCACTATATCTGAATTCAGATGCAATGTCCACATTTGTTTTTATTTTTGCCATTTTCTTAAAGAAATACGCTGCCTGTAATCCAGCATGATAAGCTGTTCCGCATGCAATTATATCTATTTCCTTAATTTTTTCAAAATCAATTTTTTCAAATGCTTTTCCAAAATCTACTTTTCCATCTGGTTTTATATAAACTTCCAGAGTTCTTTCTACAACAGCAGGCTGCTCCTCTATTTCTTTCAGCATAAAATGAGGATATCCATTTTTACTAGCTTGTTCCATATCCCACTCTATCTTAGTAACTTCTTTTTCTATAGGTTTTCCCTCTTTATCAAAAACTGTTACTTTCCCTTCTTCGATAACAGCTATTTCATCATTTTCCAAGAAAATAACATCTCTTGTGTATTTTAGAATAGCTGGAACATCTGATGCAATAAAATTTTTGTCCTTTCCTAATCCTATAATTAAAGGACTCTCTTTTCTAGTACAGATGATCTTATCAGGCTGCTCTTCATGAATTATACCTAAGGCATAACTTCCTCTTATTCTATCTCTTACTTTCATTATTGTTTCAAGTAAATCTCCTGTATAAAGATAAGAAAAAAGTTGTGCTGCTACTTCACTGTCAGTATCAGAAGAAAAAATATACCCTTTCTCTATAAGTTCATCTTTCAATACAGCATAATTTTCTATTATCCCATTATGAACTACTGCTACTTTTTTATCACAACTACAGTGAGGATGTGAATTGACATCTGTTGGTACCCCATGAGTAGCCCATCTAGTATGTCCTATTCCCACATTTGAATAATGCCCTGCATCTTTAAGTGATTCTTTAAGATTATCCAGCTTCCCGCTTTTTTTCTCCACAAAAAGATGTCCTTTTTCAATGATTGCAAGCCCAGCAGAGTCATACCCTCTGTATTCAAGTTTGCTCAACCCATCAAGTATTACTTCTACTGCCTTTTCATCATTTCCTACATATCCGATAATTCCACACATATGCAACCTCCTATTTAATTTAAAATGTCCATAGGAGACTTGTTACAGTTACCTCTTTGTTCCATAGGTTGCCCTATAGCTTTGTTAGTAACGGTTGTAACCACCTCTGAGAAACCCGCCGAAATTTCGATTATCTCAGTCCTCGTCAACTTTTATAAAAAGTTCTGGCGCTTGTCTTACATTAGTCTCCTTGTCAGATTATTATATTATAAATAAAGGGGCTGGTCAACTCTTTTATTGACCAGTCCCCTATAAATACTCTCAGATTTTATTTTTTTATCTGTTATTACTTAGCGTCTTTAGCTTTTTTCAACTCTTCAGCTAGTAATGGAGCTATTTTGTTAGCATCTCCAACAATTCCTAGATCTGCAACATTGAATATAGCTGCATCTTTGTCTTTGTTAATAGCTACGATATATTCAGACTCTTCCATACCTGCAACGTGTTGGATTGCTCCAGAAATTCCACATGCGAAGTAAATGTCAGGTCTAACTGTTTTACCAGTTTGTCCAACTTGTCTATCATGCTCGATATATCCAGCATCAACAGCTGCTCTTGAAGCAGATACAGTTGCACCGATTTCTTTAGCTACAGATTCTAATGCAGCAAAGTTCTCAGCTGAACCGATTCCTCTTCCTCCAGATACAAGTATTTTAGCTTCAGAAATATCTACTTTATTAGCAGTTTCTTTAACTATTTGAACAACTTTAACTTTCATTTTAGAAGTATCTAAAGATACAGAGAAGTTTTCTATTTCTCCTTCTCTTCCTTCTACTCTTGGAGCTTTTTGCATTACTCCTGGTCTAACTGTAGACATTTGAGGTCTATGATCAGGACAAACGATAGTTGCCATCAAGTTTCCTCCAAATGCAGGTCTTGTCATTTCTAATCCTTTAGTTTCTTCAGAAATTTCAAGTTTTGTACAGTCAGCTGTAAGTCCTGTAGCCATTCTTGAAGATACTCTAGGTGCTAAATCTCTTCCTAAAGTAGTAGCTCCAAATAGAACGATTTCAGGTTTTTTAGCATCAATTATAGCTTTAAATACTTGAGTGTAAGCCTCAGTATCATAAACTTCTAATCTAGCTTGATCAACTACAACAACTTTGTCAGCTCCGTATTCAACTAGAGTTTTTGCTAATCCTGCAACATTATGCCCTATTAAAGCAGCTGTTACTGGTACATTTAATACTCCAGCTAATTCTTTAGCTTTTCCAATTAATTCTAAACCAACAGTTTGAATTACCCCATCTCTTTGCTCTGCAAATACTAATATTCCTTTATAATCACTTAAATTCATTATCCTATCTCCTTTTCCTAAGGTTCATTTGTTAAATAACAAATTTTTCTTTTAATTTTTCAACAATTAAGTTTACTGCTTCTTTTGCTTCTAATTCAAATACTTTACCAGCTTGTTTAGCTCCTTTAGTAAATGATTTTTTAACTTTAGTAGGTGATCCATTTAATCCAATGATTGCTGGATCTATTGTTATGTTATCAAAAGTCCAAGTTTCAACTGGTTTATCAAAAGCTTCAACAATTCCTCCAACTCTCATATATCTAGGTTGGTTAGCTTCTGATAATACAGTAACTAGAGCAGGTAATTGAACATTTACTAAGTAATATCCATCTTCCACAACTCTTTTAATTGTTAATGAATTGTCTTCTGTATTATATTGCATATCTTTTACATAAGATACTTGAGGTAATCCTAGGTGCTCAGCTATTTGTGGTCCTACTTGTGCAGTATCTCCATCAATAGCTTGTCTTCCTGCGATTATTAGGTCAGCTTCTATATTTCTTAAAGCAGCTGCAATAGTATTAGAAGTAGCTAGAGTATCTGCTCCTCCAAATTTTCTATCTGTTAAAAGGATAGCTCTATCTACACCCATTGCATATGCTTCTCTTAGGATAGCTTCTGCTTGAGGAGGTCCCATTGTGATAACTGTTACATGAGCTCCATATTTATCTTTAAGTTTTAAAGCTTCTTCCAATCCACCTTTATCATCTGGGTTCATGATACTAGGAACTCCATCTCTGATTAGTGTCCCTTTTACTGGATCCAATTTGATCTCAGTTGTGTCTGGAACTTGTTTTATACAAACTACTATTTTCATCTTCCATCCTCCATATATTAATTCATATACTTTTTTTCTCTATTGGTTAATTATTTTAAAAGATTTCCTGCTATTACCATTCTTTGAACTTCTGAAGTTCCTTCATAAATTTCAGTGATTTTAGCATCTCTCATCATTCTTTCTACTGGATATTCTCTAGTGTATCCATATCCTCCATGTAGTTGAACTGCTTTAGTAGTAACTTCCATAGCAGTTTCAGCTGCAAATAGTTTAGCTCTTGCTGCATCTACTGTGTATGGTAGGTTGTTGCTTTCTTTCCATGCTGCTTTGTAAACTAGAAGTCTTGAAGCTTCTATTTTAACTTCTAAATCAGCTAATTGGAATTGAGTATTTTGGAATTTAGCAATAGCTCTTCCAAATTGTTTTCTCTCTTTTACATATCCAACAGTTTCATCTAAAGCACCTTGAGCAATTCCTAATGCTTGAGAAGCAATTCCTATTCTTCCTCCATCAAGAGTCATCATAGCAATTTTGAATCCTTTTCCAACTTCTCCTAGTAGGTTTGATTTAGGGATTCTTACATTTTCAAATATCAATTCACAAGTTGATGATCCTTTGATTCCAAGTTTCTTTTCTTTTTTACCTATAGAGAATCCTGGAGTTCCTGTTTCTAATATGAAAGCTGAAATTCCTTTTAATCCTTTTGATCTGTCAGTCATTCCAAATATAACATAAACATCAGCATATCCTGCATTTGTTATAAATATTTTAGAACCATTGATGATCCATTCGTTTGTAGTTTCATCTAAAACTGCAGTAGTTTGTTGTCCAGCAGCATCTGTTCCAGCATTTGGCTCAGTTAATCCAAAAGCCCCTAACCATTCTCCGCTTGCTAGTTTTGGAATATATTTTTGTTTTTGCTCTTCAGTACCAAAGTGTAATATTGGCCAAGTTCCTAGTGAAGTATGTGCAGATACAATAACTCCAGTAGTTCCACAAACTCTTGAAAGTTCTTCTACTGCCATTGCATACATTATATTGTCTCCACCTGCTCCACCATATTGTTTTGGAATAGGGATTCCCATTAACCCGATTTCAGCCATTTTTTTAACTGTTTCAACTGGGAATCTTTCTTCTTCATCTACTTCAGCAGCTAAAGGTTTTACCTCTTTTTCAGCAAATTCTCTTATCATTTGTCTGAAAAGTTCATGTGTCTTAGGTATATTAAATTCCATTATCTTAATCCTCCTACTAGTCTTTGTTATCTAACTATTTTTTCATTATTTTTGCTTGACCTTTTAATACTTCTTTACCATCTTGATTTGTACATATTGTTGATAATATTACTCTGTTTTTTTCTGGAATCAACTCTATTATCTCAGCAGTTGCTGTGATAGTATCTCCAAAATAAACTGGTGCTGTGAACATTAGTTCCTGCCCCATGTAGATGCTCCCCTCACCTGGGAGTTTTGTTCCTAATACGGCAGATACTAGACCTGCAGTTAGCATTCCATGTGCTATCCTGTGTTTGAAAATAGTTTTTTTTGCATGTTCTTCATTTAGATGAGCTGGATTTATATCCAACGTGATACCTGCATAAAGAATAACATCAGCCTCTGTAATTGTTTTTGTAACTTGAGCCTTCATACCTATTTTCAAATCTCCGAAATTCATATCCCCTCCAATCCATCATTCATAAATTTCTTTGATTAATAAAAAAACAGTAGATATAAATATATTATATAGATATAAATATATTTTATTATAGCACTTTTTCAAAAAAAAATTAACCAAATATTTTCAGTTCACTTCCGTTCGAAAATTGTACTATTTTGTTTTATATGTATCTAATGCTTTTTTTACATACACACAACCTGTCAATTGTACTCTATTATATGTTATACCAATATTTTAGCTCAAAGTCAAGAGCTAGGGAGCACTTTATGTTTTTTTGTTCATTTTTTGCGTTATAATTATTAAAAAATAATCAAATTATAAAAAACTCCCTTTCTCATTCTTAACCTTAGAAAAAATATATTTAAAGAATATAATTATCAGTTAGAAATTTTTATGAACAATGGTCTCTCACTTATCAAAATTATAAGATAAAATAGTATTTAAAATTATAATACTAGTCCCATTTTTTCCGCTCTGAATATTTTTGCATCCATAGTTTTCAACTCATCTGAAATCAATGGTTTAAATTCCATCTGTCCTAATATATCTTTTTCTATATCTATTCCAGGTGCTATTTCTACTAATGTTAATCCTTCAGGTTTTAGTTCAAAAACTGCTCTTTCTGTTACATACTTTACTTTCTTTTTATTTTCTTTTGCCAGTTTTCCACTGAATGTAATTTGTTCAACATCTTTAACAAATTTTTTAATTTTTCCTTCTTGAAGAATTTTTAAACTTCCATCAGCTATTTCAAGTTTTAATCCTCCTGCTGTAAACGTTCCGCAGAATACTACCTCTTTTGCATTTTGTGTTATATTTATAAATCCTCCACATCCAGCTATTTTAGGTCCAAACTTAGATACATTTATATTTCCATCTCCATCACATTGAGCAAGACCTAAAAATGCCATGTCAAGTCCTCCACCATCATAAAAATCAAACTGGTAAGGTTGATCTACTATACATATAGGATTTAAAGAAGCCCCAAAATTAAGCCCTCCTGCTGGAGTTCCACCGATAGCTCCCGGTTCTACTGTTGGAGTAAAATACTCTTCCTGTCCCTCTTCATTCAGTACAGCAGCTATTACTTCTGGCATTCCTATTCCATAGTTTATTATTTTCTTTTCTCTTGAAAGAAGCATTGCACATCTTCTTGATACAACTTTTCTTTCATCTAATGGTACTGGCTCCACTTTTTGTGGTTTATCAGATATAACTCTAGTCACATATCCAAGATTAAAATCCTCAGCTAATGTTTGCTTATGATTTTCTGGATTTTCTGCAACTACTACGTAATCTACCAATATTCCTGGTATTTTTACATTTTTAGGTTGAATTACTCCGTTTTCTACTTTTTTCTTTACTTGAACAATTATTTTTCCACCAGCATTTTTTACAGCCATTGCTATTGACAATGTTTCCAATGTCAACGGTTCTTCCTCAAAAGAAATATTTCCATCTTCATCTGATGAAGTTCCTTTTAAAATACCAAAATTTGGCTTTTGTCCATGAAAAAATAACACTTCTCTCCCATTCAATGTTAATTTTTCAACAATATCCTTTGTTGTAATGCTGTTAAGTTTTCCTCCTTGGATTTCTGGGTCCACAAATGTCCCTAATCCAACATGAGAAATAGTTCCAGGTTTTCCTGCTGCCATATCTCTAAACATTTGAGCAATTACTCCCTGTGGCAGATTATATCCCTGCATGTCATTATTATTTACCAGTTGTGCCAGGCCTGGAGCTAACCCCCAGTGTCCCCCTATAGCTTTTTTTATCATTCCTCTATGAGCAAAATGATTCAGCCCTTTTGTTTTTCCATCACCAAATCCAGCAGCAAACATAAGATCTAAATTTTTTGGTGTTCCTTCTTCCAAAAAAGATTTTTCCATCTCTATGAATATCTCTTCTGGACTTCCTATCCCTACAAAACCACATACCAGTAATAACGAATCATCTTTTATTAATCTGGCAGCTTGAGACGCTTTAATAAACTCAGCCATGTGAACTCACTCCTTTTTTACAAAAATACCTATCAGAATATTTTTGTATTCTTTTTTAGAACTAAGTCATGCCATTTCATACATCAAATATGATTCTAATTTGTTAGTAGGATTATAGTACACACTTATCGAAAAAGTCAATAGATGTATCCAAAAATAAATTACTATCTTTTTATTAAATATTTTTTTCTCAGCTGGAGAGAATTTTCTATTTTATAAAAATATGTTATAATACTTGAGCTGTGGATAAGTTTTATATATTATTCATTTTTTCTTTTATGAATTTAATTCATACAGCATATGATAAAAAAGTATTTAATTTTCTGTCCTTAGAGAGGTATACTCTAAGTATAAATAAAACTATAAAAATCCAAATTTTAATTATTTGAAAAAGGAGGGGGATTCTTATTAATATAAAACTTTTGAATTACTTTGTAGAAATAGCTAGACAGGAAAGTTTTACAAATGCTTCTAAAAAGCTCTATATATGTCAATCTGCTTTAAGTAAGGCTATAAAAACTTTTGAAAGCGAATTAGATATTATCTTAATAGACAGAACATCCAAAACTTTTAAATTAACTCCAGAGGGACAGCTTCTCTATGAAAACGGTACCATCGCTCTAAAAGTTATTAATGAACAGCTTACTAAATTACAAGATAGTATAAGTTTAGAAAAAGGAAATATCAAAGTAGGGGTTCCTCCAGTAATAAGTACTATATACTTTACTTCAACTATTCAAGAATTTAGAAATATGTATAAAAACATTAATTTAAGTGTTATTGAAGCTGGAGCTAATACAGTTAAAGATAAAGTTGAAAAAGGAGAAATAGATATTGGTGTTGTTATTCTTCCTTTCTCCTCTCAAGACTTTAACATAACTCCTGTATTTATGTCAGACAATGTTGTTGTTGTTCATAAAAACCATCCTTTAGCTTCTAAAAAAGAAGTTTCTATGGCTGAAATAAAAAATGAGCCTCTTATTATTTTAAATGAAACATACATGCTCCATGACAGAATAAAAGCTTTGTGTGCTAAGGCTGGGTTTGAACCAAACATAATTTGTACTAGTTCACAATGGGATTTTATTGCTGAAATGGTAGCTCTTAATCAAGGAATAAGTATACTTCCTCGACCTATACTCAGTAAATTCTATTCTAAAAACATTAGACTTTTAACTATCAAAGATCCTGAATTTCCATGGAACATAGCACTTATTGTAAGAAAAGATAAATATGTATCCAAAGCTATAAAACTTTTTATTGAATTTGTAAAAAATATAGATTTATAATTTCATTTAATCCCTTAATTTCATTTTTTATGACTTTGTATGATTTTTTTTCATACAGCAAATGAAATTCTAGTATTTTACTTTGTTAATTTATTGGAGTATGATTTTAGCATAAAACTATCAGACCATTTTGTATATTAATTATAAGTTTTGTTCTAATTTGTTGCTTTTAAAAATTATTGAAGAGTAAAAAATAAATTTAGGGAGGAAAAATATATGCTGGGTATACTTTTAGGTTTATTATTATTAGTTTTTCTTTCATATAAGGGATATTCTATCATCTGGGTAGCTCCACTTTCAGCTATCGTTGTTGCTTTATATGGATTTGGATTCAATGGACAGGTTTTACTGGAGTCATATACTGAAAATTATATGGGTTCTCTGGCTGGATTTACTAAATCATGGTTCCCTCTGTTCTTTCTAGGAGCAGTTTTTGGAAAAATGATGGATGTTACAGGAGCAGCTCGTGCAGTTGCACATCTCCTTGTAAAATTTGTTGGAGCTAAAAGAGCTCTTCTTGGAGTTGTTGTAAGTTGTGCTGTTCTTACTTATGGAGGAGTAAGCCTTTTCGTTGTAGTATTTGCTATATACCCACTTGCTATATCTCTTTTCAGAGAAGCTGATTTACCAAGAAAGCTTATTCCTGGTGCTATTGCACTTGGTGCATTCACTTTCACTATGACAGCTTTTCCTGGAAGTCCTCAGTTAAATAATATAATTGCTGGAAGATATTTCAACACTACACCTTATGCAGCTCCTATTATGGGTATAGTTGCAGGTTTAATAATGCTTGGATGTGGATATCTATATCTATATTGGAAGCAGGAAAAATTAGTAAAAGCTGGAGAGCGTTTTGTAGAACCATCAAATAATGTAAAAGAAGAAGAAGGAGATCTTCCTAATGAATATCTTTCTTTAGTTCCTCTTGTTACAGTTGTTCTTGTACTTTATATATTAAGTAAAAAAGCTGGCATGGCTATAACACCAGCAAGTATATTATCACTTTTATGTGGAAATATTGTTGTTGCTCTATTAAATTTAAAGAGATCTAAATTCTTTATTAAAGCTTTAAATGAAGGTGCAAATGGTTCAGTAATAGCAATTCTTAATACTGCTGCTGCTGTAGGATTTGGTGGAGTAGTTAGAGCTGTTCCAGGATTCCAGGTACTTACTGATAAGCTTTTAGGAATTGATGCAAGTCCTTTAATTTCAGAAGCATTAGCTATAACTCTTCTTGCAGGAGCTACAGGTTCATCTTCTGGAGGTATGGGAATAGCTTTGGAAGCTCTTGGACCTCAATATATGGCAATAGCTGCTTCTCAGGGAATAAGTGTTGAAGCTTTCCACAGAATAGCTACAATTGCTTCTGGTGGATTGGATTCTCTTCCACATTGCGGTGCTGTTATAACTCTTCTTGCAGTTACTGGTATGACTCATAAAGATTCATACAACGATATTGGAATGGTTACTTGTGTTATTCCTCTGATCGCATTGGCTGCTGCCATAGTTTTAGGAATGATGGGAATAGTATAATTTAAAATTGAATACAATTTTTTTGATAAGAAGCAGCTGTAAATCGTCTTTAGATTTAATTCCAGCTGCTCTTTTTTTCTCTTCTTAAAATTCTAATTTTAATTTATAATTAAATTTGATATAATGCAATGGGAGGGAAAAAACATATTATGATCACTAACGAATTTGAAACTATTATAGACCTTTTAAAAAAAGATATGAAGATAATACAAAGAACTGACCATTTCGCTTTTTCTTTAGATTCACTTCTTATCTCAGAATTTGCGTCTATTACTAAAAATATTAACAATATTGTAGATTTAGGAACTGGGAATGGAGCTATCCCCCTTTTTCTTTCTAAAAAAACAAAAGCAAAAATAACAGGAATTGAAATACAGGAAATATCAAGTGACCTTGCTAGAAGAAATATAAAGCTTAATAATCTTGAAGATCAAATTACTATTATTAATGATGACATGAAAAATTGGAGAAAATATTTTACTACTCATACTTTAGATATGGTAGTTTCAAATCCTCCATTTTTTAAATTTAATGGCAATGAGGAACTTTTAAATGATCTTACACAATTAACTTTGGCAAGGCATGAAATATCTATTACACTCGATACTCTTATAGAAACTGCTGCTGGTTTATTAAAAGATAAGGGATATTTCGTTCTTGTTCATAGAGTAGACAGACTCATTGAAATAATTGAACTTATGAAAAAACATCTTATTGAACCCAAAAGAATTCAGTTCTGCCATTCTAAAACTGATAAAGAGGGAAAAATATTATTGGTAGAGGGGATTAAATATGGTAAACCTGGACTTAGAATACTGCCTCCATTATTTACTCATGATAGTAATGGACAATATTCTCCTGAGGTTTTAGAAATGTTCAAATAATCTATATTTTCATTCTTGGGGAGGAAGATTTTATGAATGAAAACAAGGTTCTCGTACTAGCTAACTTAGTAGGGAAAATAGCATTGCAAAGTGGTGCTGAGACTTATAGAGTGGAAGATATAATAAATAGAATATGCCGGCATTATGGACTGAATGCTCAATGTTTTGTTTCAATAACCTGTATAATTACCTCTGTAAGAAACTACAAGGGAGAACTTTTCTGTTCTGTTGAAAGAGTTCCTAACAGAACTACAAATTTAAATAAAGTCCATAGTATAAATCAATTAGTAAGAGATATAAAAAAATATTCTTTTGAAGATTTTGCTAAAAAAATAAGTATAATAGATAAAGAAGTTCCTTATAAAAAATATATGTATTTTTTAGCTTACTGTTTTGGAGCTTTTTCTTTTTCACTTCTTTTTAAAGGTAAATTAAATGATGCATGCTGTGCCTTTATAAGTGGAGGACTTATATTTGTAATATCAGATTTTGCTGCAAGGCTTCAGTCAAATAGTTTCTTCATAAATACTTTGGGAGGATTTATTTGTACAATCTGCTCTTATCTTTCATATAAAATTGGATTCACAGATACAGTTTCCTATTCAATCATTGGAGCTATCATGCTCCTTGTTCCCGGAATAGCCCTTACAAATGCTATAAGAGACCTTGTGGCTGGAGATCTTCTTTCAGGAATATCTCGTGCTGTAGAAGCCTTTCTGGTAGGAGCTGCTTTAGCTATAGGTACTGGATTTGCACTATTTATCCTTGTAAGATTTGGAGGTATATAAAATGCTGTTAGAAATTTTATGGGCTGCCACAAGTACTTTTGCTTTTGGTATTATATTCAATCTTAAAGGAAAAAAATTATTTTGTGCAAGTGCAGGTGGAGCTTTAGGGTGGGCTGTGTATATTTTCTTTAAATATAATGGAAGCTCTATACCATCATCATTTTTATATTCATCAATTGCAATTACTGTATATTCTGAAATAATTGCCAGATTTTTAAAGACTCCTGTTACCTCTACTTTGATAGCCAGTCTTATTCCTTTGGTACCTGGAAGTGGAGTATATTTTACAATGTCCTATCTGGTTGAAAATAAAATAGAAGACGCTGTAGCAAAGGGAACTGAAACCATTCTTATAACAGTTGCTATTACAGTTGGAATCGTATTGGTTTCTACTTTTTCTCAAATATATTATAAAATAAGAAGATACAATAAAATAAAGAAAAAAATAAATCTGAGAAATTCTGTAAAATTAAAAAAACAAATAAATAAGTTCTAATAAAAAAAGAAGCTCTGCCAAAATTTTTCTTTATCAAGCAAGCTTCTTTTTTATATTTTAACTGAATTCTATATTGAATATAACAAAACCTCTCTCCTTGTCAAATTTCATACTATATTTAAGCTGAAGAAGTTCTAAAATATTTTTTACAATAGAGAGTCCTAATCCTGTTCCACCATATTTCCTATTTCTCGAAGAATCTAATTTATAAAAAGGCTGAAAAATTTTCTCAAATTTTTCTTCTGAAATATCTTCTGCACTATTTGATATCTTTAAATTTTTATTTTTATAGCTTATTTCGATTATCCCTCTGCTGTCTGTATATGTAATTGCATTAGTTAAAAGATTATTCAGTATAATTGATAGTTTTCCTAAATCTTCTATAATTATTTCATCTTCCATATTTATAGTAAGATTTATTTTTCTTTCTTCTATATCAAGTCTATACTTATTTAAAAGTCCCTCTATAAACTCTTTTATTTTTATCTCTTTTTTTTCTACTTCAAAGAAATTAGCTTCATATCTACGATAAGAATTTAAATCTTTAATCATCTTATTAAGATGAATCCCTTCATCAAACATAACTGAATATATTTTTTCTATTTCTTTAGGATCTTTAATCATTTTATCCTGAAGCATTTCAATATATCCGTTTATAATAGCAATAGGAGTCTTAAGTTCGTGACTTATTGAATTCATAAGATTTTCATTGGTCTCAAGTTCTTTTTTTAATTGTTTATTTACTAGATTAAGTTCATCTATATTATTTTTTAATGCCTGTGCCATGATATTTATATTCTTTCCAAGCATTGTAAGTTCATCATTGCTTTTAAATTCAATTGTTTTTGAAAAATCAAGATTTGACATTTTTTTTGATACTTCTTCTAAAAGTACTATAGGACCTGACATTTTTTTAGAAATAAAATATGCCAGCATGAGTACAACTGGAATAATAAGAACTGTCACATAAAAATATGCAGATAAAATTATACGGTTTATTACTTCAGGTATTACCATTAATGATGAGATCAAAATATATTTTTCTTTATCTACTTTCTTAATAATATATATATTATTCAAAAGATGTGTTTTTTTTACATACCTCACAGCAATTTGATTAATACGCATACTTTCTAAATCAATTTTAAGATCTCTGTTATTGAGATATTCAAAAACATAAGTTTCTGGTCTATCAATTGATAAATCTACAATATCAACTTGAATATTTTCTGTTTCTTCTATTTTTTTCTTATATTCATTTGAAAAAGAATTTACATTTACAAATTCAGTTATTTCTTTCAGTTCCTTAGCTTTTTCATTTTTGATATAATCATTAACATACAGAGTATGAAATCCATATATTATAAAAAGAGGCATATATGTGACTATAACAAGTATTAAAAATATTTTATAGAAAATCTTCTTCATAAATAATCATATTCCTTTTCTTTATTTTATTTCAAACTTATAACCAACACTTCTTATAGTTTTAATATATTCTCCCCCAATTTTTTTTCTGAGGTTTTTTATATGAACATCTATTGTTCTGTCGTTTCCAACAAAACCATATCCCCATATCTCTGTAAGCATCTTTTCCCTGCTTAAAGCTATATTTTTATTTTTGATAAAGTACATCAGTATTTCATATTCTTTAGGAGCAAGATCTAAATTTTTTCCTTCTTTAGACACACTGTGAGAAACATCATTTATTTTAAGCTTTCCTACTTCTATCTCATTACTGTTATTAACAATAGTTTTATTTTTTAAAACTGTCTTCACTCTTGCTAAAAATACTTTATTACTGAAAGGTTTTGTTATATAGTCATCTGCTCCTATTTCAAAACCAAACACTTCATCATTTTCATTATCTCTTGCTGTTATAATTATTACAGGGACAGAGCTATACTCTTTTATTTCACGGCATATACTCCAACCATCCTTTTTAGGAAGCATTATATCCAATATTACCAGATCAAAAGGCTTTTCATAAAAAATTTTCATTGCCTCTTCTCCATCTGCTGATTCTGTTACTTCATATCCTGCTGTTAGCAAATATACCTTTAAAATATTTCTTATTTCCTTTTCATCCTCTACTATCAGAATCTTTTTCACAATACCTCCACCAACTAAAAAGCTCTTATTTCCAAATTATATCATATAAAAAAAATATAAAAAAGATAATACTTTTTATTTTTAAACAAAAGAAAAGCCGATTTCTGAATTTTAGCAGAAATCGGCTTTTTCATAGCAGTTTACTTAAGTATTTATAATAAACTTAACTTTTTTATTTTATTAGAATGTAGTTTTGAATCCTACTACAGCAACTGGCTGCCATCTCCAATCTTGTGCATCGCTTTCATATTTATATCCATTTGTATACTCAGCACCTAAAGATACATAAGTTTTAAATGAATCAGTTACATTGTATGAAGTGATGATTTGAGGCCAAGCATACAATCTATATTTAGAATCTTCATATGATACTTTTACAGGATCAGATTCTTTATCAAAGTTATTAGTTCTATACTCTCTTTTTAGAACATTTTCTGAGTTCCAAGAATATGGATCAAATCCACCTTCAAAATAGAAATCTATATTAAGTTTTCCATTTGAATATAGGTTAGTAGTATTGTATAAGTATGCCTCTACATCTACTCCAAAGTTGTCATCTACTGTGCTGTTTGCTCCAGTCGCTTGATCTTTTCCATAGAAATGTTGAGTTGCATATACATTAAATTCAAATGAGAATCCTAATGGGAATTCATGCATTGTATATAAGTCTACACCTATTTGGTTATCATAATCATCGCTATTTAACCATGCATATTTATATTTTGGAGCTACTACAAAGTCTGTAGTTTTTACAAAATCATTGTTGAACATATAGTCAGCAAAGTTAAATCTTGCTTGATATTCTAATTCTTGAGTATCATCATCATGTCCATTATCTTGGTAGTGAATTCTTGAAGTTAGGTTTACTTTAGAATCTCCTAAATTTCCATGATTATAGAAATATCTGAATCTTGCTTCTGTTCCATCCATTCCTTTATCTTCAGTATTTCCTGTTGAGTTCCAGCTATTGTAATCTCTTATTCTGTATTCCAAAGCTTGGTTTTCAGTCATGTTGATTTTACCTTTTAATTCAACTCTTCCATAGTTATTACTTTTTCCATCATTTTTATAGTTTAGCTCTTCAGCATCTCCATAATATTTATAATGTAAATTTACATAACCATTTGGTCTGAATACTTCAGGTTTATCTCTGTAGACAATAACTTCTTTTTCTACAACTTGTACTGGTGCTTCCTCTGTTACAACTGGAGCAGGTACAATTTCTTTAGCTTGAGCCATTGCTGCTACTGCTAAAAATGCACTAACTAATAATAAAGATTTTTTCATAAAAATACCCCCTGTACTTTTTTATATTAAATTATACATGCTTTATGAGCATCATAATAATTTACCTGCAAGGCAGTTTTAATCTGGGAAATCTTCGCTGCCTTATCTTTAAATCAAGAAAAATTAGCACTTAAATCTTTTCTTTCATATTGATACTATAATATGTAATTATGAATAAATTGTGAATAAAATATATTTTTTTATACATATTTTTCACACAAACAACATTTTAAAAACACAAATAAAAAATGACCAAAAGTTAATTAAAACCTTTGGTCACTTATTCTTATATTTTCTATTATTATTTTTTATAATGATGCATAACTGCTTTTTTCATAATAATGCCTGTCATTACCTATAATAAATAAAACTGTTCTATCTTTTATAGAGTCAATAACATCTCTGGAAATTGTAGTCGGTATAGCTGGACACCCTTCACTTCTTCCAAGGAATCCATACCTCTCTATAAAATCAGGTTCAGCATAATCTGCTCCATGTACAACTATATTTCTGCTGAGAGCATTTGAGTTTATTCCAGCTTCTAATCCTTTTAGTCTCAATGAATATCCATTACTTCCAACATATGAATCATTAGTCATATAAAATCCTAATGAACTCATATATGAATTTTTATTATTTGAAAAATTAAGAGCTGAAGTTAATCCAGAATTTTTTCCATGTGTTACATATGTGCTGTAGGCAACTTTTCTTTTATTAAGATCCAATACAAAAAATCTTTCAACATTTGATGGCTTTGTATAATCCACTATTGTAAGAAGCCCTTCTCTTTTATCTGGTATCTGCATATAACCTTTATATGCTTTTCTGAAAATTGTGTACTCAACTTTTTGATTCAAATTTAAATCACTATACATTTTTTTTATATACCCTTCCTCAAGGTTTCTTTCTGCTCCAAAAGACAAAGTGCTAAACAAAGTTAACGCTAACAAAACTTTTTTTATCATAACTATACACTGTCCTCCTAGAAAATTTTTTATATATAGAAAGTTTACATTGAAATTATATTTTTTTTCCGTTAAAATGTCAATAGAAATAAATATATAGAAAGGAGTTTTTTATGTATTTGAAAAAATTAAAAATTGTTAATTGGCAATGTATAGAATATACAAAAGTTGATTTTGAGAATCTTATGCTTTTTATAGGACCGGCTAATAATGGAAAATCCAGTATTATGTCTTCTATAATGTTTTTTTTAGGTTTTCGTAATTTAAGAACAAAGGATATCCGAAATCAAAATATTCCTTTGGAATTAGAAGGAAGTTTTTCTAACTTTTCCAGAAAAACTTTTAAAGAATTAGAAAATTATATATACAACAAAGAATTAAAAATTAGAATTGTCAAATATCCTAACCATGAAATACAATACAAAATAGGAAAAAATAGAGAATGGACTGAAATAAATTATGATACATATATAAATATTGTTTCTAATATTCCTATTCTTTTTATTCCAGCTTTTACAGAACATGAACAAGCAGAACATTTTATTAATTCTTTTTTAAATATTTTGAAAAAAAGAGATATAGATGAAAAATTTGTATTAAAAGAAATGAAAAATTTATCAGATACTCTCACAGCAGAATATGTAAGCAAAGGATTGTATAGAGCACTATTATTTGAGTTATTCAGAGCATTAGCTGCTGAATCTAAAAAAGTGGAAACAAGCATAATAGGAAATACTATGATATTCTTTGAAGAACCTGAACTATATCTTCACCCTCAGGCTGAAAAAGAATTGTATGATTGTTTTATTGCCCTCAGCAAATTGGGACTGCAATTATACATTTCTACTCATTCAAGCAACTTTATAAGTTTAAAGCACTATAAATCCATATGTATTATCAGAAATGCTGATAATGGAAGCAGGGCTTTTCAATTTAAAGGAAGACTTTTTTCTGGAGATGAGGTAAAATACTTTAATATGAACTATTGGATAAATCCTGATCGAAGTGAACTTTTCTTTGCTAAGAAAGTTATTCTGGTAGAAGGGCAAACAGATAAAATAGTTCTTGGGTATCTTTCTAAAAAACTAGGAATTTATAAGTATGACTACTCTATTCTTGAATGTGGTAGCAAAAGCATTATTCCACAGTTCATAAAACTTTTAAATGCTTTTAAATTGCCTTATGTTGCCATTTATGATAAGGATAATCATTTCTGGAGAACTGAATCTGAAATAGAAAATTCAAATATAAAAAATCATTCTATTCAAAAGACTATTAATTATGATTTTGGTGATTTCATAGAATTTGATAACGATATAGAAGAGGAACTTTATAATGAAAAGAGAGAAAGAAAAAATTATAAAAATAAACCTTTTAATGCTCTTAAAACAGTTTCAGAAGAAAATTATACAGTTCCAGCTCAACTAGAAAAGAAAATAAGAAAAATATTCAGCTAAATAAAATATCTTGGGGGGGAATTATATGGCTAGTTCAATTTTTCGTAAAAAGAAAAAGAGAAGTACCTTGCCTAAAATTATTTTAATTATAATAATAGGAATTGTATTTTTTAAAATGAAAATAGATAAAGAGGTTGGAAAAGAATTAGACAGCTTCAATAATGTAAAAGTATATTTTAATGGATTTCCAACAAAGTCTTTTGGAAGAAACCTTTCTGAAGATGGATACAATATTGGAATGAAGTATCAATGTGTTGAATTTATAAAGAGATATTATTTTGAATACTACAACCATAAAATGCCTGCTACTTATGGAAATGCTAAAGATTTCTATAATAAAGAGCTAAAAGATGGGGAAATAAATATTAAAAGAGGATTACTGCAATTTTCTAATCCTAGTTTTAAAAAACCTTCTGTTGGGGATATAATAATATTCAAACCATATATTTTAAATCCTTATGGTCATGTTGCTATAATATCTAATGTTGAAGATGACAATATTGAAATTGTTCAGCAAAATGTTTGGAAAAAAACTAGAGAAAAATTTAAACTTACTTATGAAAATAATAAATGGTCTATAAACTCTAAAAGAGTTATTGGAAGATTATCACTTTCTGAATAAATTAAGATTGAGCCTGACAAAATAATTAAGTCAGGCTCTTTTTATTAAAAAAAACGTTTTATTTTAGTTTTATTTATTTTGTTTTTTAACTTTTAATAAGCAAATAGTTCAAAATTTTATTTTTTTACTCAAAATTCAAAAAATAGTTTACTAACAAATATGCCTATTTATCACTAATTGTAAAATAGTTTACTTTTAAGTTTATTAAAATATACAAAGAGTTTAAAAATTGATGCTTTTATATCTATAAATAAAAAAATAAATCTTATATAATTCAAGTATCAAACTCTTATAAAGCTTTAGGAGGTAAAAATTGAAAAGAAATAATAAAATTGCAATTTTAAATCTTTTAATTACTAAGAAAAAAATAACAAGAAATGAATTAGCTGAAATCTTAGGAATATCTAGAATGGCTGTGAGTAAGCTTGTAAAATCTCTCATAGAAAAAAACTATATTATTGAAACTGATACTGTAGATACTTCTAAAACTGGCAAAAAGCCAAAATATCTTTACATAAATTTAAGTAAATTCCAAAATATTATGGCCATTTATTTTGGATTAAGCAGTGTAACTATATCTATTGCTGATATTTATGGAAAAATTTTAACAACAGAATCGATTTCTATTGACTCTAAAACAGATATATTAAATTCTACACTAAAAAAAGTAAATGAAATATTAAAGAACTATAAAATTATGCTCATAAGTATAGGAATGAATGGAATAGTTGATTCTTTTAAAGGAATAGCTGAGATTTCTACATATTATCATTGGAAAAATTTGAATTTAAAAGAGATCTTCGAAAATAATTTCAGTATAACAACTATAATCGAAAATGGAGTAAATCTCATTGCTTTATCTCAATCTAAAATTTATGAAAGTCAAAAAGATTTTGTAATACTTAATATTGAAAATGGCGTTGGCTCTACTATATCAAAGTATGATCTAGTTTCTAATGAAAGAAGCTTTGAGCTTAAAGAAATAGGTCATATTCCTTTTGATTATTCTGAATCTTCTCTTCTATGCGTCTGTGGAAATAAAGGATGCCTTGAAACTGTCATGGCTAACTGGAGAATAGAGGAGAAAGTATACAATAAAACTGGAGAACATTTTTCTTATGACAAAATAGTTGAAGAAGCTAATAAAAATAAGTCTTTTTTTAGAGATGAGATTTTAACTTTATTAAGACCTCTTTCTTACATAATTTTATGGGTAAACAACCTTATAACTCCTGAAAAAATTATTATCACAGGTAAAATTACATTTATTGATGATTTCTTTTGGAAAGAGCTAAAAAGAATATTAAAAAACAACTCTTTAGACAAAACAAAAGAAATACTTATAGAAAGATCTGATTATAATGATAACTTGATAATAAAAGGAGCTATCCAATATGGAATTGAAAATATAACAAATTCACAATTCTTTGAAAGTATGTTTAAAGGAGAAAGCAATGAATAACAAGCCTAATATTATTTTGATAACTGCTGACCAGCTTAGAGCTGATACTGTTGGATATATCAACAAAAAAATAAAAACACCTGTATTAGATTCTTTAGCTGATGAAGGATATATTTTCACAAATTCATTTTGTACAAGTCCAGTATGTACTCCATCGAGAGCTGCCATATTTACAGGAAGATATCCGATGAATACAGGAGCATGGAATATTGGGACATGTCTTAATGAGAATGAAACTACTTTAGCAGATATTTTAAAAATCTATAATTACTATAATATAGCTGTTGGTAAAATGCATCTAAGACCACAGCTTAAAGACTTTAATAACAATTTTGAAGATGTAGATTTCAGAGATAGAAATAGAACAAAAGATAATACTTATTATGGTTTTGATAAAACTTTTATAACAGAAGATGATAAGCAGGGAAAATATCTAGATTACATAAAAGCAAATGGTTATGATCTTGCTGTTGGTAAAGGCGAAGATGGCATAAATCCCCTTCCAGAAGAAATGAATCAAACTTATTGGATAGGTATGAAAAGCTGTGAGGAAATAATAAATCATGATTTCAATTCTCCTCTTTTTATGTGGACAAGCTTTGTTGATCCTCATCATCCCTTTGATCCCATAGAAAAATTTGCTTCATTATATGAAAATACAATTATAGATAAACCTATTTCAAAAAATTTCCTATGTAATGGAAGACCTGAACATCTGCAAAAACAAGGAAAAAATGGATATTGGCCTGGGGGTGGAGAGCAGCATAATTTCTCTGATGAAAAAATAGAAGAATTTACAAAATATTATTATGCTATGATTTCTTTTATCGACCAAGAAATAGGAAAAATTCTAAAGTCCTTAGAAGAAAAAAAGCAGTTAGACAATACAATAATAATTTTTACAAGCGATCATGGAGAATACATGGGGGATTATGGACTTTTACAAAAAGGGCCATTTATGTATGATGATCTAATTAAAGTTCCGTTATTAATCTGGGGAAAAGGAGTTTCAAAAGGAGTCTCAGACACTGTTGTTGAAAATATTGATATTGTTCCTACTATCCTTGAATTAATAGGAAGTAATATTCCTTATGGAATTCAAGGAGAGAGTCTCAATACTCTAATTAAAAACATTTCTTCAGTTAGAAAAAAATCTTCAGCAGTTGTCACATATGATGCTAGAGATAGAGGGATTATGATAAAAACATATAGAGATAAACGATATAAATTAAATTTATTTCTCAACGAAAATTATGGGGAACTTTATGACTTAAAGAATGATCCTTTAGAGAAAGAAAATTTATTTTTTAATGAAAATTTTAAAGAATTAAAAAGTGATCTTCTATTAAAATTCTGTTATAGAATGATGGAATGTAGTGATCCTTTATCTGAGAGAACTGCTAACTGGTAATTCTCAACATATTATTTAAGGAGGGAATATGGTTTTTACAATAGTAACATTCATATTATTCACTGCTCTTGTAGCTATAATTTCATGGTATTTAACAAAAAATGATAATCTTAATACTGAAAGTGGATATTTTCTTGGAGGAAGAAGTTTAAGTGCAACAGTTATTGCTGGTTCTATGATGCTGACAAATCTTTCTACAGAACAGATGGTTGGATTAAATGCTCAGGGATTTAAAAGTGGGCTTTCTGTTATTGCATGGGAATCTGGTGCATCAATAGGTATTGTTATTCTTGCCCTTTATTTTCTTCCAAAATATCTTCAGGGATCAATTACTACTGTTCCTGAATTTTTAGAAGAAAGATACGATAAAACAGTAAGAAATATTGTCAGTGTATTTTTTCTGCTTACATTAGGAGTAGCATTTCTTCCTACTGTACTTTATTCTGGTTCTATTGCAATGATGAGGTTATTTAATATCCCTGAACTGCTTAATATTTCTCCTGAAAGTGCTATTATTCTTTCGGTATGGATGATAGGAATTGTTGGAAGTATCTATGCTATATTTGGTGGATTAAAAGCTGTAGCAGTTTCAGATACTGTCAATGGTATAGGATTAATAATAGGAGGTTTAGCTATCCCTGTTCTTGGATTTATATATCTAGGTGAAGGAAGCATGATGAAAGGTATTGAGTATCTATTCCAGCATAACCCAGAAAAGCTTAATGCTATTGGATCAAAAGACTCTCAAGCTCCATTTGGTGCTGCTATTACAGGAATGAGAATCATGGCTGTTTATTATTGGTGTACAAACCAAGCCATAATTCAAAGAGCTTTAGGAGCAAAATCTTTAAAAGAGGGACAAAAAGGAGTTCTTTTAACAGCTTTTCTAAAAATAATAGTAGCTCCTCTTATACTCGTTGTTCCAGGAATCATTGCCTACAATATTTATGGGAATCAAATTAGTGGAGATATTGTATATCCTGTATTAGTTAATAAACTTCTCCCTAGTAAATTATCAGGTTTCTTTGGAGCAGTCTTATTTGGAGCAGTTTTAAGTTCTTTTAACTCTGCCCTAAATTCAGCTTCAACTATATTCAGTTTAAATATTTATAAACCATTATTCAGTCCAAATATTTCAGAAAAAAATCTTATAAAAGTAAGTAAATATTTTGGTACTGTTTTAGCTGTCTTTTCAATGATTGTAGCTCCATTTATCTCAAAATCATCAGGAGGACTGTTTGAATTTATTCAAAAAGTTGCTGGACTTTTCAGTGTCCCTATTGCAATAATTGTATTAGTTGGTATATTTTCTAAAAAAACTAGTGCTCTTGCTGCAAAAGTTTCTATGGGCTTCTTTGTTATTGTTTATGGATACACACAATTTATCAGCCCCGTAAAAATACATTTCCTATATGTAATAGCAATCTTATTTGTTATTTGTCTTTTCTTAATGTATATTGTTGATAAAATTATTCCTCCTAAAAAGGAATATTCTCTTCCTATTAGATACGAGGTATCTGTTGAACCTTGGGAATACAGATATACAGTATCTGTAATGCTTATGTCTCTTCTTGTATGGATATATGTTGTATTTTCAAAAATAGGTTTGCTTTCTCAAAGTGAAAATCTAAAGGGGCGAATAGGAATAATAACAATTATATTTATTGTCTTAACTTATTTCTGCTGTATATTCACTAGAAAAATAGAAAAGAAAAATTAATAAACTTTCAATTAATAAAAAGAAGCTGACCTGGAAGTTAAAGTAAAATTTTAAAATTTACTTTTTTCCTCTTAATCAGCTTCTTTTTTACATAGTTAATTAAATTCTTTTTCTAAGCATATCCAGTTCATTTAGCTCAGTGTCTATAGTTATTTTAACAAATGAGTTAGGATTTGCTGCCTCTACCTCTTCTCCCTCTTTTCCTCTTGTGATAAGAGTCATTTTAGGAAGAGTTATCTCTCTTACATTTATCCCTGGACTTACAACTTCCAGTTTTTCTCCAACTTCTAATCTATTTCTTATAGCAAGAATATATTCATTTTCAGAAAGTTTTTTCTCTACTTTAGCTACCAATTGATGAGACTGGCTGTATGAGTTTCTGTCATTATAATTTTGTCCATCTACACCTGGTCTTCCCATATAGAATCCATCTGTATACGATCTGTGAGAAACAGATTCTAACTCTTCCAACCATTTAGGATTAAATTTATAGTTTCCAGAATAATAACTGTCTATAGCGTCTCTGTATACTTTTACACAGTTAGCTACATAATATATCCCTTTCATTCTTCCTTCTATTTTAAGTGAGTCCACTCCTATATCAAGAATCTTATCTATAAATTCTATTGTGCATAAATCTTTTGAGTTAAATATATATGTTCCATGATCATCTTCAAATACAGGCATGTATTCTCCAGGTCTTGTCTCTTCAACAAGAGAATATTTCCATCTGCAAGATTGAGCACAATCTCCTCTGTTTGCATCTCTTCCTGTCATATAATTGCTCAGCAGACATCTTCCAGAGATTGACATACACATAGCTCCATGGATAAATACTTCAAGTTCTATATCTGGTACCTTAGCTCTTATTTCTGCTATGTTGTCTAAAGATATTTCTCTTGCCAATACTACCCTTTTTGCTCCAAGATCTCTCCACATTTGTACAGAACGCCAGTTTGTATTACTTGCCTGAGTACTTACACTGATACGAAGGTTTGTATTTTCTTTTACTATCTGGAATACTCCTAAATCAGCAACTATTACTCCATCTATCCCAATTTTTTCCAAAAATTTTACATAGTCAGGCAAAAGATCCAGCTCATCATTATGTGGTATTATATTTAAAGTAACATATACTTTTTTTCCTAAATCATGTGCATAAGTTACAGCCTCTTCTAATTCTTCATCAGAAAAATTGCTGCTTCCAGCTCTTAGGTTGAACATTTTTCCTCCTAAGAACACTGCGTCAGCTCCATAATGGATAGCCATTTTAAACTTCTCCATATTTCCTACTGGAGCTAGTAATTCTACTTTTTTCACTTTATCATTCCTCTCTCAATTATTCTACTTTATCAGTATAATCCGCAAACTTTGTAAGTTCATGGAAAAATCTCAATTTAACTGTTCCTGTTGGACCATTTCTGTGTTTACCTATGATTACCTCAGTTATTCCCTTATCATCTGTTTCTTCATTGTAATAATCATCTCTATACAAAAACATTACCATGTCAGCATCCTGTTCTATGGCTCCAGACTCTCTCAGGTCTGAAAGCATAGGTCTCCTGTCAGCTCTCTGCTCTGTAGCCCGTGAAAGCTGTGAAAGAGCTATAATAGGTACATCAAGCTCTCTGGCAATTCCTTTAAGTGATCTTGAGATATCAGATATCTCTTGTTGTCTGTTTTCTGTTTTTCCACTGCTTCCTTTTATCAACTGTAAATAGTCAATAAGTATCATATCTAACTTTCCTGCCGCTTTTAATCTTCTGGCTATGGCTCTTATTTCAAGTACCCCTAGATTAGGTACATCTGCTATATTTATTTCTGTATTAGAAAGTTTTCCACTGGCTATTCCCAGCCTTCCCCAGTCTTCTGGTGCCAAAAATCCTGTTTTTATTTTCTGAAGACCTACTCCTGCCTCTACAGCAAGAAGTCTTTGAAGCAACTGAGAACTTGACATCTCCATACTGAATAAAAGTACTGCTTTCTCACTTTTTAATGCTGCATTAAGAGCAAGGTTAAGTGCAAAGGCAGTTTTTCCCATTGCTGGTCTTGCTGCAAGTATTACAAGGTCAGATGGCTGAAATCCACTTGTCATCTGATCAAAATCTGTAAACCCTGATGAAATACCAATTGTAGTTCCTTTATTTGCATATACTTTCTCAAGTCTAAGAAATTCATCTGACATAGCATCTCTTATTTTCACTAAATCTTTTGACTCGCTGTTTTCTGATATCTTAAATATCATTCCTTCTGCTCTGTCTAAAATATTTTCAGCTTCTTCATAACCGCTATATGTCATCTCTACTATCTTAGTTCCAACATCTCCCAGTCTTCTTAATATAGCTTTTTCTTTAACTATTTTTGCATAAGCAGTGATATTAGCAGCAGTAGGAACCTCTTCTACTATATCGTAGAATATCTGTTCCCCTCCCACTTCATCAAATTTTTCACTTTTTCTCAATCTATTCATTACTACTAGAGGATCAAGAGGTTCTCCTTTATTGTAAATTTCTCTCATAGTTTCATAGATTATTTTATGAGCATTTTTATAAAAGTCATCAGGAGAAAGTATCTCTATTATATCACCAAATACATCTTGTTTAAGGAATATACCTCCTAAAACAGACCTTTCAGCCTCTAGGTCACTTGGAATTTTTCTCAAATTTTCAATTTCTGGCATTTTTTCTCCTTATTTTAACAAAAAAATTATTGAGCTTTTGCTACAACTTTAACTTCAGCCTTTACATCAGTATGAAGTTTTATAACTGCAATATGTTCACCTAAACTCTTAATATTACATTCTATTTTTTTTCTATCAATAGCTACACCAAAAATCTGCTCTATTGCTGCTGAAACCTCTTTGTTAGTTATAGCTCCAAATAGTTTCCCATTTTCTCCGATTTTTACTCCAATTTCTATCTTTTTAGATTCAAGCTGTTTTTTCAATTCGATTGATTTTTCTTTATCTTCCTGAAGTTTCTTTTCTTCTCTTTTCTTTCTGTTTTCTATCTTCTTCAATTCCTCTTCAGTTGCTATCATACCTTTTTTATTTTTTATTAGGAAGTTATGAGCATAACCATCAGAAACAGTTATTAAGTCTCCTTTTCTTCCTTGTCCTGCTACATCCTGCGTTAGTATAACTTGTATTTTTGCCATTTGATTTTCCTCCAATTATTTTTTTTCGTTAAATAATACTTTATTTATTTTAAATCCTGAAAGTACCCCAATCACAAAGGCTGCAAATGGGAACATTACAGAAGTAAAAATTGCTATAAAGCTATTTAGAATTCTTATTTTTAATATTTTATTCAATGTTATATATATGCTTTTTAATCCAAAGAATATAAATATTACTTTTCCTATTTCCATCAAATTATATATATAAAAATTATCTATCTTAAATATTTTTGACATAAAGAATGTTATTATGTAGATTAATACCCAACCATATGACACTTCCCAATTGGCATAATCTTTCTTATCTAAAGAAAAATATGTCATGAACGAGCATAGCATCGAGTAAGTAAACATAAGCCATAAAGAATTAGCTTTCAGTTCTTTAAATATCATCTGAACATCTTCCATACTGAAGTTTGTTCTTTGCTGATACATTGTCATTAATGTACCTAGGTTAGCATCTACATCTTTTTTAACAAGGATAAATATCCCTGCCATAAAAGCTGTTACTACTATTGCTGTAATAGTTATTCTATCAAATTTTTTTACAGAATAATTTATCTTTTCAAAATAATAATAAAAAAGTTCTATTACGATAAAAAATCCTATATATATACTTAAAAGCATGGGGTTCATCAATATTATAAACATAATGGCAATAATATTGATCAATACTTTTTGTCTAAAATCTAATTCTTTCATTTTCTTTATCTTATAAACTGGCAATAAAAAACTAAATATTGGCATCATAAGAGAAATCATAAATAATGCTGCTACTGCCATTCCGTGAACTACAAACATTTTTCCCCCTGTTTTTATTGGTGTTTATTTCATAATCTCTCCACCAAAAAAATCTACTATTTTTTTAGTAAAATCATTTTCACCCCTGCTGACTTCTCTTTTTTTACCAACAAGTATATATTTTACTTTTATTTTTGGATTGATTATTTTCTTTACCACTTCTAAGAATACATCATCATAAGCACTTGTTTCCATCTGCTCTTTAGCAAATGAATTTTCGCTTTCAAATCCAATAAATAACGTATCTCCTTCAATTTTATATGGTTTAGCACTTATTAAAAATGCTCCCAAAGTTATTTTCTCTTTTTTAGCTTCTTCAACTATATCTCTCCACTGGCTTATTACATATTCCAAGGTAATTCCTGAGAGATCAGCAGTTTCTTCAATATTAGAACTATCTTGATGTATTACTACTGGTTTTTCAATTATTTTTTCTACTACTCTTTCTTGAACTACAGCTGCTTTAGTACTTAAAATATTATTAATGACTACATAACCGACCATTCTCTTGTCCTCTTCATATTTAAATTTATTCAGAGAATCATAGACAGCTCCAATTATTTTAAGTCCTTTATCTACTTCTAGTTCTGATCTGCTCATAAGAGTTTTACAATATTTAGCAAAGTCCTTAAAGAAAAGCTCTATCTCCAAAGACTCGCTCCAAAACTCATCTAGCATTTTTACAAGTTCTTTATATTTTTTTTCTGTAACATTGTCTAGAAAATCTTTCATTTTCTTTACTGGAGTTACTCCAAGAACTTTTTCACATTTCTCTAAAGTTATCTCTTCATCTAAACATGTTATCATAAGTCTTTCTAATATTGAAGTGGCATCCCTCATACTTCCGCCAGAATTTTCATAAATCAGGTCCAATACATCATCTGGTACAGAAACTCCTTCATTTTCAGATATTTCTCCAAGTTTTTCTTTCATTTCAGCTGGAGAAAGAGTTTTAAAATCATATCTCTGACATCTTGAAATAATAGTTGGAAGTATTTTATCTGCTTCTGTTGTTGCAAGTATAAATATTACATGTTCAGGTGGTTCTTCCAATGTTTTCAAAAGAGCATTAAAAGCTTCCTTTGTCAGCATGTGAACCTCATCTATAATATATATTTTTTTTCTTCCCTTTGAGGGTTGATAATTTATTTTTTCTTTCAGTTGTCTGATTTCATCTATTCCTCTATTAGAAGCAGCGTCAATTTCAATCATATCCATAAAACTTCCATCATTTATAGAAAGACAGTTTTCACATTTATTACATGGCTCATCAGTAATACCATTTTCCAAGCAATTGACACCTTTAGCTATAAGTCTGGCTATTGTAGTTTTTCCCACACCTCTAGGACCTGTGAAAAGATATGCATGGGAAGTTTTACCATTTCTCAATGATGCTTTCAGAGTCTTTACTATTTCCTTTTGTCCTGCTATCTCCTCAAAGTTTTTAGGTCTATATTTTCTATATAATGTTATATGCATTTCATCCTACTCCAAACCATAGTTACTCATTTTTGTTCTCAATGTATTTCTTGTTATTCCTAGTATCTCTGCTGTCTCTACTTTTTTTCCATTAGTCATTTCCAATACTTGATGGATAAGTTCCTTTTCTACTTTTGAGATAATATTTCCATAATAACCTTTTTGATTACCTGTTTTATACATTTCCATCTCTACTTTTACCCATTCTTTAAGTGCACTCGTCTGTGCATCTCCTTTTCTCTTTGTGACCTTTGTACCCAGTACATTGCTTGGAAGATCTTCTATAAGTATAGAACCTCCTCTGCACAATGCTACAGCAGATTTAACCGCATTTTTAAGTTCATTTACATTTCCAGGCCAGTCATATCTTAATATTTTCTTTAACGCTGGCTTACTCACACCTTTTACATTTTTATGAAGCTCTTCATTACACTCTATTAAATAGTGATCTATTATCAAAGGTATGTCATCTTTTCTTTCTCTTAATGGTGGGATATTTACTTCAAGAACTTTTAATTTTCTATATAGTTCATCAATAAATTTACCCTGATTTATAAGTTCTTCGAGATTTTCACTTGTACTTGCTACTACTCTTAAATCAATCTTTATAGGGTCTGCTCCACCCATTCTGAAAAATTCTCCCTCTTCTAAAAAATATAGTATCTTAGATTGTAAATCCAAGCTTAAAGACTCTACATTTCCTAGATGAAGTGTTCCTCCATTAGCTTTTTCGAGATCTCCTATCTGAGAAAAAACAGCTCCTGTAAAAGCACCTTTTTCATAACCAAACATCTTTCTTTCTAATAACTCATTCTGGAAAGAAGTACAGTTAATACTTATAAGAGGTTCATTTGACCAGTCACTGAATTGATGAATAGATTTTGCTACACTTGTTTTCCCAGTTCCCTTTTCTCCCACTACTAAAACTGGTACTCTACTGCTTGCAACTTTTCCTATCATTTTATAAAGTTCTACTATTTCTTTTGTCTGTCCTATAAGTTTATCTCCAGAGCTTTTATGTTTATCTACTCTTTCAGCCAATAATTTATAATCTTTTACAGATTTTTCTATTATTTTTATAACAGTATTATTATCCACTGGTTTTAATATATAATCATAAGCTCCTGCCTTTACACTTCCTGCAACTACTTTTAAATTAGAAGTTTCTCCAAGAATTATTATAACACCTTTTTTTTGATGTTCTCCAACTTTTTTTACTAAATTAATAAGAGCTTCTTCTTGAAGATTTCTCTCCTCTATAACTATAGTTTCATACTTTTTGTTTTTTAGATATTCTATAAAATCAGTTATATTTTCTGCGAAAGTTAATTCGTTTTCAAAATTATTTTCTAATTCCTCTTTTAAACTTTTATCTAATCTAAACCCTAAAAGAATCAAACCATCCACCTCACAAATTAATTTTTTCCTCTTAATGTAAAGTTATATTCCAATATAACATCACCTTTTACATTCATTCCATTTTTACTCAAATATATCTTCCAAGTTCTTCCTATCTCTTCTATAGCACTATTGATTTCTGGAACTCCACTTCCTTTTTCAAGAAATAAAGAATTTACATTTCCGTTTTCATCAATATTCATTCTTATCTTCACTGTTCCATGAAGCCCTCTTAATTGAGCACTTTCTGGATACACAGGCTCCCTGTTAGTATTATCCCATCTAGCAACAATATTTCCATCTTCTGTTCCAAGTCTATATCCACTTGGTAAACCCTCTACATCACCATCTGCTTTCAATATTCTTTCAAATTCCAAATCTTTTCCCTCTTCTGAGTTAAAGGCAAGCTTTCCATCTTCCTTGACTAAGAATTGTTCCTTTCCTTGAATATTCATATCGGAATCAGATGCTAAATCTAGTTTTTCTCCAACAAGATTATCTTTTGAAACCACTCCTTCTTTATTATCATTTTGTCTTTTAGGAATTGTTTTTACTTTTTCTCTGACAACAGGATGGCTTATATCACTTATTCCAGATAAAACGTCTATTTCAGGACCTGATATAGATTTAGCTATATCACTTAAAGTTGGTTTCTTTTCAGGTTCTTTTGCTTTTACCTGAGTAACAGGTTCTTTTTTTACTGTACTTTCTTTCTTCACCTGAGTTTCAATTTTTTCTGTCTTTTTTCTAGTCTCAGCTGTCAGATTTTTAGTTTTAGAGTTAGTATTTTTAGTTCCTTCCATCTTTAGTCTACTGTTATTATCATAAGAAACTAATCCAACTTTAATTTTTTTATCAACTATAGTTTCCACTGAAAGACCAGGTATAAGCAGTATGATAAGCAGGTTCAGAAGTATAGAAAGACCAAAACTTACATAATCGACTCTTTTCATAATCCTCTCCTTATTTACTGCTTGCTGTATCAATATCCAGTGAGGCTGCTCCTGCTTCTTTAGAAATAGTCATTATTTCCACTATAAATCCATAATCCAGACTTTTATCAGCACTTATCACTATATTTTTCTCTTCAGATTCCTTCAATTTATTTTCAAGTTCTGCCTTTAAATTATTCTTATTAACTTTAATCTTTTGACTTTTTCCTTTATCTTTAAAATTAAGAATAATCTCTTTATTTTTATTTATTGCAACTTGTATTTCTTTTATATTTTTTATCTCTCTGATCGTCGATTGTGGTAAATCTATTTTAATCCCACTGTTAATATCTTCAAAAGTAGTTGCAACCAGAAAAAATATCAATAAAAGAAACACAACATCAATAAGGGGAGTTATCTCTAATGCTAGTTCTCCCTTTCCACGTCTTTTCGTTCTTTCGATTTTCATAATTTCTCCTATCTTCTGAAGTAGTTTATCAACTCTGTACTAGTTTTTTCCATATCATTTATTGTTTCATCTATTTTTTTATTAAAATAGTTATAGAAAATAGTAGCAGGAATAGCTACAAAAAGTCCTCCAGCAGTAGTAAACAGTGCTTCTGATATTCCTTTTGCAAGAACTGAAGCATCTCCAGTTCCATGAACAGATACTGCCTGGAATGCTTTGATCATTCCTGTAACAGTTCCTAATAATCCCAATAAAGGAGTTATATGAGCAACCAATGAAAGCATCCACATATGTTTTTCTAAAAGAGGTACCTGTGCCATTGCACTTTCTTTCCCCTTCTCTTCCAACATTACAGGATCCTTACTGTTGCTTTTATAATATTGTATTAATATATCTTTTAAAACTCTAGCTGCTGAAGCTTTTTGATTATTAAGTAAAACTATTGCTTCCTTTACAGACCCTTTTTCTATAAGCTGTCTAAGCTCTGGATTTATTTTATTGAAACTATCTCTCTCACTTAATTTAAAATAAATAAATCTCTCTATTACTACAGCCAGTCCTATGATAGACATAGCTAAAATAAAATACATTAGAATTCCACCATTTTTAATCCAATACATATCTATTTCTCCTTTATACTCTCTTATGTAAATTTAATTAAAGTGCTATAATTAAAACTACTACTCCTAATGCTCCTATTACATATTTAAGGAATGATTTTTTCTCCACTCCTTGTGATAACTCATCTTCTAAAGCTGATTTCTCATTTTGAACTACTTTTATTTTTTGTTGTTGATTTTTAAGATTTTCTCCTGATAACTCAACTGAGCCAGAATCAATTTTTTGTCCTTTCAGCAACATTTCTTTTGTTTCTATCTCTTTCATTTCAAGCTGTTCTTTGTTTACACCAGTTACTTCTTTGTCTATTGCAGTCATACTGTCTTCTGCACTCACTACAAGGGCACTTAATAAAAATAAAGATACTACTAATTTTTTCATTTATTTTCCTCCTCTTTAAAAAAATCTGCATATTTTTCTGCTTTTTTAGGGTTAATTGCTTTTAATTCTAAATAATATTTTTTACCATCTGTTTTATTTTCATCTTTTAAAGCAAAATAGATCATTTTTTCAAGTATAAACTCTTTATAAATTAATTTTTTATCAAGGTCATAAAGTTCTTTGTATAATACTTTTGCATCTTTTTCCTTACCCATTTTTTCGGTCAATTGAGCTGCCTTCAATTTTGATACTTGAGAATATTTTCCATTGTACATTACATAACCTTTTGTATAGCCTCTCAAAGCTTCTTCGTTTTTCTTTTCTATCTCATCAATAGAAGCTATTTGGAATAATACAAGATCTTTATAAATACTATTTTCCATATTATTTACCTGCTCATAGTATTCTCTCGCCTTTTTATAGTTCTTTTCAGTAAATAGTTTAGAGGCTATATTTACACAAGCATAATCTTTATATCTGCTGCTTTCCAAAAGTTTTTCATATTCCTTCATTGCAGCTTCTTTATTATTCTGTTTTTCATAGATAAGTGAATTATAGTAATTCTTAGTATCTATGTTAGTAATATCTTCTATATACTTTTTAGCCTCCTCTATATTATTTTTACTTAAGTGTATATCTAATATTTTAGAAGCTGTATTTTCTTTAACCACTTTATCCTCTGAAGTTGAAAGAAGTTCTTTGTAATTTTCAAGTGCTTTGTCATTATTATTTCCACTTTCATATACTTCTCCAGATAGTATAAGAAGATTATCTCTCATTTTACTTCCTGGATACTTCACAAGAAATGCATCTTTTTCTTTTTCAAAAGTTTCTGTTTCTCCTAAATTAATTAAAGTAGTTAAATACCAGTAGTATGCTTTTTCTCCATACTGTCCATCTCCATATTGCTCTGCAACATGCTTATATTCTTCTTTAGCTTTCTCAAAATTCTTTTCAGCATAATAAGTATCTGCTATTTGGAATCTGCAATATGCTTCATATTCTGGAACAGCAGAAAGTTTGTTGTAATATTCTCTGCTCTTTTCAAAATTGTCTATTCTAAAATAACTGATAGCCAATTTATCCATTATTTCATTTTTTCCTTCTGGATTTTCTAATGTAAGATACTCTTCTCCATATTTTATCGCATCTTCATATTTTCCCCATAGAAAATAATTTCTCATTTTATTAAACTTTACTTTTGTCAGAAGAGCTGCATCAGAAGTTGTATCTGCCTCTAATTGATTAAAAGCTGTATCTGCTTCTGCATATTTTCCCATTCCTACAAAAGCTATTCCTTTTAGATATATATTATCTTTTGTATTTTCTGTTCCTTCATCATTAAGATACACAAGCATTTCATCATATCTTTGTTCACTAAGCAATGAAACAATAAGATTATTTAAAATGCTGAAATCTTTATCTGTTGCTAGGAATTCTTTATATACATCTATTGCTTCTGGCACTTTATTTTTTTTGTAATATGCTTCTCCTACAGAAAAATATATATTTCTTTTATATTCTTTGTCATCTGGGTATTTAGTTTTGTACTCATTAAATCTCTTTGCAATATCATCAGTATCTCCAACTTTATTATCTATAACGATTATTCTATAAAGATTTTCTTTATTAGCATTTCTTGCATAAAGTCTTCCATAGTAATCTTTTGAGAGAGCATACTCACCAATTTCATATGCTGAGTTAGCTATCATTAAATTGATATTGTCAGTATCCTGTTGATTTACAACTACTCTTTTTACTTCATCTCTATTTCTCACTATCTTTTTATAATTTTTTAATTTATAATCAATTGCAAAGATATAATATATAGACTGATTATAATAAGTAGTATTTCTTAATCCTTCAAAATATTTTTGAGCTTCTTTTAATCTATTTAACTTATACAATGAAAATCCATATCCATACATAAGCTTTGGATCATTTGGAGTATTTGTTTTTGAATAATAGCTTACAGCTTTTTCATATTCTCCTCTTGTAGCATAAAGATCTCCTATCATTCTCATTGCTTCTCCATACTCTTTAGTATTTTCAAGCATAGCAAGATATTTCTGCATAGAGTTGACATCTCCTCTATTGCTATAGATCTCTATCAAACTTAATACAGATTTTTTCCCATAAGAACTTGTTTTATCTTTGCTGGTAACTTTTTGAAAATATGTTATTGCATCATCAGTTGAGTTAAGTTTGTAATAAGCTGAACCATAAAGATAATTAAAAAGAGACTGATTTTTATTTTTATCTTTTCCATTTGAGTACTCATTTAAAAATAGAAGAGTCCTTTTATAATCTGCTTGATTGTACGCTGACATTGCCATACTTAAAACAGCTTCACTATAATATTTTTTGTTTAGCTGTATAACTCTTTGAAATAATTCCTCTGCTTTTTTATAATTTTCTTTAGCTAAATAAGTCATTCCTGAATCATACAATGCTCTCTCATAAAAATCTCCATTTTTATCTAAAGACTCCATAAAGAAATCACTATTTTTAGCATCTCCCAATGCTGTATAACTTCTCATAAGATAAAAGTTTATCTCGTCTTTTTCTTTTGCTTTCACATCATTATTCATTAGAATTATTTTAAAATATTTTATGGCATTATTATAATCTTCCTGAAGAAAGTATGTCTTTGCTATTCTATCTTGAATATTTCTTGTATATCTAGAATCAGGATATCTTTTTAAAAAACTCACCGACTCTGTTATAGCCATTGAGAATTTTTTCTGCTTATAAAGTTCATCCAAGAATGCAATATCTTCTCTCTCTGAGGCAGCTAAAATGATATTTGTGCTTAATAATAATGCAAGTATCAAGTGTATCTTTTTCACATTTCTCCTCCTTGAGTTTTGTATATTTCTTTTAAAAAACTCCTTATTTTTTCTCCAGAAACCGTTGTATCTACACAGGGTTCATTAATAATTTTATTGAATATCCCATAAACTTTCACTGGAAATGCATCATGTATCCCAGACATAAGATCTCTCTTGCAGGCAACCGCTGCTACTAAATCTGGTTTTAATTCCTTTATGTGTTTTCTTGCAAGAGTCCCTCCAGTAGCTATTCTTATCTCTATCGGAAATTCTTTTTTCATGCTCAAAAGTTCACCTATTACACATTGTCCACAATTCCTACAGTTTTCTATATTGGAAGTTACTTTATATGGACATGTATATTTTTGAACACAGTGAGGAAGCAAAATTAATAGTTTTTTTATATCCTTTCCTTTTAAAGAAGCCATTACTTTTTTATTATTGTAATCTAAAAATTTCACAGCTACGTCATTCGTCTCTACTTCTCTTTTTTTCCTATCCACAAATAAAAATAGCAGATAATAAAAATCATATACCATTTTTCTGAAAAAATTACTGCTCATCTTTTTACCTCTTCAAAATTATTAAGGAAATTATATCATATTTGAGTCCATATTTCAAACAATCAAAAATTAATCATTAAAGAAAAAATGGAGCTAATATTTTCTATTAGCTCTCATTTAAAATTAATCTTTTAACGCCAATGGCATTACTATGTAAAGATAATTATCATCATTTTCTTTTTTTATTTTAACTGAACCATTTGAACTAATGAAATTAAGCATAATATTACTTTCTTTATTTAAGTTTTGTATAAAATCAGAAAGAAACTTAGCATTAAGAGATATCTTTATTCTATCTCCCTCATATTCTACTTCTAATTGCTCATTTATTTTAGCAATATCATTTACACCATTTACTTTAAGATCCTTTCCTTCCAGTTCAAATGTTGCCCCATATTTTGACTCAGCATTATTTCTTACAAAGATTATTATTCTTCTAAGAACTTTTAAAAACTTTTCACTGTTTATAAGAAGAGTTTTATTATATGTATTATTTCCTAATATTCCTTTGTAATTAGGGAATGCCAAATCAATAACTCTACTTATTATAAGAGTATCTTCTAATTTAAAATACACCTGTTTATTGTAAAAATAGAATTTTATTTCTGTTTCTTCTATACTTCTTAAAAGTTTTGTTAAAGCTTCAATTGTATTTAAAGGAATGCTTACTTCAAGCTTTTCATTTACTTTTTCTAATTCTTTTTCTAAAAATACAAGTCTGTAAGTATCAGTTGTTATAAACTTTAAGTTATTTACTTCGCTTTCTAATCTTACACAATTTATAGAAAGATTATCACTAGAAGTAGATGCAGCAAATTTTACCTTTTCAAATATATCAGCCAGCTCTACACTGTTCATTTTAAAATCTTCCTGTCTTTGAAAAAAGTCAGCTTCTACAAGTATTTTTGGAAAATCTTCTGCTTCCATAAGAGAAAATTCAGAAGAAGAATCAGAACTTTCTATAAAAAGATTATTATCTCTTACACTTAAAGTCACAATTTCATCTTTAATCTCTCTTAAATACTCATCTACTAATTGATGCTGAAACACTATTCTTCCTTCTTCTACTATCTCTTCACATTTCATTTCAGTAGTAATAGTAGTTTCAAGATTAGTCCCACAAAAAAATAGATTTTCTCCTCTTGTTTCTATGTAAGCACAAGAAATTATAGGCTTTATCTTATTTTCATTTATAGCTTTTTCAACTATTTTTAATCTTTTTAAAAAATCCTGTCTTTTTAATTTTACAATCACTTTTTTTCCTCCTGTTTAAGCTTCTAAAAAAGGTCCCCTTTTAATTCTTTAGTATATTTTGATCTAAGCTTTTGTAAAGTTTTTTTCTCTATCTGCCTTACTCTTTCCCTAGTTATATTAAGAGTATTTCCAATCTCTTCTAAAGTATGTATTTCATACCCATCTAACCCATATCTCAATTTCAATATTTCTTTTTCACGTTCTTCCAATTGATTGACCATATCTCTTACTTGTTTTCTACCCATTTCATTAAAGATTTCCTCTTCCATAGAAAAATCTTCCTGTTGAGCTAAAGTATCTTCCAGATATATATCATCTCCTATCTGTGTACTTAAAGACATAGGATCTTGAAAGTCCATTATTATATCCTGCACCTTATCAGCTTCAATATTCAGCTCTGCCGCTATTTCTTCTACTGAAGGATAATTGCCCTCATCTTTCAATCTTGACATAACATAACGATTTACTTTATTTAACAGGTCGTATTTATATGACGGAATTCTTATTTCTCTTCCTTTTACTATAACAGCTTTACTTATAGATTGCTTTATCCACCATACTGCATATGTTGAAAATCTAAACCCTTTTGTAATATCAAATTTTTCTATTGCATAAATAAGACCTAAATTTCCTTCACTGATTAAATCTATAAAACTCAATCCTTTGTTTATATATCCTTTTGCAATATTAACAACTAATCTGAGATTTGATAAAATCAGCTGATTTTTAGCCTCTTCATCTCCAGCTTTAGCTTTAATTAAAAGGTTTAATTCCTCATCTTTATCTAATATTTTATATTTTCTTATATCTGCTAAATAAAGTGAAATAAGATCCTTCTCTATCATTGCCATTCCCCGCTTTTGTCAATTTTATTTTAGTAAAATTCCTCTTTCAAAGTTCTCTCCATAAGTTCTTCTACCATATTTCCAGCATTTGCATTTTTATATATAATATTGTATGTAGCTTCTAATATCGGCATTGAGATATTTAGTTTTTGAATTTGCTCATACACTGCTTTTACTGTAGGGACACCTTCAGCAACCATAGTCATCTCATTTAAAATAGTTTGTATATCCTGACCTTTTCCTAAACATTCACCAACATGTCTGTTTCTACTGTGTTTACTTGCACATGTTACTATTAAGTCTCCTATTCCACTAAGTCCAGAGAAAGTTATTTCTTTAGCTCCACAAGCCTTTCCATATCTTATCATTTCAGCTATTCCTCTAGTTATCAAGGCTGCTTTTGTGTTATCTCCAAATCCCATTCCATCAGCTATTCCAGCTCCTATAGCCAGGCAGTTTTTTACAGCAGCTCCTAATTCAACTCCTACTACATCCTCACTTAAATATACTCTGAATACTTTACTGTTGAAAAGTTCCTGTATTTCTGCTGCTTTTTCTTTTTCTCCTGCTGCAACTATTGTTGTTGGTATTCCTACTGCTACTTCTTCTGCATGTGTAGGTCCTGATAAAACTACTATATTCTTATGAAATTTTCCTTTTATTTCATCTTTCATTACTTCTGAAAGTCTCATTCCTGTTGATACTTCTATTCCTTTTGCTGTATTTACAAGAAGCATATCTTCTGTCAAATCATTTGAAAATCCTCTTATTACTCCTCTTAATACTTGTGACGGAACTGAGAATACTACATATTTTATTCCTTCTAAAAGACCTTCTTTTTCATATGTAACATTTAAATTATCTGGAAACTTTATTCCTGGTAAATATCTCTTATTTTCTCTATTGTTTTGTATTTCTTCAGCTCTCTCTTTATTGAATTCCCATAAAGTAATATCATAACCTTTTCTAGCTAGTACCAATCCTAAAGCTGTTCCCCAGCTTCCCGCTCCTATGATTACTACTTTTTTCATGCCAATCACTCCTTATTTAAGCTTAAATTTATTTTCTGTTCCTTCCATAAGCCTTTTGATGTTAGTTCTATGTCTGTATATTACGAAAACTCCTATTAAAGTAGTCATTACTAGAAGAGGGGTCTTTCCTATTCCATATCCTACTGGACTTAATGCAGTAAGAATAGGTAGTGCTGCTGCCGCTATAATTGATCCTAAAGAAATATATCTTGTAAAATAAACCACTAATATAAAAACTATTAATAGAGCAAGAGTTACATTTGGGATTAGAAAAAGAAATACTCCTAAACTTGTTGCTACTCCTTTTCCACCTTTAAAATGAAGGAAGAAAGATAGAGAATGTCCAACAATAGCTAAAACTCCTATTAATAACAGCATATTTCCCGTCACTCCATATCTACTAGCTATAAATGGAGGCAGAAATCCTTTTAATGCATCTGCTGCCAGTACCATAAGTCCATATTTAGGCCCCAATACTCTGTAAGCATTTGTTGCTCCTGAATTTTTACTGCCATGCTCTCTTATATCTATTTTTTTAAAATATTTTCCTATCCATACACCGTTTGGAAGCGCTCCCATTACATAACCTAAAACTAAAAATAATATTTCTTTCATGATTTCTCTCCTATGTTTATATCTCTTCTATACCGTATAGACTTCTATTAATTTTCAAATAAATTTTTTCTCACTTTAAATTATATCATATAAAAAAAGAAGTATAAAGCTAGAATTCAAAATTCTCTATATCTTGCGCATAAAACTTTGTTTTTTCAAAGTTTTTAGTCCTGTTTTTTGTACAAATTTTATTTTAATAAAAATTTGATTTGCACTTGCTAATAAAATATAAGCAGATATATAAAAAACAGCTGCCCGTAAGCAGCTATTTCATATATTTAACTATTTTCCTTTTTTCTTAGATTTTGCAGCTTTCTTTTCAACAACTGGATTCATTTTTTCTAATAAATTTTTTCCAGCTCTAAATTTAGCAACTTTTTTAGCTTCTACTTTCATAGGTTTTTTAGTTTGTGGGTTAACACAAGTTCTAGCAGCTCTTTCAGCAGCTTCGAATTTTCCAAATCCTATGAATGACACATTTTCACCTTTTACTAAAATTTCTTCAAGAGTATCTATAAATGCTTTTGTAAGTTTGTCTGCTTCTACTTTAGTTTTTATTCCAGCTTTAGTTCCAAATAATTCTACAAATTCTTTTTTTGTCATTCTTATCACTCCCAACTATTTTATATGATATTGTGTTGCTACTACTATTACAGTAGCATTTTTTTTCAATAAACTCAATACTTTTCATAAATTTTTTTATTTTTTTTTCATAAATATCGTTTTCAATATAAACACTAAGAAAATTACAATGATCAAATAGTTCCATATATTGCCATTTTTTTTAAAATAAATATCAGAAATTGTTTTGTTTTGAAGATTAGATTGATCAAAAGGTAAATTATATGCTGTTGCTATTCCTTTGAGGTTTAGAAGATAAAAAACTGGAATTTCATCTTTTAAAAATTTCCCTACTAATCCCTTTTTCATATTTGTATTTTTATCCAAAAGTACTTTTGAATTTACTATGATATCTACACTGTCTCCAATAGCTAAAAGATTTCCTCCTATATTTACAAAAGCTTTTATTTTATTGTTACTTTCTTTTACGAAATAACTATATCTTTCCTCTATATTTTTTTCTAAATTTTCATTATAAAAAAAATGGAGTCCATATCCTTTGTTTTTCTCTATTATTTTTTCTTTTATCTCATCTTCAAATTCTCTTCCAATGTCTCCTATTCCTCCCAAAGAAAATCCTCTGCTCCTATTTTGAATCATTCCCTTAGAAAAAAGATGATTTTCCATATCAAGATATGTAAAGTTTTCAATATTTCCTCCATATGTAGAGGCTCCAACTGAATTTACCATTATTGCATTCAGTCCAAGAGTATCAGCAGCAGCTATTAACGATAAATTTAGAGCTGGAAAAGAACTTGAAATATTTGCAGCTATTATATCACCTTTTTTCAAACCTTTTTCTTTGAATAATTTTACCATAAGAGCTGCAAAATCAGGATTTGTACTTGTTCTTTTACTTTCAAGATTCCCAAGAGTAGTTGTTATTCCACTCCATTCTTCTCCAATAAGTCCAGTTTCATTAATATCCAGACTTTTATCTATCTCTATTCCTCTTCTTATTCTTTCACTTTTTATTTCTGCACTCATATTTTTCATTTTCGTAGAAGCTTCTATCATCTCATTATAATAAGGGCTCTTCACTTTTATCTCTTTATTTTTCAATCCATATTGAATAAAAATAAACAGTAAAGCTATAACTGCAAGGGTGATATTATTGATTTTTTTATTCAATTGACTCCACCTGCCTTATAGATAACCTCTACTACAGCTTTTATAAATATTGAAAGTATCATAAGAGAAGACACAGTTCTTACTATTCCATGTCTATCCATTTCCTGTGCCATTATTCCTGGAATTATTACTCCTATTACACTTCCGCCTAAAATATAAATCTCATATTCGTTCACTATATAAATATTGAAATATTTTAATATGAGTCTTATCATAAAGCTTATCATGATACATAGTGCAAATTTTCTTCTTCCATAAATTATAGTATGATTTGATATAAATTTCACAATAAGAAAAGTCAGTATTCCAGCAATTATAGTTATAATAATTCTCTGAGGCGTATTTATATAAAAAGCTATATATGCTGGTACAATTAAACCTCCAGGAGATATTTCTGTAATTTCATAAAATATTATACTAAGTATAATACCAAATATTATTATGTCATTAGCCATCTATTATCTCCCCCTTGTTCTCCAGATAGTCCACTAATTTTTTCCCATGCCCACATATATTTCCAACAGCAAAAATAAGTATTCCATCTTCTATTTCATCAAAATATTTTTCATTTTGTAATATTTCTATTTTATTTTCATCTACTCTGTTTTTTAATAAATATTTTTTAAAAAGCTCTCTATTTTCTCCAGAAACTACTATTTTATCAAATTTATCTTCAACACTCTTTACAAATTTTATGTACTGCTCCCATCTGCTTACTCTATCTCCTCTGTTATTTACTAAAAGATATCTTTTATTTTTCCAGTAAGGTCTTTTAGATATTCTTTCTAAAATTATATCTGTAGAATTCGGATCATTTGCAGCCATAGCATTTACAAAAAACACTTCATGTCCCTTTTCATTTTTATATGCTAAAGTTTTTAAACATCCAGGGTCTTTGTAATATTCTCTCATTCCTTTTAAAGCCTTTTCTTCATCTATACCCATGTATTTACATACCTCTACTGCTAAAGCCACATTGTTGGCAAAATCAATCTCCCAATACTCTTTTTTTTCTTTTTCATTTATAAATGCTTTAGAATTTTTTTCTTCAGCTTTTCTTTTAAAAAATTCAAAATATTTTTTATCACTTGTGAAAAAAGCTCCATTTTTTGGAACTGTATTGGAAAGCGATTCTGCTATCTCATCTAAAGTTTTCCCCATTTCATCAAGATGATCTTCTCTTACATTAGTAATTACTCCAATGTCAGAATCTAATATTTTATTCTCACATATATGCTGCAACTCTGGTTTTACAGCCATACATTCTAAAATCAGAACCTCTGCTCCTTCTTTATAAGCCCAGTTTATTGCTTTTATCTGCTCTTTTATATTCGCCTTACCTTTTCTGCTTATTTCTTTTTCTTCTCCAAAAACAGAAATAGTTCTAGGAGATGTTCCAGTAGTTTTTGTGAATGTCTTATAGCCTCCAGCACGTACTCCTGCATCTATAAGCCTGGAAACTGTTGATTTCCCCCTGATTCCATTTACATGGATGACATATTTAAAAGTTTTTCTCTGATTCGTGGCTCTTTTTTTCTCAAAAAAAAGATACCCTATGCAGATAAAACATAGTATAAGAATTATTTTTTCCATAATTTTACTCCATTTTTAAATATTTTAAGGTTTTCTTAAAAACAGTTTCATATTTTTCTTTTCTCACTTCTACTGTATCTTCTCTAGAACTTTCAATAGTTATTACTGAAATATTCATTTTTTCTGAAACCTCTCTATTGAGGCTTCCTTTTTCTGCCCCTTGAAGAGGAATAAATCCCTCTTCAAGCAGGCTGAATATAAGTTCTGGATATTCATCCATTGTATTTTGCTGAAATATTAAGGTATTTCCAATATAAAAATTTGGGTCTTTATTTTCATCATAATTATAATAGGATTCATGACAATCTAATATTATATTTGGTTTGTACTGCTCTATTACTTTTATAATTTCTTGAGCTTTTTTAGAAGATTTATCATTATTATTTTGAAAAAAAGATCTATTCAAATCTTGCATATAATATTCAGTTCTATTTCCACTTCTTACTGCTTCTTTATTTGCTTCTGGAATTATTACAAGAGTTCCTTTTGAAATTTTATATTCTTTAAACTCTCTGGCTTTTTCTATTCCAGATATTTCATCACCATGTATTCCACCAATTATCATAACCACTGGCTTTCCCCTTCCAGTTTTAAAATAATCAATTTCAGATAATGAAACTTTTTCATTTGGATAGCATATGATAGAATTAAATATCAATATAAACAAGATTTTTTTTATCAAATTTCTACCTCTTTTTTAAATTATTTTACCTCTTTTAAATAATATCCTACACCGTTTTCAAGAAGCTCTGAATAAGATGGTGCTCCTTCTAGTATAATTTCTTTTTCAGGTTCATTTTCACCCATTACTGTAACAAGTTGAACAACTCCTGTCAAGTGTCTTCCTACTCTTTCTTCTAAAGGATGTCCATTTTCATCATAAGGTACAAATAATCTTCCTAACTTTTGAGCTTCTACATATCTAGGATCTTTTCCTGTTAATACAAGAGCTTCATCTGTTTTTCCTCTAAGTCTTCCCTGAGCAGCATTTGCTGATTCCATAAGTACAGCATAAGTATCTGTATAATCTCCTAATTCTCTGTGAGTAAGTCCTCTCAAAGATACTGGAGATGGCTCTAATCCAATTGCTATATCATCAAATTCCATATTCATAACCACTTGTGATGTTATAGGCATTGCTCTTTCATGAGATACTATAGCATTAATTACTGGGTATTCAGGAGATGCTTCATGAAGGTCAATAGTCATATCTATTTTATTTTGTCTTATCATTTCTGTTATTGCATAAGCCATTTTTTCAGTATAAGTTCCATCAGGTCTTCCTGGATATGCTCTGTTGATATTTCTAGTTTCATTTCCTGAAAGTTGCTGACCAGATGCAGCATGAATATATACATCAGGGTCAGGCCATTGGTCCAGAGGGTTAGTTGCTCTTGATCCATATCTAAACCATCTTTCTCCATATGGAGTTTTTAATGTAAATCTTTGTGGTGATCCTTCTTGAGGGTCATTGTGTGTAAGTCCGCTTCCATTAGTTCTTGGAAGAATATAAACAGTTCCTTTATCAACTTTTAGATTTTCTATCATAAGTATTGCTGTCATATATCCTGAAGGTTCATTTCCATGAGTTCCTCCTAATACAAGAACACTTCCACCTTCTTCTTTTCCTTGAAGGATATAGACATCACTGTCTCCAGAAGTCCCTTTTAATGCTGGAAGATAGTCACTTAATTTTTGCATTGAAGTTACACCTTCACCTTTTACTATAGGCTCTGCCTCTCTCATTTTTAAAAATTCTTTTCCTGCTAGAAATGCAACAATCAGAGAAAGAAAAATCATTGCAATTCCTGTTCCTCTATTTCCTTTCATTTTCTTTCCCCCTTATTTTATCATTAATATTCTCAATAATAGAGGAATTATAACAAGAGCTGCATTTACTTGTTTCATCAAATCTTTTTCCTCTAATAGATTTAAAACAACCATTACTAAAACATATAAAACTAAAGCTAAGTATATATACATCATCATATTTTCATCACCTCATCCTAGTATATGATAGATCCTAATTGGTTAGAGAAAATTATCATAACTATAGAATAAATTATGATAACTACTGCTGGAACTGCTGCTTTTCTTAGCACAGGAGTATAGTCTTTCATTCCTACTACTTGAGCTGCAAATATTCCTGCAAGTGCTGTAGGCGGCATCAAATCTCCAAGAGAAGCTATAAAAGATATAGCTGAACCTGTGATAATTTGATTTTGTGATAAAAATACCATTAAAAAAGGAACTCCAAGAACTGAAGCTGCTCCAAATGATGATACTGCTCCAAATAACGGTATAGTTATAGCCATTGCAACATATATCAAAGATGGAGGAAGACTTAAGCTGCTAACAACAATATATCCTCTCACTCCTGTTAATGTCATTACCTGAATAAACATCCCAACTCCCATTAAGATTCCCATTACTGGAAGAGTTTGATTAACTGCTTCTTTTGAAACTTTAAAGAAGTTTATTTTTTTACCACAGAAAAGTCCTGATATAGCACTCAAAATAAATATCAGAGGCATTCCCAAACCAAATAGGCTTGGAGCAACTTTATCCATAGTCATTAAAAACATTGCTATAATGATAGGTATATACAGCTTCATTCCATATTCATCAATTGCTGTAAAATCTATTTCATTTTTTATTTCGCTGTAATCTATTTTATTTACATGTTTCAACCCAAGATACAATACTGAGAATATTGCTACTGGTACTGTCAATAGTAATAATGGAATAGTAAATCCAACATAAGGCATATCTATTCCTCCACCTATAATCATAGCTGGTACGTTAACTGGAGGAGCTATCATCCCTAATATCCCTCCAAGAGCTATAATAGTAGCTGTTTCTACCATAGGTATTCCTATAAGCATCAAGATAGGAGCAACTATACTTCCTGCTGTTAATACAGATGCTGTTGATGATCCAGTTATCATTCCTGGGAACATTGATATAAACATTAATAATACAAGTAAAAGCCAAGATGTTTTATGAAATTTACGAATTATTGAAGCACTCAAAGCATTCAATGTTCCTATTTCCTGAATAACTTTCATAAAAATCATAGCTGTTGCTATTACAAGAATTGTATCTATATATCCAAAAGTTCCTTCAATTAAATGTCTAACAGGGATACCTTTCCCTGCTATAAGTGTTGCTGTTATAGATGATAATACCATAGCTATACTTACTGGTAATTTTGCTGCAAAACATGCAATCATAAAGACAGCTACCATAGCTAAAAATAATATAAGTTCAAGTGACATATCTTCTTTCCCTCCTTTAAATAATAGGGGACAATGCATTGTCCCCTATTAATCAAATTATTCAAATGCTTTTTTCAATGGATCTACTGCATTAGTAATCTTTGGAACTGTGTCCATAGGAATATTCTTTTCAGTTGACATTTTTGTAAATAAACCGTCTTTATTTCCTTCTTCTACAATGATTAAATAATCTACATTTGGTGCTGCTGCATTTACGAATTTATCAGATAATTCTCCTCTTCTTGCTGCTCCACCAATGTGCATTCCAATTATTTTTATCCCTTTATCTCTTGCACCTTTTATTAATTTAGCAGTTCTGTCAAGTTCATCTTCAACTTTTATTCCAGCTGCTCCAAGCCCTTTAGAACTTCCTCCTATAGCAAGAATTAAAGTTTTCTCATTTGTTAATCCTTCTGCTGTTATTGATTTGTCAAATTCAGATTCCAATCCACCTTTTTTCAATAGAGCTTTTACCATTTGTACATCAGCACTTTGTCCTACTGAAGTAAGCATTATTGGTTTTTCAAATTTTGCTGCCATTGCTGCCATTGCTGTTAATACAAACATCAATACTGTTAATAATTTTTTCATTTTATTTATTCCTCCTGTATTTTATTATTGCCTTCTCATATGAATATTTTTTCTATTAGAATCCCAGAGCTTTACCATCTCTTCTTGGGTCTGCCCCTCCTCTAAGTTTTCCATCTTCTCCCATTGTTACACCTTGAACGCAAGGATATTCAAACCATTCTCCCTCTTCTACTACTGTATGTCCCATAGCTTTTAATTTTGCTACAACTGCTGGATCTATTCTTGTTTCATATACTAATTCTTGATAATCATCATGAATTCTCGGGAAGTTTATCGCTTCCTGAATATCCATTCCATAGTCAAGAACAAGACTTATTACTTGAGCTACTCCTGTTATAATTCTAGTAGACCCTGGAGCACCTAAACTCATTACTGGTTTTCCATCTTTTAATACTATTGTAGGACTCATTGAACTTAACGGTTTTTTCCCTGGTTCTACTGAGTTAGCTTTCCCATGTCCAGTATCAAAATCATCCATTTCATCATTTAAAAGTATTCCAGTTCCTTCTGCTACTACTCCAGAAGCAAAAACATCATTTACAGTTTTTGTAACAGCTACTATATTTCCTTCTTTATCAACTATTGAATAGTGAGTTGTATCTTTTGATTCATTCCATTTCCATGGATTCCCTGCTAAATAATCTTTAGATTTTTTCATGTCTAATTTTTTTACAAGTTCTTTTGCATAATCTTTAGAAATTATTCCATCAACTGGAACATCTACAAACTCAGTATCTCCACAGAACTTAGCTCTATCTGCAAATGCCATTTTAATTGCTTCTGAGAATAGATGATAATATTCTGCTGATCCTGGTTTTATATCTTTCATATTATAATTTTCTAAAATATTAAGAATTTGGACTATATGTGCTCCCCCAGATGAAGGTGGTGCTGATGTTATTATTTCATATCCTCTATAATGTCCTACTAAAGGATCACTAACTCTTATATTATAATTTTTCATATCTTCCATAGTTAAAGGCCCACCAGCATCTTGTGCTGATTTTACTATTGCCTCTGCTATTTCCCCTTCATAAAAGGCTTTTTCTCCATTTTTCATTATTTTTTTCAATGTATTAGCCAAATCAGGATTTTTTAATGTAGAACCAACTTCAAAAGGAAGTCCTCCATCTAGGTATATTTCAGCTGTTTCAGGATATTGTTCTATTCTCTCAAAAGAATTCTTCATATCCCTATTCAGTACTGCTGATACTTTATATCCATTTTCTGCTAAATCAATTGCTGGCTGCATAACTTTTTCTCTTGACATAGTTCCATATTTTTCTAATGCATACAGCATTCCCTTTACTTCTCCTGGAACTCCTATAGATTTTCCTCCAACAACTTTTTCATTTCCTATTACATTTCCATCTTTATCTTCTTTCCACATATCTGGAGTTGCATTTTTAGGAGCTATTTCTCTAAAATCTATAAATTTAGTTTCTCCAGTTTTAGCGAAACGAATTACCATAAATCCTCCACCACCAATTCCAGAAGATTGAGGTTCACATATTCCTAATGCAAATCCAGCAGCAACCGCAGCATCTATTGCGTTTCCACCTTGTTTTATTATATCTACTCCTATTTTTGTTGCTTCGTATTTCCCTGTTGATACTACTCCATTTACCCCAGTTGCATCTCTGTCACTTCTTAAAATATTTCCTGCGGCATCATAAGGAACCCATTCTTTTGACTGTTGAATTGTTGAAGCTGTACCCTTAGACCCCAGATTTGTTTGAGTAGTTGTACATGCAGCTATTGATAATGCTAATGCTGCTATAACACTTGCAAAAAAGAATCTTTTTTTCATTATCTTTCCTCCAATTTGTTTATTTTTATAAACTGCTTCTGAAACTTATTTCAGAAGCAGTTTTATAACTTACATTTTTATTTAGAATGCTGCTGCTTGTCCATCTCTTCTTGGATCTGCTCCACCTTGAAGAGTTTTTGTATCATAGTCCATCATAATTCCTTGTACTCCACCAAAGTAATTATCATAAGTTCCTCTCATGTTAATCTCATGTCCCATTTCTTGTAATTTATTATAAGATTCAAAAGACATTCTTCCTTCAGCATTTAATTTTCCTGATTGGAATTGAGCAATTCTAGGTGCATTGATAGCTTCTTGAAGAGTCATTCCATGATCTATTACGTTACTTATAGTCAATGCTACTGCTGGTATAATTCTTGTAGCCCCTGGAGAACCAATTGTCATTAATGGTCTGTTTTTAGGATCAAGAACTAAAGTAGGTGACATGCTGCTTAGAGGTCTTTTTCCACCTTCAATAGAGTTTTTCATATTTTTTTGTGGAACAAAGTCGTCCATCTCATTATTCATCATTATTCCAGTTCCTGGCACTACAACTCCAGAACCAAAGAAATAGTTAATAGTTTGAGTTACTGCAACCATATTTCCATCTTTGTCCATTACAGAAAAGTGAGTTGTACTTCCACTTTCATATTTGCTAGGATCTCCAATTTTAATATCTTTTCCAGCTTTTTCCAGATCTATTTTCTTAACTACTTCTTTTGCATATTCTTTAGAAGTAAGACCTTTTAAAGGAACTTTTACATAAGCTGTATCTCCCATATATTCTGCTCTGTCTGCAAAAGCTTGTTTCATACTTTCAGCCCATATATGCCAGCTCTCAGGAGTGTTGTCTCCCATTGCTTTAAGGTCATAATTTTCTACCATATTTAAAAGTTGTACTATATGAGTTCCTCCAGAACTTGCTGGTGGACAAGATATAATTGTATAATCTCTGTATTTTCCAACTACTGGCTCTCTTTCTTCAATTGTATAATTTTTAAGGTCTTCAACTGTCATAAGACCGCCTTGTTTTTGAACTTCATCAGCTATTTTCTTAGCTATTTCTCCTTCATAGAAAGCTTTTTTACCCTCTTTTGATATTTTTGTAAGAGTTGCTGCTAAATCCTTATTTACAAGTCTGTCTCCAGCTTCATATGGTAATCCATCTTTTAAATATACTTCTGATGCTGCATCAAATTTAACTAATTTCTCATAGTTGTCTTGAATTATTCCTTCTAAGTTCTTTGAAACTATTATTCCTTCACCTGCATGTTTTATAGCTGGAGCCATAACATCTGCTCTTTTCATAGTTCCATATTTTTCTAATGCTGTTAAAAGTCCTGCTACTGTTCCAGGAACTCCTGAAGCTTTTCCTCCAACAGTTATTTCATCATTTACTACTTTTCCATTTTCATCAAGTACAAACATATCAGGTGTTGCTTTAGCTGGAGCTTTTTCTCTATAATCTATGACTACTGTTTTACCAGTTTTAGCCATTCTGATTAACATGAATCCTCCTCCACCAATTCCTGATGCATTAGGTTCAAATACACTGATAGCAAATGCTGTTGCAACTGCTGCATCCACTGCATTTCCACCTTTTTTCATCACTTCTACACCTATTTTAGATGCTTCTGGATTAGCTGCTGCTACCACTCCATTTTTCCCTTCAGCATGTCTTCCATAAAGATTGTCAGGGTTGGCTGCACTAGACACAGTAAAAACACTTACCATTAAACCAACTATTACACTCCCAACTTTCATAAATCTCTTCAACGAAATCATATGTTCCCCCTTTTTTATTTTTTTGTTCTATTTTGAAATTTTTATATCTTTTTTCCTACTATTAATTATATTTCAAGATATATAAAAAGTAAATCTTATACTTTTATTTCTCTTTTTCCTCTTTTTCCTCTCATCTTTTTCCTACTATTTTTACTTAAAATGTGGTATCATTAATTTAATTTGTAATCATAAAGAAGAAATTAATAATTTCTAGATTTAAGGGGAATGATCATGAAAATTTTGGGGAAAAAATTTCATATTCAAATTCATAAAACAGAACTTTCATTAGGAATACTAATGGTTTTAATAAGTATTGTCCTGCCTAATTTTTTATTATATAAAAATTTTGATATTTATGATTCTTTAGAAAAAAGTATAGACTTTTGGGATAAAGAATATCTTCTCCATGCTGCATTTGGTTTAGTTTTTCTAAATACAATAAAATCATTTCCAATATTTTTTTCTGTTTTCCTCCTCATGGATTCTATCGATATAGAAATAAATGGTAAATTGAATAATACTTTAAAGGTTATTTTTGGAATGTTGATAATTCAGGCAATTTATTTTATAATATACAAAGTATACTATGATATGGATTATTATTTTGGTAAAGTATCTATACTTGAAATGATTTATCTAGCATTTCATTCAAGCAATCGTTTTAAGAATATTAGTTTATTTAAAAGAAATGTTGTTCTTCTCCTTGTATTTACTGGTATCCAATGGCTTGATATTACAAAATATTTTTCTGTATTGGACTATAAATCAACTGGAGAAATCTTTTTTGATCTAAAAAATATTTCTTCATTAATGGAAGCTGATAACATCTTAAACCTTATTGGTTTTTTATTCTTTATCCTTTTCTTTATATTTTCCATAACTCTCCTCCTTGTATTTTTCGAGCAGGAGAGAAGGCAGAATATATATGAAAAAGAAAAAGATATGACAAAAGCTCTTTCAGATTTGAAATTACAAGAAGTTGAAAATAGATATCTAAAAGAAATTCAATATTTAGTTCACGATTTAAAAACTCCATTATTTTCTATGGGGACTCTTATTGAAATACTTGATATGCAGGAAGAAAATGAAAAGAAAAAAGATTATTATAACAGAATTGAAAAATCTCTGGAAAGATGTAATATAATGGTATCTGAAATTTTAAGGGATACACACAAAAATCCTATTGATATAAACAAAGTATTCAATTTTATTCTTTCTTATCTTTCAACACATAAGTGCATTGAATTTTTAATCTATAACAATTACTGCACTGGAAGAAAAATAAAAGTTAATAAAATAGTTTTTTCAAGAGCTATCACTAATTTAATTATAAATTCTTATGAAGCTTTTACAGAATATGAAAATAACAAAATTGAGCTTACTATAAAAGATTATAAAAAATTTGTACTTATAAAAATTGAAGATTATGGAAAAGGAATGTCTGAAAAAGAACTTGAAAATGCTTTTATAAATGGTTTTTCAACTAAAAATTCCAGTGGAGTGGGGTTAAATTTTGTAAAAACAGTTATGGAAGAACATAAATCTAAAATATTTATTAAAAATAGAAAAAAAAGAGGGATTGGAGTATATATCGTTATGCAGGGGGAGGTTTTAGGAAATGAAAAATAAAATTCTTATCATAGATGATTCTAAGGATATTATCTTTGCTGTCTCAGAATTTTTTCTTATGAAGGATTGGGAAGTGTACACAGCACTTTCAATGGAAGAAGCTTTAAAAATAGTGAGTACTAAAGAGCTTGATATCATAATAATTGATTATCATATGCCTTATATAAATGGAGTACTTGGAGTAAAATTAATAAGACAGATGAATGAAAATGTATCTATAATAGCTCTTACTATTGAAGGATTAGAAAACATTGCTGAGGAATTTTTCCTTGCTGGAGCTGATGATTTTGCTATCAAACCTATTAAAGTTCTTGATTTATACTCGAGAGTAAATGTACACCTTAATAAGAAAAAAACAACAGAATCTTTTCCTGAAATTTCTACAGCAAAAAAAGAAAAGTATGGGGATTATAAAAAAGGAATAAGTGTCAACACTATTTCATTAATTGAAAATAAAATGAAACAAATTAATTCATACATTACAATTGAGGAAATATCAGAAGCTACTGGTCTTGCTTCTCAAACAGTAAATAAATATATGAACTATCTTGTTGAAATAGAAATGGTCGACTTGAAAATTATTTATGGAAAAATTGGAAGACCTAGAAACGAGTATTCATGGAAAAAATAAGAGAGCTTTTAGGCTCTCTTTTTACTTTTCAATTTTATTTCATATTTTTTCAATTCATTTAAAGCCTCTCCTGAAATAGGTATAATACACAATATATTAATTACTGTCATTATTCCCAATCCAAAATCTGCCAGAGACCAAACGAAGAAATTTTGCTCAATTCCACCTATATATACCATAATAACCACTACTACATGATATACTTCTTTTACAATTGCCTTTGAGCTTATAAAATTCATAGCATTTTTCCCATAATATGTAACTCCCAATATTGTACTAAGAGAAAAGAAAAATAAGACAATTACAGTAAAAGGTATCCCAATCCATCCAATATGATTTTTTAATGCTTCTTGAAAAAGAGTCATTCCTGTAAGTCCATTTACTACATCTTTATCAGCTAATAGAATAACGAATGCTGTAGCACTACATATTATAAGAGTATCAACAAAAACACCTAAAGCCTGTACCATTCCCTGCTTAGCTGGTTCATCTATATCAACCACTGCTGCTGCATAGTTTGAATTTCCACTTCCAGCCTCATTAGAAAATAATCCTCTTCTTACACCCTGCATTATAATTCCACCTACAGCTCCACCTAAGAATTCTTTTCCTCCAAAGGCCTGATAAAATATATTCCCTATCATTGCTGGAATTCCTGTCAGATTAGTAATAATAACATAAATAACTACCAAAAGATACATGATAGCCATTACAGGAACTATCTTATTAAGTGCTAATATTATTTTATCTTTTTTACTTTTTCCAAATATTATCAAACCTACAACGAGAGCCAATACAACAGCTATTATCTTAGGATTGAATCCATATGCACTGACTACTGATTCTGTTACTGAATTGGACATTACCTGTATAACTCCTATATAGCATATAATAGAAGCAACTACATATATAGCCCCAAGCCATTTCATATTAAGTCTTTTTTTTATAATCCAAGGAGTTCCTCCCTGGTATTCACCATCTTTTATTTTAGTTCTATACATAACAGCAAGACTTGATTCAACAAAAGAAGTTGCTGCTCCAAGAAGTGCTACCAGCCACATCCAGAAAAGTGCTCCTGGTCCTCCAATAGAAACTGCTGCAACAACTCCTGAGATATTTCCTGCTCCTACTCTGCAAGCTGTTCCAAGAAAAAATGTTTCCAATGAGCTGATTCCATCTCTTTTCTCATCTCCATTTCCCTTCAATATTCTTATTATATCTCCAAATAATCTAAATTGCATAAATTTTGTCTTAAAAGTAAAATATACAGCTGTACCTATCAACATAACAACTAATATATTTTTCCCCCACAACAAATTATTTACAAAATTGATTATTGATCTTATACTTTCCAAACTAATTTCCTCCTGACAATTTTTCTTAACTTATATATTAACATTATTTGATACAAATTAACACCTTCAAAAAAAAATATTTTTTGTTCGTATCTTTTCAATATAACTCTCTATTTTTTAAGAATTTTCATTTATTTTTATTAAAATAATTTGTTCGATATAAAAAATTTGTTTTTTTTATTTTCTTACATTATCTTTTATTTCTTTTGTGATTATTTTTTAGAATGAGAGTTGTAAATATTTTATTCTTGACAAAAATCGTTCACAGTGTAAAAATATAATCGTTCATTTTTAACATAAGGTGGTGATTCAGATAAAAGAAAAAATCATATCTCTTATACATGAGAACAGCATAATAAGTCAGAGAAAAATATCTGAATATCTAAATATTTCTCTTGGTTCTGTTAATAAATATATTAATTCTCTTTTAAACGAGGGCTGCCTTATTAAAGAAAATATTTCATACAGAGAAACTAAATATATTATTACAGATTCTGGAAATGAGCTTTTGAAGTCTAATAATAATAGAATAAAAACTGCGGTTATTTTGGCTGCTGGAGAAACTTTAGATTTTGATAAACCAGTAGGATTTCTTGAAATTTTAAATTCAACTCTCATTAAAAGAACTATAAAACTACTATCAAAATATAATATAGATAAAATAATAATTGCTGCTGGATACAAAGCAGAATATTATAAAAAACTAGCTAAAGAATATTCTAACCTTAAAATAATAGAAAATAAAAAATATAAGACCACAGGAAATATGTACTCTCTCTATCTTTTAAGAAAACATTTACAGGAAGATTTTATCCTTTTAGAAGGGGACCTTATTTTCGAAGAAAATATAATATCTCTTTTGCTGAACTCAAAAGATAAGAATGTAACTATGATAGATACTTCCATATCAGACAAAGAAGATTCTCTCTATGTTACTACTAAAAAAAATGAACTTTTAAATATTTCAAAAGGAAAATACAGCCTTGAAAAAATTTCAGGTGAGCTTATAGGAATCAGCAAATTAAAATATAGTTCCTACTTAAAAATGTTGGATAAATTCACACAAATAGAAAATAAATTATTTTTTTATGAATATAGTTTTTTAGATAAAAATATTTTTTCTGATCTAAAATGCATATCCTCCAAAGAAAATATTTGGGGAGAAATAGATAATCAAAAACAATATGAATATATTAAAAATAATATAGTCAAAAGTTTATATAAAAAGGAGAAAGATTTATGAAAACAGCAGTAATACTTGTAGCAGGTATGGGAACGAGACTCAGAGGAATAACTAATGATGAGATTCCAAAACCTTTTTTAGCAATAAATGGATTATCTCTTATTGAAAGATCAATAGAGAAGCTTTTAGACTCAGGAATTAAAAAAATAATATTAGTAACAGGACATTTAGATTATTTTTTTGAACCTTTAAAGAAAAAATACAGCAGTGTTGTTACAATAAAAAACAGCAACTATGCTAATACAAGCAGTATGGGAAGTTTTTATTGTGCTAAAGAATTAATTGGTGATGAAGATATTCTGCTTTTAGAAGGGGATCTTATCTATGAAAAAAACTGTCTTGATATATTAATTACCTCTCCTGAAAAAGATACTATTCTTTTATCAGAAGATAAAAAAATGTCTGATGATTATTACTATGAAATTATAGACAATAGTATTGGAAAACTTACTTTCAACCTTTTTGAGATCAAAGGAGAATATGGTGAACTTACTGGATTACAAAAATTATCTAATGAATTGTGCCAGCTTATGTTCAAAAAATATGAAGATGAAAAAAATCTTAAATTAGGTTATGAATATTGTATAGAAAAAATAGCAAAAGAAAGAAGAATATTTTGTAAAAGAGTAGATGGTATTATCTGGTCTGAAATAGATGATGAGTTTCAATTAAATAGAGTAATGGAAACTATTTACCCTAAATTATTAGAAAAAGGAGAAAATTAATGATGAAAAAGCTATTAAAAATTTCTGTTCTTTTTATTCTTTCAGCATTTCTTTTTGGATGTGGGAGTAAAGAAAATAAAACTGTCTTAAATGTTTATACTGGACTTGAAGAAGAATATCTAAATCATTACATTGAAATGTACAAAGCAGATTTCCCCAATGTAGAGCTTAATATAATAAGAGATTCTCAAGGAGCTATTGCTGCTAAAGTAATTGCTGAAGGAAATAATCCTGTAGCTGATGTCTTATGGGGTATGGCAAGTATCAACCTTATTGATCTTGCTAAAGAAGGAAGATTATCTGAATTGAATAATGAATGGTTGACAAATATTGATCCTACATATATTGATTCTATCAGTGAAAAACCTCAATGGACAGGTATGACTGCTTGGACATCTGCTATTACAGCTAATAAATATGAACTTGCAGCTAAAAATTTACCTATTCCAACTTCATATACAGATCTTCTTGATGAGAAGTATTCTAAAGAAATAGTTATGCCTAATCCAGCTTCTTCTGGAACAGGTTATCTTACAATATTAGGATGGATAAGTATTTGGGGTGAAGAAAAAGCATGGGAATACATGGATCAGCTTCATAAAAACATATCTCAATATACTCATTCAGGAAGTGCTCCAGTTAAAATGGCTATGCAAGGGGAACAATTAATTGGAATTGGAATGGACAGTGAAAGTATAAGACTTGGAAAAACTAATGAATCTATAGTTACTATTCTGCCTGCTGAAGGATATGGATGGGATATGGAAGGAATTGCTCTTGTAAAAAAAGATACAATCAAACCAGAAGCTGTTGATTTTATTAAATGGGCTCTTTCTAAAAAAATGATGGAAGAATATTCTAAAAATATTGGACTGGTTTCATATAAAGGAGTCACTACTAAACTTGAGGGTTATCCAGCAGATTTCAAAGAAAAATTAGCCAAAATAGATTTCAAATGGGCTTCAGATAATAGGGAAAGATTGCTTAAAGAATGGGAAATAAGATATGGTAAAGGAGAATAAAAATGCCTTACTTAGCTATAAAAAAAGTAAAAAAACAATTTAATAAAGTAGAAGTTTTAAAAGGTATTGATTTGGAAATAGAAAAAGGAGAATTTATATGTTTTTTAGGTCCAAGCGGATGTGGTAAAACAACTCTGCTTCGTATAATAGCTGGACTTGAAAAGCTTGATTCTGGAAATATCTTAATTAATGAAAAAGAGATAACAACTTTGGAACCTTCTCAAAGAAATTTAAGTATGGTATTTCAATCCTATGCTCTCTTTCCAAATATGACAGTATTTGAAAATATAGAATACGGATTAAAAAAGAAAATAAAAGATAAACAACAGAGAAAAGAAAAAATTATGGAAGTTCTTAAAATGGTAGGACTTGATCATATAATTTCTAAATATCCAGATGAAATGAGTGGAGGTCAACAGCAAAGAGTATCTCTAGCCAGAGCTCTAGCTCTTGAACCTAATATCTTGTTACTTGATGAACCTCTGTCAGCTTTAGATGCAAAAGTAAGAGAATCCCTGAGAAAAGAAATAAGAGAAATTCAGCAGAAATTAAAAATAACTACAATTATGGTAACTCATGATCAAGAGGAAGCTCTTACAATGGGAGATAAAATTGCTATTATCAATGGTGGAGAAATAGTTCAATTTGGCACACCTGAAGAAATTTACAGTAAACCTAAAGATATATTTGTAGCCGATTTTATAGGGAAAATAAATTTTATCACTGATAAAAACAATGATATATATACTGTAAGACCTGAGGATGTAGAATATTTTACAGAGGAAAAAGAAGAAACACATAGAGGTGTTATAAAAAATATTGAATTTAGAGGCGCTTTTTATAGAATTACATTAGAACTATTTGGAGATAATATCTACATTGATATACTTTCTAAAGAAAAAGAAAAGTTAAATCTTAAAATTAACGATTCTCTTTACATTAAATTAAATGAAAAAAATAGTATTTAGGAGATCTCATGAAAAAAGATAAATTAATAAAAATAATGCTTTCTTTAGTTTTAGTTCTTTTTCTTGTTATTTCCATAATTTTTCCTATTTTCAATCTTTTTATAAAAGCTTTTCAAGGAAAGAATGGTAATTATATAGGTTTAAAAAACTTTGCTGAATATTTCAGCAACCCAGTTACAGCAAGTTCTCTTACTAACAGTTTGAAAGTTTCTATAACTGTAACTATTCTTACAATAATACTGGCTTTCCTTTTTTCTTATGGAATAAACAGAAGTAATTTGAGAGGAAAATCTCTTTTAAAAGGAATTGCACTTTTACCTTTGTTTTCTCCTACTATGACACATGGTATTGCTCTTATATACCTTTTTGGAAGACAGGGAATTATTACTAAAGCTTTTGATCTTTCAATTTCTATATATGGATTCTGGGGAATAGTTTTTGCAGAAACTATCTTTATATTCCCAGTGCTTTTCTTTATGCTGGTACTAGCTTTTGATTCAGAGGATTATAGAAAATATGAAATGGCAGAAATAATGGGAATATGCAGATTAAAACAATTTTTCACAATAACAATTCCTAACATTAAATATACATTGATCACTTGTTTTTTCTCTGGCTTTACTTTAAGCTTTACAGACTTTGGAGCTCCAAAGGTAGTTGGAGGAAATTATAATGTCCTTGCTACTGATATATTTAAACAAGTAATAGGGCAGCAAAATTTTTCCATGGGATCAGCTGTTGGAATACTACTTATAATCCCTGCTTTTATTGCCTTTGTGTTTGATATTGTCATTAAAAGCAAAAGTTCGAAAATAGATTCAAAATCTACTAAATATATTATAAAAGAAAATAAAGCAAGAGATATCTTTTTTAAACTTTTCAATTATATTTTAAGCTTGATTATAGTATCTTTCTTCGGAATAGTTATTTTGGCTTCTCTTGTAAAAACATGGCCTTATGATATGACTTTATCTTTTAAATCATATAATTTTACAATAATGGGTGAAAGTATCTGGAGAATATTCGGGAACAGTATTCTTGTCTCAGTTTTCTCTGCAATACTTGGTACTTTTTTATGCTTCCTTACTGCATATATGATTGAAAGAGAAAAGGATTACATAGTTGTAAGAAAAATAGGATATTTTCTTTCTATCCTTCCTAATGCTCTCCCTGGATTGACAATAGGACTTGCATATATTTTCTTCTTCAACTCTAAAGATAATATTCTGAATTTCCTCTATGGAAGCTTTGGAATAATTATACTTGCAAATATAGTTCATTTCTTTGCAACACCTTTTTTAGCTATAACTGCAAGATTAAAAACTTTAGACAGTGAGTATGAAACTATATCTAATATCATGGGAGTTCCATGGTACAGAACTATTTTTAAAGTTATTATTCCTTTATCAATAGATTCTATCCTTGAAAGCTTTTCATATTATTTTATAAATTCTATGATAACTATTTCAGCAGTTATTTTTCTTTATACAACAAAAACAAGACTTATTTCTGTAATGATGATAAGTAAAAATGATGCTGGAGATATTGGGGCGGCAGCAGCAATATCTGTAATGATCATTCTTGTAAATATATTTTTCAAAGTAGTTTTTGATCTTTCAATGAAATATATAAGAAATAGAATCTATAATAAAAAGAGAAAAGATTCAATAAAGAAGGAAAAACAAGGAGAAAATTTACTTTTAACAGGTAAGGAAGTCCTTGAAATTTTGAATAAAACTTCTCAAAAAACAGGTGTAAAATATTGGCTTGAATTTGGAACTCTTCTTGGAAAAATCAGAGAAAATAATTTTATAGGACATGACATTAACTTTGACATTGGAATAATGAAGGAAGAACTTATTCCTAAATTCATAATAGATATAGAAAGTGAAGGATTTAAAAGAATTTCTTCGTTGAGCTTAAAAAATGAAGGACTTAAAAATATCAAATATGAATACAAAGGAATTGAAATTGAGATATTTCTTTTTGACAGAGAAGATGATAAGGTAGTTTGCTATCTTGAAGATAAGAATGGAATTATTTCGGCTTACAAGCTGTCAAACTCTACATTGAAAGAGATTAAGTTTATGGGAATTGATACATATATTCCAAGAAATTCTTTAAAGAGGCTTCTTGAAATATATGGTAAGAATTTTAATATTTCTGACCCTAACTGGAAAGAAGAGATGAGTCCAAGCAGATATATTTCTGAAAAAATTAAAGACATATAATTATTAACTGAATTTTATAGGAATACTGTATTAGAAATTTGAAAAATTTTTTAATATAGTATCCCTTTTTATTTTAAAAGAAAAAAGTTGACAAGAAGAAAAACTTCAAGTCAGCTTTTTAATAATTGGGCTATTTTAAATTTATGATAATCTCTTTAAAAACCCATTTCTTTCAATTCAGAAACAAGCTGTATATAAAATTCTATAACATCAAAGCCTTTATAATCCTGTCTTTTCAAATCTATAATATCTCCATGAGATATTCCTCTATGATATTTATTTCTTATAACTCCTTTAAAATTTCCCCACTTGGCAGAAGAAATGCTTACCAAACCATCATTTTCTTCATCTACTTTCTTGATAAAACAATATGGTATAGTAAGCAAAACATCACTTAAACAATCTTTCATTACAGAGATATAACTTTGATAATAAACTTCTGGAGAATCTATTACTTTTTCATTAAATTCTTTACTGTTGTGAGTAGTAAATTGATGAGTTGCACCATAAAAGTCTGGATTTTTATCTCCTAATCTTTTAAACATATTATCATAAAACTTAGCAACTCCTCTATGTAACTTTTCAGGCAGCCTGCACATTTTATCAACAAAAAGACATCCTCTATGTGGAGTACTTATAGTTGTAAGAGAAGCTGTATATTTATCCATTCCCAATATACTTATAGCATATCGTGAATCCAATCCACCTTTTGAATGTGCTATTATATTTACTTTTTCACACCCTGTTTTCTCTATCACTTCTAATATTTTTTTCTTAATATCCTCTCCATTGTATTCGATAGTTCCAAAAGCTTCTTGATTTCCATAATAAATAGAAGCTCCATATCTTATCAATTCTCTTGGAATACGCCCCCAATAATTGAAATGTCTGAAATCTCTGAACCCTACTCCATGTACAAGTATTATAGGATATTTAGTTTTACACATATCTGATTCTGCTCTTGTTTCCCTCAAAGAAACTTTATAACATTCAAATTCATACTCCCACTTTATAATTCTTAAAATATAAAAAAGAACCAAGATATTTATAAAAGGAATCCAAATAGTAAGTATCAACAGAACTCTTTTTCTAAAGCTTAGCCATTTTGAAGTGAAAAATATCCGTATAATTCCATTAAAAAAAAGAAAAAAGTTTGTTCCTAAAGCATACAATCCATTGAACCATAATATTTCACTATTATTTATTTTTTCTCTCAATAAAGGATATAAAAATACAATTATTCCTATTTGAGCTAGAAAACCATAAAAAGAATAAAAGCATAAAGCTCTTCCACCCATCATTATTCTCAATCGCTTTCTTGCATATTTTTCTTTTTTATATGGAAAAATATTAATATACCCCCACAAAATAAATACCATCATACTAATTAAAACTAATAATAAAATATTTCCGCCATTCTTATAATAGTAATATATGAGCAAAGGAATATTAGCAGCAGCAGGTATATAAAAAATTACAAATAACTTTTTTATCAAATGATGTATCATTTTTCCTTTTCTCCCCTTTCAGTTTAAAAAAAGAGGATGGCTAAGAAGCTAGATTAAACTTTAATTCTAAAATTATATTTCTATCTACAAGCCATCCTCTTGTACTCACTATTTTCTTTTTATAATTTCTTCTGTAATATCTTTAGCATAATAAAAAGGATATTTCTCATTAAAAAATTTCTCTCCTAAAATTTGAGTTTCTCTAATGAATCTTTTTATAAGATCATATTCTCCATTAGTTTCAGTAGAAGTTTCAACTATTTTTAATTTTTTTATTCCTTCATCAGACAATCCTTTTAATATTTCAGTAACTTTATCTTTAGTATTCATATTGAGCCATTTCTTTATTTCAGGATCATTTTTCATTTCTAAAAAAATACTATAATACATATACCCCTCCATATTTAATATTATTTTATAAGCCCCAGTTCTGTCATCCATATAGGATTTTCTGTTTCCCATGAAGCTTCATTATGTGCACCCTCTACCATTAAATGAGGAAATACCTGAACTCCTTTAAAAGTCAATATTCTGCTTATAATAAGATTTTTTTCAGATTCTACAGCTAATTGCTTTTTAGAGTGTACTTCATATCTTCCCCAACTGATATAAAACTTTGTAGCTGAATTTACTTCTGCTGCTGAAAGCTCCTCTACCAGCTTTTTAAATATATGATCATAAAAAGGAGAAAGACAAGCTCCCATAGAAAAAATATCTGACCTCATGGCAGTTCCATATACTGACATAAGTCCTCCCATAGAACTTCCTCCAAGACCAGTAAATTCTCTTTCTGGCAGTGTTGGAAAATTTTTGTCTATCATTGGTTTTAAAAAATCAGCCATCCAGTCTATTAATATTTTACCATATCCTTTAACAGTTCCAAAATGTTTATCTTTAAAAGAGTAAGGGGAAAATTCCCAAAGTCTCTTATTTCCTTCATGATTGCACTCTAATCCTACCACTATTATTCTTGTATTGGAATTATCCAAGAAATCTTTTATTCCCCAAGATTTTCCATAGGTTGCTTCTGAATCAAAAAACAGATTATGTCCATCAAACATATACATTACAGGAAATCTTTCTCCCTCTTTTATATTATCAGGAATATATATATGTAAAATTCTATTTAGACCAAAAGGTTCAATAAAAATTTCATGTTTTAAAACCATAGTAAGCTCCTTCAGTAATTTATAGTACTATATCTAAGAAATATGGAAATTGTATTCTCCACCAAGGCCAGTCATGGTCTACATCATATCCCCAAAAATCTGTCCATGCTGGAACTTGAAGACGTTTAAAACTTTCTTTCAAACTGTTAGTATCCTCTATACATTCTTTTTCCCATCTTCCCTGACCACAGCAAAGAATTATTTTTGAGTTTCTATACATATCTAAATAATAATGATTCCATGGCATATTTTTCATATAATCAACTGGAGAATTATTATAAATCATCTCATGACTATAATTTGGGAAGAAGTATCCAGCATGATAAAGTCCGCTCAAAGCAATTACTCCATCAAAAATATCTGGACGACGAAGGAAAAAATTCAATGCATGATATGCTCCCATGCTGCATCCTGTTGTTAAAAATTTTCCTCTGTAATACTCTCCAGAAGTTTCTCCGTGAATTTCTCTAAATCTTGGAACAGCCTCTTCAGTTATATAATTAAACCATTTCTCATGCTGCATTATTCTCCAATGGTAGTCTCCCCCTATTTTTGACCAGCTTTCCCAATCAATTCCATCTACACAAAATAGCTGTAATTTTCCCTCTTCAATAAATTTTGAAGAAGCATCTACCATTCCAAAATTAAAAAAATCATAAAATCTTCCATCTTGTGCAGGAAAAACTATGCAAGGTTTTCCACTATGTCCATATACTGTAAATTCCATTTCTCTTCCCAGTATATGACTGTATTCTTTATAATAAGCAGTATGCATATTCTATCTCCTCCTACATTCTAATATTTTTTTAAATACAAATCAATAAATTCAAAGCATTCTTCTAAGTCACAGAATCTCGCAGTAAGCATATCATTCCCCATAGCTACTGAAAAAATCTCTGGCATTCTTTCTTTCATTACTATATTGTCTCTATATTTAGCTAAAATTTCCTCTTTGCTGTAAACATATCTGTGAGCATCTCTTCTAGCTGCATATACACAATTATATGGTCTAGACTCTGTATCAAAATATCCTTGATTATATGCTACCATATTTGCCCATATCTGATAAACATCTATATCATTTGCAAAGTTCATCATGTCAGGAGTATATCCACCAGGTGGACGCATATTTACTTCAAGTCCTATTATATCACCTTTTTTTCCAAGCCCTTTTTTATCTTCTGACAGTCTGAAAAATTCACAATGAAAAAAACGACTGTTAGTATCAAAAGCTTGTACTACCTTTCTTCCAGCTTCTTTTAAATCTTCAGGAATATCTTTATACGAATAGTACATTACATCTGCCTGTTCATTTACTATATCCATTATTGGAATAGGATATGCATGAGCAGTTTCAAATATTATTTCTTTATCTTTTCCTGCTATTCCATCATATGATAAAAGCTCTCCATTTACATATTCTTCCATAATATATTCAACTGGTGGAAGATCTCTATAAAAATACCCTAATTCTACATCATTTATCAATTTGTATGTAGCTGCTGCACCTACACCATTATTAGGCTTTACAACTACAGGATATCCAACTTTATCTATAAATGCTTTTCCCTCTTCATAATTAGTTACAATATGATAACGAGCACTTGGCACTCCAGCTTTTTCATAAAATTTCTTCATTACACTTTTATATTTTATTCCAGCTATCTTATCATTTTTAAGTCCTGTATTAATATTAAAATCTGTACGAAGCTGTGCATCTCTTAAAAGCCAATATTCATTATTCGATTCCAACCAGTCTATACGCCCATATTTATATGCAAAGTATGCACATGCACGATAAACTTCATCGTAATTTTCCAATGAAGAAACTTTGTAATATTCATTTAATGAGCTCCTTAATTCTGGCGTCAGACTATAATACTCCTCTTCTCCTATTGCTAAAGTATTTACTCCATTGTTTTTTAATCCTCTGCAAAAATTCCAATAGTTTTTTGGAAAGTTTGGTGAAATAAAAATAAAATTCATACAGCTCCCCCCTTTTTTGTTAAGTTTAAAAAATATTTTCTTTACATACTACCACAACAGGAGTCCATAATCAAATAAAATATTCTCAGAACTTGAAGAAAGCTTGTATTTTTTTATAAATCAGATTAAAATTTGCTCAATATTCACTTTATAAATATAATACTCTGTTTTTTAAGTCTAAAAATTAAATATAAAAATGAAAAAAGAGGCACTTTTTTTATGGTGCCTCCTTATATTTTCAAATAAGTTAATTAATTTTTTATCACAATCTTTTTTATTGTTAGATTTTAAACTTTAACTTTATTAAAAGTAACTCCACCTTCCAATACTCTTGTATTTGTATATCCATAGTATTTCAAACGATTTTGAACAAGATATGCTTTTTTTCCTTTATTACATACCAGCAATAATCTATCATCTAAATCATAACCTTCAAGTTTTCCATTTATATCTGTAAGCTCTAAATAAGGAGCTCCCTCTATTGTTGCAACACTGCATGAATCAAATACTGCATATCCATTTCCTTTACCTTCTAAATATTCAGCTGGTGTTATAGTTTCAAGTGCTCCATTTATTTTATTAAAAAGAACATTTACTGTATGAACTATTGGATGTATTGCAGTAGAAAATGGCGGTGCATAAGCCAGATCCAAGTCCTCTATATCGTGAAGTGTTCCTCTCATAGACATAGCTGTTACTACTATATCAACTACTTTATCCACTGCTCCTTTACCAAAGACTTGTACTCCAAGTATTTTTAAAGTTTTTCTGTCAGCAATAAGCTTTATTATAAAATTAGCAGCTCCAGCATAATAATGAGCTTTATCATCTTCAACAGTTATAACACTTACAGCATCAAATCCCATCTCTTTAGCAGCAGCTTCTGTAAGTCCTGTTCTTCCAACATTTAATTCTGGAAGTTTTGCTACAGCAGTTCCAAGAACACCTTTGAATTTAATTTTTTTTCCATTTAAATTTTGAGCTAAAATACGCCCCTCTATATTTGCTGAAGATCCCATTGGAGACCACACTAATTTATCAGTAAGTATATTTTTTACTGAAACACAATCTCCAGCAGCATATATATTTTCGTCATTTGTCTGTAAATATTCATTTACTTTTATTGTTTTATTAGGCAGAAGTTCTATTCCACTATCAGCTAAGAATTCTGTATTTGGACGAATACCAACTGACATAATTACAGCATCTACCTCCATAGTTTTTTTTGAAGTCTGTATCTTTTCTACTCTGTCAGTTCCTTCTATTGATTCTAACTTAGTTCCAGAAAAAACCATTATTCCATGCTCTGCTAAATGATCTTCTGCATACTCTGCAAATTCTTTATCAAACCCTGTAAGAATATGAGGAGCCATTTCTATAACTGATACTTTTATATTTTGAAGAGCTAGGTTTTCAGCTACTTCAAGACCTATGTATCCTCCTCCAATTACAGCTGCTCTTTTTATTTTTCCAGCTTCTATATCAGCTTTCAAATTAACAGCATCATCTGGAGTTCTCATAAAATATACTCCTGGAAGATCTATTCCTTTTAATGGAGGTTTTACAGGTCTTGTTCCTGTGGAAATAACTAATTTATCATAAGGATATACAACCTCTTTACCAGTTTTCAAATCTTTAGCTTTTATAATTTTCTTCTCTCTATCCAAACCAGTAACTTCTATTTCATTATGGACTTCTGCTCCAGTAAGTTTAGAAAATTTTTCAGGAGTATTTACAATAAGCTGTTCTTTATTTTTTATTACATCTCCAACATAATAAGGCAATCCACATCCTGCATAAGAAATTTCTTTACTTTTAGTCAAAATGATTACTTCATTACTGCGATCTTCTCTTTTTAGTTTTGCTGCAACTTTAGTTCCTGCTGCCACACCACCTACTATTATTACTTTCATATCTAACATCCTCCTTAACAATTTAAGTTGAAATGATTCTATAATTTAAATAAGCATCCAATTTCTATGATAAATATTATACCACTTATAAAATAATAAATAAAATATCAAAATATAATTTTTTAGAAATAAAAATAGTGATTCATTAAGATAAATACAGCTTTAGATTTTTTCAATAAAGAAATCTCTACAGCCTGCTTTAACTTTCTAAATCACCATTTAAATTAATCTCATTTTATTCAAAATTTATATTTCTAAAAAATTAAGCAAAATTTCCTGCCAGACTTTTTATTCCTATAAGTATAAGAATAATTCCTCCTAAATATTGGGCTTTACTTTCTAGCAGAGTTCCAAACTTTGTTCCTAAAACTACTCCAACAGCTGAAATTATAAAAGTAATTATTCCAATTTCAATAGAAGATACAAAAATATTGAAATTCTTTAAAAATGAAAAAGTAAAACCTATTGCTAAGGCATCAATACTTGTAGCTATTCCCAATGCTAAAAGAGCCTTTGAGCTGCATCCTTCATCTGTACAGCAGTCATTTTCTTTTCTAGCTTCTCTTATCATGTTAAATCCTAAATATCCTAAAATAATAAAAGCTATAATATTGCTGTATTGTGAAACTTTTCCACTAAAAATACTTCCTACATAATATCCTAATATTGGCATAATTGCCTGAAATATTCCAAAGGTAAATGCTATCTTTGCAGTTTTTCCTATTTTTACTTTTCCCATTATAAGTCCTTGACATAAAGAAATAGCAAAAGCATCCATTGAAAGACCTACTCCTATTAGAAAAATTTGAAAAAATCCCAATCCAAACACCTCGTATTTTAAATTTTATAACCTTTTTATTTTACCATAATATTTATAGAAATTAAATGATATTTAAAAAATAATAAAATTATTTCATTTATATAACTTTTGAATAATTTAGTCTAAAAAAATAAACAACACTTATCCTATTTCTATTTTTACTATTTTTTGAACTTTTTATAAATTTTATGTCATTTTTTTAAACACTTTTATTGAAAATTAATTTTAATTTACATTAAAAATAATATTATTTTTCAAATTCAGAGACTATTTCAAAACAAAAAAAGTTGAAAAAAGACACAACATGTGATAGAATAATTTTTGTACATCAGTAAATTTATATTATAAATTTTAACATATATATACTAATTGTAATTATTTTTAAATATTAATAAAATAATATTTTATTAAAAAAAATAGTAAAAATAAATTTTCAACACAATATGCAAACTAAATAAAATAATACAAAGGGATGTGAACAAATGGAAAAAAATGTACAAATGAAAAAAAATGGATTGTTTGAAAGATTCTTGAACTTTGTTGAAGTTGCAGGAAACAAATTACCTCATCCAGTAGCAATGTTCTTCGGATTTTTCGTAATAACTATTATTTTCTCGTTTATACTATCAAAAGCAGGAGTTTCTGTTACTTATTCAGAAATTGCTAAAGGTACTGGTAAAGTAGTTCAAAAAACTACTATGGTACAAAATCTTTTAACTGTAAGTGGCATTAGGGGAATTTTTACTTCAGCTGTTAAAAACTTTACAGGACATGCTGCTCTTGGATCAATAGTTGTGGCTATGCTTGGAGTTGGACTTGCTGATGGAACAGGGCTTTTAAGTGCTCTTATTAAAAAATTAGTTTTATCTACACCAAAAGTTATGGTATCTGCTATAGTTGTATTTGCTGGAGTTATGTCAAATATAGCTTCTGATGCTGGATATGTTGTTTTGATTCCATTAGGAGCAGTAATATTTGCTTCATTTGGAAGACACCCATTAGCTGGTATAGCTGCTGCATTTGCTGGAGTATCTGGAGGATTCTCAGCTAACCTTCTTATAGGAACTACTGACCCACTTTTAGGAGGTATCAGTACATCTGCTGCTCAAATAGTTCTTCCAGGATATTCTGTTGATGCAACTGCAAACTACTTCTTCATGTTTGCTTCTACTTTCCTTATTACTATAATTGGAGCATGGATTACTGATAAGATAGTTGAACCTAGACTTGGAGAATACACAGGACCAAGATTAGAAGTTGACAGTAATTCTCAACTAACTACTGGAGAGAAAAAAGGACTAAGAGTTTCTGCTGTTTCAATAATTATTTTTGTTGGAGTTATTTTATTCATGGTATTACCTGAAAATGCTATTTTCAAATTAAATGCAAAAGAAATTGAAGCTTTTGTTGCTGCCAACCACAGACAACCTGGTACAATGGAGCTTTTAAAACCATTCTTCAGTGAATCTATTGTATTTGTATTAATGCTTGCATTTTTCATTCCTGGTTTATTCTATGGAATTTCTGCTGGAACTGTTAAATCACACAAAGATGTTATTAAAGCTTTGGTAAAAGCCATGGCTTCATGTGGACAAGTATTTGTTATCATCTTTATTTCAGCTCAGTTTGTTTACGTATTTACAAAATCTAATATCGGAATTGTAATAGCTGTAAAATTAGCAAATATCCTAAAAGATATGGGTATCACAGGAGTTGCAGCAGCAGTAGGACTTATTTTCCTTACAGCTTTTGTAAATCTGTTTATTGGAGGAGCTTCTTCAAAATGGCTTATGCTTTCTCCTGTATTTATTCCAATGTTTGTAGAACTTGGACTTACTCCTGAATATACCCAGTTAGCTTATAGAATAGGAGATTCTACTACAAATATTATTTCTCCATTAATGTCATACTTCCCAATTATAGTTGGATTTGCAGCTAAGTATGCTAAAAATGAAGAAGATATGGGATTAGGAACTGTTATTGCAATGATGCTTCCATACTCAATGGTATTCTTAGTAGCTTGGACAATCTTATTCTTAGCATGGACTTTCTTAGGTATTCCTATTGGACCTGGAGTGCATATGTTTATGTAATAAATGATAGATAAAAAAACTTTCTGTTTTGAGATACTTTTTCAGAGCAGAAAGTTTTTTAATAATTTATTTAATATATATATTTTCTTTTTTTAAAAATTTTAAGTGTTTTTTTCAAATCATTTGTTAAAAAAATATAGCATTTAGATTGAAAATGGTATATAATAATTCTATGCGAACATGTTTAAAGTGGTTAAATTTTGGCGTGTAACAAGTAAAGAGAGGGGCAATTTCAGTCTTTCTCTTTTTTAAAAAATTTTAGAAAGGGAAGGGGATTTATGAAAGAAATTTTTGAAATAAGATGGCATGGAAGAGGTGGGCAAGGAGCAAAAACAGCTTCTCTACTATTGGCAGATGCAGCATTCAGTGGTGGAATGTTCGTTCAAGGGTTCCCAGAGTATGGACCTGAGAGAATGGGTGCTCCTATTACAGCTTACAATCGTATCTCTAAAGAAAGAGTTACTGTTCATTCTAACATTTATGAACCTGATTTCGTAGTTGTTGTTGATGAAACTCTTATCGAAAGTGTAGATGTTACTAAAGGTCTTAAAGAGGATGGAGCTATCATTATCAATAGTTCTAAACCTGCTTCTGAATTTAAAGCTCTTTTAAAAGGATACAAAGGAAGAGTATGTACTTGTGATGCAAGAACTATTTCTGAGGAAACTCTTGGTAAGAACTTCCCTAACACTCCTATGCTTGGAGCAGTAGTAAAAGTAAGTGGAGTTATGGAAGAGAAAGCTTTCCTTGAAGCAATGGAAAACTCTTTTGCGCACAAATTTGCAAGTAAACCAGAAGTACTAAAAGGAAATATGGCTGCATTAGTACGTTCTATGAATGAGGTGAAAGAATAATGAAAAATAAAGCTGGTGTACCAATTACTGAAGATATTAGCTGGAGAGATATAACTCCTGGTGGAGTGGTTTATGAAGCTGGAAGTGCTCAGCACTTCAGAACTGGAGACTGGAGATCAATGAAGCCAGTTCTTTTGAGAGATAAATGTATTGACTGTCTTTTATGTGTTCCTTGCTGCCCAGATTCAGCGATACCTGTAAAAGATGGAAAGAGATTAGATTTCGATATGGATCATTGCAAAGGATGTGGAATCTGCGTTAAAGCATGTCCATTCAAAGCAATAGAATTGATAAAAGAGTAGTTCGGAGGTAGAATTAATGAGTATAAGAGAAAGAATGTCAGGAAACGAAGCTATTGCAATAGCAATGAGACAAATAAATCCAGATGTAGTGCCTGCTTTTCCAATCACTCCATCGACAGAAATACCACAATATTTCTCTCAATATGTTGCTGATGGTTCAGTAGACAGTGAATTTATTCCAGTGGAATCAGAGCACAGCGCTATGTCAGCTGCAATGGGATCACAGGCAGCAGGAGCAAGAACTATGACTGCTACTTCATCATGCGGACTTGCATTGATGTGGGAAATGCTTTATGTAGTATCTTCAGCAAGATTACCTGTAACTTTAGCTTGTGTAAACAGAGCCCTTACAGGACCTATCAATATCAATGCAGATCATAGTGACTCTATGGGTGCAAGAGATGCTGGATGGATTCAGCTATATAGTGAAACAAACCAAGAAGCTTATGATAATATGCTTCAAGCTAACAGAATAGGAGAGCATCCAGATGTTCAGCTTCCTGTAATGGTATGTCAAGATGGATTTATCACAAGCCACGCTGTTGAAAATATAGAATTATTAGAAGATGACAAAGCTAAAGCTTTTGTTGGAGAATACAACCCAGAAGATTATCTTCTAAATGCAAAAAGACCTACAGCAGTAGGACCATATGATATCGTTTCTTACTATATGGAACATAAAGTAAGTCAAGCTCATGCTATGATGAATGCTAAAAAAGTAATTCTTGAAGTAGCAGCAGAGTATGAAAAACTTACTGGAAGAAAATATGGACTATTTGAAGAATATAAATTGGACGATGCAGAAGTAGCAATAGTAGTTATCAACTCAACTGCTGGAACAGCTAAAGCAGCTATAGAAGAAATGAGAAAAGAAGGTAAAAAAGTTGGACTTCTAAAAATCAGAGTATTCAGACCATTCCCTATGGAAGAAATAGCACAAGCGCTTAAAAATGTAAAAATGGTAGCAGTAATGGATAAATGTGAAGGATTCTCAGCAGCTGGAGGACCAGTTTTTGCAGAGGTAAGATCAGCACTTTATGACTGTAGCCCAAGACCTAAAATGATCAACTATGTATACGGACTTGGAGGAAGAGATATAACTGTAAATCATATAAAAGAGATCTTTAATACTCTATTGGCAGAGAAAGATCAAGAAGTAAAAGATACATATAGACATTTTGGTGTAAGAGGGTAGGAGGAAAGGATATGGCATATAATTTCAAAAAAGAAATGGAAAAACCTGAAAGACTTACTGGAGGACACAGAATGTGTGCAGGGTGTGGAGCACCAGTAGCAGTAAGAGGAGTATTAAGAGCATTAAAAGAGGAAGATGAGGCAGTAATATGCAGTGCAACAAGCTGTCTTGAAGTATCAACTTTCCTTTATCCATATACAGCATGGAAAGATTCATTTATTCACTCAGCATTTGAAAACGCAGCAGCAACAATAAGTGGAGCGCAGACTGCATACAAAGTATTAAAGAAAAAAGGTAAAATAGACGAGTCATATAAATTCATAGCTTTCGGAGGAGACGGAGGAACTTACGATATAGGATTCCAATCACTTTCTGGAGCAATGGAAAGAGGACATGACATGGTTTATGTATGTTACGATAACGAAGCATACATGAATACAGGTATCCAAAGATCATCAGCGACACCTATAGGAGCAGATACAACTACAACTCCAATAGGAAAAGAAAGCGCTGGAAAACCACAAGGAAGAAAAGATCTTACAGATGTAATATCAGCTCACAATGTAGCATATGTAGCTCAGACAACATTTATAGGAAACTTTAAAGACCTTCATGAGAAAGCAGAAAAAGCAATCTATACAGAAGGAGCAGCATTCCTAAACATATTAGCACCATGCCCAAGAGGATGGAGATATGAAGGTGAAGACCTAATGGAAATGTGTAAATTAGCAGTAGAAACTTGCTACTGGCCACTATTTGAAGTAATAGATGGAGAATGGAAATTAAGCTACAGACCAAAAGTAAAACTACCTGTAGAAGAGTTCTTAAAGAAACAAGGAAGATTCAAGCATCTATTTAAACCACAAAACAGACACATCATAGATAGAATTCAAAAAGATGTAGATTTGAAATGGGAAAGACTTCTTAAAAGATGTGGAGAAGAGCTTTAATTAAATATGAAATTTAATGCAAAAGTGGGACCTAAGGTCCCACTCATTTTTTGTACAAAAATACTTATTAGAGGAGCACCTTAATTTATGAATATAAGAGTTTTAAGTTCCAGTTATTTAGGAGTAGAACCTTTTTTAGTAGAGGCAGAAGTAGATATCAGCAGCGGACTTCCCTTCTTTTCAATAGTAGGTCTAGGAGATACTGCCATTTCAGAAAGTAAAGATAGAGTAAGAACTGCCCTAAAAAATAGTGATTTCAGAATGGAACCCAAAAAAATAATAGTAAATCTTTCCCCAGCTGGAATAAAAAAAGAAGGAGCTCAATTTGATCTCCCCATAGCTGTTGGAATTATGGTTGCTATGGGATTTGTAAGGGACAGAAATTCTATTCTTGATAATTATCTTTTTCTTGGAGAACTTTCTTTAGATGGAAAAATCAGAGGAGTAAAAGGAATAATAAATACAATGATTTTAGTAAGAGAAAAAGGATATAAAGGTGTAATTATTCCAGAAGATAATGTCCAAGAGGCTTCTCTTATCAAGGGAATAGATATTATTCCTGTTTCAACACTAAGAGAAGTCGCTGATTTTATTTCTAAAGGTGAAATAAAACCATTAAATATAGAGCCATTTCTTGAAGAAAAAGATTACAGTATTGATTTCTCAGAGGTAAAAGGTCAGGCATTAGGAAAAAGAGGATTGGAAATTGCTGCTGCTGGAGGACATAATATAATTCTAATAGGAAGTCCTGGTTCTGGAAAATCAATGCTTGCTAAAAGAATGATAACAATTCTCCCTGCAATGAGTGAGGAGGAAATAATTGAATCTACAAAAATATACAGTGTTGCTGGGGAACTCAATAGTAAAAAACCTATAATCAACCAAAGACCTTTTCGGTCTCCTCACCACACTAGCTCACTTACTTCCATCATAGGAGGAGGTAAAAGAATAAAACCTGGAGAAATAAGCTTGGCTTCTAATGGAGTCTTATTATTAGATGAACTTGCAGAATTTCCTAGAAGTGTTTTAGAGAGTTTAAGACAGCCCTTAGAAGATGGAATGGTTTCCATTACAAGAGCTCAATACAGAGTTGAATTTCTAAGTAAATTTCAGCTGCTTGCTACAAGTAATCCCTGTTTCTGTGGAAACTATTATGAAGGAGCTTCTTGTACCTGCACTCAACATGAAGTAAATAAATACATGAAAAAACTTTCTGGTCCTATTATGGATAGAATTGATATCCACATTGAAATGAGAAGATTATCTGAAGATGAATTAATGAATTCATCTGATGTAGAAAATTCAAATACTATAAAAGACAGAGTAATTAAAGCCAGAAAAATACAGAGAGAAAGATATGGCACTGATCTCTTAAATGGAAACTTAGGTCAAAAAGAAATAAAAACATATTGTAAAATAGCTGATGAAGATAAGGAATATTTTAAAAACGCCATGAAAATAATGGAAATATCTGCAAGAGGTTATGATAAAATTTTGAAAGTAGCAAGAACTATTGCTGATTTAGAAGGATGTAAAGATATAAAAAAGCAACATTTGATGGAAGCTGTTTCTTTTAGAAAAAAATAATATCTTATTTTAAATTGAAGTTCTATTCTATATTAAAATTTTTAAAAAAGTTAATAAATAAATTTGGGAAATTAAAAAGTAGAAAGATTTGTATAATTAATCATTAAAAGTGAGATTAATAACAAACCTTTCTACTAAAAACTCTGGATTATTTTCTTATTTTATTCTATCAAAATTTCTGTCCAATAAATGTTTTAATCTTAGCTCACCATTTTTTAATTTTATAACTTCTGCATATTGTGCCTTTTGAAATCTATTTCCAGTTCCTTCTTGAAATAAATATGAATTAACACCTATATCCATAGTAGAATTATTTTGATGAAATTGAATAGAAATTTCATTATCTGATGATGGAAGATATTTGTTATCCACTCTTACAAATTCTGCAACTTTCAAGTCATTTATCCTAACTCTTATATATCCTTTTCTTAGACCCCTTGCTTCTTTTCTGGCTGATTCTGTAATATCATAATTAAGAATCATATAATCTCCTTGTATCAAAGAACGAGGATCAACAGGAGCTGTTTTTATATAGAAAGTTTCCTGTTTTAAATTTCTCTCCTCTTTTATTACTGAATATCCAAAAGCCAGCATCAATAACAGGAGATTAAGTACTACAAATATTTTTTTCATAGCTCTTCCTCCTTCTCTTTTTCTTTACAAGCAAACTTAGATAGAATAAGAAACCCCACAAATAATAAGGCACCGCTTTTTATCATAAGATAAGATTTTTCAAGCAATGTTATATGAAGATTATAGTAATAGAAGGATATCTCACCTCCTAAAAATATTACTGCTGCTCCTATCATGTATTTTTCATTTCTATACATATACAGCAAAATCAACATTATTCCTAGATTTATTCCATATACACTTAAACAGAAAAAACTCAAAAATCCTATTAGTATAGCTATAATAAAAAATGTAAAATAATTTTTTCTATCAAATACTTTATAAAGTAATCCCAATGCTATTGCTAGTATTATTCCATTAATAATATATGAGTCATAATAACTATATCTAAATATTCTGCTATTGACCACTATTGCTTGAATAATAGCAGTTATCTCTGCTCCTCTGACCATTCTCTTCACTCTTTCCATTTTTATTATCTCCATTTTCTCCTTGCAGCAAGATACTAAAATGAAGATAAGTGGAATTACAAGCACTATAGTCTCTGAATATCCTCTTGTACTTGGGAAAATCATTATCAGTCCTGAAATTATTGTAGGAACAACTAAAAAATCTAAAATTTTTGAATGTCTTAAAATATAGAATCCTCCATATATCAACCAGCCTATTACAACTATTGTTGTTGTTGGTAATCTCATTTTCCATTGAAGATACACAAGAATTAGTATCAAACCTGATACAAATGTTATAATTTCATTTTTTTCCTCTTTATACTCTAAAATTCTTGGCAAAAAACAAGATGCTGCAAGAAGCCCTATTCCTGCTATTAAAATCGCCTCTTCTCCAAGTTTGAAGAAAGACATTAATAATGAGAAAAAAGCTATTGTCAACACTACCAAAATTACTTTGAAAAAATTTAAAATAAGTCTTACTGAATTTGAGGATAAATAATTTTTAGTAATAATTATAGTACTTCCTACAAAAATACATATAATTAAAAATACTCCAGCAACACCTGATCCTATACCTGATATTTCTCTCATTATGCAAGAAGAAATAACGAAGGTTATTGAAACTATATCCAAAATAATCAAGCCTTGCTTTTTCATTATTCTTTTTCCAAGCAAAAATAATAATCCTATAAATACAACATATATCAATAGATATAATGGTCCATAGATATTAATATTTCTATAGTATCCTATCCCTAAAACATTCCAGAATATTCCTACAGTCATTAAAGCTGTTGAAGAAAAAGCAAGAATATAGAAAAACCATTCTTTTATTTCCAATGACATTTTTTTTATCATGATAATGTAAATAAGAAGGAAAAATAGAACAACTATAGAGCCTGTAATACATATCATTGTAAAATTTCCATATAGCCTCGAATAAAGCATTCCACTTATTGTAAAAACTGTTACATTCAGAGTCCAGAGTGGATAAAATTTTTCTACAAAAGAAAAAATCAGTATAAATATCCCCCAGTTTCTGAAGAGTGTATATGGATCAGCTCCTGTCTGATATATCTGTCCAAATACAGCAAATAATGTCCCTATAAAAAATGACGATGAAAAAAGTGAAAGCTCTCTGTATAATTTTTTATTTTGAAAAATGAACCAGCCAATTATTCCTAATATAATCAAAGACATTGGAATGGTCATTTTTGTAAAATTTCCCATTTTATTCCAGTTATATGCAACAAAGCATGATACTCCTGTTATGACAAATAATATAGAAAAATATAAAAAAGAATTTTTTAATTTGCTTAACATTTTATTACCTCCTATTTAAGACAGGAAAATTATATTTCAGTATATTATACTATGGAAAAAGCAGACTTCAAAGTTTTACTTAAAAGTCTGCCTGAATTGTTATCTTTATTTACTTATTAAAATTATAGAACTTCTTGGTTTTACAAGATATTTTCTATCTATTAAAGCTTTTGTATCTTCTCTAAAATTTTCCTTCTCTGTCTTGGAAGTATCAACTAACAAATGCCATTTTTTTTCTTGAAGAATTGGAAGCTCAAATGTTAATTCGCCATGATAAGAATTTAAAGCTACATAAAATGATGTATCTGTTTCAGTATCATGTAAAACAAATGCTATACTCAATGAATAATATGAATAATCTGGTGTATTAAGTTTCACTCCATGCAGAGAAACCTCACAATTTTCACATTCATTAAGTTCTAAATAATTTTTTCTTCTAAAAATAGAATACTTTTTACGAATTTTTATCATATTTTTTACAAAGTTGGTTATTTCAGAAAATTTTGAACCTCTTTCCCAGTCCACCCATGTAGAACGGTTATTTTGGCAGTAAGCATTATTATTTCCAAACTGGGTTCTTCCCATTTCATCTCCCATAAGAAGCATAGGGACTCCCTGAGAAATAAAAAGTATTAAAAACATATTTTTAATCTGCCTTTTTCTCAGCTCAAGAATAGCAGGGTCGTCAGTTCCACCTTCTACCCCATAATTATATGAATTGTTGTTATTTTCCCCATCATTATTATTTTCTCCATTACTAAGATTATGCTTGTTATTATAACTAACAAGATCCCACATGGTAAAACCATCATGACAAGTGACAAAATTTATATTACTCATTGGTCCTCTGTTATTTCTTTTAAAAATATCAGGACTTCCAAATATTCTTTTTAGCAGTTCAGGAATCAACCCAAACTCTCCCTTTATAAATTTTCTTACAACATCTCTATATTTTCCATTCCATTCACTCCATCCAGCTGGCATATCTCCTACATAGTACCCTCCAAGATCCCAGCTTTCTGAAATTAATTTACAATGTGATAAAATAGGATCCTGCACAAGTTCATTTAAAAGAGAAACTTCATTCCACTGGCCATCTTCTCCTCTTCCAAGAATAGAAGCCAGATCAAATCTAAAACCATCTACTCCCATTTCAAGATACCAGTATCTCAAAGAATCTACAATCACATCTTTTACTACTTTATTATTACAATTAAAAGTATTTCCACAGCCTGAATAATTTTTATATTGAGTATCTTTATTTTCCAGCATATAAAAAGTCTTATTATCCATTGCCTTAAAGTTATATATTTTTCCTCCATTTCCACCTTCAGCAGTGTGATTATACACCACATCAAGAATCACTTCTATCCCATGTTCATGGAGAGCTTTTACCAATTCTTTAAATTCAACTACTTCACTATCTGAATCCAAAGTTTGATTTTTTGAAAATTTCTTAGTTGGTGCAAAAAAACTTATAGGATTATATCCCCACACATTTTTTAATTTAGCTCCATTAGTTATTCCTGTATTTCCTGTAAAATCATCCCATTCATATACTGGCAGAAATTCCACAGCTGTTATTCCCAATTCTTTTAAATATGGTATTTTATCCATAAATCCACTATAAGTTCCTGGAAATTTTACCATCGAATTAAAATTTTGTGTAAAAAGTTTTATGTGTACCTCGTAAATAATTGTATCTTCTAACTCTCTATTTAAATGCTTTTTTCTAATATGATCTTTTTTCACAGCTATACTTTTTCTTCTTGAATAATTTTTATTGTTCGTATATGATAAAGCATATGGGTCTAATAATTCAGGAGAATCATCTAATTTCCAAGTATATAAAGTCTTTGCAGAAGCACCTTTTAAATAAATATGCCATATATTTCCTGTTTTATTCATAGTCGGATCTAAAACAAAGCTTTTTTTAGGAGCTAAATCTGAACCTGAACTATAAATATTCAAAACTACTTTCTTTTTATTTTTAGCAAATATAGCAAAATTAATTCCCTCATTTTCTACGGTTACCCCTAATTTAGGAACCCCAGCTTCCCAAACACACATATGTTCTCCTTTTAAATTTTTTCTTCCATTATAAGTAAATTATATAATGCAGCCAGTGAAAAGTCAATTACAGTTCAAAATCCTAATTTTCTTAAACTTAAATTTATATTTAATAATATCTATGTTAAAATGTATTGAGCAGAAAATAAAAGACTATACAATACTCAAGGGGGAATCAATGAGAAAAATTACAAAAATATTTTTAATGGTGATTATTACTTTTAGTTTAGTTTCTAATCTGTATTCTGCTGAAGGATATCAAAAAACAATATTAAAATATGTAAATCAAGAAAGAAAAGCCAAGAGACTTGCACCGCTTGTTATGAATGAAAAGCTAAATAAAATAGCAGTTATAAAAGCTGCTGATATGGCTAAGGAAGAAAAACTTTCTCATGACAGTAAAAAATTTGGAATGACTTTCAATCTGATAAAAAAAGAAAATATAAAATATAAGTCAGCTGCTGAAAATATAGCAAGATGGCATGATACTCCAGAATTTGTTATGGAAAGATGGATGAAATCCAAGGGACATAGAGATAATATACTAAGCAAGAATTATAATGAAATAGGAATTGGAAAAGCTGTAGATAAAGATGGAAAAAATTACTGGGTACAGATATTTATTGAAAAAAAGAAATAATGTTGTATTTTCACTCCTAAATATTGTATTGACTTTTCTTGTGGAAAACTCTATAATTGTGGAATAACACTTAATTCTAAAACCATTTTGCTTTTTATATAATGAATTAGATTTAAATACCGATTTAACGCAATAAAATACATCTTTTATCTAGTTTATCTATTTCGTTTTTTCAATATTAAAGTTCTATTTACTTAAAACATTATTTAAAGACCAAAAATCAAATTTGATCATGATTTTATCATGGTAACAATATGTGAGGGAATAATGAGGATATTATCATTTATATATTATTTAATAACTTCTTTTAGAAACTTTCTCTATGACAAAGGAGTCCTTCCAGCAAGAAAAGTATCTGGAGTAGAAATCATTTGTATAGGAAATATAACAGTTGGGGGAACAGGAAAAACTCCAGCAGTTCAATATTTTACAAAAAAACTTCAGAAGATGGGACGAAAAGTAGCTGTAGTTTCCAGAGGATACAGAGGAAAAAGAAAAAGAGAGCCTCTCTTGGTAAGTGATGGACGAGAAATATTTGCCACTACAAGAGAAAGTGGTGATGAGCCATTTATACATGCTCTCAATCTCAAAGTACCTGTCATTGTAAGCTCTAATAGATATAAGGGATGTCTATTTGCAAAAAAACATTTTGGAGTGGATACTATAGTCCTAGATGATGGATTTCAACATAGAAAACTTTCAAGAGACAGAGATATCGTTCTTATAGATGCAACAAATCCTTTTGGTTGGGGAGAGCTGCTTCCTAAAGGTATGTTGAGAGAAGATTTTAAAAAAGCTGCTAAGAGAGCCAGCGAATTTATAATAACAAAGTCTGATCTTGTAAGTGACAGAGAAGTAGAAAGAATAAAAAAATATTTAAGAAAAAAATTAGAAAAAGAGGTTTCGACAGCTAAGCATGGAGTAACCTCACTTTGTGATTTAAAAGGAAATCCTAAACCGCTTTTCTGGATAAAAGGAAAAAGAGTCCTTTTATTTTCTGGTTTAGCTAATCCGTTAAATTTTGAAAAAACAGTTATCTCTTTAGAACCTTCTTATATAGAGCGAGTTGATTTTATGGATCACCATAATTTCAAAAAAAGAGATATTGAACTTATACAAAAAAGAGCAGACAGTATGCAGGCTTCTTTCATTATAACAACTGAAAAAGACCTTGTAAAACTTCCTAGGGATTTGAACATTGAAAATCTTTTTGTATTAAAAATAGAATTTACAGTTTTAGAAGATAATAGTCTCAAAGATATTGGAGGAAAAACAGATAATGAGTAATGATAGACTACTTACAATAATAAAAGAAAAAAATAAAAGCGAAATAATTCAAATGCTTGAAACAGATGGAAAAATAAAAACACTTTCATTTTTTGCTGAAGTATTGGATAAAAGATCATACTTCACATTAGATAGCGAAGGTGAAATCAAAAGAAAAGAATTAAATTTTATTCTTCCGATATTTGCTTTTTCTGGTGATTTTGATTATCTGGCTGATTCTGTAATTAATTTTTCTGATTTAAGAGAAAGAGAAAAAATAAGCAGTATCAACAGATTTTCAAATATAGATATTCCAAAACTTAAAGAAAAATTAATGAAAACTTTGTCTAATGGAAATCTAGATTTTTCAAAAAGATATGGAAAAGAACTTTTTTTAAGAGATAGAGAAGAATTTTATAAAACAGTTTTAGAATTTAGCCTTTTAGGAGATGCAAAAAGTTTAAAACCTCTTTTAGTTCTTTCTTTCAAGAAACTTTTTGAAAATAAAGAATATGAAGAAAATGTATTTTTTCTTTTAATATCTTATCTTACTAAGTATAGAGATAACTTTTATTTCTATGAAAACTGTGAAAAAGATGACAGCATTGTTGAACTTGAAAAATTGAAAGAAAGTGTAATTTTTAACAAAGAGCTTCTGGAAAGTAAAGAAGGACTTGAAATACTTTCTACATTAAAAGCATTAGAAATGTATAACTTTAAAAATTTTGATAAATATTTATCAAAAATAGCTGTTGAAATCAGAATGTTAAAAAATCTGACTGCCTTAGATGAAACTACAAAAAAATTATCAGCAGCTTTTTTATAAGGGGGGAAATGATGTTAAAATACTTCAACAATAAACTCATAACTACAATAGAGGGGAAACATTCTAAAGAGGAAGTATTGCAAATTTTAGTAAATCTTATTAGAGAAAATTCTGATATTTTAGATAATGAAACTGATTTCTATGATAATATCTTAGCCAGAGAAAAAGTTGGCAGTACAGGGATAGGTATGGGTATAGCCCTTCCTCATGCCAGATGTGAAAACATAAAGCAAATAGTAGTTGCTGTAGGACTTTTAAAAGAAAGTATAGATTTTAATTCACTTGATGGAGAAAATGTAAAACTTGTTGTTTTAGTGGGAGCTCCTAAAAAATCTACAAAAGAATACTTATCTCTTGTTTCTGATTTAATGAGAGCTTTTAGAAATCCTAAAACCAGAACATCTATTTTTGAAGCTGGGGACAAACAGGAACTTATCGGCATACTAGCGGAGTTGAAAAAGTGAAGATAGGCATATATGGCGGTAGTTTTGATCCCGTCCACAATGGACATCTAAATATAGTTAAATATGTTCTTAATCAATTAAATCTTGATAAAATTATTGTCATTCCAGTGGGAAGACCTTCTCATAGAGCAAATAATTTAGAAGCAGGTACATTAAGAACTGAGATGTGCATAGCAGCTTTTGAAAATATCTCTGGTGTAGAAGTTTCAGGAATAGAAACTGATAAGGATAAAACTTCCTATACAATAAATACATTAAAAAAAATCATAGAAATATATGGAAATAAGAATGAATTTTATGAAATAATAGGAGAAGATTCTGCTTATCATTTCAAAGAGTGGAAAAATTATGAAGAGATACTTGAACTAAGTAAAGTAGTTGTACTTAGAAGAAAGGGATATACTGGAGAGATTCAGCATAAAAATATGATTTATCTTGAAAGTCCTTTTTTTGATGTTTCTTCCACTGAAATAAGAGAAAAGATAAAAAATAAAATAGATATAAGTACCCTTGTTCCTGAAAAAGTAAAAAAAATTATAGAAGAAAAAAATCTGTACAGGTAATTTTTTATCTTGAAAGGAGAATAATGAAACTGTTTGTTATATCAGATATTCATGGCTCATTATATTATTTAAAAAAAGTTATGGAAATATTTGAAAAAGAAAAATATGATAAAATACTTATCCTTGGCGATGAGCTTTATCACGGACCTAGAAATCCTCTTCCTCGAGATTATTCTCCCAAGGAAGTAATAGAAATACTGAATAAATACAAAGATAAAATACTTGCTGTGAGAGGAAACTGTGACAGTGAAGTAGATCAAATGGTACTTAACTATCCTATTATGAGTGATTATAATATTCTATTCTGGAATAACAGGAAAATAATTATGACTCATGGACATATATTTAACAAGGACAATCCTCCCTCAATGGAGGATGGAGATATACTTTTATATGGTCATTTTCATATCCCAATGGCAGAAAAAATAAACGGAAAAATATTTTTAAACCCAGGCTCTATATCTCTGCCTAAAGAAAATTCTGAAAATACTTATGGTATTTTTCAAGATGATTATTTTATTATAAAAAATCTTGAAGAAAAAATTATAAAAAAATTTAAAATCTGATTTTTGTTAAATAAGATTTAACAGAGTATACAACAGAGAGGTTTTGACAATGTCATATCCCTTTCTGTTTTTTTATTTTTTGTATTTTTTTTAGTGTGCACAATAAAAAAGAGTTGAAATATTTTAAAAACTGTGGTAAATATAATATTAACAACAATTAATAACAACTACACTTTTAAATAGTGAACACTATATAAAAGGAGGAAAAAAATTTGACACTAACGGAAAGACAGAAAGAAATTATAGATATTGTAAAAAAATATCAACCAATTACTGGAAAAGAAATTGGGGAAAGGCTATATCTTACAAGATCAGCTTTAAGAACTGATTTTTCAATACTGACAGGAATGAAAATATTGGAATCCAAACCTAAAATTGGATACAGCTATATTGAAAAAAAAGATTCTGAAAAAGTAAAAGATATTATGGGACCTTCTATAACTGTAGACACTAATCTTTCAGTTTATGAAACTATACTTAATATATTCTCTAAGGATGTAGGAACTATTTTCATAACTGATCAAGGTTCACTGGTAGGAGTTGTCTCGAGAAAAGACCTTTTAAAAATAGCTATTGGAAGAACTGATATAGAAAAAATTCCAATAAATATTATAATGACTAGGATGCCAAATATAATTTATGCTGAAGAAGATGAAACTATTCTTGAAAGTGTAAAAAAACTCATTAAACATCAGATAGATTCTCTACCTGTAGTAAGAATTGAAGAAAAAGGCGGGAAAAAAATCTATCACACAGTGGGACGTTTGACAAAAACTAATATAGCAAAATTATTCATGGAAACTTTATCTAAGAATTAAGGAGGAAAAATGAAAAAAGTTTATGCATTTAACGAAGGTGGTAAGGATTTAATAAACATATTAGGAGGAAAAGGTGGTAACCTTTCTGAAATGAAAAAAATAGGTCTTCCTATACCAGAAGGTATTATTATCTCTACTACTGCATGTAAAGAATTTTTTAAAGATGGGAAGAAAATTACAAAAGAGCTGGAAAGTGAAATTCTAGAAAAATTAGAATATTTACAAGAAGTAACTGGAAAGAGATTTGAAGGTGAAAATCCTCTATTAGTATCTGTTAGATCAGGAGCACCTGTTTCGATGCCTGGTATGATGGACACTATATTAAACCTTGGAATGAATGATAATACAACTGAAAAAATGATAGCTATATTCAAAGATAAAGTTTTTGTTTATGAATTATATAGTAGATTTATTCAAATGTTCTCTGACATAGTAATGGGAATAGAAAAAGAACATTTCTTTAAATTAAAAGAACAGCTTTTTGCTGAAAGAAAAGATGAAGATAAAATAGAAACATATAAAATGGTAATCAAAGCATCTAAAGAGTTATACAAAAAAGAAACTGGAAAAGATTTCCCTGAATCTCCAAAAGAACAATTATTTATGGCTGTAAATGCTATATTTAACTCTTGGGAAAATGACAGAGCTATCCTTTACAGAAGAATAAACGGAATAGATGATTCTATGGGTACTGCTGTTGTAATTCAAGAAATGGTATTTGGTAACCTTAATGAAATATCAGGTACTGGTGTTGCTTTCTCTAGAAACCCTTCTAATGGTGACAAAGAAGTATTTGGAGAATATCTATTAAAGGCTCAGGGAGAAGATATTGTTGCTGGTATAAGAACTCCTGAACCTATATCTAAATTAAAAGAGCAGCTTCCTGAAATATATTATCAATTCATCAAACTTGCTAAAGTTCTTGAAGATCATAACAAAGATATGCAGGATATTGAATTCACTATTGAAAATGGTAAACTATATCTTCTTCAAACAAGAAATGGTAAAAGAAGTCCTTATGCAGCTGTAAAAATTGCTGTTGATATGGTTAATGAAGGAATCGTTACTAAAGAAGAAGCTATAATGAAAGTTGACCCTAGTGTACTTCCTCAATTATTACATGGAAACTTTGACCCAGAAGCTACTAAAACTGCTGTACTTCTTGGAAAAGGACTTCCTGGATCTGCTGGAGTGGCGATAGGAAGAGTAATGTTCGCTTCTGAAAGAGTTGAAACTAGAGCACTTTCTATCCTTGTAAGAGAAGAAACTTCTCCTGAGGATATCAAAGGTATCAGTCTTGCACAAGGAATTGTAACTGTAAAAGGTGGAGCTACATCTCACGGAGCAGTTGTTGCAAGAGGAATGGGTAAATGCTGTGTTACTGGATGTGGAGAAATTCAAATTAATGATATAAAAAGAGAAATGTATATTGGTGGATACACAGTTAAAGAGGGAGATTTCATCTCTATAAGTGGATACACTGGTGAAATTTTCTTAGGTAAAGTAAAACTTACTGAACCACAATTTGATGATAACCTTAAAGAATTTGTTTCTTGGTGTAAAGAAATAAAAAGAATGGGTGTAAGAATGAATGCTGATACTCCTGCTGATGCTTTCCTAGGAAAAGGATTTGGAGCAGAGGGAATTGGACTTTGCAGAACTGAGCATATGTTTTTCCAAAAAGATAAGATCTGGACTATCAGAGGAATGATCATGAGTGAGAATCCTGAAGAAAGAGCAGAGGCTTTGAAAAAAATGCTTGAAATGCAAAGAGAAGACTTCTATAACATTTTCAAAATAGTTGGAGATGAAATAGTAATAGTTAGACTTCTTGATCCACCTCTACATGAATTTTTACCAAAAGAACCAAAAGATAAAGAAAAAATGGCTGAGATATTAAATCTTCCTCTAATAGAAATTGAGAGAAGAATAAGAAATATGAAAGATGAAAACCCAATGTTAGGACACAGAGGATGCAGACTTGCTGTTACTTATCCTGAAATCTATAATACTCAGGCTAGAGCAATAATTGAAGCTGCTATTCAATGTGAAAGAGAAGGAATAAAAGTTAAACCTGAAATTATGATTCCTCTTATCATTGGTGTTGGAGAGCTTAAATTTATCAAAGGAAATATCAAAACTGAAATAGATAAAGTTTTTGAAGAGCAAGGAATGAAAGTAGAATATAAAATAGGAACAATGATGGAAACTCCAAGAGCTTGTCTTCTTGCAGATGAAATAGCTGGTGAAGCTGAATTCTTCTCATTTGGAACTAATGACCTTACTCAAACTACAATGGGACTTTCTAGAGACGACTCTGTTAAATTCATGGATGAATATCATGAGCATGGAATTTTCAAACTTGAACCATTCGCATCTATAGATGTAAGAGGAGTTGGAAAACTTGTTAAACTTGGTGTTGACTTAGGTAAAAAAGCAAATCCTGAGCTTGAAATTGGTATATGTGGAGAGCATGGTGGAGATCCTAAGAGTATTAACTTCTTTGAAGAAACTGGTCTTGACTATGTAAGTTGTTCTCCATTTAGAGTACTGGTAGCTATTGTTGCTGCTGCTCAAAGCTACATCAAAAACAAAAAATAGAAAATTTATTCAGTAAAGGGGATAACATATGAGTGGATTAGAAAAAGAAATAGCTGAACAAGAAAAAAAATATTTGACTCTTCTTTCTACTAAATTTAAAAACATTGGAGAAACTGCTACTGAAATAATCAATCTTCAAGCAATAATGAATCTGCCTAAGGGAACAGAACATTTTCTTACAGATATTCATGGAGAATATGAAGCTTTTAACCATGTGCTAAAAAATGGTTCTGGTGCAGTAAGACAAAAAATAGATGAGGTGTTTGGGGATGACCTGAACACCTTTGAAAAAAAAGAACTGGCTACTGTTATATATTATCCTAAAGAAAAGATAGAATTTCTTGGAAAAGAACTTAAAAATATGGATAAATGGTATAAGACTATCATATACCGTTTAATTGAAGTGTGCAGTGTTGTATCTTCTAAATATACAAGTTCAAAAGTAAGAAAAGCTATGCCAAAAGATTTTTCATATATCATTCAAGAAATAATATATGAAAGAAAAGAACTCAGAAATAAAAGAGAGTACATAGCTAATATCATTGATACTATCATTTCAATAGGAAGAGCTAAAGATTTCGTAATAGCTATTTCTAATCTGATTCAAAGACTGATAATAGACAGACTCCATATAGTTGGAGATATCTATGACAGAGGACCTAGTCCTCATCTTATAATGGATACTCTTATAGATTATCATAATGTGGATATTCAATGGGGAAACCATGACATTCTTTGGATGGGTGCAGGGCTTGGAAGTAAAGCCTGTATTGCCAATGTCATAAGGATATGTGCAAGATATGGAAATAATGATATCTTAGAAGATGGCTATGGAATAAACCTTCTTCCTCTTGCAGCTTTTGCTATGGAAAAATATGCAAATGATCCTTGTGAACATTTTAAAATCAAAACAAATAAAACTACTCCTCTAAAAGCTCAAATACATAAAGCCATCACTATTATACAGATGAAAATAGAGGGAAATGTAATTGAAAGAAATCCAGAATTTGATATGGATCATAGAAATATGTTCAGAAAAACTGATTTTGAAAGAGGTATTGTAACAATTGATGGAGTAGAATATGAGTTAAGAGATAAAAATTTCCCAACAGTTGATATTAATAATCCTTTAAAACTAACTCCTGAAGAAAGTGAAATTATGGAAAATCTTAGACTTGCTTTCTTGAGAAGTGAAAGATTACAAAGACATATCAGATTCCTTTTTGCTAAAGGAAGCATCTATTTAAGATGTAATTCCAATCTTCTTTATCATGGATGTATCCCACTGACTGAAGATGGAAAATTAAAGGATGTATATGTAAGAGGTCAGAAAGTCAAAGGAAGAAAATATTTGGATCTTGCTGAAAAAATATGCAGAGAAGCATATTTCAACAGAGCCAACAGTGCTAAAGAAAAATTAAATTGCGACTATGTATGGTATATGTGGTGTGGTAAAGATTCTCCTATGTTTGGTAAAGATTCTATGAAAACCTTTGAAAGATATTTTGTAGAAGATAAAGCTACTCATACTGAAAAGAAAAATCACTATTATACTTTCTATAATGAAGAAACAACTTGTGATATGTTGCTGGAAGAATTTGACTTGAATCCTAAAATATCTCACATAGTAAATGGACATGTTCCTGTAAAAGTAAAAAAAGGTGAATCTCCTATAAAAGCAAATGGAAAATTATACATCATTGATGGTGGTTTTTCAAGAGCATACCAACCTGAAACAGGTATTGCAGGATATACTCTAATTTATAATTCATATGGATTAAAATTAGTTTCTCATGCACCTTTTGAATCTACAGAAAAAGCTATAAAGGAAGGAAAAGATATAATCTCTTCCAGCCGTATAGTAAACACTAGTCAGAATAGAATAAGAGTTAAAGATACAGATATAGGTAAGGAGCTGCAAAATCAGATTAATGATTTAAAAAAGCTACTGAATGCCTACAGAAAAGGAATAATAAAGAGTAATGATGAATAAAGCATTAAAAAATTTTAATGCTTTATTCATTTTATTTTAACTAACTAGTGTTATATTACATATGTTATATTACAAAATTCGTGGGAGGAAAAATGAGAAAAAAATTAGGTATACTTGCACTAACTGCTGTATTAGGAACAGGAGCTTATGCTGCATCAATTGACCATATTCAGACTTATACCCCTGAATATTTAGGTAACCAAGCACAAAACGGTATGATAAACAACGTTTCAGTTTACTACAACCCTGCTGGACTTATGCAGCTAGAAAGAGGAACATATTTCCATGCTGGAATGCAGATTGCATTTGGTACTGAAGAAATGAAATATAAAGGAAAAAAATATGAAGCTGATTTATTTCAACCTATTCCAAACTTTTCACTATACAGTGTAAGAGATGAAAGAGCTATATTCTGGACATTTGGTGCATTAGGTGGAGGTGGAGACCTTGAATATAAAGATGGAGTTGCAGGAATAGCTGTAGTTCCAGATATTTTAACAAGTCTTGGTTTTTCAAGTGCAAAAGATATAGGTTCATCTGCTGAAGGAACTAATATGTATGTACAAAATACTTTAGGAAGAGCATGGATGATTAATGATAAACTTTCTATGTCAATAGCTGCAAGAGCTGTATTGGGAATGAGAAATCTTAAAGGAGATTTAAATGTTGATGCTTCTTCTTCAGGGGTTACTCAAAAACTTCATGCTGATATAGATTCTGAAAGAACTGCTTGGGGATTTGGAGGACAGATAGGATTTAACTATAAGGCTTCTGATAGATTAAACTTAGCTTTAAGATATGATACAAGAGTCAAAATGAATTTTAAAGCCTCTGGTACTGAAAAACCAACTCCAATAGTTTTAGGCATTGGCCCTGGTCAAAGCCTTAATTTAGGATTCAGTGATTTTTATCCTGAATATAAAGATGGAACAAAATATAGAAGAGACTTACCTGCTATTTTAGCAGCTGGAGCTTCATACAAGATAACTGACAGATGGACTATGGCTCTAAGTGGAAACTACTATTTTAATAAAGATGCTAAAATGGATAAAACTAAAGAAAGTGCTGTGTTAAAAGGACTTGGAGTAAAACATTTAGAACCTGAATATGATAATGGTTGGGAAATTGCAGTTGGAACAGAGTATAAATTAACTGATAAATGGACTTGGATAGGAAGTGTCAACTATGCTGATACTGGAGCTAAGAAAAATTCATATGATGATATAGAATATGCTTTAAACTCTATTATGGTAGGTACAGGATTGAAATATAAACCAAATGATACTATGGAATGGGTAGCTACAGTTACACATTTCTTCTATGATGGTAAAACTGGGAACTATGTAGAAAAATACCCTGGTAAAGCACAAGTTGTTGAACAAAAATATGATAAGAGCATAAGTGCAGTTGGATTAGGATTTACTAAGAAATTTTAATTAAGAATGGAGGAGGAATACAGTGCCTAAAAAAGCCATATTTACAAAAGAACAAATATTTAAAAAAGCCTTTGAGGTGTTCAAGCAGAATGGATTGGAAGCTATCACTGCTAGAAATCTGGCAAAATCTCTGAATTCCTCTCCAGCTCCAATATACAGTTTTTATACTTCATTGGATATTTTAAAGAAGGATCTGATAAATAAAGCTAAAGATGTATTCATGGAATATGTAAAAAAACCTAATACAGAATATATATTTCTCAATATAGGAATAGGTGTGTGTATGTTTGCAAGAGAGGAAAAACAGCTTTTCCATACTATTTTCTTGAAAGACAGTTCATACAGCGGACTTGTAAGGGAATTTAGAGACTTAATAAAAGTTGAGATGTCTAAAGACAGCAGATTTGATAAATTAGATGAAGAGTTTAAAACAAAACTTTTCCTAGACTGCTGGATGTATGCTCATGGTTTTTCTACATTGATAGCTACTAATTATTTCAAAGATGTATCAGATGACTTTATAAAAGAAAGACTGGTAGAGGGAGCAGCAACTATGCTGTATAAAAGATTAAGAGATTACAATAAAAAAAATTAATTTAATATAAAAGAGGATAGAAATAGGATATAATTTTAGAAGTTTTCCAGTAGAAAGGTTTGTTATTAATTTTGTTCATAAAACTAAAAACAGTAAACTCACTATGTTCAGACATACTGTTTTTCACATTTTACTCACTTCATTAATTACACAAATCTTTCTAATTTCCAAACTTCCAAAAATTAATCTAATCTTCACATCCTCTTTTTATATTACTTATTTACAACATTCTTTGGATTTCCTTCTAAATATGATTTTAAATTATCAAAACAGATATCCATTATATTTTGTCTTGATTCTATAGCTGCCCATGCTATATGAGGTGTTACATTTATTCCTTCACAGCTTGTCATTGGGTCATTTAAAGCAGGAGGCTCGACACTCAAGACATCTACTCCAGCTGCATATACTTTTCCTCTTTTAACAGCCTCTGCAAGATCTTCTCCATTTACCAACGGTCCTCTTGATGTATTAATTATTATTACCCCATCTTTCATCTTTTCTATATTTTCTCTGCATATAAGATTTTTAGTTTCTGGAAGAAGAGGACAATGAAGAGTAATTATATCTGATGTTTTAAAAATTTCATCAAGAGATAAATTAATTACATCTGAATGAGTATTTCTGTCATATACTGCTACTTCCATTCCAAAAGCCTTTGCTATGTTTCCTACCTCTTTACCAATATTTCCATAACCTATTATCCCTATTCTTTTTCCGTTTAATCCGATAATTGGTTTGTACCAGTAACACCACTCTATATTATTAGCCCATTCTCCTCTTTTTACTGAATCACTATGAAGAGCTACATTATTAGTTATTTCAAGTATATGAGCAAAAGTCATTTGTGCTACACCGCTCGATCCATAATTAGGAGTATTCGTTACTGTTATTCCTAATTCCTTTGCTGCTCCTAAGTCTATAATATTATATCCTGCTGCTGTTACAGCTATATGCTTTAAATTAGGAAGCTGCTCCATTCTTTCTCTATCAAAAGGAACTTTATTAGTAATTACAATTTCTGCATCTCCTATTCTTTCCAGTACTTCTTCTTCTGGAGTCCTGTCATATATTGTTATATCCCCCAATTTTTTGAACATATCCCAAGAGAGATCACCAGGATTTTCTGTATATCCATCTAAAATAACGATTTTCATAATTTCCTCCTTAAAAAGTTCTGATTATTAATTTATATCCCATTCCTGCAAAAATTTCAAATATTTATTTTTTTATTTCAGCTTAATGTGATTTAGTCACAGACAAATTTTAAAATATGTTGTATAATAAAAACATAAATAGGAATAAAATATATTAATAAGGAGGAAATGGCATGGCAATTTTACATATAACAAAAGAAAATTTTGAACAAGAGGTTTTAAAATCAGATGTACCTGTATTAGTTGATTTCTGGGCAGCTTGGTGTGGACCTTGTAAAGCTTTAGGACCTATCCTTGAAGAAGCAGAAAGTGAATTAGCTCCTGGAGTAAAAATAGCTAAAATAAATATAGACGAACAAGAGGACTTAGCTGGTCAATTTAGAGTAATGAGCATCCCTACATTAATACTTTTCAAAAATGGACAACCTGTTGAAAAGTCAGTAGGACTTGTATCTAAAGATAAAGTTCTTGAATTAGGAAAAAAATAGTATAAATATAAAAAAGAGGTTGATCAAAAATCTAAAGTAAATTTTAGAAATTTGATTGACCTCTTTATTTTAATTCTTCCAATTTCTTCCTATCTTTTATAATGATACTCCCTCTAGCTAAAGAAACAATTCCTTCATTCTGAAAATATTTCAGCATACGAGATACCACTTCTCTTGCACTTCCAAGATTTTTAGCAATATATTCATGAGTAAAATTAAGTGTTTCAGTCTTTTTCTCTTCACTCTGCTCCAACAGAAAAAAAGCCAATCTTTTATCAAAACTTGTAAAAAGTATCTGCTCCATTGCCCACATAGTTTCAGAAAAATGACAATTTATTATATCATTGCTGAAGCTTTCTACTTGTATATTTTTATTTTTCAGCTCTTTAAATGCAGAGGAACTTATAAGAAATACTTCACTGTCTACCTCAGCATCTACCATTACACTAAATGTAATATTTTTTAAAATACATGATGCTGTAAGAAGACATGTCGACCCACTTCCCAATCTGTACAAAGTGACTTCCCTTCCCTCTGGAGAAAGAATATATACTCTCAATTCTCCTGACTTTATCAAAAGAACTCCTGTACATTCAGTAGAATCATGTATAGTACTTCCTGCCTTATATAATTTCAGTTCCGTATTATTATTTATCAGTTTTTTTTCATCAGAAGAGAGTGCCTTCCAAAATGGAAATGACTCAGAAAAAAAATTTTCATTTTCTGAATTTATCATTTTTCCCTCCTAGCTTGTTTTCTGCCAGCTTCAGATATGTATTTGCAATTTCTCAAAATAGTTTCAATATCCTTTATTACCATATCAAATTTTTTCCCATCTATACTACTTTTATCCATCATTGGATAAAGTGCTGTTCTTTTTGTAAAGTCTATTATATCTTCTACTTTTACATAATCTACTTCATCATTTTCTTTTAATATATTCTTTATAAATTTTAGACATACTCCATAAGCTATACTCACATTTACTTCTGCCCCTTTTACTGAAGCTATATAAGGGGATTGAATTATAATGGAATGAAGTGCTATCATAAGTTCTTTAAGATTATTTTTTTCTTGTTCATAGTATGCTCTTCTGCTGCTCATTTATTTTATGCCCCCTGAATTTTGATTTATTTTATATTATATCATATTTTTTAATCAATTCAAAAAAAGATATTTAGAATAAGAAAACATATATCAAAAAGATATAATTGGCGTGATAAAAATATACCAGTTATATTATTTCAATTAAAATAATATAATTGACAATAAAAAAATATATAGTATACTTCTTTTGAAATAAAACAAGTATAATTTTGACCAAAACAATGTCCAAAATAAATGGAGGGGTACAAATGAGTAAAAAAACTATTGAAGAAGTTGCAAAAAATATTTGGGAATATGCTGAAATAAGATTCAAAGAATTCAAATCAGCAGAAGAGTTAGCCGAATATGCTCGTGAAGCAGGATTTCAGGTAGAAATGGGAATAGGTGGATTAGAAACTGCTTTCAAAGCTACTTATGGTGAAGGTCATCCTGTAATAGCTATACTGGGAGAATATGATGCTCTTCAAGGACTTTCACAGGCAGAAGATGTCACTCACAAAGAAAAAGGAAAACAGGAAATAAATGGTCACGGATGTGGACACCATTTGCTTGGAGCTGGAGCTCTCTATGGAGCAGAAATAGTAAAAAATTATCTGGAAGAAAACAAGTTAAAAGGAACTGTTGTTTTCTATGGATGTCCTGCTGAAGAGGGTGGATCAGGAAAAACATGGATGATGAAAAACGGTGCTTTTGAAGGTGTAGACTTAGCTCTTACATGGCATCCTTTCCCATATAACGGAGTTTTCTCACTGGCTACACTAGCAAATTATCAAGCATATTTCAGATTTGAAGGAAGAGGTTCTCATGCTGCTGCCAGTCCACAACTTGGAAGAAGTGCTCTTGATGCTGTGGAACTGATGAATGTAGGAGCCAATTATCTTAGAGAACATGTGATACAGGAAGCTAGATTTCACTATGCTGTAACTAATACTGGAGGAATATCTCCAAATGTTGTACAACCTGATGCTGAAGTTCTATATCTGGTAAGAGCTCCAAAATTAAATCAGGTAGAAGAAATATTCCAAAGAATATGCAATATAGCAAGAGGGGCTGCTCTTATGACAGAAACTAAAGTTAAAATGGTTTTTGACAGAGGAACTAATGAATACAAAGGAAATAAAGAAATAGAAAAAGTAATGTTTAAGAATTTGAAAAAATTTGAAAATATAGAATATACAGAAGAGGAACTTGCTTATGCTAAAAAATTCAAAGATACTCTTACTGAAAAAGAAATAACTTCTGAATTTGGCTGGATAGAAAAAGCCAGTGGAAAAGAATGGAAACAAATCAAAGATATGATGCTTAATGACTATGTTTTTAGAGGAAATATTCCATATGATGAAAACTTTAATTATCTTCTGTCTGGTTCTACAGATGTAGGAGATGTAAGTAAAAAAATGCCTACTGGACAAATCTTTACAGCTTGTTATGCTCTTGGGACTCCTTCTCACTCATGGCAGATGGTAGCTCAAGGGAAAAATGGCATTGCAATGAAAGGTATGAAATATGCTGGTCAGGTATTGGGACAGACTGCTATTGATATCCTTGAAGATCCTGCTCTTTATGAGAAAATAAAAAAAGAGTTTGATGAAAATTATGAGGAATATGTTTCACCTTTAAAGTATGATAAAGTGCCAATAGAACTATAAAATTAAAAAAAGGGGGGTTATAATGCAGCAGATATTTTATGTATTATGTTATTTAAGTTTTCTTCTTATCCTAGGAGTTTTTATTAAGTCAAAGGTCAAAGTATTTCAGGAACTTTTTATTCCAGCTTCTGTCATAGGAGGATTTATAGGGTTGATATTAGGGCCTGAAGTTTTAGGAAGAATATTTTCATTTTCTCTTCCTGTTACATGGTTGAAAGAGATGGTTCTTCTCCCTGGAATATTAATAGTTCCAGTTGTTGCTGCTGTTCCTTTAGGGTTGGAATTTAAAGGGAGCAACGGGAAGGGTGTTGTAAGAGATGTTGGAATAATGGGAGGAATACTTTTTGTTGTAACATTCTTACAAGAAATAATTGGATATTTTGTAAATTTTGTATGTACAAAATTTTTCAATATTGATCTTTATAAATCTTTTGGTGTTGAGTTAAATGCTGGATTTTCTGGTGGACATGGAACAGCTGGTATGATAGGAAGAACTCTGCATGAAATGAATATGGATTACTGGGCATTAGCTCAGGGAATCGCCACTACTACTGCAACTTTTGGTCTTATTGGTGGAATTCTTTTAGGAATATTCTTAATCAATAGAGCATGTCGTAAGGGTGAAACTTCTCTTTTGAAAAAACCTTCTGACATACCTATGGAACTAAAAAGAGGTTACTATACAGATATAACTAAACAAGCAAGTATCGGAAGAGAAACTATGCTTTCATCATCTATTGATGTTCTTGCTTTTCATGTGGCAATAATATTTTCAGTGTGTGGTGTTTCATATATCATCCTTGCTCTCATAAAAAAATATAAGGTCCCTGTACTTTCATCATTCTCTGTATGGGCCTTTGCAATGGTAATAATGATACTTGTATGGAAAGCAATTAAAAAATTAGGGTTAGAATGGTGTGTTGACACTAAAGTTAAAAGTAAAATAACAAGTATGCTCACTGAATTTGCAGTAGTAAGTGCTGTAGCTACTCTTCCTTTGAAGGCAGTATTCTCATACTTTGTTCCAATAATGGCAATGATGATACTTGGATTCATAGCTACTTGGTGGTGTATCAAATACTTCTCATATAGATATTACAAAGGAAACTATGCATTTGAAAGGGCAGTTGCAATGCTTGGAACTTGTCTTGGAGTATTTCTTACTGGTCTTCTGTTATTAAGGATATGTGATCCTGAATTTTCTACACCTGTATTGGGAGATTATTCACTAGGATTCTCTCTTACAGCACTTATGGGACCTATCCTTATGGTATCATGTATTTCTTTGAGTATAGCTTATGGTCCTCTTGTTCCAGTATTTTTAAATCTTGGACTTATAGTAATATTCCTTGGAATCATAATCTTGCTGGATAAAAAAGGAAGAACTGCATGATCAAAATAGCAGTAATCTCTCCTGAAAACTCTCTTCCTTTTATAAAAAAAGGAATAAGAGAGACAGATAAATATTGTGTAGAATATTTTATCTATGAAAAATTGGAAGAGACTCTGGATATCTATAAAAAAAATTTTCATAAGTTTGATGTTTTTCTTACAAGTGGAGAATTAGGAAAAAAATTTCTCGAAGGAAAATTAAAAAAAATTATTAAACCTATTTATTATTTAGAGATAAAAAGAGAAGAGCTTTATGAAACATTTTTTAAGGTTCTGAAAAATAATCCCAATCTAGATTTTTCAAAAGTATATATTGACTTCATAAATAAAGAGAACAAAGATTTTTATTTTAAAAATATCTTTGATGGAGAGGAACCTCTTATTGCTGACTTTATTATTGAAGATCCAAAAATTTATGAAAAAATACTTCATAATCATTTTGTTCTTCATGAAAAAAATAGAATACAGCTCTCTATTACAAGGTTCAGCAACCTTACAGAAAAACTTGAAAAGAAAGATATTCCATTTATATTCCTGTTTCCTTCTGAGGATAATATAAAAGATACTATCGAATATATGATTTCAGAAATAAAAATAGCAGGGTTGGATGATAAAAAAATAGTAGTAGGAAAAATTAAACATTTTGATACTGACAAAAACTATAAATCTATATTAGAAAAACATATTAAAAATTCAATAATTTATGAACTTGGAAATGAAATCGAGATAATAATGATTAAAGGAGATTTCACTGATTTTACAGAAAACTTATCTGGAAAAGTTTTTTCTGCAATAGGCACGATAACAGTAGGCTGGGGTTGTGGGGACAACATCTCAGAAGCTAGACTCAATGCAGAAAAAGCTTATGAAAAAAGTGAAGCATATGGGGAAGAAGTCAGTTATTTTCTCGAAAAAGGAAAATTTACAGCTTTAAAAGGACTCAGAAAAAAAGATGTGAGAGACTTTGGTATCTATGAAAAACTAAGAAAACTCAATATCTCAAAAACTCTTTTTGAAACTCTGCTGAAAATCTATGAAAAAAACATCTGGATAACAGCTGAAGAGTTATCTGGATATATAGGTCTCAGTAGGAGAACTGCCAGCAGAATATTAATAAAGCTGGAAGAAAATTGTCTTGCTGATATGACTTTAGAAGAGGGAGTCATTGGAAGACCTGCTAAAAAATATAAACTAAACTTCTAATTAAGTTAAGATGTAGATGGTTAAAAAGCCATCTACATTTTTTATTTATGGATAATTTATTATATGCTATAATATTTCATATAAATATAATACTTGCATTATAATTTTAGGGGGAATTGTGGACATTAATAAATTACATCTTGAATTAAACAAAAAATTAGAAAGTAAAAATGATTTTTTTGATTTTGCTAAAAATTTGATACTTGAGGATAATCACACTTCTCTATTAGATGCAATTCAATGTAAATTTTTTAAACAGCTTGAAACTCTTTATGGTAAAGAATTTATTAAAATATTAAATCAAATATGGGCTGATACCCTAAATTTCACCTATGAAACTGATCCTCTAAAAACTTCTTTTAGAGATAAAAATAATTTTGAACTTTATTTTCCCATTGCAATAAATAAATTATGGAATTTATTAAGACTATGGAATGACGATTTTAATATTCTCAATCTTGCCAAATCAAAAAATATTCCAGATAATTGCATTATTGAAGATATACTTGCTTATGGAATCAATAATAGAACTGAAAAACTTTTACCTTTTTTATCAGCACATATAGAAAAAAACAATTCCTATATTAATCCTGATATAATTAGAGGAATAATAAAAAGTTCCCTTAATTCTCTTCATTTAAAATTATTTGAGCTTCTCCTTAACGAAAATACTGATGTTGAGTTAAAGAAATCTATTCTTTCTAATGCTGATTGTGGGCATATTGAAGCATTTAAAACTCTCATCAGCTTTATTTTAGATAAGGAGCTCTACTATTCTAATGAAGTTGTAGATTCAATCTATGGCTGGACTGGAATTAAATTAATATTTTTATACACTGATGAAATAAAATTATTTTTTACTATAATAAATGATGTGCTTATTGATAAAAATAAAAAAAATGTAATATATTCTCAGGGGAATGAATCTGAATATATTTTTTTCTCTCTTTGGGCTGACGGATTAAGAAATCTTTCTGCAATGAAAGAGAAACTTTTGCTTTTAAATACTGGAAAAAATAATATAGAAATTCTGAATGCTCTCCATTACCTCCATTTAATTGGTACTGAAGAAGAAAAAATAGAAGCTACTCTATTTAGAATGAAAAAAAAAATAAATCCTCTATATGCTTATTATGTTATTCAAAATTATGTAACCTCTGTTACTTATCCTAATTCAGCAAAAGGATTTAAATATTCAATAGAAGAGCAAAAAAAGATGACAACTATTTCTGCAAACTCATTTTTAAAAGATGCTAATACTTTGGAGAAACATTTTGAAGTATTTTATAATTTAGCAATAGAAATGAGTCAGTATTTATATTCTTATGAAAAACCTTTTTGTTGGTCTGAATATATAAAAGACCCTAAAGAAATATTTTTTAAACTTTTCGATATTGTTGTTTATGACAATTTTTCAGAAGAAAAAATTGATAAACTTTGTGATATTGTATTATATTCAGTTGATGAAGTAATTCTTTTCTTTCTTATTAATTTTGTAAAAGGAGGAAGAACAGAAAGGCAAAAAAAATTCGTTCTTTTTCTTTTAAAGGAGGGATCTTCTCTTTTAAAAGAAAGAGCAGTCCTTGCCATAAAAAGATCTAAAAAGATTCTTGCTCCTGAAGAAAAAACAGCTGTTATAAATCTTTTTAATTCTTCTATAAAAACTTCCCACAGACTATTAATAATTACACATATTTTAGGCTTTGAAAAGGATTCAATGTTGGAAATTGTAAGTGAAATTATCCTTTCAAAAAATAATCCTTTAAAAAAAGAAGCAACAGAAATATTTTTAAAACGTCTTCGGAATGATGCTAGCTTCCCTTTCTTTTTTCAGGAATATAAGCAAAAAAAAGAAAATGCCTCTATGAGAAAGAAAAAAAAGGAAGCAATTTCATTAGAAGAAGAAACTGAAGAAGCCAGTGAAAAAGAAAAAATATATTTGCGAAAAACAGTTAAAAGAAGTGGATTTGGAATATATAATTCTGAAAATCCTCCCTTTTTATTTGATCCAGAAAATACTGTTACTTCTGAAATTTCTTCTATTAAAGACTTTTTTAATTTAAATATAAAAGATTTTGAATTTGAGCTAAATAGATTTACATCTTATCATTTTCTTAAAGATTTTTCATTAAGTAATTTACTTGAAATAAATTTTGCTCTGACTTTTGAAAAGTTTTTTGATTTAGAAAATAAAGTAAATAACAGAACTCATTCTACTTTTTCACTTTCTATATCAAACAGTTTCAACATAGAAAAAATGAAAAAAATTTCTATTCTTGCTAGAAAAGAAAATAATACTCCTCAAAAAATATTAGAAAAAATACAAAAGAAATATTATGTTAAATTTAACGCAAAAGAAGTATTTAATGTAAAAATGGATCTCATAAACTGTTTTTTTAAAACACTGTCTGATAGAGAATGTTTAAACATTAAAATAATTAATTTTATGAAAGCTTTGTTCTCCCTTATATCTGATAAAGAACTAGGAAGTACTAATATGTTTAGAACTTTTTTCTCTACTTATTATGTTTTCTACTATAAAAGTAATTTTTATGAATTTAATAAATTAAATATACTACATTATATCAAAGCTTTTAATATGGGTCTTATTTCATCAGATGAAGTCTATAAAGAGCTTCTTGAAAGAGAAAATTGCTTTAAGCATCTTTCAGACTTTTTAAATTTATCTTATGATGAAAAGAAAAAATATCCTTTTGATTCTAAAGCAGAATCAAAAATAGTTTCAGCCATAGTAAGACTTGAAAGAAACAGAAAAAGTCATTTCAAAAAAAGTGAGCTGACTCATTTAGTTCCTGCTTTAAAGAAAGTAGAAGGAGTATCTCTTCTTTTTTCTATATTAGAAACTATGGAATATAATAAAATCGAAATAGTAGCTGATTTTTCATTAAAATTTCTGACAAAAAAAGAAACTTTAAATTATCTTCTTTCAATTTCTCAACCTGCTAGAAATGACACAGTAGCAGACATAAAAGAATTAACTTTTTTACTGGATAATCCTTATTCATTGAAAAAAGCTTTGTTATTTACAGCAGTTCATATTTTAAAGTGGAGGAAAATATTATCTCTCTACCTAAATTATAAATATTTAGATGAAGTATACTGGTTCTTTAAAGCTCATTTAAACTATGAAAAAAACTTTAAAAACAGAATGACCCTCCTTAAATATACTTCAATAAAACCTGAAGAATTTGAAAAAGGAAGGTTTGATATTAAATGGTTTAGAAAACTCCATGATTCAGTTGGAGAATTAGAATTTGAACAAATTTATGGTTCTTTTAAAACCAATCTTATAAAATCTGAAATTTCTGAAAAATTCACAGCATCTTTATCTGGTATTTTTAATTTTAAAGATATTGATTCTTTAGAAAAAGAGATAGAGAACAAGAATAAGAAAGCCATGCTTTGTTATTCTCTTCTCCCTTATGGAAAACTTTTGGATAAATCAATTGAAGACATTTATGATACTATTAGATATCGAGCTAGAACAGATGACTCAATAACAAAAAGCCAGTTAGAAATAACTAATGTTGCATTAAATAATTTTTTGGATAATATTGGATTTTCTTCAAGAGTATTCTTAGAGTTGAGTCTGGATAAAGAGCATCAGCCTTTATTAAGAAATTTTCTAAAAAATGATCATATAACAGCTGCATATATTGATTTTATTCCACCAGATAAGTTTGTCTTAAAAAAATATGATACAGAAAAACCAAACAGTTATCAAAGAGAAAAATATATAATGAAAGCTTATGAGGCTGTAAGAAATTATAATATTCTAATAAAAGATTTAATAGAACATCTTAAATTTTGTATGAATACAAGAAGTGAAATGCTACATACTGAGATATCTCTTGCCAGTAAAAATCCTTTAACTTCTTTAATTATAAAAAATATTATATTCGATATTGATGGGGAACATTTTGGATTTCCTAAAGGAGATTTTTTTATTACATTGGAAGGTAAATCAATTTCAGTTGGAAAATCAAATAAAATAAAAATAGCTCATCCATTGGAAATGCCTGCTGATACTATAAAAAAATTCAGAAATTATTTTAAAAAGAATAATATTATTCAGGAATTTAAACAGCTTGAAATGGAAACTTATCTACTAAAAAATAAAGAATCTTATAAAAAGGAAATAATTCATTTTCTTGACAAATATCTTTGCTATAATATTTTATATGAACTTCTTATTGATCACAGATGGGAAAAAATTGATGAAAATGTTTTTCTTAAAGCATATCTTCAAGATAATCTGGCTGTTAAATTAGAAATTCAATATGAAAATACTGCTGCTCCTAATAGTAAAAAAACAGTTTCTATTGATTCAGTAACTTTTTTTGATATCCAAAACAACATCATTGAATCATTTTCAAAAATACCTATTAGAATTTTATCAGACATTTTATATGATTTAAATCATATTTTCAGTCACGCTGATAATCAAAATTAAAATAACATGGAGATAAGATATGACAAAAAAAATATTAATAGTAGAAGATGAAAAAAATTTAATAAAAGTAATAGAAGATACTCTATTAGAAGAGTCTTTTCTTACTTATAAGGCATTGGATGGAGAAACTGCTCTGGAAATGTTTTATGAACATAATCCTGATCTTATACTTCTTGATATAAACCTTCCAAAAATGAATGGATGGGAAGTATGTCAAAATATAAGGAAAGAATCTAATATTCCTATAATAATGATGACTGCCAGAGATTCAGAAATTGATGAATTAAAAGGATTAAGTATTGGAGCTGATGATTATATAACAAAGCCTTTCAGTTTGAAGGTTTTAAATATAAAAATCAAAAAAATGCTTAAAATAGATGAAAATAGTTCTTATAAATTTAATAATCTCTCTTTTGATTTCAGAAGTGGAGAACTTATAGTGAACAGCGAAAGTATTGAACTCACAAGAAGAGAGATTCAATTTTTAGAATACCTTATAAAAAATAAGGGGATAATCTTCTCAAGGGATGTACTTTTAAATGAAGTATGGGGTTTTGACTTTGAAGGCGACGACAGAGTTGTAGACACTTTGGTAAAAAGGCTTAGAAAGAAGCTTGGTGACTATAGTGATATGATAAAAACTGTAAGAGGAATGGGGTACATATTTGATGAAAATAAAAATTAATTTTTTCCAGAAAATTTTTATCTTTTCAGTCTTTATAGTTATCTTTACTGTTTTAACTGGATATATCCTCAATATATTTTTTCTTGATGATTTCTATGTATATAGAAAAAAAGAAAAAATGATGGAAGCTGTTGAGATTTCCAAATCGCTTCTAAATAATGAGGAAGTTTTTAAAGAATATGTAGAAGACCTAAGGGACAAAGAAGGAATAGATATAAGCGTATTTAAAAAAAATGGCATGCATAAAATGAGAGGAAGAAGAGAGGATATGCACAACAATGATGCTCCTCCTACAGGTTTCAGCGTTACAAGTATTTCAAAAACAAATATAAAACTTCTCATATATAATGAAGTACTCCCTGATGGACGTATTCTTGCTTTAAGAACCTCTCTATCTGTTATGAGTGCACATAAACATGAAATGTATGTATTTAATTTTATTACAACTGTAACATCGGTACTTTTAAGTATGCTAATAGGAAGAGTTTTCTCTAAACAGATAACTAAAAATATAAAAAAACTAAATAGAGTAGCAGGTAAAATATCTATACTGGATTTCTCTGAAAAAGCTGATGTTGATAGTGGAGATGAAATAGAAGAGCTAAGTCAGAGTATTGATAAAATGTCTGCTAATCTCTCTCTTTCTATTGAGAATCTAAAAGCTTTTGCTTCAAATGCTTCTCATGAGTTGAGAACCCCTATTACAGTTATAAGTACTTATGCTCAGGCTCTTATTAACGGAATAGTTAAAACTGATCAGGAGAAATCTCAATATTATAAAGCAATAGCAAAAGAAAGTATGGATATGAATGAACTAGTTGGAAATCTTCTTACTATTTCAAGACTTTCTTCCCCTGGAATAAAACTAGAAATGAACGAAACTAATATTTTAAATATTTTAAAACAAAGTATAGAAAAATACGAAATGCTGGAACTTGAAAAAGATATTGAATGGGATATAAAACTCAAAGAACAGAAAATCTTCTGTGATATAAAGATATTTAAAATAGCTTTGGATAATATTGTTCAAAATGCTTTAAAATATTCTAAAGAAAATGATATTATCTCAATCTATGAAACTGATGGAAAAATCTGCATTGAAAATAGTGTTGATGGAGAAGGAACTGGAGAAATATCTAAATTATGGGAACCTTTTTCTCGTGGAGATAATGCAAATGAGTTAAGCATTGACGGAAATGGACTGGGACTTTCAATAGTAAAAAAAATTATGGAATTAAATAAAATTAATTGCGGCATCGATTTAAAGGATAAAAAATTTACTTTTTGGTTTGACATACTGAGGTCATAATCACATGATATTATTTTGTTACATAAGAAAGAACAAAATATATGGAGGGTGATAATTATGAAAAAATTCACAATAATAGGAATTATGATATTTGCTTTAGGAGCTACAGCATTTGCTAGAGGACATCAAAATTGGAATGGGGATATGGGTAGAGGATACCATCATTCAGGATCTTCATACTGTGGTTCAGGAGCAAATCAGAATGGATTTAAAAGAAGTCCTGAAATGGAAAGATCAAGACTTGTTATGGATGAAAAAAGATTAGAAATCAAAAAAGAGCTTATCAAAGATAAACCAGATTGGAATAAAGTTGAAAAGCTAAATACTGAAATTGCTAATGAACAAGGAAGAATGAGAACAACTGCTATGAAAACAAGAGTTGAATATAATCAAAATCTTGTAAACAAACCACAACAATAAAATAAAAATAATAACTTCCAACCATTAAAAATATCAAGAGGCTGACTTTCGGGTCGCCTCTTTTTCATTTTTTTAATTAAATGTTCTCTTTACTTTCACTGTCATAATAGGTTAAAATATAGGCATAATACTTGAAAAAATTAAATCAGATATGGGACAGGGGGAAACAAAAAATGAAATTAGTTGTATCAGATCTAGACGGAACTCTCTTGAATATGCAAAGTCAGATCACAGATTATACAAAAGCAGCTGTAAAAAAACTTGTTAGTAATGGTGTTGAGTTTGCTATAGCTACTGGAAGAGGAAGAGCCTCTGCTGTAAAATTGAAAAAAGATATAGGGCTGGACATATACCTTATTTGTAATAATGGAGCTAATATATATGACAAGGAAGAAAAAAGTATATTTGAAAAAATTATTGATAAAAAAACATCCCATGAAATTATAAGACTTTTAAGAGAAAGAAAAGTAGCATATAATGGATTTATTGATGATGATTTTTATAGAGATGAATATGATAAAAATGATTACAGCAGAAGACTTGATTTTGTAGAGCACGTTCTTGGAGATATTGAAGAATGCCCTGCTCTTCATAAAATAATAATAGTAGAAGATGCTGATATTATTCTCAAAATAAATAAAGAGCTGAGAGAAAAATTTTCTGATGTAGTAGAAATAACTATTTCCGATCCTGAATGTATTGATATAGTTCCTAAGGAATGCAGTAAAGGAAATGCACTTAAAGTTATAGCCCAACAGCTTGGAATAGAAATGAATAAAATTATGGCTTTTGGTGATGGAGAAAATGACCTCGACATGCTTAGAAAAGTAGGACATCCAGTAGTTATGGAGAATGCTCAGGAAATAGTGAAAAAAGAAATAAATAATACTGCACCTAAAAATATTGAAAATGGTGTAGCCTTATATTTAGAAAAATATTTTAAACTTTAAATTAAAACATCAGGGAGAGTAAAATGCTGGGAAATATTGTAAACACAGCTGCTGTAATTCTTGGAAGCCTGCTTGGTATGTGGCTGAAAAAAGGGATTCCTGACAGAATAAAAGATATAATAATGACTTCTATGGGACTTTCTATTTTAGCTTTAGGAGTTAAAGATGGAATAAATTTTGACAATGGTATGCTCATAATACTTTTTATGGTCATAGGTGGAATTATTGGAGAACTTTTGAGAATAGATGAAAGGCTTACTATGCTGGGAGTTTATCTAGAAAAAAGATTTTCTAAAAATGATGGAAATGATATAGTCAAAGGTTTTGTTACTACAAGTATCATGTTTAATGTAGGAGCAATGGCTATTGTTGGTTCTATTAAAAGCGGACTTTCTGGCAACAATGAAATCCTCTTTATAAAAGCACTTCTGGATGGAGTTGCTTCTCTCATTTTTTCATCAAAATATGGAATAGGAGTTTTATTTTCAGCAGCTACAGTATTTATATATCAAGGATCTATATTCCTTTTTGCCTTCTTCATTAAAAGTGGATTAGATGATATTGTTATCAATCAGATATCTGTTGTTGGTGGTCTTATGATGATAGGATTAGGGATAAATCTTTTATTCAACAAAAATATAAAAATAGGAAATCTTATGCCAGCATTATTCATTCCTATTATATATAAAGTTATTGTATCATTTTTTTAGTACTACAATAAAAAAATATTGACACATGAAAAAAAAAGTAGTAATATTAGTAAAATAAATAAAAATTCGATTAAAAAGGAGAGTTTTATGGTAAGCAACACTTTGAAAACAGTCATATACATTCATATATTACTCATATCATAATTTAAAGGGTTGATCTTATACATAAATTTCTTATGTTAGTCAAGCCTGTTTTAAGTATACAAAATACAAGGCTTGGGATTAAAAAGGGGTTAAAAGCTTAGGCCTATTCTATATTTATAGACCTAAGCTTTTTTTATTAAAATTTTTAAGGGGGAGAACATGAAAAAAGTATTTTTTATCTTTCTTGTTATGTTGGGACTCGTAGGATGTTCTGACAAAGAAGAAAAAACAGTAGGAACTGAAAAAACAAAAAAGGAGCAAGTCTTAAGAGTTGGTCTGAATGGAAAACCAAAAGGGGTTGACCCTCATATGTATTCAGAGGTAATTGGGGGAATAATGTCTCAACAGATTTTTAACAGTCTGGTAGAGATAGATGAAAATGGAAACATAATTCCTGAATTGGCAGAAAGCTGGGAATTTAAAGATCCTACTACACTTGTATTTAACTTGCAAAAAGGAGTTAAATTCCATAATGGTGATGAACTGAAAGCTTCAGATGTGGTATTCAGTGTCAACAGAATGAAAAACAAACCAGCAAGTATGGTTATGGTTGATCCAATTTCTGGAGTGGAAGCACTTGATGACTACACTGTAAAAATTACTCTGTCAAAACCTTTCTCATCAATATTGTATAATCTTGCTCATCCAAGAACTTCTATATTGAATGAAAGAAGTGTAAAAGAACAAAATGATGATCTTTCTATAGCTGGTGTAGGAACTGGACCTTTCAAGCTTATTGAATGGGGAACTGGTGAACAGATCACTTTAGAATCTTTCAAAGATCATTTCCAAGGAGCACCTAAATTTGATAAACTTGTAGTTAAAACTATAACTGAAAACACTTCAAGAGCTATGGCACTAGAAGCAAAAGATGTGGACATTGCCTATACAGTTGCACCTATTGACTTAGAAAATCTTAAAAATAATCCAGATCTTGTAATTATAAGCAAACCAGTAGTTCTTACTGAAGCAATTACATTTAACTTTGATAAAGAAAAATTCCATAACAAAGCTCTTAGAGAAGCTATCGCTATGGCTATAGATAAAAAAGGTATCATAGATGCTATCTACAATGGACTTGCTATTGAAGCAAACTCACCAGTCAGCAATGTGGCTTTTGGATATTCAGATAAAGTAACTGGACTTCCTAGAGATATGGAAAAAGCTAAGAAAATAGTTGAAGAAAATGGTTTAACTGGAACTAAATTAAAAGTAATAACTAATGATAATCCATCAAGAGTGCAGGTAGCACAAATTATTCAATCTAATCTTAAAGAAATAGGTTTAGAACTTGAAATAGAAGTTGTAGCATGGGCTACTTATCTTCAAGATCTTGCTAATGCAAACTTTGAAATGAAGCTTGGAGGATGGAGCGGAGGAACTGGAGATTCTGATAATATCCTTTTCCCACTATATCACAGCAGTTCAGCTGGAGCAGCTGGAAACCATGGAAGATATAAAAATCCTGAACTTGATAAATATATAGAAGCTGGAAGAGCAACTTCTGATCCAGCAGAAAGAAAACGTAATTATGAAATAGCTCAGCAAATGATTCAAGATGATATCGCTTGTGTACCACTTTATTATTCAATGGATAATATGGTTATGAGAAAAAATATTAAAAACTTTAAATTCAGATCTACATACTTCCATGTCATAAAAGACATTGAATTTTAATCTACTACATAATTAAGGGGGAAAATTTATGACGAACGCAGGTTACATGTTTTTATTTTTATTTTTAACGGTACTATTCTTTGCAATTGGTGACTTTTTAGGAGTTTTTACAAAAGCTAAACTTTCATCAGTTTTTGTTGCAATGTTTTTATTCCTTGTTGGATTCATGACTAAAGTAATTCCAGCTGATATGATTCAAAAAGCAGGATTATCTCAATCAGCTGCTTGGAGTGCACCTTTGCTTATTTTCCATATGGGAACTATGATTAATATAAAGGAACTTATTGATGAGTGGAGAACTGTGGTTATGGCTATTATTTCTATGATAGTAGGAATTATAGCTGTCTTTGCTGTTATTCCTCTAGTAGGAAAAGAAGCAGCTGTTGTTTCTATCCCTATTATTAATGGTGGAATAATCGCCACTCAAATAATGACTGGTGCTGCTATGGAAAAAGGATTCCAAACTGTTGCTGCACTGGGTACTCTTGTATATGCTATTCAAAAATTCGTTGGAACTCCTCCAGCTTCATACTTTGGTATGAGAGAAGGAAGAAAAGTTCTTGAGCAGTTCAGAGCTGGAAAGATTCAAGCTGCTGCTGAGGATAATAAAAAAGCTCCTGTTAAAGAAGCTAGAATAACTTTTGCTAAGAAAAATGAAAAATATTTTACTTCTTTTACTTGTATGGCTATTGCTGCTGGTGCTGCTTTCATTTCAAGAATGGTTCAGGAAAAAACTGGACTTAATGCAAGTATCACTGCACTTTTATTAGGAACTGTACTTTCATACAGTGGAGCTGTTCCTAATGCTATCCTTGATAAAGCAAAAGTTTCTGGATTCCTTTCATTTGCAGTTTTTGCAAGTTTGATTCCATCTCTTGCTAAAATATCTTTTGGAGACCTTACTACTTTAGGATTCCAATTATTAATAATCTTTGCTGCATTTGTAGTGGGAACATATATCTTAATTTACTTACTTCCTACATGGAAAATAGTTGGATCAAGAGATCTTGCAATGGGTATCGCAATGGCACAGCTTCTTGGATTCCCAGCAACTTACCTTATTGCTAATGAAATAGCTACTGCTCTTACAGATGATGAAGAGGAAAAAAATGCTATACTTAAAAGAATAATTCCAGCATATGTTGTTGCAGGACTTGCTTCAGTAACTACTATTTCTATCATTATTGCAGGAATATTTGTTGAATTTCTTTAATAGAAACATATCTTAATATAAATTTTGAAACTAATCTTTTAGGAGGCATAAGATGTTAAAATTTGATTCTACTATATATCCATATCCATCAAGAAGAAATGTGATGTATGCTAAAAATGGTATGGTGGCAACTGGCTCTCCACTTGCTGCACAAGCTGGACTTGAAATATTGAAAAAAGGTGGAAATGCAATCGACGCTGCTATTGCCACTGCTGCTGCTCTTACTGTTGTAGAGCCTACAGGTAATGGTATAGGAGGAGATGGATTTGCTATCCTCAGTGTAAATAATAAAATGTATGGACTTAATGCAAGTGGTCCTTCACCAAAACTTATCAAAGCCCAAGACCTTTTAAATAAAGGATTAAAAGAGATGCCTAAATATGGATTTATCCCTGTAAATGTACCAGGAATACCTAAAGCATGGGCAGAGCTAAGTAAAAAATTTGGTAAACTTCCTTTGAGCGAAGTTGTAGCTCCAGCTGTAAAATTAGCAAGGGAAGGGTATGCTGTACCTGTAAATGTTGCTAAACTTTGGAAAAAAGCTGCTGTGAATTTTGGAAAAGAAGAAGGAGAAGAATTTAAATATTGGTTTGATACTTTCACTCAAGATGGAAAATGTCCTGAGATAGGAGATGTAGTAAGACTTCCTGATCATGCAGATACTCTTGAAATGATAGGAGATACTTATGCAGATGCTTTCTACAAGGGAGAGCTTGCTGATAAAATAGATGCATTCTCTAAAAAATATAATGGATATCTTAGAAAAGATGACTTGGAAGAATTTGAAGCAGAATGGGTAGAGCCTATTACTGTAAAATATCATGGATATGATGTATATGAACTTCCTCCTAACGGACATGGAATAAGTGCTCTTATGGCTCTTAATATTCTTGATAGATTCCAGTTTGAAGCAAGAGAGACAGTAAGATCATATCATACAATGATAGAAGCTATGAAGCTTGCCTTTGTAGATGTACAAAAATATGTAGCTGACCCTAGATTTATGAAAGTAACAGTTGAACAGCTGCTATCTAAAGCATATGCAGAAGATAGAGCTAAACTAATAGGAAATACAGCTATAATGCCAGAAGCAGGAGATCCATTCTGTGGAGGAACTGTATATCTTGCAGCAGCAGACAATGAAGGAAATATGATATCATATATTCAAAGTAACTATATGGGATTTGGTTCTGGAATGGTAGTTCCAGGAACAGGAATAGCTCTTCATAATAGAGGAAACAATTTTAACCTTGATCTTGAAAGTGCAAACTGTGTTGGACCAGCAAAAAGACCTTACCATACAATTATTCCGGGATTCCTTGGAAAAGATGGAAAAGCTATCGGACCATTTGGAGTAATGGGAGGATTTATGCAGCCGCAAGGTCATGTACAGGTAGTAACTAATACAGTGGACTTCCTGATGAATCCACAGGCAGCATTAGATGCTCCAAGATGGCAGTGGGTAGGTAAGAAAAATATTGAACTGGAATATGGAGTTCCTGAGCACATAGCTTACGAGCTTGCAGCTATGGGACATGATATAAAAGTGCTCTATGACCCTCTTATGATGGGAAGAGGAGAGATCATCTGGAGAATGGAAAATGGAGTTCTTGTAGGAGGAACTGAACCAAGAACAGATGGACATATAGCTTTATACTAAAATAAAATTTTAATAAGAAAATGGGGACATATTAGTTTATCTTTTTGTCCCCATTTTTTATATTAGATATTTATATCAGCTTTACAATAATATATATTATTTTTCTTCTGGTATATTCAAACTTTTAGGTTGAATATATTTGAATATCTTCTTAGGAGGAAGTTTAGTCTTCTTTCCTGTGTGAATATTTTGCACTGTTTTTCTTTTTCTGTCTTCAAGAATAAATTTACCTTTATTCTTGAATTTCAATTCATTTTCCATTGCAATAGCTTCTGCTATGCTTTCTACCATCATTTCTATATCTTCTTCAGCTTCTTTCAAGCTTACTTCTTGATTTTTTAAGATACTCATTTTTCTGTAATAGTGTAAAAATTCCTTACTATTCATTATTTTCCTCTACACTTATTTTTTTACTTTTATTCCGTCTCTCCATTCTTCCTGTACTATTATTTTTCCTGTTTCATCATATACTTTTATAAGGCCATTTGCCTTTCCATCTTTGAATATCCCTTCTATTTTAGGCTTTCCAGATTCATAGTATTGAGTTTGTTTCCCTTCTTGTTTTCCATCTTTCCAATGACTTTCCAGCATTTTCTGTCCATCTGGATATTTAGCTGTTACTTTCCCTGTAAATGGTTTTTCTATTCCCTTTTCATAGAAAACTCCGCTTTTATTCTCTAATAATGAAAGTTCTATTTCTTTTGAATTATTTCCACAGCTTATCATCAATAGAGCTGCTATTAGTATTAATGTTTTTTTCATTCAGTTCTCCTTTTATTCTGCAAAGTACAACAAGGATGACTCATCTGGTCATCCTCGTTGCTGGGATTTAGTTATGACAAATCTTTACTATATCTATAATTAGAATTTGTATCCTGCTCCTAATGTAACTCCAATAGAATCTCTGTCTTCGTCATCAAATTCATAAGACAATCCTCCATTGTAGAATACACCATTTGTTAATTCTACATCTGCTCCTACATTAAGTTTCAAACTGTTTTTCTCTAAGTTTGCTCCTTTAACTTTTGTAGAAGCTCCATTATTTCCTGCTTTACTTATGAAGTTTACTTTGTAGTAGTCGTCATCTTTTCCAGCTACATTAGTAGTGAAACTTGCTCCTGCCAACAAATTCATTTTACCTGTTTCAAGTGCTATTCCTTTTTTAAGTTCTACTCCTAATTCTACATCAGCTATAGTATCTTTGATTTCTTCCTGTTTCATTCTTCCATTATTGATAGAATCCTGTTGGAATCTAGTTACTGTCAATCTAGCTTTTGGAGATAATGTTAAGTTTTCTCCTATTGCATAATTGTATTTACCTTGGATATATCCACTTAAAGCTGTAGAATCAAATTTATCTTTTCCGATAAAGTTTTCAGCATCTACTCTGTCTATCATATATCCTAATCCAGTAGTTAAATCTATATTGTTGAATGTATCATTTCTATATAGTCCGAAGTAGAAAGCATCTCCATCAGCGCTTGCTCCATTTTTCATATCAAGATCTTGTTTAGTTCCAGAGAATGCGAATCCTACTGATGAAGTATCAGTTAATCCATATTCTAAAACACCTAACAATCCATTGTTTTTAGTTTCAACTTTGTAATCTCTTGTTACTCCTTCTCTATCATAATCAGTATTATTGAATAGGAATTTACCTTGAGCAGTGAATTCACCTTGTTTAGGTCTTACATTTAGAGATAAAACTGCATCTTCATTCATTTTCAATGTATCTAAAGACATTTTTACAGTTTCAGAATAGATATTGTTAGAGTAAAGATCATCTAATTGAGCTACTCTTACATTAGGATCTTTTGATAATAGGTCATGAATTGCTTGAGTACCAACAAATATATTACCTAATTCCAAATATTTAGTTCCAGTTGCTTCTAATAGAGCATCTTCATTAAATGTTGCATTCCATTTACCACCTTCACCTTGTGTTATTTTGTAGTAAATATCTCCATCAGCTGTTACATCTCCATCATTTAATCCTGTATGAGTTCCTAATCTAAATGTAGTATTCTCTGTAAGATCACCAGTTAATAGGACTACTTTTCCAGTTTGGTTTAGTCCTGTAAATTTTATTTCCCCTTCAGAATTTTCAAGTACATTTCCACCATTTTCTCCTATTTTTACTCCCATTTTACCACCAGTAAGCTTTATGTCAGTTGTTTCTGTTGTAGCATTAGATACTATTGCAGAGTCTGCTCCAAAAGTAAGCATTCCATCTTTAACTTCAATAGTTTTTATATCAGTAACTGTACCGTTTACAGCTGAAATTCCTTTAAAGTTGATTGTTCCTTGTAAAGAACTAACATTAAGTTTTCCTAAAATATTACCATTTATAGTGAAGCCATCTAAGTTAGTAATTTTATCTCCATCTACAAATATTGCCACTCTATCTGTTGGTGCTGAAAATACTGAAGCCATTACTGGTACTTGTGGATTTGGGTCTGGTTCTACCATATTAAGAGTTCCGTTTGAAAGAGTAAGAGTTCCCTCATTTATAATAGCGGCCTTACCAGAAGCTGTATTTTCAGTGTTAGTAGCTGATATATTTCCTGAATAATTTAATTCTGCTCCAGCAGCTACTTTTAATTGACCATCTTCTTTAATCTGTATTTGATTTTTAACACCAGCACCAGCATTATCAATTTTTACTTCTTCTGTTCCGCCTATTTCCATTGTACCTTTTAAGTTAAATTGTACATTTTCTAATTTATCATTTTTAGATTCTGAAGATAGAGTAAGTGTATTATTTGCTTTTACTTCAAATCCTCTTTCATCCTCTGGCTGGTGATCTAGATTTGCAGCAAGATCATCTACTGTTTCTTCTCCAGAAAGTTCTTTAGCTGTAGTGAATGATTTATCCTCATCTTTAAAATCAATATATCCGATAGATGAGAAAGCTTCATCTGAACTACCTATTACTCCTAAAGTACTTAAAGCAGTTTGAACTTCCGCTATAGTTAATTGATCTAAAGATTTTCCTGCAGCTGTATCTCCAGCTTTAGCTATAAAGTCTTCTGAACTTATATCTAATTTAATAGTTCCGTAGTTTTCTACAGCTACTTTATTTACTGAGATATGAGAGCTGTCATTAGGATTTGATGCATTTACAGCACTTACAGTAATTAATCCTTGGTTAGTAAGAGTTGTAGTAGCATTGCTTCCATGTCCTTCAACTAATGTTCCAGTTCCTTTTATTGTTACACTTCCAGTATTTTTAACTGAAGCTGTACCAGAAGAAGCAACACCAGACAAATCAAGAGCTACTTTATCTGCTCCTACAGTCAATCCATCTCCTTCAACATTAAGGTTTATATTTAATTTTCCAGCAGTCATAGCAGCTTTAACTATGCTTCCATCGTTGTCTTTAAGTTCAACATTTTCATTAATATTTACATTTGTAGTTCCAGTAGCACTTGCTATATTTACTAAGCTTCCTTTTACTACTGATTGTTTATCAGCATTTAGGTTTACAGTTAAGTTTCCAGTGTTGGCAGTTACATCAACTAGATTAGCTCCAGTTAATAATTCTACAGCTTTTTCTGTATTTATAGTCAAATCTCCAGCATTAGCAGTTACTCCAACTAATTTTTTTCCATCTGTTACTTGAAGGTTATCTTGGTTAACATTTACAACTACTTTTCCATTTGCTTTATTAGCAGTTATTTCTACTCCAGTTCCTGATACTTCTGCTTTAGATGTTTCTTCTGCTATTGCTGCTACATCAGCAGCTCCAAGATTTACAGTAATATCATTATATGCTTCTCCTGCTACACTTACTCCAGTTCCAGCTGTTTCTCCCAATGTAGTAGTTACAGTGGCAGTAGTATTTTCTTTATCTTTACTTGTTGTTGCACCATCTGCTCCAGTTATTTTAATACCAATTTTAGAGTTTTCTGTTTTAATAGTTCCAGTTGTAATATCAAGAGTACTTCCAGTTGCTTTTGACATAGTTGCAATTATTCCATTACCAGCTTGTACATCAATATCTCCTGTAGATATATTAGCTGTTGTTACTGTAGTACCATTATCTCCAGTATAAGCAATACCTGTTCCAGCAGCATTTAGACCAAGAATAACTCCATCTTTAAGTGTTATATTTGTATTTCCTGTAGCCTTAATTCCTGTTCCTCCAGCTCCAACAGTAATTTTTGTATTTTTTATTGTTAGAGTTCCAGTACTACTAGCTACATCTATTCCTACAGCTGTTGTTGTTCCTGTTATTGTTCCACCAGTTATTGTTGTAGTTCCTTCTCCAGCAACTTTTATACCTGTACCAGCTTGTACATCAATTGTTCCATTATTTATTAAAGTAGCTGTTTGTCCTGCTTCTGTAGTAGCCAACATACCTACTGATTCTTCATTATTTACTTCAATAGTTCCTGCATTTGTTGCTGTTCCATTTCCAGTTACTACCATTCCCTTACCAGCAGCACTACTTATTGCAATTGTTGCATCTTTTTGGTTTTCAATAGATGCCCCATTTTCAGCTGACATACCAACTGCACCTGTTCCATTTACAGTAATTGTTTTTTCTGCATTATTTACAGCAGTTCCACCATTTTTAGCTGACATACCAACTGCATACTTTCCAACTGCGATTGCTCCATCATTTGTTACTGTATGTCCTTCTCCATCAGCTGACATTGCTGTAGCTAGTTTTCCCTCTTCTCCAGCAGCCTCAATTTTTAAACTACTTGTTATTGATGTATTAGTCTCATCTGTTGTTATAAGAGTAAGTGCTCCTTTATCTGTTGCAGTTGCTGAAACTGTTCCTAAAGTATCCTCTCCTCCAACAGCTCCAGCAAAAGTAGTTACTCCCTTATCATCAGTTTTTACAGTTAATAAACCTGCAAGAGCTCCTGCTTGTTCTGATTCAGTTTCAGCTTTTACTAATTCAAGATATTTCTCTACAGAAATAGACTTATTAGCACCAGTTATTGGAGCTGCTCCTTCTACTCCTTCTACTTGAACTGTCACTTGTCCATCAGTTGTTGTTGTAAAAGTTACAGTTTTTTCTACCCCAAATGCTACCGTTCCAGCTATTAGGAACCCTACCACAGTGGCTGCGGTTATTGATACTTTTTCTTTTAGACATCTCTTTAGAGATTTCTCTACTTCACTAAAATTGCTAATCATAACTATATTCCTCCCATTGTTTTATTTTAACTGCCCTTTTTCCAGACTACTTTACTTTATCCCAGTTTCATCTGTTAAGTTGCAGCTACTTACTTTTTTATTTACAATTTTCATAAACTCATTTTTTACTCTGAACTTTAATGCTGTTCTCTCTTTTGTCATATACAAACTATTTTTATGAATGTTGTATATCTTTCTTGACTTGAGTTTCTTCACTTCAAATGTCCCAAAATCTTTTACTGTTACTTTTTTTTCAAGAGCAATTCCTGCGAAAATAATGTCCCAAAATATTTTCAACTTCTCTTTTGCTTCTTTTATACTTTTCAATTTTCTCTTGTTTTTATACAATTTAAGAAATTCAATCTCTGTCATAACATTCTCTTTTCCTTTGAAATAGCCACCTCAAAAAACTGTTCGCCTTTGTATATAAATGCGAACACTTGTAAAGATTATAATTGTCTAAAACAATCTTTATTCCTACTAACTATATATACCATAAAAAAATAAAATAATCAATTTTTATTTTTTTAAAAATCTCTAATTCTAAAAAAAATATATTTTAAAAATTGAATTTAAGGTAATTTTTAACAAAAAATTAAAATTTAAAAAAGTTCGCATTTATATACAAACGAGAACTCTTGTTTTTTATTTTTTTATTTCTCTATAATTTTTTTATCTTTTTCTGCTCTTTTTTTCTTTTTCTCATTTTTTTTAATTCTCTATATTTCTTTCTAAGTAAAAGCAAAAATATAAATTTAAATTATAAAATAATTTTTAAGAATCATCTCTTATTTTTTACCGCCATTTTTATTTTTTCTGAAAATAAAAAAACTCAGACACATTTATCTGAGATTTTTTGTATATTTCCTATTAAATTTTATTCCAGTAAAAAAATCCAGAAAGATTTTTAAAATAATCACTCTCATTCTTCACATACTCTTTCCCACAATATTTACATTTCATCATCTTCATTCCCTGTGTGTATTATTTATATCTTTTACTCTTTTATTATCTTCTAAATAAAAACTATCTTCTGATGGCTCCAAAAATTCAGTAATGGTTTTATCAGTAATGTTATTCTCAACATTGGTTTTTTATGCATTGGGAAATTTTTTCATTTCTTCAATATTTTTAGGAGTGAATATTAATTTTTTTCCTTTAAACTTTCCTTTGTCTCTTTCCTACAAGTTCATAATAATTTTTAACATTTTTTCTATCTCATACTTTTTTTAATTATATAAAAGTTTAAAAATTATTTTAAATATAATGATATTATATGAACAAAATATTCTCTCCTTATCTATAAATTTAATTTAAAATTTAAAGTAAAGATAAAAGTAAAAATTCATTTCATATATCAATTCTGATATATAGTATAAATTATCCAATAAAAAAACAGATAATGAAAATTGGCTAATAAAATTTTCTTCATTTTTGATTATAAAAATAAACTGCACCTTTTTTCTTATCAATTAAGATTTCAGGTGCAGTTCTTTTTAAATTTTTATTTTCTATATGCTGTTTTTTGAAGTGGAAGAGAAGTTCTAAACTCCCCATCATATTTAAAATAAGCATTTTGAATAGCTGGTGCTGTAGGAATAACAACTATTTCTCCTACTCCCTTTGCTCCATAAGCTAGTTCTTCTTTGTTTTTTTCTACTATTACAGCTTCAATTTCTGGAGTATTTGTAGCTCTGAATAGTCCCAGAGTTCCAAATTTTACTTTAGGTACTCCTTTTTCCACAGGCATAATTTCAGTAAGTCCATATCCAAGTCCCATAACTACTCCACCTTCTATCTGTCCTTCTAAAGCTTTTGGATTGATAGCACGACCTACATCATGAGCAGCAGTTACTTTCTTAACTTTTCCATTTTCATCCAATATTACTATCTGAGTAGCATATCCATAAGCCACATGACTTACAGGATTAGGCTTATCCGATCCCAATTTGTCTGTAATTCCTGAATACTGTCCTTCATAATCCCAACCTTCCAGCTCTTCCAGTGTTTTTGTTTTAAGTTGTTTCTTTAGTTCCAGAGAAGCTACCCTTGTTGCCTCTCCTGTGAATACTGTCTGCCTTGAAGCAGTCGTAGTTCCACTATTAGGAGTTATCCCTGTATCTGGAGAATCAACTATTACTTTATCTGCTGTTAGTCCAGTAGTTTCACACAGCATCTGTAAACAAACTGTTGCCATTCCCTGTCCTATACAAGCTGCTGATGTTCTTATCCTTACTTTTCCATCTTCTACAGTAAGTCGGCATTTCCCTATATCTGGAAGTCCTACTCCCACTCCTGCATTTTTCATTGCACATGCAATTCCTACTATCTTATTATTAAAATATTCATCCTTTACAGCTTCAAGTGTTTCTACTAGAGCCGTTCCTTCATCAGCTATCTGTCCATTAGGAAGTACCTGCCCTGGTCTGATAGCATTTCTATATCTTATTTCCCATGGAGAAAGTCCTGTAAGTTCTGCCAGCTGATTTATATTTGCCTCTATGGCAAAAGCTGATTGTGTAACTCCAAATCCTCTGAATGCTCCTCCCACAGGATTATTTGTGTAAACAGCTATTCCTTCAATATCAATATTCTGATAATTATATGGTCCAGCTGCATGAGTACATGCTCTTTGCAGTACGGGTCCTCCCAATGAAGCATAAGCTCCTGTATCAGCGTATATTTTACATTTCATTCCTGTAAGTATTCCATTTTCATCACAACATGTAGTCATTTCTATTTTCATAGGATGTCTTTTAGTGCTTATATTTATACTTTCCTGTCTGCTCAAAGTTACTTGAACAGGTTTTTTCAGAACATATGCCAGAAGAGCTGCATGGTGCTGCACAGACATATCCTCTTTTCCACCAAATCCTCCACCTACATATGCTGATTTTACTCTTACCTGATCTTTTTCCAATCCAAGAAGTCTTGCTATTTCTCTTTGTTCATCATATACAGACTGACTGGAAGTATGTATTTCTATACCTCCATTTCCATCAGGCATAGCAAGAGCTGATTCAGGCTCCAGATAAGCATGTTCTGTTGCAGGTGTTTCATATACATTTGTCACACTATATTTTGAATTTAACAGAGCCCCTTCATAATCCCCTCTTTTCAATACCTCTCTTACCAAAACATTATTAGGTTTAGAATGGATAAGAGGAGCTCCGTCAGCCATGGCATCTTCTATTGTGAATAATCCCTCAAGTTCTTCATATTCTACTTTTACAAGCTTTTTAGCTTCTTCAAGTGTTTTCTTATCTTTAGCAGCTACTAATGCTACTGCATCACCAATATATCTTGTTATACCTCCAACTGGTATGAGGGCATCCCAGTCAGAGATAAATTCCAAATGTCCTATATTATTTTTTCCTGGAACATCTGCTGCTGTAAGTACACCTAGAACTCCATCCAGTTTCAAAGCCTCACTGTAATCAATAGACAGTACTTTTGCTCTAGGATATTTTGTTCTCACTGCACTTCCATAGTACATTCCATCTTCTTTATAGTCTTCAGCATATTTTGCTGTTCCTAATGTTTTTACAGCTCCATCTACTCTTGGTACATGTGTTCCCACCAATCCTGCACATTGAGTTTTTGGAACTTCTTTATTTTCTCTGAATAATTCTGCTGCCAGAAGTATTGCTTCCTCTATCTTTACATATCCAGTACATCTGCAAATATTTCCAACCAGAGCCTTTTTTACTTCCTCTCTAGTAGGAGCAAGAGTCTTCATAAAAAGACTTTTTGCTGCTATAACCATTCCTGGAATACAGAATCCACACTGTACTGCTCCACACTCAGTGAATGCATAGGCAAAGACTTCTTTGTCTCTTTCTGAAAATCCTTCTATAGTTCCTATCACTTTACCAGCTATTTTCTTAGTAGTAAATATACAAGATTTCATTGCCTTCCCATCTATGAGTACTGTACAAGTACCACAGGCACCTTCTTTACAACCATTTTTTACTGAAATAAGTCCCAAATCGTCCCTAAGGAAATCTAATAAATTTTTATCTTGGGAAGTTTCTATTTTTTGCCCATTTACTATAAAAGTGTATACCTCTCCCATATTTCCCTCCATTATTTTTATCTAGCTATATCCATAGCTTTTGTAGGACATTTAGAAACGCATACTCCGCATCCAAAACATTTATCCTTATTAATAACAGCTTTTTTCTCAACTATTTCTATTGCTTTATATCCACATACAGTTTTACAGATTCCACATCCTATACATTTATCTTCTGATACAACTGGAGGATTTGTAATATAGTTAGCTTTTTCTCTTTCAGCTAAATATTTTATTGTTATTCCTCTTATTTCATCTAACGAATTATACCCATGTTTATCCAGCCACTCATTAGTCTCTTTTGCTATTCTTCCAAAAGCTTTAGGCCCTTCGATTATTCCCTGAGTACATACTTGAACTGCTGCTGCTCCTGCCATTACCATTTCTATAACATCTGCTCCGCAAGTAACTCCACCTACACCAAATACTGGGATTTTTACTGCTTTTGCAAGTTCATATACAACTCTCAATGCTATTGGTTTTATAGCTGCTCCTGACATCCAACCATATCCTGTTGCACTTCCCATAAATGGTTTTCCAGTTTCTATATCTATTGAAAGACAAGGACCTACTGAGTTGATAGCTACTAACCCATCAGCTCCATTTTCTTCTAAAATTCTTCCTACTTCTCCTAAATTCTCAACTCCTGGAGACACTTTCATAAATACCGGCTTTTTAGTAAGTTCCTTTGCTGCTCTCAATGTATTCAGCATAGGAGTAAGATCTCTTCCTACATAGTGGCTTGAAATCTCATAAGCATCTGCATATTTATCCAGCATAGGTATAAGGGTTCTAATATCAGATTCTACATATCCCATTCCTATTATTAATGGTTCATTATTTACTTTACATTTTTCATATTCCTCTGCCATCCAGTGTTCCACTGAAAGTTCAGACCATAATTCTGTATTAAGAAATAGTTTTCCTTTAAAGTCGTGCATACATGGTTTTGGTACATTTGCTGGAACTGCTGATACAGTTTTTGCAACTACTCCTGCTGCTCCATTTTCTACACATGCTCTGCATGCTTCTGCATCCTTTGAAGGTGGTCCTGCTGCCACTATCACTGGATTCTCATATTCTAAACCTGCTATTTTAACTCTTATATCTGCCATTTTTCCTCCTAAAATTACATTTTAATTTTTATATTTTAATTTCTATTTTTTATTTTCTTCAATTTTTACTTCTCTATTTTTACTTTATTTTTTATTTTCTCCTACTTCTCATTTCTTACTTTTCTTGATTGCTGCTTACTTCTTGCTCTTTCCTAATTCATTGAAGATTATATTCAGTATAAGCACTGAAAGGCATCCTAAAGTTACTGGACTTTGAAAAAGTATTTTTCCCCAGCTTGGAAAATGTTTAAAAAACTCTGGTACTGCTATTGGTATAAGGGCTATTCCTATACTTGTAGCAACTATCATAAGATTTTTATTTCCATTGTAGTTTACTTCTCCAAGTCTTTTTATTCCATTGGCTGCAACTATACCAAACATTATTATTCCTGCTCCGCCTAATACTGGTTCTGGAATAGATGTAAGTATATTTATGAGCTTAGGAAAAAAACTCACTGCCAGAAGCATTACTCCTGCTGCGGTTCCTACAAAACGGCTTGATACTCCTGTTATTGCAGCTATTCCTACATTCTGCCCAAAAAGTGAGTGTGGAAATGTATTAAATAGCCCACCTAATACTGAAGAAAGTCCATGGGCTCTCAATCCTGCTACCAGCCTTCCTTCATCTTTTTCATCAGCCTTACAGATATTACTGAGATTCAGTTGATTCCCAGTTGCATCTGTCATAATTACTAACTGTACCAAAAACAGAGACAGTACTGCTGTTATATCAAACTTTGGCATTCCAAAATACAATGGTGTATTAAGGTTAAAAATTCCTGCTTCAGAAACATTTGAAAATTCTACCATTCCCATAGGTATAGCTATTAATGTTCCTGCTATTATTCCTAATAAAATAGCTATATTTCCAAGAAATCCCTTTGATATTTTCTGAATTCCCACTATTATTATCAAAGTTATTCCAGCTAAAAGTATACTTTTAAAATTACCAAAATTTTCTGCTGAAGGATTTCCTCCTCCTATCCATCTAATAGCTACTGGTATAAGGGATAATCCCATACATGTAACTACTACTCCTGATACAAGAGGTGGAAAAAATTTCAGTAATTTTCCAAACACTGGTGCTACCACTATACAAAATACTCCTGAAATAATAGTTGCTCCCATCATCACTTGTATTCCCATTACTGGATCTGCATCTCTATATGCCACTCCTACAGCAGATAGAGCTGCTACTCCTGCAAAACTTACTCCTTCCACCATTGGAAGTCTTGACCCTATTTTTTTTCCAATACCTAAAGTTTGTATAATAGTTCCCAATCCTGCCATCATAAAAGAGGCAGCTACTAATATACTTATTTGATCATATGTCATTCCCAAAGAATTTCCAAGAATGATAGGAACTGCCATAGCTCCTGCACACATTGCTGCTATATGCTGCATTCCAAAAAGAAAAAGTTCTTTTGGGCTCAGCATTGTATCTATTGAGCTGATTTGTCCTACATTTGCTGCTTTGATATCCATCATTAAAATACCCCCAACCCATAATTTGTATTACATTCTATTCCACAATTTTTGTGCTGTTTCCCTTGAGTGTCCAAATATTCCTTTTTCATCTCCTGTAAGGAGTTTTCTGTCTTTCATTACTATTTTTCCATTTATTATAGTTGTCACTACACTTCTTCCCATCATTCCAAAAAGTATGTGACCATTAGTGTTATTTCCATCCATTGGAGTAAGAGGATCATAATCTACTACTATTACATCAGCTAATGCTCCTGCTTTGATTACTCCTATATCTCCCTTAAAATATTTTTCAGCTATTTTTCTATTATTTTCAAATAGAGCTGTTGGTACTTCTCCCCATGCTGCTGAAGGATCTTTCTTTTCATGTTTGTGCAAAATATTAGCTACTTTCATAGACTCAAACATATCACTTGTATACCCATCTGTTCCTATTCCTATATTTATTCCTTTAGCAAACATTTCCAAAAATGGAGAACATCCAACTGCATTTCCCATATTAGATTCAGCATTATGTACTACATTTGTTTTTGTATCTCTAAGGATGTTCATTTCCTCTTCATTTATATGGATACAGTGAACTGCTATAGTTTTATCTCCAAGAATATTAAAATCTCTCAATCTTTCAACTACTCTTTTATTATATTTTTTCAATGAATCTTCTAGATCAGCTTTTCCTTCAGCTGTATGTACATGATATCCAGCATTAAGTCCTTTCATCTCTTCATCACATCTTCTCAGACTTGCATCTGACAGAGTAAAAGAAGCATGAAGTCCAAACATTCCCTTTATCATATTTTGAGAATCAGTGTTATATTTTTTTATAAAGTTTATATTTTCTTTTATTCCTTCTTCCATTATTTCCATTCCGTCTCTATCAGAAACTTCATAACAAAGGCATGTTCTTATTCCTAATTTATTTGCTGCTTCTGCTATAGTTTCCAGACTTCCTGTTATGGCATAAGGACTTGCATGGTGGTCAAATACTGTTGTTACTCCATTTTTTATACAATCTGTATATGTTGTCAAAGCACTGTATTCCACATCTTCCAAGTTTAATTTTTTGTCCAGCTTCCACCAAAGATTTTCAAGTATTTCAATAAAATCTTTTGAAGGTTTTCCATTAGATTTCATCCCTCTGGCAAAGGCGCTATAAATATGATGATGAGTATTTATCAGCCCAGGCATTATTACTTTTCCTTTGACATCTTCAATTTCTTCATGGGGATATTTTTTTATCATATCTTCAGTATTACCTAAATCTACTATTTTTTCTCCCTTTATGACTATACTTCCATTTTCTATGTATGGTCTTTCAATATCTTGAGTTATTATTCTTCCATTGATTAATATCAAAATATTCCCTCCTATCTTATTTGCTTGTTAAATTTAAAAGCAATATGTATGCCAATACAATAAAAATATACAAATTCTTCCACAGTCACCTAATTTTTCATTATTAATATAAAAACCATTTAAATTTTAAAAAAATCATTCACTAAATCTCTTCTCATTATCATAATGATAAAAAATAAATATCATTTTGATAAACTCTTCCTTTCTTTTTATAAAATATATGATATAATGGTTAAAAGCGGTCATAATTTTTGACTGCTCTTTTATGGAGGTCACAGATGTCTAAACTAAAAAATATAGAAAATCATGTAAAAAAGTATGCTAATATAATATCTAATGTAATTGAAGCAGAAGTAGAAATAGTTGATGCTGATCTTGTAAGAATAGCTGGAACTGGTTTATTTCAAGATAAAAATAATGAAATAGTAAGTGGTGTTGTATATAAAGAAGTAATTAATACTAAAAAAAGTCTTTTAATTACAGAGCCTAGAAAACATGAACTTTGTAAAAAATGTAATTATAAAAAAGAATGTAAAGAAAAGCTGGAGCTCTCTTCTCCTATATTATATAAAGATGAAGTAATCGGAGTAATTGGACTTATATGTACTACGGATTTACAAAAAAATAAAGTTCTTAGCAACCTTGACTCTTATCTTAAGTTTCTTGAACAAATAGGTGACTTTATATCTGGAAAAGTATATGAATATCAAAATGAAATAAAAACTCAAGAAGTGAATGATGTTTTCAAACAAATATTAAATAATATGGATAAATGTGTCCTTTCTTTAGATGCTAATAATTACATCGTCAATGCAAATAAACCTGCAATGAAAACTATGAAGCTAGGAGCAGACTATACTTCAAAGCAGGTAAATATTGTTTCTAAAAAACTTACTATTCTTGGAAAAGATATATTTGAAATGACAATTGATGATAAATATTTTAATATGGTTGGAGTTTCAATTCCGATATCTTCAATAAATGAAAAAGCCTATACTATATTTATCTTTGATAATGTAAATACTGATATTCCCAAAAGTACAAAGGGAAATAATGAATCATCAGCTTTAGATGCTATAATTGGGGAATCTGAAGTAATGCAAAGTTTGAAAAATAAAATAAGAAAAGTGGCAGATACTAAATCTACTGTCCTTATCACTGGAAAAAGCGGAACTGGAAAAGAATTAGTAGCCAGAGCCATTCATGACAGCGGTGAAAGAAGAAACAGACCTTTTATAGCAATCAACTGCGGTGCTATTCCTGACTCTCTTTTAGAAAGTGAGCTCTTTGGTTATGTAAAAGGTGCATTTAGTGGTGCCAGTTCAGAAGGTAGAGTAGGAAAATTTGAACTTGCCAATACTGGAGATATATTTCTGGATGAGATAGGGGAAATGCCATACTCTTTACAGGTAAAACTTCTAAGAGTATTACAGGAAAGAACTTTGGTAAGAATAGGATCAAACAAGCTTATTAATCTAGATCTCAGAGTAATAGCTGCTACTAATATGGATTTAAAAAAAATGGTAGAGGAAAATAAATTCAGAGAGGATCTATATTATAGATTAAATGTAATTCCTATTGAAATTCCCCCTCTTTGCGAAAGAGACCACGACCTTTTCCTTATCATTGATAAGCTTATAGAAAAATACAACAACATTTTCAATAAATATGTTCATACAATAGATGATGATGTAAAAGAGATATTAAAAAATTATTCATGGCCTGGAAATGTCAGAGAACTTGAAAACATTATAGAATTTATGGTAAATATGGCTGATGATTCTGGAAGAATAACTAAAACTATGCTTTATGACAATATCTTAAAGAATAAAGAAAATGTAAAAAGTAGTAAAGTTATTTCTCTCAATGACAGTGATGATATATGTACCATTGAAGAAATGGAAAAAGTTATGATAAAAAAAGCTTTAGACCTGTATAAGGATGATTCAAACTGTAAAAACAAAGCTGCTGATAGACTTGGTATAGGAATTGCAACTCTCTATAGAAAAATAGACAAATATAAATTAAATGAAGTGTAACTATATTCCCTATCATTATGATATTGAAATTATCATAATGATAGGATTTTTTTAAATAATTAAATTTTCATATAAAAAACCACTTTTTCTTTAAAAATAAATACTATAAAAAAAATATTTGCTCTGGCATAAAAATTGCTTGTTATATAATTAAAAATAAAATAATATATTGAGGAGGATTTTAAAGTGGAATTATTAAAATGGGTACACAATAAAAAAAGCAGAGATGCTGGATATAAAAAATCTGAACTTTCAGGATTTAGCTCTGAGGAAATGAAAGAGGTTTATGACTTTCATAAAAGTCTCCCTGATTATCAGGCAACTCCTTTAGTTGATCTGAAAACTCTTGCTTCATACTATGGTGTTAAAAAAGTATGGATGAAGGATGAATCTAAAAGATTCGGACTGAATGCTTTCAAAGTACTTGGGGGATCATATGCAATAGGGAAATATCTTAGTCAAAAACTTAATAGAGACATGAAAGATCTTCCTTTCAATGTGCTTATCTCTGATGAAGTAAAAAAACAGCTTGGAGATGTTACTTTTGTTACTGCTACTGATGGTAACCACGGTAGAGGTGTAGCATGGATGGCTGCAAGACTTAGACAAAAATCTGTTGTATATATGCCTAAAGGTTCTGCTCAAATGAGATTTGATGCAATAGCTAAAGAAGGAGCAGATGTAAGTATAACTGATCTTAACTATGATGATGCTGTAAGACTTGCTAATAAAGGTGCACAAGATCATGGATGGATAATGGTACAGGATACTGCATGGGACGGATATGAAGAAATTCCTCTATGGATCATGCAGGGATATTCAACAATAATAAATGAAGTAGTAGAGCAGCTGGAAGCAGCTAAAGAAGAAAAACCTACTCATGTATTTCTTCAAGCTGGGGTAGGATCATTCGCAGGGGCAGTACAAGGATATTTAGCTCACCTTTATGGAGATGACAGACCAATAACAGTTATCTGTGAACCTCATGGAGCTAACTGTATATATAAATCTATGGAAGCTAATGATGGAAATCCACATAATGTAACTGGAGATCTTACTACTATAATGGCTGGACTTGCTTGTGGAGAACCAAATACTATCAGCTGGAAAATATTAAGAGACAATGCAGACTTCTCTGTATCATGTGATGATCAGGTTGCAGCTAGAGGAATGAGAGTACTTTCTAGTCCTCTTGGAACAGATACAAGAGTTATTTCTGGGGAATCAGGAGCTGTAGGGCTGGGACTATTCACTATTCTTTCAGAAAAGAAAGAAGAATACAAAGAACTTATGAAAGAACTTAAATTAGATGAAAACTCAAGAATACTATGTATCAGCACTGAAGGAGATACAGATGTAGAAGGGTTCAAAAATGTAGTATGGAACGGAGCTTATCCAAATAAATAAATCATATTTTAAATAAAAAATTCAGGAGGAATTTAAATGTTGACTAATGAAAGAAAAGAACAGATAGTAGAAGTACTTCAAAACCTTATTCAAAGAAGAAGTTATTCAGGAGAAGAAAAAGAAGTAGCAGAATATATTAAAAAATTATGCCTTGAAGTAGGGTATGATACTGTACATGTAGACAAGTACGGAAATGTTATTGGTTCTGTAAAAGGAAAATATGAAGGGCCAAAAGTACTTATGGACGGTCATATAGACACTGTTCCAGTAGATGAAGAAAAATGGACTAAGAAACCTTTTGCTGGAAATATAGAAGATGGTAAACTATATGGTAGAGGAACTACTGACATGAAAGGTGCTGTGTGCGCAATGCTTTTAGCTGGGGCATATTTAGCTCAAGACCTTAAAAAAGAATTTGCTGGAGAAATATTCATAGCTGGTGTAGTTCATGAAGAGTGTTTCGAAGGAGTAGCAGCAAGAGAGATCAGTAAATATGTAAAACCTGATTATGTAATAATAGGAGAAGCTTCTCAGCTTAATCTTAAAATAGGACAAAGAGGAAGAGGGGAAATAGTAGTAGAAACTTTTGGAAAACCTGCTCACTCAGCTAACCCAGAAAAAGGAATAAATGCAGTATATAAAATGATGAAAATAATTGAAAATATTCAAAAACTACCAATGACTCACCATGACACATTGGGATATGGAATACTTGAATTAACAGATGTAAAATCATCTCCATACCCAGGAGCATCAGTAGTCCCTGACTATTGCAGAGCAACTTATGACAGAAGACTTCTAGTAGGAGAAACTCCTGAAAGTGTATTGGCACCTATTCAAAAATTACTAGATGAAATGGCAAAAGAAGATGAAACTCTTAAAGCAAAAGTATCATATGCAAGAGGAGTAGAAAAATGCTGGACTGGTGCAACAATAGAAGGAGAGAGATTCTTCCCAGGATGGTTATTTGAAGAGAAAGATGAGTATGTACAAAAAGCATTAAAAGCTTTAGAGGGAATAGGACAGACTCCTACAATCACTCACTATAATTTCTGTACAAATGGATCTCACTATGCAGGAGAAGCAGGAATAAAAACAATAGGATATGGACCATCAAGAGAAAACTTAGCACATACAATAGATGAATACATAGAATTAGATAGTCTATATAATGTAACTGAAGGATATTATGCAATTTTAAAAGCTTATTTAACAAAATAGATTCTATTTTCTTTAAGAAGGAGTATTTTTATGCTGTTGATAAAAAATGGAAATATATTAATAGGAAACAAAATTGAAAAGCTGGATATTTTAATAGAGAATGAAAAAATAAAGAAAATAGATAAAGATATTTCTGAAGATATTTGCAGCAATATATTTGATGCTGAGGGAAAATATATTATTCCTGGTGGAGTTGATGTCCACACTCATTTTAATATTGATGTAGGAATAATATCAGCTGATGACTTTTATTCTGGAAGTGCAGCAGCAGCTTTTGGTGGAACTACAACTATTGTAGATCACCCAGGATTTGGACCAAAGGGATGTGGACTGGATTATCAGATAAATAAATATATGAAAGATGCTGAAAATTCCAATATAGATTATTCTTTTCATGGAGTAGTACAAGAAGTCTACAGTGATATATTTTCACAGATGGAGGATTTGAAAAAAAGAGGCATCAACAGTGTGAAAATATACATGACATATGCCTATAAGATGACTGATGATGATGTTTTAAGAATGTTTGAATATGCAAAAAAATTAGATATGGTTGTTTGTGTTCATTCTGAAGATGATAAGGGAATAGAATTTTTAAGAGGTAAATTTACTGAAGAAAATAAGCTCACTCCTATATATCATGCTGAATCAAGACCTGATTTTATTGAGGGATGTTCAGTGTATAAGCTTCTCTCTTATGCTGAAATAACTGGTTTTGAAAAGCTTTATCTGGTTCATATTTCATCTAAAGAATCAATGGAAATAATTGAAGATTTCAGAAGAAGAGGAGTCAGATTTTTTGTAGAGTCTTGTCCTCAATATCTTTTCCTTACAGAAGAAAAATATATGGAAGAAAATGGACTTGACTATATTTTAAGCCCGCCTTTGAGAAAAAAAGAGGATACAGAATATATAAAAAAAGCTTTAGCCAGCAACAGAATAGATGTCATAGCAACTGATCATTGTTCTTTTACTTTAGAGGATAAATCAAAAGGAAAAAATGATTTTAAATTGTGTCCCAATGGAATTCCCGGAGTAGAAGAGAGAATCCCTTTATTATTTAATGAAGTAATCAATGGAAGGCTTTCTGTAGAGACATTTTTAAAAACAGCCTGTGAAAATCCAGCTAAAATATTTGGATTGTTCCCTAAAAAAGGTATATTGACAAAAGGCAGTGATGCTGATATAGTAATATTTGAGAAAAAAAATTCAAAGATAGAAAATATGCATACTGCTGCTAAATACAGCTGTTATGAAAATTTTCCTCTTTCAGCAGTAATAGATACAGTTATACTTAGAGGAAATATAATAATAAGAAACAATGAACTTATCATGAAATCATCAGGTAAGTTTATAAAAAGAATATAAAATCTAGGAGGAAAAATTAATGAAAAAAATAATTCACACTGAAAAAGCACCTGCTGCTTTAGGACCATACTCACAAGCTGTTGAAGCTAACGGAACTCTTTATGTATCTGGACAAATTCCATTTGTTCCTGAAACAATGACTTTAGTTTCTGACTGCGTAAAAGCTCAAACTAAACAATCTCTAGAAAATATCAAAGCTATACTTGAAGCTGCTGGATATACTTTCAAAGATGTAGTAAGAGCTGGAGTGTTCATTAAAGATATGAACGATTTCGCAGCTGTAAACGAAGTTTATGCTGAATATCTTGGAGATGTAAAACCTGCAAGAGCATGTGTAGAAGTTGCTAGACTTCCAAAAGATGTAAAAGTTGAAATAGAAGTTATTGCTGTAAAATAGTGATACATAATTAAAATGGGGAGAAATTCAACAGTTGGATTTCCTCCATTTTTTTATTCATATATCTTCATTGTATCCCTTATCATTTTTATAAGTTTTTCCCTTACTTCTGCTGGTTCCAAACATTCACATCTATTTCCAAAACTAAGAAGTTCCTCATAGTCAAAATCATCATCTACAAAAGGAAAATCAACTATCATTTTATTTTCATCACAATAAGTTATTCTGTCTTCTTCACACCTTTCCAGTATTCTTTCTTTAAGAGAGATATCTGCAAGAAGCTTTATATTTATTATTCTTTTTTCTATCCAGTTCATTTCCAGATCTTTTATATCAAATTTTCTTAAAGTAAAAGTTTCATCAAGTACTTTTAAATATGAAATTCTTGCTAATTTAAAAAGACGAAAATCATTTCTTAAAGTACAGTAGCTGTTCATATACCATTTTTCTTCTTTCCATAAAAGCTGGTATGGCTCTACTTTTCTTTTTGAGCTTCTTCCACTTCCATCTAAGTAATGAAATTCAAGATATTTTCTTTCATTTAATCCTTCTTTTATTTTATTGAGATTACTTTGAAGCTTCTTATTTCCACTCCATGTAGTCAGATCGATTATTATCTGCCCTGATTTAAGCTTTATCTCCTGAATATGTTCTTCTGGAATAAGGCTTTGTAATTTCGTAAGTACTTTGGTTAATTCAACATTGGAAACTGATGAAGATATACTCCCTAAACCTGTCATAAGAGTAGTTATATCTTCTTTTGTAAAAAATTTTTTATCTATTTTATATTTTTCTAAAATGCCAATACCTCCATTGATACCAGTATAAGTAACAATGGGGATTCCTGCTGCTTGTATTGTTTCTATGTCTCTGTAAATAGTTCTGGTAGTTACCTCAAACATTTCAGCTAATTTAGTTGCACTTATTTTATTTTGCTCAAGAAGTACTATAACAATAGAGAGAAGCCTGTCAATTTTCAAATTTTATCACATCCTGAATTTTTATTTTTAAACTATGACATACTGATGTCAGATTTTAAATGTTATACTTAAGTAACAATAGATCTATTGAGAAAATAATTTATGGAGGTAAAAAATGGATTTACTTAAAGAATTTCATAAAATAATGGAGGAGCAATCTGATATTGCATTGGCTACAAGCGTAAATGATATTCCAAATGTTAGAATAGTAAGTTTTTATTTCTGTCCAGATGAAAATATTCTATATTTTGGTACCTTTAAAGATGAAGTAAAAACAAAAGAATTTGAAAAAAATAATAAAGTATCTTTTACAACTATCCCAAAAGAAAGTGAAGAGTTTGCACGTACAAATTGCGGAATAGTTAAAAAGAGTGATCTTCCTATGTCTGACTTCAAACAGGTTATTTGTGAAAAAGTACCTGGTTACAAAGAGATAATAGATAACTTTGAAGATAAGCTTGTTTTATATGAAATATCTTTTAAAGAAGTTGCTATCACAATAAATTATGACGAATACAAAATAGCTCTATAGAATTGAAAAAGAGAAGATTTAAATCAATTATTTGGTTTACCTCTTCTCTTTAATTTTATTAAAATATTCTTCCGCCAATAGAAAGGATAAAGCCTATAACAAAGGCCAGACAGTTATATTTAATATATTTAAAAAATTTTAATTTGCTCCATTTCAAAAAAAGAATATTTAAAAGAAGAAATATTACAACATAAATAACTACAGTAGCCCATCCTAATGCTGGATGTGCTTCAACTTCTGCTTCTAATATTTCATAACTCCCTATAGCCTTGCCATTAATAGAACCAAATGAAAGTTCCAACCATGGTTGCAGAATAAAACCCAGTATTAAATTAATTATGTTGCTTATGATTAAAATAAATATCTGCATACAATCATCCCCTTGATAATATGTTTTTATTCTTTTACTATATTCTACACTAAAACAAAAAGAAGAACCAATAGTTTTTGATTCTTCTTTTTTATTCACTGATAAATTTTAGTTTTAAAGATATTAAATATTAAAAAAATATTTTTTATTTGTAACAAACATGTTTATTTTTTACTACTTGCTTTCCTTCCTTGAATACATCTTTTACATGATTTATTCCAAAATTATAGAATATATAATTAAGATTATCTGTATCAAATATTACAAAGTCTGCCTTTTTTCCTTTTTCCAGACTTCCTATATTATCCTCTCTTTTTACTGCCCTTGCTCCATTGAGAGTTACTGCTTTGAATATTTCTGCTGGTGTCATTCTCAATTGTGAAGAACATATCTGCATTACTAGCTGCATATTTTCACAAGGACATGATCCTGGATTATAGTCAGTAGAAACAGCTACATTTACTCCTTCATTTATCATCTTTCTTACTGGTGCATAGGCTTTTCCAAGATTAAAAGATGTAGCTGGAAGAATGTCGGCAATTACTCCATTTTCCTTTAGACTTTTTATTCCCTCATTACTTACTGCCATGAGATGCTCTGAAGATACTGCTCCCACTTCTCCTGCCAATTCTCCTCCACCTAGAGATACTATTTCATCAGCATGTATTTTCAGCATAAATCCTTGTTTTTTAGCTTCATTTAATATTTTTCTGCTCTCTTCTATTGAGAATACTTCATCTTCACAAAAGATATCACAAAATTCTGCAAGCTTTCTTTCTTTTATTATAGGAAGCATTTTAAAAAGTTCTTCCATATACCCCTGTGAATTGCCCTTATATTCTTCTGGTATAGCATGAGCTCCCATAAATGTAGAAATTATATCAACTGGATGCTTTTCATCAAGTTTCTTATTTACTTCCAGCTGCTTTATCTCATTTTCCAAATCAAGCCCATATCCACTTTTGGCTTCCACTGTAGTTACTCCAAAACAAAGCATTCTGTCCAATACTTCATAGGCCTTATCAAAAAGTTCATACCTTGTTGCTTTTCTTGTTGCTCTTACTGTGCTGAGAATTCCACCGCCATTTCTAAGTATTTCAAGATAAGGGACTCCTTTTAATTTCATAGGAAGCTCATTTTCTCTGGAACCATAATGTACAAGGTGGGTATGTGAATCTATTATCCCAGGAGTTACTACTTTTCCTTCTGCATCTATAAGTTTTGTCCATTCTGATTTTAAACTTTCAGGCACCTTTCCTGTTCCTATTTGAAGTATTTTTCCATCCTCTACAACTAAATAAGCATCTTTCAATATTTCTATATTTTCCATTCCATTATCAAAATCTTTTTTATCTAATTCTCTGGAAGTTACCAGAGTTCCAATATTATATAGTATCAAGTCTGCCTTCATTTATACCTCCATCTTGTATGATTTTTGCCTATTTTATTTTTCCATCAACAAGTTTTTTAATCAAATCATCATTGGCTATATATGGAAGTGTAATATGGTCTGTTCCTTTGTTATCATTATTATATTCAATTACTGTTTCTATAGAATGTGGATTTCTAGCCCATGCTCTTCTTGCTACGCCTCCCATTACATCCCAAGGCATTGCCTGCATCAGTATCTCATCTACTCTATGACTTCCATCAAGGACCATTCCAAATCCTCCATTAATAGATTTTCCTATTCCTACTCCTCCACCATTATGAAGAGCTATCATAGTCATTCCTCTTGCTGCATTTCCTGCAAAACATTGAGTTGCCATATCTGCCATTATATTACTTCCATCTTTTATATTTGATGTCTCTCTAAATGGTGAGTCAGTTCCTGATACATCATGGTGATCTCTTCCCAGCATAACTGGCCCTATCTCTCCATTTCTTACCATTTCATTGAATTTCAATGCTACTCTTGTTCTGCTCATTGCATCTTGATAGAATATTCTTGCCTGTGTTCCCACTACAAGTCCATTTTTGTCAGCGTCTTTTATCCACATGTAGTTGTCTCTATCTTGGTATCTTCTATTTGGATCTACAAGTTCAAGAGCTGCATGGTCAGTTTTCAATAAATCATCTTTTTTACCAGACAGACATACCCATCTAAATGGTCCATATCCATAGTCAAATAATTCTGGTCCTAATATATCCTCTACATATGAAGGGAATATAAATCCACCTTTATCATCTCTTCCATTTTTAGATATTTCCTTAACTCCTATATCGTAGATAGCTTTAAGGAAACTGTTTCCATAGTCAAAGAAGTATACTCCTTTAGCTGTAAGTTTTTTAATAACTTCATAATGTCTTCTCAATGTTTCATCTATAAGTTTATTAAAAGTTTCTCTGTCCTCTGCCAACAATCTCGTTCTTTCTTCAAAAGTTATTCCTGCTGGACAATATCCACCATCATAGACAGCATGACATGATGTCTGATCTGAAAGCAGGTCTATATGTATATTGTTTTTATCTGCATATTCTAAAAGATCTACTATATTCCCATGGAATGCTATTGCATATGGAACTTTAGCTTCCTGCTTTTCTCTTGCCATATTAAATGCTTCCTCTGGAGTTCTGGCTATTTTATCTACCCATCCCTGTTCAAGTCTTGTATGGATTCTAGAAATATCTACTTCTGCTACTATTCCTACTCCCTTAGCTATTACAGTAGCTTTTCCTTGAGCTCCGCTCATTCCTCCAAGCCCAGAAGTAACAAATAATTTTCCTGTAAGGTCTCCATCTTTAGGCACTTCGCAGAAAAGTCTTGCAGCATTAAGTATAGTTGAATAAGTTCCATGAACTATTCCCTGAGGCCCGATGTACATCCATCCTCCAGCTGTCATCTGTCCATAATTAGCTACTCCAATAGCTGCTGCTCTTGCCCAGTTATCATAATCGTCAAATTCTCCTACCATAAGTGCATTAGTTATGATAGCTCTTGGTGCATATGGATTTGATCTGAATAATCCAGTAGGATGTCCTGATGCCACTACTAAAGTTTGATCTTGAGTTAGATTTTCAAGATATTTTTTTATAAGTCTATACTGCATCCAGTTTTGACATACCTGCCCTGTTTCTCCATAAGTAACCAACTCATAAGGATAAAGTGCTATTTCAAAGTCTAAATTATTGTCTATCATTACCTGCATGGCTCTAGCTTCTGTACATCTTCCTGTATATTCATCTATAGGTTTTCCATAAATTCTTCCCTCTGGTCTGAATCTATATCCATATATTCTTCCATGCTCCATCAATTCATTTAAAAATTCTGGTGCCAGCATTTCATGATACTCTTCTGGTATATATCTCAAAGCATTTTTCAATGCTAATTCAATTTCATCTTTTTCCAAATGTACTACTCTCTTTGGAGCTCTTCTTATCTTTGGATCCATCTCAGGCATTTTCATTGGTATATCCTGAGCTGTAAGTTTTATTGTCATTGCATTATATATATCTTTATTTATCATTTTTTATTCCCCCTATATTTTCAATTCCCCTATAACTTTTTCTACATTTTCTACTATCTTATTTCTTTCGATTAATTCTTCCACTGCATTGATATCCAGATTCATTACTCTGTCTTTGTCATAGTATGATACTGTTTCTCTTACTGCTGTATACGCTTTTTCAGTTCCAAGTCCAAGATCCTTATTTACTTTTTTCAGATCTATTCCCTGACAAGCTGACAGTATTTCCATAGCTATTACTTTTCTTGCATTTTTCAGTATTTCTCCTGCTTTTCTAGCTGCAATAGTTCCCATAGATACATGATCTTCCTGATTTGCTGATGAAGGTATAGAATCTACAGAAGCTGGATGAGCCAGAACTTTATTCTCAGATACAAGAGAAGCTGCACTGTACTGCACTATCATAAATCCTGAATTTACTCCTCCATTCTCAACTAAAAATGCTGGAAGTCCACAATTAAGATGAGGATTTACAAGTCTTTCTATTCTTCTTTCAGAAACATTCGCCATCTCTGATACTGCTATTCCTAAGAAATCAAATGGAAGTGCCATAGGCTGTCCATGAAAATTTCCTCCTGAAATAACATCATCTGTATCACAGAAAATTATTGGATTATCAGTTACTGCATCCATCTCTATTTCAACTTTTTCTCTTACAAATTCAAGTGCATCTTTACTAGCTCCATGTATTTGTGGTATACATCTCAGTGTATATGGATCTTGTGTTCTCATTTCTCCTTGTTTTGTTGTACATTTACTTTCTTTCAGAATATTTCTGAAATTTTCAGCTGTTCTTATTTGTCCCTGATGTCCTCTTACTTCATGAACTCTATGATCAAATGCACAAGTTATTCCATTTAAGGCTTCCATAGTAAGTGCCCCAGCTATATCCAGATGTTTCATAAGATTGATTGCATCATATGTTACATGTGCTCCAATTGATGTCATTACCTGTGTTCCATTGATAAGTGCCAGTCCCTCTTTTGATGAAAGTTCTTCCAATACAGGAACTCCAGCTTTTTTCATAGCCTCTGCTCCATCTAAAAGTTCTCCATTTACATATGCTTTTCCCATTCCAAGCATTACCAGCACCATATGTGATAGTGGTGCCAAATCTCCTGAAGCTCCCAGTGATCCTTTTTCTGGTATGAATGGAGTTACATCTTTATTCAGCATATCTACCAATGTATCTAAAACTATTTTTCTTACTCCTGAATGTCCTTTTGACAAATTTACTATTCTCAAAAGCATTATTCCCTTTGCCATATCCACTGGAATAGGATTTCCCACTCCACATGAATGACTCATTATTAGATTTTTTTGCAGCAGTCCTGTCTGTTCTTCTGAAATAACTGTATCAGAAAATTTTCCAAATCCTGTTGTTATTCCATAAGACACCTTTTTTTCTTTTACATATCTATCTACAAGCTCTCTAGCTTCTGCTACTTTTTTATATGCCCCTTCTGATATTTCTACTTTATAACCTTTCCTTGTGACATTGATCAGATCTTCAAGTGTAAGTCTTCTGTCTCCTATTACCAATCTCATTAAAAATCGCCTCCTGAGTTATTTTGTATTTATCTTTAAAATATTAAACTTCCTATAAATCCTGCTATAAATAATGGTATACAGAAATGTATAAACGTTGCCATACATGTATTTCTTATGTGTTCATGCTGTCCATCAGCATTGAGCCCTGATGTCGGCCCTAATGTAGAGTCTGATGCTGGTGAACCTGCATCTCCTATTATAGAAGCTGCTGTAATAAGAACTATCATTGCTGCTGATGAATATCCCATTTCTATTGTGAGAGGAACATAAATTGTTGCTAATATAGGTACAGTTCCAAAAGACGTTCCTATTCCCATTGTAATAAAAAGACCTACTGTCAACATTGCCAGAGATGCTATTGCTTTACTTCCACCACATATTCCTACTACTCCTGTTACAAGGGTTTCTATAGCTCCTGTTTCTCTTATCACTCTGCCATATCCTGCTGCCACTAGCATGATAAATGCTATTAATCCCATTATTAGTAATCCATCATTTAATACATTATCCAATTCATTCCATTTTACCACTTTAAAAACCAGCATTATTCCAAGAGCTGCAAGAGCTCCTAATGGAAGCGACCCTGTATAAAGCTGTATTCCAAAAGCTGTTAGTGCAGCAATCAGAGTTACCCAGTGCTTTTTTTCCATTTTTTCACTCTCTACTTCTTCCATTCCTTTTAAAGGAAGATCTTCATAATCTCTATCTTTTTTATAAGTTATAAATATTGCAATAAATAATCCTATAACCATAGCTAATCCTAATATCCAAGTAGCTCTCCATACTTCTCCAAGTTCTATATTGTAGCCATTAGCCGATATCTGATCTTTTACTATTGTATGAAATATCAAACCAAATCCAACTGGTAAAACCACATATGGAGTTTTTAACCCAAATGTAAGTGAACACGCCATTGCTCTCCTGTCCACTTTTAATTTATTCATTAATTTCAACAATGGTGGAATCAATATAGGAATAAAAGCTATATGAACAGGTATAAGATTTTGAGAAAAACAAGCTACTGCTGCTATTAAAAGAAGAAGTACTCTTTTCCTTCCGCTTACTATTCCAGCTATTTTTTTCGATATTATACTGGCTACTCCTGTGCTGTTTATAGCTACTGCCAAGGTTCCAAGCAAAAGATAACTAAGTGCTGTTTCAGAATTTCCTCCCATACCTCCTATTAATATCTTCATAGTCTCTGGCATTCCAATTCCAGAAGTTATCCCAGCTACCAAGGCTGCTGCGAGCATAGAAAAAATCACATTTAATTTTAATAAACAAAGAATTATCATAGTTAAAACTGATAGTATTACCGGATTAAGCAGCATAAAAAACCTCCTAAGTTATAAAATCTCATTTTATATGTTTGAATAATTTTAGTGAAGCTTAGATTTTTTCCTTGTTGTTCTATGATATCGCGACATAAAATAAAACTTAACCTAGGTTCTAATAAATATTTCTTTTCCTTATATTATTAAAAACATTTTAATAATATTTTAAAAATAAATTAAGAGAAAACCTTTCTTAATTATTAAAAACGTTTTAATAATATTTTTATCTAATAATAGATTACACATTAATTTAACAAAAGTCTAATATAATAAATATATAATTTAATATACTGTTTTTATTTTTTGTTTTATTTTTCATTTTTCAATTCTTTAATAGGACATTTCATTTTATTTATATTCATATATTTTTTCTGAAAATATTCGTAAAAATATAGAATCATAAAAATATAACAATAGAAAAATGGGCAGAAAGAAAACTCTGCCCATTTTTGTATGTCTATTTTCCTACTGGATTATTAACTGGCCAGCAAGGTTTTTCATTTGATAAAACTTTAACAATTTCAGAAGCTGCCTGTACTGCCATAAGTATCATACATTCCTCTGTATTTGAAGCCATATGCGGAGTAACAATCACATTATCCATTGATAATAATGGGTTATCCTCTAAAGGTGGCTCCTGTTCAAACACATCTAAAAATGCTCCTGCAATCTCTTCAGTTTTCAGTGCCTCAATAAGCTCTTTCTCATTCACCACTTCTCCACGAGCACAGTTTATAAAGTGGGCTGATTTTTTCATATTTGTAAATTCTTTTTTCCCTACGCATCCAATATTTTCTTTTATAAGAGGCATGTGTAATGATATAATATCTGATTCTTTAAATATAGTTTCCCAATCACAAATAGTTACATAATCAGGACAATTTTCTTTTGTTAAGAATGGATCATAAGCCAGTATCTCCATTCCCAATCCATAAAAAGCTTTGTAGGCTACTTTTCTTCCTATACGTCCGAATCCAACAACTCCTAATTTTTTTCCTGTTAAGTCCATTCCTTTATGGTTATTTTTGAAGAAAAAATCCCCTTCTTTTATCTTTTTATTCATTAAAAATATTCTTTTAGAAACTGCCAGAATAGCTCCCAGCACAAATTCTGCCACTGTATTAGTAGTAGAATCTGGAGCATTAGTTGCCCATATTCCTAGTTTAGCTGCTGCTTCTAAATCCACATTATTGTATCCAGCACCATGCCTTGCTACTATTTTCAAATTTTTTCCTGCTTTCAATACAGCTTCTGTACAAGGGGCTGTTCTTAACAAGATAGCATCACAATCTGCTACATCTTTTATTAAGTCTTCCTCTGATGCTCCTGATCCATGTTTTATTTCAAAACCATAACTTTTTAATAATTCTACTCCCTCTTTTGCCACTGCTTGTGGTATCAATACTTTATGCGACATTTACTTCACCCTCATCATAACTTTTTTTAGATTTTATTATTTGAATAGCATATATTGACCCTAAACAGATAAGACCAAATATATCTGATTTAATTCCTGGCATCATTGTAGAAACGCTTCCCAAAAGAACAACTATTGTTTTTGGCCAAGATAAGTTTCCTTTAAAATATCTTTGAACTGCTGTTGCTAATCCATAAGCTCCTATCAAGGCACTCATAATAGCGAGAATAATTTCTCCATTTGTTCCTTTTCCAAGTAAAGCTGGATTCATGCAGAACATAAACGGCATCAGGAATCCTGCAAGACTGAGACGCCAAGCTACAAATCCGGTTTTCATAGCATCTCCTTTTGCAATTCCAGCTGCTGTATAGGCTGCTACTGCCACTGGTGGAGTAACATTTGCCATGATTCCAAAATAAAATACAAAGAAGTGAGCAGCAATTTTTGCTATTCCAAGATTTTCCAATGCCGGAACAATCAATGTAGCCAACAGAACATAAGCTGCTGATGTAGGCATTCCCATTCCCAATATTACAGATGTCACCATAGTAAGAATCAATAACAGCATTACATTTCCTTGAGATAAGCTTATAAGAAGAGAAGACAATTTATATCCTATTCCTGTAAGCATAAGCATTCCAACTATTATACCAGCAGTACCTGTTGTAAGAGCAACGCTTACCATTCCTTTTGATGAGCTGGCAATAAGGTGCAGTATTTCAGAAACAGATCTTTTCTTTCCTGGATATACCAGCATTATCACTACTAAAAATATTATAGAAAAGAAAGCCGACTTCTGTGCAGAATATCTCACTCCAACTAATAAGAATACCAATAGTACCAAAGGCATCAGAAGAAGCCACCCTTTTTTCAATTCTTCCATGAAATTAGGAAGTTCATCTTTACTTTGCCCCTTCAGATCTTTTTTTAATGCTTCTAAGTCTATCATTATAAATAATGCTATATAGAACAGAATTGCTGGAATTATCGCAGCTGTTAATACTTCTTGATATGAACCAATATAGTCAGCCATGATGAAAGCAGCAGCTCCCATAACTGGCGGCATAAGCTGTCCTCCACTAGAAGCAGCTGTTTCTACTGCTCCTGAAAATTCTGAATCAAATCCACTTTTTTTCATCAATGGAATAGTAAAAGATCCTGTTCCTACAACATTTGCTACAGCACTTCCAGAAATAGTTCCAAATAAACTGCTGGCAACTACAGCGACTTTTGCTGGTCCTCCTCTAAATCCCCCAAGTAATGCTTGTGTCAATCTTATAAATATATCTCCTGCTCCTGACGCTTCCAAAACTCCTGCAAATATTACAAAGATAGATACATATATGGAAGAAACCCCCAAAGGTGTATTAAATATACCATTTGTTCCTTTGAATAAAACTTCTGTAATCCTTACCCATGTATATCCTCTGTGTGCAATACTTCTAGGAAGATTAGGTCCAAAAAGTGCATAGAGAATACATAAAATAGCTATTATAGGCATTGCTGCTCCAACTGTCTTCCATGTAAAAGAAAGAAGCAGAATCAACAGAATTGTTGCCAGTATAATTTCCAGACCAGACATAGTTCCACTGGATTTCCACATTGTATCTGCTATGGAATATGAATATAAACCTATAACTGATACTACAGCAATTATCCCTATTGAAAATACATTTTTTATTTTCTCATTTTTTATATTGAACAAATTATAACACAATGGTACCAGCATCATGCTAAGTGCCAGATGGACTACTCTATGTTGATAAGACGGCAACGCTCCAAAGTATGAAGTATATATATGAAACAATGCCAGTGCCAACCCTATTATAAAAAGCAGAATTTTGCTTAATTGACTATTTTTGTTTTTACCCTCCATTTTTACCCCCTTCTATATTAATTCATAACCCCTTTTTCTTTCAAATATTTTATAACTCCTGGATGCATTTCTACTAATCCTTCTAATCCTCTTGTTGCATTTTCAATATTCCACTCATTACATTGAGGATAAGCAGCTACTAACAGTTCATTATTTTCAAATAAAGCTTTTGCCATATTATAGATATCTTCTTCTGGCATATCTTTATAAGTTATTAAAATACTGGCACTTCCAAAAGTATACTCCACTTTTTCATCTTGTCCATTATATACATCAGCATCTATTTTAGCTGGAATATAATATGGGCATTCTGTCATTATTTTATCAAAATATTCTTTTTCTAACTCTAATAAACGAATAGGTTTTGAAGCTGCTGCTGTTGTTACTGGAGAAGCAGGTAAAGTACTCATTATACATACTGCATCTACATTTCCATCAGTTAAAGCTTCTGCTCCATCACCATGAGATAAGTATTCTGGTTTCCAATCTTTATTTATTTCATATCCATAAGCATCCATTATAGTTTTCATTGCATCTCCAGCAACACTTCCAGCAGGACCTACAGCTATCTTTTTACCTTTTAGATCTTTAAAGCTTTTTATTTTCCCATCTCTTAATGTATATACTTGTAATGTTGTCATGTGCCCACCCATTACTCCTCTTAAATCATCTTTATCTATTTTTTTACCTTCAAAACTTCCCTTACCCTCCAATGCAAGAGCCAATACATCTGATGCTGTCATAGCTAATTCTACGTTTTTATTTTTAGCCAATAAAATATTTTCTGATGAACCTCCTGTTATTTCTATATTTGCAGAAACATTTGGATCATTTTTATTTATGATATCAGACATTGCTGTCCCTATAATCGAAAAAGCTCCTCCTGCACTTGAAGTTGCAATAGAAATATATCTTACCCCAGCTGCATATGTAGTTATTCCTAATACCAACAATAATATAAAACTGCCAATGACCTTTGAAATTTTAAAGTTTTTCATAAAATACCTCCACTTTTTATTTTGTAATATAACTGTTATAACACTTTTATAAAACAAATTTTGATAACTTTTACAACTATTTAAATACTTTTTTATAAATTTGCTATTATCAAATCCAAAGAATCATTCACATGTTCTCTCATTAATTTTTCTGTTTCATCAGGATTTCCTTTTGCAATAGTATCAACTAAATATCTGTGCCAATATCTTGGATAAGTAGCCTTAGGTGCATTTGTTCCTATGGCTTTGCATAAAATCCAGAACATATTTATTTTTTTTAAAGTATTTATTAATAAACTATTTCCTGTAAATTCTGTAAGTTTTGCATGAAATAATATATGTGAATTTCTGCTGTCAAAAATTGTTTCATCAGTATAAGGTATAGTATCCAATTCTGTAGCAATGGCCATTAATTCTTCACGCTGTTCTCCAGTCATAGTTTTAGATAATATTCTTGCTGACTGACATTCTATTGCTTCTCTAAGCTGATAGTTTTCTATAATTTTTTCTTTAGTGGGAACTATTACATAAGAGCCCCACTGAGGTTTAGATTCAACCAAATAATTTTCTTCTAATTTTTTTAAAGCTTCAATTACAGGAATTACACTGACTCCTGTTACCTCAGCCATTTTTCTTCTTGATAATTTCATCCCTGGAGAAAATTCTCCATCTAAGATTTTTTGTGAAATTATTCTATAAGCTATATCTGATGCAGTTTGAAAGTTCTCTTCTAACATTGTTAACACTCCCTCGATCATTCCTGAAATTACTGTTATAACACTTTAAATATTATTATTTTATATAAAAATATCTATATTCAGTACATCTGTACTTATAGTAAAACGAAATTAACTATTTTAGTGAATTGTATCACAGTTTAAATTTTATGAATATATTCTCCATACTAAAATTATCAAATAAAATATATTATATATAACAAAAAATTTGAACTATTCCTCTACTAGATTAAATGAGAGCAAATTTATTTTTTAACTTAATAAGGGTAGAGAAAATTCCCTACCCTGTATATTTATAAAATTTCTATTCTTTTTTATATTTCCTCATTAAATTTTTTCTTTAATATCTTCCCTTGTTTAAATACTATTTTATTTATTGGTGATATTTTTTCTATTTTCTTTGTTCTTGGATTATTAAATATTCTTTCTTTAATTTTTTTTACTTCAAAAGTTCCCCATCCTTTAAAAATTAGCCTTTCATCTTCCTGCAAACTATCTATTAAAGTTTCCCAAAAAGCTTCTATTTTTTCTTTTGCAGTTTTTAAGTTTTTTAATTTTCTTTTTTCTTTATATTCTCTTATAATTTCTGTTTCTTTCATATTTCCTGCCCTTTCTCTTCTTTTTCTTCCTTTAACGCAAGTTTAAAAAGTTCTAATAATACTTGGGTATCAGTTATTTTTGTTTCACTATTCCTGTTAGATAATTTCTTTAATTTTCTTTTTATAAAACCATATTCTTCTTTTGTAAAATGACATCCATATAACCTATAATCTTTTGTATTCATTTTCTTTCCCTTTTTATCTCCAGATATTTTTTATTTTATAGCTTCAAAAATATTTATTATTTCTTCTTGCTTTTTCATATCTATTTCCAATTCTTTTTTAGCCTCTCCATATTTTTTTGCTAGTTCCTGATATTGATCTTTATAAAATTTATTATCTTTTACACTTGATATTTTTTTCTCTTTCTCTGATATTTCTGCATACATTTTTCTTTGATTTGCTAAAGTTCTTTCTGCTTCCTCGGCCTCTGCTTTTCTTTGATTATACATAGCTTTTTCCTCAGCCTCCAGTTGCTGGAGATTGAGTTCAAGCTGTTCCAATGTTGACATTACATCTGTTGCTGAATATGACGCCACTGATACTGCTAAAATACATCCTACTAATATCTTTTTCACATTCCCTCCTATTTCTCTTCTTCTGGTTTTATATACTCTTTTAATACATCATTTATTTTATATTTTTCAACTATTTCATTTATTACCTTTACTTTTTCTTCTCCAAGTTTTTTATTAAATAAAGCCTGTTGAAGTTGTGGATATATTTCTACTGTATTTTTATCTTTTAGTAGTTCACTATTATTTTTATATACTTCTAAAAGTTCATAATCATATATTTGAACTGCTTTTTGTGCTATTGAATTAAGATAAAACTCAACTTCTATATTTATTTTCATTTCTTCAAGATATTTTTTTTCTTCTTCTGTATATTTTTTCTTTTCCATCTCTGCAAGAATAGCTTTTCTTACTAGAAGCTGAGCTATTCCATCTTTATTTTCACCTAATTTTTCTGTCTCTTCTTTAGTTAATTTTATTTGCATGTTTTCTCCTCATCTTAAATTCCTTTAATTAAAAAACTATTCTTCATCTTTATTTTCAATAGTCTTATATATTTCTTTTATTAACTGTTCTTTTTCTTCTTTTGTATATTTTTTCTTTTTCATTTCTTCAATTATTATTTTAAGAAACATTTTATCTGATTTTTTATTGTTCTCTTCAAGAATATTATATTTTTTAAATAAATATAATATTATGTTTTTATTTGTTTTATATTTACCTTTTAATTTAGCAAGGCCCTCTTTTATTATATTGTATTCTTCCTTACTGACTCTTATGCCTAAAATGACATCTTTTTTGTTTCCACTTCCTAAAGGCCTTCCTCTTTTTTCTGTCTTTTCATCCATATTTTTTCCACCTTTAGTCTAATAAACTGTCCCTTTTCAGGGACAGTTTTACTAATTTAAAATTTGTAATTGAATCTCATTCCATATTTAATTGATGAATCTTTTCTATTTCCTTCATCTGCTGCTTCCACTTCGAATGTTACTCCCATGTGGTTGGCTTTTTCTATTGTAAGTCCAATTTTACCAGTCAGTTTTCCTTCGCTCTCTTCTGGAGTGATTAGACTGTAATATCCTTCTCTTCCATTTTTAAGTCTTGCTTTGTTTCCATCATAGTTGTCTCCAAGCTCATATGCATATTTTACATCTGCTGTTACTTTTACTGAGACGTCATTTCCTGCATAGATTCTTTGAGATGCCTTCACTCCAGCTCCTGCCTGTGCGCTTAGATAATCATTGTCTTTAATCTGCACTTCAAGTCCGCCTTTGCTTCCAGCACTTTCTTTAAAGTCATCTACTTTTCCATACTCTAAATCTAAATCAGCATATACATCTAACTGTCTAGAAAGATCTGTATAGATAACCTTTGTAAGTCTGTTGTCAAGTGCTACAGAGTAAGTATTGTATTCTCCCTTATTTTCAAATGTTTCTTGAAGATTAAGCTTTCTCTTCGCAATATGTCTGTTGTATCCAAGCTCTATTCTTGACAGCCATGATACTTTATGTTCCTCACTTAGATTTTTAACTCTATGTGCTCCTACTCTTAATGAGTATACATCCTCTTTTGATCCACCATCATCAAAGTCAAACTTTGATCCTGTAAATCCTAATGTATATCCATACTTGCTTCCATACTCTGTTCCTTCCTTCTCTTTCATATAAAGAACTCCCATTACTTTGTAATCATAGTCGTCTATTCCCAATGTAGAATCTTTATAGTTTCCATCAGTATAGATAACGCTGTATTTACTGCTGTCTTTTGTCAGATTATATGAAGATTCAAGTTCATAGAAAGAGTTGTCAAATGCTCTGTTGATATCCTGCATTCTTCCTTGAATAGTTGCATAGATATCTCCTCTTGTTTCAGCTAGCTTCAATGATGTCTCTCTTTCAAACTGGTCTGCTGGAAGTCCTTCCAGATATTCATTCAAGCCTTTCAGAATTTCAGCATCTTTTCCATTTCCGCCACTATTTTTAAGAATATTATCCAATCCTTTATCAAGCGCATCAAACTGATCACCTATTGTCAAATCAGCATAAGGCTTCTTAGCAATAACAAGGCTTCCTTTATCTGTTACTTTTGCAATAAACAGAGGTGATGTCACAGGAGTAAGTTTGTTTCCTGTTATTGTTCCCATTGCTGTATTTATAAAGCCTTCTATCTCATATGAAATTCCATTTCCTGTTGCTGCAAAGTTTGGAAGTAGTTTTACTTCTCCACTTACACTATTTGCATTAAATAGAGGTGTTCCTGTTGTTACATCTACATAGGCTCCATTTACTACTATATTTCCTGCTGTTGAAAGTGTTCCTCCAATAGATACATATTTATCATTGATTGTTATTGTTCCATCTGATTCAATTTTTACACTTCCTACTTCCGCTTTGGATACTCCTACATTTGCTCCTGGAGTTCCATTTCCACCTGGAAGAATAACTATATCCCCATAGTTATTTACAGCTCCTGGTCCTTCTATCCCTATTCCATTTTTTAAATAAATAGTTCCACTGTTATTAAATGTTGCACCTTGTCCTATAAGCATTCCAACACCTTCATTAACAGTTATTGTTCCTGCATTTTCTATTCTAGCTCCTGAATATGCTGCCATTCCTACTGTAATCGCTGTACAAGGATCTGGTGCTGATGTACTTCCTAAGATGATATTTCCTCCAACAGCATTTACTGCTACTGCTCCATCTCTTACAAGGATTCCTACTCCTCCACCATCAACATTAATAGTTCCTGTATTTTGAATCCTTGTTTCTGCTCCATCTCCATAGATTCCTACTGAATGATCATAATTTACAGTTATATTTCCTGCATTATTTACTTTAGTTCCGCCAGTTGCATAGATTCCTATTGAATTAAGATGATTTTCTATATTATCGTGATCACCTTTTACATCAGTTTTCCCTACAATTATATCTCCAGTATTATTTACTGTATTTTTTCCACTTGAGAATATTCCTACAGCTGCTGTTCCTAAAGTCATATCAGCATTATTGTTAATTGTTGCTGATTGTCCTGCTGCTTGTTTCAAGAAAATTCCATATCCATTATTTCCTACATTCCAGTTACCTGCTAATGTATTTATAGTTCCAGTTCCATTCAACTTATAGATACCTACTGATCCAGTATCCTTTTCCCCAGTTCCTTTATTCGCTATTGCCAAGTCACCTGTATATGTTACATTTCCATTTCCTTCACTTACTATTCCTATACTTGTATTTGTTCCAACATGTATATCACCTGTGACAGATGTATTTATATTTTTTGCATATACTCCTATAGAATTATTATTTCCAAGTGTTATTCCTGTAGTCATTGTTAAATTGATATTTTCTGTTCCATTACCTGTACCAGTTCCATATATACCAACTCCACTATTACTTACAGTCATAACAGTTCCAGTTTGAGAAATTGATCCTCCATTCAAATCTTTTCCATAGATTCCAATACTATTATTACCAACTGAAATATCTCCTGTAGTTCCATTATATATCCCTTTATCTATAAATACTCCTATTGATGAATTTGTTAATGAAGCAGCAGAAGCAACTGATATATTTCCATTAACTGCTATTGCACTGCTTTTTCCATATACACCAATATTACTATTTCCTCCTATTACAGATATTCCTCCTGTTACTGTAAGATTAGAGTTTTCTTTTGCCATTACTCCTACCTGATTATTTCCAGAACTTCCTATAGAAATTCCACCAGATACAGTTCCTGTTGATTTATTTAAAACCCTACCAATTGTATAATTTCCTGTCTGTGTAACTGTTGGTATTATTCCTGCTGATGCTACACTATCATAGTAAATTCCTACTGAATATTTTGCTGGAGCAGAAGTTGTCTCAGCAACTCCACTTTGAACCGTAATTGCTGTTGTACCAAATGCAGGAGCTGCATTTTTTACATATGCACCTATTCCACCATTTTTAGCTGTTATACTTGAGCTTCCGCTGGAAGTTACACTTCCTCCATCTGCTACTATTCCTATTTGGTTGTCTGCGGTAATATTTCCTGTGAAAGTCAAGGCAGCACCTTTTGAATACATATATATTCCATCTGTTCCTACTGTAATATTTCCTGTATCAGCTACTGTAACTATCGTTCCAGCTCCTTCAGCGTATACTCCTATACCACCATTTCCAGCTGTAATAGTCGATGTTCCTGCTACAGTGACATTAGAACCACCATTTGCTACTATTCCTATTGCACTCTTAGTTCCACTTGAAGCACCTACTGAAATAGTTCCATCTATTAGAGAATTTGTTCCATTTGTTGCTAACACTCCTATACTTTCATTTCCTAAAGTAATAGTTCCTGCATCAATAGCTGATGTTACTCCCTCAAGAACTACTCCTGTATTTCTTGATCCTGTTGAATTTATATTATTTGATGTAAGTCCAGCTGTTGTCCCTTTAAGATATACTCCTATTCCATCTGTTCCTGTCATTTTCATATTATCATTTTTTACTGATGTAAGAACTCCATTATGATTAGAATAAATTCCTATTCCATTACTTCCTACATTAATAGTTCCAGTATTTATTACATCAGCTACATCTGTAAAGATACCGATAGAAGGAGAAGGGTTAACTCCATTTGAGATTCCATTTGCATTAATTATTCCACTATTATTTATAGTGACTTTTGCTGTTGGAGTACTTGTTCCTTTTATAGCTGCAAGACCTATTCCACCAGTATGGGCTGTTATTGTTCCACCATTATTTGTTATATTCTTTAGTGTTGTAGTTCCATTATCATATGTTCCAAGAAGTCCTGTTCCACCTTCACCTATGTTCAAATTTCCAGATGAAATCAAACTTCCATTTGAAGTTGCTGCAAGAGATCCTGAACCAATTGCTGTTATGTTGTTTCCAAGATTAAGAGTTCCTCCATTATTGAATACTCCTATTCCACCACCAGTTCCAAAATTAAATTTAAGATTTCCTGATGTTCCAAGATTAGCTATACCACCATCTATATATACTCCTGTTCCACCATTGCTTATATTTAATGTTGATTCTCCTGTTGTCAATGTAGTTCCATTTTTTACATATATACCAATTCCACCTTCAGTAGTTACAGTTCCATTATGGTTAAGAGTCATTCCAGCTCCGCCTAGATATATTCCCACTCCATTTTTGGCATTTACACTTACATTATTCATAGTGTATGGACCTGCTATTGTATTGTCAAATAGGACTCCTACTGATGTTCCTGAACTACTATTAGCTCCTGTTGTTATATTTGCTCCATTAAATGTTACTGTACCATCAAGAAGATATGCTCCAACCGAACCCTGTCCTGTTGTTATATTTCCTGATATTACTGTTCCACTTTTAGCTGCAACTCCTACCGCTCCTGTTCCTGTTACATTTACTGCAAAGTCTATCTTGGCATTTTCTCCAAATACTCCTACTCCTCCTGAAGCTATATTTAAAGTTCCAGCAGTGATTTTATTTGCACCTGTATCCTTCAGATAAATTCCTACTGCATTTGATGTGATAGTTCCTCCAGTTCCATTAAAACTATTTCCAGAACCATTTACATACACTCCTGTTCCTGTTGTTGCAGTTATTGTTCCTGTATTTTTTCCTGAACTTGTTCCGTTTCCTGCTACATACATTCCAAGATTGCTTCCTACTGTAATTCTATTCTTGTTTTCTACAGAAGCTGTATCTGATGATGTATCAGTTTTAGCCACCATCCCTGCTGATGATCTTCCTATAGATCCTGTTAAATCAATAGCTCCATTATTTATTCCACTTCCCTTTCCTGTATATATACCTATGTTGCCGTCTGTACCTGTCATAGTTATATTTCCATTTGAAGTCAGTGTTGAGTTTCCTCCTACATATGAAGCTATATTATTATTTAACCCTGTAGATGTTATATTTTTAGTATTTACAAGATTTATTCCATCTGCTGCATATATTCCTATACTTTTATTTCCTGTAAGTTCAACTTCAGCTCCATTTGTCACAGTTCCTGAAGCTGTTCCCTTGCTGTAGTATACTCCTATATTATCAACTGTAGCTGTATTGTTTACAGTGATTTTTCCTCCTGCTGCATGAGCCCCATCAGTAAGATACATTCCTGTTCCTTTACCTGTATCTGTTTTAAGAGCAAGGCCTCCAGCGCCTATTGTTACAGCTCCGCCACTTCCATATACTCCTACTGCTCCAGCTGTTGATGTTCCTTGAGCAGTTACAGTTCCTGTTATAGTTGATCCTCCATCAATAAATACTCCTGTAGTTTTTTCTCCTGTAGCTGTTACATTTACATTTAAAGTATTATTGCCTTTTGAATAGATACCTACAGCTTCTCTTTGAACAACAAGTTGGCCTGTTGTATTACTTGTAAATGTACTTCCAGTACCAGCATTTTCAAGATAGATTCCTACAGTTTTATTTCCTGCTGTTGTTGGAGTTTCCATTCCATCTACTGTTACAATTTTTCCAGGATCTATTCCAACTGTTGCACCTTTACCATAAACATATATATTCTTATTTTCATTATTATTTGCAAAAGTCAAATCATCTTTAAAGTTTACTGTAGCATTCTCAGCAAAAACTCCTACACTGAATTTCTTGTTAAATACTATGCTGTTTCCTGTATCAAGCTCTGCTACAGCACCTAATTTCACATATATACCAGTAGAACTATCTGCATTCAGATTAATTGTTCCCTTGTTTGTTGCTTTATGATTCGCCTCTTCTGCATACATTCCTATTTGAGAAGTATCATTTACATTTATACTTCCCCCTGTATTATTAAGAATATTTGCAGTTGTTGTATACATACCTACTGCATCATTTTTCCCAGCTGTAAGATCTATAGTTCCAGTATTTGTACCTGTCTGAGTTGAATTTCCTTTTACAAAAATACCTATTCCTTCTTTACCTACATTTAAAGCTCCAGAAGAAGTTACATTCATATTTTCAACGTATATAGCTGTTCCTTTATCAAGGTTTTCTGCATTTACATTTAAGGCTATACTTTTATTATCAATTCCACTTGCTGAACCTTTATAGAAAACACCAGTTTTTCCACTATCATCTGTTCCAGCATTACTTCCCAGAATTACATTAGTTGCTGTAATAGTAGAAGTTCCATCAGCCATAATTCCTATACCATCAGAACCAAGTTTTAAAGTTCCAAGATTTGTAACTTTACTTCCAGTTGTTGCATATATAGCTACCCCTCCAGCTCCCACTGAAATTGTTCCTGTGTTTGAAATTTCGGCTTTTTCACCATAAATCCCTACTGAAGTAGATGTATTTGAATCCCCTACAGTTATATTTCCTGTATTGTTTACTTTAGTTTTTTCACTAGAAACAGAACCATTATTATTTTTTGCATAAATACCAACAGTACCCATACCTAATAAAGTGATGTTCTGAGCATTATTTATTTCTAATTCACCTTCGCCAGCTTTTCCACCAAATTCATTAACAACAGGGATATTAGATGAATCTGTTCTATATGCTGTACCAAAGATACCTATTCCATAGTTTCCATCAACAGTAATATTTCCTTTATTAGTTACTTTACTTCCATTTACAGCATATATTCCTACTCCATTTTCATTTTTTAAAGTTTTTTCCACTTCTATAGAACTTCCTGTATCAAGAGTAATTTCACCATAATTTATATATGCTCCAATTGCTCCACTTCCACTATCCAGTCTCGACGCCACAATTTTAGCTCCCTGTCCAAGATTTATTTGAGTATCGCTTATTCCTGTAGCAGAAGAGCTAGAGTTTATTTCAAGTCCTACAACTTGTCCTTTAAAATATTCTGAAGCATAAGCACTATTTATCGAAGCATTAACTGTTACATTATCTAGAACACTTATTTTAAGTCTTTGTCCTAAGAATCTTCTATAATAATAAAATCCTGGACTGCTTGTTGAAGTATCTCCCTTATCTATATTTGTATCAATATTAAGAGTTCCTCCATCTATTGCTGCAACTTTATATTTATCAAATACTTCACTGCCGTTTGTTCCATTCTTAAAAGTTACTCCACCTAAGTTTGTAGAAATATTACTTTCTAAGTCTGCTATATTTAGGACACCAGCATTTTTTAAGTTAGCTATTATTGCATCATTAGACATAACAGTAATTCTTGCACCTTGAAGCTTTATTGGATTAACTCCTCCTGCAAAATCTAATTCCAATGCAGTAGCCTTACCTCTTAAAATTATTTCTCCATTTGTTAAATCAATTTCTCCATTGTCAGAAGTATAAACAGCATATCCATTTCCTTCATAATCTATTATACCTCCTGTCAAGTCAACTTTTGATCCATTACCTACTGAAGCTATTCCAACAGCACCATTTTTAACTTTAACATAAGTATTTTTAGCACTGATATTTCCTCCAGAACTTGTATACAATCCTAGACCTTTGATCTTTCCATCAGTATCTTTTTTCCCTTCTACATAAATGTTGACTTCCGCAGTAGGTTCTGGAATATTTCCACTGGCATCAGGTTGTGAAAGAGTTAAAGAAGTTCTATTTGCAGCTACTTTTCCCTGACTTGTTGCAAAAATTCCAGTACTATCCCCTGACAATTTTAAATTTAATTTGTCATTTTCTACAGTTATTACTGTTCCATTATCTTTTGCATATAAAATAACACTGTCTTCAATTTTTTTATCATTACTTCCAGCTGTTACATTTCCAGTTATAGTTATTTTTTTCCCGCTTTCTGCAACTGCTGCTCTATTATCTTTTCCACCTTTTATTAAGATGTCTCCATTAAACTTTACATCTCCACCTTTAGCAATAATTCCAGTATTTTTTTCTCCATCTGAAATTGTTATATTGCTTTTCTCTCCAGAAGTTCCAGATGGAGCTAATATTTCTATTGTACCTTGCTTTCCAAAGATACCTATCCCACCATATGAATATTTTCCAATTTCTATTTGAGCAGCTGTTTTAGTTGTAGAACTATTGTCCATCAATATTCCAATACCCTGCTCTACTAAAGTTGGATCATTTGCTCTTGGAGTCCCATCAGCATTAGTAAAAATACTAGTTAACGAATTCCCTTTTACTATAGTTTGTTCTTTATTTCCAATATTAAATTTTACGATATTTTTTTCATTTATTATATTGGTATTTTGAGCAACCATTCCAATACTCTTATCCCCTAACAGATCAATAGCTTTTTTAATATAAGCCGCATGCCCATTATTAAATGCACTATTATTCGACATATATAGAGCAATTGCCTCTGCTCCTCTTATTTCAGCAGTTCCTTCATTTACAAATGCAGCTCTGTTATGAGGTAAATTTGAATAAGCCCACTGCATCAATGAAGCTCCTACTCCATCTACATATATTTTTCCAGTTGGCCCATTTGAATAAATATATGCTTTAGACTGACTTGTATCAGGAGAATGCATATATACAATAGATTTATCTCCATTGACAGTAATTGTTCCTTCATTATCTAAATAATTAGTTCTATAATTTCCATTAGTATGTGATGTTGTAAAAAAATATGCTGATCCTGTTCCATTTATTTCTATCTCACCTTTATTAACGAATAAAAGTTCCGTTCCATCTTCTCCTTTAATTCCAGTATATGTCTGATACTCCCTTAATCTATCACGTGTTGCTGAAGTTATAAGTCCTTCTGTTACTCTATTATCTAAATTTCCATTTACCATTCCTTCAGTTTCAAGATCAATAAGTTTAGCATTATTTGAATTAAAAACTATTTTTGTATTTTCTCCATAATATGAATATGGTACATTTAATAAAGTATGAAAAAATTGTTGAGGAACATTATAGACTTTATTTTCTGTTGGTTTAGTTCCACTAGGAGTTGTTCCAGGAAATGCTTCTGCATCATATCCTGTTACTCCCACACTATAGTTTCCTGAGTTTCCATTTATAATATATTCTCCAGATTTTAAACTTATTTGAGATATTACTCCATTATTTCCATTCCACCAAAAGTATTGTACACTTGGATTTGCCCCACTTCCAGCTATTGAAGGAGATGAGACATTTACAGGAACTACAACTGGTAATGTTGGAGCTGTAGGTAAAGTTATCATAGTTGGCTCATATCCCTGAGGCAAAGTAGGAGTTTTTATTTCTATATTTTTCTCTGCTGGAATTGCAGGTGTTTTTGCTGTTGGTGCTGTTACTGTAATTTTAGCAACTGCTGCTGGAGTTGATACATTTACATTTATCCCTCCAGGAGTTGACGGTGCTGTTATTGTTGGTGCTATTACTGATGGTACTGATGGCATTATAGGGTTTACTGTCCCTGGCAATGTCCCAAGATTTACCACTGGTGCTGATACATTTACTGATACATTTGGACTGATTGTTGGTAATACTGGCTCAACAGGTTTTATATTAGCCCCCACTTCTATTGTTTCTCTAAATACTTCATTATCAACTACCACTCCATTTCCAGATAACACCTTGTCTTTTCCTATATTTCCTGTAGATTTTAATAAACTTTCTCCACTTGTTGTTCCATAATGCTTATTAACAGCATCTATAGTTTCTTTAAATTCTTTGGCTGTTCTGTCTTTTGTTTTTCCATTATCTAAATATTGATAACTAAAAAAAACTTGTGTACTTGGAATTAAAGGTTTAGAATAAAAATCTCCTTTTCTTACAAGCTCCACAAAGTCTGAATTATATTCTTTTATCAGTCTTTCATTTTCAGCTATTTTCCTTTTTATTTCTTCACGTTCTGTTTCTATTCTAGTTAAAATATCATTTTTCGTTTCCTGTATCTCTTCTGTTGTTATTCCCGCACCAAAAGATATTCCTCCTGTTATCATGAAGGCTATCAAAAGTGAAAGAGAGTAACTAATTTTTCTTTTCAAAAATCTTTTTAAAGATTTTTCAATATCATTTTTTCTCATTTATCTTCTCCCCTTTAGTTTCCTGCTTTTACTTTTTGTTCCATTTGATCCAGTCTAGTTAAATATTCTTTTAACTTTTCATTTTCTAAAAGAAGTAGTTCAATTTCATTATTATTTGAATTAAATTTGTCATATACCTCATCAAATTTCTGTCCTAAAAATACTCTGTTTTTGTCTGCTTCTATTCCCAAAGATTCTTCAAGTTTTATAATTTCTTCTTCTTCCATTTTTAAAAATGCTACTCTTTCTTTTCCTATTTCAAAGGCTGCTCCAGCAGCTGCTATTCTAGCTTCAGGATTATTTTCACTTCGGAATACCTTCTCTTCAAGAGATTCATTCATATCTCTTTTGATTTCCTCAATTACTTTTTTCCCTTCTTTTTCCTTAGCTTTTTCTGCTGCTAACCTTGCTTTCTCTTCTGCTTTCTTTGCTTTTTCAGCCTCTTCAATAGCTTTTTGTTTTTCTTTTTCTTCTAATTGAATTTCTTTTCTTATTTCTTTTAATACTTTCATTCCTTCTTTTTCACTTATTTCTTGTGAATAAAGAATAGATCCCAAACTAGATAAAAGAAAAATTCCTATAACTATTTTTCTCATAAATCCTCCCTTTTTTATTCTTAAATATTTTTAATTTAAAATTTTTATTTCACTTATGTAATGATTTGATTTATTTATTCTTGCCATCAAGTATTTTTTTTCTTCATCTATAAATATTTTTTCAACTTTCCCTTCATATATTTCTCCATTTGTACATATTTTTAAAATTTTTTTATTTTTTTCAAAAGAATTCATACATATGATTTTTTCCCTAAATAGAATAGCCTCTCTAACAAATGGCTGAAGAATAGCATATTCAGAAAAAATTTTTCTGATTTTTTCTGAATCATTTTTTCCATCTATTTTTTTACTCAATTCTTCATAGTAAATTTTATTGGTCTTATTTAAATTAAATTGAAGATATTCATTTTTATTAAACTGAATATCACAATAACAATTCAAATTTTCTATTGAAAACTTCAATAAAATTTCATTACAAAGTTTTTCTTTGGTTATATCAAAATGTTTTTGATCCTCCTTTAAAGTCTTTAATACGAACTCAGGAACTGCAACTTTAATTTTTTCTTTCAAAATTTTCCTCCCAGATCATAAATTAAAACTTATGCTCAGAATAAAACTTTTAAAGTTTTAATAGTGATATTATACTGCATTTTAGTGCTTTTAATAATACAGGTAAATTCTAATTTTTAAGTTCTATTTTATGGATATTTTTTTTATGTTTTTATCTGTAATAAATAGTTTATTACAAGTAATTTCTTTATAATTTTAAAGAATATTATTGAAAATTTTATATGCTTTTTTTTAGAATAATTTTTATAAAATTAGTTCTTACTTTTTCAAAGAATACATATTATATCAACATATAAAAATTCGATTATTTTCTATAATTGTACAAAGTTTCATCGATATAAAAAGTATATTTTTATATAACTTTTTTATATATTTTAGAAATACATAAAATAATATCACACAAAACACACTTTAACAACATAATAAATTTATATTTTTTCATAATTAATAAATCAAATTCGATTATATTCAATTTTTTTTCTTAAAAATTTAACAAATTAATTTTCTTTTATTTTTTTTTATTTCAGTTTTAAAAAAATTTAACTTAGTACTATACATTCAATAAAATAAACTTGAATTTTTAAGTTGAATATAGTAATATTTAATTTGAATTATTTTATAAAAAATTGTCCATGGAACTTTTAGAAATTTTCTTTAAATATTTAAGTAGTTTTTCCAAAAAACTTTCAAAAGATTTTGATGTCATAATACTGAATTTACTAAGGAGAGTTTTTATGAATAAAAGAGGACAAGAAGTCAGATATATTAATCCTGACGATTTATTACACCTGAGAAATTATTTTAAAAATAATAAAAAAATAGTAATTCTTTCATTGATAAATATAGGAGTAAATGTTGGCCTAAGAATCTCAGATCTTTCTAGATTAAAATTTGAAAATATAAATCCAGACCATACAATAAAATTGAAGGAGAAAAAAACAAAAAAAATACGAAAGGTTAAGTTTAATTTAATATGTCAAAGGGCAATAGAAGATTTAAAAAAATACTATAAAGAATTGGGTTATTCATCAGAAAAAGGATTTTTATTTAAATCTCTAAATAGAAAATATGTAAAAGAACTATATGATAAACCTATTTCAAATGTTGGCATTTCTAAATATCTTAATAAAGCTAAAAAAGATTTAAATATTAGTTATCCTATTGGAACTCATTCACTAAGAAAAACATGGGGGCATAGAGTTTACAAGGGTACTCTTGATATAGCAATAGTAATGTCTATACTGAATCACTCTTCAGCAGAACAGACATTGAAGTACATCGGAATAGAAGAGGATAAAATAAATGAAATTTATGAAAGTTTTAAAATTTAAAATAAAATATTGATTTTAACGATGAAAATTTCTTAAAATAATTTTCTGACATACTTTTAATGATAAAATATCATCTATGGTATGTCTTTTTTTCACAACAAAAAAATGATATAATAAATATATTAATTTATATATTCAAATTATGAAATACTAATTTATAAATATTAAGGAGGAAATCATGAAAATAAGTATTATACTAATTGGAATTGTTTTTATGCTGACTTCTGCAATCTCTTATGCTTGTACAGGAATCAGTATAAAAACTAATGACAATAAAATGGTTCAGGCTAGAACAATAGAGTATGGAGAAGGAAATTTAAACAGTAAAATTATTATCTCTCCCAGAGGAAAAGAATTTCAATCCCTAACTCCACATGGAGAATTAAAAGGTCATAAGTGGAAAGCTAAGTATGGCTTTGCAGGGATTGCTATTATTTCAGATATGTTTATAGGAGAGGGAATCAATGAGGCTGGACTTAATGCTGGACTTTTTTATTTCCCACATTATGGAAGCCTTACAAAATACAGTGATAAAATTTCTAAAGAATCTGTAACAGATATGCAGTTAGTAACTTGGATACTTTCAAATTTTTCAAATGTTAAAGAAGTAAAAGAAGGATTAAAAAAAATCAAAGTAGTTAATATTGGTTATGACGAAAATGGAGAGCCTTTTCCTACAGCTCACTGGAGAATTGCTGATGCTTCTGGAGAAAATATAGTGCTTGAAATTATAAACAATGGAGAGATAAAAATATACAATAATGAAGTAGGAGTTTTAACAAATTCTCCTGACTATGACTGGCATCTAAAAAACTTAAATAACTATATTAATCTTTATTCAGGAAATGCCAAAAACTATACTATGAATAATCATAAAATATTTTCATTTGGAGCAGGAACTGGAGCATTGGGACTCCCAGGTGATATTACACCTCCTTCCAGATTTATCAGAGCTTTTTACTACTTGAATACAATGAAGCCTGCAAACACTTCTCAAGAAGGAATACAAGAAGCTTTTCATATTTTAAATAATTTTGATATTCCTATTGGAGCAGAATATCCTCCTGAACATAAAAAAGATATCCCTGATAATCTTTTAACTGTAACTCAATGGACATCAGTATGCAGTTTAAATGACAAAGAATTTTATTACAAAACTATGTACAACAGTCAGATAAGAAAAATAGATTTAAAGAAAATAGATTTTTCAAGAATAAATTATCAGGTTTTACCTATGGATCAAAGTTTTGAAGAGGGTGTTTTAGAGATAGATGTTAAATAAATATTAAATATATCAAAAAAGAGAATGACAAAATTCTAGTTTTTTGCCATTCTCTTTTATATTTTATTATTCCTATATTTTATTTATTTAAAAAATCTATTGCTAACTGAGATAAAGCTTTTGCATTTATTTTTAGATGCTTTTCATTCCATAGCAATCTTGGATGATGAAGCATAGATTCGATATCTTCCTGAGCATCTCTTACTCCTACAAGGAAGAAATTAGACGGCACTTTCTTTCCAAAATAAGAGAAATCTTCTGATCCCATAAGAGGTTCTTCCATCACTATTACATTTTCTTCTCCTACTATTTTCCCTAATGTTTTTTTTGATAATTCAAACATTTCATGATCATTTTTAAGTGCTGGATACATTCTATTTACATCAAAAACATAGGAAGCTCCATAAGAACTTGTGATTCCTTTTATGATATTTTCCATTCTATCTACAATTTCATTTGTAAGTTCTTCATCAAATGTTCTTATAGTTCCTTTTATGATTAATTTATCAGGAATTACATTGCATGCCTCTCCTGCTTTTATAGTACAACAAGATAAAACTGCTGGTTTGAGTGTAGATATATTTCTGCTTATTATATTCTGAAAATTAATTATTATCTGACTTCCTATTATAATAGGATCAATAGTCTTCTCAGGCTGTGAACCATGACCACCTACTCCTTGTATCATAATATCAAAAGAAGTAGTATGAGACATCATATCTCCATCTTTTATCATTATCTGCCCTGCTTTACATGCTGGCCATATATGGCATCCAAATGCTGCATCTACTTTTGGATTCTCAAGTATTCCAGCTTTTATCATAGGATCAGCTCCTCCTGGTCCTTCTTCTGCTGGCTGAAATACAAGTTTTACATTCCCTGCTATTTCATCTTTCAAATCATTTAATATCATTGCTGCTCCCAACAGTCCAGCAACATGTCCATCATGTCCGCAGGCGTGCATATTTCCTGCTATTTCAGATTTAAATTCACATCTGCTTTCTTCTTCTACAGGCAAAGCATCCATATCTGCTCTCAATAAAACTGTTTTTCCCTCTTTTTTTCCCTTTATTAATCCTACTATTCCTGTTGCTGCTATTTCACTTTCATATGGTATTCCTATTCTGTCCAGCTCTTTCTTTATTATTTCTGCTGTTTTAAATTCTTTAAACCCAAGTTCTGGAAATCTATGAAGCTCTCTCCTCATTTCCATTATTCTCTCTAAATACTTTTCTGCTAACTGCTCAATTTTTTCTTTCATTATATTCCCTCCTGATACATCATATTATAATCCAAATGGAAGTCCACAAGTAAAGAACACTGTAAGAAGAAGAATACTTGCTACAAGTGTTATTAGTGAATAAGGAATCATATTTGCTATCAAAGTTCCCAAACCAAAATTTTTATCATATTTTCTTGCAACTGCTAATATTAATGGTAGATATGGAAATAATGGTGAGATCATATTTGTTGAAGAATCTCCTATTCTATACGCCATCTGTGTAAGTGAAGGATCGTATCCCAGCAGCATAAACATTGGTATAAATACTGGAAAAAGAATAGCCCATTTTGCTGATGCACTTCCTATAAACAGATTTATAAAAGCAACAAGGAGAATATATGCTATCAACAGCGGCATACCTGCAAGCCCTAAATCTTTTATTTCACTTGCACCTTTTATTGCCATAATTATCCCTAGATTACTTTTAGAGAAAAGGCTTAAAAATTGAGCTGATACAAAAACTATAAATATATATCCTCCCATTTCTCCCAAAGTCTGTGATATCATTTTTACAGCATCTTTGTCATTTTTTATCTTTCCAGTAATTTTTCCAAAAACAAGACCTGGTATAAAAAAAGCAAGTGCCATTATAGGTATAAGTCCACTCATTAATGGAGATTTAGTTGATACAAGCGAACCTGCGTCATCTCTTAAAAAAGCTCCCTTTCCTATTGTTAAAAATACAATTACTGCCATATATATTATAAAAGAAATCCCAGCATATTTAAGTCCTTTTCTCTCTATGCTCGGCATTTCTTTTCCTTCATTTTCTTCTAATTTTTTTTCAGGAGCAGGAAATCTTGGCTCTACAAATTTTATTGTTACCCATGTGATAACAAATATCTGAAGTATCGAATTTGTCACATTAAAATAAATAGTCATAGCTGGGCTTTTAGTAAATGTTGGTGATAGAAGCTGTGCTGCTGGTATAGTAAAAGATGTGAGAAGAATATCATTCAAAGTTACAAATAATCCTGAACTAAACCCTATTGCTGCTCCAGCAAATGAAAGAAGCATTCCAATAATTGGATTTTTTCCAAGATTGAGAAATATAAGTGCTGCTAAAGGAGGGAGCACAATAAATCCCGCATCTCCTATTCCAGTAAATATAAGCCCCATTATTACAACTGTAAAATATATTAAATTGCTTGGTACTTTTTTTACTACAACAGTAAGAAGACATTCTAAAAAACCACTTTTATCTGCAAGGCCTATTCCAATCATTGCTACCAGTACAACCCCTAAAGGCGGATATGTTTGGAATACTGTTACCATACTTATAAGTATCTGCTTTAGATTTTCTTTATCTAAAAGATTCTCAGCAGTTATCATCTTATGTGTAAGGGGATGTTCTACTGCAACTCCTGTTTTACTGCATATAAAAGATATAATTAATACAGCTGCACATAATATCACAAATATAGATACTGGGTCTGGAAGTTTATTTCCAATTACTTCAAAATAATTTAAAATTTTATCCAATACACTTATACTTTTTACACCTGAAGCTTTTCCTTTTTGTCCACCATTGCCCATTCACTTTCCTCCTTGCAGCTCAATAAATGCCAATATTTCTCCAAAAGATATACAAATTTATTTTTAAAAAATATTATTTTAAAATATTTTTATCATAATTAAAAATATACTCTCCTAACGTAAAAAACTCAAATATATTAAATATATAATTTTGATTTTTTACCACAAATTCCATTTTTAAAATAAAATGGCAAATTTAAAAACTATTGTTTTGTTTTTACAGACAAATATTATATAATAACTTATAACAAATTTTTTACCGGGGGAATATAAAGGGGGAGTCGTCATGTATCAAAAGAATATCAAAGAGAATAATGAAAACAAAATATTTGAATATGTTTTCAACTCTAATCACAATTTTGTTATTAATGAAGTTGCTGAAAAAATGGATATGAGTTTTCCGACAGTAAAAAGGATAATAACTTTTTTTCTGGAAAAAAACATCATAATCGAAGAGGACAAAGTAGGTAGTGGAGTAGGAAGAAAAGCCAGAGAATATTCCTTTAATGACTTTTTCTGCCATTCTGTAGGGGTACAGATTTCAGAAGAAAAAATTAAAATGATACTTACAAATGCCAAAGGTATTGTTATCAAAAAGCATTCTAAAACACTTCAAAAAGGTGGACTTTCTATTACTGATTCTTTAATGGAAGAACTAGAATTCTTTTTGAGCAGATTATCTAAAACTATTTTTAAAAGTATTATTGGAATAGGAATATCTGTTCCCGGAATAGTAAATGAAGAGGGGAAATTTATAGAATTCAATTCTAAAAACAAAACTGATATTTCTATAATTGAAAAAATTAAAAAAAGATTCAATATCCCTGTTCTTGTAGAAAATGAATCAAACCTTTCTGCAATTGCTGAAGCTTTTTTAAGTGAAAATTCACTTTTATCAAATTTTACAGCTCTTACTCTTAATGACTATGTAGGAATAAGTTCTTTTACTAGAGAAAAAAATCAAAATGACTTTCACTTCAAAGCTGGAAGAATGCATCATATGATTGTAAACCCAGAAGGAAAATCTTGCGGCTGCGGTTCAAGAGGCTGCTGGGGAGCATATGTCTCTAATAAAGCTTTAGTTGAAGAATTTCACGAAGTATTTAAAAAAGTAAAAAAATATGAAAATATCTTTCAAGATGAATATTTAGAAACTGAGGAAGGTAAAAAAATATTGGATGAATATATCAAGTATCTTGCTATTGGTATAAAAAATCTGTTATTTTTCTCTAACCCAGAAAAACTTATAATCTCTGGTAAAATATGCCTTCAGCAGAAATATATAAAAGAAAGACTTTTAGAAGAAATATATACTGATCATATTTTTTATCGTGGAAAAGAAACTATAATTTTCTCTTCTTTTGAAGAAAGCTCAAGCCTTATAGGGGCTGCTTTATTTCCAATAGTAGACTCATTATTCTAAAATGCATCAAAGCTGCCTGCGGGCAGCTTTTTTATTTCAACTTCTTTCCTGTAAAATCATCATTCCTCTTTTCTCTTCCATAAAAAATATAGCTATTCCTTTCAGCAGATTTCTTCACTTTTTTAGAGTTTTCAAATTTTTTATCTTTATTTTTCATAATTTTAATTTGTTTAAAGAAAAATAATATTATCAAATATTTCTTTAGTTCTTAAACATTTTTCTTTACTCTATTTTTCAACTCTTCTCTATCCATTTTTTCCCTATATAATAGCTACTTCTTCACTTGACTTTTTCCCATTAACATGATAAAAATTTTATAGTTTAATTATAAAATATTTTGCTTTATAAAATATTTTTAACAAGGTATAATATAGAGTAATGATAATCAAAAAATTTTTAAAGGAGCAGTTGAGGATGGATAATATCAGAAAAATAGCAATATATGGAAAAGGGGGAATAGGAAAATCTACTACAACATCTAATTTGTCAGCAGCTCTAGCTGTAATGGGAAAGAAAGTAATGCAGGTAGGATGTGACCCCAAATCAGATTCTACAAAAAATCTCATGAAGGGAAAAAGAATTCCTACAGTTTTAGAAATGATAAAAGAAAAAGGGGAAGATTTAAAATTAGAAGATATAGTATATGAAGGATTCGGTGGAGTACTATGTGTAGAAGCTGGAGGTCCTACTCCAGGAGTGGGCTGTGCTGGTCGAGGAATAATATCTGCATTTGAAAAGCTTGAGGAGTTAAATGCTTTTGAAAAATATAAACCTGATATTGTTATTTATGATGTACTAGGGGATGTAGTCTGTGGTGGATTTGCTATGCCTATAAGAGGGGGATATGCCAGAGAAGTGTACATAGTGAGTTCTGGAGAAATGATGTCACTATATGCAGCTAATAATATAGCTATGGCAATCAGAGGTTTTGGAAAACGTGGATATGCTAAATTAAATGGTCTTATACTAAATTCTAAAAATATTGAAAATGAAATGGCTATTGTAGAAGAAGCTGTCAAGGAAATTGATACAAAGATTGTTCAATATATTCCTAGATCCCCAGAAATACAAAAAGCTGAAAATATTGGTGGAACTGTATTTGAAGCATTTACTCAATCAGAAATGCAAAAAGTATATCAGCAATTGGCAGAATATGTGTTAGCTCAAGATTATTAAAATATAAGAATGGAGATAAAATAATGAATGGAATAAAAATGGCTGAAAACCTAAAAAAACTAAGAGATGTAAAAAAAATTAAAGATGTAGAACCTTTAAGCAACGCATTGTTTCCTGGATACCACTGTCCTTTGATGGGAGCTATGCTTACAATCAAAGAAACGAAGATGCAATAATGATGGTCATTGGTCCTGATGAATGTACTTACTATACTAAAATGGCTACCAGCAGAATGCGTGGTGTAGGAATGACTGGAGCAGTAGGAGCTTCTGGAGGATTAGAAGGAAATATAGTTTCTTTAGTTTTAGATGGGCACGATGTCACTTTTGGATGCAAAGAAAAATTGGAAGAAGCTTTTGAAGAATTAGTAGAGGAATATCAGCCTAAAACTGTTTTCTTGGTCACTACCTGCGTTGTAGAGGTAATTGGAGATGATATTGATTCATTAGCTGAAATTTTTGAAGAAAGATATAATTTTCCTGTGAAAGTCGTTCATGCAGAAAACTTTAAAACTGATGATCATTTACCTGGAATACAAGATACAATGACTGTATGTGTTGATCTTATGGAAGAGCAGGAATGTAATGGAAGTGTTAATGTTCTTGGACAGCGTCTTGGAGATTTTAACAGATCTGAACTCTATAGAATATTAAAAGAGGCTGAGGTTCCAAAAGGATTACAATTACCTGGACATTGTACTTTAGAGCAAATAAAAACCGCTCCTTCAGCTAAAGTAAATATAATAGTCCATCCTATTGGACTTCCTCTTGCTAAAAAAATGAAAAAGAAATTTGGTACTCCATACATAATGTTTGAACGAATGTCTGCTCCAGATAATATTTATAATTCATATAAAGAATTATTTCAACTGCTTGAAAAACCACTTCCTGAAGAAGTAGAGATGTTGTATAGGACAGCTAAAGAAAAGGAGAAAGAAGTAAAAAATTCTATAGAAAAATTAAAATATTTCAGTGGTAATACTGCTCTTTCAACTTATGAATTTCATTCATATCTGATTGAACTAGGACTTGATCCTATTTTGATTCAAACTTCTGATATTCCATCAGAGGATAATCCCCATTTAAAAATTATTCTTGAAAAAGCAGATCCTTTTGTAACAAGAGCTGCTAATATAGGTCCTCTTAAATATCTTTATAGTGTATTAAAACCCGATCTAAGTATAGGAGCTGGAAATTCTGCTGAAATGAGAAAATATGGTGTAGTCCCTACTGTACTGACTAATGCATATAATATATTGGGGTTTGAAGTAAATAGTATGGTATTGGAAACTATTTCCAAAGCTAATAAAGATGTAAAATATTTAAAAGGGGGAGTTAAAAATGAGTTTATGTAGAAATTATCCTACTCCATCAAACAGAATGGCTGTTATGTGGAGTCTGATGCCTATAAAAAATTCTGTTGTTTTAGAATATGGTCCAGCTGGAACTACTCACTTTGGTGCTGGTTTTTATGGTTCTTTTGATATAGACTTGGAAAATTCATTATTTACTACTCATATAAGTGAAGATGATATTATTATGGGAGATGTATCAAGACTGGAAAAAGCGATACTTGAAGTAGATGAAAATTATAAACCTGAAGTTATCTTTATAGTTGCTTCAGCAGTAGTTGCAGTAATTGGAACTGATATAAAGGGAGTCTGTACATATATGCAGGATAAAGTTAAAGCAAAACTTATCTGTTTTGATGATGGAGGATTTGGCGGTGATTATACTATGGGGATAGAAAACACCTATACACTCTTTGTTAAAGAATTTGCACTTCCTGAAAATCCAATTAAAAATCTTGACAAATACAATATTCTTGGAGCTTCAGCTGCATCTTACAGAATAAGATCAGATATATGGGAAATAAAAGATCTAATGAAAAGATCTTTCAATATGGAAAATGGAGTGACCTTAGGTCTTGAAGCTGGAATAGAAGATTTAAAAAATATGGGAGGTGCAGCTTTAAATATCGTCCTTAGAAAAGAGGCCCTTCCAGCAGCAAAATTATTGAAAGAAAAGTTTGGTACACCATATATATACCAGTGTCCTTATGGATATACTGGAACATTAGAATGGATAAATGAGATGGCTGAAATATTATCCAAAGAAATTAATATTCCTTTTAAAAAACAGCTTGAAGAAAAAATAAAAGATGTCAGAGATATGTCCAGAATGATGATGGCTACTCGAATGAGAATACAGCCTACAGCTTCAATAATTGGTGATTATGATATAATAATTGGACTTAGTAATTTTTGCAAAGAATTTGGTTTCATAATAGATAAAAAAATCTGCAACCATTCTTTAAAAAATATTGATACAGAAAATGAAAATATAGTTTCCTACAAAAAAGAAAAAGATAAAATCAATGATCTTAAAAATATAAAAGGACAGCTTGTATTTGGTGATGAAATTTCTATTGGTATTTGTGATAATTCCAACACCAAAGTATGTGTAAGTTTTCCTTATCCCAGTAAAACACAAATAGCTACACATCTTCCATTTATGGGAGAGAGGGGGACAGATTATCTTATGGAGATAATAAGAGAATACTTTTCAAATATGAGATAAATTTAATAAAAAAAAGGTGAGATGGACATCTATATCATTCTCGCCTTATTTCTTATAAAAAATATTTTAGATTATAAATTTCCTATACGTTTAAATTTTCTCACGATAGAAAAAGGTAAAAGAAATTTATGTTTTTCTATAACTTCAAAAACATTTTTTAAAGGTATATGTTCTATATCTCTATCTCCAAGATTTTTCTTTTTTTCATCAGTTGTAAATAAAAACATTTTTATTTTTTTCTTCATATTATCAATTTCATCTAATTCTACTGGTGCATCATCACTTCTGACAATAATTCCAATTCTGTTTCCATCTGTATCCAGCATTTCAAAATCTATAAAAGAATATTTAGTATATTTTCTAGTAGGTGCAGCATAAAGATTTCTTGTTAATTGAAGATATACTATCAATACCCTTCTTATATCACAACTTCTAAATATTGTTGCCCATTTTCCAAGAGATATTCTTCCATTTCTATTTAATACTTCATCATTTAAAGGACTGCTTACAAATTCTTTCATAAGCTCCAATAAAATTTTATTTTTAGTTTTATATATAGGTTCCAGTTTAATCAGCATTTTTTCTACATATTTATATTCTTCTTCTGTAAAGCGACATCCAATTGCTCTATATATTTTTTCCTCACTAGCTTTTTTCCTTTTCTTTCTTTTGGCTGAAGTTTTTTTCTTAGCTTTTCCTTTAACAGCAGCTTGAGGCTTAGTTTCTGCTTTTACCATCTCTTTATCTTCCATATATTACCATTCCTTTTATAATTTTAGATAAGAACCCTCATTCTCACACTTCTTTTTTATTTTTATTTTTGACAGCTACATTTTTCTCATAAAATTCCAACAACTCTATCATAACTTTTCCATTTTTCTTGTATTTACTTTTCAATATTTCAAAATATTTTTTTACAAAGTCATAATCTTCCTTATCATATTTGTTGTCTAAAAAACGATACTTTTTCACTTTCTTTTTTTTAGTTGCTTTTACGGTTTTTTCAGTTTTTTCAGTCTTCATGATCCCCCTTCTTTCAAGAACCTTTCTAGATTAATTCTTTATTATATTTATATTAACTTATTAATTAATTATTTTAATATTATAAATAGTACTGATTAATGTTTTTATTTTAGCATATATTTTTATTTTAGGAAATTTATTTTCTCAAATCCATTATTACAGAAACTTGCCTTTTCTTTCTATAAAACTTTTTTTTATTTATATTTTCTTTAATAAAATTTCCTTGGAATAAAATCTTCCCCAACATTTTTCTTCTTTAATAGAATATATTTTAAATGGCTCTATTGATGGAATATTTTTTAATTTTTCTTTTAAAAATGGATATACTTTATCATTCATAATATTCAATGATTCTTGTGCTGGAGGGATATTTGCTGTATACAAATGAACACTGAGCATCTCTCTTAACCAATCCATTACTTGTTCTATTACATCTATATTTTTACTGTTTTTATATAATCTTTGTAAAACTTTAAACTCATCTTCTGTAAAATATTCCCATTCTCCTCCAGATGAAAAATCTTCAAATTCAAGTATACAATGGGGAATACACTCAATAAACATATATGAATAGTCATCAACATACTCAAATTCTGGAAAAGACCACAGTTTTTTAAAAAGAACGTCCCATTCAGCTAGATTTTCTCCTGCTTCTTTTAAATATTCTTCTAAAGCATAAATTCCATATGCTGTTCTCCCTATAATAGAAATCTCTTTAAACATTTTATCTCTCCAAGTTTTATCACATTTAATTTATTTTTAGATTTCATATTTCTTAATTGTTTTTTATTATACCATATTTCATAGAAAAAAACTCCTATTTTTTGTCATTTTTACCTTTTTAGAGAATATTTTCTATGATATAATTTTTGACTTTTGCTCTATTTTATTTTTTTCTTTCTAATATTTTATTTCATTTCTTGGAATTTAAAAAAACATTTTTAAACAAATATGCTTACAAAATAAAAAAACATTTTCTTTAATAAAAAGATCTATTTTTTAAAGGAAATACAATAATCTACTTGTAATAGTAATATATACAAAAATAAGGAGGAATTAATCATGAAAAAAATATCAATTTTTACATTAGCACTTTTAACTACAGTTCTTTTAACAGGTTGTGGTGAAAAAACTATAGAAAGTGCAAAATCAGAAACTACTCAAAAAGTTGAAGAAGTTAAAACAGAAACTGGTAAAAAGGTAGATGAGGTTAAAGAAGAGGCTGATAAAAAATTAGATGAAACTAAAGATGCTGTGGATAAGAAAGCTGAAGAAATCAATCAAAAAGTAGATGAAACTAAAGACGCTGCTGCTCAAAAAGTAGAGGAAATAAAAACTGAAGCTGCTAAAACAGCTGAAGAGGTAAAAGCTCAAGCTACTGAAAAAGTTGAATCTCTAAAAAATGAAGCTACTCAAAAAGTGGATGAAACTAAGGATGCTGCTGCTCAAAAAGCTGAAGAATTAAAAAACAAAGCTGACCAAAAAGTAGAAGATGCAAAAACAGTCGTTAAAGAAAATACTGATAAAGCTGATCAAAAAATTGACGAAACTAAGGATGCTGCTTCAAAAAAATTAGATGAACTTAAAGAAAAAGCTCTTCAAAAAACTGAAGAAACTCTTGATAAAACTGTTAATAGTGACACTGCAAGTCAATCTTAAAAATTAATAAAATAAATAATGAGGATGACTAAAAACCATCCTCATTTTTATTATTCTTCCCCAATATCTTTTATATAAAATGCATATCCTTTGAGTTCCTCTTCTCCCTTTTCTACACAAGCTAAAGATTTATCAATCCATAGTTCCATCCATTCAAAAAACCTCATACTTTTTCCAGTTTTTTCACTTGTTAAGGGATAAACTCCAGCATCATTAGCAAAATCAAAATACCATACATTTCCATATTCTTCTCCTTTTACAACAAGGACACTATACATTCCACATCCTTCATGTGTCAGAAAAATAATTCCTCTTACAGATTTTTCATATATTTCATTCAGAAATTGCTCCTGTTCCTCTTCATTTTCATCATCCATCTCATCCATTGTTTCATATACTTCAAACAATTTTAAAGGTTTATCATATGTGTATGGAAATTCCATAGATAAATCCATTAAATTATTATCATTATCTTCTAATTCAAGGAGTCCATAAAATGGTCCTGCTCCTCCATTTCCTATATTTTTTAAATATTCTCTATATTCATCTGGCAAAGTTATTTGATTTTTCTCTTCAAAGTTTTGTATCTCTTCCTCTGTAAGCTTTGGATTTATTATATATTCATGTGAACTTGAACCAAAAATAGAAAAATCTTTATCCAGCTTTATTAGTTTTTCTAATTTTTCCTTAATAATTTTTATCTCCATATTTGCCCCCTTCTATTCCAGTATAATTATTTTAAGTATATCATATTTAGGGTTTTTATTTCTGTTTTATTTTTAAAGGAAAGGATTCTTATTTCTTGTAAAATTTTTTAAATACAATAAATATTTTTAAAGGAGTCTGCTTATGCTGTTTTACACATATCAGTATTTTGAAAATCAATCTAAAATAAATAATATTTTTAAATATTTAATAGGGTTTGTTATTTTACTATTCTTTTTCTTTACAATAATAAAGTACTTACAAAACAGACTTTCATCTAAATATCGTGACCTTATTATTATTTCAATATTGAGTATTATTCTTATGCTTGGAATAGAATATACTCATTACAGCAGAAGTAAAGCTGTATCTGCTCAAACTTCACAAGCAGTCTATTTTTTAAAAGAATTGAGCAAAGAGGAAAATATTCCTATTGAAAAAATATTAGCCAACAGCACTTATTTATATAATGGCATGATTATCAAAATGAATGAAGACTATTATCGGGTAAATTTCAACAATAGTTTTCAATTTTATTCATTGGATAAAGTTAAACTTTTAAATTTAAATATAGAGATAATTGATAAATAGGAGAAGATGAATATGATTTCTTTTTATGATGTTTTTATTAAATTAGGATTAGGAATACTATGTCTGACTTTTCAAATAAATCTAATGGGTAAGGGGAATCTAGCCCCTACATCTGCTATGGATCAGGTACAAAACTATGTTCTTGGCGGAATTATTGGAGGGGTTATATACAATCGTTCCATTACTACTCTGGAATTTTTTCTGGTTCTTATAATCTGGACTCTTTTGATATTTGGACTTAAATTTATAAAGATACATAACAGATATGCAAAAAGATTATTAGATGGACGCCCTGTAACATTAATACTAAATGGAAATATACTTACAGATGAATGTATGAAGTATGGCATTTCAGCTAATGATTTAACTTTCAAACTTCGTTCTGCTGGAGTATATCATATAAGCAGTCTAAAAAGGGTTGTCCTTGAACAAAATGGACAATTTACTATAGTGCAAATTGACGAAAAAGATAATATTAAATATCCCCTTATAGCTGATGGACAGATAAATGAAGACGTTTTGGAATTAATCCAGAAAGATAAAGAATGGGTGTTTGAAAAGCTTAAAGAATCAGATTTTGAACTTTCTCAAGTCTACATTGGAGAATATATTTCAAAAAAACTTATCATTTATCCATACAAAACAGGAAAAAAATAAATTAATTTTCTAAAAAATTATCTCACAATTTTAGCCCTAAATCACTCTAAAGAAAAAATAAGATTGACTGCACCTTATAAAACAAAGTATACTCTTATAAAGTACTGATTGGAGGTATGCTTATGTCATATAGTTTTAAATATGGATTTAGAGAAAATTTACTTATTCAGCAAAAAGTTTTAAAATCAGAAAAAGATCTTCAGGAACATGAATTGGAAAATATATTTTATGAACTGGAAAAATTTTTTAATCTTAATTTTCTGGAATTGGAAGAAATAAAAGATGAATACTATGTTGGAGATGTAATGGAACTTTTATCAAAAGTTAAATCTCAAAAAATCTATTTTTCTCTGGAATACACACGTTACCAAACTCTTGAAGAAAAAAGAAAATGCCTCTTAGATAATATCAAAATATTACTAGATGTGGAAGATACAAAAGACAATTTGATTATAGAATAAAGGGGGCAGTTAATGTTGAAGAAATGTTGGTTTTTATTGTTAATTATTTTAAGCTTCAGTGCTTATGGAGAAGATAATAATTCTCTTTACCAATTAGAAAAATTAAGATATGAAATTGAAAAAGAGCAGTACAAAGGAGAATATGTTATCATTGGTAAACTTAATGATATTATTGGAGAAGGAACAGTTAATCTAAACCCAGAATTTTTTGTAATGAACTTTGGACTTAAAACTGAAGAAAGTTCAGTAGCATTTGGAAATGATAAAGAGAACAAAATAAAGGCTTCTGAAGAGAATGCTAAAACTATTAAAGAATTTAAAGATTATCTTATCTCAATTGGGGTAAAACCAGAAAATATAGCAACAACTAGATACACTTCTAATACTGCTTCTAAATCAGTGGTATCTCAATCAGCAAGTGTTAACCATGAAATAAAAGTAAAATTTGATATTTCAACAGATGTTGGAGCAGTTCTTAAAAAAATTGAACCTACTGATATAAGATATATTGGTGATATAGTTTATGGAGTATCAGAAAAAACTAAAAAAGAAGCAAAACTAAAAGCTTATGAAATTGCCATGGAAGATGCTGTTAATCAGGCTAAAATACTTACTAAAACTGGAAACAGCCAGCTTGGAGATCTTAGAAATGTCTATGAAAATAAAGGTGCTTCTGTAAATAGAGTTGAAAACAGAATTGCAAACTTCAATATGAAGGCTAAAAGCACTGAATCAATAAGCAAAAGTGAAGCTCCTATTCCTATTTCAGTAACTCAGGATTTTAAAATTTCTGTAACTTTAGTTTGCTCTTTTGATATGGTAAAAAAAGTAAAATAATTCTACATAAAAAACTGCCTTACATAGTAGAGAAATTTTTATTATCTTATCTCTCTCTATAAAGGCAGTTTATTATTTTGAAATCATTTACATCTCAATAACTACAAACTCTTTTTAATTTATAAATTTATTTTATCTCCTTAAAATTCTATCAGCTACCATAGCAGCTCTTTTATTCTCAAGAACATCATGGACTCTCACTATATCTGCACCTTTTTCTATTCCTATTACAGTTGTAGCAACAGTTCCTTCCACTCTCTGATCTACAGGAGCATCATTTAATATTGTTCCTATAAATCTCTTTCTTGAAGTTCCTAAAAGTATTCTTCCTAAATCTCTTAATTCTTCCATTCTGCTTAATACTTCCAGATTAAGCTCTATATCCTTTCCAAATCCTATTCCTGGATCAAGTATTATTTTCTCTCTGTCTATCTCATACTTATCTGCTATTTCATATGTTCTCTTAAAAAATTTTCTCATACTTAAAATTATATCTTTTTCATATATTTTATTATTTTGATTGTGCATAGCTACAAGGGGAACATCATATTTTTTTACTAGCTCAGCCATTTCTCCCTTATCATACTGCAATCCCCATATATCATTGACTATATGTGCCCCAGCTTTTAATGCTGCTTCTGCCACTTTATACTTGTATGTATCTATGGAAATTATTGTATCAAGTTCTTTGCTTATTCTTTCTATCACTGGAACTACCCTTGCTATTTCTTCTTCCTCAGATATCTGCTCATGCCCTGGTCTTGTTGATTCTCCTCCAATGTCTATTATATCTGCCCCATCTTTTATTAATTTTTCAGCCTGTTTTACAGCTATCTCTATATTATTGTACTTTCCTCCATCTGAAAAAGAATCTGGTGTTACATTAAGTATTCCCATTATTAAAGTTCTCTTTCCAAGTTCAATCTCTTTGTCTCTGCATTTAAGTAACATTTTTCTCCTTTCTTTTTTCTAATTTTTTTTGAATAAAAATACCTCTACATATAGATTTTAATATAAGTAGAAAATAAAAACAAGAAAATACTGAAAAATAATTCTTGACATAGCAAGTAATTAATTATATAATCAAAATATAATAATTGCAAATTAAAAGTTATTACAAAATAAAGTAATTCAAATTAATTAAGGAGGAATAATATTATGTCGTTAATTGGAAAAAAAGTATCAGAATTTAAAACAATGGCCTACCATATGGGAGACTTTAAAGAAATAACTAATGAATCTATGAAGGGGAAATGGGCAGCTGTAGTATTTTATCCAGCAGACTTTACATTTGTATGTCCTACAGAGCTTGAGGATCTGGCAGAACATTATGAGCAATTTAAAGCTGAGGGGTGTGAAGTATATTCAGTTTCTACAGATACTCACTTCGTGCATAAAGCATGGCATGACACATCAGACAGAATAAAGAAAGTACAATATCCTATGCTTGCAGATCCTACTGGAAAATTAGCTAGAGATTTTGAAGTTATGATTGAAGAGGAAGGTTTAGCTCTAAGAGGAAGCTTTATCATCAATCCTGAAGGAGTTATTGTAGCTTATGAAGTACATGACAACGGTATTGGAAGAGAAGCTGGAGAACTGCTTAGAAAACTTCAGGCTGCTAAATTTGTGGCTGAGCATGGAGAAGTTTGCCCTGCTAAATGGAAACCTGGAAGTGATACTATAAAACCAACTATTGATCTTGTTGGAAAACTTTAAAAATACAAAAGAGGAAGACTGACAGAGATTCATTCAGAAGTCTCCTCTTTTTTTAGATATAGAAAGGAAACGATATGGAAAGAATATACGATTTAATAGTGATAGGAGGAGGACCTTCTGGATTGTCAGCAGGAATATATGCTGGAAGAGCCATGATGGATGTCCTTATTATAGAAAAAGATAAAGCTGGAGGACAGATATGTCTGACTAATGAAATAGTCAATTATCCTGGAATAACTGAAATATCTGGAAGTGAATTTGGAGCTCAGCTGAAAAAACAGGCTGAAAGCTTTGGAGTTGAATTTATCTCTGATGAAGTGAAAGATATGAACTTTTCACAAGATATAAAAACTGTAAAAACATCTTCTGGAGAATACAAAGCTCTTTCAGTAGTTCTTGCTACTGGTGCTTCACCTAGAAAACTCAATTTTCCTGGAGAAGAAGAATACACAGGAAGAGGGGTAGCATATTGTGCTACTTGTGATGGAGAATTTTTTACTGGAATGGAAGTTTTTGTAGTAGGAGCTGGCTTTGCTGCTGCTGAAGAAGCAATATTCCTTACAAAATATGCTACAAAGGTTACTATAATTGCAAGAGAACCTGAATTTACTTGTGCTAAATCAATAGCAGAGAAAGTTTTAAATCATCCTAAAATAGAGGTTAGATTCAATACTGAACTTCTTGAAGCTAAAGGAGATATCCAATTAAGAAGTGCTGTATTCAAAAATAATGTAACTGAAGAAATATCTGAATACAAAGCTAAAGATGGAAAATCTTTTGGAATATTTATTTTTGTAGGTTATGAGCCTCAAAGTAAACTTTTCAAAAATCATATAGAACTTGATCAATATGGCTTTATCCCTACTGATGAAGATTTACAAACTAATGTAAAAGGTGTATATGCAGCTGGAGATATCAGACCTAAAAAACTAAGACAGCTTGTTACTGCTGTGTCAGATGGTGCTGTTGCTGCTGTAAATATTGAAAAATATGTCCATGATTTAAGAGAAAAACTCGGACTGACAAAAGAGGAAAAAGAGAGCAAGAGTACTTCTCACGCTCAAGTTAAAGAAGTGGAATTGCTTGACAGTAGTCTAAAAGAACAGCTTGGAGATATTGTTTCAAGATTCGAAAATAATATTGAGCTTGTTGTTGTAAAAGATTCTGCTGTGGAAAAATCTTCAATGATTGAGGCTATGGTAAAAGAAATATCTTCTGTTTCTGATAAATTGAAATTCAGCTCTTTTGAAAAAGGTGAAAATCCTGAACTTGAAAAGAAAATAAAAGCTGACAGATTTCCAACAATAGCTATTTTAGATAAAAATGGAGATTTTTCAGGAGTTAAATTCTCTTCACTTCCTAGCGGACATGAATTAAATTCCTTTATCCTTGCTATGTACAATATAGCTGGACCAGGACAGAAAATATCTGATGATACTATGAAGAACATTCAGAATATCTCTTCTCCTGTAAGTATAAAAATAGGAATTTCACTTAGCTGTACTAAGTGCCCTGAGACTGTTCAGGCAGCACAAAAAATAGCTATAGAGAATAAAAATGTAAATGTTGAAGTTATTGATGTATTCACATTCCCTGACTTCAAAGAAAAATATGATATTATGAGTGTTCCAGCTATGATAATCAATGACAAAGATATCTTCTTTGGACAGAAAAACATAGATGAAGTAATTGAAACACTAATGTAGTTGATATTGAAAAAGAGCAATCTGATTAGAGACTGCTCTTTTTATTATATAAAAAGAAGAACATATTTCTACATTCTCCTTCATATTTTAACTCAATATTTCATTTTCTTTTTCGTCTACAGTTTCATCCAAAGCTCTCTTTAGATTAAAAATGCTCTTTCTCTCTAAAGGATGAACTACATTGGGAGCTATTTCACACAATGGATCAAGAACAAAGCTTCTATCACACATCCATGGATGAGGTACAGCCAGATCATCATCTTCTATTACTTCTTTATCAAAAAGAAGTATATCAATATCAATAATTCTAGGTCCCCATTTTTTTATTCTCTTTCTTCCCATCTCCTCTTCTATTCCCAAAAGCTTTTCTAAAAGCTCATGAGGGTATAGAAGCGTTTTCACTTCAAGACAGGCATTGAGAAAATCATCCTGTTCTTTTACTCCAAAGGGTTCTGTTTCAACAATAGTACTTACTTTTCCAACACTTGTATTTTTAAGCTCTTTTATCTTTTCTATAGCAGTGAGAAGATTTTGTTTCTTATCTCCCATATTAGATCCTATAGAAAGATACACTGTATGTCTTTTTCTTGTTATCTCTACAGCTACATTTTCAAAATGCATCTGCAAAGGTGCCCAAGGTTTTTTTACTGTCACTTTTACTTCAGAAATCAAAGGATACTTACTTAATATCATCTCTGCTATATCTTCAGCACAAGTTTCTATCAAATCTATGCTTTTTCCAGTAAATATTTCTCCTATATCATTAGCTACAAGTCCATAATGAGTAGACTTTTTCAAATTACCAGTTTTTCCAGCTTCTCTAGTTGATGTTGTCATCTCTGCTGAAACTAAAAACTTTTGTCCCAGCTTCTTTTCTTCTGGAAATACTCCATGATATGCTATGAATTCAAGGTTGTTGATATATATTTTATCCATGACATTCTCCATAAAATTTTATTTTAGCAGTGAAAGAATCTCCATTCTTCTCACAGCATCATCTTCAAATACACCTCTGTAAGAAGTTGTTATTATCTCACTGTTTACTTTCTTTTCTCCTCTCATAGTCATGCACATATGCTTAGCTTTTATGATTATCATTACCCCTTGGCAATTAAGAGTTTCATATATTGCATCAGCTATCTGAGCTCCCAGTCTCTCTTGTATCTGAGGTCTTTTAGAAAGTATATCTATTACTTTTATTATATCACCAAATCCAACTATTTTTCCATTTGGAATATAGGCAATATCTATTTTCCCAAATATAGGCAGAAAATGATGTTCACACATAGAATAAAAATCTATATTTTTTTCTACTATGAGATCATTCTTTTCCACTTCAAATGTTCTTTTAAGTACATCTTCAGGATTTTGAAAAAGTCCAGAAAAAAGTTCCCCATAACTTTGTGCCACTCTTTTTGGTGTATCTTCCAATCCCTCTCTTTTTACATTTTCTCCTAAAGCATCCAGTATATCTCTAAAGGCATTTTCTATCTTATCTACATCTATTTTTTTCATTTTTCTCCTTTGAAATTACAGATCCAATTTCAAATCTCCATCTTTTATCCAATTTTTCTTTCTCATAAAATTAGCTATGAGAAGTGTAAGTACAGCTGGAAGAATAAAATGAAGCATTAGGATCCCTATATAAAGAGATGCTCCTCCTCTTCCTAACCCTTCCATGGTAGAAAGAGTACCAAATTGTCCTACTAGTCCACTTGTTCCCATTCCTGCTGCTATTGGAATATTTTGATATTTCAATATTACAGTTGATACTGGTCCTAATATAGCTGAAGCCAATGTAGGAGGTATCCATATTTTCCAGTTCTTAACAATATTTCCTATTTGCAGCATAGATGTTCCCAGTCCTTGTGCTACAAGACCTCCCCATCCATTTTCCTTAAAACTCATCACTGCAAATCCAACCATTTGTGCAGAGCATCCAACTGTAGAAGCTCCTGCTGCTAATCCGCTCAGCCCCACCATCATACACAGTGCTGCACTGCTGATGGGAAGTGTTAATGCTATCCCTACTACTACTGATACTATTATTCCCATATAGAATGGCTGAAGTTCTGTTGCATACATTATGAAAGCTCCAAATGCCTCCATAAATCTTGCCACTCCAGGCCCTACATAATATACAACCAATGCTCCTGTAAGGATAGTAACTGCTGGAGTCACTATTATATCTATTTTTGTTTCTTTAGATACCATTTTTCCAAATTCTGCTCCAACTACTGCCCCTATGAAAGCTCCTACTGGTCCTCCATAAATAGCTCCTGCTGCTCCAGTTATTGTAGATGAAAACAATACGAGATGAGGTGCCTGAAGTCCATAGGCAACTGCTACTCCAATAGCTGGTCCTGTCATATCTCTTGCTATTTTCCAGATAACATCTGTAAGAAAAGTTATTCCTAGTTTTCCACCTATTGTATTAAGTATAGTTCCTATAAGAAGTGTTGAAAAAAGTCCTAAAGCCATATGGCTAAAGGCATCTATACAGTATCTTTTTACTGTTATCTCTATATTTTTCCTTTTAAAAAAACTTTTTAATGATTCCACTTTCTTCCCCTTTATTCTTTATGAGAAGAGCCTGATTTCTCAGGCTCTTCAAGTATTATATTATCTTTCTTCTATCTGGTTAAGGTCAGCCATTTTTATAAATAGATCAGCTAGGAATTTAAGTTGAGAAAGTCTGTTGTTTTTAACATCCTCATCTTTGTCCATTACCATTACTTCATTAAAGTATCTATTGATGATATCTTTTCCTGAAACTATAGCTTGAAGATATCTATTATAGTCTTTATTATTTAAAGCATCTATTACTTTTGAATTTAATTCCAATGAGAAATTATATAATTCAGTCTCTACTGGTTCTTTGAATAAATCTTGATTTATGATACCTTTTTCATGATCTTTAGAAATATTTCCAACTCTTTTTAATACTGGAAGAAGTGTTTCAAATGCTTCTTCTTTAGCAAAAGCTTCTAAAGTTTTTATTTTTTCCAAAGCTTCTACAGCATTATCGCTGTTAGTATTAAGAACTGCTGTAACTATATCTTTGCTGTATTTCATTTCAGTAAAGATATTCATTTCTCTTTGCTTGAAGAACTCTAATACTTCTGCAAGTACAGTCTCTCTATCTCTTTTTAATACTCCACATCCTTGAAGAGCATCTAATGCTTTTTCAGTTAAAGCTTTTAAAGAAATATCTAATCCTGAATTAAGTATTACATTTACTATTCCAAGAGCTGCTCTTCTTAGAGCAAATGGGTCTTTCGAACCACTTGGGATAACTCCTACACCAAAACATCCTACTAATGTATCTAATCTATCAGAGATTCCTGCTACTATTCCTTCTAATTCTGTAGGAAGATTATCTCCCTGGAATCTTGGATAGTAGTGCTCTTTTATACCAAGAGAAACTTTTTCTCCCTCTCCAGATTTCAGTGCATAATCTGCTCCCATAAATCCTTGAAGTTTAGTAAACTCTTTTTCTCCTATCATATTAGAAACAAGGTCAGCTTTAGCAAGTAATACAGTTCTTAAAATACTGTCTTTTCTGTCATTGTATCCAAGAGTATCTATTAAATACTTTGCTATTTCAGTTGCTCTTTCTATTTTAGAATAAATAGTTCCAAGATCTTTTTGGAATACTACTGTTTTTAATTTTTCTATATTGTCAGCAAGAGGTGATTTTAAATCTTCCTGATAGAAGAATCTAGCATCAGCAAGTCTTGCAGATAATACTTTTTCATTTCCTTTTCTTACTTGTTCAGAAGTCTCTACACCATTTCTTACAACTACAAACTTAGGCAGAAGTTTTCCATTTGAATCAAGTATAGGGAAATATCTTTGATGTACTTCCATTGATATTATAAGGACCTCTTGTGGTACTTCTAAGAAGTCTGAGTTAAAGCTTCCAACTATAGGACATGGATATTCTATAAGGTTAGTTACTTCGTCTAAAAGTTCATCTTCTACAAGTACTTGTTCTCCAGAATTTGTGCAGTTTTCATTGATAAGCTTTTTAATAAGAGCTTTTCTTTCTTCAATGTCTATTATTACATTATTTTCTCTTATTTTTTCAAAGTATTCATCTATAGTATTTACTTCAAACTCTTTACCAAAGAATCTGTGTCCTCTAGATTTGTTTCCACTTTCCATTCCTTCAATTTCAAATTTTACTACTTCATTATCACAAAGTGCTAAGAACCATTGTACTGGTCTTGCAAATCTTAATTTTTTGTCTGACCAAGTCATAGATTTTTGGAAGTTTAATTCCAATACAAGACTTTTTAATATTTCAGGAAGAAGCTCTTTAGTTTCTTTCCCTTTCATAAATTTTCTTGCAGCTATATATTCACCTTTTGGAGTGCTTACTATCTCAAGATCTTCTGCTTCTATTCCTTGAGATTTAGCAAATCCAAGTCCTGCTCTTGATATTTCTCCATTGCTTCCATAAGCTACATTTTTAGCTGGTCCCATATTAACTATATTAAGATCTTCCTGTTGTTCCCCTAGTTCATGAACATCTAAAACCAATCTTCTAGGAGTTCCATAAGTTTTTATATCTTTAAAACTAATTCTTCCATCTTTAAGTTTTGCTTCTAAATTATTTTTTAAATCTTTCAATGCCTGATTTAGAAATCTTGCAGGCAGTTCTTCCATTCCAATTTCAAATAGTAATCTCAATGTTCTTCCTCCTCTTCCATTTCAATCCACTCTAATAAAATAATTTTCTCAAAATCAACTATTTTTTTAAAAGAGGGTAACCTAGATCCTTTCTATTTTGTACATAAACCTCAGCACATCTTCTTGCTAAGTTTCTAACTCTTAAAATATAAGCCATTCTCTCAGTTGTAGATATAGCTCCTCTTGAATCTAAAACGTTGAATGTATGAGAGCATTTTAATACATAGTCATAAGCTGGCAGAACCAATCCTGCATCTAAAATCTTAGCTGCTTCTTTTTCATATTCATCAAACCATCTGAAATGGCTTTCTAAGTCTGCTAATTCAAATGAATATTTTGAGTTTTCATATTCAAACTGGAATCTCATATCTCCATATTTTACTCCAGGTGCCCATTCAAGATCATATACATTTTCTTTATTTTGAATATAAAGAGCAAGTCTTTCTAATCCATAAGTTATCTCTACAGGTATAGGATCTAGTTCTAACCCACCTACTTGTTGAAAATATGTAAACTGAGTAACTTCCATACCATCTAACCATACTTCCCAACCAAGTCCCCAAGCTCCAAGAGTTGGTGACTCCCAGTCATCCTCAACAAAACGAATATCATGTTTTTCAGGGTCAATTCCCAATACTTTTAAACTTTCAAGATAAAGTTCCTGAATGTTTAATGGAGATGGTTTCATAATAACCTGAAATTGATGATGTTGATAAACCCTGTTAGGGTTTTCTCCATATCTTCCGTCTTTTGGTCTTCTTGATGGCTCTACATAAGCAACATTCCATGGTTCAGGTCCTAAAGACATTAAGAATGTGTTAGGGTTAAATGTTCCTGCACCTTTTTCGATGTCATAAGGATTCCCCAATACGCATCCTTTAGAACTCCAGTATTTTTGAAGAGCAAAAATTATCTCTTGAAATGTCATTTTTAATCCTCCTCTATTTTTTCTTCTTTTTTTCTGCAAAAAAGTAATCTAGAAGTATCAATACAACTCCTATATTTATCCATACATCAGCTAGATTGAAAACAAAAGACCAGATACCTCTAAAGTCTATCATATCAATGACAAATCCTCTCCATATTCTGTCTATCATGTTTCCTATTGCTCCAGCTAAAACAAAAGTAAATCCTAATTTTTCTAATAAAGGCATTTTATTTCTGCCCTTATACAAATAATATGCAATAGCTACAATTGCTATAACTGTAGCTATACTTATTACATCAAGCTTCCCTTGAAACATCCCAAAGGCTATTCCTCTATTTTTTACATATGTAAAATGGAAAAAATCAGTCAGTACACCGATAGTATCTCCCTCAAAAAAGTTTTTATCAACGATGTATTTAGATATTTGGTCTAATAGAACCAGTATAAAGACTAAAATTATATAGATCATATTATCTCCTAGCTATTCTTTAGTACACTTGCACATCTTGGACAAAGAGTTGGATGCTCAGAGTCTTTTCCAAGTTCAGTAGAATATTTCCAGCATCTTTCACATTTCTCACCATCAGCATGAAGCACTTTGATATAAAGATCTTGAGCCTCTTCTCCCTTTACAAAAGTATCATCTGCATTTTCTGCAATCTCTACTTCTGAAACAATAAGAGCAAGTTCGAGTTTCTCTCTATTTTCAACTAAGAATTTTTGTATTTCTGCATCTGTTGAATGAAGTATTACTTTAGCATCAAGTGAGTTTCCAATTATTCTGTTTTCTCCCTGTCTTGCTTTTTCAAGTATTTTATTAGCTTCTTTTCTCACTTTAATTATCTCTATCCATTTATTTTCTATCTCAGGATTTAGATATTGATCATTTTCTTCATACCAGTCTGTCAATAAAACTGATTCGCTGTCTTTCAATACTTCTGGCAGAGTTTCCCATATTTCTTCTGAAGTAAATGAAAGTATAGGAGTTATCATTTTAGTAAGAGTAACTAAAATTTCTGTCATAACAGTTTGAGCTGCTCTTCTCTCTATTGAATTAGTTCCTTCAGTGTATAATCTATCTTTTATTATATCAAGATAGAACGCAGACATATCTATTCCAGCAAAATAGTGAATATCTTGGAAAAGATTATAAAATTCATACCTATCATAATTTTCTGTAACTTTTCTTTTTAGTATTTCAAGCTTGTTTAATGCCCATTTGTCTATTTCCATTAATTGCTCATATGGAACTTTATCTGTATTAGGATCAAAGTCATTACTGTTTCCTAATATGTATCTTGCTGTATTTCTTACTCTTCTGTAAGCTTCAGCCATTTGTTTTAAGATATTGTCAGATATTTTTACATCTTCTCTGTAATCTACAGAAGCACACCATAATCTAAGGATATCTGCTCCATATAGTTTTATTACATCAGATGGAACTACTGTATTTCCAACTGACTTAGACATTTTTTTACCTTCTCCATCATTTACAAATCCATGAGTCAGTATCTTTTTAAATGGAGCATCATGTGTAGAACCTATAGAAGTTAAAAGTGATGTTTGGAACCAACCTCTGTGCTGATCTGATCCCTCTAAATACATATCTGCTGGTCTGTGTAAAAGATCTCCTCTTGTTTCAAGCACTGCTCTGTGAGATACTCCTGAGTCAAACCAAACGTCCATAATATTTGTTTCTTTTCTAAGTTCTAAGCCTTTAAGATCATATTTTTCCATCAGTTCTTCACCGATAAGTTCTTCAGCTGTATATTTAAGCCATGCTGCTGTTCCCTCTTTTTTAACTATTCCAACTATTCTTGCAAGAATTTCCTTGTTGAATATCTCTTTTCCTGTTGCTTCATTAAAGAATACTGGAATTGGCACTCCCCATACTCTTTGTCTTGAGATACACCAGTCAGGTCTTGTTTCAAGCATAGATCCAATTCTATTTCTTCCCCATGCTGGTATGAATTCAACATCATCTAAAGCTTTTAAAGCTCTCTCTCTTATATCTGATCCTTCTACATTTACAAACCATTGTTCTGTAGCTCTGAATATAACAGGAGTTCTCGATCTCCAGTCATGTGGATATGAGTGTTCTATCATTTTTAATTTCATTAAATGCCCTGATTTTTCCAAGTGAGCACATATTGCCTTATTAGCCTGTGCATAGAATAATCCGGCAAATTCTCCAGCTTCCTCTGTTAATACCCCTTTATTGTTGATCGGAGAAATAACTGGAAGCCCATATCTAACTCCTACTACATAGTCATCTTGTCCATGTCCTGGAGCTGTATGTACACAACCTGTTCCTGCATCAGCAGTTACGTGAGTACCAAGTATAATTAATCCAGTTCTGTCAAGGAATGGATGTTGATAAGTAGTTCTTTCTAAATCTTTTCCTTGGAATTCTTTTATTAATTCAAATTGCTCAAGATCCATTTCAGTAAATGCTTTTTCTGCAAGATCTTTTCCTAGGATTAGATTTCCTTTTTCAGTTTTATATACTCCATATTCAAATTCTGGATTTAAAGTTATTGCAACGTTTGCAGGAAGAGTCCAAGGTGTAGTTGTCCATATTACTACCCATGCTTCTTCAGTAAGCCCTAATCTTTCTAAAAGATCAGCATTAGCTTTCATTTTTACATATATTGAAGGTGATGATACATTTTTATATTCTATCTCTGCTTCTGCCAGAGCTGTTTCTGTTACTGGTGACCAGTATATTGGTTTTAACCCTTTAAATATATATCCATTTTCATAAAGCTCTCCAAATACTTCTAATTGTTTTGCTTCATACTCTGGTTTTAAAGTAAGATATGGATTTTCCCAATCTCCTAATATTCCTAATCTAACAAATCCTTCTCTTTGGATTCCTACCCATTTTTTAGCATATTCAGCACATAATTCTCTGATTTCTACTGCTGACATCTCTTTTGCTTTTGATCCTAATTTCTCAGTAACTTTCAGTTCAATAGGAAGTCCATGTGTATCCCAACCAGGTACATATGGTACTTTATATCCTCTTAATCTTTTATATTTTAAGATTATATCTTTAAGAATTTTATTCAAAGCATGTCCTATATGAATTTCACCATTTGCATATGGTGGTCCATCATGCAGAATGAAAGTTTGAGTTCCTTTCTCCAAGCCCTTTGAATAGATATCCTTTTCCTGCCACATTTTTATAAATTTCGGTTCCTTGTTCGGAAGATTGGCTTTCATTTGGAAGCTCGTCTTCGGAAGGTTCAATGTAGCACCATAATCTTTTTCGCTCATTGTTAAATCTCCTCCTTATATACATTTAAAGTTATTTTTACATCTGTTCCCTCATCTATCTTAGATGAGAATTTAATTACTCCATGATGGTCTTTTATAATTCTTTGTACCAATGCAAGCCCTAATCCAGGAGTATTTTCATTAAAACTTATAAATGGATCAAACACATTAGAAAGCTGCTCTTCAGTCATTCCTATTCCATTATCTATTATATTTATCCTTATTTTATCTATATTCTTATCTTTTGTTACTATTAAATTAATTTTTTTGCTGCTTGTATCTTTACTCATAACAGCTTGCTTAGCATTTTTTATTAATTCATTAAATGCTTTTTCAAGTTGTTTTCTATCTCCCATTATCTTTCCATTATAATTAATGAAAAGAGAAAGTGTTATGTTATTAGCTTCCAGATCTGGCTGCATTTTTTCTATAACATCATACATGAATTTTTCAAATTCTATTATTTCCATATTATTTACATAGCTCTTAGAATACTCTTTTAATATGGCATTTTCATGTTTTATTTTAATTACTTCATCTCTGATAGAATTTATACCATCTTTAAGACAACTATTATTATAATCGCATTCTGTCATTCTTTCAACAACAGAAATTATTTTTTTCAAAGAATCTTCTCTTCTTCCAAAGAATCTATCTGCAAGCTTACCAATAGTGGCAGTTCTTTCATAGTCTATTTTCTCCTCTTCCAGCATTTTATTTCCAATTCTAATAGAAGTATTTATACATAACAGTGTCATAAGTTCAGCTTCTTCCTGAGAAATCAGATTATCCTTTCCAAAATAATCTACAAGAATACAACCATAATTTCTAGACTCACTATATACAGGAAATATCAAGAAATTATTAATTCCTAAACTTTTAAACAGATCATTTCCAAGATTATATTTATAACCTTTATCATTATGATAGATAATTCTCTTTTCCTTTAATGCCTTTCCTAAAAGATTGTCATCCTTAAAAGGAATCTTCATAAGAGCAACCAATTTAGTAAGAGTACTTATCTGGAATTCAAATCCATCACTTTCCTCTTTTTCAGCTTTCATCATATCATTTTTTACTACACTATTTACATGAGAACATTCTCCCACAAGGGTATCTATCTCTCTGCTGTATCTGAAATACATAGCTCTGCTGTATCCCAATCCCATTTCAGAAGTAAATGCTGCTTGAAGGCTTCTTACAGTTAAAGTTATATCATCTTCTATCTGCAATCCCATAAGAATTTTTTCAATAGCATCAATTCTATTTAAATTTTCCTGTAATTTTATATTTTTTTCTTTCATCATTTTTTCATTATTTCTAACACTCTCAGCCATTTGCTCAAAAGATTTTGAAAGTGTTCTTATCTCTTCTACATCTTCATTTTCCAGAGTAAAATCGTAATTTCCTTTACTTATTCCTTCAGCAGCATCTATAAGTTTATTGAGAGGAGATAAAAGCTCATAAAATATACGAGCACAAATAGTTGTACTTGTTACTATAAGTCCTACTACTATCAACAGTATTGAAAAAGAAACTTTAACTTTAGTCCTAAGTATACTTTCTCCAGAAAGAGCTATTCCTATATTTCCTATATATTGTTTATTGTAATTGTGAATATTATACATTGAAAGATAGTATGATTTATTATCTACAGTTTTCTTTCCATAAAAATAGTCATACTCTAAATTTAGCTTTTTCTTAAAGAATCTTTCACCTTTTTTTAATTTCATATCCCCCAGTTGATATGTATTATCAACTACCAGAAATATTTTATCTTCCTCAGTTAAACCTACAAAGTTTCTCAATTCATTCAGAACATTGTCATTTATAGGCATAGTCATTACAATAAATTTTTTCTTGCTGTTATTTCCTTCAGAAGTATAAGGCAGAAGTATTCTTGCATATATATCTTTACCTACCTTGGAAAAATAATAATTACTCATTTCACTTTCACTTCTTGAAAGGTTTTTTTCAAGTATATGTCTGCTTCTTTCATCTATTCTGAAATAATCTTTTCCATTTCCTGATTCTCCCAATGTTGTCCCATCAGCAGAAACTATGGTAATTAAACTTTCAGAATACATCTTGAGATTTTTTTTAGTAAGCTGATTTCTTATAAGCTTAGCTACTGTATTATATGTAAGGGTACTATTCAGATTTTTTCCAGCAAGTACATTTATGTTTCTAGATATTTGAAAAAGATCATCTTTTGCATTTATCATTGCAGCATTATATCCTCTGCTCAAAAGGATTATTTTATCCCTTCCTGAATCTACCACTTTATTTTCAAGACTTTCAAAAGATATGAAAATCAGAAAAAGAGCAATAGTAACAGAGGTTATCATTATTGCTATATCGTTATAAAATATTATTTTAATAAGAAGAGAATTCTTTTTTATTCTCATCAATTAAATCTCCTTTTTAGTTAACGCCACTCTTTCTCTTTCTTTATCTACATCTTTGATCCTTACTTTTATAATTTGTCCTACTGAAAGAACTTTACTTGGATCATCTATGAATTTATTAGATATTTCAGAAATATGAAGCAGAGCATCATTTTTTAGTCCAATATCCACAAAAGCCCCAAATTTAACAACATTTCTTACTGTTCCTTCTATTTCCATTCCTACTTTCAAGTTCTCTATTTTAAGTATATCAGATTTCAATAAAGGTTTTTCAAAACTATCTCTAGGGTCCCTTCTATCTCTAATCAGAGACTGATATATATCTTTTACAGTTTCCACACCATACTCTTTTTCTTTAGCAAATGAAGTGTAGTCAAAAGATTTAAGTTTTTCTCTTGCTCCATTCAAGTCTTCTCTGTAATTTTCTAATGTAAATCCTACTTTTTCTAATATCTCTTTTGCTATATGATAAGATTCTGGATGGATTATTGTATTATCAAGTACATTTTCCCCCTCAGGTATAACAAGGAATCCAGCCATTTGTTCATAAGCTTTTGCTCCTACTCCTTTTACCTTCAGAAGTTGCTTTCTGTTTCCAAAGTTTCCATTTTCTTTTCTGTAATCAACAATATTTTTAGCTATGTTCTTTTTTATTCCTGATATATGAGATAACAATGCCCAAGAAGCAGTATTAAGATTAGCTCCTACATTATTTACCACATAAGTTATAACTGAATCAAGTGATTCATCAAGACGCCCCTGATTAACATCATGCTGGTACATTCCTACACCTATTGATTTAGGATCTATTTTTACAAGTTCAGCAAGTGGATCCTGTACTCTTCTACCAATTGAAATAGCTCCTCTTACAGTTACATCTAAATCAGGAAATTCCTCTGCTGCTATTTTAGATGCAGAGTATATCGAAGCTCCTGCCTCATTTGCTATAAGGTATTTTGCTGAAAGATGATTTTTCTTTATTACATTTGCAACAAAGCTTTCTGTCTCTCTTGAAGCAGTTCCGTTTCCTATAACAATTATATCTATTTCATATTTTTTTACATAATCTACTATTCTTTTTTCAGCTTCAGCTAATTGTCTTGGAGAGTGCATCTCTTCAACAAGGAAGAAAACATCTTTCTCTATATAGAATCCGTTTCTGTCTATAACTGCCACTTTACAACCTGTTCTATATCCCGGATCAAGAGCCAGTACACTTTTCTCTTTTAAAGGCGCCTGCATCAAAAGATTTTTAAGGTTCTCTTTAAATACGGCTATTGCTTCAAGTTCAGCCTTATCAGTAAGTATATTTCTTACTTCTCTCTCTATTGATGGAAGAATAAGTCTGTCTAGAGAATCACCTATTATTTTAAGGTAAGTTTCTTTTAGATTCTTATTAAGAAAATTTCTAAGAATCAGAGTTTCTACTCTGCTTCTGCTCATTTCATCAAGAGTTACAGAAACTGAAAGGATATCTTCCTTTTCTCCTCTATTTACTGCAAGTATTCTATGTGGAGGCATTTTTGATACAGGTTCTTTGTATTCATAATAATCTCCATATACTTTTTTTACATCTAATTCTTTAGCTTTTTTTGTTTCTTTTGTAACTAAGATTCCTGATTTAAGCATTATTTCTCTGATCTGTTCTCTATATACAGGAGTTTCAGAGATATTTTGAGCAATTATAAGCATAGCACCTTCCACAGCTTCTTCTGGTGTAGGTACTTCTTCTGTTATAAATTCCTGTGCTTTTTCCATTACTTTTTCCATAGATGGAAGCTTCATCATTTCATCAGCAAGAGGTTCTAATCCTCTCTCTTTAGCCACATCAGCCTTAGTCTTTCTTTTCTTTCTGTATGGGAAGTATATATCCTCTACTTCCTGAAGTTTTTCAGCAGCTTCAACACTTTTTTGTATTTCTTCAGTAAGTTTTCCCTGCTCTTCAATTAATCTGATTACCTCTTCTTTTCTTTTTTCCAAGTTTCTAAGGTAAGTTACACTTTCAAGTATGTTTCCTATCTGTATCTCATCTAGGTTTTCAGTTACTTCTTTTCTATATCTTGAAATGAAGGGTACTGTTGCTCCTTCGTCTAAAAGCTGCATTGTGTTAGTAACTTGAGATATTTTTAAACCTAAGTTTTTGGCTACTATATTATATATTTTTTCCATATTTCCCCTTCTTTAAATTATTATAAATTTTCATACGAATTTCTCTATATTATACCAAATCTTTTAATTGTTGTCTAACTAAAGATTAGAAAAAGAGGCTCTACACCTCGGTATAAAGCCTCCCTTTATAATATTTCTAGACTATTTTCTTTTAGCTTCTTCGAATTTTGCCCATACTCCAGCCTTAACTAAAATTGATTTTACAGTTCTAGTAGGTTGTGCTCCATTGCTTAGGAATTTAATGATTTCTTCTTCTTTTAATACTACTCTAGAATCTTCTAATGGGAAATAATTTCCTAAGTAAGCGATAGCTTGCCCATCTCTTTTTGATAAAGCTTCCATAGCTACGATTCTATAAGAAGGTCTTTTTTTGTCTCCTAATCTTGTAAGTCTTAATTTTAACATTGTTTCACGTCTCCTTTTATTCTTTTGAATTTTATTTATTTTTTAAAAAGGGAATCTTCCTCCCTTTCCACCTTTCATTCCAGGGAACTGTGGCATTTTTCCACCACTGAACATTTTCATCATGCCTTTCATCTGTTCAAACTGTTTTAAAAGTCTGTTGATGTCAGCAACTTCTGTACCACTTCCTAAAGCTATTCTTTTCTTTCTGTTTGCTTTAAGTATATCAGGTTTCTTTCTTTCCTCTTTAGTCATTGACTGAATTATAGCCTCTACTTTTTTCATTTCCTTTTCAGCAGGTGCTAAGTCTCCAACCTGTCCCATTCCTGGGATCATTTTTAAAATACTTCCAAGAGAACCTAATTTTTTTATATTCTGAAGCTGTTTCAAAAAGTCATTTAAGTCAAATTTCTGTGTTCTTATCTTCTCTTCCAGCGACTTTGCATCTTCTTCATCTATAGCACTTTGTGCTTTTTCAACTAGTGATACTACATCTCCCATTCCTAAGATTCTTGATACAAGTCTCTCTGGATGGAAAAGTTCTATATCATCTATTCTTTCTCCAACTCCTACAAATTTTATAGGTTTACCTACAACAGATTTTATAGAAAGGGCTGCTCCCCCTCTTGTATCTCCATCTAATTTCGTAAGTACTATTCCATCTATACTAAGTACATTGTTGAAAGATTCTGCCAGATTAACAGCATCCTGCCCTATCATAGCATCTACTACCAATAATATTTCCTGAGGTCTTACAGCTTTTTTTATATTTCTAAGTTCATCCATAAGTTTTTCATCTATATGAAGTCTTCCAGCTGTATCTATTATCATGTATGTTGAGTTCAATTCTTTTGCCTTAGCCAGTCCATGTTCACAGATAGCTACTGCATCTTTGTTGTCCTCTTCTGCATATACAGGAACATCTACCTGTTCTCCTAATACCTGAAGCTGTTTTATAGCTGCTGGTCTGTATACATCAGCCCCTACCATCAAAACAGATTCTCCCTGTTTTTTCAGATAGTTAGCTAATTTTGCTGCGAAAGTAGTTTTTCCTGCCCCTTGCAATCCAGAAAGCATCAACACAGTGGGATTTCTTACTCCCTTAGTAAGTCTTGAATTTGTTCCACCAAGAAGTTCAACAAGCTCATCATTAACAACTTTGATAAACTGCTGACCTGGATTTATACCTTTCAATACATCTGTTCCCACAGATTTTTCAAGTATCTTATTTGTAAAATCCTTTACTACTTTGTAATTGACATCGGCTTCCAGCAACGACATTCTTACTTCTTTTAAAGCTTCTTTTATATTACTTTCACTTAGTTTTCCATGACCTCTTACTTTTTTAAAAATTTCCTGAAATCTAGAACCTAAATTATCTAACATATCCACCTCTAACTAAAATAACTTTTCAATTATATCGTCCAACTTTTCTATTTTGAAATCTTTTTTAAGTTCCAAAAGTTCTTGATAAACCTGTTTTTCTTTTTCATGAAAACCTAGTTTCTCTTCATAATCTTTCAATAATTTGATCCCTCTTTTGATATTATCATAAACAGCCTGTCTGCTCACATCATTATTTTTAGCAATCTCAGACAGTGAAAGATCATCTTCAAAATGATTTATAAGATATTCTCTCTGCTTATCACTAAGAAGATTTTTATAATAATCTAAAAGAGTTGAAACTTCTAAAAACTCATCTAACTCCATCATATCACCAATGTATTATATAAAATTTTATAATTTATGTCAAGTGTTTTTTCTTTACATTATTATTTTTTGCAAATTATAGAAAAGAGGTTGATTAAAGTTCTAAAATTTATCCAGTTCTTCAATCAACCTCTTCTATAATATTAAATTTCTCTTATATGGATATTTTGTGTTCTGTCTGGTCCTACTGATACAACACTAATAGGACATCCTAAGAATTCTTCCATTCTCTTGATATATTTTTTACAATTTTCTGGAAGTTCATCATAATTTTTCATTTGAGTAATATCTTCCTTCCATCCTGGTAATTCTTCATATACAGGAATTGCTCTGCTTAATATTTCTGTAGATGCTGGAACAGATGTATATCTTTTACCATCTATGTCATATGCTACACATATTTTTACAGTATCTAGTCCACTAAGAACATCTATTTTAGTAATAACTATATCTGTAAGTCCATTGATATCTACAGCATATTTTCCTACTACAAGATCCAGCCATCCACATCTTCTAGGTCTTCCAGTAGTTGCTCCATATTCAAATCCAGTTTTTCTTAACTGCTCTCCAAGTTCATCTGTAAGTTCAGTTACAAATGGTCCCTCTCCAACTCTTGTTGTATATGCTTTCATCACTCCTATACCTTTAGTTATTTTTCTAGGAGATACTCCTGCTCCTGTAGTTACTCCTCCAGTAGTAGGTGAAGATGATGTAACATATGGATATGTTCCATAGTTGATATCAAGCATCATAGCTTGTGCTCCTTCAAAAAGAACTAATTTTCCATCATCTAAAGCTTTATTTATTTCAGGGATTGAATCCATTATTCTATGTTTAAGTCTGTCTGCATATCCTTTGTACTCTTCAAAAATAGTATCAAATGATAAAGGCTCTGCTCCATATATTTTAGTAAATATTAAATTTTTAGCTTCAAGCCCTCTTTTTAATTTATCTGCAAAAATATTCATATCTAAAAGATCTACTGCTCTTATTCCTACCCTATTGATTTTATCAGCATAGCAAGGCCCGATTCCTCTTTTAGTAGTTCCTATTTTATGTTCTCCGCTGTTTTCTTCACACAGTTCATCCATTCTTACATGATAAGGCATTATTATGTGAGCTCTGTCACTGATAAACAGATGATCTACTTTTGCTCCCTTAGCCTCTAATGTATCTAATTCTTGCAATAAAACTTTAGGATCAATAACAACTCCTGGTCCTATTATACATTTTCCATTTCCATGAAGCATTCCAGATGGTAATAGATGTAATACAAATTTTTCTCCATTTACTACTACTGTATGTCCTGCATTATTTCCACCTTGAAATCTAACTACATAGTCAGCTTTGTTTGCCAAAACATCTATTATTTTTCCTTTTCCTTCGTCTCCCCATTGGGTACCAACTACTACATATCCTGCCATATAGACCTCCTATTACGGTTATTTTGTTTTTTCTATCTCAATATAATTGATGTTTTTGTTATGTTTACATAAAAACAGCTGTTCAAATTCAGTTTTAATATTATCTGCTGCTTTTTCACTGTTATGAAGATCTGGCGTATGATATATTACTTCATATCCATCTATTGAATTTACAAGATCAATAACATCTTGATAATATTTATCATGGTCAGTTTTAAAGAAAAATTTCCCGCCTTTTTTCAATACTACATCAAGTATTTTAAAGAAACTTTCCTGTACCACTCTATTCTTTTCATTTTCTTCCCAAGGATCAGGAAAATTTACATACACTCCTTCTATTTCATTTTCAGCAACAAAAGAAAGTACCTCTTCTCCTCTTCTTCTCAAAAATAAAACATTTTTAGAATTATCTCTTTTTACTTTAGTTGCAGAAAGCACAAGTCTCTTAAATCTAAGTTCAAGTCCTATGTGATTTCTTTCTGGATATCTCATCGCCATACCTTGAGCAAAGTTTCCACTTCCAGATCCTATCTCAAGATAAACAGGGTTATCATTTTTAAAAAACTCTTTCCATTTTCCTTTGTATGAATCCATGATTTCCTTATCAAAAATAATATACTCTGGATAGTCAAGAAGTCTTAATATATATGGATTATAATTTTTTCTTGGATTTTTGAAAAAATGTCTCCACAAATCATCTTTTATGCTATCGTTTACCATTAATCCTCCACTTCTAAAAGCTTATCTATTTTTTCTAAAATTTTATCAGCTGTTCTGTTGTTTTCTTCAAAAAAAACTTCTATATTTTTTTTATACATATCGCTGTTTCTTTCTATTTGATTCACAGCTTCCAAAAACTCATCTACATTTTCTACTTTATAACCTATATTTTTATTCAATACTTCTTTTGAAATATCTTTTACATTTTGTAAATAGGGTCCAAATATTGGTGTCTTTCCATAGAAAAGTGGTTCTAAAAGACTATGCCCACCTATATCTACAAGAGTTCCTCCAACAAATGCTATATCAGCAATTGAGTATAACTTTCTTAATACTCCAATTTTATCCACAAGTATTATATCAGTTTTTTCAAAATTGTCACTATCTATTTTACTATATTTCTTATATGTCAGCCCCTCTTTTTTTATCAATTCCTCTATTACAGGGACTCTTTCAATATGTCTTGGTACCAGTATAAGTATTGTGTTTGTAAGTTTTTTGAACACCTGAAGAATGATTTCATTCTCTCCTGTCCTTGTGCTTCCAGCAGTAAAAACTTTTCTTCCATGTACTCCTAAAAATTTTTTCAGTTCCTCTTTAGTTTTTTCATCAAATCTCTCAAGATCTATATCAAATTTCAGATTTCCAAGAGTTTCTACTCTGTTTTCATCTGCTCCTATCTTTATTATTCTTTCACTGTCAAGTTTCGACTGCATATAGAATCCATCTACATCTTTAAAAACACCTCTAAGATAAAAGCTCAACTTCTCATATCTTCCAAAGCTTCTGTCAGATATTCTTCCATTAACTACTATTACTTTCCCATTTTTATGACATTCAGTGATAAGATTTGGCCATATCTCTGTTTCAATGAGAATAAGAATTTTCATCTCTATTCTTTCAAGTATATTTTTTATAACATTCTTATCATCTAAAGGAAAGTATAATATATCCACTCTTTCATTGTTTTTATATTTTTCTTTTGCCGTCCCCATCCCTGTATCTGTCATTACTGTAAGAAGTATTCTTTCCTTTCTCTCAGAAAGTATCTTTTTTACCAACGCTTCTGAAAGATTTACTTCTCCCACTGAAGAACAGTGTACCCAGATATATTTTTCTTTTTTCAATATATCTAAGTTTTGCTTTATTCTCTTATAAAAAAATTCTTTTTTTTCTTTATTTACAAGCATATACATATATAAAAATGGAGTGATCAATACCCTTATGACATTGTACAACATTTATTTTACCTTCCTGTCTATGCATTCTGATATAGCTTGAACCACTTCCTCTATTGTCATTACGCTGCTGTCTATTTCCACAGCATCATCTGCTTTCATAAGAGGACTCTCTTTTCTTGTAGAATCTATATGATCTCTTTCTTTTATAGAAGTTATCACAGATTCAAAATCAGCCTCTATCCCTTTTTCTTTATATTCATTAAGTCTTCTTCTAGCTCTCTCTTCAGGTGAAGCCACTAAAAATATTTTCACTTGTGCATTTGGAAAAACTACTGTTCCAATATCTCTTCCATCTAAAATAGTTTTCTTCCCTTTGCTTATTTCTCTTTGCAGTTCTACCAGTTTTACTCTTACAGCTTTTATAGCTGCTACTGGAGAAACTATCCCACTTACTTCAGGAGTTCTTATTTCTTCTGACACATCTTTTCCATTAAGAAAAAATTTATTTCCTACAATATCCAGTTTTGTATTTTCCAGCATTGCTTCTACACTTTTTTCATCTTCAAGATTTACATTGTTCTCCAATGCATAAAGAGCAATCATTCTGTACATTGCTCCTGTATCTAAATATGTAAGTCCATACTTAGATGCAACTATTTTAGCTATTGTACTTTTTCCACTTCCTGCTGGTCCATCTACTGTTACTATGAATTCTTCCATTTTTCCCCCTGATTATTAATTAGCTTTTATGAGCATTGCTCTCCATTCTTTATCAGCTTTTATTTCCAATATCTCAAATCCTAATGCTTCTATTTCCTTTTTCAAGATCTCACATTTATCTTCAATGATACCAGAAAAAATTATTAACCCATCTTTTTTTACTACCTTAGATATATCATTCAGCAGAATTAAAAGTACATCTGCCAATATATTAGCTACTACTACATCAAATTTTTTATTTTCAACTACAGATATAAGATCACCTTTAAATACTTTAGCCTTATTTCCATCTATTTTATTAAGCTCAAGATTTTCTTTTGCTGACTCTACAGCTAATTCATCTATATCTGTTCCATATATTTCAGAAGCTCCAAGTCTGTCAGCTGCTATCATCAAGATTCCTGATCCAGTTCCCACATCTATAACACTATCTCCTGCTTTAATGTTTTCTTCCATTAATTTGAGACAAAGAGAAGTTGTAGGATGAGATCCTGTTCCAAAAGCTCTTCCAGGGTCAAGTTCTATTATAAGTTCATCTTCTTCTGGTTCATATTCTCTCCAAGTAGGTTTAACTACAAACTTTTCACTTACTTTTTCAGGGAAAAGATACTTTTTCCAGCTATTTTGGTAATCTTCCTCATCATATTCATAAAAATCAACAGTATATATTATATCATCTCTTTCTGAAAATTGCTCTTGAAATCTTTCTAATATGGCAGTTTTTCTTTTTTCAGAATATGGATTCAATGGAAAATAAGCTGATATAGCATGATCCACCATTAAAAAATCTTTTTCATTTTTATAAAAGTCCAAAGGATTTTTATGAGCAAGAGGCTCTTCTATCTTCAATCCTGTAACTCCAAAATCATAAAATATATCTGATATTTCTTTTGTAGCTTTTTCTATATCGTCACTTTCATAAATTACTTTTATTTCTACTACTTTCATTCTCATCTCCATTAACTAAAACTTATTTCAGTAAGCGATTTATTTACTCTCTCTATACTTTTACATTCTCCTGTTTCCATATCTATCTCTACTTCTATTCCGTTTAATCTCTCATTTCCTTCAGCTATTTCAAATCTCTGAGGAAGTGCATTTAAAAATTTTGGAAGTATTGATTCAACAGACATTCCTATAACTCCATTATCTGATCCAGTCATTCCCACATCAGTAATATATCCTGTTCCCTCTGGAAGTATCTTATTATCTGCTGTCTGGATATGTGTATGTGTTCCATATACTACTGAAACATATCCATCTACATGCCAACCCATGGCTATTTTCTCTGAAGTAGCTTCAGCATGAAAATCTATTATGATAATTTTTGTTTCTTTTTTTATCTCTTCTATTAGTTCTTTTGCTTTTTTAAATGGACAGTCAATAGGAGGCATAAAAACTCTTCCTTGAAGAGATATTATCCCAACTTTATTTCCATTTCTATCTTTTACTATAGTGTGCCCTACTCCTGGTACTCCATCTGGGTAATTTGCTGGTCTCAATACTTTGTCTGTTTTATCAAGATAATCATAAAATTCTTTTTTATCCCAGATATGATTTCCACCAGTTATAACATCACATCCCCAGCTAAATAATTGATCTGCCAGTTTTCCTGTTATTCCAAATCCTGCTGCTGAATTTTCCCCATTTACTATAACCAGATCATAATCTTTTCTCTTTCTTTCCAAATATGTTCTTAATGTTTCTCTTCCTGGATTTCCTACTATATCTCCAACTATTAAAACTTTCATTTTCGTCCTTCTTTCTATAACGTTTTATCCAACACAAATTATATCATTTTTTCTCTAATTTTAAAACCCCACTAAAATATATGATTAGTATTTTAGTGGGGTGATTATTTTCTATTACATTTTTTCTTACTTAGCGTATTCTACTGCTCTAGTTTCTCTAACAATAGTAACTTTTATCTGTCCAGGATACTGCATTGTTTCCTCGATTTTCTTAGCCACATCTCTAGACATTTTAGTAGCTGCATCATCACTTATAGAATCTGGATTGATTATTATTCTAATTTCTCTTCCAGCTTGTATAGCATAAGATGATTCAACACCATTGAATGAATTTGCTATTTCTTCAAGACTTTCCAATCTCTTTAGATAAGCAGTAAGAGTTTCTCTTCTTGCTCCTGGTCTTGATGCTGATATAGCATCTGCTGCCTGTACAAGTATAGCCTCCACAGTTTCAAATTCTACTTCATTGTGATGGGCCATAACAGCATTTATTACATCTGATTTCTCTCCGAATTTTTTCAAGAATTCTCCACCAATAATAGCATGAGAAGCTTCTATATCATTTTCAAGAACTTTTCCTACATCGTGTAAAAGTCCTGCTCTTTTTGCCAATTCTGTATCTGCACCTATCTCAGCTGCTAGATTAGCCGATAATTTAGCTACCTCTATTGAATGAGTAAGCACATTTTGTCCATAACTTGTTCTAAATTTCAATCTTCCTAAAGTTCTTATTACTTCAGGATGCATTGCTGGTATTCCTAATTCAATTAATGCTTCTTCTCCAGCATCTACAATTTCTTTCTCTATTTCTTTTTTAGCTTTGTTTACTACTTCTTCGATTTTACCTGGATGGATTCTTCCATCAGTGATAAGTTTTTCAATAGCTATTCTTGCTATTTCTCTTTTTACTCCATCAAAACTAGAAAGCACTACTGCTTCTGGAGTATCATCAATTATAATATCTACACCTGTTAAAGCTTCAATAGCTCTTATATTTCTTCCTTCTCTTCCAATTATTCTTCCTTTCATTTCATCATTAGGAAGATTTACAACTGAAACAGTCGCATCTACCACATAATCAGCTGATGCTTTACCTATAGAAGTTGAAAGTATTCTTCTAGATATTCTGTCTTTCTCATCTTCAAGTTTGCATTCATATTCTTTAATAGCTACAGCAGTTTCATGAGTAAGATCATCTCTTAATTTTGCTATCAGAATATCTCTTGCTTCTACTTTTGAAAGTCCAGATATTCTTTCAAGTTCATTTTCCTGTTGTAATCTTATTTTATCTATTTCTTCTCTTTTTAGCTCAAGTTCTTCAGTTGTTCTTTCAAGTTCCTGACTCTTAACTTCTAATTTTTCTATTTTATTATCCAAAGCTTCTTCTTTTTTAGTAAGTCTTGCTTCTTTTTGAAGAAGTTCATTTTTAGAGTTTTTAATCTCTCTTTCAGCTTCCTCTTTTAATTGATACACATGTTCTTTAGCTTTCAGCTCTATCTCTTTTCCCTTTGCTGCTGCTTCTTTTTCAGCTAATTCTATTATTTCTTTAGCCTTTATTTTTGATTTTGTAACCTCATCCTCTAAATCATTTAATTCATTTATCTTTTTATCTATAACAGACTTTTTATACATCAACGAAATGATGATACTAAGTCCGATTATCGCTAATCCTATACTTATTCCTATATTCATAATTTATCCTTTCTCCATTTTTTTATTTTATTTAAAACTTTCTACTGCCTCATCTTCTGTTTCGTATATTTCGAATATTTCGTCTAATCCTATCATTTCAAATATAGTCTTAATATTCTCATTTAAATTTATAAGTTTAATGTCTCCACCTATATCTTTTACTACTCTTAATTTCCCTCTTAGGATTCCCATAGCCAGACTGTTAATGTGAACTAATTCCTCAAAATCGATTATGAATTTTATTGTGTCCATCTCAACAAGTTTTGTTATTCTTTCTTTTAATTTTGGAGCTACTAAAGCATCTAATTCACCAATCACTTTTATAACTTTTATATCCCCAACATTTTTTTCGATTATATCAAAATTTTCTACCATTTTTTATACAGCCTCCTTAATTCTCTTTTCTATCTTAAACAGTGTTCCATTCAACTTTTTTTCAATTTTAAAATTGTCAGCTATGGCTCTTGCTATATACAATCCCATTCCGCCTTCTTCTTTACTCAATTTTTCCTCATCAAAACCTATTCCATTATCTTCTACTATCAACTGTATTATATCATTTGACTTCTGTATTTCTAGAATAATGTCTCCTGGCTTATACTTATATCCATGTTCTACCACATTTGTTGAAAGTTCATCTACAACAGACAACAACTGAAATATATCTTTTTCATTTATATGCTGAACTTCTAAATAAGTTTTTACCAAAGCTCTAATAAGAGATAAATTCTCTAAAGAAGATGGGATTGACATCCTAATGATATTTTTCACTCTCCTATCACCTTCTCTCTTTAAATTCTGTTATTTTCCATTCCCCTTTTTCTAATAAAAATTTTACATCAAAATATATGGTTCTATCTTCAAAATTAAATGCAGTTATGTTACTAGCATTTTTATTATAAAACTTTGGCTTAGTAACAAATATATTTATTTGGGAAAAATCTATTTTTTCTATTTCTTTCCCTAAAAAAACATTTTTCAAAGAAAAATTAAGCGTTTTCTGCAAACTTTCTGTATCACCATTTTGTAAATCTATCTTTATCTTCTCTATCAATGTTTCTAGAGTGTTTTTATCTTTTTCTCTTTCAGTTAATAATTTTTGATATTTAATAATCAAAGGATTTTCACCTTGAATCATTTTGTTCTCATTAAGTTGTTTTTTGAGTTTTTCTAATTCCCAATTTTCATATAAGTATACATATTGTTTTTCATACTCATTCTCAACTTTTTTATTTATCAAATTAGAACATCCTGTTAAAAAAAAGATTGAAATTATCCAAATAAAAATCTTTCTCATAATTACATACACCTAATCCCTATTACTATTAATAATACCATATCACTATGTTTTTATCAAGAATTTAATTACACTTGATCGCAGTTAATCACAACTTTAATTCAGATGTTATTTTATCAATTATTTCCTCTTCACTCATTTCATCTAAATTATACCATGTATATGAAGAATCATTTTTAAACCATGTAAACTGTCTTTTTGCATATCTTCTTGAATCTCTTTTAATATTTTCAACTGCTTCTTCAAAGGTACAGTTATTATTAAAATAATCTATTAATTGTGTATAACCTATAATATTTATTTTTCTTAAATTGTCTCCATATTTTTCATACAATTTTCTCACTTCTTCTGAAAGACCTTTTTCCAACATTATATCTACTCTCATATTTATTCTTTCATAAAGAACATCTCTATTTCTTTCTAAAGCTACTTTTAAAAAGCTGTAATTATTCCCTTTTATATTTTTTTTAGCCAAAACAGAAAATTTTTCTCCTGTTAATTTAAATACTTCCAAAGCCCGTTCTACTCTTCTTCTATTATTTTTATGTATATCCAATGCAGCTTGTGGATCTACAGCTGCAAGTTCATTATATAGTTCTTCTATATCTTTTTTCATAAGTTCCTCACGAAGTACTGGGTCTCCTGCTGGTAAAGAGGATAATCCATCAGTTATCGAACTTATATACAATCCAGTTCCTCCTGTGAGGATAATATTTTTTTTCTTAGTTTCTTTTTCTTTCAAAATGTTATCCACATCTTTTTGGAAATCTCCTACATTGTATTTTTTTACAGGTTCTACTATATCAAGCATATAGTGTTTTATTCCCTGCATCTCTTCTGTAGTAATTTTAGCTGTTCCTATATCCATTCCTTTATATACTTGAGCAGAATCTGCTGAAATTATATCCGCCTTCAATAGTTTTGCCATTTTAATAGATAAATCTGTTTTCCCTACTCCAGTAGGACCTGCAATTACTAATCCCCTCAACATCTATTTTCCTTTCTAAAAATCACAAAAAAGCTGAATAATGTAAATTCAGCTTTCATGTTTTTATATATTCATTACTCTACATATTCAAACTCTACATCTGCTATTCTTACATTGTCTCCATCTTGAATTCCAGCTTCTCTCATAGCTTCTTCCAATCCAAGTGATCTCATCATATGAAGGAAATTAATGATAGATTCTTCTTCCATAGTAATAACATATTTAGCAAGAACTTCATCTAAAATTCTTCCTTCTATTACATATGTTCCCTCTTCATCCTGAGTTATTACAAAATTTTCCATATTTCCTTTTATTTCTCTCAACACTTCATTTACATTTACTTCATCTTCCAATGGTTCTCTCTCTATTTCTTGAAGCATTGAGTAACTTCTGTAAAGCACCTCTTTGATTCCTTCATTTAAGATAACAGAAACTGGGAAAACCTCATGACCTTGAGCTTCTACATGAGCCTTAAACTTTTCATATTTTTCCATATCCCATAATAAATCCATTTTATTGGCAAGAATTATCTGTTTTTTAGTTGAAAGTTTTTCACTAAACTTCTTTAATTCAAAATTTATTTTTTCATAATCTTCAATAGCATCTCTTCCTTCTATTTCAGCCACATCCACAAGATGATATATCATTTTACATCTCTCTATATGTCTAAGAAATTTATCTCCAAGTCCTACACCTTCATGAGCTCCCTCTATAAGTCCTGGTATGTCTGCTATTACAAATGATTTTCCCTCTTCAAGTCTTACTACTCCTAATTTTGGTTCAAGAGTAGTGAAGTGATAGCTTCCTACTTTAGAGTTAGCTGCTGACACTCTATTGATAAAGCTTGATTTTCCAACTGATGGATACCCTACAAGAGCTACATCAGCTAAAAGTTTTAATTCAAGTTTTACTTTTATTTCTGCTCCTTCTCTACCTTTTCCAGCAATTCTTGGAGTCTTTCTTGTAGAAGATTTAAAGTGAACATTTCCTGCTCCTCCTCTTCCACCTTTTAATAATATTCTAGGCTCCCCTTCTACATTCATATCTAGAAGAAGTTTTCCAGTTTCTATATCTCTCACTTGAGTTCCAACTGGTACTTTTATAACAAGATCTTCTCCTGTTTTTCCATACATTTGTTTTTTTTGTCCATTTTCTCCATTTTCAGCTTTAAATACTTTTTTAAATTTAAAGTCAATCAGAGTATTTATGTTAGGATCTGCAATGAATATTACATTTCCTCCATTTCCTCCATCTCCTCCATCTGGTCCACCGAATTGGATGTACTTCTCTCTTCTGAAAGCTGCTGATCCATCTCCTCCATTACCGGCTTTGACCGTTACTATTACCTCATCTATAAACATCTTATTTTCACTCCCGATTATATATCAAATTTTCTATCAATATATTTTACCTTAATTTATATCTTTTTGCAAGTTTTCTTCATAAGGTTTGAACATGAATGAAATATTTTTTTATTGCTTTTTTTTAGAATTTATTGTATATAATATCTATATGTTATCTAATACTTTATCTCTAATTTTTATAATGAATATATAAATCTAACTGTATATTCACAGAAATTTTATTAATTTTAGAAAATTATTATATAATAATATTAAAGCTTTAAAGAAAAATTTTATAAATTATTTCTTCAATTTAAATATACAAAAAATAAAATTCTTTACTGCTATTAAATATGTATTTAATTGAAAATTGTTATTGATAAAGTAATTTTTAGAATTATACTTATAATGCTTATGTTCTTTATCAAACTTTTTTAATCTTAATATTACTTGAATTTAACAGGAGGATAAAAATGAAAAAATTATTTATTTCTGCATTACTAATCGTATCTTCAGTTGCAGCTTTAGCAGCATCAGAGGGAGTAGGATTTGGATACAAAGATGAAATTAAAGTTTCTGTTGAAAAAAATGGAGACAAAATCGTTGCTATAAAAGTTTTAGAAATGAAAGATACTAAAAGAATAGCTGAGCCAGCTATTGAAAAATTAACTTCTGAAATTATAGCTAAACAATCTGTTGATGTTGATGATGTAGCAGGTGCTACTTATACTTCACAAGGATTTAAAGAAGCTGTAGCTGACGCTTTAAAAAAATAGCACATAATTAAAAGAGGATAGCCATAATCAAAGATTTGATCTATCCTCTTTTTTATTTCTTTAATTTATTTTTCTTGCAAATCTTTTAAACTTTTCAAATTCATTTTCAAATAATCTCTGCCATTCTTCATTATATCCAAATAAGGCTCGTTTATGTATTTTAAATAAATAATCTATAATCCATGTTTCATTTTCAGTGATGGGAATACAATATTTTTTTTTCGTTTCTTCTGCAATACATAATCCATAGATAGGTTTTCTGCTGTAGTTGCTTCTTGCTTCTTCTAAATAAATCCATACTATATTATCAATATCCATGATATATAAATATTTTTCAAGTCTAAAAAGCATCCATTTTTCATTTATCCAAACATTTTTTATCAATGGTTTTTCACTGCATAATTCATTTATTTTCTGCCAAGTATATTCATAACTTGATGATTTTTCACAATAATCTTTTAAATAACCTAAATAACTATCTTTTTCTGATTTTATTATTAAGTAAGATGCTGCTGTCACCAAGAAAAAAGAAAGACCTGTTAACAGCCACATTACTGTAATATCTATAGCAATTCCATCAATTGAAGATGGAACTTTGTCCACTTGAATAATCAAAGGTAAAAAAGTTCTTTTTTGATCATATGGAGCTTTTGTAAATTCTAAATAATATTTTTTTAACTCTCTCTCCATATTCAATATTGTTCCTTTTAAATTTACAGTATAATTTTTAAATTCACTTCTATCTTTTGTCTGTGAAGCCTTTATCAGAGTCTCTTTTAACTCTTCAAACTCTCTTGCTTTTTTCCCTTTCACATAGACAGCAATCCATTTCTGTTTATTTTCATCTATTGGAATTATATATGCTTTATCTGATGTTTCTCCCATTCCATAATCATATCCTGCAAATGGACCCAATAAAAAGTCTGTTTCTATTTGAACATATTCACCTTTTAATTTTAAGCTTTTTAATTTTTCTATTGATATAGGTCCTCCAAAATAAGATATGTAACCTCTTAAACAAAATAAAAAAATTAATATTGCTCCCATTATAAAAAGAAATGCAGCTAATCTATTTTTTCTCTTTATTGAATATCCAATATTATTAATTCCCATTATATTTCCCCTTATTTTTATAGCTCTTTAAATATATTATAATTAACCACTGCAAATGGTGATATTTCATAAATATTATCTGAAAATTCCGATACTTTTATTTCATAATTCTGTTCATCTAAAGTTACTTTTTTCACTTCATTAACAAGTGTTTTAAATAAAAAGCTACTCTTAAATATAGCACCAAAAAGAATTATCTTTTCAGGATTTATTACTGAAATTATTCCATCAACAGCATGAGCTGTGAGATAAATTGCCTCATTCATTATATTTAAAGTAAGCATATCTTTTTCTTTTACAGCATTTATTATGTCTCCGATATCCAAACTCCCTTTTTCACTAAGAGTATTTTTAAGACTGCTGTAATTATTCAGTTTTATTTGAGATACTACCTTTTTAATAACTGCTACATTGGATACTTCTGTTTCAAGGCATCCTCTCTTTCCACATGAACATTTCTCTGAGCTATTTCTTTTTACCACCATATGTCCAAGCTCTCCTGACATAGATCCATATCCATGATAAAGAGAATCATTTAAGAAAATACTTCCTCCTACTCCATCTCCTATGCTCAATACAACAAAATTATGTTTCTCTTTGCAGGAACCAAATATTTTTTCAGTAAGTGCCATCCCTCTTACATCATTTTCTATAAAGACTCTTTTCTTAAACTTTTCCTCTAGCAGTTTTTTGAGCTTTATATTTTTCCAATTATAATGTGGAGAAAATATAGATATTCCTGCTTCACTATCTACCATCCCATTCATTATTATAGATATTATTGTTATCTCTTCGCTTCTTAGTTCTTTTTTTATGAGGGCTTCAACTGCTTTTAATATATTATTTTCCTTTTTAGCCAGCCTTTTCTTTAACGAATATCTTTTAGTCCTCAATATTTTTCCATTTATGTCTCCAATAGATATTTGAATAAATCTTGGTGCCAATGATACTCCAAGTATCATTCCTATATTTTCTTCATTTATTCTAAGTATAAGTGGTTTTCTTCCACCAGTAGAAACTCCTTCACTATATTCTTTTATAATCCCTTTCTCTAAAAAGGCATTTACAATTTTTCCGATTCCTGCTGGGGTAATATTGAGTTCTTTTGCCAGCTCTACTCTTGAAGTTCCATTACTATTTTTTATAAATTCCAATGTCTTCATTTTTGCACTTGTTGGTTTCATATTTCCCCCTTTCATATATACTCTTATTATACAACATTTTTCAGAAAACTCCAAAAACTTATTTTACTAAGTTTATAAAGATGAGGTGTTTTTTTGTAATTTTAGTTGTTAAAATCAATTTATACTATATACTTATATTAAGGTAGGCTAGATTTTTAGAAAAGAATTTGCGGAGGTTGAATATAATATGATAAAAGGATTGGTACAAGATTTTAAAACTCTATTTAATCATTCAGGAGCTGTTGAGGTATTCTTTTCTCCTGGAAGAGTAAATCTTATAGGAGAACATACTGACTATAATGGTGGATTTGTATTCCCTTGTGCATTGGATTTTGGTACTTACGCAGTTGTAAAAAGAAGAGATGATAATATTTTTAGAATGTATTCTAAAAACTTTGAAAAATTAGGAACAAAAGAATTTTCTTTGGATAAGCTTATAAATACTCCATCTGATAATTGGGCTAATTATCCTAAAGGAGTAATAAAAACTTTTATAGATGCTGGATATAAAATAGATAAAGGATTTGATGTAATGTTCTTTGGAAATATTCCAAATGGTGCTGGACTTTCTTCTTCAGCTTCAATAGAGCTTCTTACATCAGTTATCTTAAAAGAAATCTTTAAACTTGATATAGATATGGTAGAAATGGTAAAGCTTTCTCAAAAAGCTGAGAACGAATTTATAGGAGTAAACTGTGGAATAATGGATCAATTTGCTATTGGAATGGGTAAAAAAGATAATGCTATTCTTTTAGACTGCAATACTCTTGAATATCACTATGCTACTGTAGAATTAGATGGAGCATCAATAGTTATAGCTAACACAAATAAAAAAAGAGGACTTGCTGATTCTAAATATAATGAAAGAAGAAATTCTTGTGAAGCAGCTGTTAAAGTCTTAAATGAAAATGGAATAAATATAAAAAATCTTGGAGAACTTTCAGTAGAAAAATTCAATGAAGTAAAACATTTTATAACTGATGAGGAGCAATTAAAAAGAGCCACTCATGCAGTAACTGAAAATGAAAGAACTAAAACAGCTGTTGAAAAATTAAATTCTGGTGATGTAGAAGCCTTTGGAAAACTTATGAATCAATCTCATATTTCTTTGAGAGATGACTATGAAGTAACAGGATTTGAACTTGATTCTCTAGTAGAAGCTGCATGGGAAGCAAAAGGTGTAATAGGTGCTCGTATGACTGGTGCTGGGTTTGGAGGATGTACTGTAAGCATTGTAAAAGATGAATTCATTGATGAATTTATAAAATCTGTTGGAGAAAAATACAAAGCAAAAACTGGATTAACTGCTGATTTCTATGTAGCTAAAATTGGTGATGGAAGTAGAAAGTTAGGTGATTTTTAATGAATATATTTGAAGAGGTAAAGTTACTGCTGGCTTATGGATTAAAAAATGACCTCATAGGAAAATATGATGAAATTATATCCAGAAATGAGATTATATCCCTTTTAAAACTTGAAGACTGGGAAGATACAGATATCTCTTCCAGAACTATCCCTCAATATCCAAATGAAATACTGGAAAATATATGTAACTGGGCTGTGGAAAAAGGTATAATTGAAGACAGTATTGTTGTAAAAGATCTTTTTGATACAGAGATAATGGGGAAAATAACTCCATCTGCCACTCATGTAATAGATAAATTTATAAAAATATCAAGTCTTGGAGGAATAGAAAAGGCTACTGACAATTATTATGAATTTGCTCAAAAAACTAACTATATAAGAACAGACAGAATAGCAAAAAATATGTACTGGTATTCAAATACAGAATATGGAGATATGGAAATAACTGTAAATCTTTCAAAGCCTGAAAAAGATCCAAGAGATATAGCCAAAGAAAGACTTCTTCCTCCATCAGCATATCCTAAGTGTCTTTTATGTTATGAAAATGTTGGATATGCAGGAAGATTAAATCATCCTGCCAGACAAAATCATAGAGTTCTTCCATTTTTCTTAGAGGGAGAGCAATGGTTCCTTCAATATTCTCCATATGTTTATTACAATGAACATGCTATTATTTTTTCTGGGGAACATAGACCTATGAAAATAAACAGAGATGCTTTTAATAGAATAACAGCTTTTGTTGAACAGGTTCCTCATTATTTTGTAGGATCAAATGCTGACCTTCCAATTGTTGGAGGATCAATTTTAAGTCATGATCACTATCAGGGAGGACATCATGAATTTCCAATGGCAAAATCTCCTGTAGAAAAATCTATAATTTTTAAAGGGTTTGAAGATGTTGAAGCGGGAATAGTTAAATGGCCTATGTCAGTTATAAGAATAAAAAGTCCTGACAGAAAAAAACTGGTGGACCTTGCAGTAAAAATACTTGATAACTGGAGAGGATACAGTGACGAATCTCTGGGAATATACGCATTCTCTGGAGATACTCCTCATAATACTGTGACTCCTATTGGAAGGAGAAGAGGAAAAGATTTTGAGCTTGACCTTGTCCTTAGAAATAACAGAACAAGTGATGAGCATCCTTTAGGAATATTCCATCCACATGAAGATGTCCATAATATAAAAAAAGAAAATATAGGGCTTATTGAAGTTATGGGACTTGCTGTACTTCCTGGAAGATTGAAGGAAGAACTGGAAATACTAGGAAAATATATGACAGAACCTGACTTTGAAACTAAAATTAAAAATGATCCTAAAGTTGAAAAACATTTAAACTGGGCTGTTAATATTCAGAAAAAGCACTTTGAAATAACTCCTAAAAATGTAGAAGCTATCTTAAAAGATGAAGTTGGAATAACTTTTTCAAGAGTCCTTGAAGATGCTGGAGTGTACAAAAGAACCCCAGAGGGTCAAAAAGGTCTGCTGAGATTTGTTGAATATATTAACATGAATTAGATTAAAATTTTTAAAAATATGATGTATAATATAAAAAACACTATTTTCTAAGGAGGATAAAATGGCAATTTTAGTTTGTGGTGGAGCTGGGTATATTGGAAGTCATGTTACTAGAGCTCTTATTGACAGTGGAGAAGAGGTAATTGTACTTGATAATCTTCAAACTGGTCATGTTGATGCAGTTCACGAAAAAGCAAAACTTGTTCTTGGAGATCTAAGAGATGACGAGTTTATGGAAAGAGTATTTAAAGATAATAAAATAGATGGTGTAATTGATTTTGCTGCTTTCTCTTTAGTTGGAGAAAGTGTAGAAGAGCCTTTAAAATATTTTGAAAATAACTTCTATGGAACTTTATGTCTATTAAAAGCTATGAAAAAATATAATGTCAATAAAATAGTTTTCTCATCAACTGCTGCTACATATGGAGAACCTGAGAATATACCTATTCTCGAAAGCGATGCAACTTTCCCTACTAATCCATATGGAGAAAGTAAGCTAGCTGTTGAAAAAATGCTCAAATGGTGTGATAAAGCTTACGGAATAAAATATACAGCTTTGAGATATTTCAATGTTGCTGGTGCTCATCCTACTGGTGAAATAGGAGAAGATCACAGTCCTGAAAGCCATCTCATTCCAATTATACTTCAGGTAGCTCTTGGTAAAAGAGAACACATAGGAATATATGGAGATGACTATCCTACTGCTGATGGAACTTGTATCAGAGATTACATTCATGTAATGGACCTTGCTGATGCTCACATTCTTGCTCTAAAAAGATTAAATAATGGAGGAGAAAGTGAAATATTCAATCTAGGAAATGGAGAGGGATTCTCTGTAAAAGAGGTTATTGAAGTAGCCAGAAAAGTAACTAAGCATCCTATTCCAGCAATCGTTTCACCTAGAAGAGCTGGAGATCCTGCTAAACTTGTAGCAAGTTCTGATAAAGCTATGAAAGAATTAAAATGGAAGCCTAAATATAACACTCTTGAAAAAATAATTGATACAGCATGGACATGGCATAAAAATCATCCAAATGGATATGAAGATTAAAATATATAAAAATAAAGCTGGACTGCTTTTAGTTCAGCTTTTTATTATTTCTAAAAATATGCTATAATAACTTTAAATAATCTAGCTTTAGCAGGAGGCTTTTGTGGGAAAAAAAATATTAATTATAGATGATGAAATACATATATTAGAATTATTAAAATTAAATCTAGAAATTTATGGATATGAAGTTTTCACAACTGATACTGGAAATAATGTCATGTCTCTGATTGAAAAAATAAATCCAAATATTATTTTGTTAGATTTAATGCTTCCTGGAATGAATGGAATTGATATTTGCAAAAAAATAAGAAACAATCCTTTACTTAATAAAATAAGAATATTAATAATTAGTGCAAAATCTGAAGAAATAGATAAAATAGTCTGCCTTGAAATTGGAGCTGATGATTACATCACTAAGCCTTTTAGTTTAAGAGAAATGATTGCCCGTATAAATGCTTTTTCAAGAAGAATAGAATCTGATTCAACAATTATTTCAAATGATTCTCCTGTAAAAAGCAACGCAAATTATATATATTATAAAGATTTAAAAATAGACTTAGTAAAAAATCTAGTTTATAAAAATAATAATCCTCTAGAACTTACTATTAGAGAGTTCAAACTTTTTATTTTTTTATTAAATAACAAAGGAAAAGTTATCTCAAGGGAAAAAATATTTGAATCAGTATGGAATTATGAAAATAATAATCAAACTCGTTCTTTAGATGTTCATATAAGAAAGCTAAGACAAAAATTAGGTGATGAAAATAACTCCTATATAGAAACAATCCGAGGAACTGGATATAAAATACCTGACAATATATAATCTTAGGAGTATGCTATGAAAAGAAAATTTATTCTTATTTGTTTTTCAATTATTTTAACAAGCACCTTGATTGTTGGTCTTATTTTTAATAAAATGATAAAAAAAAATTATATTCAATCTATTTTTTTTAATGGAATATCTAACAGTAAATTAATTAGTGTATTTTTATCAGAAAATAAAAATGCTCATTTATATCTCTATAAACTTTCTCAATCTTTTTCTAAAAAAACTGATTTCAGAGTAACTTTTATCAACGAAGATGGCTTTCCTATTGCTGACTCTAATGATAACAGTATAATTTTTGCAACTCTTAAAGATATTCCTGAATTTCAAAGAGCAAAAAAAGGAATTACTTCTTATAGGGTTGTAAAAAATATTCCCAAGAAAATTAAAACTATTGAGATTTTTACTGGAGCAATCTCCCTTAATAATAAACCTGTAATTATTATGTTATCCAAAGATTTACTCCTTTTTGATGCTTTTAAAAAAGAAACTATTCTTATTATTTCCTTAGGAATAACCATATCAGGAATATTATCCATTATTTTATCTATTTATTTTATCAACAGAGCTACTAAACCTATTGACCTCTTAATAAAAGCTACTAAAGATACTGCAAAAGGGGATTTCAGCAATTCCATTCTTATTGAATCCCATGATGAAATTGAAGAATTAGCTGAAAATTTCAATTATATGAATTTTAAAATAAATGCTCTATTAAAAGATATACAAAAAAAAGCTGATAATCTTCAAGCTATAATTGATAACTTGCATGAAGGAATTATTGTAATTGACTATTCAGGGAAAATTATTTTGATTAATAATTTTGCAGTAAAAGAATTTCATCTTCAAAATAGACATTCTGATATATTTGCATATCCTGAACTAGAATTTTTTAATGAATATATAAAAAAATCTCTTGCTAGTAAAAAACCCCTCAATAATAAAATTGCTAAGAATAAGAATACTTATCAGATAAAAACAAATTTTATGAAAGATGGAAGTGAACAAGTTATTATTATTATTCAAAATATCACAAAACTTGAATTAGTTGAAGAACTTCGTAGAGAGTTTGTATCCAATGCTTCTCATGAATTAAAAACTCCTATTACCATTATAGGGGGATTTATTGAAACTATAAAATTAGGTCATTTTAAAGATAGAAAACAATTAGAATATTTTATAGATATTATAGATAGGGAAACTCAAAGATTAAATCATCTAGTAAATGATTTATTACAACTATCTCATATAGAAAATTCATCTAAAAATGAAAAAAATATCTATACAATTTCTTTATTAGATTCATTTAATACAATTACTTCTCTTTATAAAAATATAGCTATAAAAAAAGATATAACTATAAATACAACTGTTGAAAACATAACCATTATATCTTATATTTCTGAAGAATGGTTAAGAACAGTAGTTGGAAATTTAATTGATAATGCTATAAAATATACAGAAGCTTCAACTTCTATAAATGTCAAAGCTTCTGTTAAAAATTTAAAATTAACTGTATCTGTTGAAGATTTTGGTCGTGGAATTGAAAAAAATGAACTTAAAAAAATTTTTCATAGATTTTACAGAGTAGATAAATCACGCAATAGTAAAATAGAAGGTACTGGTCTTGGACTTTCAATTGTTAAAAATATGATTTTAAATATGAAAGGCAAAATTAAAGTAAAAAGTGAAATCAATAAAGGAAGTACTTTCACTTTAATTATCGATATCTTAGAAATCAAATCAAAAAGGCTAAACTCATAAGAGTTCAGCCTTTTTTTAATTAAATATATTTTATTTTTCTTTTTGTAATTTTGCCATTACTATTGGAGAAAATAGAGATAATATTGTAAATAGTATTAAAACTTTTGATACTGAACTTTTGAATAATATATCCATATTTCCATGATTCAATATTATAGATCTTCTTAACCCAGCTTCTCCAATTGGCCCTAAAATCAATGCCAATACTATAGATGCTGAATTTAACTGGAATTTATTAACAAAATATCCTATTATACCAAATACAAACATTATTCCTACATCTGTCATTTGATTATTTATAGCATATGACCCTATCACGCTTAACGAAAAAATAAGCGGAATAAGATAATTATCAGGAACTCTTGATATTCTGGCAAACATTTTTGAACCAGTCAATCCTAACAATAACATAAAAATATTAACTACTATAAATCCTGCAAAGAAAGTATAAGTTATTTTCCCATGAATAGTAAATAGATCAGGTCCTGGTTGTAACCCTTGAATTAATAGTCCTCCTAATAAAACAGCTGTTACACTTTCTCCAGGTATTCCCAATGTAAATGTTGGAATTAGCGACCCTCCAGTTACAGCATTATTAGCTGCCTCTGCTCCTGCTATTCCCTCTATACTTCCATGTCCAAATTCTTCTTTATGTTTAGAAAATCTCTTAGCTTCATTGTATCCTAAAAATGATGCTATACTTGCCCCTGCTCCTGGAAGTATTCCTATAAGATTTCCAATTACTGTTGATCTAAGTGTTGTAGGAAGTATTCTTTTTAATTCTGCTCTGCTTAAAAGGACTCTGTCATCAAAGTCTATCATCTTACCAGAAGCTTTTATCTTTTTTTCAGCCAGCATCAATACTTGCGACATAGAAAACAATCCTATTAATGAAGCTGTAAATGGTACTCCTGAAAGAAGACTTGGTATTCCAAAAGTAAATCTTGGATTTCCAAGCATTGGATCCATTCCTATTGTAGATATCATCAATCCTAATCCACCTGAAATAAGTCCTTTTGTTATTGATTTTGTACTTGCTCCTGCTATTATTGTCAATCCAAATATTGACAGCCAAAAATATTCAGCAGGACCAAATTTCAATGCAAGAGTTGCTAGAGTTGGAGCAAATAAATATAACGAAATTGAACTTAGTATTCCTCCTATAAAAGAAGCTATTACTGCTGTTCCTAAAGCTTTTCCTGCTTTCCCCTGTACTGTAAGTTCATATCCATCAATTGCAGTTGCTGCTGCTGCTGGTGTTCCTGGTGTACGGATAAGTATAGCTGATATTGATCCTCCAAAAATAGCTCCGCAATATACTCCTGCTAACACTATCAACCCTGTTGAAGCAGGCATTCCAAATGTTATTGGAATAAGAAGAGCCACTCCCATTGCAGCAGATAATCCAGGAAGAGCCCCTATTGTTATTCCTATAGCTACACTGACACATGCTGCTATTAAGTTTATTGGGCTGAGTGCTGTCATAAACCCATATAATATATCTGACATAATCTCCTCCTTTAAATTAAAAATCCGCTAGGCACAGGTACTCTCAAGAAAGCTACAAATACCAAATATATAAGAATACAAAAACCTACACTAGTGATGGCACTAAGTTTAATATTTGCTTTTAAGCCTATCATTGTTAACATCAAATAAACAAGTGTTGTTACGAAAAAACCTAGTAATTCTATTAAAAAAATATATATTGCAGAAATTACTATAATAAATAAAAACTGTTTTAGCTGAAGATCTGCAAAAATTTTCTCTTCATATTTTTCTTTAGATGTAAAACTTTTTATTCCTAACATGATAGTTAAAACTAATAATAACATACAAACAAACATTGGATATTTAGCTGCATTTTCTGGCAGAGATTTTATTAAAACAAAATAGAATGTTTCCAATATCAACAACCCTATTGTTAATATTTTATCATACTTACCCATTATTCCTCCTATATTCCTAGCTTAGGTACAATTTCTTTTATATAAATTTCCTGCTCATTTATATAATTTGTAAGTTCTTCAGGTGACATATATTGCAAAGGAAGATTTGAATTATTAGATTTTTCTACATTTTCTGGTGCTTCTAAAGCTGTTTTAAATGTAGTATGCAATATATTTATTATTTCATCTGGTGTTCCTTTAGGAGCCACTATAGCACGAGCTGAACCAAATAAAACATTATATCCCTTTTCTTTTAAAGTTGGCACTTCAGAAAAATTCTCCAATCTTTTTTCAGTAAATGTAGCTAAAATACGTAACTCATTATTTTTAACTAAATTTCCAACTTCACTAATTTTTGCTACTGTTGCATCTACATGGTTTCCACGAAGAGCTGCAATCATATCTGTACTTCCTCCAAAAGGAACATGAGTTATTTTTACTCCAGCTTCATATGCAAAATGAGCTGCTCCTATATGGTTAGAAGCTCCAGTACCATTATTTGAAACTGTTAATTTATCTGGATTAGCTTTAGCATCTTCTATAAAATCCTCTAAAGTCTGCCATTTACTATCTGCTTTAACTGCTAAAACTCCTGGATCAAAAACATGGTTCATTATAGCTGCTGCATCTTCTTTTTTAAAGTTTGTTTTTCTTTGTAAAGGGATACTTACAAAAGTAGGAAGATTTATAAATCCAATCGTATATCCATCAGGCTTTGCTTTTAATAGTTCTGTGTATCCAATCTCTCCATCTGCCCCTGGTTTATTAACTATAACAAAAGGTTGAGAAAATGATTTTTGAGCTTCTGAAACTAAAATACGTGCTCCTACATCTGTTCCTCCTCCTGCTTTATACGCAACAATAACATTTACTGCTTTGCTTGGATATTTTGTAGTCAATTCTGTTTCTTTTTCCTTTCCACAAGCTGTAAATAATGCTGCTGCTGTAAATAATACTCCAAATAATTTAAATGCCTTTCTCATAATTCATTCCTCCTAGATATTTTATAAATTTTAAAATTATTTTATTTAAAAGTCTCTTATCTCAGAGATACTTTTTAAAGTTGATAATTCAGATGTTAAATCTAAAAGTGTAAAATGTTTTGGTATGATCAAAGTAAATAACACCTTTTTCTCTTTTAATTCCTTTTTTAAATTTTTTATTTTAATATTATAGCTTTTAAAAATTTCATATGTTTCTTGTAAATTGACTCCCATATTTCTTTCCTCATTATAAATAATCTCTATTTTTTCTATAAATTTCTTTTCAATTAATGTAACTTCCAATTTCTTTAGAGTAACAAGAACAATTATCACAGCTATTCCCGCAGATACTGCTATATTATGAAATCCCCATCCTATTCCTAATCCTATACATCCTGTAGCCCATATAGATGCTGCTGTTGTAAGACCACCTATAGTTTTTTTCTCTCTCATTATAGAGCCTGCTCCTAAAAATCCTATTCCACTTACTACTTGAGCTCCCATTCTCCCTAAATCTGTCTTCAAAACTTGAGTTACTGTAGATGTTTCCATAGCAAATTTTACTATATTTATTCTAAGTTGATCTTGAGTCAATGAAACAATAGCAGCACCTAAACAAACTAATATGTGTGTTCTAAATCCTGCTGGTCTATTATTACATCCTCTTTCATATCCAATTATTCCCCCAATAATTATCGCCATAAAAATTCTCAAAACAATGCTTTTTATACTGAGGTTTAATGTAAATTCTCCCAAAAAAATCTCCCCCTCTTTTTTTATTAACATTTTTAACATTTTTAACATAATCTATTATAAATCATTTGAATATAAAAATCAATAAAAATGTTTTGTTTTATATCATTATATTTTTTTTAGAATTTAACATTATTTTTTTTGAAATAAATTTAATTTAATGGGCACACTAATTATATTAATTATTTAATTTTTTATTAAATTACTATTTGATTTTTAATTGGAAAACTTTTTTACTCGTGTTATAATATAAATACTTTACATCTATGGAGGAAGCTGAATGAAGAAACTTTTACTGCTTATTTTTTCAATAATATTACTTAGCAGCTGCTATGACAAAGAAAGAGAAATTGATATCTCTAAAAAACAAGAAAGAAATGGAATCGTTTATATAATTAATGAAAGTAAACCTTATTCTGGTAAGATTTTAAGGAAGTATGATAATGGACAGATACTTCTTTTAATGAGTTATAAAAATGGAAAACTAGATGGAAAATATGTGCATTTCTATAGAAATGGACAAATATACATAGACAGTGAATATAAAGATGGAAAACTCAATGGTTCATATAAAAAATATCATTATACTGGGCAGATTGTTTTAGAAATAAATTATGTTTCTGGAGAGCCTGATGGAATCTATTTAGAATACTCGAAAGAAGGAGAAAAAATTAAAGAAATAAAATATAATAAAGGAAAAATTGTAGAAATTATTCAAGAATAAGCTTTTATTTTTAAAAATTTTACTATTATTATATATTTATTTTTTATATTGTGCACACTATTTTATATTTTTCGATATAATTTGAATAATAGCAACAATTTTAGAACTATCAGGAGTTAAATGCTCCTGATTTTTGATTTAAATTGACAAAGAAGCCTTATGAGGATATAATTTTCAAAACTCTATGAATTATTATATGTATTTATAATATCTACATAAAGTGATATTGATGTAAAATAAAGGGGGAAAATTTATGTCTGCTAAAAGTGTAAAAAGATATTCTTGTATCTTTCTTGCATTACTTCTAATTCTATTTGTAAAGCATCTTCCACTTCCAACTGGGATGAAACCATTAGGGATGAATGTAATAGGTATATTTTTAGGAAGTTTATTATTATGGCTTACTGTTGCTATTGACTGGCCTAGTTTGCTTTGTATAACTGCAATAGGACTGATTCCAGAAATTGGATTTAAAAATGTTTTTCTAAGTTCTTTTGGAAATGATACTTTTGCTTTCTTAATGTGTACTTTCCTATGTACTTATGTTTTAGCAGAGACTCCATTTCTGAAAAGATGCGCTGTTTCTTTTATAACAAGTCCTATAGCTAAAAAAGGTCCATGGCTTTTTGTTATCTCTTTTATTTCAGCAATAATATTTATTGGATGTTTTGTATCTCCATCTGTATTGTTTGTTGTTTTTCTTCCTATATTAGAAAAAATTAATGAAATATTAGGATTAAAAAAAGGAGATAAAATAGGAAAAATGCTTATGATCAGTCTTGCATTTTGTGTATCTGTTGCTGCTGGAATGACTCCTATTGCTCATGTATTTAGTATTATGGCTATGGGATTTTATGCAACTGCTACTGGACTCACTATTGGATATGCTGAATACATGGCTTTTGCTGTTCCTGTAGGAATTATATGTACAATATTTTTAATTCTTATATTTAGATTTATACTTAATCCTGACATGACAAAAATAAAAAATATAGATGTTTCTGCTTTAAAAAACGAAATAAAACCAATGGAAAAGAAAGAAAAAGCTATTCTTGGAGTATTCTGCATAATAGTTGCTCTATGGGTGCTTCCAAGTATATTAAAGCCTTATTTTCCTGTAATATGCAAAAAAATCTCAACTATGGGAACTGCTATGCCTCCTATGCTCGGAGTTATCTGCTATTCTATAATGTCTTTTGATGAAAAACCTGTATTGAATTTTGCAGAGGGAATGAGAAAAGGGGTACAATGGTCAAGTATTATAATGGCTGCTGGTACTCTCGCTCTAGGTAGTGCTATGACAAATCAACATGTAGGGCTGGCTCAATATCTTGTAGAAACTTTAAATCCTATATTGAAAGAAGTAAGTCCTATGCTCCTAGTTCTTATATTTACTCTGTGGGCTTGTATTCAAACAAACTTCTCATCTAATATGGTTACTGTTACAGTCGTTACTACTGTGGCTATTCCTCTTGTACAGGCGACTAATGGTGCAGTATCAGCTCCAGCAATTGTTTCTATTATTGGAATGATGTCAGCTTTTGCTTTTGCCACTCCTCCAGCTATGCCTCATATAGCTATAGCTATTGGATCAGAATGGGTAGAGTCTACTGATATGTTTAAATATGGATTTATCTTTATGATAGTTGCAGTAATAGTTACTATTTTTGTAGGATATCCTATAGCTTCAATACTAATGTAATAAAAAGAGGGTCTCATTTCAAGTTTCGAATCTGACCCTCATTTTTTATTTAATTATTTTTATTGAAGTTACTTCTTTATTCTTAGAAAATTCAGATGTAAGATCTAAAATACTATACTGTCTTGGAATAACAAGAGTATATAATATCCTATTTTCATTAGGATCTTTTTTCATACTTCTTACTCTTATGCTGAATTCTTTGAATATTTCATTAGTATTAGAGTAATACATTCCGTTATTAATTTCACTGTCATACTCTATCTCTATTTTTGAAATTGTTCTATCATCAATGAATCTTCTTTCTACTTTTTTTAATGTTATCAAAACTAAAAGAACTGCCAGTCCTGAAAGAAAAGACATACTGTAAAATCCCCAGCCTACTCCCAATCCTATACATCCTGTTACCCATATAGATGCTGCTGTTGTAAGTCCACCAATAGTTCCCTTATCTCTCATTATAGTTCCAGCACCTAAGAAACCTATTCCACTAACTACCTGTGCTCCTATTCTTCCTAAGTCTGTTTTTATTACTTGAGCTGCATTTCCATTTTCCATGGCAAATCTGACTATATTTATCCGCAGATGATCCTGTACCATAGAAACTACTGCTGCTCCTAAACATACAAGTATGTGAGTTCTAAATCCAGCAGGTCTATTATTATGCCCTCTCTCATATCCTATCATTCCACCAATAATTATAGCCATTCCAATTCTTAAACCTATCTCATAGACACTAAGGTTCATAGTAAAATTATCCATCAAGTATCCCTCCCTCCTTGTGATCAACGACTTTATTTCAAATCTTTTATATTTATATGTATTAAAAACATAAAATATATATTTTTACATAATAAAGCATTTTTTTTTAAAAATCAATAGATAATTAATTTTCATTTCCTTATAATTAATTGCTTCTCTGCCTATTATTTTCACTGCTGTTTTCAATATAAAGAATGGAGAGAAATCAACTATATTTTTAGATCCCCCTCCATATATTTACCTTAATTATTTTTTACTTTATACAAATATATTTATCAAGAGTGAGGTTAAGAGCAGCATAAAAGCCCCTCCTATTCTTGAAGAAATTTGAGAGAATGGCATAAGTTCCATTCTGTGAGCTGCTGACATTACTGCCACGTCTCCAGTTCCACCCATATTTGCCATACATAATCCAGCTGTAATAGATCCTTCTATTACATAGAATCCTATCAAATGTCCAACAATTGCTGTTCCTATAATAGCTCCAATTACTGTAGCTGCAACTAATAAAAGATATATAGGACTGAAAGCTTCTATTACTTCTTTAAGACTTGTATAAGCTACTCCTATTCCTACTAATAGAGCTGATGTAAAGTTTTTCATTATAAAGTTAAACCATTTAGCACAGCATTCTTCATAATATTCATTAACCAGTCCAAATATTTTTGCAATTGCCACTGATATTATCATCAAAGCATAAGCATGAATAGGTATAAATTTACTTAAAGTATTTCCAAAAATAAAGAATGATGTAGCTATAAGAAGCCCCATTCCAAGTTCTTCATATTGAAGAGGTGTATGTTTTCTTTCTTCAGTCATTTCAGCATCTTGAGTTTTTAAAAGTTTTCCATTTCCTGTAAGACTTGGGAATCTTTTTCCTAACTTATCCAATAATCCTGCTGCTACTATTGCCAAAGCATTTCCCAATGCTACTGCTGGAACCATTACTGCCAATAGTTCTGTCGGCTGTTTGTTAAGAGCCTGACCAAAGATTTGTGATAATGGTACTGCTCCTGCTCCCATTCCTCCTCCCATTATAGGGATAGCAATATAAAATACGGCATTTACAAAACCATATCCAGAAATAGCTCCAATTACACCAGTAAGAAGTATTGAAACTGTTACTCCCCCAATGATAACTGGAAGATATCCCATTGCTGCTTTGATTAAAAGTTTTCTGTTCATTCCCATGATGCTTCCTACTATCAATGCTGCAATATAGAAATCAAGGAAACTTTGTGTAGTCATAAAATCTTTAATTATTTTTGTTTCGTTAGCTGGTATTATATTGTAATAAACCAATGCTGCTGAAACAAATATTATAACTATAGGTCCTCCACCAAGATAATCTTTTACTATTGGAGTTTTATTCCCAATATAATCCAAGATAGCTCCAATGGCTATCATTATAGGAAATGCTCCAAGCATCCCTTTTGGAAGCTTTCCTAATGCTACTGCTGCTGTAAGCACCAGAACTACAGGGATAAAATACTTCATCTCCAACCCTGCCAATTTAAATTTTTCTTTCATAACAACTCCTCCCAATGTTATAAATGTTTTTTATACAGATATCCTCTATATTATTCCTTTTACATCTAAAAGTCAATCGTTTGAATCATATTATTATGAAATGACAAATATTATCAATTTATATCTTATTATTCGTTCCATTTTGAGCTTTTCCTTGAAATAATAAAAAAAGGAAGAAGATTTCATATATTATTAAACCTTCCTCCATAATATTTTCAATTAATTATTTTAATTTTAAATAAATATATTTACCAAAAGTGAAGTTAAAAGCAGCATAAAAGCTCCTCCTATTCTTGAGGAAATTTGAGAGAATGGCATAAGTTCCATTCTGTGAGCTGCTGACATTACTGCTACATCTCCAGTTCCACCCATATTTGCCATACACAGTCCAGCTGTGATAGAAGCTTCTATCATATAGAAATTCAGAAAATGCCCAACAATTGCTGTTCCTATTATAGCTCCAGCTACTGTTGCTATAACCAACAAAATATATATAGGACTCAATGAATTTATTACTTCTTCAAGACTTGTATAGGCTATTCCTATACCTACCAATAAAGCTGATGTAAAATTTTTCATTATAAAGTTATACCATTTAGCACAGCATTCTTCATAATGTTCATTTAATAATCCTAATATTTTTGCAATAGCTACTGATATTATCATCAAAGCATAAGCATGAATAGGTATAAATTTACTTAAAATATTTCCAAAAATAAAGAATGATGTAGCTACAAGAAGTCCTGTTCCAAGCTCTTCATATTGAAGAGGAGCTTGTTTTCTCTCTTCAGTCATTTCAGCATCCTGAGATTTTATAAGCTTTCCATTTCCTGTAAGACTTGGAACTTTTTTTCCTAATTTATCCAGCAAACCTCCAGATACTATTGCCAAAGCATTTCCCAAGGCTACTGCTGGAACCATTACTGCCAGTAATTCTGTTGGCTGTCTATGAAAAGCCTGTCCGAAAATTTGTGATAATGGTACTGCTCCTGCTCCCATTCCTCCTCCCATTATAGGAATAGCAATGTAAAATACTGCATTGATGAATCCATATCCAGAAATAAATCCTATCACTCCTGCAAAAAGTATTGCACATACTACTCCTCCAAGAATAACAGGAAGATATCCCATTGCTGCTTTAATCAAAAGCTTTCTGTTCATTCCCATAATACTTCCCACTATCAAGGCTGCAATATAGAAATCCAAAAAACTTTGTGTTGTCATAAAATCTGTGACTATCTTTACTTCTTTGGTTGGCATGAGATTGTAATAAACTAGTGCTGCTGAAACAAATATTATAACTATAGGTCCACCACCCAAATAATCTTTTACTATTGGAATTTTACTTCCAATATAATCTAAAATAGCACCAATAGCTATCATTATTGGAAATGCTCCAAGCATTCCTTGTGGAAGCTTTCCCAGAGCTACTGCCACTGCAAGTACTACGACTATGGGAATAAAATACTTCATTTCCAAGCCTGCCAGCTTAAACTTTTCTTTCATAATAAACCTTCCTAGTACTGATAAATTTTATTGTTGTAGATATATTCTATACTATTCCTTTTACCTCTCAAAGTCAACTATATATAGTATCCTATTACAAAATAACAGCTATTTTTTACTTATGTAATATTCTTTATTTCTCTAGATAGAAATTAAAAAACAATAATAAAAAAACTTCCTTTATAATCAACGATTCATTAGAATTAAACCGTATTTTATAAAGAAAGTTGTCTTGATTTTTTCTTCTTAAATTTAAAACTTAACTTTAGGTGCCTCTTTTGCTCCTTCATCAGCTTTAAATAAAGGCTCTTCTGTAAATTTAAAGATTCCTGCAAAAATACTTCCAGGTATCATTTTTATACTCTGGTTATATGATGTAACAGTGTCATTATAAAATTGACGGGCATAACCTATTTTATCTTCTATATCTTTCAGCTGTTTTTGTAGATCCATAAAATTAACATTTGCTTTAAGATCAGGATAGCTTTCTGATACCATCATCAATCTGCTTAAAAGACCACTTAACTCTCCACTGGCCTTCATTTTTTCATCCACTGTAGAAGCAGTTGTATAACGAGTTCTTGCTGAAATTACAGCATCCAGTGTTTCTTTCTCATGTGTTGCATATCCTTTTACAGTTTCCACTAAGTTAGGAATTAAATCCACTCTTTTTTGAAGCTGGACATCTATCTGGCTCCAAGAGTTTTTTACTCTTTCATGAAGTTTGACAAATTTATTTTGATAAGACACAGTTAAAAGAACTAATAAAACAATTACAATTATAAGAAACAGCATATTCTCACTCCTTTTATATTTTTTTATAAAGCTTTCTCTATTAGAATGCTCCTCCACCACCACGGCCTCCACCGCCGCCAGAAGATCCTCTGCTGAATCCACCGCCGCTGCCGCTTGAAGAAGATCTTGTAGATTTTGCAACTTCACTCATAGAACGAGCTGCTGCTTTTACTGTTGAACTTTCCATAGTTCTGAAAGCTCTGCTGTAAAGATATGTATTCATAAGAGACATTCTATTTCTTCCAACTCTCAGATTTACAACATCTTCTCCTCTTAGTGCAGCTATTTTCTTGTATCCTGCTGCTACCTTCTCAGCTACTCCAAGAGCTATTGCATATACAAAATAATGTTCCCACAAATGTATTGAAGCTAACTTCGCCTCTTCTAAATTACTGTAATCTACAAGGAATTTCTTAAAAGCTTTCCATCTTGAATAAGCTTCCTCTTTTTCTTTGCTTGGTCTGTTTACTGCTACTGAAAATACTATTAATGGTATTCCTAAGAAATTAAACAGCATAAATTTAGGATCCTGGAATATAACTATAAGAATCATTCCTCCAATAAATAAAAGTATTCCTGTTATAACCCCGAGAGTTACAGCTAGTTTATTTCTTTTATCTTGCTTTAATCCCTTAGAAAGCATATCAGTATATACCAATGTTTTCCATTTTTCAAAATTAGCATTAAATTTCTTAGCATTTGTAAGATTTTTAGAAACATATTTTTCCACATCTTCCAAAACTACTTTTTCTCCATCTCCAAGTTCATTTATATACCATTTAAAAACTAATTTTTCATAATCTTTTAATTCTGAAGTTACTTCTCTTACTTTTTTCAATATAGTTTTTTTAATACTTTTTCCTTTAGAATTAACTTCATTTATTTCTTCCATTTCTAAATAATCTTTTCTCACTAAATCCATTACAGTAGCAAAAAGGTGTGTTGGAGCTGGATACATTTTTCTTGATACTAATGTTCCTGCTACAGCTGGAGTATAATCATCTGGAAGCTCTCTAAAATACTCTCCATAAGGATTGATCACTTTATATTTTTTACCATTTTTCAGATAAATAAATACCATCAAGAACAGCCACCATGCTACTCCTCCAAAGAAAACAACTCTGCCTAATATCATTCCTCTTACTGCTCTGTCTCTTTCTCTGTTAGATTCTTCAGCTAGTTTCCCTTCCATAGCCATGATACTGTCATAACCTTTTGTTTTTTTAACATAGCTTGGATTTATTTTACTTACTATCTCTTTTGGAAAAAGTATATTTGTTTCAACAAACTCTCCTGGTCTATAATTTTTCAATGTGAAAAATATTTCTCTTCCATTTAATATTTCAATATTACCTGTGAGAGGTCCATGTCCAAAAGCATGTATTTTATCTTTATCTGCCTCTTTAGGAAGGATCACTTTTACAGAAACGTCTCTTATACTGTTCTGCCAGCCTCTTCCTACCATTTTCCTATTAAATTGAGCTATATCCTCATATACAGTTACTCCTCTAGGAAGAACATACCTGAAGCCAAAATATCTTTTTTCATTTCTCATAGGAGAATAAAGTTTTATCTTATAGAGCTCGTCACTTACTGACACTGTGTACATTCCTGAAGCTGTCCCTCTATCATTTACAGCTGAAACAAACTCTCCATTTTTTTCATAAAATACTTCCAGAGACTGTAATTTCCCATATCCTTTAGCATCAATATTATATAATACTCCATTTATTTCACTGGCATTATACAAAGCTATCTCTTCAATAACCACTGATCCATCTTCCTGTATTTTAGCTGTTATATCCAGACTGTCTATCCTATATGATGGTGCTGAAAATATAACCGAAAAAACTGTGAAAAATACAGCTATAATCAAATAAATCTTTCTTAGTCTTTTCAAATGCTTCCCCTCCTGTTGTTTAATCAAGATCATATATTTTTGAATACTTTTCTTTTAAATATTCTATATAGTATTTTGGTTCAAGTTCCTCTCCTGTTATCTCTTGAATAAGTTCAGCTGTTTCTCTCAATTTTCCATAAATATGTATTCTGTCTCTCAGCCATCCTTTTATTCTATCCAGCTTACCATTTTCAAGATGAGAATTTACATCCATATCCTTTTTCATAGTATTATATAGTTGAGCTGCGTATACATTTCCAAGTGCATAAGATGGAAAATATCCTATAAGTCCGCATGCCCAGTGAACATCCTGCAATACTCCATCTCTATCTGTCTCTGGTACTACTCCCAGATATTCCTCCATCTTTTTATTCCATACTTCTGGAAGATCATCGATTTCTATTTCTCCATTGATTATTCCTTTTTCTATTTCATATCTTATCATTATATGAAGTGAATATGTAAGTTCATCTGCCTCTGTTCTTATAAAAGAAGGTTCTACTCTATTTATTTCTCTATAAAGTTCATCTATATTTATCTCTTTAAGAACTGGAAATACATCTATATTCTTATCATATATTCCTTTCCAGAAACTCATGCTTCTTCCTATCATATTTTCATAAAATCTTGACTGAGATTCATGTAATCCCATAGAACCCCCAGTAGCTAAAGTAGTTCCCTGCAAGTCATCTCCCACTTGCTGTTCATATATTCCATGTCCTGTTTCATGAATAGTACTGAATATTGAAGAGAAAGGTGCATTCTCTATATATTTAGTAGTCAGCCTTACATCATTCTTATCCAAATTCAGTGTAAAAGGATGTTCACTTTCAGCTGTTACTCCTCTGTTAAAATCAAATCCCAAATATTCACTCAAAAATCTATTAAATTTTTTCTGCTCATCAATATTTACTGTTCTATTTATACAAGATATTTTACTATTTTTATTTTTTTCCATTATCTTTTTTAGAAGAGGGACTATTTCTCCCCTCAATGCACTAAAAAATTCATCTAATTTTTCTGTATCCATTCCTTTTTCATATTCATCTAAAATTATATCATATATTTTTTTGTCTTTCTTTCCTTGATATTCTGCAAATTTTATATTAAATTCAAATATCTTTTTTAAATTTTCTTTAAACATACTAAAATCATTTTTAGCTTTTGCCTCTTCCCATACTCCTTGGGTTTTAGCAGCCAATTCTGAATATTCCTGATATTCATGAGGAGGTATTTTACTTATCTTTTCTATCTCTTCTGCCATATCATCTATTTCTTTTCTTTGAATATCATCCAATTCCTTCTCATTTGCTTTTAAAAATTTTACAAGGTTCAAGAACTCTTCTGAAGTAACTATATCATAACTTTTCATACTTAGGTATCCTACCATTTCAGAAAGGAGCTCCTTTCCTTTTCTTGGAGTAGTTGTCTCCAAGTCCCATTGTAGTATTCCCAGCGATGAATCAATAAGTTTTTTCTCTTTAATCAGTTCTCTAAATCTTTTCACTTCTTTTTTCATGTTTCTAGCCCTCTCTTCTATGATCTAATCTAAAGTTTCTAGGATTTTGTGGATTTTTATCCTTCCATAATCCTAATTTTTGTTCCTTAGCATTTTTAAACGCTTTTCTATAATCTTTTTCATGTTTAGCATGATACTCATAAAACCATGCATTTCCTGTTTCCAACATTTCTAAATTTATATCTTTATTTTTATAAAATACTTTTCCTACTTTTCTTCCATATTGATCTTGATTTATTACTTTTATATCAACATTTTTATCCATTATTCTTTTTTCTAAATATTTTTTAGATTCCTCTCCATATTTCTGTTTTAATTCAGGAGCATCTATTCCATACATTCTTACTCTTATCTTTTGACTTCCAGACTGAATTAAAATAGTATCTCCATCAGATACTCTGATTACTTTTCCACTGACAGCTACAGCTATTATACTCAAAGAAAATATGAATATTGCAAACATTATTTTTCTCATTTATATCCCTCTTTTCTATTAATCATAAAACTACTTTGAATATATTATACTTTATTTTAAAATATTTTAATAGTAATGATAATTTATTCTTTCAACCTTTTATTTTATAAAATTTATTTATATCTGCAATATAATACTATTGCTCCTAATACTATTACTAGGATAGTAATTATTTTTATTCTGGATTTTATCTTTTTTCTATAAATTCTTCCTATGTGTACATTTTTAACCATCTTTCTCCCCCTGTATTATTATTCTTTCTTATTTAAACAAACCCTTAAAAAATCCTAAAAATAATTTTCCTGAAAAAAATAAAGTTATTACAGAAAACAATAACGCTACTGTCCCTTGTAAAATTTTTCCTGTTTTTAAAAGTAATATTGAGTTGAATAATATATAGACCCCCATTGCTAATATAATTCCAAACATCAATACAAAAAATAAAATTATTCCCTTTCCAGATTTATTTTCTTTTTCTTCTTTCTTTTTTCTTTCAATTATTTCCTCTTCTGTTTCTTTATAAGGAATAGACTTTCTTAATGAAGATATCAAAGATTCTAAATGTCTTTTCCATATTTCTGTCATTTCTGTTTTCTGCCATTGAATACAAATTTCTCTTTCTCTTCCTTCTATTTTACTTTCATTATAAATATCATCAAGAGTCTGTAAAAGAAAATCTTTAGCCTCCTTATCTATAACAAATTCTTTGACATCATCCATATTATATGTCCAATTAGGAAATCTTCCATATTCTTGATACTCTGTAAATAGTTCTGCCAACATAATAGCAAAAGGATCAAAGTAATCTTCATGTTGAGGTTCATCTATTAAAAAGCCTATTTCCCGACTCATTTCTAAAAGCTCTCTCATTTTTAATCTCGAATTTTTTAAAGCTGTCATTATAATACATTCTCTAAATTGATCCCCAGCTTCTGTTTCAACTGGGTGCTTTTCTAGTTCTATCATATTTCCCCTTTCTATATCATTTTGCTCATCTTTTATGATTTTACCATATTATAATATATCATTCTATCAACCAAGAGTTGCTTTTATGACTACTCTTGGTTCAACAGCCTCTGTTCCTCATTTATATTTAGATAAAAAAAACAGCCGTAAAAACGGCTGTCTTGATTTCATTTCCAGTATTTAGCTATTAACTACCTTAGCTAGAACTCCATTTATGAATTCAGATGTTTTTTCATCTCCATACATTTTTGCAAGCTCTACTGCTTCATTTATAACTATTTCGTGAGGTGTGTCTTCACATAAGATCTCATAAACAGAAATTTTTAAAAGAGCTTTTTCTACATTACCTATTCTTTCAAAGCTCCATCCTGTTATCTTTTCTTCTATTGTTTTTAAGATCCTATCATTATTTTCAGCTATTCCATTCATATATTTTTTAATAAAAGTTATCTCATTTTCATTTTGAAGAACTTCTTCTCTCTTCAAATAACTTTCCAATATATCCTTAGTATTTTCCTCTTTTATTTCTCCTTCAAATACTAATTTAAATAACTCTTCCCTCGCTAATCTTCTACTCATTAAATTTCCTTTCTAATCCTCTTTTATTTTCTCTAATATAAATTTTTTTAATTTTTTTATAAGTGTTGTATCTCCCATTTTATATCCTACAATACTTAGAACTATTATAAAAACCGTTTTAGGCAGACCATATTCTACAAGGAGAATCCCTAAAACAAATCCTATAAAACATCCTAGATATTTTTTCCAGTTATTTACAAGGGACACTAACAACTTTTCAAGCATTTCAGCTAACATATATGATCACCTCTATTCTTCTGAAGTATCTTGAGATTTTATTGACAGTTTAGAAATTTGTACTTCTACAGTATCAACTTCCAGTCCCATCTTATCAGCTAATCTTTTTCTCAATCCATCTTGAATAGAAGCAGTCTTTTCAGCAATATTTCCATCTGTAAGCATATCAAGTTTTATTTTTACAAAGAATTTTCTTCCTCTTTTTCCTGTAAAAACTTTAACTCCTTCTACATCTTTATCTCTAGAAAGCATTTCTTTTACAAAATTTGTAACAGAAGCTGCTGATATAGTTACTTTCCCATTTTCTGTTTTTATTTCATAGTCCCCAGTTTTTTCAAACATAGAGAAAAGCTTTAAGATACAAAGCAGAAAGTACGCTACACATATAACAACAATAGCAACATTAGTTTTTGTCGAATCCAATGGATTAAATTTTACAATAAAATCCGGCATTACAATACATACTATTCCAGTGATTGATAGTATAAATATTCCTATCCACCCCAGAAAAAAAAGAAATTTATTAGTCATAATAATACCACCTTTAATAAAAGTTTAGAGGCGCTTTGAGACGCCTCTTTATATTATAATCCTTCTTCTGTATCTTCCTCTTCTTCAGAAGTACCTTCTGTTCTGATTTTTACATCTTGAACATATACATTCACTTCAACAACTTTTAGTCCACTTAATTCAGATACTGCTTTTAATACAGATTTTTGAATTTCGTGAGCTACTTCTGAAATTGGATATCCAAATTCTACGATTACAAATACTTCGATGCTGCACTCTTTTTCTCCGACTTCTACTTTAACACCATTAGTTGGTCTTTTTTTCCCCAACATTTTACTAACTTCATCTACTACTCCACCAGCAAGTTTGTAAACACCTTCTACATCTCCTGCGGCTTTCGCAGCTATTGTTTTCACTACATCATCAGCTATTCTTATATTTCCTAATTCATTCATTGAAAACACCTCCATGTATTATGTAACACTATTATATCTAATTTTACTGAAAAAAACTACACTTAATTATTTTTTTTAGAAAAATTCTCTTCTATGAAGTTAGTTGAAGTTTTTCCTTCAAGATATAATTCATTGTTGAAAACTTCTAAATGAAACGGAATAGTAGTATCTATTCCTTCAATTATATATTCGCTCAGGGCTCTTTTCATTTTTGCAATAGCTTCCTCTCTGTTTATTCCAAAAGCTATTAATTTCCCTATCATTGAATCATAATAAGGACTGATTTCATATCCTTGATACGAATGTGAATCTACTCTTATTCCATTTCCTCCAGGAACTATATATTTTGTAAGTACTCCTGGTGATGGAAGAAAATCATTTTCTGGATCTTCAGCATTAATTCTGCATTCAATAGCGTGTCCATATAATATAACGTCATCTTGAGCTATGTTTAATTTTTCTCCAGCTGCCACTTTTATTTGAAGTTTTATGATATCTACACCTGTTACCATTTCAGTTACAGTATGTTCTACCTGCACTCTTGTATTCATTTCCATAAAGAAGAAATCATTATTTTTATCAACAAGAAATTCCAAAGTTCCTGCTGAGTCATAATTTATAGCTTTAGCAAGAGTTACAGCTGCCTCTCCCATAGCTTTTCTGATATTATAAGGTAATGAAAAAGATGGAGCTTCTTCTATAAGCTTCTGATGTCTTCTTTGAATAGAACAGTCTCTTTCACCTAAATAGATAACATTTCCATGCTTATCTCCCATTATCTGAATTTCTATGTGTCTAGGATCTTCTACAAATTTTTCTATATATACATCTGGATTTCCAAATGCAGATTCTGCTTCATTTTGAGCAGCTACTATATTTGCAGCTAATTCTTCATCATTTCTGGCAATTCTCATACCTTTTCCTCCACCACCAGCAGTGGCTTTGATCATTACAGGGTATGTTATTCTTTCATTTACTTCTTTTTTAGCTTCTGCAATACTTTTGATTATTCCAGTTCCATTAGTTATAGGAACCCCATTTTCTATAGCAGTTGCTCTAGCAGTTGCCTTATCTCCCATTTTTATTATACATTCAGGTCTCGGTCCAATGAAAGTTAGATTATGCATTTCACATATTTTTCCAAATCTTGCATTTTCAGAAAGGAATCCATAACCTGGATGGATAGCATCTGCACCTGTGATCTCTGCTGCTGCTATTATGTTTGGTATCTTCAGATATGATTCTGAACTTGATATTCCTCCTATACATACAGCCTCATCTGCAAGAGTCACATGAAGACTTTCTTTATCAGCCTCTGAATATACAGCAACTGTTTTTATTCCCAGTTCTTTTGCTGCTCTTATGATTCTGACTGCTATCTCTCCTCTATTAGCGATAAGTATTTTTTTAAACATATTTTCTTTCCTCCTGGTAATCCAAATCATTTCAGATTATTAAATTTTGATCTTTAATAGTGGTCTTCCATAATCTACTGGATTACCATTTTCGATATATATTTCCTCTATAGTTCCAGAGTAATTAGAAGCAATAGTAGTATTTACTCCAACAGTTGAAATATATCCGATTTCCTGTCCAGCTTTTATTTTCTGCCCCACTTCTATTACAGGTTCTCCATTCTTTTTCATGTAGAAATATCTTCCTATATGATCAGACAGCACCTCTTTATAGTTTACTGCTTCTTTATTTTCTATAACTTTCGTTTCTTTTACTGTTTCTTTTTTTACTGATGCAGTAAGGGGTCCTTTAATTGTAACTTTAAAATTAGAATCCTCATATGATATCTCTGTAAGTTTCTGCTCATGCAGAACTTTCATCAATTCTTCAACTGCCTTTATATCTCCCCTCATAAAAACCTCCTCATTTTTTTATATTTTACCACTACAAGACTTTTATTTCAACAAAAATTACATATGTTATTTTATAGTGAGCTTATCTATTCCGATCAAATCTATGATTTCATCTATAAACAATCTTGAAGGAGCTATTTTATATTTCGTAGCTCTTATTTCCTTAGCTGTTTTTGTTTTTATTGCAAAGCTCAGCTTTGTATCTCCAGGGTAAGAAAGAATTATTTTCTTCAACCTGCTGAATTTATCTCTATCTTCCTCTTTCAAAAGTATATAAGCTGTAAGTCTCTTATCCCTCACTATATCATCTAAAAATTTTATATTTCTAACAATCAGCTTTTTAGTCTCTGCCCCTTTGAAATAATCTGTCTGAATAGTTCCTTCTATATATACAGTTTTTCCTTCCATAAATATATGAGCATTTTCTGCATAATCTTTTGGGAAAACCACACAATTTATTTTTTCATAGTAGTCCTCTAATTCAAACAAGCACATTATTTGTCCGGTTTTTTTTGTAACTATTTTTTTTATCTCTCTAAGTATACCACATGTTCTGAAAATCTGCACACTTTTTTCCTCTTTCAGTTCTTTTAGTTCTGATATTTTAGAAAGTCTGTACACCTCTATCAGCCTTCTGTAATTATCCAAAGGATGAGCACTGAAATAGAATCCAAGATATTCTTTTTCCCTTGCCAAAAGCTCTTCTAGAGAATATTCAGGTACCTGTGGAAGAGTAAAAACTCCAAGAGAAGATTTAGCTTCTCCAAAAAGATTCATCTGTTGTATTTCATCTTCTTTTATTTTTCTTGTTGCATAATCCAGTATCTTGTCTACTGATTCAAATTTTTGCTTTCTGTTCCCTGGAAGACTGTCCAGTGCACCTGCCAATATAAGAGATTCCAACGCTTTCTTATTTAAGCCATGTTTTCTTGTACGAACTACAAAGTCTTCAAAGTTTTTATAATCTCCATTTTCATTACACTCTTCAAGTATTTTTGCTGATACCCCTTCTCCTACATTTTTTATTGCTGCAAGAGAAAATATTATCCCTTCTTTATCCACTCTAAATTTCGAGCTTGCTCTATTTACATCTGGGAGATGCAATTTCATATTATGAGCTTTAGCATCTTCCATATAAAAAGCTATGTCTTCCACATGGCTCATTTCTGAAGTCATAAGTGAAGCATAATAATGCTTCATATAATAAGCCTTAAAGTATGCTGTCCAGTAAGCTATAAGAGCATAGGCTGCTGAGTGAGACTTATTAAAACCATATCCAGCAAACTTATCTATTAACTCAAACATCTCTATTGCTTTTTCTTTTGTGTATCCATTCTCCATAGATCTTTCAACAAATTTTTCTCTGTTTTCTTCCATAATCTGAACATTCTTTTTCCCCATGGCTCTTCTTAACAGATCTGCTTCTCCCAATGAATAATTTGCCATTATATTAGCTATTTTCATTACCTGTTCCTGATAGAGTATTACCCCATAAGTTTCTTTCAATGTAAGTTCAAGAGATGGATGTGGATAAATTATTTCTGATATTCCATTTTTTCCATTTATAAAATCATCTACCATCCCCGAACCTAAAGGTCCTGGTCTGTATAGAGCCAACAAGGCTATTATATCTTCAAATCTATCTGGTTTTAATTTCAACAATATCTTTCTTATTCCCTGAGATTCCAGCTGGAATACTCCAGATGTGTCTCCTCTTGAAAGCATTTCATATACTTTCTTGGAATTAAGAGGTATCTCTGATAATTCTATATCCTCTCCTAAATCTTCTTTTATATAATCTATTGCCCTTTGAAGATTAGTAAGATTTCTCAGTCCAAGGAAGTCCATTTTCAATAATCCAAGATCTTCCAGTTCTTTCATCTGATATTGTGTAGAAACTATTTTATTTTTGTTATCACTATACAATGGAACTGTATCTGTTAAAGGATCTTTGGTTATAACTATTCCAGCAGCATGGACAGAAGCATGCCTTACTTTATTTTCCAGTCTTGCTGATATATCAATTACTTTTTGTATCTCAGGATCATTGAGATACATATTTTTAAATTCTTCTACATTATTTAAAGTCTGCTGTATAGTTGCATTAAATGGAACTAGCTTGGCAACACTGTCTATCTTAGAAAGAGATGTATCCATAACCCTTCCTACATCTCTTATTGCAGCTCTTGCTTTCATTGTTCCAAATGTTATAATCTGCGCTACTTTATCTTCTCCATATTTTCTGATAACATATTCTATTACTTCCTGCCTTCTCTCCTGACATATATCTATATCTATATCTGGCATAGATATTCTTTCAGGATTCAAAAATCTCTCAAAGATCAGATTATAACTCAACGGATCTAGTTCTGTTATTCTCAAAGCATAAGCTACCAGACTTCCTGCTGCTGATCCTCTTCCAGGTCCTATTGGTATTCTGTTCCTTTTGGCATAGTCTATAAAATCCCATACAACTACAAAGTAGGCAGCATATCCCATTTTTTCTATAACTGAAAGCTCATATTCCACTCTTTCTAAAACTGTTACTGTTAATCCCTGAGGATATCTCTTTGAAAGTCCAAAATATACGAGTTTTCTTAAAAATTCTTCTATACTTTTTGCACAAGATGGTATTTTATAATCTGGAAACTTAAATTTACCAAACTCTATATCTACATTACATCTTTCAGCTATTTCAACAGTATTATTCACCGCTTCCAGATATTTTGCTCCCAGTCCATCTATTATCTGTTCTCTGCTTTTAAGAAAAAGTTCATCAGTCTCTATCCTCATTCTCTTTTCATCAGACACCTTTGCTCCTGTCTGAACACATATAAGAATATCCTGAAGTGTATGCTCCCCTTCATTTACATAATGTGTATCATTTGTTGCTATCATTTTCAACTGATGTTTTTGAGCCAGATCATAAAGTTTTTCATTGAGAGCTGTCTGCCCTTTTACTCCATTTGCCTGTACTTCTATATAAAAATTATCTTTTCCAAAAATATCTACATATTCATTTACTATTTCATCTACTTTTTCTTCACTCTCATTATCCAGTATTCTTCTTGGAATCTCTCCCTGCATACATGCTGAAAGTGCTATTATACCTTCACTATGATTTTTTAAAAACTCCTTGTCAATTCTCGGCTTATAATAAAATCCCTTTATATAACTTTCAGAACTTATTTTAAGAAGATTCTGATACCCTTTATTATTTTCAGCAAGAAGCACCAGATGAAATATTCTTCCATCTTTTTCAAGCATAGAAAATTCTGATACATAAGCTTCCAGACCAATTACAGGTTTTATTCCTTTTTTCATTGCCTTTTTGTAAAGCTCCAGCACTCCAAAAAGATTTCCATGATCTGTTATAGCTATTGCCTGCATCCCAAGAACTTTTGCTCTGTCTAAATAATCATCTATTTTCCCTACTCCATCAAGGAGGCTGTACTCAGTATGAAGATGCAGATGCACAAAGTTTTTTATCATAAAAATATCTCCTCCTCTTTTAGAGTTTATTTTTCCTCAATGATATATTATACCACAAATTTTACTAGTTTTTCCTTAAATTGTATCTAAAACTATATTTTGTCATTGAAACTGAATCAAAGAAGGCAGTTGATATTGAAATCAACTGCCTCTCTTTTCTTTCCCCATTTATATTACTTCTTTAAAGAAATCTCTCACTTCCAACAAACTTTCACACTTTCTATATGGCAGTCTGTTTTCCTCATCAGTAAGCTGTACAGTATCTTCTACCACTATACATTTTATACCACCAGAAACGGCTGCTTTCAATCCCAATACAGAATCCTCAAGAACAACTGCATTTTCTGGAGTAACATAAAACTTCTCACAAGCTGTTAAAAATATTTCTGGATTTGGCTTCCCATTCTTCACTTCGTCCCCAAAAACAAATCCATCAAAATATTCATATATACCTGTATCTTGTAATTCTCTTGTTGCCAGCTCTCTTCCAGTAGATGTTGCCACTGCTGTTTTTATTTTCTTTTCCTTTAAAAAAGTCAATAATTCTAATACTCCCTTTTTTAACCTTATCCCTTCTTCTTCTTCAACTCTTACTTGTATTCTTTTTTTCTCTTCAATAAGTTTTTTATATTTCTCTTCATCTAAAAAACTCATTAAAACACTTACTGTATTTTTTAAATTACTACCCTTTATTCTTCTTAAAATATCATGGGTAATATCTATTTCCATATTTTCTCCTGCTTCTATCCAGGCAATATTGGAAAGTCTCTCTGTATCTAAAAGCAGTCCATCCATATCAAAGATTACCAGTTTTGTCTCTTCCATATTAATCAAGAAGTTCCTTAACCATTTGGTACACTGCTTTTACATCTTCAATTTTTGTATTTCCGCTCTCTTTATCTATTACCGCTCCATAGATATGAGGCATAACTTTTTCTACCCCTGCATCCAGACATATTTTAGTAATCTCTTTAAAGTTGCTTAAATCTACTCCACCTGATGGTTCCATCATTGGCACTCCATGTCTTGCACATGCTTCTGCCACTGCTTTTAATTCATCTTTTGATTTTAGTCCCCCCATTGGAAAATATTTTATCCCCTGAGCTCTCATATCTAATACCATTGCCATTGCTGTATCTACATCAACTATTGCTGGCTCTTCTTTTGCACTTAACTCTCCAGTTGAGATTTTTACTTTTCCTACTATTCCTGTTGGGCTCATCAAGACATTCACTGCTGTGTTTTCTGCTTTCATTGCTTTTAATGCTCCTGCTGCATATGCTGCTCCTGTAAATACCTGATTTACATGTCCTGGATCAGTTGCTGCTGCTATTAAAGCTGCTTTTTGGAATTGAGCTGGATCCCCTGCTCCAAGTCCTACTGATACAACTGGTACATCTTTCATGTAATCTTTTACATATTCAATTCCCTCTTCTACTGTATCAAATTGTTTTGACAATACTCCAATAGCTGTATATCCATCTATAGCATTAAATACATCTGCTCCATTTTTCTTATCTTTAGCTAAAAAGTTTACTGCTACTCTATCTTTATAAAATTTGATCTTTGTCTGCATTTGTTCCTCCTGATTATTTTAAAATCTCTTTTATTCTTGCACCTATAAATTTAATATCACTTTCTGTAAGAGCTCTCATATCTACATTTACAATTCCAAGATTAGCATAATGCTTTCTCACATGAATTTCTGCTTCTCCTTCTCTTAAATGTTTCATGAAATCTTTTCCTGACATATTAGTAAGTTTCTCATTTAATTTTATCTGTACTCTATATATCTCTCTTCCAGCTTCATCCTGCACTATAGATGTTTCTACTTTTGGTTCATCTTTTAATTCTTCCATCAAAAGACCTGCCAATCTCATCTGTTCATCTACAACAGCTTTTTCATCTCTTTTTGAATATTCTTCTACAGCTTTCATCAGCCCCATCATACATACTTTTCCTATTTTCATAGCTCTTCCAATACCTTTATACTGCATTTTTATTGCATCTATGTATTGTTTTTTCCCTGTAACAAATCCAGAAGCTGGTCCACACAATGCCTTTGCTCCAGAATATATTACAAGGTCCCCACCTAATTTAAGATATCTATGTATATCCTCTTCAGCTGCTGCGTCTATTATTAATGGAAGAGAATGTTTTTTAGCTATCTCTGACATTTCTTCTATAGAAAGCATTCCCTTTTGTACTGCATGATGTGATTTTACATACAGAAGAGCTATTGTATTTTCATCTATTGCCTCTTCTACATGTTCTGGTTTTACTTCATTGCTGCATCCTGCTTCTACTGGTATTCCTCCACCCAATCTTATCATTGTAGTGATTGGAGCTCCATAGTTTACAGCATGCCCTTTTTGAAGGACAACTTTATTTTTTAATCCAGTTGTGTCTGGAAGTCTTTCTATTAAAGTAAGACTTTTTCCTGTTATCAATCCTGCTACTGAAAGAGCAATTGCTGCTGAAGCACTAGATGTAACACAAGTATCTTCTCCTCCTGTAACTTCAGATATCATCTCTCCCACTTTATCAATAAGATCATCAATGACTACAAAATTCTGTCCTGCTTCTTTCATTGTTTCAGCTACAGTATCACTTATTTTTGATACTCCTAGAGCTGTCATCTTTCCACTTCCGTTGATAACTCTTTTCAATCCTATTTTTTCATATATATTCATAACTATTTCATCTCCATGTCATTTAGAAAAGTAAAGCTAATCCTCCAATAAGCATAGCTCCTATTATTGCTCCTCCTGCTATATGTCTGTCAAATTTATAGAAAAGAGCTGCTCCTAAAAATGACCCTACTCCTGCTGGAATATTATATTGAATAGCAGATAATATGATAAGAGGACCAAGGAATCTTCCAGTAGCATTTCCAGCTCCCATCATTATTCCTGTACCACCAGCTGACATTCCATCTGGAACAGCTTTTCTAATAGCGATAATAATAATTCCTATAATTAATCCTATTACTAATCCTACCAATAAAGCTAAAGGAAAACTTTTTACAGGACTTTCTATTCCAGAAGCTAATAACATAGCAGGTATCCCAATTCCTACTCCAGTCATTAGAGATCCTCCAATATCTAGCAATCCTACCAATGGTCCTTCCAATACTCTGGCAATAAGAAATCCAGCTGCATATCCTGCTGCTGCTGCATAATCCCCACTAGTTATCCCTTGTTCCAAAAGTTTTACAGTAAATATTTCATTAAAAGCTCCTACACCATGAACAACAAACATATGAGTTCCTGCAAATATTGCTGCACATGCCATTCCTACTAATATTGGAAATGACATATCTGCTAGTAAAAAATTACTTTTTTTATTTTCCATAATTATCCCTCCAGTTTACATAAATAATCCAAGTTTTGCAAAGAATCCTCTAAAATAAGCAATTACTATAAATAAAACTATTACTATTGCTCCCATTACTTTTACAGACTTATTATATCCATTTTCATCAATCGTTTGTCCTATAAGGATACCTAAAACTATTCCTGGAACAGCATTTCCCATGATCATATGAGCCATTCCACCTAGAACTGTTGCCCATACTCCAGTTATCTTACCTGCATCTAAAGCTGCTAGCCAGAATACTATCGGCATTACTGGATTAATCATTAAAGCTGCTGCTGGAGATAATATTTCTTTAGCTATTTGAGATAACGCTGTTGGTATAAGAGAGGCAACAGTATTTAAAAAAGTTACTACTATAGCTCCTATAAATCCTCCCATTATTCCCATTTTTAATGGATCATGCATTGTCTCTTCTACATTTTTATTCTTTATTAGCAAACTTGCTGCTGCAAAGTTAGGAACTATTCTATGGAAAACATCCTGAGTAAGTGCTCCTGCTGCCATTACTGCTGCTGCTGCATTAAATAGAAAACCTAAACCAAATGAGAAATGTGCCATTGGGTCTCCTTGACATGCATTAAGTTCTCCTAGTGTACGAAATGCTCCCATTGATTGTGAATTAGGTGTGTGAAACATTCTAGCTGCCCCTGCTGCTACTGCTGCTCCCCCTATAAATCCAATAATTAATGATTTTATAACTATAACTATCATATTTTCCTCCCTCTTAGAGTTTTATATACTTGATTTCATACTCAATTTCCATTTCAATAAAATAAGTAGTTTTTTCTCTTGGCATAAAAAGTTCAAGAAATTTTTCTATTTTCTTTTCTTCCTTTATATTAATCAGGTATGTTTCTAAAGGTTCTAATTTCACTATAACTCCATCTGTTTCATCCTGAACTTTCTTTCTGAATAGAGCAAAGACTTTCCCCAGAGCTTCCTCCTTTGTTTTTCCAGATCCCTTTATAATCAAAGTTTTTACTTCTTTCTGTAACTTTGCCTCTTTCATAATTTTATGCCTCCTATTTTATTCTATAAACCATTTACTCTTTTATATTCTTCTACTAATCTTCTTCCTAATTCTTCTGTATCTAAGAAACCAAATCCTACCACTTGATATCCTTGTTTAATAGCTGTAACTCCTGCTTCTACTGATCTTAAATGAGAAGTTGCTTTATATCCATATTTTGTTTGAGCCATTATCGCTCCAGCTCCTCCACTTCCACAGAAAGAAATTCCAAATGTTGCATTATTTTCCTTCATTACATCTCCAAGCTTCATATCTGCTGCCATACCAGGTACAACTATTGCTTTTCCTCCAGCTGCTTCCACTCCCTTTGCTACATTTTGACCTTTCCCTAGTCTGTGTGCTATTACTACTACGATTTCTTTTTCCATCTTCTTTACCTCCTAAAGTATATTATATCATTAATTAATTTTCTTGTTGCATCTCCATTGCCAATTGTAATTGAATAGCTGCTAGAACTATTTCCATTCTATCTAAATCTCTTTTATATTTTTCTGCCAAAGGCATAATTATTTTTTCTGAAACCTCTATCGCTTCTCTTTCTACTTCATCTTCTGGACAGTCATCTCCACAATCTAATCCAATATCTTCTTTTAATCTCTTTGCCAAGCTTACCATATGTGCATAAAATACAAGTTTAAAATCTGGAAGAAATTCTATTTTTTCCTCTGCTAATACTTTAGTTGCATGTTCAGCATCTGGAAGATACATTTCAAACTCCTCATCTGTCATTTTTAATCTTGTTTGAACATTTTTCAATAAATCTTTCACTAAATATCCTCCTTTTTAATTAATTCATCTTTTATAAATACATACTTTGTTTTTATATATTTCTCTGCTGTTATTACTTTATTTACACTGTCTTTTAATTCTAACTTCCCATTTTCTACTATGTCAAATATAGTAAGATCTCCCATATAACCCTCTTTAAGTTCTCCAAGGCCTTTTAATTTTAACGCCTCAGCAGGAACATTTGTTACTTTCTCCACACATTTCTCTACTGACCATCCAAGATACATCATCTTATTCATTGTATTTTCAAGACTTCCCACTGGTGTAATTATATTTTTAGAATAGATATCTGTACTTATTATATCTGCTTCAAATCCCTCTTCTATTCCTTCATCTGCTGTATCCAAAGAAAAACTTTCTGAACCATGTCCTACATCAAAAAGCACTCCACGGTTTATTGCTTCTCTAACTTCAGGAATAACTTTTCCTTCTCTTACCAACCCATTTACTTTATTATTGTAACAGTGAGTAGCTATATCTCCTTTTCCTAATAGTTCTAGTACTTCTTCTATTTTTGGAGGAGTATTTCCTATATGCACTACTAATGGAACTTCTAATTCTGAAGCTATTTTCTTCCCTTCAGCTATTGGCTTTATCCCATTTTCTTTTACTACTGAACCACTGGCTCTTGCTTTTAATCCTACTATTAAATCTGGATATTTATTTAATGCTTCTTTTATTTTTTCTTTATCTATATTTTTCATATCACTAAGTTCACTTTTTATTTTCAATCCCATAGATGAAATATTTAATAGTGAATATACTCTTGTTTTAGACTTTTTTATTACATTTTCAACAAAGTCCTCTATTGTTTCTCCACCAGCTGTTCCAGCATCAACTATTGTTGTAACTCCTTTTTTCACTCCTATTTCATCTGGAAATACTCCATTTGTATTTTCTGAAGGATAACAATGAACATGTATATCTATAAATCCTGGAGATACTATGCTATTTTCCACATCTATTATTCTGCTTGCCTCTTCATTGATGTTTTCACCAATCTTCTTTATTACTCCATTCTCTATTAAGATATCCGCTTTTGTCATATGGAAGTTATTTTTCTTATCTAAAAGCCTTCCATTTTTTATAACAGTCTTCATTTCTAAAAACACCGCCCTAAATTATGTGTTATTTTGAACCAAATAATCTTTTTATCAACCTCATCTTCTTGATATCAGTTATACATTTTTTATTTTACTTTGTCAAATTTTCAATTTTCGTCGTTATTTTTCATATAACACTATATTTCTTTATGTAGTTTATTAAACTATATATTTATTTTATTGAATTTTTATGCTATTATTTTCTTATAGACGATTTTTAGTTTTAAAATTTATCGTTTGCAAAATAGAAAAAATATAAAATATCGTATAAAATAATTTTAAAAAGGAGGAATTTTTTTGAAGAAAAATTTTAATGATTATATTAGTTTGAGTGAAAAAGAGATAGATATCAAATTTAATAAAGTTTTTTCAAAAAAAGAAAAAATTCTCTTTGATTTTTTGTTAAAAGACAAAGAAGATATATTAAATAATAATATTCTTGTTCCAATATTAAAAATAAAAAAGCTTTTAATGCTGGGAGAGCTGGAAAATATTCTTAAAATATTTCAGAAGCTTACAGAAAAAATAATTATCTATACTGTTTTTAAGCTGGAACTAATTGAAAAAAAGGGAGCTTTCTCTATTATATCTTCATACCATATAGAAAAAAATTATATCAAGGTAATTTTTACAGAAGAGTTCAGATCAATTTTCCAAAAAAATTCTTACTTTCAAAAAAATGATTTTGACATACTTCTTTTTTTCCAGAACGATTATGCAATTGCACTATATAACTTTCTTAAATTTAATATTTCCATGAATAAATCCATTGAGATTTCCATACAGAAATTAAAAAATTTACTGGGATTGGAAGATTCATATGATAGATTTTTTGATTTTGAAAAAATGATATTAAAACCAGCATTTCAAGAAATATCCAAAGTAACTAAAAAAAATCTTGAATATACAAAAATTAAGAATAGAGATTCTTCTAACTCAAAAATTATTGGATTACTTCTTGAAATAAAGGATATCAACGAGCAGGAAAAAGCAACTCTTGCTAATGGCATTATTGAAAAGATAGAAGGGGCAATTTCAATTTCGGACATAAAAAAAGACCTTTGGACAAAAGTCTTCAAGTCTCTTGATGATAAAAGTTATGACTATATTATAAAAAATGTAAATTACAGTATAGCTCATTACCCTAAAAATGGTTTTAAAGTCTTCTTTGAAGAAGCTATTGATCTGAATTATGCAGAAAACAGATTTAAAAATAAAATAACAAAATTTTCTGAAACATTTAAATGTATAGAGAATATTGAGAAAAAATATACTTCTTTAGCTCAGCTGCACTCTGATCTATTTAAGATATTAGCAAATTTAAAGTTTAACTATCTTACTTTAAATCCCCAATTTTTGAAGTCTCTGCAATCTTTAAAAATAAGAAAAGAGCTGGAATATTTTGATAATGATTTTATAATCTTTGCTGAATATAACGATAACGAGATAAGCTATATTTCTTTATTTGAAAATTAATAAAAAAAAGTGAATTAAAAAGTTGAATTGAATTTTAGAAATTTGGAAATTAGAAAGGTTTGTGTAATTAATGAAGTAAGTAAAACGTAAAAAATAGTATGTTTGAGCAAAGCAAGTTTCCAGTAATTAAGCAGTTAGAATTTTAACTGCTATAATTACTGAGATGCAACAGTGTAACTGTTGTAATCCTTCAACTATTCTTCTATGTTTTATGAACAAGATTAATAACAAACCTTTCTACTGGAAGAATTCTAAAATTATATTTTTTCTACTTTAATTTCACTTTTTTATTTATTCTTGAGTTATTTAAAAATTTACATAATATCCATATTCTTTAAACAGATCAACTACCTGTCCTACATTTTCACTTTTTACAAGGACATGAAAGTCTTCTCCCTTCAATAAAAGAGATTTAAATCTTTCATCTTTTGTTATTGTACTGATAAGCTCTCTGTCATTTTTAAGTTTCAATACTACAAACTGATGCTCAGCTTTTATAGCACTACTTTTCTCTACCAGATCATCAAAGAATCCCTGCCATAACTCATTGAGATTATCAGATATCTTTGTTTTAAATTCAGCTATTCTATCCTCAAGCTCTTGATATCCATTGAGGCCTCTAAGGAAATTTTCTTTTGTGAACTTATATTTATTTACAGCTATTTTCTGAGATACTCTCTCCAAAAACATAGTCTTTACTGGAACATCTCCTATTATTGTAGCTATAAGTCTGTCTTCATCCAGAACTACTTCCCCTTCATCCTTTGTATGAGCAAAGTCGAAATCCTCTATTCTTCCCAGACAATATTTTCCTAGGGCGGTTATCTTTACATATTTAAGTCCATCATATTTACTCAGATATCCATTTTTTAGATACAGGCAATTATTAATAGATGGATAGTCATAATACAGCTCCAATACTCCCATTGTTCCAAGAAGGAATAATACCGATTTTATAAATGGAATTACAACATATGAAAGATATCTCTCATAGTTGAGTATTTTTGTTCTTTCATAGTTAGCTTCATTTATATAGATATAGTCATAAGCATCTTTTATATCTATTATTTCTATAAATTCATCTCTATACAATATAGCTTTTATTATATTATCTACACTTACAATTTTATCATCAGGTATCTCATCAATTATTTTTTTAATAGTAATAAGACCTCTTTTTATCTCTTCTTTAGATTTCCAGATGTTTTTTACACCTTTTAAATAGTTCAAGTATAGAGAAGTATAATGATAATTTTCTTCCTGTATCAGCTCTCCTGCAAGGAAATCCTGCACTATTGTTTTTATATTAGAAACTCTGAAATATTCTTCATTCATATATTTTTCTTTCACTAAAAAGAAAAACAGTGCTATAGTTTCAGTTTTCAAGAAATCCAAGTCTTTTGAATTTTCGTAATACTCATTTATATTACAGTATTTTTTCATATTAACTTTTGATTCTTTTAATATTTTCCCACTGTTAGAAAGAACTATTCCACCTTGTTTATAGAAATCATAGTAAATTTTTAGATTTTCTGCCAGTTCTTTTTCATTATTATTTACAAGACACTCTTCTATTTTAGTTAAAGGAATTATATTATATTCAGGAGGTTTTGGCATAAATCTTCTTATTACTCTTATCAAGTCATAATCCATATAGAGGTATTCCCCTCTTTTATTATCTTTTTCTGCCTTGAAAAATAAATACTCCTCTTTTAAATCCTTATTTAAGTCATAGTTATTTTCTAATTTCAGATATTTTTCTCTATCCTTAGATGGAATAAAAAACTTTTCATTCCACATTATTTCTTCAAAAACTTTTTTTACATCTGCATCTAATGTTGCAAACACTGAACAGAACACCTCTTCTTTAAGGTATACCTGCTCTATCAGATCCATGAAAGTTTGTTTGTTGCTGTTTTCACAAATCAGAGATATTTCAAAAAGTCCTAAATTACTTCCAATATATCCCTCGGCTATCCAGTCCAGAAAATATCTGTTATATAATCTAAACAATATATCTTTAGGGTAGAACTCATTCAGTGCTTCTCTAAATCTGTCTTTACTTATTCCCATTTTATTTTCTCCCTGTAATCTATTCTCCAAGTATAAATTCAATATCTTTTTCTGTAAGTATTTTCATAGATGAACTGTCTTCAGATATCAAATTATCTAATAACTTGCTTTTTGTATCTTGTAACTGCAATATTTTTTCTTCTATTGTATCTTTCAGTATCAGTTTATATGAAAACACCGTTCTATCCTGTCCCAATCTGTAAGCTCTGTCAATAGCCTGATTTTCTACTGTTTTATTCCACCATGGATCATATATGAATATTGTATCAGCAGCAGTAAGATTTAATCCAACTCCTCCTGTTTTCAATGTCATAATGAATACTTTGTATTTATTATCTTTCTGGAATCTATCTACCAGAGATTGTCTGTCCTTTGTACTTCCAGTCATTGAAAGATAATTTATTCCATATCTTTTCAAATCTTCACATATATTTTCTATGGAATTTATGTAGTTTGTAAATACAAGCACCTTGTGACCATTTTCTACAGCTTCTACTATATTATTTACCAGAACTTCTCTCTTGCTTGAAGTAACTCCATTACTTTTCGCTTCTGGACAGCTTGTTATCTGTCTAAGTTCATTAAGAGCCTGAAGTATAAAAAACTGTGTCTTTCCTATTCCATTCTCTCTTATCTGACTGTTTACCATTTTATAGTAATAACTTCTTCTCTCTTCATAAAGTTTCTTCTGTTCTGCATTCATTTCTATGAACATAGTTTTTTCTATTTTATCTGGAAGATCTTTCAGTACTTCTTTCTTTACCCTTCTCAATATAAAAGGATATATTTTCTTTTTCAATTCCTCAATAGCTTCCTGATCATTTTCCTTCTGAATAGGTACAGCATAGTAATTATTGAACTCTTCTGCTGTCCCAAACATTGCTGGGTTCAAGAATCTAAATAATGAATAAAGTTCTCCAAGATTATTTTCAATAGGAGTACCACTCAATGCTATTCTATTTTTTGAATCAAGAAGCATTATTGCTTTTGTTGTCTGTGCATTGATATTCTTTATATTTTGAGATTCATCAAGAATTATTGTATCAAATTTCATCTCTTTTAAAGTTTCAATATCATTTCTTATTGTTCCATATGTAGTAAGTATTACGCTGTTCTTCTTGATTATATCTACATTTCTAAAATTTCCATAATAGATGCCTACTTTCAACTTAGGACTGAATCTTTTTATTTCCCCTTCCCAGTTATATATCAAACTTTTAGGCATTATTACGAGGCTTTTCTTTCCTTTTTCTTCATGAAGCCTTGTCAAAACTGCTATTGCTTGAAGAGTTTTTCCAAGTCCCATATCATCAGCCAGACATCCTCCTAAATTATTATCCATCAGATATGCCAGCCACTTAAACCCATATTCCTGATATTCTCTAAGCTGAGCTTTTACATTAGGTGGTTCTATGCCGTAATTTTTTACATTATTTATTCCTTTAAAGAAATCTCTGCTTTTATTCATCTCTTGTGAGAATATTTTATCCTCTATCAACTCTTCAACTAATGGCAGATCAAAGAATGATAATTTTACTTTTTTCTTATCACTATCTTTAAAAAGTCTTTCTAATTTCTCTATATATTTTCTGTTTATAAGAGCACTTGTTCCATCACTCAACATTATATATGAATCTTTTCTGTATGATGAAAGTACATCTAATATAGAGAATTTTTCTCCTTCTATTTCCAGCTCTATCTCTCCTTCAAGGAAATCTATAGAATGGCTGAAATTTCCAACTACTTTCGGCTTTACTGCTTTTATATTATATTTTCTTAATTTATCTGTTCCTACTACTTTATATTTTGATGCAAGCTGCAACAACTCTTTCATTATAAATTCTTTAGCAAGTTTTTCCTGCATTATGACAAGATTATCTTCATCCACATAAAAACCTGATTTTATTTTTATATTCTTTTGCAGTTTAGCTAATACCTTAGCTATTTCCTCCATAGCTTCTGGAAGTCTGCTTAAATCAACTTCACTTATAAATATTTTCTTTTCAAGATTATTTACTACAGCTGTATACTCTATTTCATTTTTTTTCAAAAATTCATAGTCCATAGTAGATATCATAAGTGTTACCTGAAGGTACAGGCTGTTGTCTTGTGATATTTTTTCTATTATTATTTGAGGAACTGGAGTATTCTTTTCTCCCTGCACTACTTTATAGTCTTGATATTCTATCTCTATATTTTTGAAATATTTCATAGTAATAGTTATAAAATTTTCAAGTTCTTTTTTATGAATATTTCCTACTAGTTCTTTTATAGTATGAAGTCCATTATCTTCATTTTCTAAAATGTAAAAAATACCATTTCTTACAGCCAGCTCTTCATTTATTATTTCAAAATCACTAAAACTTCCATTTAAAAGAAGTTCTGTATATAAAATATTTTCATCTTCTTCTTTTTCTTTTATAATTAATGAAAGGGTATTGTTTTCCTTTACCCATTGTATCTTATTCATATTTTCATCAACAAACTTATCATTATCAATAAGCTGTGGAATAAGGTTAGAGTGTTCGCTCAAATAAGCTTCCTGATACTCTTTTTCCCAATCAATAAAAAAACTGTCTTCCTTTATTCCTTTTATATAAGAAAGAATTGATTGTGTTTTATCTGTATAATCATCTATTTCAACAAAATCCAGACTATCCAGCACTGTTCCATCAGAAAAAACTGGCACTATATATTTTCCTTTTTCATCTGTTTTAAGCATAAAGTAGATAGCATCTAATCTGTAATCCATTTTTTCCCAATTCATACCCATTTTCCTTATTATAATTTTATTTAACATATATTATATCAAATAATATATGGTTTATCAACGTTTAAATTTTTTCTAATTCCTATTTGGCGCTTTTTCAGAAAGATTATATTTCTAATTTCTCCAAACATTCATTTATTACTACACCTTTTGTTCCAGTTCCCTTCAGATCATCACAAAACTCTTTTATTACATTGTAACTTTTTCCAAAATGCATTGGAATAATAATTTCAGGCTGAAGCTCCTGAACAAAATATTTTCCCCCAAGAAAAGCATTTTCTTCCAAACGTGGATCAACAGGGAAAAAAGCTATATTTATTTTTTCTTTATTTTCTTTTATATCTCTTATTATTTTTTGAAAAGAATTTCTCATAAAATTCTCTTCCTCTTTTGTATCATCTGACCAATACCACCAGTTGAGATCTCCAGCATGAAATACAACCTTATCTCCCATTTTTATCCAAAAAGATACTCCTGCATCAGTAGAACCATATATTTTTATATTCAATCCTTCTACTGTAATCTCTTCTCCTTCAGAAACCATATGACATCTATCAGGGATTGTTTTTAATTCTATATCATTACTAAGTACATAAGATATCTGCGGATTCTTCTCCTGCCATTTCATTATTTCAGGATTGAAATGATCAGCATGTACATGAGAAGAAAAAACTACTACTTTTTTATCCATCTTGATAACAAAATCTTCTATATTAAATAAAGGTTTTTTCTTTCTTGGAGTTTTGTAATAATCAAAGATTAAAACATACTCTGAATTTTCAACTACAAAACAACTGTGATAGATATAATAAATATTCATATTTCTCCTCCTTTTAAATTTCGACTATATATTATACCATCTTTCTTAAAAATCTAAAATCAAATTTTTTTTACTTTTTATTTTTAGTAAATTTTTCCAATCTAAAAAATTAAATTTATTTTAATATTCTAAACAATAAAAAATTTAATAGAGCTATTTTTTATTCATCTTTTTTACTAAATCAAATATATTTAAAAAATTCCCTTTTATTACTTTTATACAATTTTATAGTTATTTTAATTTTTAATTAAGTTGATTGATATTCAAAAAAATGTTACAATAATCTATAATGAGATTTTAAACTTTTTTAAAATTTCAGTTAAAGAATTGATGATTTCTACAATAGAATATATTTTATGCCTCAATTTTTTTTAAAAGAAAACAAATGTCGACTTTCTACAAACAACAAAATAATAAGATTATAATATACAAGGACGGAGAGGAATATGGGGACTTTTAAACCAATATCAAATACAAATTTATATGTTGAAGTAATAAATTCTATTATTACAGCTATTGCCACAGGAGAGCTCAAGTCAGGAGAAAAAATAATTGAACAGACTATTGCCACTGAAATGAACATCAGCAGAGCTCCAATAAGGGAAGCTATAAGAGAACTGGCAGCTCAGGGAATTGTTGAGTATATTCCTAAAAAAGGAGCAACTGTTGCTACACTGAATAAAAAAAGTATAGAGGAGACTTACTCTCTTCGTGCTCTTTTAGAAGGAATGGCAGTGAGCCTTGCTATAGATAATTTTACACCAGAGGATATAAAAAATATGATAGCTCTTTCTAAAACTATGACAGAAAGCTTAAAAAAACAAGATGTAGAAAATTTTATTAATTGTGATGTAGCTTTCCATAGTCTTATTTGTCAGAGATCAAATCATACAAAGCTTCAAAAATTAATAGAAAACTTTGTTCTTCAGACAAAGCTTTACATGAGAATGTCAAAATACAATATGCTGATAAATTCAAGTCTTTCTATTGAATATGGTGTACATGACAAACTTATAGAACTAATCAAAGAAAAAGATAAAGAAAAAGCAGAAAAAGAAATGAAAGATCATATAATGAACTCAGGAGAAGTTCTTATTAATTATCTTTTAAAGAGTGAAGAAATTTAATCGTTATACTATTAAGGACTAAATCTTGTATTTTACATGGTTTAGTCCTTTTTATATTTTCATCTTTTGTTTTTTTATATTCGATTTCAAATACAAACATACTGATAAAAAACCTTTTTGTAATTTTTCAGAATATTTTTTTAAAATTTTCTATTGACAAATTAAAAATTTGGGGGTATCATTCAAGTAGAAAGTTGATTGTCGACATTTAACAAAAAGTATTTTCTTTGAAAGTTACAAGGGGGAAAAATGAACTCATACAATATGAATATCCCTTCTAATGTCTATGGAGGGTTTGGAAGTATAGAGCATATTGAAACAATTTTAAATAAGGAAAAAGTTTCTAATGTTATAGTATTTACCGATAAAGGTGTTAGAGGAAGCAGTTTCTTTTCTGCAATAATTGAAAAAGTTGAAAACACAAAAGTAAATTACAACATAATAGATGATCTAGCTACTGAGCCAAGCTACCATGATGTAGAAAAGGTTATGGAAGAACTGGACAAATATAAAAGTGATTTTATCATAGCAGTAGGTGGAGGAAGTGTAATGGACATTGCAAAATTATGTTCTATTTTAAAAGATGCTTCTTACTCAGTAAAAGATCTTTTAAAAAATCCATCACAAGGAAGCAAACAGATAAAATCATTAATGATACCTACAACTTGCGGAACTGGTTCAGAAGCAACATGCAATTCAATAGTTGCTGTTCCTGAAGAGGGACTTAAAGTGGGAATTGTTAATAACAGCCTCATTCCTGATTATGTGATACTGGATCCTACAATGATAGAAAAACTTCCTAAGAAGCTTATAGCTTCTACTGGAGTAGATGCTCTTGCTCACTGTGTAGAATGTCTTACTTCTAAGAAAGCTAATCCTTTCAGTGACTTATATGCACTGGCTGGGGGAGAACTTATATTCAATAATATAAGGAAAGCTTATCTGAATCCAGATGATATGGAAGCAAAAACTAATATGCTTATGGGAGCCTTTTATGGAGGAATAGCAATAACTTCATCAGGAACTACAGCAGTCCATGCACTTTCTTACCCGCTAGGAGGAAAATATCATATCCCTCATGGAATCTCTAATGCAATAATGATGAGTCCAGTAATGGAGTTCAATAAAGATGCTTGCTTAGAGCAATTTTCAAGAATGTGCGACCGTTTAAGACCAGATATGAGCAAAAATACTTCTGAAGAAAAAGCTCAATATATTATAGATGAAATAAAAAATATTGTTGAAGTTACAGAAATACCTGTTAACTTAAAAGAATTTGGAGTAACTATGAATGATCTTGATTTCTTAGTTGATGCAGGAAGCAAAGTAACTAGACTGCTTTCAAATAATTTAAAAGAACTTAGCCTAGATGATATTAAAAATATTTATTTAAAAGTTTTAAATTAGGAAGGTGAAAAAATTGAACAAACTACCTATAATAGGAATCACTATGGGAGATCCAGCAAGTATAGGTCCTGAAATATCTCTTAAAGCTTTAAACAACAAAGACATCTATGACAGATGCAGACCTGTTATCATAGGAGATGCTTCAGTGATGAAGAAAGCTATTGAGTACACAGGATTAACTAATCTAAAGATTCATTCTATCAAAAATATATCAGAGGCTCTATTCCAACATGGAACTGTAGATGTCTATGATATGGGAATTGTAAATCCTGAAGACTTTGAAATTGGAAAAGTTTCAAAGGCAGCTGGAAATGCAGCTTTCCAATATGTAAAAAAAGTAATAGAACTGGCACAAAACAATGAAATAGATGCTACTATTACAAATGCTCTTAATAAGGAATCTATAAACCTTGCTGGGCATCACTACTCAGGACATACTGAAATCTATGCTGAATTCACAAAAACAAAAAAATATACAATGATGCTTGCTCATGAAAATTTAAGAGTTGTTCATGTAAGTACTCATGTATCTTTAAGAGAAGCTTGTGACAGATGTAAGAAAGAAAGAGTGTATGATGTTATAAAAATAGCTGATGACGCTTGTAAAAAACTTGGAATAAAAAATCCTAAAATTGGAGTGGCAGGACTTAATCCTCACTGTGGTGAAAACGGCCTTTTCGGTACAGAAGAAGTAGACGAAATAATTCCTGCAATAGAAAAAGCTCAGCAGGAAGGTATCAATGTTATAGGTCCTATTCCTCCTGATACTATCTTTTCTAAAGCTCGTGGAGGATGGTATGACATTGTTGTAGCTATGTATCATGACCAAGGACATATTCCTCTGAAAGTTATAGGATTTGTATATAATCAAAAAGATCAGAAGTGGGAAGCAGTTGCTGGTGTAAATATAACTTTAGGTCTTCCTATAATAAGAAGTTCTGTAGATCACGGTACAGCCTTTGATCAATCAGGAACTGGAACAGCAAATGAGCTAAGCCTTATAAATGCAATAGATTATGGAATCAAGTTAGCAGAAAACAACATAAAATAAAATATAAAAATTGGGGGTAAATCATGAAAAAATTGTTATTAATGTTATGTTTATGTGGAACATTCGTAGCTTGTGGTGAGAAAAAATCTGAAGATGCAGCGACGTCAGCAACAGCTGGTAAAAAAGTACATTTAACATTTGCTACTCAAGAAGTAGGAACAGGAGCATATCAATATGCATCTGCCATATCTAATATATTCTTAAAAGGACTTCCTGAAGGTTCAAACATTGATCTTACTACTGAGTCTCCTGGTGGAGTTGGAGCTCCGATAGTTTTGGAAAATGAACAATGCGACATTATAATGAGTAATGCTGGTCCAGCAAAATGGTCTGAAGAATCTGGAATATTAGGAAAAGAGCCTACAAAATCTACAACAGCTATTGCTGGTGGATTAGGACATGACTTCTTAAACGTTTTATTTACAAAAGAGTTTGTTGATAAAACTGGAATTACAACAGTAGAAGAATTAGTAGAAAAAAAATATCCAGTAAGAATAGCTATCAAAAAAATAGGTACTCTTGGAAATCTAGCTGGAGTTAAACTTTTTGAAACTTTTGGTGTCACATTTGATGATATAAGATCTTGGGGTGGAAGTGTTGATTTACTAGGTGGAGATGCTATAAAGATTTATCTTCAAGATGGTAAAGCTGATATGACTATTGACCACGTTGCAGCTGGTCAGGCAAATACTACTGAACTTTGTATGACTAAAGCTATGTATTTCCCTCAATTAAGTCAAGATACTTTGAACAAACTTGCAAATGCAGGATTTGACTATATTGATATTGACGCTAATACATGGAATGGACAAACAAATGTTATTAAATCTGTTGGTTCTCAACAAGTTATTCTTGTTCATAAAAATATGGATAATGATACAGCTTACAGTTTAGCTAAATCTCTTTGTGAAGGAAAAGATGAACTTGCTTCTCAACTTGCAGCTCTATCTTACTTTAATCCTGCAACAGCAGGAACTCCTGCACAAACTGGAGTTAAATTACATCCAGGTGCAGAGAGATACTACAAAGAAAAAGGATACTTAAAATAAAATTAACTTTAACTGAATGTGATAATACTAAGGGTGATCTTTGATCACCCTTATATAAAAAGGAGATAAAATGGAAAAAAGTTCTAATAGTATACGAAATTATATTCTAAATACAATTGTTGTCATTTTCATTGGATTCCAGTTATATTTAGCTTTGATAAAACCGTTGGACCCTATGCTTCAAAATCCAATGCACTTGATTTTGGCCCTTTTAGTTATTTTTATAGTGAATCCTGCTGACAAAAATTCTGGAAAAAAATGGATGAAATTGTTGGATATCCCATTTTTTGCTGGTATCATCTTTCTTCTTTACTATACAATAGTTGAGTTTCCTCGTCTTAGTATCAGAGTACAATATGTAGATATTGTTACTGCTCTGGACAAAGCAGCAACTGTTATCTGTATAATAATCCTGCTGGAAGCTGTTCGTAGAACTCTTGGAAAAATTCTTTTCATATTTATACTTCTATTTATAATATATGACTGGCTTGGAATGTACTGCCCAGGAATATTGTATTTCAAAGGTACAAATATGAGAAGCTTTACTGAAACAATGATGCTTGGTTCTGGAGGAATATTTGGAACACCTCTATATACTTCAGCAACAAGCTTATTCTACTTTATTCTATTTGGAGCATTCTTCTCTCAATGTGGTGGAGGTCAGCTGCTTATAGATTTCGGTATGAAATTCTCTAATAAAAGTGCTGGTGGACCAGCGAAAGCTGCCATCATCTCTTCTGGACTTATGGGAATGATATCTGGAAGTGCTGTTGCCAATGTATCAACTACTGGAGTTATGACTATCCCTATGATGAAAAAAGTAGGATATGAACCTCATCAGGCTGGAGCTATTGAAGCTGTTGCTTCTACAGGTGGACAGATTATGCCTCCAATCATGGGAGTAGGAGCTTTCATCATGGCAGAAATGCTTGGAGTTCCATATAAAACAGTAGCTTTTGCAGCAATTATTCCAGCTCTTGCATATTATGGGTCAGTATTCTTTCTTGTTACATTCATGGCTAAAAAAGAAGCTATTGATTCTGATAAAGAAGCTGTGACTATTGAAATAAAAGATCCTCTTCTTGAGAGAGTCTATATGATAATTCCTGCTATTGTTCTTGTTATATACATCATCTCAGGAAAATCATTGATGAGAAGTGGAATGGTTGGTATATTTGCAGTTCTGCTTTGTAACTTATTCAGTAAGTTCTACAAAGGGGGAAAATATTATCAGGCTCTTGCTACAACAGCCAATACTGCTGTAGATGGTGTAAAGCAAGCTTCTAATATTGCTATTCCTACTGCTGCTTGTGGAATAATCATTGGTGTTGTTATACAATCAGGACTTGCTACAAGATTCTCTAATATAATTGCTAAAATAGGTACTTCTCATTTAAGTATAGCTCTTATAATAGCAATGTTTGGATGTATGCTTCTTGGTATGGCTCTTCCTACAGTTGCTGCTTACCTTGTATCAAACATACTTTTTGTACCTGTATTAATAAAACTTAATGTAAATCCATTATCTGCAAATATGTTCGTATTCTACTTTGGAATAATGGCTCAAATTACTCCTCCAGTATGTCTTGCTTCATATACAGCAGCAGGAATAGCTGGTGCCGATTCTTTGAAAACAGGATTCACAGGATTTATGTATGCACTGGTTGCTTTCTTAGTACCATTTGTATTTGTTTACAATCCTGAACTTCTGTTAATGGGAACTCCAGCAGAAATTGCTAAAGCTACAGCTATCTTGTTCTTTGGAACATATCTTCTTGCAGGAGCAATTTCAGGATATATGGTAGCACCACTAAACAAGTTCAACAGAGGAATCCTCTTTATTGGTGCTCTCTGCATGATAGCCCCAGAAACTATAACAGATATAATTGGATTAGTTATTGGAGTATACATCATTACAACTGGTCTTCTTAAAAAGAAAAAAGTTCCAGTAGAAGCATAAGGAGTAATTAAATGATAATAGATAAAATAGAAAATATATCATTTTATGAAGGAATGGTAAAAAATCTTTCTGCGGCAGTTAAAACATTAGGAGAATTTAAAACTTTTGAAACTGGAAGATATGAATATGACTGGGGATTCTTCATGGTTCAAGAGGGCGTTACTAAAGGAATTGCAGAAGGAAATTTCGAAACTCATGACAAATATATAGACATTCAGATTCTTTTAGAAGGGTCTGAAGTCCTTGCCTGGGCTGAGCATAAAGAATTATTTGATCCAGAACCATATAATGAAACAAAAGATGCTACTTATTACAAGAATGGCAGTCTTGAAAACAGAATGAAAATAACTCCGGGAATGTTCTATATCTGCTTCCCACATGATGGGCATAAAGCAGTAAGACATACAGAGTTCTCAACAAGATATAAAAAGCTTGTTTTAAAATTACCAAAATAATAAAAAAGGGGATATAAATATGGAATATACACATCATGAAGTTGTTATTGCTGGGATGGGGTTAGCGGCTCTGGCATCAGCAGCAAGAATGTATGAACTTGGTATAAGAGATATTGCAATTTATACTAAGGGATATGGAGGAAGTCCAGTTATTGCTGCAATAAATTTTGTTTTACCTGACAATCCTTATGGAGATACTATAGAAAAATATGCAGATGATATGTTTAATGCTGGTTATAGAGTAGCCAATAGAAAGCTTGTAAATGAAATGGCTGAAAATACAATGAACGGATATGACCTCCTTACTAGATGGGGAATAGAATTTGCTAAGAATCCTGATGGAACTACAAAACTTAGACATGTATCTGGACACACATTCCCAAGATCACTATGTTCTACTAAAGAGTTAATAGGAGTAGAAATTGTTGATAAATTAATAGCTTCTTTAAAAGAAAAAGGAGTTAAATTCTATGAAGGATATGAATGTGTAAAAGTTCTAAGTGAGAAAAATAAGGTCTATGGAATCACAGTTAAAGATAAAAACGGAAATTTAGAAAATGTTTATTCTGAAACTGTCATAGCTGCATGGGGTGGTGTAGGAAATCTATTTGGTTCTTCTACTTATCCAATGGATATCAAAGGAAATACTCTGTCAATAGCTAAAGAAGCTGGAGCAGATTTAATAGATGTAGAGTTCTTAGAATATGAGCCTATGGTTGTAGCATATCCTCCTGGAGCAGTTGGAGAACCTTGCCCTACTGCTATGCTTGGGGAGGGAGCTCATCTGCTAAATTCAAAAGGGGATAGATTCCTTCTTAAAGTAAGACCACAGGGAGAAGCTGGTTCACCTAAGACGTTGCTGAATAAACAGATATGGAAGGAAGTTAATCTAGGAAATGGAACTGAGCATGGAGGAGTTTATGTTGATTTAAGACATATAGATAGAGAAGTGCTGAAAGCTTATCCATGGTTCTTTGATCGTTTGATGGAAAATGGAGTAGACCTTAATGAACAATTACTAGAAGTAAGCCCTATGGCTCACAGTTTCTCTGGTGGAATCAAAGTGGATAGTAATTATGAATCTACAGTTAAGGGATTCTATGCTATTGGTGAAGCTTGTGGAGGACTTCATGGAGCTTGTCGTTGTGCTGGAAATGCAGCCAGTCAGGCAGTTCTTTCAGGGTTGCTTTGTGGGCAGGCAGTTGTTAAAGCTGCTGCAAACAAAACAGAAGTAAAGAAAGAATTTCCTATTGAATACAACACAGACAAAGAGATATATAATAAGTATGTTCCTCAAATAAAAGAAATAGCTGTTAAAGCTTTGGGAATATACAGAGATGGAAAAATATTGGAAGAAGCTAAGAAAATAATTGCTGATATCTTGGAAAAAGATGAATTAGTTAAGGATACAGAAACTTTACAAATAGCAGAGTCTATTTACTTCATGCTGAAAGCTGCTTCTGAACGTAAAGAGAGCAGAGGAACTCACATGAGACTGGATTATCCAGAAGAATCTAAAGAATTTGAAAAAGAAATCACTATTTAATCAAGGGGGAAAATATAAATGAAAAATGTAGAAATAAAAGGAGTTATAGTACCTCTATTAACTCCTATGAATGCTGACGAAACAATAAATGAAAAAGAATTGAGAAATCAAGTAAATCATCAAATCAAATCAGGAATACATGCATTATTTCCTCTTGGAACAAATGGAGAAGCTTACATATTAAGCCGTGAAGAAAAAGAACAGGTTTTGAAAATAGTAGTAGATGAAGCAAAAGGAAGAGTTCCTGTGTATGGTGGAACTGGCTGTGTAAGTACAAAAGAAACGATAGAATTATCTCTAAAAGCTAAAGAGATAGGAATAGATGTTCTTTCTATCATCACTCCATCATTTGCTGCTGCATCTCAAGATGAACTTTATGAGCACTATAGAGAAGTGGCTGAAGCTGTAGATCTTCCAATAGTTTTATACAATATCCCAGCAAGAACAGGAAATGCCTTAGCCCCTGCTACAGTTGAAAAATTAAGTAAAATCCCTAATATAGTTGGAGTAAAAGACAGCAGCGGAAACTTTGATAATATGCTTCAATATATAGAAAAAACAAGATACAGAAAAGATTTTGCTGTACTGTCAGGAAATGACTCTCTTATCTTATGGTGTCTTTTAGCTGGAGGAAAAGGAGGAATAGCTGGTTGTGCCAACGTTTTCCCTTCTACAATGGCTTCTATCTATGATACTTTTGTAGCTGGAGATTTAGAAAAAGCTAGAGAAATTCAAGATAGTATTCGTTCTTTCAGAGATTGTTTTAAATTTGGAAACCCAAATACAATTGTAAAAACAGCTGTATCTCTTCTTGGATTCCCTGTTGGAAAATGCAGAAAACCTTTCTGTCAAGTTCCAGAAGCTGGAGTAGAAGCTATTAAAAAAGTTCTTGAAGCAAATGCTGCAAAAGGAATGAAATAATCAATAAGGAGTTCTTATGATAAAGCTTGTAATTATTGCTGATGATTTAACTGGTGCTTTAGATACAGGGGTTCAGTTTTCTAAAAAAAATATGTCTACCATTGTTACAACTGACTTAAACTTCAACTTCGAAGATATCTGCAAAGAAGCTGATGTAGTAGTCGTTGACACTGAAAGCAGACATATTCCTGCTGCTGAAGCTAAGGAAAGAGTAAAATCTATCCTTTCTAAATTTAATAAAAAAGAAATAAGATTCTTCTACAAGAAAACTGATTCCACTTTGAGAGGGAATCTAGGAAGTGAAATAGAAGGATTTATGGAGGGGTTGAATATTAATGAGGTTTCATTTATACCAGCTTTCCCATCAGGAAAGAGAACTGTAAAAGATGGTGTACTCTATGTAAATAATGTAAAATTAGCAGAAACTCAATTTGCTATGGATATACTGAATCCTGTAACAGATAGCTTTATTCCTGACATAATAAAAAAGCAGTCAGATATAAATGTAAAATTAAAAGATATCAACGAGGAATTTTCTCCACTAGATGATAAAGAAAAACATATCTATATTTTTGATTCTGAAAATATGGAGGACATGGAAAATATTGGAAAAGTTCTGTATAATAAAAACAAATTGAACTATACTATTGGAAATGCTGGATTTGCAGAAATCCTTACACACTATATCAAGAGCGATACTAAAAAAGAAGAGATTATTTTAGAAGATGACAGAATTCTTTTTGTATGTGGAAGTGTAAATATTACCTCTCTTAAACAGTGTAAATATGCAGAAAAAATTGGATATTGTTCAGATAGCTTGAAGTTTGGGAATATAATTTCAGAAGATTATAAGAATTCTGACAATTATATAACTGATAAAGAATATTTTAAGGAAAAAATTAACAATAATAAAAAGTTCCTTTTAAGAACTTCTGATTCAGAAGATGTAATAAAAAAAGCTATTGAATATACAGAGAAAAATAGTATTTCTATGGAAGATTTAACTTCTAATATAGCAAACAGTACAGGACAGCTTGTTTCTGACTTGATAAGAGAACATGAGATAAGAAATCTGATAATTTTTGGCGGAGATACTCTTATGGGTATCCTAAAAAATATAGGATGTCAATATATAATCCCTGTGAGTGAAATCTTCCCAGGTGTAGTATTTACTAGAGCAGTAGGAAAAGATACTGCTATAAATGTTATTACTAAAGCTGGTGGATTTGGAGAAGAGAGCATCATAGAGAGAATCAATGAATTTTTAGAAAAACACAGCATTTAAAATTTAAAGAGAATGAATAAAAAGTTAGATTATATTTTAGAAATTTGGAAATTATAAAAATTTGTGTAATTAATGAAGAGAATAAAACGTGAAAAATAGTATGTCTGAACGAAGTGAGTTTACTATTTTTAGTTTTAAGATCGAAATTAATAACAAATATTTATACTGGAAAAGTTCTAAAATTATATTTCAACTAGAAGTCATTCTCTTTTTAATTGACAATACTGTTCATTTGAGATACTCTAAATATATACGATAATTTTCTCAGGAGGTAATATATGAACTTTACATTTAACCACTTTAATTTTAATATTTTTAATCTGCCTAGAAGTTTAAAATTCTACGAAGAAGCTCTTGGACTTAAAGAAGTAAGAAGAAAAGAAGCAGAAGATGGAAGTTTTATCCTTGTATATTTAGGAGATGGAAAAACTAACTTCTCTTTGGAACTGACTTGGATGAGAGATAGAGAAGAGCCTTATGATCTTGGAGATGAGGAATTTCACTTAGCTTTAGTTACTGATGATTATGATGCTGCCTACAAAAAGCATAAAGAGATGGGATGTATAGCTTTTGAAAATCCTACTATGGGAATCTATTTTGTAACTGATCCTGATGGATACTGGATAGAAATAGTACCTAAAAGATAATATAAAAGCTCCTTTGGATAAACCAAGGGAGCTTTTTTTATTTCTAGTCTTTTTCTGCATTTTTCTTTTCAAAGCTGATAAGGATAGGTGATCCATCAAATCCAAATGCCTCTCTGAATTTATTCTCAATATATCTAGCATATGAGAAGTGTATAAGTTCTGGATAGTTACAGAACAATACAAATTTTGGTGGTGCACTTGAAACTTGTGTAGCATAATTGATTTTAACTACTCTACCTTTTCTAGTAGGTGGATTATTCATCAATACTGCGTCTTTCAATACTGTATTCAAGATACCAGTAGATATTCTCTTAGTATATTCTTCATAGATTGTATCTGATATTTCAAGTATTTTTGTAGTTCTTTGTCCTGTAAGAGCTGAAACAAACTCTATTGGAGCATATGATAAGAAAGGAAGCTCAGCATAAAGTTCCTCTTTCATACTCTTCATAGATACTTTATTCTTATCTACCAAGTCCCATTTGTTAACTACTACAACTATTGGCTTCAATTCTTCAGCAGCTATTCCTGCTATTCTTTTGTCCTGCTCAGTAAGTCCCTCTTTACCATCAAGCATAAGGATACATACATCTGCTCTCTTTATAGTTTTAATAGCTCTCAATACAGAATAGTATTCAAGGCTTTCTTCTACTTTTGATTTTCTTCTGATACCAGCAGTATCTATTATCATGTATTTGTTATCTTTGTATTGAACTATAGTGTCAATAGCATCTCTTGTAGTTCCTGCTATATCACTTACAATAGTTCTCTCTTCTCCTGATAATCTGTTTACCAGTGAAGATTTTCCAGCATTTGGCTTCCCGATGATAGCAAGTTTCAATACATCTTCTTCCTCTTCTGGCAAGTCGATTTTTTCTATCATTTCAGTTACCATATCCAGCATATCTCCAAGGTTTACCTTGTGTGCTCCTGAAACTGGGATAAGGTGTTCAAATCCAAGTCCCCAGAAATCATAAACATCATCTTGCTGCTGAAGGAAATTATCTATCTTATTTACACATAAAATAATAGGCTTCTGTTTTTTTCTAAGGATATATGCTATCTCTTCATCAAGAGGGTTAACTCCTGATTTTCCATCAACTACAAAAAGGATAACATCAGCTTCATTCATAGCAACTTCTGCCTGTTCCTTTATTTTTGTCATCATAAATTCATTGTTTCTTGGCTCAAGACCTCCAGTATCTACAACAACAAATTCCACTCCATTCCATTCTGTCTCTCTATATAGTCTGTCTCTTGTAACACCTGGCATGTCATCAACTATAGCTATTCTGTCTCCTACCAGATTATTGAAAAGTGTCGATTTTCCAACATTTGGTCTTCCAACGATTGCAACAATAGGCTTCATTATATACCTCCCTATTTAATTAAAATTATTTATCTTCTCTTATTATTATTTTCTCTAGGAATTAAAATATCCTTTTGTTTTTGCTTCTTTCCATTATCTTTTTCTACAAAAAGTTTCTTATTTGTAAAAGGATTTATTTCTGTATAGTACATAAGTGTAGAATATGTAGACGGTGTAGGGGTAAATACCTGTACCTGTTCTGGATTTATCCTTAGTTCAGATGAGGCAAATCTTCTCAGATCAAGCATATCTTTTTCATCACACCCTGGATGAGCCGCTATCAAATAATAAGTTAAAAACTGTTTTTTTCCCAATTTACTGTTTATCTTATAGAATTTTTCTTTGAATTCCTTCAAAGGAGCTTTTCCCTGTTTACCCATAAGAGCTAAAACTTTGTCCTCTGTATGTTCAGGAGCTATTTTCATCTGTCCAGATACATGATCTTTGATTATTTCTTCAAGATAGATCTGTCCATTTCTTTTATCATCTAAAATCATATCATATCTTATTCCAGATGCAATAAATATTTTTTTTATTTTATCAATATTTTTTAATTTATCTAAAAGTTCTACCTGATTGTTATGATCTATTTTCAATGCTGGACATTTCTGTGGATAGAGGCATCTTCTATCCTGACAGGCTCCCAGCTTCAATTTCTTGCTGCATTCTACATCATACATATTAGCAGTAGGTCCTCCTACATCTGCTATGTATCCTTTAAATTTAGGAGCAGAGGCTATCTCTTTTACCTCTTCCACAATAGAATCCTGACTTCTTGATATAACTGTTCTTCCTTGATGAATAGCTATTGCACAGAAATTACATTCTCCATAGCATCCTCTATGAGTAGTCACAGAAGTTCTAATAGTATCCAGAGCTCTCACTTCTCCCATAGCTTTATAATAAGGATGTACATCTCTTTCAAAGTCCATAGAATAAATACTGTCCAGTTCCTCAGAAGTAAAATTTTCACATGGAGGATTCTGTATCAAATATCTGTCCCCACAAGGCTGACATAATCCTTTAGCCGTAATTGGATCGCAGTTGTGATAGAATATATCAAAAGCTTTTGCAAACTCCTTCTTGTCCTTCACACACTCTTCAAAAGATGGCAGCTCCAAATAGCTGTCCTTTTTTTCTTTAGCTATATAACTTAATCCTCTTATGTTTCTCCATTCTCTTCCACCTTTCAGTGCCTGAGCCAGAGCCAGCATAGATTTTTCTCCCATTCCATAAGAAAGAATATCTGCCTTTGCATCAAATATCAAAGGTCTTCTCAAATTATTGCTCCAGTAATCATAATGAGTGATTCTTCTCAAACTTGCTTCGATTCCTCCTAAAACTATAGGAGCATTTCCATTTTTAAAGAATCTTTTTATGAGATTGGTATACACCATAGAAGCCCTGTCTGGTCTTCTTGTATTTTCTCCTCCTGGAGTAAAATCATCACTTTTTCTTTTCTTTTTTGTTGCTGTATAGTTGGCTACCATGGAATCTACACATCCTGCTGAAACTGCCCAGTATAAATTAGGCTCTCCCAGTCTTGTAATATCCTTATCACTGTTGATATCTGGCTGAGCTATTATTCCAACTTTAAATCCATGCTTATATAACCATTTTCCTATCAGTGCACTTCCATTATAGGAAGAATCTATATATGTATCTCCAGATATTAATATTATATCTAAAGAATCCCATCCTAATTTCCTTACCTCTTCCATTGTTGTAGGCAAAAACATATTTAATCACCTGTTCTTTAAGACTTCCCTTTATTTTATCATAAAATACTGATATTAGCTATATTTTCTTTACAAAGTATAATCCTAAAATCAGAACCATTTCATAAAAAAAACTATCAAATAAGCAGATAAAATTTTTAAAATATTCTTCTGCTTATGAGATAGCCTCTTAATATGTTTATATTTTTTATTTGTTATATTGCTTTTTATATATTGCCTCTACAAATCCTCTGAATAATGGATGAGGATTATTAGGCCTTGTTTTAAATTCTGGATGGAATTGCCCTGCTATAAAGAATGGATGAACTTCTTTTGAAAGCTCCACTATCTCTGCCAGTGTCCCATCAGGAGAATTCCCTGATATTAAAAGTCCTGCCTTTTGTATCTCATCTTTAAATTTATTATTAAATTCAAATCTGTGTCTATGTCTTTCATGTATCAGCTCTTCACTATACAATTCTTTTGCAAGTGTTCCCTCTTTAAGCACACATGGATATGCTCCTAATCTCATTGTTCCACCCATGTTTTCTATATTTTTTTGATCAATCATAATATCTATTACTGGATACTTAGTATCCTTATCAAATTCTGTAGAATTTGCTCCAGACATTCCCATTACATTTCTGGCAAACTCAATTACTGCAAGCTGCATTCCCAGACATATTCCAAGAAAAGGAATTTTATTCTCTCTGGCAAATTTTATTGCCTCCATTTTCCCTTCGATTCCTCTGCTCCCAAATCCACCTGGAACAAGTATCCCGTTATATCCCTCTAGTCTTTTCATATCAAGATTTTCCGCCTGAATATAGTCAATTTCAGCTTTGTACCCTTGAGCATATGCTGCATTTTCTATAGCTTCATTTACACTGATATAGGCATCCTTTAATTCAACATATTTTCCTACTACTGCTAATCTTATTCTTTCCTTTGGATTTTTTATTTTATCTACAACTTCTTTCCAAGGTGTAAGATCAATCTCTCTGTCTTCTATTCCTAATTTTTTACAAGCTGTTTTTGCCAGTCCCTTTTCTTCCATCACAAGAGGAAGTTCATATATAGTTCCAGCATCTTGTGCTTCTATTACTGCATCTATATCTATGTCACAAAACATTGAAAGTTTTCTTCTTATATCATCACTAATAGGATGCTCTGTTCTGCACACAAGAATATCTGGTCTTATTCCAAGTCCCATAAGTTCTTTTACTGAGTGCTGTGAAGGCTTAGTTTTTAATTCTCCTGCTGCTTTTAAGTAAGGAAGAAGCGTCACATGAATGTAGATAACATTTTCTCTTCCCACATCATATCTGAATTGTCTTATTGCTTCCAAAAATGGAGTAGACTCAATATCTCCTACTGTTCCTCCAATTTCTGTTATAACTATATCTGAACCATTAGCTTTTCCTACTATCTCTATTTTTGATTTTATCTCATTTGTAATATGAGGAATTATCTGAACAGTTTTACCTAAATATTCCCCTTTTCTCTCTTTGTTTATAACTGACTGATATATTTTTCCTGTTGTTATATTATTATATTTTGTAAGATTCTGATCAATGAATCTTTCATAATGTCCTAAATCTAAGTCTGTTTCAGCTCCATCATCAGTTACAAAAACCTCTCCATGTTCATATGGATTCATTGTTCCCGGATCAATATTAATATATGGGTCGAATTTTTGGATAGTTACATTATATCCTCTTTCTCTAAGCAGTCTACCTAATGAAGATGCTGTTATCCCTTTTCCTAATGATGATACTACTCCCCCTGTTACAAATATGTACTTAGTTTCTTTCATAAATATCCTCCATAAAGTAATTTTATTTTCAATAATCAAAAAAAGACGAAAAAAAAATCGTCTTTTATTTTAAAGAAAAATTGCACGTTTTTCTTTGGATATTTTTTTTATTTGTAAATATTTTTTACTTAATGAGTATATCATACTTTTTTTTAAAGCACAATATTTTTTTTATTTTATAGAAAACCATATTTCCATATCCTTTTCATTGCTGTCAGGATAAATTTCTATATCTGCAGTCTCACCATAAGTATATCCTGAATGTGGAAGCCACTCAGTATAGAATCTTCTGTAAATTTTCTGTGAATTTTCTAAAAAAGGAGATGAACATCTAAAAACTGCCCATGTTCCTCCAGGTATTTTATGCCTTTCCATACCATCTTCACCTTCTCTATCATTAAAGACAGCTATATAGTACCAAACTTCCTTATTGTTATATAATGAAACTCCAAGGATATTTTTATCCTTTGCATTATATTTTAATAATTTTTCTATATTTTTATTTTTTATATTTTCATTCCAGAAATCAGGAATTTCAAAAAAATTTTTCTCCATATCCAATTCAATCTTTTTTCCAATTCCTAATATATCAAGAGAATCTTTTTCAGTTATATAGTACTCTAATTCCTCTTCTCCTTTAACTGAAAGTGAAAATGTTAATTTAGGATATGTTTTTAATGTTATATTTTTATTTCTAGCAATAGAGGGAGAAATTTTATGTATACTTTGAAAAGCTCTACTGAAAGAAGTTGGTGAATCATATCCATATTTAGCTGAAAGTTCCAGTATCTTTATATCACTTCTTTGGAGCTCAAAAGCAGCTTTTGTCATTTTTCTTCTTCTGATATATTCTCCCAATGTTACCCCTGCAATATATGAAAACATTCTCTGAAAATGATAGACAGAACAGCAGGCTATTTTAGAAGCTTTAGTATAATCTATTTTATTTTCAAGATTCATTTCTATATATTCAACAGCTTCATTGAGTCTTTCTATCCATTCCATCATATTTCTCCTTTCTTTCTATCATAACATTATAAAAAAATTCTCCCTATACTTTTTTATCACCTTTTAGTTTACTCAATATTGCTCCAAAAATTATACAGCACAGTATAAAAAATATTCCTCCTGTAAATATTACTTCTTTCCAGCAAATATATTGATTCATCATAAGATTTCTTATATTTTCTATTATATGAGTAAATGGATTCATGAGTACTGCTGTTCTAAAATTTCCTGTCATATTTTTTAATGGAAAAAGTGCTGTACTTATAAAAAATACTGGAAGAACTAAAGTATTGATTACTGTAAAAAAAGCATCTTCATTTGGGAGAAGAAGACTTAAAAAATATGATACCCCTGCTGTAAAGAAAGCAGTTAAAAAGAGAAGAATTATAATTACAATTATTCCTTTTATTCCACTTCTTATATAGATAGATGAAAAAGCTGAAATTGCAATCAATATCCCAATTTCTAAAAAAGAAACAGTAATAGTTTCAAGAAGATGTCCTAAAATAATATCACTTCTTTTTACAGGTGATATTAATATTCTGTAAAAACTTCCATTCTTTTTAGTTATATAGTTACTTATCCCACTACTCCCTGAACTTGAAAAAATAACAAGCACTAATATTCCTGGAAGTATAAATTCAATATAATTTCCTCCTGTCTCTCCTTTCATGGTCATTTCAGCTGCTTTGCTATAAAAAATAAGCCATAACATAGGTTGTAGGATACTCATTATTATAGTTATTGGATTCTGGATACGCCACTTTAAATTTCTTCTGAAAATTGTTCCTAGAGCCATATTTTTTCACCCTCTTTACTTTCCTTCATAATATTCAAAAAAATTTCTTCTAAATCTGGTTTTAATAACCCAAAATATACAAAGTTTATTTTGTTATCCAATAAAATCTTATTTAAATGGGTAATTTCACTCTGATTATTTATTTTTAAATAAAGTTCATCTTTTTTTAACTCTATATCATCTCTCTCAAAAATTTTTTCTTTTACATATTCAGCAATTTCTTCATTTTCAAATCCTATCTTTACAATCTTTTGATTTATGTATTTTCCTAAACTATCAATAGTTCCCTGAGCTGCTATATTTCCATTTTTTAATATACATATATAATCACTTAATTCCTGAGCTTCTTCAAGGTAATGTGTCGTTAAAAAAATAGTTGCACCATATTTTTCTTTTATTCTTCTCATCATTTTCCATATAGATTTTCTTGAATGTATATCTATTCCCACTGTTGGTTCATCTAAAAATAATATTTTAGGATATGATATCATATTCACAGCAATATCCAATCTTCTTTTTACCCCTCCTGAATATGTAGAAACTGGATATTCTCTATATTCTTCCAAGTCAAATTCATGTATGAATATTTCTACTCTGTTTTTAAGTTCATTTTTTGCTATTCCATACAATTCCCCTTGAAAAATTAAATTTTCCTCTAAAGAAAGATGTTCATCAATAGATATATTTTGTGCTACACAAGCTATTTCTTTTCTTATTTCCTGACTCTCTTTTCTTAAATCTTTTCCTGATATTTTCACTTCACCACCATTATAATTTAAATAAGTGGTCAATATATTTATCAAAGTTGATTTCCCAGCTCCATTAGGTCCTAAAAGTGAAAAAATTTCTCCCTGTTTAATTATAAGTTTTTCTATATCTAATACTTTCTCTCTGTTTTTATAATTTTTTATAAGATTATTTATCTGAATTATTTCCATAGATTGCTCCTTTAACTAATTTCTATCGATAGTAAATAAAGTTTAGCATAATATAAATTATAATTCCTCTCAATCTCTGCACAAAAATGGCATAAAAAAATATACCTCAATCTGCTGTTCACATTCAACAGATAAGGTATATTCAATAAAAATTATTTATTTGTCATCTAATAAAAAAATCTTGTTTTTTATATCTAAATTTAATTTATTTTTTCTGTATTCTCTTGGAGTCATTCCCAGCATTCTGCAAAATACTTTTGAAAAGTAGCTTGGACTATTAAATCCAGCCTGCAAGCATATCTCTGTTACTGGAAGTTCACTTTTTCTAAGGAGTTCTGCTGCTGTATATATCCGATATTTCTGTAGATATTCTATTGGTGATGTTCCTATTGTTCTTGCAAAACATCTCAATGCTTCCCTTTCTCCTATAAATGCTTCCTTTGCTATATCTCCAAGACTTATATCTTCAGAGTAATTTTTATGTATAAAAGTCAGCATATACTTCATTCGTTCTCTGTCTGTATTATTACTCCCATTGGATTTTTCTAAAAGCTCCTGATTTTCTCTCACTATATTCAATAGTATTTCACTTAGTACATTTCTTATTACTATTTCATAGCCTAATATTTCATCAGCATAGGAAAAATATCCTTGTATGAGTTTCTGAGAATCCTCTTCTGTTAGCTCCAATGCTGAAAGCTCCTTGCAGTTAATAAGAGGTATTATGTATTTCTGATCTATCTTACTCCCCTTTTCTCCACATATCAGCACTTTATCAAATACAAAAGATATTATTCTACATTCCTCTCTTGCATCCATTCTCATAAAATGCATCTCTTCTGAATTTATAAAAAGACTTTCTCCCTTTTTAAGAGTAAACTTTTTATTTTCTATCTCAATATAGAGTGTCCCTTTGTATATAGTTATTATCTCTATTTCTTTATGCCAGTGCCATGCTATCTCTCCAGCTGTATATTTAGATACATCTGAAAAATACACAGCACAGGGAAATTCATAATTTCCATGTACAGCAAGTTCTTCATTATTTTTATCAGTTAGTATCTTAGTACACTGCATTTTCACTCCTTAGTCGTTATAGTTATATTATTAGTCTATATACTTGTTGATTATATGCTTTTATGTCTATATAATTATATTGTAGATTCGACATTTTGTCAATGTGAGGATGGAAGATATCTGTAAAAAAAGCCTGACTTCTACAAGCCAGGCTCAAAATTTATTTTCTCTGTATATTATAATGTTTCAACTATTTTTTCTTAGAGTATTTGATAGCATCAAATGCCACAGCAGCTACAATTATCATACCTTTTATGATATATTGCCAGTATGGACTTACTCCTACATAAGTCAAACCATAGTTGATAACAGTAAGGATGATAACTCCTGTTATTACCCCAGATATCTTTCCAACTCCTCCATAGAATGAAACTCCACCAATAACACAGGCTGCAATGGCATCCATTTCATACATATTTCCTAAGTTGTTTGTAGCTGATCCAATACGCCCAGCTTCAAGCAGTCCACCAAAAGCATAATACATTCCTGATAGGGCATATATTTTTACAAGTGTCCAAGCTACATTTACTCCAGATACTTTTGCTGCTTCTGGATTTCCACCAACGGCAAAAACATTTTTTCCAAATTTTGTTTTATTCCACAATATCCACATTATTACAGTAGCAATTGCAGCATATATAATAAGATAAGACATATTAAAACTTGGAGTTCCTATATATCCCTGTGCAAATGAACTGTAACTTTTACTGAATCCTGATATTGGAGAAGCACCAACATAGTCATAATATAATGAATTGATTCCATAAACAATAGTCATCATTCCCAAAGTAGCAATAAAGGGATGAACATTAAGTTTTGCAACTATAAGACCATTTATTGATCCAATTATCATACCTACAACCATTACAATTAGAATTGCTCCAATAACTGGGAATTCCTCTAAATTAGGAAATACTTTATTTACATTGGTAGTGGCCTGCAGCAATGTTGCAGAGATAACAGCTGAAAATCCTACCTGTCTACCTACTGAAAGGTCAGTACCTTGAGTTACAATCAATCCAGCAACTCCAAGAGCTATAATTGCTCTAACTGATGATTGAGTAAGAATATTCTTAAAATTTCTTATACTTAAAAACGAAGGTTCTTTAGCTATTATTAAAATCAGCATTAAGAAAAGAACAAGATAAAGTCCACTTTGTATAAATAATTTTTTAAAATCAATTTTTCCATCTTTTGTACGTATATTCATTTTTTTCTCCCTTTTTTTCTATAGATATTTTGCTGATAAAGTCATTATTTCTTCCTGGGTTGTTTCAGATGTTTTTACTATCCCTGCAACTCTACCATTACTCATAACAAGTATTCTGTCTGTTACTCCCAGAAGTTCTGGCATTTCAGAAGAAATCATAATAATTCCTTTATCTTTTTTAGCAAGTTCAATCATAAGCTGATAAATTTCAAACTTTGCCAAAACATCTATTCCTCTTGTAGGTTCATCCAGCATAAGTACATCTGGCTCTGTTAAAAGCCATCTTCCTAATATTACTTTCTGCTGATTTCCTCCAGACAAAGAACCTATACTTGTTGATTGAGAAGGTGTTTTTACTCTCATACTGTCAATTACCCATTGAGTATCTTTTTTAATCCCCTTATCACTTAATAAACGGAATTTACTTAAATATCTATCAAGATTTGAAATAGTTGAGTTGAAACCTACATTCAGCATACTGTATATACCTGTAGCTCTACGTTCCTCTGTTACTAAAGCAAATCCATTTTCTATTGCTTCATTAGGAGTCTTATTTTTAACTTCCTTTCCATTTAAAAATATATTTCCTGCTGCTTTTTCTCTTATACCAAATATTGTTTCTACAATATCTGTTCTCTTGGCTCCAACCAGTCCAGCTACTCCCAATATTTCACCTTTATGAAGTTCAAAGCTGATATTATTAATAGATGGCTGTTTTGCAGCTGTAAGTCCTTCAACCTTTAAAATACACTCTTTTACCACATTATCTTTTGGAGGAAAACGATTAGTCAAATCTCTTCCTACCATCATATTTATTATTTGGTCAGTTGAAAGATCTGCAACTGATTCTGTAGCTATCCATTTACCATCTCTAAGGATAGTTATATCATCAGATATAGCTTTTATCTCTTCCATTTTATGAGAAATATATACAATTCCGCATCCTCTATCTCTTAATTTATTAATTATTTTAAACAGATGTTCTACCTCTTTTTCAGTAAGTGAAGAAGTTGGTTCGTCCATCACGATTATTTTCGAATTATATGATACTGCTTTTGCTATTTCTATCATTTGTCTTTCTGAAACAGCTAGGTCTGCTACTTTTGAACGTGGATCTACATCTATCTCAAGTTCTTCAAATATTTTTTTAGTGTCATTATACATTTTTTTTTCATCTATAAAAAATCCTTTTTGTGGGTATCTTCCAAGCCAGATATTATCAAGCACATTTCTTTGAAGTACTTGATTAAGTTCTTGATGAACCATTGATACTCCATTATCTAGAGCTTCCTTTGCAGAAGTAAAGTTTATTTCTTTCCCTTCAAAAAGTATCTTTCCACTATCTTTCTCATAGATTCCAAATAAACATTTCATCAGAGTTGATTTTCCAGCACCATTCTCACCCATAAGTGCATGAACAGAGTGAGGTCTAACTTTCAAATTAGCCCCATCTAATGCTTTTACCCCCGGAAACTCTTTAGAGATATTATCCATTTCTAGCATATATTCTAAATTTTTCATATTGTCTCCTCACTATAACTAACTTTCTTTTCTATATCCTTTTTGGGAAAAAGGGAGATGTGTCTACAAAACAATCCCCCTTCTCTTCCCAAAATAATTTATTTATATAATTTTATCTTATTTAAATTCTGCTACATTATCTTTATCAATTCCAATACTAGGTATTAAAATTTCTTTTTCATCTAATTTCCATTCAGTTCCTTCAGTTGGAGCTTTTCCTTCTGCTAGATTAACTACCATATCCCAAGTAGCTTTTCCTTGACCTTTAGCATCATTAAGAACAGTTCCAGCCATTTCTCCAGCTTCAATCTTAACAATAGCTTCTGGTAAAGCATCTACTCCAAATACTGGAAGTTTCTTTCCAACAGCTTTCATTGATTCAATAGCTCCTAAAGCCATTCCATCATTATTACAGATAACAACTTCAATTTTATCTCCATTAGGTCCTGATAACCATGCATCCATTTTATCTTTTGCTTGTGCAGTATCCCACATAGCAGCATCTAGATGTAATTCTTCAGTTTCTATTCCATTATCATTTAAAGTTTTGATTGAATAAATAGTTCTTGCTTCAGCATCTGGATGTCCTGGTTCTCCTTTAATCATTACATATTGGATTTTTCCATCTTTATTTAAGTCTAAATCTGGATTAGCTTTCCAAGCTTTCATGATAAGTTCCCCTTGAGCTATTCCTTGAGCATTAGGGTCGATTCCTACATAATAAGCTTTATCATAAGCTGCTAAAACTTCCTTTGCAGGTTTTTTATTATAGAATACAACTGGTACATTTTCAGCTTTAATTTTTTCCATTACTGTTTGTCCAGCTGCTGGGTCAACTAAGTTTACTGCTAATGCATCTGTTCCTTTTGAAAGCATTACATCAATCTGGTCATTTTGAGTTTGTTGGCTGTTTTGAGAGTCAACCATTGTTAAATCAACTTTATCTTCTATTTTCTTAGCTTCGTCTAGTACTACTTTTCTGTATAAAGCAATAAAGTTATCGTCAAATTTATAAGCTGTGAAACCTATTCTTAATTTTTTCTCTGCTTTTGGTGCTGATGCTGTATCTGCTGGAGCAGCTTCTTTTTTGTCACCACATCCAGTTAATCCTGCTGCTAACAATAGTGCCCCTAGTATTAAACTTGTTTTTTTCATAGCTAAAATACCTCCTAAGTTTTTATAAAGCTCTTCTGTACTTTTTTAGAACTTTATAATTTATTTATGAAACTAAGATTTTAAAACTATACTTTCACTAATTAATATAATCTTTTATTCAATCTTTGTCAATATCTTTACATAAAAATTCTGAAAACTTTGTAAACTAAAGATAAATAATTCAAACTTATTTAAAAACTTTTTTATAAACTTATCTTGTTTTTATGAAAAAAGTCCTACTGCTCCTTTTATTCCTGCTTCATTCCCTAATATTCCCTGAACAATTTTCAAATCCTCCAATGTAACTGGCAGAGCATATTTTTCTAATTTTTTTCTAAGAGGATCCAATAGTATATCTCCAGCCAGAGCAACTCCTCCACCTAGAACTATTGTTTCAGGATTTATTATATTTAAAATATTAGCTATACCCATAGCTAAATATTCTGCCTCATAGTCTACAAGATCCAATGAAAAAGCATCTCCCTCTTTAGCAGCGTCAAATATATCTTTTGCTTCAAGTCCTGCTATGTTTCCTTCAATCATAGTATAAAGAAGGTTCTGCTTATTTACAGTAAGTCTTGACACAGCTTCTCTTATTAGTCCTGTAGCTGAAGCATAAGCTTCAAAACAACCTTTCTGCCCACATCCACATACTCTTCCATCTTTTACTATTTTCATGTGGCCTATTTCTCCCCCAGCACCTTTAAACCCAGATACAAGCATTCCATTTACATATATTCCCCCGCCAATACCTGTTCCAAGTGCAACTGTCACACTGCTTTTACTTCCTTTTGCAGCTCCATATTTTGCTTCTCCCAATGCTATGATATTAGCATCATTGTCTAATTTAGTTTCTATTCCAGTTATTTTTTCCAGCTTCTCTTTTACATTTACATTAGTTCCCCATGGAAAATTTGCAAAAAATGCCACTATACTTTGATCTTCCACAGGACCAGGAATCCCCATTCCTATTCCTTTTACATTTTTGATATTTATATTAGCTTCTTTTGCAAGTTCTTGTATTACTCCCCATATTCTTTCCATTGTCTTATCTACTCCTTCTGAAGAAAGAGTCTTTATTATAGAACTTTTTAATATATCTCCCTCTATATTTAACAGTCCTATCTTTGTATTTGTCCCTCCCAAGTCTATTCCCACATAGTAATCCATATTATCCCTCCAAAATTTTCTTTCTATTTTTCTGTTTGCCTACTTCATTATACTATATTACTTCTTTTTTAAAAAGAGCTGTATTATTGAATTTTTTTTATATATATGGTACTATGTAGAATATATTTAGTTTTAGGAGGAATTTCTATGAAAAGAAGTTTATCTGGTATTCAACCTAGCGGGATCCTTCATCTTGGAAACTACTTTGGTGCAATCAGCCAGTTTGTAAAAAATCAAAACAGTGGTGAATTTGAAGGTTTCTACTTTATCGCTGACTATCATTCGCTTACTTCCCTTACTGATCCAAAATCTTTAAAAGAAAATACATACAATATTGTATTAGATTATCTTGCTCTTGGATTAGATCCTGATAAGTCTACTATATTTCTTCAATCTGATATACCAGAACATGTTGAGCTTTCTTGGCTTCTTTCAAATGTTACTCCTGTAGGATTGTTAGAAAGAGGACATTCATATAAAGATAAAATAGCTAAAGGCTTCACTCCAAATGCTGGACTTATGACTTATCCTGTACTTATGGCTGCTGATATCCTTATCTATGATACTGATATAGTACCAGTTGGAAAAGATCAAAAACAACATCTTGAAATGACAAGGGATATTGCTATGAAATTTAATCAGCAGTATGGAGTTGAACTTTTCAAACTTCCTGATCCTCTTATCATGGACAATCTTGCAGTTATTCCAGGAACAGATGGACAAAAAATGAGTAAATCTTATGGAAACACAATAAATATGTTTGCTTCTAAAAAAGAGCTTAAAAAGCAGGTTATGAGTATCGTTACTGATTCTACCCCTTTAGAAGAACCAAAAGATCCAAATAATAATATAGCAAAACTTTATGCTCTTTTTGCTTCTATTGAAAAACAAAACGAACTTAAAGAAAAATTCCTTGCTGGAAACTTTGGTTATGGTCATGCTAAGACTGAACTTTTAAATGCTATCCTTGAATATTTTGGAGAAGCAAGAGAGAGAAGAGAGCACTTAGTGGAAAACAGTGATTATGTACAAGAAGTTCTTAATGAGGGAGCTAAAAAAGCAAGAGCTATTGCTAGAGAAAAAATCATGAGAGCTAAAGAAGCTGTAGGGCTTATAGGAAACGCTTATAAATAATAATAAAATTTGAGGTGATAGAAATGCTTTTTTCATTTAAAGGTATACCTTCTTCAGAAAATTGGACAATTATATCTAAGGTAAAAAAAGGTTGGTCAAATGACAAGAAATATTACATTGAAACCAAAGATAATAAAAAGCTTCTTCTACGTACTTCTGATATCAAATTTTATGAAAATAAAAGAAAAGAATTTGAATTTATAAAAATAGTAAATGCCTTAGATTTCCAAATGTCTAAGGCTTTATATTTTGGAAAAGATATTGAAGATTCTTATGTATATATGATATTAAATTGGATTGAGGGAAAAACATTAGATGAAATCCTACCTCATTTATCTGAAAAGAAACAATATCTTTTAGGAATTGAAGCTGGTCAGATATTAAAAAAAATTCATTCTATCCCAGTAGAAGAAAAAGACATCCCTCCAAATAAAGAAAAATATCTTCTTTGGAAATTAGAAAATTTTGAAAAAGGTTTCAACAGAGTGAAAAATGATTCTAAGGTTTTAAAATATGTTAGAGATAATATAGATTTAGCAAATTCCTCTGCTGCTGTTTATCTTCATGGTGATTTTCATGTTGGAAATCTCATTCTTACCCCTGATGAACATATAGGTGTTATTGACTTTAATCGTTATAGTTGTGGTAATAGGTATGAAGAGTTTTTTAAACTACAAAGTTTCAGTATAGAAAGCAGTATTCCATTTTCTATTGGGCAGATTCATGGATACTTTAATGATGACCCCCCTCATAAATTTTGGAAAAATTTTTCTTTTTATTGTGCTTTTTCATCTTTAATTTCAATAGCTTGGGCTGAAAATTTTGATGACAATGAAATCACTGGAATGAAAAATAGATATTATGAAACTTATAAGCATTTTGATGGATTTGAAAAAATTATTCCGTCATGGTATATAACAAAAAAAGAAGTATCTTTTTAAAGGATACTTCTTTTTTTTAATTATTTTTCTATTTGATAAAGTTTTTTTACTTCAAATCCTAAAAACTTTTCTGCTGTCCTTCTGAATTGTTCTTTATCTCCACTAACAAAGAATTCTATTTTCCCTTTTTCTTTAGAGTTATTCAGCATATCTTCATCTCTCAAACTCTCAATAAGTTCAATAACAGTTTCTCTAGCTGGATCAACTATCTTTCCAGAAAAATACTTCTCTATATCCTCTCTTATAATAGGATAGTGAGTACATCCCAGTACTAATGTATCTGCTGATCCTGGAAATTGAGATATATGTCCATCTAAAATTTCTCCTCTATCTTCAAAAGTTTCCCATCCCTCTTCTATCATAGTACATAGTTCAGAGCATCCTTCTTGATAAACAGAAGCTTTTTTAGCAAACTTTTTTATTTCCTCTCCATAAGCATTTGAATTAGCAGTAAATGGAGTTGCTAGTACAGCTATATGTCCATTTTTACTTATATTTGCAGCTGCTTTTGATCCTGGAGTTATCACTCCTATCACAGGTATATCATATCTTTCTTTTATTGCAGTTAAAGCGGCAGCTGTAGCAGTATTGCATGCTATAACAACAGCTTTGCATCTATTTTTCAGAAAAAAATCCATTATATTAAAGCATAGACTTTGCAGTTCTTCTACAGTTTTTTTCCCATATGGAGCGTTTCCACTGTCAGCATAATATATCATATTTTCATGGGGTAATATTTCTGCCATTATCTTTAGTACAGTTGTGCCTCCAACTCCAGAGTCAAATACTCCAATACTGTAATCTTTCTTCATTACTCCCCCTTCATAAAGGCAAACTTTATTTTAATTTTGTCAGAAGTTCTCTGTATTGTTTTACCATCATTTTTATCATACCTTTTTTGATAAGTTGGTACCATTTAAATTCCATAGCTTCCATTCCTTTTACAGAATCAATTACCATCTTTTTAAGAAACTCATACTCTTCAAAGCTAACTTTAAGTTCCATTTGATTTTTATCTTCACACATTTTTTTAACATAATCAAAAAAATCACTAACCCCTTGTCCTTGTGTTCCTAGAGGTGAAGAAGCAAATTGTTTTTTTACTTCATCTATAAATTTAGCTAAGAATTTTTTATTATTTTTGTCCAGCATAATAGAATATTTTCTTTTTCCCTTACCTATTTTTTGAATGCTGTTCATCATTCCCATCATAGATGACATATTATTCATCTGCATAGGATTCATTGCATTTGGATTTACTCTTTGTGTTTTCATTAATTTATTTCCTCCCCATTTAATTTTCCAATAATTTTTTCTATCTCTTCAATAGATATGGCTCCTGTTCTAAGTATCTTTGGTTTGTCACTCATATCTATTATAGTTGAGGCATTTCCTATTGGGCATTTTCCTCCATCAACTAATATCTCCACTCTCTCTTTAAAAGCCTCTGAAAGTTCCTCATAGCTTTTTGGTGTGGCCTCACCAGATATGTTCGCACTTGTAGTAGGAAGTAATCCTCCAGCTGCTTCAATTATCTTTAAAGCAGTATCAAGATCAGGCATTCTGACTCCTACTGTTTTTCCACCTGATACCATTATATCTGGAACATTCTCTTTTTTATTCAGTATAATAGTAAGTCCTCCAGGCCAGAATTTTTTTATCAGTTTTTCTATTTTTTCTCTATTTTTTTCTTCAATATATGCTATTTCTTCTATTTTAGATACATCACTTACTAAAACAATAAGAGGTGATTTAAAACTTCTTTCTTTAGCTTTATATACTTTAGTTATAGCTTCATCAGATTCTATTATTCCTCCCACACCATACACTGTATCTGTAGGATAAATTATTAAATTTCCATCTTTTAATAGTCTTCCTATCTCATCATAGTCGGCATTTAAAGAAGTATATTTTACTTTGTTCATTCTATACACCTAACCTAACATATCATTATTAAAATATCCATAATTTTATCATATATACAAATAAAAAGCTAGTAAAACTACTAGCTTTTATCAGAAAAAATTATTTTTTTACCTTTGTGAGTGAATTATTTAACATTTCTTTTTGTTTCAGCTTTTTCAAACAATTCAGAAACTGATTGATTATTTACAATTCTGTTAATAGCTTCTGAGAAGATTTCATCAACTGAAAGAACAGTTATTTTATCTAATTTCTTTCTTTCTGGTAAAGCAATAGAGTCAGTTACTATAACTTCTTTTAAAGGAGATTCTGCTAATCTTTCAATAGCAGGATCAGAGAATACTGCATGTGTACAACAAGCATAAGCTTCCTTTGCTCCTCTTGCAATTATAGCAGCAGCACCATTTGTAATAGTTCCAGCTGTATCAATCATGTCATCTATGAATATAGCAGTTTTTCCTTGAACTTCTCCTATTAGATTCATAACCTCTGACATATTTGGTTTAGGTCTTCTTTTATCGATGATAGCTATTTTACAATCTAGCCATTCAGCTAATTTTCTAGCTCTTTTTACTCCACCAATATCTGGAGAAACTACTACTACATCATCTCCATAAAGCCCTTTCTTCATGAAATATTTTACCATTAATGGTAAAGCTTGCATATGATCAACTGGGATGTCAAAAAATCCTTGTATTTGATCAGCATGTAGGTCCATGGCAACAATTCTGTTAGCCCCTGATTTTGTTAATAAATTTGCTACTAATTTAGAAGTAATTGGTTCTCTAGGACTAGATTTTCTATCTTGTCTTGCATATCCATAGTAAGGAATGATGACAGTGATACTTTTTGCAGATGCTCTTTTCAATGCGTCGATGAAAATTAAAAGTTCCATTAAATTTTCGTTAACAGGTTCTGAAGTTGATTGTACAACAAACACATCTCTACCTCTAACTGTTTCATCAATTTTAACAAAAACCTCTCCATCTTTAAATCTAACTACTTCTGCTTCTCCTAGTGGCAGTCCATACCTCTCAGCGATTTTTGTAGCCAAAGCCACATTTGATGTCCCAGCAAAAATCTTAACATTTTCAGATTTAACCATTTTTTATTTCCTCCAATCATTTTTAATAATTTGTTTACTTCTCGATACAGCCAATGAGTTATCAGGAACATCCTTAGTTATTACTGATCCTGCTCCTACCAGAGCATTTTCTCCAATGATTACTGGAGCTACCAGCATAGAATCACTTCCAATAAAAGAATTCTTTCCTATAACAGTTTTAAACTTGTTTTTTCCATCATAATTACAAGTTATAGTTCCAGCACCAATATTTGTGTCCTCACCAATCTGAGCATCTCCCAAATAAGTTAGATGTCCAGCTTTTACTCCTTTTTCCAGAGTAGATTTTTTCACTTCTACAAAGTTTCCCACATGTACTTTTTCTTTTAAATGGCTTTTTGGTCTCAAATGTGCAAAAGGTCCCATAGTTACTCCGTCTTCCAGTATACTTTCCTCTATTACAGAACTTTCCACTTTGATATCATTTCCTAAAGTACTATCTATTATTCTAGTAGTTCCTAAAATTTGACAATTTTCACCAATTACTGTTTTACCTTGCAGTATTGCTCCAGGATAAATAACAGTATCTCGTCCTACCACTACATCTTCTTCTGCATATACAGCTGATGGATCTATAAGGATAGCCCCTTTTTCCATAAGATCTATATTTTTTCTATCTCTCAATACTTTTGAAGCCTGAGCAAGTTCTACTTTTGAGTTTACTCCCAATATTTCTATATTGTCATTCAACACAAAACTTTGTACTTTTTTCCCTTCTCCTACTTGTATACCTATTACATCAGTGAGGTAATATTCCCCTTTTTCATTGTTATTAGTTATTTTTGAAAGAGCATCAAAAAGTTCTCTTCCTTTGAAACAGTAAACTCCAGCATTTACTTCTTTTATTTTCTTAATTTCAGCATCTGCCTCTTTTTCTTCAACTATTGCTTTAACTAATCCATTTTTTTTCACTATTCTTCCATAACCAAATGGATTATCATAGATAGAAGTAAGTATTGTCGTCACTGAATCTGTATCTCTATGGAATTTATAAAGTTCTTCCAAAGTTTCTTCTCTTAACAGAGGAGTATCTCCGCACAGTACCATTACATCTCCATCATAGTCTTTTAATTTATCTTTTGCTTGCAGCACTGCATGTCCTGTTCCAAGTTGCTCAGTTTGCACTACATAATCTGCATCTTCTCCTACCACTTTCAAAACTTCTTCTTTTTTATGTCCTAAAATAAGTATGTTTTCTTCAGGTTTTAAAACCTCTAAAACTTTGATTATTTTAGAAATCATTGGAATTCCATTTACCTCATGAATAACTTTAGGAAGTTCTGACTTCATTCTAGTACCTTTTCCAGCAGCAAGAATCAATGTTTTCAGTTTCATTTTTTTCTCCTTTGTCTGTTAAGAATAAGTTAAATTTTTTACTAAACTTAAACCCATATAATTATAGCATAGCTTATAAATCATTTCAAGCTAAGAAAAATCTTTTGACAATTTATCGTAAGCCTCATTTATCTCTTTTATTCTATTTTCATGGTATTTCTTATCTGCCTCGCTTGCATTGGTAAACCTATCAGGATGATGCTGTTTTACAAGATCTCTATAAGCTTTTTTTATCTCCTCTTTTGTTGAATTAGAGTTAACACCTAAAATTTTATAATATTTTGTTTTATCTTCAGCATATCCAAAGGGATTTCCAGAATTTCCCCCATAAGAATACCCTCCATTTTGTTGACCAGCCTGACGAAAAAAATCATCAAAATCCTCTGTTCTTTCAAACTTATAGTAATACGTTCTTTTTTTAGTGCCTTTAGGCTGATTTTGATTTTTAATATAATTTATCAGCATTACAAGAAGTATCAGCCAAAAAAAGTTTACTGCAAACCATCCAAAAAACGCAACAATTAAGAAGAGGATAAACAAAACTGGAATAAGAGCTACTGCTCTGTTAAATCCAAATGCCATCCCTATAAATAAAAATATTATTAGTATAAATACTAATGAAACACTATATATCATTTTTTCTCCTTTAAAAATTAAATATTAAAAAGTAAAAATAGAAAGAAAAGAAACACTTTTCCTTCTATTAGAAATTTTTAATATTTCTTAGATCCTATATCCGCTTTTAATTCATTTATCTTATTGATAATACTCTTTTCTCTAGGGTCTATTTCATAAGCTATGATATATTCTTTTAAAGCTCTTTGCTTCTGACCTATTGCCTCATATTTTTTTGCAAAGTCTAAATGTGCAGTATAAATATCTAAGTCCAAAAATATAGCAAAATCATAGCTGTTAATGGCTTCTTTTATAAGTCCTGCTCTAGAATAAGTATTTCCAAGAAGAAAATGAGCAAATGAATTATCTGGTGCTATTTCCAATGACTTGTTGAAATAATCAATAGCATTCTCATAATTTTCATTTTCATAATAAAGATATCCTAAAAAAGCTGCATAATCTGCATTTTCAGGATTCGTGTTCACTATCTTCTCGTATAACTTGATTGCTCCATTATAGTCTCTTTTATAATATAATATTGCTGCTAAACTTTTTAAATTTTCTATGTTTTGAGGATTTTCTAAAAGTGAAAATCTTATTTCCTCTTCCTCTTTAACCAGATCTTTATCACTATAATCCCTGAATATCTCAGTTTTTAATAATTCTGTTTTTAACAACTTGTGATCATCCTCCTATTAAAAAGATTTGCTCCTAGAATATTATAACATAAATTCTCTTCATGTAAAAACAATTTCTGCTTTTACTTAAATATTACAAAAAAAGGAAAGAGTTTTACTCTTTCCCTTTTATCCTTCATATTAAAGAACGTTGTATTTAGCTATCATAGTCTTCATTCTTTTTAATGTTCTTTCTTTTCCTATTATGTAAAGAACATTGAAAAGGTCAGCTCCTCTAGCTTGACCAGTAATTACTGCTCTCAATGGCATAAATACTTTTGCTGGTCCTTCTCCTATTTCATCCATTGTATGATGTAATAGATCTTTTGCCTCATCTACTGTAAATTCATCTTTTTCCCATTTCTCAAGTTTGTCCATAAATAATTTTATAGATTCTTTTCCAACTGGATCTTCTATAGATGAACATAATTTTTCTACACTTTTTCTCTCTTTTTTATTCATTTCTTCATTTACTTCTGGAAGTTCAAATTCATCCTGATAGTAAGCTGTTGCTTCTACCGCAATCTCTTTTAGAGTTTGAGCACTTTCTCTTAATATTCCAACTATTTTAACAATAGCTTCATATTCTTTTTCAGAAACATTTTCTCCCACATGTCCTTGCTGTTGGAAGAAAGGAACAGCTAATTTAGAAAGTTCATCAAGATCTTTCATTCTCATATGCTGATTATTTACCCATCCTAGTTTCACAAGGTCAAATACAGGTCCTCCAAGAGATACTTTATCTATATTAAAGTTATCTTTAAACTCTTCCAATGTAAATATTTCTTTATTTTCTCCAAATGAATATCCCATAAGTCCTAAGAAGTTTACTATACCTTCTTTAAGATATCCTTCATCTCTATACCAGTTTAATGATACAGGATTTTTTCTCTTAGATATTTTAGTTCTGTCTGCATTTCTAAGTAAAGGCATATGAATAAATTCTGGTGCATCCCATCCAAAAGCTTTGTACAACTGAATATGTTTAGGTGTTGAAGCTATCCATTCCTCTGCTCTTATTACATGAGTAACTTCCATTAAATGGTCATCAACTACATTGGCAAGGTGATAAGTAGGATATCCATCTGCTTTTAAAAGCACTTGATCATCTATCTTATTATTTTCAAATACGATATCTCCTCTCAGTCTGTCTTTTATGATAGTTTCACCTTCATAAGGCATTTTTAATCTTATTACATATGGTTCTCCAGCAGCTAATTTAGCTTGAATTTCTTCAGGAGTTAATGATCTGCAATGTCCATCATACCCTGGAGCTTTTCCCATAGCTTTTTGTCTTTCTCTTAATTTTTCAAGTCTTTCTTGTGTACAGAAACAATAGTATGCTCCACCTTTTTCTACTAATTGTTTTGCATAGTCACCATAAAGTTCAAATCTCTCTGATTGTCTGTATGGCCCATAAGGTCCTCCTACATCTGGACCTTCTGCATAAGTCAGATCAAGCCACTTTAACGCATCAAAAATCATCTGTTCTGAACCGGCAGTATATCTATTCTGATCAGTGTCCTCTATTCTTAAAATAAAGTCTCCGTTATTAATATGTGCAAATGCTAAGTTGAAAAGCGCTATATACGCAGTCCCTACATGAGGATCTCCAGTAGGTGATGGTGCTATTCTAGTTCTTACTCTCTTTTCCATTTTTTCCACCCCTCTTAAGTTTTAATAATTTAATACAAATTTTACCACAATTTTTATCATTTTTAAAGGATTATTTTGTTTTATTCCATCTTAGATATGTATTTATAAAAATATCTATGTCTCCATCCATAACAGCCTTGATATTTCCTGATTCAGCTGATGTTCTGTGATCTTTCACCAAAGTGTAAGGCTGGAATACATATGATCTTATTTGATTTCCCCATCCTATTTCACTTTGTTCTCCCTGTATTCTCTTCATTTCTTCTTCTTTTTTCTTCATTTCAAGTTCAATCAATTTAGATTTTAACATTTTCATAGCTGTTTCTCTGTTATTCAACTGAGATCTTTCCCTTTGGCATGTAACAACTATCCCTGTTGGAATATGAGTAATTCTTACTGCTGAGTCTGTCATATTTACATGCTGACCTCCAGCTCCACTGGCTCTGTATGTATCTATTCTCAAATCTCCAGCATCTATATTTACCTCTACACTTTCATCTACTTCTGGCATAACTTCCACTGAAGCAAAAGATGTATGCCTTTTTTTATTGGCATCAAAAGGAGAAATTCTTACAAGTCTGTGAATTCCTTTTTCACTTTTCATATATCCATAAGCATTTCTGCCCTCTACAAGAAAAGTTATAGATTTTATTCCCACACTGTCTCCAGGCATAAAATCCATTTCACTTATTTTATATTTTTTTTCATTGCACCATCTTGAATACATTCTGTAGAGCATATCTGCCCAATCACAAGCTTCTGTTCCTCCAGCTCCTGAGTGAATAGTAACAATAGCATTATTAGAATCAAATTCTCCATCTAAAAGAAGTCTTGTATCAAAGTGATCTATATCTTTTCCAAGTATCATATGTTTTTCTTCAAGCTCAGTCTGAAAATCTGCTTCACCCATCTCAACAAAATCTATTAATACTTCCTCTTCTCCCATTTCTGATTCCAGTTTTTTAAATTCAGCTACAATTTCCTTTTCATCATTCATCTCTTTTATAATAGCTGAACTGCTTCTCTTATCATTCCAGAAATTTTCTTCCATAGTCATTTTCTCAAGCTCTGATATCTTTTTTTCTCTTTTTTCTAGGTCAAAGAGACCCCCTTATATCACTTATTTTTTGCTTATATTCAGAGAATTCTCTTTTTATGTCTAATATATCCAAACTTTTCCTCCTTAATTATATTATTTCAATCCCAATCTATTTTTCAATTCAGGCATAGTCATCATACTATAAATTTCCCCGTCAATTGAAACATTTGGACCTTTATTACATCTTCCAAAACATCTTTTTGTTGTTAAAAGTATCTTTCCATCTTTTGATACTCCATTTTCATCTACTTCTAATATTTCAGCCAACTCATCATAAAATCCTTTTCCATATACACCACAAGTCATTCCTACACATATAGAAACTTCTTTAATTTTTTTCCCACCAGCTTTATTTCTAAATTTAGGGTAAAAATTTATTGTATTTTCTATTGATATTTCAAGTAATCCCGTTTTATCTGCTATAAATTTTTGTACCTCTACTGGAATAGCATCCAGCTTTTCCAATACAAAGTTAAGAATTTTTACATCATTTTTTTTGTCCTTCAATCCATTGATAAATTCTTCCAGTTCAGTATAAAACTCTTTATTTACTTCCATCTTCAGCACTCCTTTTAAACATAACTGCTACTGCTGTTGCATACTCTTTAGAATGAGAAATGGATATTTCCATTCTCATACCTGCCATTTTGTCTTTTAATATATTTTTAAATACAACATATGGCTTTCCCAGTTCATCATTTAATATTTCTATATCAGTCAGATTAAAATCTCTTACCCCTGTTCCCAATGCTTTAGATATTGCTTCTTTTGCTGAAAATCTTCCAGCATAACTGGCAGCTTTACTGCCTTTTTTTTCTGTAATCTCTATCTCTTTTTCTGTATATACTCTCTTTTTGAATTTTTCATTAGATATAGCTTTTTCTATTCTTGTTATCTCTACAATATCATTTCCTATCCCTAGAATCATATTTTTCTCCTTGAGGATTATTCTTTCTCAAAAATATCTATATTCACATCAATAGTTATTTCCAACTCATTCAATGCAAAGAGTTTATCCACGCCTTCTTTTGGACTTCTCCATTTATATGGAGTCATATCAAAAAGATTTCTTATACTTTCATTTTCTTTTATGAAAGATTTCCCTGTACAGTTTACTGTCTTTATATGCTTGAATATTTTCAGATCCTCTATTGGAGAATAAAATTCTGTTCTTACATTATCATACACAACTTTTTTTAATTCCAACAAATGATTTTCTCCAGTAGAAACTATTATCAGTTTTCCACCTTTTTTTAATGTTCTCATTTTCTCTTCTGGAATTATTTTGGCAAACATACAGATTATATAGTTCAGCGATTCATCTTCCAAAGGAATATTAGTTGCACTGGCTACTATCCAGTCTATATTTTTATATGTTCTTGCAGCACATATTACTGCCTCTTTAGAAATATCTATCCCTGTTATATTAGATTTTATCCCCTTTTCTTCAAGAGATTTTTTTAATCTTCCAGTATAGTATCCTTCTCCACATCCTATATCCAGTATCTCTGCATCATCAGATGATCTATTATCTAAAACTAATCTATTTACTGTCTCCGATATTATTTTATAATAATCTTTCTCTAGAAATCCCTTTCTGCTGAGCACCATTTCCTTATCATCACCAGGAGCTTTACTGTGCTTCTGATTTGAAAGAAGAAGGTTTAGATACCCCTGCTTCCCTTCATCAAAACAGTGATTATTTTCACATCTATACGTTTTTCCTTCTTTGTTTAAAACTTTTTTACAAACAGGACAAATTATCATTTTTTCCCCTTCATTCCTATGCCATATTATAGGCTTTTCTTGTATTTAAATTTGTAGCTTCTGCTACTTCATCATATGTTATTCCCTTTATCTCTGCTATTTTTTTAGCTACATATTCCACATATACAGGCTCATTTCTTTTCCCTCTAAATGGAGTGGGAGCCATATATGGACAATCAGTTTCAAGAATTAATTTTTCTAAAGGTATATTCTTCACTACTTCAACCAGTTTTTTTGCATTTTTAAAAGTAAGAACCCCTCCAATACCAAAATAGTAGTTATCTATTACTTGAAGAGCTGTTTCCACTGATCCTGGATAGCAGTGAAATATTCCTTTTACTGAAGGAAATTCTTTCAATATTTTCACAGTATCCTCTATAGCATCTCTTGAATGTATTACCACTGGCTTTCCAACTCTTTCTGCCACTTTCATCTGTCTTCTGAATATCTCCTGCTGCTCTTCCTTCGGACGAGTCATCCAGTGATAGTCCAGTCCTATTTCTCCAATAGCCAGCACTTTTTCATTCTTAGCCAGTTCTTCCAATTCCTGTTCAAGTTTATCATCATATCCCTCTATATCATCAGGATGTATTCCCACAGCAGCATATATAAAATCATATTTTTTACTGTATTCAACACCTTGTTTGCTGCTTTCTATATCATACCCTATATTGACTATGAAATCCATATTATCTTTTATTCTTTGAAATACCTCTGCTCTATCTGAATTAAATTGCTCAGAATCCATATGAGCATGAGAATCTATAAGTTTCATTTATTTCACCTCTAAAATATCTTTAAAATCTTCCCTAGTGAACTTATATTTTTTTCCACAGAAATGACATTCAGTTTCTAGAAATTCCTGTGTTTCAAATATTTCATTCAATTCTTTTTTACCAAGAGTGATAAGTCCTCTATAAAATTTATCTTTATCACAATTACAATTATATTCTACTTCTTTTTCTTCAAGTATTTCATATTCCTCAATCAATTTTTCATTATCTTCACTGCTCATATCTTCATACAGAAGCTTCAAGATTCTTTTAAGATCCATTCCGCCCATCATAAGTTCAGTCATAGGTCTGATTGCATTTATTTTTTCTTCCAAAGCTTCTATAAAACATTCCTCTGCCCCAGGAAGAAGCTGTATCATATATCCTCCAGCACAAGCTACAGTTTTTTCATCTTTTAAATTAACTCCTAATGCTATTACAGTTGGCGTCTGATCAGAATTGAAAAAATAGTAAGCCAAATCCTGAGCTATCTCTCCTGAATCTATTGGAGACATTCCAACATATGGTTCTTTTAATCCCATATCTTTTATTATTCTCAGCATTCCTTTTCCAACTAAAGCTCCTACATTTGATCTTCCATTATCTTTTAGTGTCACATCAGCTGAAGGGTTAGAAACATATCCCTTTACCCCTCCTTCAGAATCTGCTGTAACTACCATATTATTAAGCAGTCCATCAGTATCTGTTCTCAAAGTTAATAAATCTTTTCCTTTTAAAGTGCTTCCCATCATTACTCCTGCTGTAAGAAGTCTTCCAAAAGCGTCTATTCCAGTAGGACTGCATTTATGAATATCCAATGCCTCCTGTACTATATCTGTTGAATCCACCAGAAAAAATCTGGCATTTTTACTTACTCCTCTTATTATTTTACCCATTTATATCACCTCTAAAATTTATCGTATTTAATTATTTCTTTATATTCTTCATATCTTTTCTTTGAAAGTATCTCCATTAATTGAATATTATTATCTATTCTTTTATTCTTATTAATATATTCTCTAATTTTTTTGATCTCTTTTTTCTCAAAGCCAAAATATTTTAAAAGTTCATCATTAGCTTCATTTATGTAAAGGGAACTTTTCTCAATTTCACTTTCTATCTTAAACTTTTTAGAAAGTTTTTCATAAGTTGCATCTCCTATCCCTTTTATTCTTTTCATCTCTTCCAGCTTTTCAAAACCACCTGTTTTTTCTCTGTAGCTTAAAATCTTACCAACATATCCTATTCCAATTCCTTGAGATACCATCTCTTCTTTAGAAGCACTATTTATATCAATAAGATTATCTTTTTTTTCAAGCATATTTTCACTCATTATCAATTTAAATGGTTTTGATGTTTCATCTTCTCCAAAAGTAAAACTGCTGATAATTGCAAGCATAACTGCAATAAGTATACCTTTACAGCTTTTCATCTATTTTTCTCCTTTTTTAAATAATTTATATTTACTCTCCATTCTTTCTTTCATCTCTTTTATATACAATGCTGGATCTTTAGGATTAATTATTCTTTCAATATAGTCTCTAAATTCAGTTTCTTCTATTACTATTTTAGTAATAGCTCCTCCACCCAATCCCATAGTTGATTGATTTTCCTCTATCATCTCTATATTGAATACTGATTCTTTTCCCTCTTTTGCATAACCTACATTCTCTCCCCATTCCATAATATTTTTCTGTCTGTACATATAATATGGTTTCATCTGTTTTTTCTCTGTAAGTTCTCTTATTCTTTTCTCAATTATTTCCCTGTCCAGTTCTTTTCTGCTTTTATCCTCTTTAAAAAGCTTAGAGGCTCTTTTAAATGCTAAAGAGTGCACAGTAAGGTTTTCTATATCATATTTTTCTACCTCATTTAATGTGTGAAGTACATCTTCTGTTGTTTCATCTGGAAGCCCTATTATCAGATCCATATTTATTATAAAGCCCATCTCTTTGGCTATTTTAAAATATTTATCAAAATTTTCTCTATTAAAATTTCTATTTACTTTTCTTAAAGTTTCTTCATTGAAAGTTTGAGGATTCAAGCTTATTCTATCAGCACCATATTGTTTTACAAGCTCCAGTTTTTTCTCAGTAAGAGAATCTTCTCTTCCTGCTTCAAAAGTAAATTCTTTCAGATAAGTCATATCAATATTTTCATTTACTTTTCTTAATACTTTTTCTAAATCCTCTTCTGTAAGAGTACTTGGAGTTCCTCCACCTATATAGATAGATTCTATCTTATATCCTTCATCTTTCAAAAACTTTCCTGCCATTTCTATCTCTTCCAGCAAAGTTTCAACAAATCCTTTATAGTATCTTCCTACTCCTCCATTTATTTCATAAGAAGCAAATGAACAGTACTTACATTTAGTTGGGCAGAAAGGCACTCCTATATATAGATTTATATACTCTCTATTCAAAAATTCCAGCTCTTTTTTCACAGTATCTATAAGGAGCTCTATTTTCTCATTACTTACAATATAGAAATCCCTAAGCATATCTTCTGCCTGCTCATATGAATATCCTAAAGACAGAAGTCTTCTCAATACTTTAGTAGGTCTTACTCCCATAAGCCCACCCCAAGAATACTCTTTATTATATACTTTCAGCAGAAGTATTTTCACCATAGTCTGTTTCTGCTCATCTATTTTATCCTCTTGATTTGCATAAATGAAATTTCCTTTTCTCCCATCTATTTCCATATCTATTTCTATTGTATCAGAAGTTTCTTTCATGGTAAGATTCATAGTTTTATCCAGTGCCTCTGGGACCATTACCCTTGCAAATTCCTCTATACTCCTGATATTTATTTCAAAATCTGAATTAATTAACACTTTTCCTCCAAATGAAATTCTTTCATCATCTTATCTTTTTCATCAATTTTTCTTAATACTCTGCATGGATTTCCAACTGCTATAACATTTTCAGGAATATCTTTTACAACTACACTTCCAGAACCTATTACACTATTTTTTCCAATGGTTACTCCATCATTTATTGTAACTGCTCCACCTATCCATACACCATCTTCTATTGTTATATGAGTTCCATATTCATATCCCGTTTCTCTTTCACTTGGAAACAGAGGGTGATTTACAGCTAAAAATGATACTCTTGGACCTATCAATACATTTTTTCCTATTTTTACTTTTCCTATGTCAAGAAATATGCAGTCATGATTTATAAAACTGTTTTCTCCCAGTGAAATATTATATCCATAATCACACATAATCGGAGTTTTAACAGAAGTATTTTCTCCAGTTTCTCCAAAAAGTTCCCTTACCTTTTGCATTATTTCGTGAGATTTTTCAGGAGAGATATTATTTATTTCAAAACATTTTTTCTTTGCTTCAGCTCTTTCAGCAACCAATTCCTCAGTATTTCCCTGATATAATTTTCCTGAAAGCATTCTCTCTTTCTCTCTATTCATTAGTTCCCTCTTTTTTCATCATATTCTTTTTTATTTATGACCCCATCTTTATGCATATTGGAAATATATTCTCTCATAGATATCATTCCATATTTCTGTCCTGTCTCAATAGCTGTAAGTATCTGATTTATTTTCCCAGAGGCTATTTGATTAGATATGGCAGTATTTACAAAAAGTATTTCAAAAGCTGGAATAATTTTATTTTCTTTATCCAGCAATAACTGTTGACTCACAATACCTCTCAGTACTAAACTAAGCTGAGCTTTTATCTGTTCCTGTTTTTCTTTTGAAAAAACATCTATAAGACGATTGATTGTTTCTGCTGCACCATTAGTATGAAGAGTACTGAACACAAGGTGTCCTGTCTCTGCTGCTGTAAGAGCTGCTTCTATACTCTCTTTATCCCTTAGTTCTCCTACCATTATTATATCGGGATCTTGCCTGAGAACACTTTTTAAAGCATTTGCAAAAGACAGGGTATCTCTCCCTATCTCTCTTTGCCTTATCAAACTTTTTTTATTTTCAAAAATATATTCAACAGGATCTTCAATAGTTACTATACTTAAAGATTCCCTCTTATTTATCTCTTCTATCATAGCTGATAAAGTTGTACTTTTTCCACTTCCGGTAGGTCCTGTTATAAGTACCAGCCCATTTTTATATCTTATCATATTTTTCAATGATTTTGGAAGATTCAGTTCTTCAAAACTCTGTATCTTTTTTGTTAAAATTCTTATAGAATATGCTGGATATCCTTTTTCATTATACAAGTTTATTCTGTATCTTCTTTTTTTTATATCTTCAAATGCTATGTCAATTTCTTTATTCTTTTCAAATATTTCTTTCTGCTTTTCTGTTAATATCTCTCTTATAGAATTTATTAAAAATTCTTCTGAAACTTTATCAAATTCATCATCTCTTATCAACTCTCCATTTACTCTATAGATCACTTTTTCATTGTTCACAAGATGAATATCTGATGCTCTTTTTTTCTGTCCTTTTTCTAAGATATCTAATAAAATCATTATACCTTCCCTTAGATAAATTTTTACTTTATATTATAGCATATTTTATACCCTTTGTCTTCTGCTGACTCTTTTTAAAACTATTTTTCTAGGTAATTATATCACGATTTTTCATTCAGGTCTAACTATTGGAAACAATACAGTATATTTTTTATTTTTATTTATATACACATATCTTTTTCTTGATTATTCGACTGAAATATTGTATACTTAGTTAGTTCATCGGAGGGTATATAGAAAATTTTATATGCTGGATAAGATGGTTGGATAAAGCCCAACTGTTTTATCCAGCATTTTTTAATTACAGGAGGATTTTTTATTTATGGAACAAAAAAATTTATTAACCGAGGGAAGTATTTTCAAAAATTTGATGAGATTTTCATTTCCCTTTCTTCTGGCGAGCCTTCTCCAAGCACTTTATGGAGCTGCTGACCTTTTTGTAGTTGGACAGTATGCAGATTCTGCTGCTGTATCTGCTGTAGCTATAGGAAGTCAGGTAATGCAGACAATTACTGGGGTTATCTTAGGAATAACCACTGGAGGTACTATTCTTATTGGACAGTATCTAGGGGCTAAACGAGAAAAAGATATGGCAAAAACTGTAGGAACTATTATCTGTGTATTTGGCTTATTTTCTATAGTACTTACTATTTTCATGACATTATTTACTAACCCCATTGCTACAATAATGCACACTCCAGTTGAGTCTCTAAAATATACTCAGCAGTATATTTTTATATGCTCATGTGGTATTCCCTTTATTATAGGATATAATGCTGTAAGTGGTATTTTAAGAGGAATGGGTGATTCTAAAACTCCTCTTTATTTTATAGCTATTGCTTGTGTAATAAATATAGCAGTTGATATTATTTTAGTAGATTTTTTTAAGATGGGAGCTATTGGAGCTGCTATTGCCACTGTAGGAGCACAAGGAATAAGCTTTATCCTTGCAGTTCTCTTTTTATGGAAAAAAGGATTTCCTTTTGAGTTTGGGAAAAAATATATCTGGCTGTTTCCTAAAAAAGCTAAGATAATATTTCATCTTGGACTTCCTATTGCATTGCAGGATGGGCTTATAAATATATCTTTTTTACTTATTACAACTATTATAAATACTATGGGACTTACAGCTTCAGCTGCTGTAGGAGTGGTTGAAAAGGTTATTGTATTTGCTATGCTTCCTCCAACAGCTTTTGCTTCTGCTATAGCTGTAATGACTGCTCAAAATATGGGGGCAGGAAAAATAGAGAGAGCACAAAAATCACTTTATGGGGGGATTGCCTGCTCTTTAGTTATAGGAATTGCTTTCTGGATATATTCACAAATTTCCCCAGAAAGTATTACATCTCTGTTTTCTAATGACAAGGAAGTTATATATACAGCTGCTATGTATTTAAGATCATATAGTATAGATTGTATTCTAGTTTGCTTTATTTTCTGTATGAACTCCTTTTTCAGTGGATGCGGGCACCCTGTCTTCCCAATGGTACATAGTCTTATAGCTACATTTTTAATAAGAATTCCTGTTTCTTTTGCTCTGAGCAGAATGAAAGGAATAACTCTTTTTGAAATAGGATTTGGAGCTCCATTGGCTACTTTTGTATCTTTAATCATGTGCATAATCTATATGAGATATGGAAGTTGGAAAAAGAGTACTATGTTGAAAAGCAGATAAAAGCAATTAAAAATATTTAAGAATAGAAAAAAGCGGCTTTGCCGCTTTTTAATTTACTCTAATCTATTGCTGTTTGATTCATTTCCTGACTATAAACTTTAAAAAGTTCCATCAATACTCTGCTGTTAGTTTGGTATTTTCTTCTCAATTTACTCAAACTCTTGTTTATAAATGTGTATTCTTCTCTAGTAAACCTACAACCTAAAATTCTATACTTTTTAACTCCACTTCCTAGTGGTCGTCCTCTTGTTGGTTTAGCTTTTTCTCCCTTCATAAATCTTTCCCCTTTTCCCTATTTAATCATTTCAAATAAATTAATTATCTCTTCCTGTTTTCTCATATCCTCTTCCAATACTTTTTTAGAGTCAGCATATTTTTTTGCAAGCTGATTATACTGATCTTTGTAGTATCTATTTCCTTTTACATCTGCTATACGTTTTTCCTGTGTTATTATTTTCTGATACATTTCTCTTTGTTGAGCAAGAGTTCTTTGAGCTTCTTCAGCCTCTGATTTTCTTTTTTCATACATGGCTTTTTCTTCAGCTTCAAGCTGCTGAAAATTAAGTTCTAACTGCTCTAATGTAGATAAAACATTAGATTCAGCAAATGTTGTTATTGATGCTGCAAGTAGAATACATCCTAGTAGTACCTTTTTCATTTTTCCCCCTTATGTCTTTTAATAATTTCTAAAAAACTTTTGACTTATAAAACATTTTTCGCTTGTCTCAATCATAAATTTTATCACACACTATAATTCTATAATATGCTGATGTTTTTTTATAGAAACGTGTTCTATTTTGTTATCAAAAAGCTTATTTTAATTATATTATATCACATTTTCTTTTTTTAAAAACATAAAGTTCTTTTATCGGACTATATCTTTTCTTAAAACCAAAGATTTAAATACATAAAATTTTATAATATCTGTTTTAAAAACTTATCTTGCTAATTTCTTAACTTCATTAGTTTTATATCAATTTTTTATGAAATATTCTAAAATGGTTTTAGAATCTGCTCTTTTTACTAATTATATTAAACTTCATTTATCCTTTTAACCTGTTAGATATAAAGTTATAATGTTTAAAAAGGATTTCAGGATTATTTTAGAAGAGTATAGTATAAGAAATTTTATGCGAAATAGGAGGAGAGATGAAGAAAAAAATTATTTTGCTACTCATATTATTAACATTTTTAGGATGTTCCCCCATACCTAAAATCACTAAAAATGAAATCATAACTCCAGATAGCATCTCAACAGATACTTTTGGAAATCAAAAACTTACATTTTCCAACACAAACTGGTGGAAAATGTATAATGATCCTGTTCTTGACCAATTGGTAGATTTTGCATTAAAAGAAAATGAAGATCTAAAAATAGCCAAGTTAAATATTTTAAAAGCTGATGAAGCCATAAATCTTGCAAAAGCTGATTCAGGAATAACAATAAATTTAGCAGGAGATTTAAAAAGAGAAAAGCTCGGAAAAAATGGAACTACTCCACCACCATTTGGCGGAAAAATAATTAATATTGGAAATATCGGCCTTCAGGCTGATTACAATATTGATCTATTTAACAAAACCAGTTCTTTAACTGCTGAACAAAAATATAAAGCTGAAGCTGTTAAACTTAATTCAAAATGGATTGAACTAGATTTATCTAACAGAGTAACAAGACTTTATGTATACTGGAAATATTTATATCAAGAAAATGCCATTCTTACTGAACAAAAAAATATCCTTACTGAAATAGAGAAATTACAAAAAACAAATTTAAAAATTGGAAATGGTATAGAAGATGATGTATGGGCTGTTCAAGATGAGATAAGAGGAATTGATACACTTCTTAAAGAAAATGAACTTAATAAACAACTTACAATTAACAATTTGAATATCTTATCAGGAAACAAGCACAGTACTGAAATATCTTCTCTTCTGCAAAAAAATTCTCAAAATTTAAAAACAACCTTTAAAGAAAAAGTCAGTATCCCATCTTCCATCTCTTCTGATATTATTATAAACAGACCAGATGTAGAATATTATCTAATGTTGATAAAAGGACAGGAAAAACATTTGGATGCTGCCAAAGCAGATTTTTATCCTCAATTTTCTATCACAGGTGAATATGAATTTGAAGGAATTAATTTTAATAAAATATTGAGAAAAGATTCTCTGTTAGGTTTCATAGGCCCAAGTATCTATCTTCCTATTTTTCATTCAGGAGCTATCAAAAGTACATATAAAATAGCTGGTACTGATATGAATATATTTATAGAAGAATACAATAAAGCTATTATCAATGCTTATAATGATGTAGATAATGAACTTTACAAAACTAAAACTCTATGGAGCACTTTAAATGATTCAGATGAAAATTTTAAAACACAAACTAATCTACTTTCAAGAGATAAAAAAAGATTGGATATTGGAACTATTTCAAAATATGATTATTTATCTAAAAAATACAGCTGGTATGACAGTAAATTAGATAATGAACAGCAGCATTTTAATTTATATACTCAGCAATTACAGCTTATTAACTCTCTTGGTGGAACATATAAAATTGATAAATAAAACATGGAGGATAATATGGAAAATAAAACAATAACTAAAGATAATGTGGAGGAAACTGAAAACCACTCTGAAAGCCCAAAAATAAAAAAAGAAAAAGCAATTAAAAAAATCTCTATTTTTCTGATTATTCTTATAATACTAGGAGCAATATATGGAGCTTACTGGTTTTTATATGGAAGAAATTATGTAAAAACTGATGACGCTTATGTCAATGGAAATCAAAATGTAATAACTTCTCAAGTAGAAGGAACTATTACTCAAATCTACATTGAAGATACTCAATTTGTTGAGAAAGGTCAGCTACTTGCTGTCTTAGACGATACAGATTATAAAATAGCTTTGGAGAATGCCGCTGCAAGTTTAGGAAAAGCCGTTCGAGCTTATTCAAATCTTTCTTCAGATGTAGCTCAGGCTGAAGATAATGTAAAAGTAAAAGAAAGTCAATTAAAAAAAGCTGAAACTGATTTTGCAATGGACAGGGCTTCATACAATGCTGGTTTGACAAGCAAGCATCAATATGAAACAAGTAAAAATAATTTGAATATTGCTGTTTCTTCTTTAAATCAAAGCAAAAAAGCTTTGGAAAATGCAAAGATACAAGCTGAAAGCAACTCTATATACAATCATCCAGATGTCCAACAGGCAATAGCAGCATACAAAACTGCCTATGTTAATCTTATGAGGACAAAAATATATGCTCCTGAATCTGGAAATATAGCAAAAAAATCTGCTTTTCTAGGTCAAAAAGTTTCTGCTTCTCAAGAACTTGTGACTATTATAGATCTAAACAATATATGGGTAGATGCTAATTTAAAAGAAACTCAAATGAAAAATGTCAAACCAGGAGATGAAGCTGAACTTATAAGTGATATCAACGGTAAAAAATATATTGGTTATGTACAGGGATTATCTGCTGGTACAGGAAGTTCCCTTTCCCTCCTTCCAGCACAAAACGCAACTGGTAACTGGATAAAAATAGTTCAGAGAGTCCCAGTACGTATAGTTATAGATAAAGACAGTCTTCAAAAAAACGGTATGCTCCCTATAGGAAGTTCAATGGAAGCTATTGTTGATGTAAGAAAAGAAACTAAAAATATACTTCCATATCTGAAAAAATCTTCAAATCTTTACTCAATTGATGAAAATGTAATGAATAAGGAAATTGATAATATTATAAAGGCTAATATAGGTAAAAATTAAGGAGGCATATCATGGGAATATCTTTTGAACTCATACTAGCCACCTTAGCTCTGGCAATAGGTTCATTTATGAATGTACTGGACAGCACAATTGTAAATGTATCTCTTACACATATAGCAGGAGATTTTGCAGTAGCACCAACACAGGGAACATGGGTAATTACATCTTATGCTGTTTCAGAAGCGATCTTTCTTCCTTTAATAGGATGGCTGACTAAAAGATTTGGAATAGTAAGGCAATATATTGCTGCCACTCTTTTATTTACCCTTGCAAGCATGCTCTGTGGTATAAGTTTTTCTTTTGGATTTTTGCTTTTTGCAAGAGTTCTTCAGGGAATAGTTGGTGCCAGTATGATACCACTTTCTCAAACTCTGATGTTGAGTTTTTATCCAAAAGATAAAAAAGCTATGGCTATGGGAATATGGTCCATGACTGTAGTCATCGCCCCAGTTCTTGGGCCTGTTATAGGAGGTTGGATAACTGACTCTTTCTCTTGGAGATGGTGTTTTTACATCAATCTTCCTTTTGGAATAATATCTACATACATAGTTTATTCTATTTTTAAGAAAAAAGGTCATAAAGATAAAATAGAAAAAGTTCCTATAGATAAATGGGGTCTTACATTTTTAGCTTTGGGAATTGCTGCTCTGCAAATAATGTTGGATAAAGGAAATGATCTGGACTGGTTCTCAAGTCCTTTTATTGTAGTTCTAGCTCTTATGGCATTTATTTTTATTACTATACTGGTTATCTGGGAATGGCATCAAGAAAATCCAGTAGTCAATGTTAAATTATTTCTTAACAGAAATTTTGCTATTGGAGCTATCACCTTAACAGTATCCTCAATGGCGTTCTTTGCTTCTGTTGTTGTAATTCCCCTATGGCTGCAAAATTACATGGGATATACTGCTCTTCAAAGCGGTATGACTACTGCCACCCTTGGGATTTCCATACTGTTTATAGCTCCAGTGTTGGGAAGTGTATTGAATAGATTAGATGCAAGAAAGGTTGTCGTCACCGGCTTTATTCTTTTCTCAATAACTGCTATACTTACAGGAAATTATCCTCCTGATGTAACATCAACTTATATATCTGTTTCCAGATTTTTGACAGGTATCGGACTTGGAATGTTCTTCATCCCATTGAATACTATTACATTATCAAATATTCAGCCTGAAGATATGGCTGGAGCTTCTGGACTATACAATTTCACAAGAAATATAGGAAACAGCTTTGGAACTTCCCTTGCTATAAACTTCTGGGATCATAGAATTTCTATGCATCATCAGGATTTGATTTCTGCAATCAACATTGGAAATCCAAATTATTTAAGCTATATTCATCAAGTTGAAGGACCCATACAAGCAAAACTTGCTCTTATCAATCAGATGATCACAGAACAATCTGCTCTTATGGGAGTAAATGATATAATTATAGGAAGTGCTTTGTTGGTACTTCTTCTTACTCCTTTAATATTTCTGGCTAAAAAATCTGTTGTAAAATAATCTTCCTGTTGCTATAATTATGAAAGAACTTTTTACGGAGGATTATTGTGAAATATAAAATGATAGTTACAGATTTAGATGATACTCTTTTGAACTCTAAAAAGCAGGTATCTCCTATAGATAAAGAAGCTATAATGAAGGCTCAGAAAGCTGGAATAAAATTTATTCTTGCTTCTGGAAGACCTACTTTTGCTATGAAAGAACTTGCTCAGGAATTAAAGCTTGCTGATTATGGAAGCTATATACTTTCTTTTAACGGCTCTATTATTACAGAGTGCAGCACAGGAAAAAATATCACTGAAGAGACACTGACTAAAGAGGATATCCATTTGATGTATGATTTCAGTAAAAAACACAATACTCATATTCTTACATACATAAACGATGAAATAATCTCTGAAACTGATAGTGAATATATAGATGTAGAAGTAAATCTTACTAAAATGAATCACAAAAAAGTTGAAGATTTTAAAAAAACTGTAGATAGAGATGCTGTAAAATGTATGCTTCTGGAAGAACCTTCATACCTTAAAAAAGTAGAAGAGGAATTAAAAAAAGAATATGGAAACAAATACAGCATAGCTATATCAAAACCTTTCTTCCTTGAAGTAACAAAGCTAGGTGTAGATAAAGGAACTGCTGTAAAAAAATTAGCTGATATTTTGGGAATAAAAATAGAAGAGGTAATTGCAGCTGGAGATTCATTCAATGATCTTCCAATGCTTAAAGCTGCTGGGACTTCTGTTGCTGTTGCAAATGCTCAGCCTGAAATAAAAGAAATTGTGGATTTTGTTGTTTCATCTAATGATGAAGGTGGAATGGCAGAACTTATAAATAAATTTATTTTTACTAAAAATTAACCTTGATATGAGATACTTTTCCATATAAATCTTTTATTTTGGAGGAAATATGGAAAAGAAATCTCATAAAAAACAATATATTTTTATTATTCTTATCTATCTTATCATTTTCATTCCTTTAGTTTTTCTCAGATATCCAGATGCCAGAAATGAACTTAAATATTTTGTGATAACTGAAGATATGATAAAAGCTAAAAATTATCTCATATTAAAATACTTTTCTGAACTTTACCCAGACAAGCCCCCACTGTATTTTTGGATATTAATATTTTTTAAAACATATTTCAGTAATATGTTTTTTTCATTATCTCTTTTATTCGGAAGTCTTCTTCCATCTTTTGGGATATCAATTTTATCTTTCAAACTTTTTACAAAATTAAAAGATGAAAAATTTGGATTTTTTATCACTTTAATCTTAATGACTATTCCATATTTTACAGGAATATCAGTTTTTTTAAGAATGGATATGCTTATGAGTTTTTTCATTTCATTAGCTCTCTATCTCTTTTTTACTACATATATCAATAATAATAAACCAAGAATAATAAAACTTATTGTCATGTATACGAGTATAGGTATTGCTGTCCTTACAAAAGGAGGAGCAGGATTTATTATTCCTATTCTAGTTATTCTGACTTTTCTTGTTCTTGAAAAAAATCTGTCATTCCTCAAAAAAATTCATTTTTTTAGAGGAATATTACTGATACTGGTAATCTTAGGAATCTGGTTTTATGGAATATATATACAACCTGATGGAAAAGAATATATTTCTCTTCTCCTAGGTCAAGAGACCCTAGGAAGAATGGTAAAAGCAAAAACTCATTCAAGACCACTATATTTTTATCTTGTAAGGCTGCCATTGATACTTTATCCATATGGAATAATCTATCTTGGAGCTTTCATATATTATTTAAAAAATATAAGAAAATATTTCTCATGGTCACTGATTGAAAAAATTGGATTTGCATGGAGTGTAGTTCCATTGATATTCTTCTCTTTTGTAAGTGGTAAGCTGGAAATATATCTTCTTCCTCTTTATACTGGGTTTGTTGTTTTAGGTTTTACCTTTATGGAGAGAATTAAATATAGTAAAATTGGAAATATTTTCATAAAAATAACAGAGGTTCTTTTAATAATTCCTTTGCTCCTTGACATATTATTCAATAAAGAAAAAAATAGAGAGAAATGTATAAAGTATCTGATAGGAACTACCCTTGTTCTCTATTTGACTTTTCCATTTTTACTCACAAAGTATAATGATGAATTTACCTTGAAAAATATAGTTCAACTTATTCAAAATACCAACAACAAAATAATTACCTATAAGTTCTCTGATTTTCTGAATATCTCTTATGAAGTAAATAAAAATATAGAAGATCTTGAAAATAAAGATATTATTTCCAAGATTCCAAAAAATAGAAAAATATTTATAGTGAGCAGAGAAAAATATAAAGACGAAATTGAAGAAAATAATAAATTTAAACTTCTTTACAATAATAGAGCTTATTATCTATATAGTAATTAAAGAATTAAAAAAATGGATGTCAAAGATGTATCCATTTTTTAATTTTATTTTCAAAATATTTGTATTATAAATTTTTTGAATAGTTATTAGAATTTTATTGAATTTTACTTTATTCTTAAAAAATGATAACATTTTTATTATTGCAACCAAATATTTTGAAAGGAGAAACATAAATGAGAAAATTATCCCTTTTACTAGGTTCTTTACTTGTTGCAGCATCTGCATCTGCAAAAGAAGTTGTTCCAGCTCCTATTGTAGTTGAAGAGGCTCCTGTACAAGTAATTGAAAAAGAAGTTATTGTCTACAGAGACAGAGCAGAAGGATTTAGACCTAATGGAGTATTGAATCTGGAAACTAGATTCTATGGAAAAGCAGAGGAACTAAATTACAGGAACAATGAGGTTAAGAATAACTATACTGAACTCAATCTCTCTGGAGATATTCAAATGACTGAAAATCAATCTTTTGCATTTGAAGTTAAATCATTCTCTGACTGGAATCATGGCTCAGACAATCCAAAGCAAAAAGGTGAAGATGGAAATGAAATAAAATTAGATTATTTCTATAATCATGGAACTATTGGAGATTCTAAAGTAGAATTTGTATCTAGAATAGAATATGAAAATGTAAGTGCCGATGAAACTCAAAAAATAGAGTACTGGGCTGGATTTAATTTAGCTGAATATATGTTCAACAATGATTATATCAAAACTACAGATTTCACTATTGGGCCAAAATATGAATATGAATGGGCAGATTCAAATGATGATGAATATGCTAATAAAATAGGAATTAATCTAGAATCAATGACTGAATTGCCTTTGAATTTTGCTTTTGAATTAAATATTTTTGCTCAACAAAACTTCTTAGGTAAAAAATATGGATTTGATAGTGGAAGAAAGGAAAAAGATAAAGATTTCACTGTTGATGTAGAAGCATATTTATATAATGTAACAAATCTTTATACTAACAGCAGTGAAAACTTCATGCTGGACTTTGTATTTGAAGGTGGATATGACCAGTACAACTGGAGCCAATATAAACTTTATGGACACGAAAATGAAGATAGCCAAAAATCAGCTTACTCTCTATATGCTTATCCTGGAATCCAAGGAACTTATCAAGTCACTCCTGCTTTCAGTGTATATGCTATAGCTGGAGCAGAATACAGAAACTGGGCAATAGAATCTGAAAAATCAGCAAGTCATTGGAGATGGCAGCCTACTGTTACTGTAGGAATGACTACTGTATTCTAATTAATATAATTTTGCCATAAAAAATATTCTGAAAAATAATAAGAGATTGATTTCTAAGCCAAAAAATAATTTTAGCTTTTTATTCAATCTCTTATCTCTTTTATATTAGTTTTTATTCTCCATCTTTTTTTATTATCAATGGTATATTAGCTATCAAAGTCGTTCTTCTTTTATTTTCAGGACTTTGAGCCACTTCTATGTTCAGACTGTCTCTATCAATATCCACATATTTAGATATTGCAGCTATTATATCATCTTTCATATCTTCAAGCACACCAGAAGGAAGCATCGCTCTATCATGGATCAGAACCAATTTCAGTCTGTCCTTGGCAATATTTTTAGATTGATTATCACTTTTTTTAAAAAAATCAAAAATTCCCATAACACACCTACTTTCCAAAAACCATTTTTAGTTTATCAAAAAATCCATGTTTCACATCTAGATTAAGGAAAGGAACATCTTTCCCTGTCATTCTTCCTACAACATTTCTGTATGCTTCTGCTGCCAGAGATTCTCCTTTATATACTAAAGGTTCTCCTTTATTTGTTGATATAACTATATTTTCATCATCAGGTATAACTCCAAGCAGTGGTATTGCAAGAATATCCAATATATCTTCTACTCCAAGCATATTTCCAGCTTTTACCATATCCATTTTTATACGATTTATTATAAGCTTTGGACTTCTTATGTCATTAGCTTCTAATAATCCTATTATTCTATCTGCATCTCTTGTAGCAGATATCTCTGGAGTTGTAACTACAATAGCTTCATCTGCTGCTGCTATTGCATTTTTAAATCCCTGTTCTATTCCAGCAGGGCAGTCTATTATTATATAATCAAAATCTTTTCTCAAGGCTTCTATCAGAGTTTTCATCTGATCACCATTAATATCATTTTTATCTCTGATCTGTGCAGCTGGCAGAAGACATAAATTAGAACATCTTTTATCTTTGATAAGAGCCTGTGCTATTCTGCATCTCCCTTCTATAACATCAACCAGATCATATACTATTCTATTTTCAAGTCCTATTACAACATCAAGATTTCTTAACCCAATATCAGTATCTATTAAAAGTACTTTATTCCCTTTAAGAGCCAATCCAGCTCCAAGGTTAGCAGTAGTAGTAGTTTTTCCTACTCCTCCTTTTCCTGATGTAACTACAAACACCTTTGCCATCTTAATCCACTCCCAACATAAATTTTTGGTTATTCACAAAATGAACGTGTACTAAAATCTTCGATAAATATTTCATTGTTTCTGATGTAAGCTATTTTGAATCCGCCTTTTCTGTCTATCTTGTTGGTATCAAGAATCTCTTTTTGCATAGGCTTTGCAGTAACTGCACCGATTACCATCTGGATAGGATTCATAAAATTAGCACCTATAAAAGCATCTGAATCTTCATCTAGTCCAGCATAAATAGTACCATTCAAATATCCCAGAACGATTACATTTCCTCTGGCCCTAACTAATGCCCCTGGATTTACATCCCCTAAGATTACTATATTTCCATCATATTCCAGCTTACTCCCAGATCTCAAGGTCCCTTTAAAAAACTTTGTAGGCCCTTCTTCTGTCACAGCTTTAAAAAACTTTATCTTATCTTTTTTTTCAGGTCCACTTTCAGAAAATACATAAGTGATATTAATATCACTATTTAATTTTATTAGATCAATTAGTACATTTTCCTCTAATTCTGATAATATTCTATTGCTAAATTCAATAGCCAGCTGAACATTTCCAATAAAATTCCTAGCTTCTCTTACTTTTTCGACCAAGCTGTCTCTAAGAGTCAAAAAATCTACTTCTGAATTTAAGTGTATCACTAATCTGTCTTTTTTCCCTTTTAAAATAACATAATTATTCATAAGTTTCACCTTTTTCACTCAACTTTATAATCTTAGTATATCATATGGTTTTTTTATAAGCAACAACAATCCTTATTTTATTATTTGTACCAATCGAGAAAAAATGTTATAATTTTCTAAAAATGAATTAAATAAAGAAAGGATATCCCATGAAAAAAAACCTATTTAAGGGCAGCGTTGTGCTTAACCCTGTTCCTGTGGTCCTTATTACCAGCAGAAATTCCGAAGGTAAAGAAAATGTTTTCACTGTAGCATGGACTGGAACTATTTGTACAAAACCTCCTATGCTGTCTATATCTATCAGACCTGAAAGACTTTCATATGAATATATAAAAGAAACTATGGAATTTACTGTAAATCTTCCTACAAGAAAACTGACTAGAGAGACTGACTACTGTGGTGTTCGTTCAGGAAGAACCAACAACAAAATAGAGGAAATGAAATTTACTATGAAGGAAGGGAGAGAAGTAAAAAGTCCATATATTGATGAATGCCCTATAAATATAGAGTGTAAAGTAAAAGATATAATTCCTCTTGGAACACATGACCTTTTCCTTGCAGAAGTTCTTTGTTCTCATATAGATTCAAAACTCCTTGATGAAAATGAAAAAATTCATTTTGAATGGGCAAACCTCATAAGTTATTCTCATGGAGAATATTTCCCAATGCCTAAAGAAGCTATTGGAAGCTTCGGTTATTCTGTTGCTAAAAAGAAAACTATTGAAAAAAAAGCTGCTTCTAAAAAAACTGGTGCTCCATCAGTAAAAAATAAAAAAACTCAAACAGGAAAAAAGAAGGTGAAAAACAAATGATAGATAGAATAAACGCTCTTGGACAGTTTCTTGTAAATCAAACAGGAAAAACTTTTAACTTTAAATCAATAAAAAGCGACCATATGTACCCAGGTATACTTTTCTCTTTTGCTGGAGAAGATTATCTTGTAACTCCAGATAAAGCTGAACTGGATCTCACTATTGCTCTTATGGCTTCCAGAACCTTTGAGGACTATCCTCCAAAGCATGCCAGAAAATATACTCACAGAAAATTTGAAAAAATAAATAAAAAAATTCAAGAAAATATTACCTATAAAGGTAAAAAATATGTTATCATTAAATTATAGAAGGATTAGTTTAATTTTTTTGTATATCTCTTAATGAGAAGAGCATTTTATTTTCATTATAAAAAGGAGGGATAAAAATGAAAAAGACTTTTTTAATAGCAGCTGTATTAGCTATAGTATTTGCAGGATGTACTCGTACTGAAAAACATATAGCTACTGGTGCAGCAGTTGGTGCTGTAGCTGGGCATATAATAGGTGGTAATACTGGTACTATTGTTGGTGCTGGTGTTGGAGCAGCTTCTGGTGCTATTATATCTGAAAAAACTAAGTAGAACATTTGAGGCTGGTCAAAAAGACCAGCCTCATTTTTTTATTTTAATTTAAATTAAATTAATCAATTTTAATATAGCCCACAAGCTTTATTAACTTCCTGAACAAAAATAACTCCTCTTCCAGGCTCATCTATATTAAGATCTTTTCTTATTGAAGAAACAATCTTTTCAGTCAAAGAACTTTGAGAAATAATCATTACAATTTCTTTTTCTGGCTCTATATCCATAGCAAAAAGCTTGCTTGTTTCCTGTATCCCAGAGCCTCTTCCATTGATAACTGTAGCTCCCCTTGACCCTGCCTTATTTGCAGCTTCAACAACATGTTCTCCATTACCTTTTTCAACAATAACAACTATAAGATTATACATAGATTTTTCTACACCTCTACTTTCTTCAGGATTATAATTAATTTCTTTCAGCCCTCTAACACCTATTGCTTCTTTTACAGGAACAGTAAATGCAACTCCTTTATTTGGTTTATCAAAAGAAAACTTTTTATTCAATTCCTCCATTGTTGAATAAATTATCTTCCTTTCTCCAGCCATTAATATAATCTCTTTTCTAGACTCATTAATTGCAAGAAATTCTAAGAAGGAATTTTTTATTGTTCCTATCCCCAAGCATATTGTACTTCCTGTCACTCCAAATTTTTTTGCATATTTAATTATTTTACTTCCCAACCCATAATTAACTATTATATACATTAATTCAAGTTCTACATCCATAAAATCATTCTGCATTTTTCAGACTTTCCCCCTTCTTTAAGTTCATTCCAAAAATAAACCCTAATATCTGTAGCGTTATTATTGGTGTCATAGCTACTGTAGCAATCATTCCAAAACCATCAGTAAGTATATTTGCTCCCTCTACTGCCTCTGCGGCCCCTTGTGTAAAAGCCAGAATAAAAGTTGTAGTCATTGGTCCAGTTGCTACCCCTCCAGCATCAAAAGCAATTCCCACAAACAGTTTAGGAATAAAATACATCATAGAAAGACTTATAATATACCCAGGCAAAAGATAATGCCATAGCTGTATCCCAGGCACAATAATTCTTATCATTGATAATCCCACTGCAATTCCTACTCCTATTGAAAGAGCAATTAAAATAGCTTTTCTTTTTACATATCCACTAGTTACATTTTCGATCTGATGAGTAAGAACATAAACTGCTGGTTCTGCCAAAATCGTTACAAACCCAAGAATAAAAGCTATAATAACCACATATGTCTTATTATCAAAAGATGCCAGAGTATGCCCTATAATCCCACCAACATCCATAAATCCTGTATTAACTCCTACCAAAAACAAAAATAAACCAATAAAAGCATAAATAAATCCTTTTACCATCTTTGCAACATTTTTGCTGCTCATTTTAAAATAAACCTTTTGAAAGAAAAGAAATATTATAAGCAGAGGTAAAATAGTTAAAAATCCCTCTTTAAATAAACCTGGTGTATTTTCTATAAAAGGTCCAAATATAGAATTTGATTCTGTGAGATTAAATTCAAGCTTTGCTGTAAAATCTCTAGTTCCTGAAAAGATACTCAGTATCATAACTGACATTATTGCTCCTACTGATGCTATTGCTACCAGTCCAAAACTATCCATTTCTGAAGCTTTACTATCTTTTTTCATCGCAGATACACCTAGTGCCAAAGCAAGTATAAAAGGTACAGCTAAAATTCCTGTAGTTGCCCCAGAAGCATCAAAGGCAATTGTTAAAAATTCTATTGGTGTAAATAGTGCCAATATAAAAACCAAAATATAAAGTACAGTAAGTACCTTGTATAAAGGTATATTTGTTACAATTCTAACAAAACCCATTGCCAGCATAAGTGCCAGTCCTATTGATACAATGCCAAGGATACTCAAGCTTGATATCTGTCCAGATGTAACTATATCCACCTGATCAGCTAAAATAATTAATCCTGGTTCAGCAATTGAGATAAAAAATCCTACAATCAGCCCCCCAACAACCACAATCCACATTTTATTTGATTTTGCAAGAGTGGCTCCTACCTGACTTCCCAAAGGTGTAATCGCTATATCCACCCCTATCAAAAATATAGAAAGTCCAATAGTTATTAAAATTGCTCCAATTATAAATCTAATAATCAAAGGTGTCCCCAGAGGTGTCAGTGTAAAATTCAATATTATCACAATGATTGTAATAGGCAGTATTGAAGACAATGCCTCTTTAAATTTTTCAGTATAAATATTCAAGTTACCATCTTCCTTTCTTAAATAATCGCTCTTTTTTATAAATAATTAACCTAACTAAAAATTTTGATAAAAACTCTCCTTTCTTGTTAGATATTTAATTATCTTTTATACTTAATAGCTTTATTCTAACACATTTTCATTCTTCCCCAAAGGAAATAAATATAAAAAGCAGCTTTCTCTAAATTTAATTCAAAAGAAAACTGCTTTATATTTATTTTTATTCAATTATTTATACAAACATAGGTATTACATAAAGTCCAATTGTTGTAATTACTAACCAGAACACCCAAATAAATGCCATGAACCCCCATACATCTTTTAATTTCATTCCTACAACAGACAACGCTGGAATAACATATAAAGGCTGTAATAAATTAGTTGCTTCATCTCCATATACAAAAGCATTTATTACATATAGCATATTAGCATCTACCTGCTTTGCAGCATCTACTAATAATGGACCTTGAACTATCCACTGTCCTCCTTGTGAAGGAATAAATAAGTTAGTTACAGAAGCTGATATATATGCCCAAACTGGCATAGTAGAAGCATTTGCAACGTTTATAATTGCTGCAACTACAACAGCTCCAAATCCTGAATCCATCATCATTCCTGCTATTCCCCCATAAAATGGAAACTGAATTATTATCTCAGTAGTTAAAAACATATTTTCTTTATATGCTTCAACAAATTTTCTTGGAGTATTATACAGGAAGCAATTCAATGTAATAAACAGAAATATAATAAAATTTACACTCAAAGCTCCTAGAAAACCTTTTGTTATAAATGTATTTCCTAAAACTAAGATTCCAGATATTCCTATAAGATACATTATTATTTTGCTTCCATTTAATTTATCTGCAACTGTCTCATTTTCTTCTATTTCTTCATTAATTTCTTCATCATCTAAAGCAGTTTTAAATTCTACAATCTCTTCTTTTGGAGGAACTGTAAAAATACTTAATAATACAGTAAACACTGCCATGATTATAAACAAAGCCACATTTACATTGTTATATACAGTATCTGCCTGTGTAAGTATTCCTATTTCTTTCTCAAGAAAATGTCCTTTTGTTGCAACAAGAGCGTAAACAGATGCACTTGGTCCTAGGCACTGCCCTAAAATCATTGTAGAATATCCTGCTGCAATCATCATAGGGAAATGCAACCCTTTTATCTGTTTTGAAAGCTGCATAGCTAAAATTGGAGTAACAACTGTACAAAAAGCCCAGTTGACAAAGCTAGAAACATACCCAAATCCCATTAAGAGTATCATAGCTCCCATTGGTGTTTTTGGCACACTTGCAATCCATCTTAATACTTTTTTTACTTGCTTAGATTTTGCACATACAGCACATGTGACTACCATAAATGCCATTTGAAATGCAAAAGTCATTTGAGTCCATAATCCATTATACCAGTGTATAACCATTTTTACAGGGCCAGTCTTTGTAAAAATTATTCCTAAAACAAAAACTATAAAAGTAAGTATTAAACAAAATACAAATGAATCAGGAATCAATTTATCTGCTGCAAATTGAAATTTTTTACTTAATCTCCACAAAAATGTTCCTTTATTTGTTGATTTAGTATTTTCCATATCTTATCCCCCTAATTTTATTCTACATAGTTTTTTGATGTTTTTAGCTGTATGATCAATTTCTTATTGAATTTATTCTTAATATCATTTATTTTTTCTTTAGGATACTTGAAAAAACCTTCTCCTGATTTCATTCCCAGTTTATTTTCAAGTACTTTTTTTCTTAATAAAGGATTGGCTTCTTTTCTATTATCCATAACATTCAATAAATTATCTCCTACAGTACACCAAATATCTAACCCTCCTATATCAGCTATTTCCAATTGACCAGATGTTGCATATCTAAATGCTGGTCCAAATTTTAATGCTTTATCTATATCTTCTGGTTCTGCCACTTCCATCTCTATCAATGAAAAGACTTCTCTGGCTATTGCCTGCTGTATCCGATTAGCAACTAACCCTGGTATATCTTTTAAAATCTTTACAGTTTGTTTTCCAGAATTAGAATAAAGTTCTTCCACTTCTTTATATATTTCTTCAGGCATATTTCCAAAAAATGATAGTTCTCCAATAGGCATTAAGTGAGCTGGATTATACCAATGACATACCATTATTCTTTTTTTTCTGTCCTCACTTATATCTCTGCTCATTTCATCTAATTTCAAACTTGATGTATTACTTGCAAAAATTGTTTCTTTTTTACAATATTCATCTAATTGTTTAAATAATTTTTGTTTCAATTCAATTTTTTCTGGAATTGCTTCTATCACATAATCAGCATCTTTTACTGCTTCTTTTAAATCAGAAAACATCTCTATATTTTCTAATGTTTTTTGAATATCATCTTTTTTTATAAAATCATTTTCTAATAAAAACAAGAGCTCATCTTCTATTACCTTCTTTGCATTCCCTCTTATTTCTGCATTAGTCTCATACAAGCTGACATTGTATCCATGCAGAGCAAAAACTTCGGCTATTCCATGTCCCATTGTTCCAGCACCTATAACTGAAATATTTTTTATCATAACTATTCATCTCCATTTTTTAAGCCTAAAATCTCTCTGGCTTCAGCAGGAGTTGCTACTTCATTCATAGAATTTTTAATCAATCTGGCTGCCCTTTCCACAAGCTGAGCATTTGAAACAGCTAATTCTGCTGGTCCATAATATACATTATCTTCCATTCCCACACGCACATGTCCTCCCATGGCAATAGCTGTCATTAGAATAGGTATATGTCCTCTTCCAATTCCCAGTGCTGACCAAGTACTTCCTTCAGGTATTAAACTTTTTAAATAAACTAGATTTTCAACAGTTGCAGCTGTTCCCCCAGCAGCTCCTAACACAAATTGATAGTGTACTGGCTCTTTTAAAACTCCTTTTTTTATATAATACAATGAATTATATATCATTCCAGCATCAAAAATTTCAATTTCTGGTTTGACATTATTTTCCTGCATTGTATATCCTAATTCCTCTAAAAATTTAGGGTGATTAATAAACAAACTATTATGCATCCAGTTCATAGAACCACAATCATAAGAAGCAAGATCAGGTTTTATTGATTTTAAATGTGCCTGTCTAGTTTCATCAGTAGCATTCAGATCTCCTGATGTTGTTAAATTAATAACTATATCACATTTTTCTTTTATAAGTTTAACTGTTTCTTCAAATTTTTTAGTATCCATTGTTCCTTTTCCCATATCATCTCTCATATGAAGATGTGCTATAGACGCTCCTGCCTTATAGCATTCATACACATCATTTGCAATTTCTTCTGGTGTTAAAGGTATATTAGGATTATCTTTTTTAGATGGCCAAGCTCCTGTTGGAGCTACTGTTATTATTATTTTACTCATATTAATTCATCCTCCATTTATGTTTTATTAATAGTATGAATTAATAAAGCAAATGCTATGCCATCTTTCACTAAATTATAAAATTTACATTTATTCATGGTTTATGAAAAAGTGCATTTTTATTATAGATGATTATTTTCATCGTTTTATTTTAAAAATGTGAAATTTTATACTTTTAACTCTAAACTAAAGAAAAACAGGTCAGATGAAAAAATTCATCTGACCTATTCCAAATTTCATCACTCATATTCTTTTAATTTAAGAATATCTATCTCTAAACTTTTACATTTTTTTACCACTGTTGATTGATCAATCCCTAAGTGTTTAGCCGCCTTTCTTGTTGAGCCAAAATTTTTTAAAGCTTTACTTATCATCCTTTTCTCCAGATAGGATACTGCTTTTTTTAAATCATAATCACTTACTTCCATAAAAAAATCATCACTATCTATCATTGGAGCTACTTCTCTTACAGTTATTATTCCAGTTGTATTTATTACTACCATTCTTTCAAGAAAATTTTCTAATTCTCTGATATTTCCAGGCCATTTATATTTTACTAAAAGTTCTATAGCCTCTTTATCTATTTTTGTATTTTTATTATATTTTTTATTGAATATATTTAAAAATTCAAATATTAGCTCTGGTATATCCTCTTTTCTTTTTCTTAATGGTTCTATATCTATTGGAACTACATTCAATCGATAAAACAAATCTTCTCTGAATTTTCCATTCTTTATCTGTTCTTTCAAATTTTGATTAGTAGAAGCTATAATTCTTATATTTAATTTTATCGGCTGTGTTCCTCCCAGTTTCATAATTTCTTTTTGTTGAAGAACTCTTAAAAGTTTTGTCTGTAGTTTTATCGGCATATCCCCTATTTCATCCAATAGAATAGTTCCTTCGTTTGCCAACTCAAACATTCCTATCTTTCCATTTTTCTTAGAATCTGTAAATGCTCCCCCTTCATATCCAAACAATTCTGCTTCTAATAATTCACTTGGAATAGCAGCACAATTCACTTTAATAAAAGGCTTGTCTTTTCTAAAACTTTTATAAAAAATCTCATCAGCTACTAATTCCTTTCCTGTCCCTGATTCTCCAGTTATTAAAACTGTTACATCTGTTGGAGCGATTGTATTTATTAAAGTAAATATAGAATTCATTTTTTCACTTTTATATATAAGTTTCCTATTAGACATTTGTCTGCTTCTTAAAAACTTAATCTCTTCATCCACTTTTAAAGATGTTTTTTTCAATTTTTCAATTTTATTTTCTAAATCTTTCAATTCACTTATATCTCTATTATTTATAACAACAAGTTCTACATTTCCATATTTATCAAATATTGGGCTTCCAGTTACTAAAACATCTTTATCCAGTTTAACTATTTTTCCAATATTATTTATTCTCTTTTTTTCTTTTATTACATCTAAGGTTACTGCTCCTTTATAAATATCCCCTTTTGCCAATATATCTCTGACATTTTTTCCAATTATTTCTTCTTTTGTTATCCCAGTTATTCTTGTATAAGCCTCATTTATAAAAAGAGTTTTTCCTTCACCATTAGAAATATAAATACCATCAAAAAGATTATCTGCTATCTCTTTAAAATCAAAATAGTTATTGAGAAACTCCTGATATTCCTTGTAGATAAAATCGTATTTTTCTTTTACTGTTTTATCTTTTTCCATAGCTTTTAAAAATACTTTTTCAATATCTTTCCATATTTTTTCTAAACTATCTCTCTCCCTCATATCAGTTTTCCTCCCCAAAATTTATTCTATGCTATCTCACATCTATATGTACCTTTTTTCTTAAATTCCACCAGTCCTTCTACTCCACATCTTACCATGCTTTCAGTTGCAGAATCAGTATAAAAAGCCATATGTTGTGTTAATACTACATTTGGAAATTGACGTAAGTAGGCCATATCTCTATTTTGAATTATATCCGATTTTCTATCCATATGATATATTCCATTTTCATTCTCTATTACATCCAACCCCAGTGCTCCTATCTTTTGATCTTCTATCCCTTTTATCAAAGCCTGAATATCCATAAGTTCTCCTCTGGCAGCATTTATAAGTATCACTCCATCTTTCATTTTATCTATAGTTTCCTCATTTATCATATGATAAGATTCATCTGTTAAAGGAACATGGAGAGAAATCACATCTGATTCTTTGTATAAAGTTTCCATACTTACATATTGAGCATATTTTTTTATCTCATCACTTTCATATTCACTATTCGCTAATATTTTGCATTGAAATCCTGCTAGACTTTTTATTACTGTTCCACCTATTTTTCCTGTTCCAATTACTCCAATAGTAAGATTTCTTATCTCTCTTCCCATTAAGCCACTAAGAGAATAATCATTTACATTTTGTCTCCACATAGCCGGTTTATAATTCCTTATTGTTAAAAGTATAAGCATTATTGTAAAGTCTGCCACTCCATTAGGAGCATAGTCTGCATTACATATTTTTAATCCTATCTTTTTAGCATGCTCTATATCTATATGATTGTAGCCAATTATTCTGGTAGATATGTATTTTATTCCTGCCTCTTTTATCATGTCCAGCAAATCTCTTTCTAATTTGCTGTGCCCTAGAATACTTATTCCTTCACAGCCTTTAGCCATAAGAAGAGTCTCCTGTGTGAGTATCTCCTCTGTTTTTACAACATCAACACTATATTCTTTTTCTAATTTTTTCAATATTTCTTCTTCATCTTTTCTCAATTCAAAAAATGCTATTTTCATACTTTTCACCCTATTTCTCTAATAATCTATCTTAATAATTATGATATCATACTTATGAATTTTTTCTATATTTTTTATTTTGAAATTTTCCAAAAAAGACACAATTCTATGCTATAATTTTCACAGATAATTATACTAAAAATTTAAGGAGGGTATTCCCTTGAAATCAAATAAAGTTCCCAGACTTCTATATATCATTATTTTTACTATTTTCTTAACTGGGTGCTCTTCTATCACAGAAAAAATGTTTGTCTTTCATGTGGAAAGATCTCTTAATCCTGTGATAATTCCATACCGATCTACTGAAAAAGAAATGAGAGAATTCTTTGGAAAACCTGATTTTGTTATTTCCAAGAAAAATAGATTCTATGGCATAACTTACTACAATGGCAGCTACTATCTAAAAAATACTGAAGAACACAAAGAAATATTAAAAAAACTCCTTCCTAAAAAAGTATTAAAAAGAGAAGATGAGCTGAAAGAAACTATTCTTACAATATATTTTGATCCTGTAGACAGAGTAGTATCAAAATATGGTATAAGAAAATATATGGCTCCTCCAGAGTATGATCCTAATGCCCTTACTCCAGAAGAAAAAGAGGAAATGGAAGCGAAAGAAAAAAAGCTGAGAGATGAATTTCGTGATCTGTCACCCTTAGAAGTTCTGAATAAAATAATTTTGGATATGTAACTCCAAATACAAAAAGATAGGTGGAAACTCCACCTATCTTTGATTTTTTACCATTCAGCAAATGATCCATCCTTATGTCTCCATATAGGATTTTTCCAGTTATGAAGAGTCTTTGAAAGTTCTCTTACAAGTTCTTCATTAACATCTACTCCTAATCCTGCCTTTGAACAAATGTCTACATAGCCATCTGTAAACTTAAAATCTTCTTTATTTTTTACATAATCTAAAACATCTTTTCCCTTATTATAATGTATTCCCATACTTTGTTCCTGAATTACAGCATTATATGTTGTTGCATCTAAGTGAAGACATGCAGCAAGTGCTATTGGCCCTAATGGACAATGTGGAGCTACGGCTATATCATATGCTTCTGCCATTGACGCAATTTTTTTAACTTCTGTAATTCCTCCAGCATGTGATAAATCTGGCTGTATTATATCTACATATCCACTAGATAATATATCTTTAAAGTCCCATCTTGAAAATAGTCTTTCTCCTGTTGCTATTGGAATAGAAGTGGCATTGGCAATATCTCTGAAAGATTCTTTATTCTCGCATAAAACTGGTTCTTCAATAAACATTAAATCATATTCTTCCAATTTTTTAGCCAATATTTTAGCCATTGGTTTATGAACTCTTCCATGAAAATCTACAGCAATACCAAAATATTTGCCAGTTGCTTTTCTTATAGCAGCTACTCTTTCTAATACAGCATCTACTTTTTCATATGAATCAATAAATTGTAATTCCTCAGTAGCATTCATTTTTATTGCTGTAAATCCTTGCTCCTGCTTTTCTTTAGCTGCTGCTGCTACATCATTAGGTCTATCTCCACCTATCCAAGAATAAACCTTCATTTTATCTCTGCATTTTCCACCCATTAATTCATACACTGGCTGATTTAAATATTTTCCTTTTATATCCCAAAGTGCTTGATCTATTCCAGCAAGAGCACTCATCATGATAGCTCCTCCTCTATAGAACCCTCCTCTGTATAATACATTCCAATGATCTTCTATCGTTAATGGATTTTTTCCAATCATGTAATTATCCATCAATTCTTTTACAGCACCTTTTACAGTACTTGCTCTTCCTTCCACTACTGGTTCTCCCCATCCAACTAATCCAGTATCAGTTTCTATTTTTAAGAATAACCATCTTGGTGGAATTTCAAACAATTCATATTTTGTTATTTTCATTTTCTATTTCATCTCCTTAAAAAAATAGTCTAGGTAAACACATTACAATATCTGGGAATACCAATAATATCATTTGGGCAAAAGTCATTGCAGCTAAAAATGGCAATATCTTCTTAGAAAGATCCACTATTGAACAGTTTGATATTCCTTGTGCAACAAATAGATTTACTCCAACTGGTGGTGTTAAGAATCCTATTTGCGCTGAAATTATAAAGATTATTCCAAAATGTATTGGATCTACTCCTAAGTTTTTCAAAATTGGAAGAAACATTGGTGTAAAAATTAAAATCTGTGCTTCTATAGCCATAAAAGTTCCTGCTACAAATGCTAAAGCTATAAACATTAAATATATTACATATACATTATTTGTTAATCTCAATATTTCTTTAGCAAATTCTTGTGGGATTTGTGCCATTGTTAAATATCTTGCAAATGCAATTGCAAATCCTAAAATTATTACTACAGTAGATGTTGTTAGAGCTGCTTGTGCTACTATTGCAGGCACTTGTGAAAACTTTAATTCTTTATGAACAAATATACTTATTACCAGAGCATAAACAACGGCTACTATTGCAGACTCAGTTGCTGTAAATATTCCACTGTATATCCCTCCTAGAATTATAAATGGAATCAGCATTGACCACTTAGCATCCCAAACTGCTTTAAGAAAATCTTTACCTGACAATCTTTCAACTTTTTTGCTTCTGTAATTATTCTTTTTAGCTATTATATATACAGTAACTATCAAGCACACTGTTAAAAGTGCTCCAGGTACAAATCCTGCAAGGAATAATTCTCCTATTGATACTTCTGCTGTAATTGCATATATTATCATTGTAACTGATGGAGGAACTAATACTCCCATAGAACCAGAAGCTGCCGTTAAAGCTCCTGCAAAAGCTGTATCATATCCTTCTTCTTTCATTGCTGGAATCATCATTGCCCCAATAGCTGCAACTGTTGCTGGAGAAGATCCTGAAATAGCAGCAAAGAAGAAACAAGCTATAACTGTTATTATTCCCAATCCTCCATAAACATTTCCTACTAATGAAGTAGCAAGCTTTATCAGCCTATTGGATATTCCACCTTTTTCCATTATCAGTCCTGCAAGAATAAACATTGGTATAGCTAGAAACGTGTAACTATCCAATCCTGTAAAAACTGTTTTGGCTACAAATTCTACACTTATTCCACTAATAAACAATCCTACCAATCCAGAAATACCTATACAATATGCAATAGGAATTCCTATAAAAATGGCAATTATAAATACTATCATCATTATCATAAATATCTGCATTGTTATTCTTTCCCTCCTTTGATTTCAGCAATCAAAACTTGGAAGGCTCTGCAAGCTCCAAATAAGAAAGTCAGTGGAATTATTCCATAGACTAAATACATAGGTAATCCCAAAGCAGGAGATAACTGTTCCATTTCATATGTTGTTATAGAGATTTTTAATCCTGCATATCCTACTAATAATAGCAACCAAATCATTACTATATCATTAAATATAAAAATACATCTTTTTATTTTGCTTTTTACATAAATATCTATCAATTCTACTCTAACATGTTTTTTTCTTTTCAGAGCCAATGAAGCTCCAGTATAGACCATTAAGATAAATAAATATCTACTTAATTCCTCTGTCCATGATAAAGAAAAATTGAGAACAAATCTGAATAATATTTGCAATACTCCCATAAGTACAAGTAATAACATTGCTCCTGTTATTACATAATACTCAAATTCTTTTCTTTCACCCATTTTTATCTCCTATTCATTAAAGATTTATTTTGTTGCTTCTTTAAGTTTTTCATACATATCTTTATTAATTTTATCTCCTTCTTTTTCTAATATTGGAGCTACTATTTCTTTTATTTTTGTTTTAAATTCATCAGAAGGTTCCACAAATACTAACCCTGATTTTTCCATTTCTTCTCTTGCTGTTTCATCATCTTTTGCTACTGATTCTGCCATATAAGCTATAGCCATATCAGCAGATTCCTGCATTATAGCTTGTTGTTCTGGTGTCAATGAATCATGGAAATTCTTTCCTACTACTAATACAACCCAGCTGTAAACATGCCCTGTCATTGTTCCATATTTTTGAACTTCTGAAATTTTTTGAGAATAAATATTCATCATTGGATTTTCTTGTCCATCAACAACCCCTTGTTGAAGAGCAGAAAATAATTCACTAAAAGGCATCGGAGTAGGATTTGCTCCCAAAGCTCTGAATACTCTCAAATGTAAAGGATTTTGCATTGTTCTGATTTTTAATCCTTTAAAATCTTCTAAAGATTTTATTTCTCTTGCATTGTTTGTTACATGTCTAAAACCAAACGGTCCAAAACCTAATCCTACATATCCTGCTTTTTCTAATTTTTTTAATAATTCCTGTCCCCATTCACCATTGCATACTTCCATAGCTTTTTCTTGACTATCAAATATGAAAGGAAATGATAAAAACTGAAATTCTTTTACAAATGTTCCTAATACTGCTGGGTCAGGAAGATTCATATGTGCCGCTCCAAATTTGATTTGTTCAAGTACTTCCTGATCAACTCCTATTTGGTTTGATGGATAAAGTTCTACCCTTATCTCCTTATTTGTTTTTTCTTCAAGATTTTTCTTAAAAAGTTCCATTCCTTTATATTCAAAATGTGATTCTGGAACCCCTAATCCTACTCTCATAACTTTCTCAGCATACCCCAATGTTGACAAAACAATAAACATACATACCATTAAAAATCTTTTCATCTTCACTCCTCCTAATTTTTAACTTAAAATTTCTGATATTTTTTCTGCTGTATCTTTTATTTTCTTCCCTCTTCTTTTTGTTTCCTCTTCATCTATCGTTGTGTACAAACCTGCTAAACTTATTGCTCCAAATATTTTTCCTTCTTGATATATTGGAGCTGCTACACAGGAAACTTCTATATCCCCTTCCCTATAATCTGTAGAGTAGCCTCTTCTCTTTGCTCCTAAAATATCTTCTTTTAATTTTTCTGGCTCAATTATTGTATAATCAGTTCTAGGTTCTAATTTTGTTCTGGCAATATATTCATCTAAATCCTTTTCAGAATAAGTTGATAAGATAGCTTTCCCAAGCCCTGTATAGTAAAATGATTTTCTGCTTCCAAGTACTGCTGTAGTCCTTACAGTTTTTGAACTTTCCATCTTCGAAAGATACAACACATCATCTCCATCCTTTAATCCAAAGAATAATGTGTCATTAAATTCATCAACCAACTCTTTTAAAAATGGTGTTACTATATCCAATACTTCTCTTTTATCTCTCATTTTTAATGAAAGTTCAAATATTTTGTTCCCAAGCTGATATAATTTTAAGCTTTCATCAGAACAATAAAGATATTTTTTAGAAACCAGTGCTTTTACTATATCATCTACAGTACTTCTTGGAATTTCCAGTTCTTTTGAAAGTTGTGTTATTGTCATTCCATTTTTTGAGTTAGAAATTTTTTCTAGTATTTCCATTGTTTTCAAAGTCGACTTGTTCAACATAATATCCCACCTTATTTTTTACTTTCTTCCCAGATTTTTAATGCTCCTCTTGTTGCTAATTCACTGGAGATAATAACTTGAATATCATTATCTAAATTCATATCTGCTAACAGTTCAAACAATCCTTTAGCAATTATATTTCCTCCTGCTATTATTATTTTCTTGTATTTTGTTAAGTATCCATTTTTTTCTAAAGAAGATATATCCTCACTTAAAACCAGTCCTAAAAGGTAATTAGATTTTTCATTTATTGTAAGTTTTTCTGATAAATCAAGTCCTCTAAGCATAAATGAGCCTTGGTTTATTCCGTATTTTCTACCAGCTCTATTCCCCAAAGATAAGTATTTTTTTTCTATTTTATCAGCAAATTTTTCATCTACAGAAGTTTTTAATATAGTGTATCTTGTCATTACATCATAGATTTCTCCACTCATAGTTGTAAGAAGGTCTACTATATTTCCATCAGATACTTCTATAAATTTATTATGTGAACCTGGAAGAATTACAAGTGTTGGTTCTTCTACCTTTATCTCTTCAAGTATCCCAAATACTTCTACCTCTTCTCCCCGTATTACATCTATACTTTTTAGATGTTCTTCCCTGAAATATTTCTTTTCTACTTTTATTCCTGTTATTAGATGTATTTCAAATTCAAAAAATTTAATTTTTTTTATATTCTTCGAAAATTTCTCCAGAGATACAGGAACATGCAAGTGCTCAATTTCCAATAATCCTAAAGCTGAGGTTATCATTCCAGAAGCAATTATACATTCAATTTCCTCTTTTTCTATTCCATTCTCTTTTATACATTCTTTCAAAAGTTTATACAGTTCATTTTCAAATTTTTCTTTTCCAATTTTTACTCCATAATTTTCTTTTCTTTCAAAAATTATGTTTTTTCCTTCTACAATTCTTATTCTTAAATTAGAAGTTCCTGCATCAATTGTTACTATTTTTTTCATTCTCACCATTTCCTTGCTAAAAAATTTCAGCAGCTTTTTTTATAGCAATTATATTTTCTCTTAATTCATCAAATTTATCTGCTTTTATAAGTTTATTATCTACTAGAGAACTTCCTATTCCAAGACAGCTGAAACCTGCTTTTAAAAATTCTGAAACATTATTTCTGTTAACTCCTCCTACTGCCATACATTCAAGATCATTGATCGGTCCTCTCAAAGATTTTAAATAAGAGAATGGTACTTCTCCTGCTGGAAATAATTTTAAAATTTTACAGCAGCTGTATTTTTTAGCTTTCATAGCTTCTGAAGCTGTAAAGAAACCACATACACAAAACATTCCAATTTTTTCTGCTTCTTTCAGTATTTCTTCATCCAGATTAGGTGTAAGTATAAACTTAGATCTATTCTTTGCTGCAAAATCTAATCCTTCCAATGTTACAACTGTTCCTGCTCCTATTATAAAGTCATTAGAATATTTTTTATTCACTATCTCAAATTGTTTCTCTACATCTTTACTGTTCAATGTTATTTCAAGTATTTTTATTCCTTCTTCTTTTAAAATATCCAATGTCTTTTCAAATTTTTCCAAAGGAACATCTCTTAATATTGCTACTACTTTTTCTTCCCTCAATGTTTTCAATAATTCTTCATACATTTTTTATTTACACCTCCTTTTATAACGTAAATACGTTTCTTTGATGTATATACATTATCTTCTTGGTATAAATATATAATATTTTTTATTCCATGTCAATAAAAAATACAAAAAATTCTAAAAAAGTTTCTTATGTATATTTTTAAACGTATTTGCGTTATTAAAAACGAAATGATGTCACTTTTTAGGCTTTTCCATAAAAAAAACAGAGATTTCTCTCTGCCTTCAATTTTTAGTATAAATACAATTTTTAAAATTAAAAAATTTCAATATTTATTTATATCTTCTATATTGTCTGTCTTACATTCTTTGCAGTTACTTCCAATACTCTTGTTAAAAATGGAAACTTCTCTTTCATCATATCAAATTCTTTTCCAGAGTCAAGAAACTTTGCTGTTCCCTCTACTACAAACCCAGTTCCCATTCCAATTTTTCCTTGTACATCAGGACTTCCCAATGTCAATATTACCTGATTATTTATTTTTATATTTTTTTCAGTTTTATGGAGCCATGCAGCTGGAATCAAAATTTTATTATCCACAATCTGCAAATATTTATTCCAAGTATTAGAAACATGTACTAAATTATCTGCCCATGTTGTGATAGATACAACACCATTGTGTGCTAAAACATTAGTGAAAACTTCATTAAACATATTTATTCCTCCTAATTATATAATTTATTTTTTTATTCTTGTAATATTGTTTACGATTTATATTTCTTGATTCCTTTTCATCTTATATTATTTTATCAAATTTTTTATCCACTTTCCTGAACGCAGCCTTGGAATAGTAGCTATTACTTTAAATGGTTCTTCCAGACACACCATGAGATAAACTAAAACTATTGGAAACTTAAAGTATACAGCTCCCAAGAATGACAATGGAACACCAATGCACCATACAGCTACAAGTTCTGTAATTATAGCATAGAGGACATCTCCCCCTCCACGAAGCACACCAATAATCTGTACTATTCCAAAGAATCTCAATGGAAGAGCTGTTGCCATTATTCTCAGTACAATTATTACATTATGATATGTTTCTGGAGTTATCTTAAAGAGCATAGCTATAAGAGGAGCTACTGCAAAGAATAATATCCCTATGACCACTCCAATCATCACTCCAAATACCGATATCTTTAGAGCATCCTTTTTTGCTTCCTCTTCAAGTCCTGCTCCAATCTTATTCCCTATCAATATAGCAGAAGCTGAGGCTATTCCTATTCCAAATATATTAAATACATTATTTATTGTATTAGCTATCTGCATAGTTGCTGTAGCATTTGTTCCCAGTTTTGAATAAGCTACAAAATATGCTGTTATTCCTCCTATCCACATTACATCATTAAAAATAACAGGTGTAGCTGTTTTAAAAAATTTTATCACAAGAGCAAAGTTAAAGTCTAAAAGCTGTGATATACTTCCTGCCACTATATTCTTATTTTTATATATAATGAAAAGAATAAAAGAAAGCTCCATGCATCTTGATACAGTAGTTCCCAGAGCTGCTCCAGCAACTCCCATAGCAGGTGCTCCAAATTTTCCAAATATAAATATATAATTAAGTATTCCATTAAACATAAGCCCTACAAGACTTCCATACATTGGTATTTTAGTCTGCCCTATACTTCTGAGGGAAGCTGCAAAAGCTAAAGATATAGTTGTAAATATATAACTTAAAGCTACCATTCTCAAATAGTCTCTTCCTAAAGATATCACTATAAATTCTTTTGTAAATATACTCATTATCTTCTCAGGAACAAAAAAGGCTGCTGCTGCAAAGAATATAGTTGCTGCCATTCCAAATACAAGAGATATCCCCAGAAATTTATGAATACTGGATACATCTTTTTTCCCCCAGAACTGTGACATAAAAATTCCAGCTCCCAGAGTTATTCCCATTATAGAATAATAATACACCATATAGAATTGATTTGATATTCCTACAGCTGCTATTTCATTTTCTCCCAGACTTCCTATCATGAGATTATCCAAAAGATTTAATGAAGCAGTAACTAAACTTTGTAATATTATTGGAACTGCTAGTACCAATAGAGTTTTTATAAATCTTTTATCCAATTTCAATTTATCCAACATTAATTTTCCTCCTAAAAAAATAAAAGCAGCTGGGTTATCAGCTGCCCACCTGCTTTTTTCTTTATTTGACCTCGTATATTATACTATTTTACTTGCTTCATGTCAATTTTAAAAATAAAGCTATACATTTAATAAAAAATAGTGTATAATATCTTTTGTAGTGATAAAAGATTTATGAGTTTTGAGGTTTTAATATTTAAAGGTCTTTCAAGAAGTATCTTCCTAAGTATTAAGTTTATACCTGATAGTTTGTCATAACTATTGCCAAAATATCACAAGTTATATCATTAAAAAATTTATATTTATGGAGGAAACAAATGAAAGGTACAGTTAAATGGTTTAACCAAGAAAAAGGATTCGGATTTATTACTGGTGAGGATGGAAAAGATATATTCGCTCACTTCTCTCAAATCCAAAAAGATGGATTCAAAACTTTAAATGAAAATGAAGAAGTTACTTATGATGTAATCGAAGGTCAAAAAGGACCTCAAGCTGCTAACATCAAAGTAAAATAATTGATTTAGTATTGAATTTAATCGGAACTAAGGAAACTTAGTTCCTTTTTTTATACTCTAAAATTTTGATTATAAAAGTATTTGTTTCTTGCGGTTTTTATGGTAAAATTATAAATGGAAAATATATAAATTTTAGGAGGAATGATGTTCAAAATTTTTAAACCTTTCATACCTAAAGCTCTGTTAGCTGCATTCTTCAAAATGGGAGAAGCATTCTGTGATTTATCTCTTCCTTTGATAATGGCTAAAATAATAGACATAGGTGTTTCTAATAAAGATTTGACATATATTACTCGAATGGGTGGAACTATGGTAGCCATTGCATTAGGAGGATATATTTGTTCTATCTTCTGCAACTATTTTTCTGTTCATGCAACTCAAAATTTTGGAGCAACTCTCAGAGATAAAGTATTTACTAAAATACAGAGCTTCAATTTTGTACATCTTAATAAATTTACACAGGCATCTCTTATTACAAGAATGACTAAAGATGTAGATCAGATTATGAATATGTTTCTTATGTGCATAAGAATGGTATTAAGAGGTCTGGTAACAGGAGTAGGAGCTGTAATTATGGCTGTCTCTATCAATCCTGTTCTGGCTATACTTTTTATATTCATAGTACCTACTATTGTTGGAACCACTATGTACTATATGAAAAAATCTTTTGGTATATATGCAGAGGTACAGAAAAAACTTGATAATCTTACACTGGTAATGAGAGAAAATCTTACTGGTATCAGAGTTATCCGTGCTCTTTCAAAGGAAAAAATTGAAGCTGAAAGATTTAAAGAAAAAAATGATGATCTTAAACTAAAAACAATTGAAGCCGATAATCTAATGGCAAGTAAACTTCCGTTTATTACTCTTATAATGAATATTGGAGTTGTAGCTGTTCTATGGTTTGGAGGTATCAGAGTAAATTATGGAAAAATGCATCTGGGGGAAGTTGTTGCTTTTATAAACTACCTTAATATGCTTCTTTTCTCTATGAATGCTCTTTCGTTCCTTTTCACTTTGTACAGCAGAACTGCTATATCATATAGAAGGGTAAAAGAAGTTCTTTTTGAAGATGTATCTAATATGTCAGAAGAAGAGTTTGAAAAAGTATTTACAGATACAGTTATTGAATTTAAAAATGTCTCATTCTCATATGATAAAACTGATAATTATATTCTGGAAAATATAAATTTAAAGATAAAAAAAGGTGAAAATATTGGAATAATTGGAGGTATAGGTTCTGGAAAAACTTCCCTTATAGCTCTTATTCCTAAATTCTATGAAGTAACTAAAGGTGAAGTTCTTATAGATGGAATCAATGTCAATAAATACAAAGAAAAAGAATTGAGAGATAAAATTGGAATAGTAATGCAGAAGTCATTCCTTTTCTCACAAAGTATTGAACAAAATATCAAATGGGGAAATGAAAAAGCTTCTGAAGAAGCTGTAAAAAATGTTATCTCTATTGTTCAAGGAAAAGATTTTGTTGAAAAACTTCCTGAACAGTACAAAACTGAAGTGACTAAAGGTGGAACTAATTTCTCTGGTGGACAGAAACAAAGGCTTTCCATAGCCAGAACTTTAATCAAAGAACCTGAGATTCTAATATTTGATGACAGTTTCAGTGCCTTAGACTTCATTACAGAATACAATCTAAAAAATGAACTTAAAAATTATCTAAAAAATACTACTATCCTTACTATTTCACAAAGAGTTGCTTCTCTTATGAAAATGGACAGAATCATAGTCATGGATAATGGAAAAGTAGTAGGATTTGATTCTCATGCTGCCCTTGCTGAGAAATGTGAGGTATACAGAGAAATATGTGAATCACAGGAAATCTGCATACCAGGGGGGTCTTATTGTGAAGTATAATTTATTTAAAAAACTGCTCCCTTATTTAAAAAAATATAAAGCTGAGTTTATCTTTCTGATTTTTCTTGCAATAATAGGAAATCTTCTTACTCTGGTAGGACCTTATCTAGTAGGAAAAGGAATAAACCAGATACATTTTCAAATGAGCAAAAGTAATTTCTTACAGCTTGGAAAAATGTCTATACTGCTTCTTTTCTCCTATGTAACTGGAGCAGTTCTTACTTTGGTGCAAAATATAAAGATGAATATAATATCGCAGGATATTGTAAATAAGATGAGAAAAGATGGAATTGAAAAAATTCACAGATTCCCATTAAAATATTTTGATGGAATCTCACAGGGAAATATCATCAGTATAATGATAAATGATATAGATAATATCAGTGGTTCCCTTTCACAAATAGGGACAAGAGTAATAGTAAATATACTTACTATATTTACAGCTCTGGGAATAATGCTGTATATCAGTCCTTCCCTTACTTTGATACAGCTTCTGCTGGTATCATTTACAGGAGTATTCTTAAAGAAGATAACTGAAAAAAGTCGTGAAAAAAGAAGAGTCCAGCAAAGGTATCTTGGAAAACTAAGTGGATATATAGATGAAATTCTTACAGGTCAGGCAGAAGTAAAATCTTTCTCATATGAAGAGAGGGCTATTGAGAATTTTAGAAATCTAAATTCCTCTTATAAGGAAAATGCAATCAAGTCAATTTTCCTTGCAGGATTTAACTTTCCTACTCTTAACTTTATAGGAAATCTGGGATATTCTCTCATTATTCTCGTTGGTGCTATATTTATGCTTCAAGGTAAAATAACTCTTGGAGGACTTTCAAGTTTTGTCATTTACTCAAAACTTTTTAACAGACCAATAGCTAGCATCTCTGAAGCTTACAGTATTATTCAGACTGTTTTGGTAAGTGCTGAGAGATTCTTCCAATTTATGGATCAAGAGGAAGACTTAGATGTAGGTAAAAAAGATATTAATTTTGATTCCTTAAAAGGAAATATTGAATTTAGAAATGTAGATTTTGCATACAATAAAGAAACTCCTGTACTAAAAAACCTTTCCTTTAAAACAGGAAATGGAGAAGTAGTTGCTATAGTAGGACCTACTGGAGGTGGAAAGACTACCATTGTAAATCTTTTAATGAGATTTTACGACATAACATCTGGAGAGATACTTCTGGATGGAATAAATATAGAAGAATACAAGAAAAGTGAAATAAGAAAACTCTTTGGTATGGTGCTGCAAGACAGCTGGCTCTTTACAGGAACCATCAGAGATAATATAAGCTATGGAAATACTGATATTTCATTTGATAAAGTTGTAGAAAGTGCAAAACTTGCATGTGCCCATGACTTTATCATGAAATTCCCTGATGGTTATGACACTATGATAACTGAAGATAATATGATTCTTTCCCAAGGGCAAAAACAGCTTATTACAATAGCAAGAATTATTGCTTCTGATCCTAAGTTCCTTATTCTCGATGAGGCTACCAGTGGAGTTGATACAAGAACAGAAATAAGACTGCAAAAGGCTATAGCTAATCTTATCAAAGGAAGAACAAGCTTCATAATAGCTCACAGACTTTCTACTATTAAAAATGCTGATCTTATCCTTGTCTTAAAAGATGGAAAAATAGCTGAGCAGGGAACTCATGATGAATTAATGAATCAAAATGGATTTTATTTTAATCTGTACAGTACTCAATATGCTTTATAACAAAAGAGAGTGAATCTAAGTTTTTGATTTGCTCTCTTTTTATTCTCTATAATCTAAAACTATTATATATATTAATTTAGTTTAATTCTTTGATTAACCTTTTCATTTTATTATCTGACATATCTCTCTAATCTATCTACTGCATCTGCCAGTTTATCCTTGGTGATATCCATAGCAGCTACCTTTACATCATTTACTTCAGAAGCTTTCTGCAATACCCCTTCCATCTCTTCCCTTGTCACTCCAAAGTCCTTATATGATGTAGGAAGTCCTATCTCTCTGTAGAAAGGCAGAAGTTTATCTATCTCTTTAGTAGCATTATCTAGCATTAGCTGTACCAATACTCCATATGATACAATTTCTCCATGAAGATGATTATGCTCTACCTTTGGCATAGTAGAGAATCCATAGCACATTGCATGAGCTACACAGCTGTTATAGTCATTGATAACATGATTAGATACAAGCCCTGTATTTACAATAATAGACAATACAGTTTCCTCAAGATCATCAGACACTCTATTTTCTTTACAGTCTGCCAATGCCTTTGACCCGTATTCTACCAATGGTTCCTGACAAAGTTTAGACAATGTCACTCCCAAAGCATTAGGGTGATCCAGCTTTCTTCCTCTTGATGAAAACTCAGGTTCATATCCTTTTGCCAGAGTATCTCCTATTCCAGCCCACAAATATTTATCTGGTGCTTCTGCTATAATTTTTGTATTGATAAAAGTATGTTCAGCTGGAGCACTTCTCCAATACAGCCCATCAAATACTCCATTTACAGTGTAAATAGCACAGACTGATGTAACCGCTGCGCAGGTAGACGAGATAGTAGGGAATACAAATAGAGGCTTATTCAAATCTCCAGTAAGAACTTTGCATGTATCTATTGCTTTTCCACCACCAAAGGCAAAAATCATATCTGCTTCATGAACTGCTTTCATCTCTTTCAATTTTTCCACATTGGCATATGCAGCTTCTCCTCCATACCACAATGTATCAACTACTTCCAGCTCACTTCCTTCCATTAAATTTTTCACTAAATGACTTGCTTTTTCCAAAGCTGTTTTTCCTCCAATGAATACAACTTTTTTTCCATAGTTAGAACAAACTTTTATAATTTCATCATATGCTGAATCTCCAATACTATAATTTGGTAAAAATACGCTTCTATTTGACATTTTTCTTATCTCCTTTTATTATTTGTTCATCATGCTGATATTAGCTGCTGATTTGACTCTTCTTCTGAAAAAATTAAATGACAGATTTCCTGAAAATACATTAGCTAACAGAGAACCTGATACCTGATGTACTACAGTTGCTACTGCTGCTGGCAATGCACATAAAGGATTTGCAAATTGTGCCGCTAATCCTACTGCCAGTCCAGAATTTTGTAATCCCACTTCAATAGAAAGTGCTTTTTTCTTAGAGTCATCCATTTTAGCAAACATCCCAATAGCATATCCTAAAATAAATCCAAACCAGTTATGAAGACATACTGCCATAATAAGAACAGCTCCAGAATTAATAAGATTCATTTTATTAGGTGCTACACACAGTCCCATAATCATCAGAATACATACAATTGGAATAATTACCAATACTTTAGATACTTTATGTACCTTTTCTCCAAATGCTTTATGGACTGCCATTCCCAAGAAGATAGGAACAATGACAACTTTTACAATATCAAGGAGCATAGCATACATATTAATTTCTACCCACTGACCTGCTAGAAAATATGTAAGAGCTGGTGTTAAAATAGGTGCTGCCAATGTTGATACAGTAGTCATTCCAATAGAAAGAGCTACATCCCCTTTAGCAAGGTAAGTCATAACATTACTTGCAGTTCCTCCTGGACAAGTTCCTAAAAGAACCAGTCCTACTGCCAATTCAGGGGGAAGTCTTAATGTCTTTGCTAAAAAATAAGCCATAAAAGGCATTACAGTAAATTGAGCAAGACATCCAATAAATACATCTTTAGGTCTTGTTACAATTACTTTGAAATCTTTTTCATTAAGAGTAAGTCCCATAACAAACATAATCAATCCCAGCCCTACTGTAACTAAAGACTGTCCAAAAACTCTTGTTCTCCCCAATGCAATAAACGCCTGTGGCAATGCCATAGCAGCTACCACCATAAGTAAAACCAAAACAATAAAATATTTCCCTAAAAAGTCACTTAATTTATTTAATAATTTCATTTTATATCTCCTTATTTATTCCTATCAAATTTCCGTTTTAAATACCCATTTACCATTTTGTCCGCTTCTGATCTTTTTATCCGATCTGTTATGTACTTTTTCATTTTATTTCCCCTTTCATTTTTTAAAAATTTTTGTAAAAAAAAACAGCCCTGTCAGGCTGTTAAACATACACTCTAAATATACTTAGTCAGATCTATTTATTCTATCCTAAATATCTTAAGTTCAGTCCATTTTTCCTAACGTAATCTTTTGCATATAAAAATTTATTGCTTATAATGACTATTATAACCAATATTATACATATGCTTATTATTATTACGTTAGCTGATGAATACATATCTGAACTCCTTTTTTAATTTTTTATTTTTTTTATAATACTCCTTTTTCTAAAAAAATACAAGTGTTTTTTTGAAAAAAATAAAATTATTTTTCATTTTCCTATTAATACTCTCTTTATTTTTTAAATATTACTTTAGCTATAAAAAACTTAATTTTTTATCATTGAATGTTAAAACAAATTAAAATTCATAGCCTCTTATAATAAATTTTTACTGTAAATTATTCTTTTTAAATTAATTTGATTATCAAAATTTTATTGACACAAAATAATTATATTGATATAATCCTATCATAAAAAAGTTTATAATACAGATTTAAATTTAGATATTATAACAACCTTTATTTAAATTATATTTTTCTGTAGTATCAATTTTAACTAAAATAAAAGGAGTGTTAAAAGTGAAAAAAATAATATTACTTATAGTATCTTTCTTTACCAGTATTTCTTTATACTCTTATGAAATTAAAGATAATTTTCTGCATGATACTTTTGGAAACTCCATAGAATTGAAAAAATATAACAGAGTAGTAATTATAGATTTAGCTGTAGCTGAAACTATATTCATGCTCAATGGAGAAGAGTGTATAGCTGGAATTGTAAAAAATTCTCAAAGTAAAGTCTGGCCATATGAGAAAACAGAAAAATTAACTTCTGTTGGTACTCCTCATAAACCATCATTTGAAAAAATTATTTCTTTAGAACCTGATTTAGTAATATTAAATGAAGGTTCTTCCTTAGTCTCTTCATTAAAAGAATTGAAAGTTCCATTTATTTGTCATAATACTATAAAAAGTCCTGATACAATATTGGAAAGTATAAAAATATTTGGAGCTCTGTTAGATAAAGAAAAAGAAGCAGATATTTTATATAATGAAAGTTTGAAAAAATTAGAAAATATAAAAGAAAAAGAGAAAGTAAATCCTTTAAAATTAAAAGGAATGATAGTTTATTCAGCTTCCCCATTGGTTTCATTCAGCAATAAATATCTTCCAGGAAAAACTTTGACTTATATGGGAGTTGAGAATATTGCTGGTGACCTCACTGGAAATATGCCAATAATCTCATCTGAACATATTTTAGCTAAAAATTTAGATGTTATTATTATTTCAAAAAATGTTGGAGGAGTTGGAGAATTACTAAAAGTAAACCCTCTTCTCTCTGAAACAAAAGCTGCAAAAGAAAAAAATATTATTGTCTTTGATGCTATTGATTTTTTGAGGGGATCTCCAAGACTTTTCGAAACTATGGAAGTCCTTTATGAACAGCTGAATGAGATAAAAAAATAAAAAAGAGGATAACCTATAAAAGCAATATTTCTGCTTAAAGGTTATCCTCAATAATTTTTTTTATTTTTCTAATTCTACTGTAAATTTAAGCCTTTTCAAACCATTTTTTATAGCTTTTATTTTTAATTTACTCAACTTTGTATCTGATAGTTCTTCAATAGGAGCTTCCTGTATAGAAGAAAGTTCTCCATAGTTAGATACTAATTTTTCAATATCTTTCTTTGTAAGTTTGCTTATTTTTCCAAGAATTCTATATCCCTTAGGGCTTATTTTATTATCTAAGCTGCTGTAGCTTTTCTTATATCCAAGAACACTTGCAAAGTTTTCAATTTCAAGAAGTTCAGTATTAGTAAATTCCCTAAGCTGTGTAATGATACTTTCATATTCAACTTCTTCACTCTTATAGTCACTTAAAAATTCCAGCATCTCTTCATGAATATCCTGAGCTAAATCTTCTAATTGAAGTTCTATGAGTCTTCCTTCTGTTCCAAGTTCCACTACATAGCCTTCTAGCTCTTCCTCTATTCTCATCATCATTTCAAATCTTTGTAAAACTAATGCAGCATCATAAATAGTCACTATATCATCAAGTTCCAATATAGTTAGATTTGCCAATGATTTATCCAATACATATCTGTATCTTTCCATAGTTTTTAAAGCTTGTGATGCTTCATTCATAATCTCAGCCATATTTTTAAGTTTATATCTCATGTCGCCTTTATATAAACTTATAGTTTTTCTTCTTTCAGATACAGCTACGACTAATTTCCCAGTCTGTTTACCTGCTCTTTGAGCAGTTCTGTGTCTAGTTCCGCTTTCTTCAGATGAATATTTTCTGTCAACTTGAAGATGTACATTTGCATATATTATTGTTTTACATTCTTCATCAACTATTATAGCTCCATCCATTTTAGCCAACTCAAACATTCTTTCTGGTGTATAGTCACAATTTATATAAAATCCACCATCAAGCATTTTTTCTACTGATTCATCCATTCCAACTACTATCAAAGCACCTATTCCTGCATCAATGATATTATACAATCCTTCTCTCAGAGGCGTTCCGGGAGTTATTTGCAAGAGCATTTCTTCAAGCTTTTTATTGACCATCCTTGTTCATCCTTTCTAAAAGTTCTTCTAAATTTTTTAAATATATTAATTTTAATTTATATTTATTACTATTTTTTTCTATCTCTTTTCTATTAGCTTCTGGAATATATACTCCTTTAAATCCTAATTTTTCAAGCTCTTTCAGCCTTTTTTCAATAAAAAAAACTTTTCTGATTTCTCCCCTTAATCCTAACTCTCCAATAGCTGCTATTTTTTGACTTATTTCTACTCCTCTGTATACTGACAGAAGGGATATAAGGACAGCTAAATCTGCTGCTGGGTCTTCTATATTCAAGCCCCCTGGTATATTTACAAACATATCCTTCATAGCAAGGCTCATGTGCATTTTTTTCTCTGCTATTGCGGTAAGTATCTGTATTCTGTTTCTGTCAAATCCCTGAACTATTCTTTTTGGTATCCCAACACTTGATTCAGTAAGAAGTGTCTGTATCTCTAAAAGAAATACTTTTGTTCCTTCTAAAACAGGAACTACCATGCTTCCTGCATTTTTTTCGTCTCTTTCACTTAAAAAATATTCAGAGGAGTTTTTTATCTCTTTCATTCCATCTTCTTCCATACTGAAAACAGCCAGTTCATTAGTTGAACCAAATCTATTTTTAGTACTTCTCAATATCCTGTAGAAGAGCCCCTCTTCTCCTTCAAAATTAAATACAGCATCTACCATATGCTCAAGCATTTTTGGTCCTGCCACTTTTCCATCTTTAGTTATATGTCCTACTATAAAAAATGATATATTATATTTTTTAGCAAGCTCTATTATCTTTAAAGTGCACTCTCTGATTTGTGTAGGAGTTCCTGGTATAGAATCCAGTGAAGAATTATACAAAGTCTGTATTGAGTCCACTATTACTACTTTAGGTTTTTTGGCTATAAGATACTCATAAATACTTGAAACATCTGTTTCAGCCATAAGGAATAGATCTTTTGCATTTATTTTAAGTCTCTCTCCCCTGTTTTTTACCTGAGAAGGTGATTCCTCTCCAGAAATATATATGACTGTTCCATAGGATGTATATTTATCTGCTACCTGAAGCAAAAGAGTAGATTTTCCTATCCCTGGATTTCCTGTTACCAGTACTACTTCTCCCTGAAGGAGTCCTCCTCCAAGTACTCTGTCAAATTCTTCTACTCCAGTTTTGTATCTATACATATCTTCCATTTTTATATCTGAAAATGAATATACTTTTTCAGCAGTCTCTTTTACAGAAACAGCTGAAGAAACTACAGGTGCCCCTGCTGATGTTATCTCTATCTCTTCCTCAAAAGTACCCCATTCATTGCATTGAGGACACTTTCCCATCCATTTAGATGATTTATATCCACATTCACCACAAACATAAAAACTTTTATTTTTAGCCACTTTTTCTCCTATCCTTTGATAGTTTTTGCTTTTTCCTTCACTATCTCAGCTATTTTATCATCTACAAATATATCAAGTCTGGCTCCTACCATGGCTGCTTCTCTTACTGAACTAGAACTCAAATACATATATTCTCTTGCAGCTGGAATAAATACAGTCTCTATTTCTCCATAAGAGAGATCATGATTGGCAAAAGCATATCCCAGTTCATATTCATAATCTGAAACCGCTCTCAATCCTCTGATTATTATATCAGCTCCATTTTCTTTCATAAAATTTATCAGTAGTCCGTCAAAACTTTTCACTTCTATTCTATCACTATCTTCTCCAACTAGGAGTTTTATCATATCTTTTCTCTCTTCAAGAGAAAACCATCCTTTTTTATTGCTATTGTTCATAACTGCCACAATAAGCTTATCTGTTATTTTTAATGATTTTTTTATAACATCATAATGACCCTTAGTTATAGGATCAAAGCTTCCAGCATAAACACCTATTTTCATAGTTCTCTCCTCTATTTAACCAGAATTATTTCATATTGGCAACTATTATTTGTATCAACTTCTAATTCTATAGCCTTTTTCTTCATTTTTAAGAACTCTTTAATAATTTCAAAATATATTTCCTTAAAAGATTCTATAAGTGTTTTTGATAATTTCACTTTTATTGTACTGATATCTTTATCTTCTGAACACATCTTGATTTCTTTCATGAGCTCATGAATAAGTGCATCTTGTGATTTTATTTTTCCAGTTCCATTACAATGTGGACATACTTCCTGAAAATAATATGCCAGAGGTTTCCCAGCACGTTTTCTTGTCATCTCTACAAGTCCCAGATCAGTGAAATGAACTATATTATTTTTTATTCTGTCTCTTTGTAAATGTTTTTCCAAAGCTTCAAGTACTTTGATTTTATCCTCTTCCACTCTCATATCAATAAAATCTATTATTATTATCCCACCAAAATTTCTAAGTCTAAGCTGTCTAGGTATCTCTTTGGCTGCCTCTATATTAGTATTTACAACTGTCTCTTCAAGATTTAAACTTCCCGTGTTCTTTCCTGTATTTACATCAATACTGATAAGAGCTTCTGTCTTCTGAATAACAAGATATCCTCCACACTCTAACCATACCACTTCATTAAGTGCTTTATCTATCTCTTCATTTATACCATATAAATCAAAGATATCCTTTTCTTTTCCATCTCTGTACAGCTTTATTTTTGTTTTAAGAGTCTTCTCACTGAAAGCGTTAATATAATCTATTACCTCCCAGTATACCTCTTCATTGTCTACTATAAGCTCGTCTATGTCATTAGAGAAAATATCTCTTAATACTGTAGTTATAATTCCATTATCTTTATACAGTACCTCTCCTATTTTAGCTCCCTTTATTTTCTTTTCTATATCCTCCCATTTCTTTACAAGATATTCTATCTCCCTTTCAAAATGGAACTCACTTTTTCCAAAAGCAGCTGTTCTTATTATTACACCCATATTTTCAGGCTTTATCTCTTTAAATATATTTTCTAATCTTTCTCTCTCTTCTTCATCTCTTATTTTTTTTGAAATAGCTATATGATCATTATTAGGCATAAGCACCAGATATTTTCCTGGTATTGTAAAATGTGTAGTGACTCTAGCTCCTTTTGTTCCTCGAGGCTCATTGAGTATCTGTACCACTACATCGTCTCCTACATTAAGTATATCTTCTATAGGCCTGCTGCTGTTTAATATCCCATCTAAATATTTTTCTTCAAATTCTCTCAAATCATTTACATAAAGAAAACCATTTTTTTCCAGTCCGATATTAACAAAAGCTGACTCCATTCCTGGAAGGACATTGGCTACTTTTCCCTTGTATATACTTCCATTTATTCTTCCCTCTTCTTCTCTCTCTACAAGAATTTCTACAACTTTTCCATCTTCTATTATTGCTGCTCTGGATTGAAACTCATCTATATTAATTACTATCTGGTTCATTAATCTCCTTTCTAAGGATATCTAGTCTTGAATATATTCTGTCATTTACAATGACTTCATTTTTTCCAATACTATTGTCTATTTTTATATTAAAATATTCCTTCAGTCTCTCTCTATTTGCTTTTTTTATTCCTACTAGTCTTGATATATTTCTCTCATTTGCTCTTATATCTAATTTTTTTTCTCTATCTGCTATAGTTTTAAAAAAATTATAGTAGATCTCTGTCTCCACAAGTTCTCTGAAAGCTGGATGAAAGGGTCCTCCCAAAACTACCCCTTCTTCTCTTAAGTCTTCACTTGGTTGCAATCCAACTCTTATTACATTCACCCCACTACTCTCTAGGAGTGAGTATATTTTTCTAGTTCTTTCCACTGCCTCTTCAATAGATAAAGCCTTATACTCTCCATCTTTGAACATCTCTTCCATCTTTGTTCCTTTTATTACAAGAGTTGGGTATATTCTTGCTGTATCAGGATTCATTTTCAGAGCTTTTTCTGCTGTGAAAAAATCACTTTCAAATGTTGATTCAGGAAGACCTATCATAAGCTGTATTCCCAGTTCTATATTATATTCTTTCAACAAACTGCATGCTTCAGCTACTACCTCTGCTGGATAGTACCTTGCTGTTGCTTTCAATACTTTTTCATCTAAAGACTGAACTCCAAGTTCTACTGAAGTCACTCCATATTTTTTCAACTGTTCCACTATCTCTTTATTTATGCAGTCAGGCCTTGTAGATAGTCTTATACCGTCTACTAATCCCTTCTTAATATATTCATGTACCGTCTCTAGATATTGTCTCTGGAGATCAAAAGAGATCCCTGTAAAAGTTCCACCAAAAAAAGCCACTTCTTTTTTGGAATTCTTTGGCAGAGTTTCTAAATATGTTTCTATTGTTTCTTTCAGATCTTCCATTGTCACATCAGTTTCACGTCCATTTATTTTCTTTTGATTACAGAAAACACAAGCATTAGGGCATCCAAAATGACTTATGAAGATGGGAATATTATAGTGCTTCATGTGTTTTTACACCTAACTTTTTACATAATTCTTTAGCTGCTGATTGTTCTGCACTTTTTTTATTTTTTCCTGTTCCTCTTCCTGTTCTATCACCAATCTTTACTTCTATTTCAAATATTTTCTGATGATCAGGCCCAGTTTCTCTTATCACTTCATAAGATGGTATTATTTTATATTCTCTTTGACTGTATTCTTGCAGTATAGTTTTAAAATCTAATATATCTTCATTTTTATCTACATGATCTATTGAATCCTGTATATGACTCAAAGCATATTTTTTTGCTGTTTCAAAATCTGAATCAAGATATATTGCTCCTAATATTGCTTCAAATGCATCTCCCAATATAGAGCTTCTCTCTCTTCCACCTGTCATTTCTTCTCCTTTGCTTAAAAGAAGATATTTTCCAACATCCATTTTTTTAGAAATAGATGCCAGTACAGGTTCACTTACAACCATAGATTTTATTTTGGCTAAGTCTCCCTCAGTTGAACTTTCATGGCTTTTATAAAGATATTCAGTAACAACAAGATCTAGAACTGCATCTCCCAGCAGTTCTAGTCTTTCATTGCTTATTTTTTTATATCTCCAGTGTTCATTTCCAAAAGATCTATGGATAAGTGAATTTTTTAAAAGCTCTTTATTATTAAAAGAATAACCTAAGTTTCCTTCAAGCTCTAAATAATTCCTTTTCAACTTATCCTCCTTATTATATTATTTATATTTTCTCATTGCTATAACAGCATTATGTCCACCAAATCCAAGAGAACTTGACATAGCTACTTCTACAGTTCTTTCTACTGGTGCATTTGGTACATAGTTAAGGTCACAAACTTCATCAGGATTATCATAGTTGATAGTAGGCGGTACTACTCCTGTAAAAATAGTATTAGCTATTAATACAGCTTCAATTCCTCCTGCTGCCCCTAGTCCATGCCCTGTAGCTCCCTTAGTAGAAGAAACTAAAAGTTCTTTAGCTCTTTCACCAAATACAGTTTTTATTGCCATAGTTTCATTTTTATCATTTGCAGGTGTAGATGTTCCATGTGCATTTATATAGTCAACATCATTTAAATCAATGTCTCCCTCTTTTAATGCCATTTTGAAAGCTCTTGCAGCTCCCTCTCCACCATCAGCTGGTGCAGTTATATGATATGCATCACAAGTTTCTCCATACCCTACTACTTCAGCATATATTTTTGCTCCTCTTGCTTTAGCTGATTCTAATTCTTCAAGAATAAGAATTCCAGCTCCTTCTCCCATTACAAATCCGTCTCTGTCTGCTGAGAATGGTCTTGAAGCTTTTTGAGGCTCATCATTTCTAGTAGATAGTGCCTTCATGTTAGCAAAAGCATTCATTGCAAATGGAGTAATAGAAGCTTCAGTTCCTCCAGCTATCATCACTTTAGCTCTTCCTGTTTTTATCATTTCAAAAGCATCCCCAACCGAATGAGTTCCTGCTGCACAAGCTGTAACTATAGATTTATTTGGTCCTTTTGCACCAAAATATATCCCTATATTTCCTGCTGCCATGTTAGATATCATTCCAGGTATAGTAAAAGGAGATATTCTTTTTACTCCCTTTTCAAGCATAGTCTGATGTTGTCCTTCGAATATTTCTATTCCTCCAATACCAGAAGAAACAATTACTCCTACATCTTCACAATTATTTTCATCTATAACAAGACCAGAATCTGCCAATGCCATTTTAGTTGCAGCGATAGCAAATTGAGTGTTTCTTGCCAATTTTTTAACTTCTTTTTTTTCAATTCCAAATTCTAATGGATCAAAATCTTTTACTTCAGCTGCTATTTTAACAGGCATATCTGTAGTATCATATGACTCTATAAGCCCTACTCCAGTTTCTCCTGCTAATATTTTTTTCCAACTTTTTTCTAAACCAGTCCCCAACGCAGTTATTAATCCAAGTCCAGTAACTACTACTCTTTTCACACTCTCACCTCTACTTTATAATTATACTATATATAAGGAACGGGGTACATTCATACCCCGTTTCTTAATATATTAGATTTTCTTATCTTTTTGCTTCAATGTAATCCATAACGTCTTGTACAGTTTTGATTTTTTCAGCATCTGTATCAGGAATTTCTACATCGAATTCTTCTTCAAAAGCCATTATTAATTCAACTGTATCTAGTGAATCTGCTCCTAAATCTTCTACGAAGTTAGCCTCTGGAGTTACTTGTTCAGCGTCAACCCCTAATTGTTCTACTACGATTTCTCTTATTTTATCTAACATTTTTTTCCTCCTTAAAATTCTTTATCTATGCATTATACTTAGATTTTACATTAAATTTTCCAAATCTTCAAGTTTTTCTATATTTTTTATTTCTATTTCCTTGTCGATTTTTTTCACAAGCCCCGCCAATACTTTACCAGGACCAATTTCATAAATTTTTGTTACTCCCTCAGATTTTAATTTTTTTACAGTATCTACCCATTTTACTGGTCCAAAACTTTGAGCATATATCTCATTTTTTATATCTTCAATACTGTTTAAAGTATCAGCTGTAGTATTAGCTACAAGCTTTACATCTGTCATTTGGAAAGTATATTTTTCTGCTTCTTCTTTTAATTTCTCTCCAGCTTCTTTCATTAGAGAAGAATGGAAAGGACCAGATACTGCTAAAGGCATTGCTCTTCTTGCTCCAGCTTCTTTTAAAGCTGTGCATGCTCTTTCAATAGCATCTTTTTGACCAGCTATTACTGTCTGGTTTGGTTCATTAAAGTTTACTGCTTCTACTATTCCTTCAACATTTGTTAATACTTCTTTTATTTTTTCTGAGTCAAGTCCAATGATTGCAGCCATTCCACCATTTACTTTTACAGCTGTATCATTCATAAATTTTCCTCTTGCACTTGTAAGTTTTACTGTATCTTCTGTGCTCAAATATCCTGCTGCTCCAAAAGCTGCATATTCCCCAACTGAGTGTCCAGCAACATAATCAGGTTTTACCCCTTTAGCTTCTAATAATTTTGTAAGTATAAGGCTCATAGAAACGATAGCCGGTTGAGTATTTTTTGTTTCTTTCAATGCTTCTTCTGGTCCTTCAAACATTACTGTCTTAAGATCAAAATCAAGCTTTGAAAACAGACTGTCAAATTCTTTTTTTGCCAGTTCACTGTTCTCATAAAGTTCTTTTCCCATTCCCACATATTGTGTTCCCTGTCCTGGAAATACAAAAGCAATTTTTGACATAAAAAGCCCCCTTATTAATTACACCTGTTTTTTTAATATATCACAGCATTCAAAATATGTCAATAATTAATAAGCCCATTTCATTACGATTGACCCATAAGTAAGTCCAGCACCGAATCCTGTAAGAGCAATTAAATCTCCTTTTTGAAGCATTCCTTTTTCTAACGCTTCTCCTAAAGCAATTCCTACAGAAGCTGCTGAAGTATTTCCATATCTTTGAATATTCATATAGAATTTATCCATAGGCACATGAATTCTTTTAGCTGCTGATTCTATTATTCTTACATTAGCCTGATGTGGAAATATCATTTTTAACTCTTCAGATTTTACATTTGCTATTTTTAAAGCTTTGTTTGTTGCTGATGGAAGAGCGTGTACAGCAAATTTGAAAACTTCCGGTCCTTTCATTACAAGAAAATTCTCTCTATTTGCTATTGTTTCAGCATCATTAGGTTTTTTACTTCCTCCTGCTGGTATTTTAAGAACATAATTGTCCTCTCCTTCTGCTCCAAGGTATGTAGAAAGCATTCCATATCCTTCCTCTACTTCAGATACTACAGCTGCCGCTGCTCCATCTCCAAAAAGGATACAGTTACTTCTATTAGTCATATCAAGTATTCTTGAAAGAACTTCTGCTCCAATTACTAAAACATTTTTATATATCCCACTTCTTATCATTGATCCTGCTATTGTAAGTGAGTATATAAATCCACTACATGCAGCATTTACATCAAATGATGGTACATTTCTTGCTCCCATTTTATGCTGTACAAGACAAGCTGCACTTTGAACAGGGTAGTCTGGTGTAACTGTGGCTACAATTATCATGTCTATATCTTCTATAGTCATTCCTGCAACTTTCAGTGCTTTTTCAGCTGCTTTTACACAAAGATCAGAAGTTGCTTCTTCAGGAGCTGCAAATCTTCTTTCCTCTACTCCTGTCATTGTTCTTATCCACTCATCACTAGTATCTAATATCTTCTCGAAATCAAAGTTAGACATAATTCTTTCTGGAACATAATATCCCATTCCTTTGATTCCTACACTTTTAAATTCCATTCTACCTCCTAATTTGTTTCTTCTTTATCAACATCAATATCTATGACTTTCTTTAATTCCTCTACAAAGTTTATTTCAGCAAATCTGTTTGCAACTTTTATTGCATTTTTTATTCCATTAGAATCTGAATTTCCATGTGCTTTTATAGAAAGACCATTAAGCCCTAAAAATATTGCTCCTCCATATTCAGAAGAATCCATTTTTAATTTTATCATTTTTAAAGCAGGACGAAGCAGAAGAGCTCCTAACATATAAATAACACTCTTCTTAATCTCAGTTTTTATTATACTCAGTACAAATTTTGCAATTCCTTCTGCTGTTTTTAAAACCATGTTTCCTGTAAATCCATCTGTTACAACAACATCTATTTCACCATTCATTACTTCTGTACTTTCAACATTTCCCACAAAATTTATTGCTTTATTTTCCTTTAAAAGTTCGTATGCTCCTCTTGTTACCTCATTACCTTTTCCTTCTTCTGTTCCTATATTTAGAAGTCCTACTTTAGGCTTTTTTCTCCCTAAAAGAATTTCTACATACTTAGAACCCATCATTGCATACTGATTAAGGAATTCTGGTTTACAATCTGCTGTAGCCCCAACATCAAGCATCAACATATGTCCTTTTTTATTAGGAAACATAGTTGCGATAGCTGGTCTTAACACTCCCTTTATTCTTTTCAGCTTAAGTTGACTGGCTGTGATAAGAGCCCCTGTATTTCCTGCTGAAACAGAAGCATCTACAGTTCCTTCTTTTGCTAATTCAAGAGTTCTATTCATAGAAGAATCCTTTTTTGTTTTCACTGCTGTCACAGGATCATCAGTCATCTCTATTACTTCTCTTGTATCTACTATTTCTATTCTCTCTTTAGAATACTTATATTTAGAAAGTTCAGCTTCAATCACTTCTTTTTTTCCAACTAATACAAGTTGTAACTTTTCTATTTCACTCAAAGCGGCTATTGCTCCCTTGATTGTTTCCACTGGGGCATTATCTCCACCCATAGCATCTAAAGCTATTCTCATTCTTTCCTCCCTAAAATAAAAAAACATTTTCTCATATATTATACATTACTTTTTCGAAATAGAAAACTAGATATTTCAATAATTTTAAAAAATATATACATATAAAAAAAGACAAGATTATGGTTCTTGTCTTTTTTTATTTAATTTGCATCCTACGTTGATTACTCAGCGTCTCCAGCTAAAACTTTTTTACCATTATAGTCTCCACAGCTTAAACAAACTCTGTGAGGTCTTTTTGGTGCTCCGCAAACTTCACAAGTTGCTAAACCAGTTCCAGTTAAAGCGTGATGAGATCTTCTCATGTTCTTTTTAGCCTTAGATGTCTTTTTCTTAGGTACTGCCATCTTAGTTTCCCTCCTACTACACTCATATTTAAAAAATTAATTTTTTATTTGTAATAATTGCTGCCACCTTGAATTTATTCCATCATCACTATACTTTTCTATTTCAGAATCGTCTTCGCACTTAGGATTACATTGTGGGTATGGAGGCAGATCAAGTATTATATACTCTCTTACCAATTCTAACAGATCTATCTCTCCATCTATGATTTCATCATAAATTTCATTACTGTCTATTTCACATTCTGCTTTCAGATTTTTCATATATTGTCTATATGCTCCTTCATCTAAAAAACTTCCTGTAAATTCTCCACTTAGATCTATTTCAATATTTTTTAGGCATCTTACACATTGGACAATAGCTTTTGTAGAATATTTTCCACTGATTTCTATCTTTCCATTGTTATCAGAAACTGCACTTCCTAGTACATGTATTTTATCTGAAAGTTCAATGTCACCAATGCTTTCTGCATAAAAATCAAACCTTATAGTATTGTTAAGAACGCTGCTAAAATCTTTAACTCTTAGTTTCAAGACAACCTCCTCCAATCTATACCTAGATATTTTACTAATTTTTTTAAACCTTGTCAAGTAAAATTTCTTCACAAAGATTTTATTTTAAACATTAAACAGGAATTCCATTAAGTCTCCATCTTTTACGATATATTCTTTTCCTTCCAATCTTAACACTCCTGCTTCCTGCGACCCTTTCCATCCTGAATATTTGATAAAATCATCAAAAGAAACTACTTTAGCTCTAATAAATCCTTTTTCAAAATCAGTATGAATTTCTCCAGCTGCTTTAGGTGCAGTATCTCCTATTTTTATAGTCCAAGCTCTTACTTCCTTCACTCCTGCTGTGAAGTAAGTCTGAAGCCCCAGAAGTTTAAAACTTGCTCTTATCAATCTACTAAGTCCTGCTTCCTCTACTCCCAATGTTTCTAAGTATTCCTGCTTCTCAGCTTCATCATCCATTTCTTGAAGTTCAGCTTCCACTTTTGCAGAAACTATTACTACTTGTGATCCTACTGTTTCAGCATATTCTTTTACCTTTTCAACATATTCATTTCCAGATGCAAGATCATCTTCAGATACATTTGCTGCAAATATCATAGGTTTTAAAGTAAGCAGTTGATATGTTCTTAATAATTCTGTCTCCTCAGGAGTCAATGTCAATACTTTCAACAACTGAAAACCATCAAGATGTTCCTTGCATTTTAGCAATACTGGCATTAATTCCATTGATTCTTTATTTTTGCTTGTTACTAATTTTTTATGTTTTTCAATAGCTTTCTCTATAGTTTCCATATCAGCAAAAATAAGCTCAGTATTAATAATCTCGATATCTCTGATTGGATCTACTGATCCACTTACATGAATGACATTTTCATCTTCAAAACATCTTACTACTTGACATATAGCAGCAGTAGTTCTTATATTTGAAAGGAATTTATTTCCAAGTCCTTCTCCTTTAGCTGCTCCTTTTACAAGTCCTGCAATATCTATAAACTCAACAGTTGCCTGTACTACTCTTTGTGGATTAATTATAGCAGAAAGTTGATCAAGTCTTTTATCTGGTACAGTTACCATCCCTACATTTGGTTCTATTGTACAAAAGGGATAGTTTGCTGCCTCAGCAGCTCCAGCTTTCGTTATAGCATTAAAAAGTGTAGATTTTCCTACATTTGGAAGACCCACTATTCCTATTCCAATCATTAAAAAGCCCCTCCTAAAAATTTATATTACTACAAATTTTACCACATATTAGAATATTTGTAAATACTGAGAAAATCTCCATATAAAATAATACAGCTCTCCATTTTTTATTTACTTGAAAGAGTTTCTACATTAATTAATATTTTCTTTCATATGTTTTTTTAACAGCTCTATAAATTTAATTTTATAATCACTTTCATCAGATTTTTTTAATGTTATTAATTCTATTTTTAAGAGCTCAGTCTGATTATTCAAAGGAAATATAAATATTTCATTTTCCTTAGAATTTTTTTCATTATGTTCCAGAATTTTTTTAGTTATCATACCAGGACAAACTACAGCTACAAGACCTGAAGAGCACAAAGCCATCTGTGTATCATAATCCCTTGTATAGTAAAGAGGTTTCAAATATACATCCTCACGTTTTGAATAGAAATCTATTAATTCGTTTATTCTGCTCCATCCTGGTTCTTTTACAAAGGAAATATTTTTAAATTCAGAAAAATCTACTCCTTTTTTCATTTCTTTTAAATTTTTAGAATTAAAATTCTTTTTAAAAAGTTTCGAAGAAATTATTATATTTATTTTTTCCATTCCAAGAAGGTCAGCAGAGTATTTCGAACTGCTGTTTGCATTTACCCCTACAAATACATCTATCTCTCCCTTTAGCAGCATCTGTTCAAGCACCCGTGTTTCACGCATCACAAAAGATATTTCTACATCTGGAAATATTTCATTATATATAGGAAGAAGTTCAGGAAGTATAAGGCTTATCCTAGTGGCATTCATTCCTACTGTAAGTTTTTTATTATTCTTTAATCTATCAAACTTCATTTTTATATTTTCTTCTATTTTTTGCATATCCAAAACAGATTCATAAAGTATCTGCCCTGCTTCAGTCAGAGAAAAATGTGGTTTTCTATTAAAAAGTAAAATTCCATAATCCTCTTCTAATCTTTTTATATGATCACTTACACATTGCTGTGTTACAAAACATCTTGCTGCTGCTCTGCTTACACTTAACTCTTCAGCTACCTTTAAAAATATTTCAAAACTTGTTGTCATATTTTTCTCCCCCTCTCCTCTTATTATATATTCACAAGTTTATTCTTGTGAGTTGTTAAACTATATACTGTTTTACTTTTTTCTATTTAAAATCTATAATTTAAATATAAATCATAGAAACTAAAAAAATTTTTATACTATAAAATTATATTTCACTTGTATATCACACATAATTAATATACCAGATTGATAAAAAAATTATCTGAATCTTTTAGATAATTTTGTCATACCCTATAAAAAGCTACAGCTGTAACTGTAGTTTTTTACTTCTTATATCAATTTTAACATATTAATTTCTCTTTGTCTTACAAGATTATTCTTGTGAGATATTAAATTATATACTGTTTTACTTTTTTTATGTTTAAATTTAAAATATCATTATATAAAAATAAGGCTGGTCATAAAAGACCAGCCCTTGTGAGTTAGGGTATTCACAACAAATATAGAAAGTTCAACAATAGGTTTTATTTAAACATATTGATGAAAAATGTTATTACTGTTGCGTTTGTAAAATCTATAAATAATGCTCCAACGATAGGTAGAACAAAGAAAGCTCTTGTTGCAGGCCCATTTTCTTTAGTAAATACTTCCATGTTAGCCATTGCATTTGGAGTTGCTCCAAGTCCAAATCCACAGTGTCCTGTTGCTATAACAGCAGCATCGTAGTCTTTTCCATTGAAATTGAATGTAATAAAGTATGCATAAGCTGCCATGATCACTGTTTGTATTAATAGTATTGTTACTATTGGTACAGCAAGTGCAGCAAGTTCCCACAATTTCAATGTCATTAATGCCATTGCCAAGAATAGAGACAGTGCTATATTTCCTGTGATAGATATTTCTTTCATAGGAAGCTCTTTTTTCGACATATCAGCTATATTTCTGATTATAGCAGCGATAAACATTGGTCCAATATATGCTGGAATTACTACTCCATAAGTTTTCAAGAATGGTGCTATCCAGTATCCAATTCCCATTGCCAATGATATAACAACTACTGCATCAAATAAAGTAGATTCTGAAACAGGATTAACAGTTGCATCTTCTAATTCTTCAATTGACATTCCTGTTTCTTCTAAATTTGGTTTTAAATTATATTTTTCTTTAAGTCTTTTAGCAATTGGTCCACCAATTAGACATCCTGCAATTAATCCATAAGTTGCAGCAGCTATTGAAACTGAAAGTCCTCCAGTAACTCCTAATTGTTCTAGAACTGGTCCAAAAGCTCCAGAAGTTCCATGTCCTCCTGTTAATGGAATAGAACCTACAGCTAGTCCAAGTAATGGATTAAGTCCAAAAACTTTAGCCATTGAAACTCCAACTACGTCTTGAATTATTACAAGAACTGTGGCAGTTATTAAGAATATAACAACTCCAACTCCACCTTTTTTCAACAGTTTTCCACTTGCAGTAAATCCTATTGTAGTAAAGAATATCAGCATTAGAAAATCTTTCAAGACACCATCAAAATTAAAGGTAAAAGCACCAGTGTTATTACCAATCAATAGAAGTATAGAAAATATAACTCCTCCTACAACTGGAGCAGGGATAAAGAATTTTTCAAGAAAATTAACTCTTTTCTTAACCTCTCTACCAAGTAAAAGTACAACTATTGCAACCGCCAGTGTTTCTGCCATATTAAAGTTTACTGTCAACATAATTTTCCCTCCATATAATATTTTATTGTTTTAAATAAAAATATATGAAGGTTTTAATTCCGAAGCACCCGCTCCTTGTATCGTGATAATATTGTATAATCAGCTCTTACTCCAATAGTTTTTTCTATTAGTTCAGTTTTTATTCCTGGAACAGAAGAACCTTCTGTCTTAAAAAATACATCTGACCAAAATATATCTTCTTTAGGAGCAAGCCTGCTTTCCATTTTTACTTTTTCTAATGTGAGAATCACATAATTTTTCTCACTATTTCCTTGACCAGCTTCAAATAATCTATCTGTTGTCGTTTCTCTAAAAACAGGTTGAGAAGTATTTGGAGCAGCACTTGATGTAGTTACTATAGCAAATACACAAGATATCATAAAATATAAAATTTTCTCTCTCATCATACTTCCCTCCCTTTTATTTTTTGTCCATAACTCTTTATACCACTTTTAAACATTAATGTCAATATGAAGTCTTTTTTTATAAAAAACAGTATTGTTTTTTCATAAATATATGCCTATACACGAAGAGCTGCCTCATCTGCTGCTATCTCTTCTTTTGTTTTTAATCTTACTTTTGGCTCTCTAGGCAGAGCAAATTTAGGTATAAATCTATCCCATCCAGTCAATGTTAAAATAAGCATACTAAAAACAGCTATGTACGCAATAAAATTATATTTTATTATGTCCATAGGCACAAATTCATGTAAAGGATAAACTGTAGCTGCTATACCAATATAAAATCCTATGTATACATGCCATGGAATTAATTGTGATCCAAATACTCCCATTGCGTCACTGAATGTTGCATTTCTCAATTTCAGTGTATACATATCTTCTTCACTGGCAACTACATTTTTTTCTACAAGGTTCTTAATGATAGGTCCAATAGTAACTATTTGAGCCATCTCATCTGCAAGAGCCATATTTCCAAATATTGAAAGAACAGCATTCCAGAACATAAGCTGTCTTACATTTCTTGATATTCTTCCTAGAAGATCTGATAATGGTTTAAAAGCATCCATCATTTTCATTATTCCACCAAATGCTGCTACCCACATCATCATTACAACAACCCAACCTCCTGCTCCTGCAAATCCTGACATGATTAGATCATTCAAGAAAGAGTCAGTGCTAGTTACTGTACCTGCAAATCTTCCTAAAATATAAGCTGATGCTATTCCTAAGAATAGGCATATAAATGTCTGATATCCCATAAATGCTGTAATAAGAACTAATATTAATGGTATTATCATATAATATGGAACTCCATCTCTTACTTGATTCAGCAATATAACTGCTGATTCTCTCTCTTCAGCTAGTTTTGCCCATACTTCTGCTGGTATTTGACTAATAGCTTCTGCTCCATTTCCAGCTACTGATGAAGGTACCATAATCATTCCTGCTATACCAAAAGATACTATTCCAAATAACAATACTAATCCAGACCATACACCTTGATGTTTTACTCTTCTGACAACTTCTACTCCCTGTATTCCAGAACTTACTATTGTAGTATCTGAAATAAGACCAATGTTGTCACCAAAGCATGCTCCACCTGCTATAGCTCCAACAGTTAACAGAATATTTCCTCCAACTATGTGATTAAGCCATAAGAAGATAGGTGCACAGGCTGCAAATGTTCCCCAGCTTGTTCCAGTAGCTATTGACAATATAGATGTCACTATTGCTCCTACAAGAGCAACTGTTTTCCCTGTAATTCCAAGAGTCAATGCCATATTGATGATTGATGCTCCTACTCCAGTTGCCATAAATACTTCAGCCATAGCATATGCTGCCATTAGAATAAACAATGCAATAGTTATCTCTCTTACATTTGTTATTGCAGCATCTAAAACATGTGAAAAGTTTTTCTTTTCTGTCCACATTGCTACTGCTGCTGCAACTATTGTTGCTAATGGTGCTGCTATTAAAGCATCAAACCCGCTCATCATAAGTGCTGCCAAAACCAATACTGGTACTAATTTAATTATTGCTATTATTCCCATCTTTGCCTCCGGTTAATTTTATTTGATTTTAATTATCTGAAAGATGGGTAAAATCAAATTCGGAGTACTCGATCTTTATAGCGATATAAAATTGTATAATAAGGCAATTCCCTGCCCGTTATTTCTGCTTCTTTATTATTTCTATTAATCTCTTCGCTTATTTCTGTATGAAAAACATTTTCATAAAAGATTTCAAATTTTCCTTTTATCTTATTAGTTAAATCATTTTCTGGTTCTATTTTATTAATAAAGATAGAAGTATAATTTTTTATTTTACTTTCCTGTATCTCCAACAAAAGTATATTTTGTCCTTTTTCTTTAAACTGCCAATGGACTTTATCTATTTTATTATTTGTTGAAGTAATTACAGCAAATACACATGAAATTATAAAATAAAATAATTTTATTTTCATAATCAGTCCATCCTCCTTCAGTTTAATTTCAAAGGTCTATATTAAGTATATTACTACCACCTTTTATACCTTTTGTCAACATTTATAAAAATATTATTCCACATAAATTTTCATATAAAATTTTTCTTTTATTTTTAACTTTTGTAAAATAATAGGGGACAGCAATAGAATCTGCCCCCATATTATTCAATTTTTAATTACTATGCATGAATTGCCGCTTCATCAGCTTTTTTTTCTTCAGCAGTTTTTAATCTTACTTTAGGTTCTCTAGGCAGAGCAAATTTAGGTATAAATCTATCAAAACCTGTTAAAGTTAAGAATAACATACTAAATACAGCTATGAAAGCTATAAAGTTATACTTTATAATATCTATTGCTATGAATTCATGTAAAGGATATACTGTAGAAGCTATACCTATATAGAATCCAATATAAACGTGCCATGGAATCAATTGAGATCCAAATACTCCCATTGCGTCACTGAATGTTGCATTTCTAAGTTTAAGAGTATATATATCCTCTTCACTTCCAACTACATTCTTTTCAACAAGGTTTCTGATGATTGGTCCAATAGTTACTATTTGTGCCATTTCATCTGCAAGTGCCATGTTTCCAAATATTGAAAGAATTGCATTCCAGAACATAAGCTGTCTTACATTTTTTGAAATTTTTCCAACTAAGTCTGACACAGGTTTGAAGGCATCCATTACCTTCATTATTCCACCAAAGGCTGCTACCCACATCATCATTACTACAACCCATGATCCTGCATCTGCAAATCCAGTCATTACAAGGTCATTTAAGTAATCAGTTGTACTAGTTACAGTACCTGCAAATTTACCAAGTACATATGCTGCTGCTATTCCTAAGAATAAACAGATAAATGTTTGATATCCCATAAATGCTGCAACAAGAACCAATACTAGAGGGATTACCATATAATAAGGAACTCCATCTCTTACTTGATTCAATAATGTAACTGCTGATTCTCTTTCTTCAGCTAGTTTTGTCCATACTTCTGCTGGTATTTGATTAATAGCTTCAGATCCATTTCCAGTTACTGATGGAAGTCCCATCATCATTCCTGCAACTCCAAAAGCTACTACTCCACATAATAGTACAAGCCCAGACCATACACCTTGGTGTCTGATTCTTCTAACAACTTCTACCCCTTGTATACCAGAACTTACTATTGTAGTATCAGAAATAAGACCAATGTTATCTCCAAAACATGCTCCTCCAGCTATTGCTGCTGTAGTAAGAAGAATATTTCCTCCAACTATATGGTTAAGCCATAAGAAGATAGGTGCACAGGCTGCAAATGTTCCCCAGCTTGTTCCTGTAGCTATTGATAATACAGAAGTTACTATTGCTCCTGTAAGTGCAACAGTCTTTCCTGTTATCCCCAAGTTTAATGCCATATTGATGATTGATGCTCCAACTCCAGTTGACATGAATGTCTCTGCAAGAGCATAAGCTGCCATCAAAATAAACAATGCTATTGTTATTTCTCTTACATTTGTTATCGCTGCATCCAAGATGTATGCGAAGTTTTTCTTCTCTGTCCACATAGCTATCAATGCTGCAACTATTGTTGCCAAAGGTGCTGCGATCAGAGCATCAAATCCGCTTATCATAAGTGCTGCTAGCACAAAAACCGGACTTAACTTAAGTACTGCTATCATATTTTTACCTCCAAAATATTATTAGGTTTAAATTAAGAATAAGCAATAGCAGTGGTATCTACAAATTTTATTTTATATTCTTTCAAAAAAAATAAAAAAATATATCCCTAACCTATACTTTCTTTTTTCTTCTGCTAGAATAGTTCATAAAAATAAAACTTTCATAGGTATACTCATTCTGCTTTTATTCCCATTTCCTATTACTTTTTTACCATCTTTTCGTTTAGTTGTCAAGCTATATATTTCAAAACTAAACATATTACACATGTTTTTTAACATTTGTATACCTTCTTTTACTAAGAGAAATGTATAAAAATTGCCCCTTTCTCAATTTTTATTTTTAAAATCCTTTATTTTAAAAAAAATTTCTATTCTTTTTATCTCTTAAAATTTTTTTAATCAAACAAAAAAGGTATCTGTTTAAAAAACAGATACCTTTTAAAAAAAGATTATAATTTTTTTTATTTTACTAATAGTGATTTTCCATTCATTTCTTCTGGTTTATTTATACCCAAAATTTCCAACATAGTTGGAGCTATATCTGATAATTTTCCATCTTCTAGTTTATAATTCTTATACTCATTTGACACCATTATAAATGGAACTCTATTAGTTGTATGTGCAGTAAATGGTATTTTAGTAACTGGATCTTCCATAAGTTCAACATTTCCATGATCAGCAGTCACTAAAAGTGTTCCTCCAAGTTCAAGTACTTTCTGAGAAACTTTTCCTAAACAGAAATCTATTTTCTTCACAGCAGCTACAGCAGCTTCAAATACCCCTGTGTGACCTACCATGTCAGGGTTGGCATAGTTGACTATAATAACATCGAATTTCCCTGAATCCAGAGCTTCCATAAGTCCTTCTGTAACTCCGCATGCTGACATCTCAGGCTGGAGATCATATGTAGCTACTTTAGGTGATGCTACAAGTTTTCTCTCTTCTCCTTCATATTGAGCTTCCTTTCCTCCATTAAAGAAGAAAGTTACATGGGCATATTTTTCTGTTTCAGCAGTTCTTAATTGTTTTAATCCTGCCTTCGATATAACTTCACCAAGAGTATTAGTTATATCTTTTTCTCCATAAATCACTGGTGCATCTATAGTAGAATCATACTGACGCATACAATAATATTTTAGCCCTAGATATTCTCTTTCAAATCCAGAGAATTCTTTATCATTTAAAGCTCTTGTTATTTCTCTTGCTCTGTCAGGTCTAAAGTTGAAGTTTATAAATACATCTCCTTTTTTGATAATTCCCTCTGAACATACTACAGTAGGAATTACAAATTCATCACTTACTTTTTCAGCATATGATTTTTCTATTGCTTCAATAGCTGAAGAAGCATGATTTCCTATTCCATATACCATAGCATCATAGGCTTTTTTTACTCTGTCCCAGTTCTTGTCTCTATCCATAGCATAATATCTACCAGATATAGTTGCTATTGTTCCTTCACCTATTTCTTTCATTTTAGCTTCAAGTTCTTTTAAAAATCCTTCTCCAGACTCAGGAGCTGTATCTCTTCCATCAAGAAAAGCATGAACATAAGCTTTTACTCCATATTTTTTAGCCATCATCAAAAGACCATAAAGATGATCAGTATGTGAGTGTACTCCTCCTGGAGAAACTAATCCTCCAAAATGTACTGATTTTCCTTCTTTTGCAGCATATTCAAAAGCTTCTTTAAGAACCTTATTATTGAAAAAAGTTCCCTCTCTTATATCTTTTGAAATTTCAACTAATGGCTGATAAACTACTCTTCCTGAACCTATGTTTAAATGTCCTACTTCTGAATTTCCCATTTGTCCATCTGGAAGACCAACAGCTTCACCAGAAGCTTCCAGTTCAGAATGAGGATATTCTTTTTCAAGTCTGTAAAAATTTTCAGGGTTTGCAGCTACTATTGCATTTTTTTGTTCTGGATGTTTATTGATACCCCATCCATCTAATATCATAAGCATTAATGGTTTTTTGTTCATTTAATTTTCCACCTCTTTTATTTTCCTGCTACAACTATTTCAGCAAATGAAGAAGCTTTTAAAGATGCTCCTCCTATAAGTCCTCCATCAATATCCTTTTGTGCTAATAATTCAACAGCATTATCAGGCTTCATTGATCCACCATATTGGATTATCATCTCTTCAGCAGTTTCATTTCCAAACATAGATACAAGTACATCTCTTACTTGTCTGTGTGTTTCCTGAGCCATTTCAGGTGTAGCAGTTTTACCTGTTCCTATTGCCCATACTGGTTCATAAGCAACTATTACTTTTTTAGCTTCTTCAGCAGTAAGATCTTTCAATCCACCTCTGATTTGAGTTTCAGTAACTTCACCAGTTTTTCCTGATTCTCTTTCTTCTAATTTTTCCCCAATACATAGTATTGGCAGCATTCCAGCAGCTAAGACAGCTTTTACCTTTTCATTTATGAATTCATCACTTTCTTTGAAGTATTCTCTTCTTTCTGAATGTCCTAGAATAACATATTCTACTCCTATAGCTTTAAGCATAGATGGAGAAACTTCTCCTGTGTATGCTCCTGAATCTTTTGGATAAACATTTTCCGCTGCTATTGCTATATTACTTCCTTTTACAGCTTTTACAGCATCAGAAAGTGCAGTGAATGGAGCTCCTATTATTATTCCTACATTATCTATTCCTTTTACAAGTTCTTTTAATTCAGTAAGCATTTCTACCGCTTCTGCATTAGTTTTATTCATTTTCCAGTTCCCAGCTATAACTTTTTTTCTCATCCTAAATAACCTCCATTTTTATATTTACTTTTCAATAAATATTATCACAGTAATCATTATTTTTCAAATGTATCATTGGTCATATAATAACTATTAATTGAGCAATCTTTTACGATTTTCTTCTTCTGCGATATCATTGTAATAATCTTCTACATTATCATAAAATTCTATTAGAAGATCTCCTATTGAAAATTCAAGTATATCTATAAATCCTATCAGATCTCTTGCTTCATATGCCTGCTCTGCAACTTCCAGTTCTTTTTTGAAATCTTCTATATATTCATCAAAATCTTCATATATAAAATCAAGTATGTGGTTTTCTTTTATTAAAAGAAGAAGATTATAAAACCATCTCAAAAAAATCACCATTTCAATGAGCTGAATTTCATCTTCATCATTAAGACTTTCTTGACCACTTTCTTCCATATCATCAAATATTTCAAAATATCTGTCAATTGACTCCTTAGCTGTAAGAATTGATTCCAGTATCATAGCTCCATGAGTTTTTGTTATTACTTCAATAACTTTGAGATCTTTACCTCCTATAATACTATTATCTCTTAAAGTGCTCCCATTTACATATATTTCATGGGGTATTTTATTTTCTTTCATAAGTTTTTTATTGATTGCAGAAATTGCATTTCCCAAACTTTTAAAATTTTTCTGTTTCATCTCCACTTTTACATTATCTACATATACTTCCATCATAACCTCTGTTTTCATTTATTTTTTAAAGAATCTCGACATTGCTATTGAAAAAACATAGATCTCTTTTGGAGAACTCCTTTTCCTTATCTCCTTCACTACTTCTCTTATTGTACTTCCTGTAGTTACTATATCATCTATTATAAGTATGTTTTTCCCATCTGCATCTACCTCATTATGTTTAAAGGCTTTTTTAATGTTTTCTTCTCTTTTTTTCTCTTCCAGTATAGAATACATATGTTCTGTATCCTTTATTCTATCCATTGTTTTATAATCTATATCCAATTCTTCCAATATTTCTTCTATCTGATTAAATCCTCTTTCTCTCATTCTGTTTCTGCTTATTGGAACTGGTATCACTATATTTATTCTTTTTTCTTGTATCAGTTCCTTTAAAGGTTTTTTTATTAAAATAGAAATTTCTCTTGAAAGTCCCTTTCTATTCTTAAGTTTATAATCTGCTATAATTTTTTTTATATCCTCATCATAATAATATAAAAAATAGTAATTAAATATATTTTTCATCTCAGCTTTTCTTTTCAATATTTTGAAACACTCATGACATATATAATTATTTTCATCTTCTATAATTTTTCCACATACTGAACACTTTACTGAAAAGAAAAGCTTCCTAAAACTCTGGCTTAAGCTCTTCATCTTTTTCCATGTCCACTATTTTGGCGGAATATATTTCTGTATATCCACAATTCAAGCATGTCTTTATATAATAAGTACTTAATTCCAGCTTTAGCCCTGGACTTTTTTCTGGTAAAATCGAAGTTTTTACCTGATATTTATCACATCCGCATTTTACACACTTAAAATCCAATTTCATCACCCCATAAAATATTTTTAAGCCATTTCTGTTTATCTCCTAAATAGCTTATACAGTCGAATCTGACATCGTGATCTACTATATGATTTTTTATAAGATACTCTTCTGCTGTTTTATATATTCTTACAGCTTTTCTTTTATCTACAGCCTCTACACCATCACCATATTTAGATGTTTCTCTATATTTTACCTCGATAAATACGATTTGTCTATCCTTTAATGCTATCAAATCTATCTCTCCATGTTTTCCATGGTAGTTTTTATCTAAAATTCTATATGAATTTTTTTCTAAAAACTCTGCTGCCCTCTCCTCATAAATACTACCTTTTTCTCTTTTATTCATAAGAATCTCCAGTCTTTATTTTAATATTTTAGTGAGAAAACTTTTTCTGTGTATATCTAATACTCCATGTTCTTCTATTGCATCTCTGTGCTGTTTTGTTCCATAGCCTTTATGCTTCTCAAATCCATAGAGAGGATATTTAACAGCTTCCTCTCTCATCATTCTGTCCCTTGTCACTTTTGCTATTATAGAAGCGGCCGCTATTGAAAGACTTTTCCCATCCCCTTTAACTATAGGTTCCTGTCTTCCTTTATATTCTCTTATCTTGAAATTTCCATCTACTAGTACAAGGTATTCTCCTTCACACTCTTTTTTTAAATTCTCCAGAGCTCTTCTCATTGCTAAAAAAGTAGCATTAAGTATATTTATTTCATCTATCTCTTTAGCATCAGCTACTCCTACTCCTACATAAAAATGTTCTTTTACCACATCATAAAGTCTTTCTCTCTTTTTTTCCGATATTTGTTTTGAATCATTTATCTCATCAAGGTCACTGTTATAATCTTTTATCTTTACAGCAGCAGCTACTACAGATCCTGCCAGTGGCCCTCTTCCTGCTTCATCTACTCCTATAATTTCTTCACCTATGTTAATATCAAAGTCATGAAGTGATGCAGCTTCTTTCTCTTCACTTAAAATATTTTTCTTCTTTCTTCCTCTTGTCACTTTTTTCTCTTCCACAGAAAAAAGTCCCAGCTGATTTTCTGGTCTTTCATCATTTTTTTTATTTTTCATGATCAGTCCTTCTTTAGAAATTTATTTTATCTATATTTACTCCAGCAAATTTTGCTGCCTTTTTAAAATCCTCTGGTATATCTGCTGTAACTTCCATCTCTTTTTTTGTTACAGGATGGGTAAATTTTAATCTATACGCATGAAGCATTTGTCTCTTGGCTCCTTCACCACTGCTTCCATATACAGAATCTCCCAGTATTGGATGATTAAGATATTTCATATGAACTCTTATCTGATGTGTTCTTCCAGTTTCTATTCTCACTTTTACAAGAGAGAAATTTTTCTCTTCATCTAATATTTCATAATTTGAAATAGCATTTTTTCCATTTATATCTACTACCGCCATTTTTTTTCTATCTCTTGAATCTCTTCCTATAAGAGTTTCTATCCTTCCAGATTTATCTTTAAATATTCCCTTTGCTATACAGATATATGTTTTTTCCAAAGTTTTTTCCTTAAACATATCTGAAAGAGTCGAGTGAGCTTCATCATTTTTAGCTACCACTATGACTCCACTTGTATCCTTATCCAGCCTGTGAACAATTCCAGGTCTTATCACTCCATTGATAGTAGAGAGATCTTTTATATGATACAACAGAGCATTCACAAGGGTTCCATTATAATTTCCATGTGCAGGATGCACTACCATATCAGGTGCTTTATTTATAACAACTATATCTTTATCTTCATATATTATATTAAGAGGGATATTTTCTGGTATCACATCAAGAATTTCATCTTCTGGAATATTTACTGTAATTGTTTCTGTTCCTTTGAGTTTATTTCCGCTCTTAGTAACTTTCTTTCCAGTTATCTCCACATATCCACCATCAATTATTTTCTGAATATAGGATCTTGTTGCATCATCTATGACTTCATTCAAAAAACTGTCTATTCTCTTTCCTTTATCATTTTCATCAGCATATACAGTTATAGTTTCTTTAATATTTTCCATAATTTCTCCACACTTTTTATTTTTTTTAATTATAGCATTTATTAGAAAAAAAAGAAATGAGTCCATTTCTTTAAATGGTGAACTCATTTCCCAAAACACTTTATTTTCTTAGATTAGATGTGAAGTATATGACCCATTTTTTCTTTTTTAGTTTTCATATATCTTTCATTTGATGGATTAAATCCTGTCTCAATAGCTTCTCTTCCAGTTACTTTTATTCCATATTCTTCCAGCCCTTTAATTTTTTCAGGGTTGTTTGTCATTATTCTTACTGATTTTATTCCAAGAGCTTTTATCATTTGAGCTGCTATAGAATAATCTCTCATATCTGGATCAAATCCAAGTTTTACATTTGCCTCTACAGTATCTGCTCCATTATCTTGAAGAGTATAAGCTCTAAGTTTATTAAGAAGTCCAATTCCTCTTCCTTCCTGTCTTAAATAAAGAACAGCTCCCTCTCCCTCTTCATCTACTCTCTTCATAGCTCTTTTCAATTGAGAACCGCAGTCACATCTCAATGATCCTAGAATATCTCCTGTGAAACATTCTGAATGGATTCTTATAAGAACATCTTCTTTTCCTTCTAAATCTCCTTTTATAAGAGCAATATGTTCCTTATCATCAAGTTTATTATCAAAACCAACTATTTCAAATTCTCCTTGAGCTGTTGGCATTTTTGCTTTTACAGATATTTCCATAAGTTTTTCATTTTTTCTTCTATATTTTTGAAGATCTTCTATAGATATCATTTTAAGATTGAATTTTTTAGCAAATTCTTGAAGATCGTCCATTCTTGCCATCATTCCATCTTCTTTCATTATTTCACAGCATAATCCTACTGGTTTAAGTCCTGCAAGTACCATAAGATCTACAGTTGCTTCTGTATGTCCATTTCTTACAAGAACTCCTCCTTCTTTTGCTCTAAGAGGAAACATATGTCCAGGTCTTCTGAAATCTTTTGGTTTTGCTCCTTCCTCAACTACTTTCATAGCTGTAATTCCACGTTCATATGCTGATATTCCAGTTGTTGTGTCCACATGGTCGATAGACACAGTGAAAGCTGTACAATGGTTATCAGTATTGTCACTGCACATTTGAGGCAGGTCTAATTTTTCTATATATTCTTGTGACATAGGCATACAGATAAGCCCTCTTGCATGAGCTGCCATAAGATTTACATTTTCCAATGTTGCAAACTCTGCTGCACAGATTATATCTCCTTCATTTTCACGATTTTCATCATCTACTACAATTATTGATTTACCAGCTCTTAGGTCTTCCAGAGCATCTTCTATTCTATCTAACATTCTTAATTCACTCTCCTCTAAAATCCATTTTCCAAGAGAAACTCTCTTGTAAGTATTCCTTCTTTTTTATCTTCACCAGAAAAATTAAGCAGTCTTTCTACATATTTTCCTATGAGATCAGTTTCTACATTTATATGATCTCCTATATTTTTACTTCCTAATGTTACCATTTCCTGTGTATGTGGTATAAGAGATACACTCAGACTACTGTCTGTCATTCTCATAACTGTCAGACTTGCTCCATCTAAAGTTACTCTTCCTTTTTCCACTACATATTTCATATATTGTCTGTCTATCTCTATCTCATATATCTTTGCTATTCCTTCAGAAGCTATTGAAGCAATAGTTCCTTCACAGTCTACATCTCCTGTTACAAGATGTCCTCCAAGAGGAGTTGCCAATGTGATAGATTTTTCAAGATTTACTTTATCCCCTGCTTTAAGTCTTTTCAGATTAGTTCTTTTTACTGTTTCATACATACAGTCAGCAGTAAAATAATTCTCTCCTATTTCAACAGCAGTAAGACAAGTTCCATTTGTTGCTATACTATCTCCAATCTTACTTTTATCTAAGACTTTTTTACATTTTATTTTTATTTTAAGAGATTTCTCACCATTTTCAATAGCAAGGACTTCTCCCATCTCTTCTACAAGTCCTGTAAAAATAGAACTCACTCTCCTCTCTATCTGTAAAATTCCATCGATACATTATTTCCATAATTATTTATTTTAACATTTTCCAGCTGAAATCCATCAGAAATATTTTCACAGGTAAATCCCTTTATAAAAGGTACCGCTTCACCATCTCCAAGTATCTTTGGAGCAATAAATATCTCTCCGCCATCTATAGCTTTTTCAGCAAAAGCTCTTGATATTAGGAAACTTCCACCTTCTAAAAGAACTGCATCTATTCCTGTTTCACCAACTTTTTTTAATATATCACATATTTTAAAATTTGTCCCTTCTAAAAAAATCACATTTACATTTTTATTTTTTAAAAGAGATATTTTTTCTTTTTCTACATTATTATATGAAGTAACCAGAATACTTTTTCCATCTTCAAAATTTACAAACTTTGAATCTAAAGGAATATCTAAAAATGGGTCTATTACTATTCTATATGGATTTCTTCCATTTTCTATTCTAGCTGTAAGACTTGGGTCATCTGCAAGAACTGTATTTATTCCTACCATTATTCCCATATATTTATTTCTCAGTCTTTGTACTTTTTCTCTCGCCAGTTCGTTAGTTATCCATTTTGAATTTCCTGTTCTGCTGGCTATTTTTCCATCTAATGTTATACCACATTTCAAAAATAGATATGGCGTCTTTGTTGATATATATTTCATAAAAACTCTATTGAGTTCTAAAGCTTCTTTTTCCATGATGCCAGTAATTACTTCAATCCCAGCATCTGTCATCATTTTTATACCTCTTCCAGATACTAGCGGATTAGGGTCTAAAGATGCGATAACGCATCTTTTTATCCCCATATCTATTATTTTTTTGGCACATGGAGGAGTTTTTCCATAATGAGAACATGGTTCTAAAGTAACATAGATAGTTGCTCCCTTAGCTTTTTCTCCAGCTTCTTCCAGAGCAAAAACTTCTGCATGAGGTCCACCATATTTTCTATGATATCCTTCCCCTAAGATTTTTCCATCTTTTACTACTACTGCTCCTACCATAGGATTAGGATTTACATTTCCCTCTCCCAGAGCAGCAAGTTCCAATGCCCTCTCCATGTACTTCTTATCCATGATTACATCCCCTTTAGTAAGTTTACCATTTCAATAGCTGTAACTCCAGCATCAAATCCTTTATTTCCTGCTTTTGTTCCAGCTCTTTGGATAGCTTCTTCTATAGTGTTTGTAGTAAGTACACCAAATATTACTGGTATATTACTTTGAAGACTTACAGTAGCTACTCCTTTAGAAACTTCTGCACAAACGTAATCAAAATGCGGTGTTGATCCTTTAATTACTGCTCCTAGAGTAATTACAGCATCATATCTCCCTGATTCTGCCATTTTCTTTGCTGCTAAAGGAATTTCAAATGCTCCAGGTACCCAAGCTAATTCAATATCATCTTTTGCAACTTCATGTCTAACTAGTGCATCTTCTGCTCCACCTATTAATTTAGATGTGATGAACTCATTAAATCTTGCTGCTACAATTCCAACTCTTAACCCTCTACCTGCATAATTTCCTTCTAATACTTTCATTTTTCCTCCTTGTGATTCAGGACAAATAAAAAAGCCCAGATAAACTCCAGGCTGTAAAAGCATAAAAAAGACAATCAAAAAAGATTTCTTTCCTCTTCTTCCATCCAGACTATACTGTCGGTTTTGGAGTTGCACCAAATCAAGACCAAAGGTCTTCGCGGACTTTTACCGCCGGTCGGGAATCACACCCTGCCCTGAAGATAATTTTTTTATTTAATTTCTCTACATAAATAGTATAAAGCTGCTTTCTATTTTTGTCAACTAGATATTTCCAGTGTTTTTTAAAATTTTCCCTTAAATTCTATTGAAAATTTTTATTTATAGTGTATGATATGTATTGTTCATATAAATTTGATTAATATTTGGAAGGTGAAAAAATGAAACAAAATTTAAATCTGGAGACTGGAAAGATATCAAAACTTTTTTTTAGTTTTGCTGTTCCTTCTACTATCAGCATGATAGTGACATCTCTTTATACTATTGCTGATGGTGTCTTTATTACAAGAGGAGTAGGAAGTGATGGAATTGCTGCTGTAAATATCGGATATCCTATCATTAACTTTACTGTTGCCCTTAGTCTGATGTTTGGAATAGGAGGAGCTACTCTTATTGCATTTAAGAAAGGTGATATAAAATACCAGAATAAATGTTTCTCTCATATAATTCTTCTAAATATTTTTGTATATATAATAGTAGCAAGTATGATATTTTTATTTACCAATCCTTTGATGATGGCAATGGGAGCAAATGAAAAACTTCTTCCTATGATAAAAGGATATATGTACCCATGTACAGTAGCTACTTTCTTTCTTATGATGTCTATGTCATTGAATGCAGTTGTAAGAAATGACAATGCTCCAAGGAGAGCAATGGTCTCTACTTTATTAGGTGCTGGAATGAATATTGTTTTGGATTATTTATTTATCTTTAAATTTAATCTGGGAATTGAGGGGGGAGCTTATGCTACTGCCATAAGTCAGATAGTTTCCGCTATATATCTTTGCAAACACTTTATTGGTTCTACATTTAAGCTCGATCTTTCTTTAAAAAATATAGATTTCTTTCTTTTAAAGAAACTTCTTTCAATAGGATTTCCTTCATTTGTCTTAGAATTTGCAGTTGCTGTAATTACAGTTCTTCTCAATATAGCATTTATGAATGCAATAGGAGTATTTGGAGCTTCTGCTTATGGAATAATTTCATATAGCTTTATGTTCTTTAGAATGCTTTTCACAGGTCTTTCTCAAGGAATACAGCCAATAGTAAGTTTTAACTATGGAAGATCAAATTTGGAAAGAGTAAAAAAAATGCTTATCTTTGCTCATAAAATAACTTTTATAGCTTCAATAGGCTCTCTGTTTATAATTATTCTCCTTGCTACTCCAGTAGTAAGAATTTTTACTCATGATGCACCTCTTGTTGTTGAATCAGCTAAAGGATTTATTCTTTATTCCGTAGCTCTTTCATTTCTTGGATTCAATTTTGTAAACATTGCCTATCTTCAGGCAGTTGACAGACCTATGTTTTCTAATGTAATATGTATGTCTAGAAGTTTTCTTTTCGTGTTTATAGGTTTGGTTATTCTTCCAAAATTAGTAGGAGTAAATGGTATTTGGCTTGCTCTGCCTTTTGCAGATTTTATGACAGCTATACTGACTATTCCATTTATGAAGAAAATCATTGTTACAAATTATATAGAAGCTTCTGCTTAAAAATAAAGGAGATGAAGATGAAAAAATTACTATTGTTTATGTTTCTTACTTTGACTATTTTAACTTCTGCTTCAGAAAATATTGTATTTTCAAGTGATAAAGTCAATCAGGGAGGGTTTTTCTATATTGAATATCCTGCTGATAAAGACTACAAAATCACTTTTAAAAATTCTTATATAAAAATAAAAAGCTTTGATGAAGATGGAAAAAAAGTGGCTCTTATTCCTGTACATTATTCTACTCCTGAAGGTGTGTATACTGTAAAAATATCTGAAGGGGACAATGAAGTTTTTTCTAAAACTGTAAAAGTTCTTGATGGAAATTTTAAAAAAAGCTATATCACAGTTTCTAAAACTATGTCAGAAAAACGTTCTGAAAAGAATATGAAGGTTATGACTAATTTTGTAGCAGAAGCTAAGAAAAGCCCAGCTGTAAAAAAACTTTGGGACAGTAATTTTATCCTTCCTGTACAAAGTAAAATCAGCAGCCCCTTTGGTGCTATGAGATTTGTAAATAATAAGGTAGTGGGATATCATTCAGGTATTGATTTTCCTGTTTCTGTAGGAACTCCTTTAAAAGCATCAAATTCTGGAAAGGTAGTTCTTGCAAAAGAGCTTACTTCTACTGGAAATACTCTTGTTATTGACCATGGAATGAATGTATTTTCAAGCTATGCTCATATGAGTGTTTTAAATGTAAAAGAGGGAGATACAGTAAAAAAAGGGGATATAATTGGAAAAAGTGGAAATACAGGTTTTACTACTGGACCTCATCTGCATTTTACAATCAGTGTTGGAACAACTTTTGTAAATCCATACCTTTTCATTGATTCTCCAGTATTGGAAAAATAAAAAATAAACTTCCTTTATAATAAACATCTTTCTCACTTTTCTCTGTCTATTATAAAGGAAGTTTTACATATTTTCCCAAGGAACTATTCTTATCTCTGCTCCTTTTGAATTTTCTATTATTTTATTTATAACTGACCCTCTAAAAAAAGTAGTTAATCTGCTTCTTTTACTATGTCCTAAGACTATCTGAGTTATTCTCTTTTCTGAAGAAAATTTTAATATCTCTTTGACAATATCCTTTCCTTTTAATCTTACAACTTCTGCTCCTAAAGTTTTAGCTAGATTCTCATGTTCCTCTATTACTTTCCATTCCTCTTCTGTGAATCCTTTTTTTAAAATTCCAGTAGTTTCAATTGATATAACATAAAATTCACATTTATATCTTTGAGCTATTCTCGCACCATATCTAACTACCCTTCCTGCTTTAGGGCTTGATGATATTGACACTAAAACTCTTTCTGTAGTATGCCAATTAGTTGTTATCTTTTTATCTTTCATGTATTCAATTAGATTATTATCAACCTCTTGAGCTATCTGTCTTAATGCTATTTCTCTTAATGCATTTAAATTTCCCTGTCTAAAAAAATTTTTTAATGCATTGGGAACTGTTTGAAAATTATATATTTCTCCTCTTTTAAGCCTCTCTTCAAGACTTGTAAATGAAATATCTATAACTTCCACTTCATTAGCAATATTTATTATTTTATCAGGAATGGTTTCTCTTACTACTATACCTGTTATTATGTGTATTGTATCATTTAAACTTTCAAGATGTTGTATATTCATAGTCGTATGAACATTTATTCCTGCTCCAAGTATTTCTAATATATCTTCATATCTTTTTTTATTTTTACTTCCTTTTATATTAGTGTGAGCAAGTTCATCTACAAGAACTGTTGCAGGTTTTCTTTTTTTTATACCTTCTACATCTACTTCTTTATATCTTTTTCCACAATATTCTATTTCTAAAGGAGGAATTTCTTCTAATATTCCTATTTGCTCTGTTGTAGCTTTTCTATCATGAGGTTCAATATATCCTATACAAATATCTTCCCCTCTTCTTGCTCTTATATTTGCTTCTCTGAGCATTGTATAAGTTTTTCCTACTCCAGGAGAATAACCAAGATATATTTTAAGTTTTCCATTCTTTTCTTTATTATATATTTTCAATGCTTCTTCTGGGGTTAATCTTTTTCCTTCATCCATATCCTATCCCTATCCCAACTTTATATTTTCATTAGAATAATCCATTTCAGTTATTCTTTCAAGATTACATGCAGCAGGCTCATATGAAGAATCTAAAGCTAAAGCAGCTCTATATTGTTTCTGAGCTTCTCCTATCTTTCCTTTACATTCTGCTATTACTCCTAATAAATTATGTGCTTCTGGGGAATTAACATTTTTTCCAATAGCTATTTTTAAAAGACTTTCTCCTTTTTCAAATTTTTTTCCAATTATATTTAATTTTGCATATTCTATATAATCTTCATAAGTTTCAAGCTTCTCTTCCTCTAATTCCTCTCTTGAAAATACTTTCTTTACTAATACTCTTATCTGCTCAGGAGTGAATGGTTTACTTATAAAGTCAATAGCATTTAATTTCATTGCTTCTACTGCTTCTTTTATAGTTCCATATGCAGTCATCATAATAATATTAGTTTTATTATCTGCTCCCCTCAACTTTCTCAATACTTCCATTCCACTTATATCTGGCATTTTAATATCCAGTAATATTAAATCATAACTTTTTCCCTGTTCTAAAAGCAGTTCCAATGCCTCGCTGCCATTAGATGCAGTTTCTATTTCAAACCCTTCAGCTGAAAGGCAGTAATTTAAAGTGGTTCTTATATTTTTTTCATCATCTGTAATTAATATTTTCTTTTTCATTTTTCTCCTTTTGATATGTTTTTCTCAACAATATCTAATAGTTTTTCTTTTGTAAAAGGTTTTAATAAATAGTCATTTCCCCCTGAATCAAAAGCTTCCTTTATATCTTCTTCCTGATTTTTTGAACTCATAAATACTATTGGTATTTTATCAATATCAACATCACACCTCAATGATCTGCATACAGAATATCCATCCACTCTTGGCAGGCATATATCTAACAATATCAAATCAGGTTTTAATTCTCCAGCTTTTATCACTCCATCTAAACTATCTGAAGCTACTAAAACATCGTAACCCTCATTTCTTAAAATTAAATTTAAAGTTAATAAAATATTTTTTTCATCATCTATAACAAGAATTTTTTTTGACATTTTTCTCCTGTTCTTTATATTAATCTACACTTTTTAATGAAAAATAAAAAATACTTCCTTTATTTAAAACACTATCAACCCATATTTCTCCTCCATGAGCTTTTATAATTTCTTTACATATAGAAAGTCCTAATCCTGTTCCTTCTATTTTTCCATCATTAGAAATTTTAACTTGTATAAATTTATTAAATATTTTCTCTTTATATTCCTCTGGAATTCCCTTACCATTATCTTTTACAGAAACAACTATATTTTTTCCTTTCTTAAACGCTTCTACTATTATATTCCCTTCCCTTTCCTCACTTTTATATTTTATAGCATTGGTTAGAAGGTTAGTCAAAACTAATAAAATCTTATTCAAATCAGCAAAAACTAAAAATGAATCTTTTATATTTCTGATTTCTATTTTAACATTTCTATTTTCAGAAAAGTTTTTTAAAGAATTTACTGCTGTTTCCACAATTTTTTTAATACTGCATTCTTCAAATTTCATGTGAGTTTTTCCAGATTCCAACCTTGATAAATCTAAAAGATCTCTAATAAGGAAATTTAATCTTTCATTATCCTCTTTTATTACTTTTAAAAGTTCTTTCTGTGTTTCATTTATTGTTCCCACAGAACCATCTCCCAATAACTCTACAGCCATTCCCATAGAAGTTAGAGGAGTTCTGAATTCATGTGAAACTGTTGACACAAAATCTGATTTCATCTGATCTATTTCTTTTAGTTTTGTTATATCCTGCAACAAAGTTACTATCCCTAAATTTTCTTTATTTTTTCCAATTATGGAATTTATAAAAACTCTACAGTAAATATTTTTCTCTACATTGGAGTTTAAAGATATTTCTAATTGCTTAAAAGTAGATTTTATATCATTATTGTTTTTAACTTCTGTAATACTGTCATATATTTTTCTATTTGGAATTGCTGTTAAAAATGATTTATCCAGCAATTCTGATTCCTCTACATTTAAAAGTTTTTCAGCAGCATTATTGATAAGAAGTATTTTATTTTCCTTATCTGTTACAATTATTCCATCACTTATGCTCTCAACAATTGCTTCTGCTTTACTTTTTTCTGTCATTATTTTTTTTATATTTATATTCTTGTAATCATTTAATTTTTCTGCCATTTGATTAAAAGCAATTCCTAATTCATTAAATTCTTTATCTAAGTTTGTAGGTATTCTTTGAGAATAATTTTCTTTCGATATTTCTTCTATTTTTTCAATAAAGATTTGAAATTGTTTTAAAATCTTTTTAACAAGATAAATAATTATCAACATTCCTAAAAGAATTGTAACTACTGCTATTATTGTTGTAAAGAGAGTAGCTTTAGCTGCTATTTTCCCTGCTTCATATCTTTTTTTCACCATAGAGTCCTGATTAATTTCTAAAAGTTTTTTAGAAATATTTTTTATTTTTTCAAATCTGGGAAATATTTCTTTAAAATAAAAATTTCTCTGTTCCTCTGTATTTTCTATTTTCATAAAAATATAAAACTTTTTTATATATTCTTCATAAGAATTTCCAAGCTTATCTACTATTTCTTTTTCTCCAATTTCTGTCACATTATCTTGAGCATTTTTTAAGAAATTATAAAATTGTGATTCATTTTTTGTAAAATCTGCTATATATTTTTTATCTCGTGTAAAAATATAAGATAACTGCAAACTATCCTGCCTTTCAACTGATGTTGTCATATTTTGGGCAGCCACTATACTTTTGTAATTTGAATCCAATATCCCCTCGATTGAATTGTTTAAAATATTAAAATTAAAAATAGCCCATAAACTGTTCAAAGTAAAAATTCCCAAAGCTGTAATGAAAATTAAAAAAACTCTTGATTTAACACTTTTAATACCTGCTTTCATCTCTTTCACCATTTACCTCTTTGTAATTTGAAACTAAAAAAACACCACAACAAAAAAGTCATGGTGTTGTAAATAAACAAACCCAGGCTCTTTTCAACGCTGACGAGGTTAGCTGACGGGCTCGGATTGAAAAGTATCCTATTCCTAGTGGAAATACGCCCCAAAATAATGGTTCCCCCGCTTTATTTAATAAAATAAACTAAGCGATTTGGTATTATTCAATTTTCATTTTCAGATAATACTCCTAAATAAAATAAAAGTCAAGTACTTTTGCACAAAAAAATTTTCACTCTGCTTTTTTTTCACTCTGCTTTTATAGTATAGCAAAAAATTAAGAAAAAAAAATATAAAAAAACTATTGACTTTTATGAAAAATTAATGGTAATATCCATAGCTGTGAAACCTCTTTGTAAATAAAAATAATTTTTCACCATTATTATTTTTATTCTAAATTTTGTATTGGAGGTGTTTTATAATATGATAAAATTATTTTCTTTATTGCCTACTGCTCTTTTTGTCTTAATATTTTTTTATATTTTGAGATTTTTAGTTTTTTAAATCTCAAAATATTTTAAGCATTAACAGCAGTTTTAATTTGGTCAATTTTTGTTAAAAAAATAGTATTTTCAATATAAAAAATACTATTTTTAAAATATTTTAAATTTTTAAATAATAGGAGGATTTCAAAATGATAATTTTGGGAATAGTTGTATTTTTTTTATTTTGTTATTTATTTTATGCTTTATTCAAACCAGAAAAATTTTAGGGAGGGATTTTAGATGTCACTATTTGATGTATTTATTTTTCTTATTGTTTTTATTTTATTAATAGTTCCTGTAGGAAAACATATATCTAAATTAATTTTGCATGAAGAAACAATTTTTGAATCTTTTTTTTCAAAAATAGAAAAATTTATTTTTAAGATTACCAAAAATCAGAATATGAATATTAAAACTTATATTGGAGCTTTTTTAGGAGTCAATTTAACAATGCTTATTTTAACATATATTATTCTTGCATTAGATGGTTCTTCTCCATCATTAGCTTTTAATACCGCAGTAAGTTTTATGACAAATACAAATTTACAGCATTATTCTGGTGAATGGTTAAATGGAACAATGTCAAGATTAGCCTTAATAAATCTAATGTTCACATCAGCAGCAAGTGGACTTGCTGTGTCAATGGCAATTATTAGAGGAATATTAAAAATCAGATTAGGTAATTTCTTTGAGGATTTAGTAAAATCTATAACTAGACTTTTACTTCCTCTCTCAATCATTGCAGCAATTATATTGGTTATCTTAGGTATTCCTCAAACTTTTAATACTCAAGCAGTAGTAAAAACACTTGAAGGACAATATCAAGTACTTACCTTAGGACCTTCGGCTGCTTGGGAAGCAATAAAACATCTAGGAACAAATGGAGGAGGAATATTTTCTGCCAATTCATCACACCCTTTTGAAAATATTTCTTTGTATACAAACTATATTGAAATGATGTGTATGATGATTATTCCAGGAGCTACTATTATAGGTTTTGGAATGGCTGCCAAAAATAAAAAACAAGTTTGGTTTATATTTTTACCAATATTTGCTTTATTTCTTTTTTCTTTCTTCATGTTATACCACTTTGAAAAACAGGGCGTTCCAATATTCTCTAAATATGGATTAAATGGTATTAATATGGAAGGTAAAGAGATGAGATTTGGGCTTATAGCCTCTATATTATTTACAGATATAACAACATCCTTTACAACAGGAAGCGTTAATAATATGCATGACTCTTTGACTCCAATAGGTGGAATGATGCCTCTATGGAATATGATGCTAAATTGTATCTTTGGAGGAAAGGGAGTAGGATTTATGAATATCCTTATGTATATGATGTTTGGAGTTTTCCTATGTGGACTTATGGTTGGAAGAACTCCTGAATTTTTTGGAAAAAAACTTGAAGCCAAAGAAATGCAGATAATAACATTTTTAATATTGATACATCCAATTATAATACTGGTTCCTAGTGCTATATCTCTGATTAACGATTTAGGAATCTCTGGAATTACAAATTCGGGATTTCATGGAATATCTCAAGTACTTTATGAATATACTTCAAGTGCTGCTAATAATGGCTCTGGATTTGAAGGTCTTGGAGATGGAACTGCATTTTGGAATATTATGACTGGAATAGTAATGCTTTTAGGAAGATATATAAGCATGATATTAATGTTAATGGTTGGATATTCACTTTATAAAAAACAAGCTGTCCCTGTTAATGCTTCTACATTTAAAACAGACAACTTAACTTTTTCTTTTATTTTATTCTTTATAATTTTAATAATTGGTGCTCTTACATTTTTACCAGCTTTGGCTTTAGGACCTATTGCTGAGCACTTGAGCATCTGGGGGTAATTGACTATGAGCAAAAAACAAGTTAAATCTATTTCTAAAGAAATATTAAATAAAGCTTTTATTGAATCTTTTAAAAAATTTGATCCTAGAATTTTAATTAAAAATCCAGTTATATTTGTTGTTGAAATAGGTTTTTTCCTTACTTTAATTTTAACTATAAATCCTTCATTATTTACAGAAAATGAAGCTGATTTAAGAATATTTAATGGTATAATTTCATTTATTCTTTTTGTTACTGTAATCTTTGCAAACTTTGCTGAATCCATTGCTGAAGGGAGAGGAAAAGCTCAAGCCGACAGTTTGAAAAAAACTAGAAAAGAAACTTCTGCAAATCTTTTGAAAGAAGATGGAAGTCTAGTAGTAATAGATGCTGGTTCTTTAAAAAAGGGAGATATTGTCATTGTAAATACTGGTGAACTTATTCCTAATGATGGAACTGTTATTGAAGGAATAGCATCTGTAGATGAATCTGCTATTACTGGAGAATCTGCTCCAGTAATAAAAGAGGCTGGGGGAGATTTCTCTTCTGTCACTGGAGGGACTCGTGTAGTAAGTGATAAAATCAAAGTTCAAATATCTGTTTCAAGTGGAGAATCTTTCCTTGATAAAATGATTAATCTTGTGGAAGGAGCCGAAAGAAAGAAAACTCCTAATGAAATTGCTCTAAATACTGTTCTTGTTGGTTTGACACTAATATTTTTAGTAGTTATTGTAACTCTGTTTCCAATGGGATTATATGCTGGAGTTCATCTTCCATTATCTACACTTATAGCTTTACTTGTATGCTTAATTCCTACTACCATTGGTGGTTTACTTTCAGCAATAGGAATAGCTGGTATGGACAGAGTAAATAAATTTAATGTTATTGCAATGTCTGGTAAAGCTGTAGAAACATGTGGAGATATTAATACCATCATTTTAGATAAAACAGGAACTATTACATTTGGTAACAGACTTGCTGATGACTTTTTCCCTGTTACTGGAATCCCAAAAGATGAAATGATAAAATATTCTGCCATTTCCTCATTAAAAGATCTGACTCCAGAAGGAAGATCTATTGTGGAATTAAGTAAAAAACTTGGTATTATTTTAGCTGAAAAGGATTTTGATAAAGCTGAATTTATTGAATTTAGTGCTCAAACAAAAACTAGTGGAATAAATCTAGAAAATGGTCAAAAAATTAGAAAAGGTTCTGGCTCTTCAATCAAAAAATTTGTCCATGAACAAAATGGGGATATACCTAAAGATCTTGATAATATAATTGATAGAATATCAAGACTTGGTGGAACTCCTTTAGTTCTTGCTGTTGATAATAAAATCTATGGAGTCATCTACTTAAAAGATACAGTAAAACCTGGGCTAAAAGAAAGATTTGATAACATAAGAAAAATGGGAATCAAAACTATTATGTGTACTGGAGACAACCCTTTAACTGCTGAAACAATAGCTAAAGAAGCTGGAATAGATGAATTTGTAGCTGAATGTACACCAGAAGAAAAAATTGAAGTTATAAAAAGAGAACAGGCTCAAGGAAAATTGGTAGCTATGACAGGTGATGGAACTAATGATGCTCCTGCACTTGCTCAAGCTGATGTAGGTATTGCGATGAACAGCGGTACTATTGCTGCTAAAGAAGCTGCTAATATGGTGGATTTAGATTCTAACCCTACAAAAATTCTTGAAGTAGTAGAAATAGGTAAACAATTATTAATAACTCGTGGGGCTTTAACTACATTCAGTATAGCTAATGATGTAGCAAAATATTTTGCTATTATTCCTGCTATGTTTATAGCTGCTATTCCCCAAATGGAAAAACTTAATATTATGCATCTTTCTTCTCCAATGAGTGCAATAATTTCGGCATTAATTTTTAACGCTGTAATCATTCCTCTCTTAGTTCCTATTGCTCTAAAAGGAGTTAAGTATAAACCTATGAATGTTCAAATAATGTTATTAAAAAATCTAGGTATATATGGAGTGGGAGGAATTATTGCTCCATTTATAGGAATAAAATTTATTGACTTAATCGTCACACCATTCCTTTCAATTTTAGGAATGTAATAATAGGAGGAAAATAAAATGGAATTGATAAAAAAAAGTATTTACACTACAATTTCTTTATTCATAATTGCTGTACTTTATACAATTATAATTAATGTATTTGCTCAAACCTTTTTCAAAGACAGTGCAAATGGAAGTATTATATATAAAAATAACCAAGCTGTAGGAAGTAAATATATTGGACAGTTTTTCACAAGTGACAAATATTTTCATGGAAGGCCTTCAGCTTATAACTATAATACATATGATTCTAAGGAAGAAGCTGAAACACTTCCTGCTTCTGGTGGGACAAATCTTGCTTTAAGCAACCCTGTATACAACGAAAATATTAAAAATAATATAGATCTTTTACTTAAAAAAAATCCTAATTTAGAAACAAAAGAAATTCCTATAGAAATGATAACTTCTTCTGGTTCAGGTGTTGATCCTAATATATCAATTCAAGGAGCTATGATACAGGTTGAGAGAATTTCTAAAGCAAATAATATTCCTAAAGAAAAAGTTATAGAATTAGTAAAAAATAATATAGAAAATGATATGATTAATGTTTTAGAATTAAATATAGCTTTGGAGGAATTATTTAAATAATGTTTTCATATCATTTATAAATTTTCATAATCTTATAAAAAACCCCTTCTGGTTTTATTAAAATTTCTTTCAGAGGGGGTTTTATTTTTATATTTTTTCTTTTACTATTTTCTTTGTTCCTTCACAATTTATAAGAACATTTTCCATAATTCTCATTCCTGTTTCTATTTCTTCCATAGTTGTAGAGAGAAAACTGATTCTTATTTTACATGAGTTTCTCTTATTATAATAGAATATACTTCCTGGAAGTATTGATAATCCTCTCAACTTGCACTTATAATAAAATTTTTCTCCATCTATATAATCAGCCAGCTCTATCCAGACAAAAAATCCTCCTCTTGGAACATTTATTATTTTTATATGAGGTATTTTCAATAATAGAGACAGCATTTTTTGAAACTTAACTGCCAGAATCTTTTTTGATTCCTCTAAATGTCTGTCAAGATGTCCTTCAGCTATAAAATATTCTAATATCTTCTGATTTAATCCTGGAGTATTTGGATCAAGCCCATATTTTATCAATACAAACTTCTCCATAAATTTTCTAGGAGGTATCATAAAAGCTAGTGCTATTCCTGGCATAAACATTTTTGAATATGTTCTTATATAAATTACTCTCTCTTCTCCAGTCTTATCCATACTTTTTATAGAATAAACCTTATTTTCATCATAATAAAATTCAGAGAAGCAGTCATCCTCTATTATATAAAAATCATATTCTTCTGCTAATTGAATAAGCTTCTTTTTCTTCTCATCTGACCACACTATTCCAGTTGGATTTTGAAAATTAGAAACTACATATACCATATGTATTTTTTCTTTTTTTATCATTTCTTCAAATTTTTCCATATCCCAGCCATCATTTTCAAGATCCATAGTTTTTACATTACATATATCTCCTAAAAGATTTATAGCATTTGGATAAGTAGGATTGGATATAACCACTGTTTTTACTGGGTGGCATCCAAAAGCTTTTACTACTATATCCAAAGATTGCTGTGTTCCTGATGTTATAATTATATCTTCCCTTTCTACAAAGATATCATCTTTTTCAAGATAATCAGCCAGCACTTCTCTTAAACTTGTCAGCCCCTGTACATGTTGATAACCAAATAGCTCTCTTCCACAATCTTTTATTGCTTTTTCCGAAAGTTTCTGATACACTTCTACTGGAAAGAAATCTTTTGATGGTGTACCATTTGAAAAATTTATCTCAGGAAGTTCATTTTGCTGTCCATATCTAAAGCTCTCCATAATAGGAATAACTTTATCGCTTATAGTGAAATCTGAGTGCTCTTTTACAAAGCAGCCCTTTCCTTTTATTGAATATATATACCCATTCTCCTCAAGCATTCTGTAGACTCTCAAAACTGTATTGATATTTACATCAAACTTAATAACTGTTTGTCTTACAGAATAAAACTTTGAATCAGGTTTCATTTTTTTTGCAACTATTTCTGCTTTCAATAGTTCATACAGCTGAGTATAAAAATTGGTTCCTGTATTCCTAATGATTTTTTCATTCATAGTAATATTTTCCTCCCATTTTGAGGTGACCTAATAATAATTTTTTAAAGTGTCATAAGACACTTTCAAGGTTGAATGTTTGATTTTTCTTATATTATATAATAAAATCGTATTATAACAAAGCGTTTTATTCTCATATTATATATTTATATCATTTAATTAACATTTTCAAGGAGGAAATAATTATGGAAAACAAAAAAGCAGGATTTGGAACTGTAAGTATTCATGGAGGTAGCTGTAAAAACCCTTATGGTACACTTGCTGTGCCTATATTTCAAACTTCTACTTTCGTATTTGATTCAGCAGAACAAGGTGGGAAAAGATTTGCACTAGAAGAACCAGGATATATATACTCAAGACTTGGAAATCCTACAACTACTGTTTTAGAAGATAAAATAGCTCAATTAGAATCTGGTGAAGCAGCTGTAGCTACATCATCTGGTATGGGAGCTATCTCTTCAGTTATGTGGACTATCCTAAAAGCTGGAGATCATATTATTTCTGATAAAACTCTTTATGGATGTACTTTCGCTTTCTTCAGTCATGGATTATCAAGATTTGGAATCGAAGTAAGTTTTGTTGATACTGCTGATGGAGAAGCTGTTAAAAAAGCTATGAAGCCTAATACTAGAGCTGTATATCTTGAAACTCCAGCTAACCCTAACTTAAAAATAGTTGATATTAAAGCAATAGCTGAGATAGCTCATACTAACCCAAATACTTTAGTTGTTGTTGACAATACATTCTCTACTCCTTATTGTCAAAGACCTCTTGAATTGGGAGCAGATATAGTTGTTCACTCAGCTACAAAATACCTAAACGGACATGGAGACGTTATTGCAGGTATGGTTATTTCTAGAAAAGATTTAGTTGATCAAATAAGATTAGTTGGAATAAAAGATATGACAGGATCAGTTTTAGGACCTATGGAAGCTTACTTGATAATCAGAGGAATGAAAACTCTAGAAGTAAGAATGAGAAAACATTGTGAAAATGCTCTAAAAGTTGCTGAATTCTTAGAAGCTCACGATAAAGTTGCTGAAGTTTATTTCCCTGGACTTAAATCTCACCCAGGTCACGAAATTGCAGCAAAACAAATGGATGCTTTTGGCGGAATCATGTCTTTTGAATTAAAAGGTGGATTTGAAGCTGGAAAGATTCTTCTAAATAATTTAAAACTATGTTCTTTGGCTGTATCTCTTGGAGACACTGAAACTTTAATTCAACACCCTGCTTCTATGACTCACTCTCCTTACACTAAAGAGGAAAGAATGGAAGCTGGAATAACTGATGGATTAGTAAGATTATCAGTTGGTCTTGAAAATATCGAAGATATTATTGCAGATTTAGAATACGGTCTCAGCAAAATATAGAAATACAATAGGAGGTCTATATGGAGAACAAAGCTAAACCAAGTTTTGTAGGGTTAATTCCCTTTCTAATATTTGTTGCTATCTACCTCGGAACAGGAGTAGTGCTTCAAATGAAAGGTGTTGGAATGGCATTCTATCAATTGCCAGCACCAGTAGCTGTTTTTGTTGGTATAATTGCTGCTTTCATATTATTCAAAGGAAGTATCATAGAAAAATTCGATACTTTCCTTGAAGGTTGTGGGCATCAGGATATAATTACAATGTGTATAATTTATCTGCTTGCAGGAGCTTTTGCAGGTGTATCTAAAGCCATGGGTGGAGTAGATGCTACTGTTAATATGGGACTTACTTATATCCCAGCTCACTATATAGCAGCAGGATTATTTATAATAGCTTCTTTTATATCTACAGCTACAGGTACTTCTGTAGGAGCGATAGTTTCTATTACTCCAATTGCAGTAGGTCTGGCTGAAAAGAGTGGAGTTCCTCTTCCTCTTATCTTAGCTGCTGTTATGGGTGGAGCAATGTTTGGGGACAACCTTTCTGTTATATCTGATACTACTATTGCAGCAACAAAAACACAAGGTGTAGAAATGAGAGATAAATTTAGAGTAAACTTGTACATAGCTGCTCCAGCTGCTATTATTACAATTATTCTTCTCTTAGTATTTGGAAAACCTGACCATGTTCCTCACATAGAAGTTCTTGCATATAATTTCTTGAAAGTATTACCATATCTTGTAGTTCTAATCTTAGCTATCACAGGTATAAACGTTTTCGTTGTACTTACTAGTGGTATATTCCTTTCAGGAATAATTGGATTAGCTCATGGAGACTTTACTTTACTTTCTTTAACAAATGAAATATACAATGGTTTCCTAGGTATGAATGAAATATTCCTTCTTTCATTATTGACAGGAGGGCTGGCTACTATGTCTACAAAAGCTGGTGGTATACAATGGTTGATTGAACAGATACAAAAAATAATAGTTGGTAAGAAAAGTGCTAAAATTGGTGTTGGACTTCTGGTTGCAGTAACAGATATGGCAGTTGCTAATAATACTGTTGCTATCATTATAAATGGTTCTATTGCCAAAAAAATATGCCAAAAATATAATGTTGATCTCAGAGAAAGTGCTGCTATATTGGATATATTCTCTTGTATATTCCAAGGACTTATCCCTTATGGAGCTCAAATGCTTATCCTCTTAGGATTTACAGCTGGAAAAGTTTCTCCATTAGACATCATACCTCTATTATGGTATCAATTATTATTGTTCATCTTCACAGTAGTATTCATATTCTTCTCTATCAATGAAAAAATCATTGCTAAATTAGACAAAAATAAAGTAAAAGCAAATTAAATATTATTATACAAAAAGAGGGTGAAATAATTTTCACCCTCTTTTTCTTTTATTACAACTAATTATTGTTCTAATAATTTTAAATCTACAATTACAGGAATATGATCACTTACTTTATTCCATTGAATTCCATCTTTTTCATTTTCTTTGTTAGGCACATATGTTTTTGCTTCCCACACTTGTGCTTTATTTAAATATATCTGATCAATTGCAACTTCTGGATTTACTGCTGGCCATGTTCTGTGATCTATCTTATCATCAAAAACTGACACCCAATATCTTTCCATTTCTTTTCCTATTACAGAATTAACAGTATCGTTGAAATCTCCTGCTAATATTTTTATTCCTCTCATATCAAGAGTTATTTCATTTATAGTTCTTATTTGCTGTAAACGAACTGCTGGATCTTCATGCCAGTCTAAATGAGTATTAATAAATGTAATTGGCACTTCAAATCCTGGAACCTCTATTTGAGTAATTAAAGCTATTCTTTGTTCATAGCCAGGACTTGTTGTATCTCCATTAGGGAAAGAAGGTAAAATAAGACTTTGCTGACTCAAAATAGGATGTTTAGATAAAATTGCTATTCCATAGTCCCCACCATCATGGTCTATAGTCTTTCCAAATACCATATTATATCCAGTAAGATCTGCTAGAATTTGAGCTTGATCTATTTTACCACTACGATTAGTATTTCTATCTACTTCCTGTATTGCAACAATGTCTGGATTTACCTTTTTAATTGTTTCTGCTGTTACCTTTAAATCTACTTTGAAATTATTCGCCCCTGCTGCAATGTTGTAAGTCATGATTTTCATCTTTGGATTATTTTTTGTTATCTTCTTATTGTATAAAACTTTTGTTTCTGCAAAAGATACAACAGAAAGAATTACAAATAATAATGCTAATGCTTTTTTCATATTAATCCCCCTATTTTTTTAATTTTTAACAGGATATTTTGTATTCAATATCCAACTTCATAGTAACACTTATGAATTAAAATTTCAACTGTTTTTTTATTTTTATTATTAAAAAATCGGAAATTATTATTTTATTTTAATATGTTTCGTTCTATTTCAATGTGTAAAGCAATAAAAAAATGTGAATAGCTCATTGATTAACCATCCACATTTTTCCAAATAATTATTTATTATAATTTTTCAATTTCTTTAATAATATTTATAGCAATAGGTGTGAATAATTCTCCTATTCCATCTTCTTTACCTTTTGTAAGCCCTGCTATTCCTCTAGTCATAGGAAGTTCTCCCAATAGAGTAAGTCCCATTTCATTTAAGAAATCGTTAGTTCCATTTTCTTCGTTGAAGCTTATTTTAGTTTCACATCCTGGGCAAACTATATAGCTCATATTTTCTACTACACCTAGTACAGGTATATTCATTTTCTTAGTCATATTTACAGCTTTTGCAACTATCATAGATACCATATCCTGAGGAACAGATACCATTACTACTCCATTAACTGGTGTAGACTGCATAACTGTCAAAGCTACGTCTCCTGTTCCTGGCGGCATATCTATTAGCAGGAAGTCAAGGTCTCCCCATATTACATCTTCCCAGAACTGTTTTACAGCTCCCCCTACTACTGGTCCTCTCCAGATTACTGGCTCGTTTTCATCATCTATTAACAGGTTAAGAGAAATAACTTTTATTCCCTCTTTAGACATTACAGGATATATGCTTTCTCCATCTCCCATAGCCTTTTCATCTTTCATTCCCATTAATCTAGGAATGCTTGGTCCAGTTATATCTGCATCCATTATTCCAACTTTGTATCCCAATTTACTAAGTTCTTTTGCAAATAAAGTTGTTACTGTAGATTTTCCAACTCCACCTTTTCCACTCATTACTCCGATTACTTTTTTTATGTTATTGTGTGGATTATTTACTATTCCACAGCTCTCTTTATCTTTTGTACAACTGCTTCCTGATGGACAAGTATTACAATCTGACATTTGATTCCCTCCCTAAATTTTTCTACCAAACTATCTATTATAATACTACTTACATCCTTTTTTGTCAATTAGTATCAAACACTTGTCAAGATATAAAAATATTTTTTCAAATAAAAAAGTCTTAGAACTTTTTCACTAGAATATTTCTAACTTAAAAACTCTAAAACTTGATTTTATTTTATCCTGCTGCTCTCATCTGTTCCTTTTCTATCTTGGAATTATAGATTTTAGCAAGTTCTGATTCAGTTATTTTTTTACTTTCTACATCAAGGATAACTCTTCCTTTATCCAACATAATTATCCTGTCAGCATACTGCACTGCATCTCTTAAATTATGAGATATCATCATAGCTGTAATATGCTGCTTATCAATAAGCTGCTTTGTTTTTTCCATTATTACCTTTGATGTCTTAGGATCAAGAGCTGCTGTATGTTCATCTAAAAGGAGAAGTTTTGGCTTTTTAAGAGTTGCCATAATAAGAGAAAGAGCCTGTCTTTGTCCTCCTGAAAGAAATTTTACCTGAGTATCCAGTTTATTTTCAAGTCCTAAATCCACTTCTTTTAAAATCTCTACAAATCTTTTTATTTTATCTTTTTTTATAAGATTTCTCAAAGAAAATTTTTCACATTTTTTATCTGCCAAAGAAAGATTTTCCAATATAGTAAGAGAAGGAGATACTCCTTTTGATGGATCTTGGTGAACTTTTCCTATTCCCCATGCTCTATCTTCCTCTTTTAAATTATTTATTGATGTTTCATCAAGAGAGATACTTCCAGCATCCTCTTTTAATGAACCACTGATAAGATTAAAAAGAGTACTTTTTCCACACCCATTTGATCCCAGTATTGCTACAAATTCACTTTCCTCTATATTAAGATTAAAATTTTCAAATATATTTAATTCATTTTCAGTTCCACTATTAAAGCTCTTTGACAAGTTTTTTATTTCCAGCATTCTCTTCTCCTCCCTTCTTTTTCAAACTAAAGAATGATGCATTGTTATATCCTATAAATATTATCACTATTATTGCACTGATAGCCTTCAAATCTGTTGGAGCAAGTCCTAAATCTATTGCTGCTCCACCTATTATCTTATAACTTATGGCTCCCATTATAGCCCTTGTTGTCCCTCTTAGTTTTGTAGATTTTTTAAGGATTGTATCTCCTATTATTATAGAAGCAAGTGCAGAAACTATTATAGATGTCCCCATATTTATATCTGCAAATCCCTGTATCTGTCCCATAAGAGCTCCACTTACAGCTACAAGTCCATTTGAAAGCATAAGTCCTAAAAGTTTAAATTTATCACAGCTTACACCTAGAGATTTTACAAGTGTTTCATTATCTCCAGTTGCTATGAGAAGATATCCTATCTCTGTTTTAAGAAACATATCCATCAATACTTTTATAATTACGACTATTATCACAAGAACTACTATCTTATTTCCAAATGAGAAAACAGATGGGCTATTATATAGAGGAATATTAGCTTTTCCATTTATTCTTAAATTTACAGAATAAAGTATAGTCATTGTAAGGATTCCAGCTAATATCGGAGCTATTTTCATTTTTATATGAAGAAAATATGTTATCACTCCAGCTAATGTGCCAAAGGCAAATGCTAATATTGTGCTTGTCACTGGATCAAGACCTAAAGTTGCAAATCTTGCAAAGATAAATGCTCCAAATGGAAATGTTCCTTCAACTGATAAGTCAGGAAAATCCAATATTTTATATGTTATAAATACTCCCATTGCCAATACTGCAAATATGAGTCCCTGTTCTATTGATATAGTCATTAATGAATTCATTTTTTACCCCTTTTTCTTTTCCTATTGTTCTATAAACTCTGCTCCTTCAAAAACTGGAAGCTCTTTATTTAATTTAAGTTTTTTCATTGTTTTTTCATTTACTACTTTAGTAGTGTTAGCCAATGTTTCCACTGGCATATCTTCTGGTTTCTTTCCATCTACAAGTATTTCTTTAGCCATACGGCCAGTTTGTCTTCCCAATTCATAGTAGCTAAGCCCATCTGTTAAAAGTATTCCTCCTTTTACATGAGCTTCCTCTGCTCCCACTGTTACCAATCCTCTTTCATTAGCTGCCATAGAGATAAGATTTATAGCAGAAGCAACTATATTATCTGTGATAGTGTAAAATCCATCTACTTTAGATACTAGAGAATTTACAGCCTGAGGTATATCATTTATATTATTTACACCAACAGCTCTTATTTCAAGTCCCAATTTTGCTCCTATTTCTTTTGCATTTGCTACTTGGATTTCTGAGTTTGATTCACTTGTATTATATATTATTCCTATCCTTTTAATTTCAGGATTAATTTTCTTAAACAGTTCCAACTGTTTTTCCATAGGAGTTGCATCAGTAGTTCCTGTTACATTTCCTCCTACCTTATCCATTGTTTTTACTAGTTGAGAATTTACTGGATCTGTTACTGCACTGAAAAGAACTGGGATCTTATCAGTTGACTGTTTAGCAGCCTGAGCTGATACAGTTGCTATTCCAAAAATAAGATCTGATTTATCTGATACAAATTTCTGTGCTATTACTCCAGCTACACCAGTATCTCCCTGTGAGTTTTTATATGTTATATCTGCCTCTACCCCTAAAGATTTTAATTCATCTTCAAAACCTCTTCTAACATCATCTAATGCTGGGTGTTCTGCAAATTGTGAAATACCTATTTTAAATTTTTTTCCTTCCTGTGCATTACTCTTTACTCCTGCTATAACTAAAAACATTATCACCATCATTATTAATCTCTGTCCTACTCTCATCTTCATTCTCTCCTCCTGATTATTATTGATGAGGAAATTAAAAAAACCTTTTTACATAAAATTGTAAAAAGGTAAAATAAACATAATACAACAAATCCCCCTTAAAAATAAGGTGACTCTGCTACAAAGTATTAAATTTTCCTACTATCCTACAATTCTACTCTACTGTTTTTCATTTCTTCTTCAATTTCTACTATTCTACAATTCTACATATTTTATTAATGATGATTATATAAAAAATCCTCACTTTTGTCAACCGTTATTTTATTCGTGATCTATTGGTACTGCTCTGTGACCAAGCCCTATTACTACTTCATCTAGTCTGAACATACCTATTGTAAGAAAAATACATACTGAAAGATGTTCCTGACATCTTGCAATTCCTATTTTTCCTCCTACATTAAATCCAACTGCTTTATCCATTATCTGTGCTATAGCTTCTCTAGTTGCTCCTGTCAAAGCTCCTTCATATATATGTGATTCTGATATTATTCCATTTCTTTTAGATGCTACCAGAGCTCTCTCCAATATTTTAGAGATAGAATCTACAACATTTCCTCCTATATCTACAGCAGCTGTTTTTATTCCTGAATCTAAATATTTTATTTTAAGTTCTGCTTCTTCCTCTCTTGAACTCATAGCCATTATAACTGAAGCTTTTGCTATATCTTTACTTTTATACTGCATTTTTACACCTCTCAATTTTCATATATACAAATATAGCATACCACAAAAAAAGAAGGAAGTACAAAGTATTTTGCACTTCCTTCTAAATTATTTTACCATTCACCTTTAAAGTTATTTACATTTTCTTTATTTACTTCCACTTGAATCATAGGAGTCACAGGATCAAGTTTTTCACCTTTTAATAATTTTCCTGCTGCTTCTATAGTTTTTGCTCCCTCTTCTACTGCTGACATATATGTAGTTCCATCAATAAGACCATCTTTTATTGCTGCAAGCCCTTCCTTGCTTCCTCCAAGTCCTATTACATATATTTTATCTTTTAATCCAGCTTCTTGTAAAGCCATTCCAGCACCCATAGCTGAGTTATCATCTTGAGTTATTATTATATCCATCTTTTGATTTTTTTGGATAAGGTCTTCAACTATTTTCATAGCTCTTTCTTTTTCCCATCTGCTTGTTTGATTATATACAATTTCCATTTTTGTTCCAGCTATTTCTTCAGTAAGTCCTTTTTTTCTGTTTCTTTGAGGAGGTGTTCCTGGAACTCCTTCTATAAGAACTATTTTAGCGTCATCTTTTTTTAATAAATTTTTAGCTATTTTCCCTGTTAAAGCTCCTGTTTTTACTTCGTTTTGTCCAACATAAGTAACTACACCATCATACTTACCATCTTCGTCACTTCCAATTGCATTTGTAAAAGCTATAACTGGTATTTTTGCTTCATTAGCTATTGCAATTGCTCCTTTGATAGCTTCTGAATCTGCTGCTGCTACTGCTATTACATCTACTTTTTTAGCTACTAGATCTTCTATTTGTGATAACTGTTTGATTGGATCCCAGTTAGCATCAGTATATTCCAACTTTAATCCCTCTTTTTTAGCCTGTGTATCCATTCCATCTCTTACTGCTATAAAATATCCTACTGGTCCAGGTAAAGACACTCCAATAACTTTTTCTGCTGCAAAAGCAGTTGCACCAACTACTAAACATAAAGCACCTAATAATAATTTTTTCATCTTCTTCCTCCTTTTTATTATATTGAAATCTATTTTTTCTTAAAACTTCCAAATCCTACTGCTGCCAGTATTATTATTCCTTTAAATACATATTGGAAATATATACTCACACCTATAAGATTGAAACTATTGCTTATAACACTCATGAGAAGAACTCCGATTATTGTTCTCATAACGTTTCCTTCTCCACCATTTACACTTGTTCCCCCGATAACTACTGAAGCTATTGCATCCATATCGTATCCCTCTCCTGCTGTAGGAGTAGCTGTGCTCAATCTTGATACAAGAATAAGTCCCCCTATTATTGAGGCCATACCATTTATCATGAATACCATTATTTTATACTTTATAGTATCTATACCTGACAGTCTGCTGGAATCTTCATTCCCTCCTACTGCATATATTCTTCTTCCCATTACTGTTTTTCTTAAAACTACATTAGCCAGTATTACCCCAAGGAAGAAAATTATAACAGGTACAGGTATTCCTAAGATATAGCCTCTTCCAATAAGAGAAAGAACTGGATTAGTTCCTGAAATTGGATATCCCCCTGTATATATAAAAATGAGCCCCTGTAAAATTACGACCATTCCCATAGTTGCTATAAGAGATGGTATTTTAATGACTGCAACTGCAAATCCGTTAATTAATCCAATAACTGCTCCTGCTAAAAGTGCAGCTAGAAGAGCAACAATAAAGCTATGACCATTTGAAATCATACTCATTATTATAGTTCCTCCTAAGGCAGCTATTTTTCCTACTGATATGTCAAAATTTCCAGATATTATTACAAAAGTCATTCCTGTTGCAATAACTCCGATTATAGATGATTGTCTCAATAAATTAAGTATATTGTTTCTAGTAAGAAAATTAGGTGTTGCAAAACTTATTATTGTACATAGTACTAAAAACCCTATTATTATTCCATAATTTTTCAAAAGATTCTCTCTTCTAAAAGAATTTTTTACCTGTTCTAACATATATCCTCCATTCTAACCATTCAACGCCAAATAGTTTATTTTTTCTATATTTATATCATTTCCCCTAAGTTCACTGATAAAATTTCCTCTTTTCAAAACAAGAACTCTGTCAGCTACTCTTTCTACCTCTTCAAGATCAGAGGATATAAAGATTATTCCCACTCCTTTAGCTGCATAATCCTCTATTACTTTAAAAATATCTTCTTTGGCATTTACATCTATTCCTTTTGTAGGCTCATCAAATATTAATATTTTTAAGTCCATATCTTTCCACTTTGATATAACTATTTTCTGCTGATTTCCACCACTGAGACTTGATACTTTTAAATTATAATCTGAAACTTTTATTGAAAGATCTTTTATAGCTTCCTCAATATGTTCATTCTCTTTTTTATTACTCAAAAGAGGTCCTGCTAACATTTTCTTTATCTGTATCAATGTGGAGTTATCTTTAATTGTATGTTTCATTATAAGCCCAAAATTCTTTCTGTCTTCAGGTATCAGCCCTATTCCATTTTTTATAGCATCTTTAGGATGCGAGAAGTTCTGCTTTTCTCCTTCTAAATAAATATCTCCTTTATTTATCTCCCTTGCTCCAAATATACATTCTGCCAGTTCACTTCTTCCAGAGCCAACCAGCCCTGCTATCCCTACTACTTCCCCTCTTTTTACCTGAAAAGATAGATCTTTTAATATATTCTTATATTCCAGACCCTTTACCTCAAGGACTGTTTCATTTCTATTATCTTTTTTCTCTCTTATGCTTCCTCTTTTAACTACTTTTCCTGTCATCAGTTCCACTACTTTATCCTTTGTAAGCTCTGAAACTTTTTTAGTAGCTATAAATTCTCCATCTCTCAATACACTTATCCTGTCACATACTGAAAATACTTCTTCCAGCATATGGGAAATATATATAACTGTTTTTCCTGCTTCTTTCAATTTTCTTATTACATCAAACAAAGATTTTTTTTCTTTTTCTGATAGTGAAGTTGTTGGTTCATCCATTATTATAATGTCAGAATCATTTGCCACTACTTTAAGTATCTCTATCATCTGCTGTTTTGATATACTCATATTTCTTGTTATTTCCATAGGATCTATATCAAAATTCAGTCTCTCACACAGTTCCTTAAATCTTTTTATCATTGCTGTGTCATCAGTAAATATTCCATATTTTTTTATTTCATTTCCTACAAAAAGATTTTCATAGTTTTTAAGTGTAGATACAAGACTCAGCTCTTGATATATTATACTAATTCCTTTTTCCTGTGCTTCAAGAGGCGTTTTAAATTTCTCTGCCTTCCCTTTATAAATCAGCTCTCCACCGTTAGCTTCATGCACTCCGCAGATTATTTTCATCAAAGTAGATTTCCCAGCCCCATTTGCACCTATTATGGCATGAACTTCTCCCTTTTTTATTTCAATGTTTATATTTTTTAAAACTTCTACTTTAGAAAAAGATTTGCTTATGTTTTTACAATTTAGAATTACATCTCCTACTAGCATTTCTCCTCCCTTTTCAAAAATATATCCAGATGTTCCTCTGGTATGCTCATTAAATCCCATGAAAGAACTATCCCTTCTGAATTTCCCTCTTCTAAAATATCAAATACCTCTTTTATATATTCTGCATCACTTAATGCTATATTTTCCTTCTTATTGAAATCTATTCCTACACATATATTTTTTAAATTTTCAGTCAGATATTTTATCTCTTTTATCATCTGTTCTTTTCCTATATTATCTTTTAAATCCTTTTCTCCTATGATATTCAAAAGAAACTCTCCAGCTTTTTTATTATATAGTTCTCCATAAGTCTGTATTTCAAAAGGAATTCCTGCTGGAGCATAAGTTTTTCTATAATACATAGGTTTTATAAAATCCGCTTTCTCACTGAGCCTGATTATATCCTGCCCAAAGAGATAAGAAATATCAGAGGCATATGTATCCAGCCCCACTTCCAATCCCTTATTTTTAAAGAAATTTATCAGTTCATTTATTTTTTCAGTTATTGAATCATTTTTAAATTGAAAATATTGATTCATTTCTTTATCTTGAAATTCATACCTAAAATCTTTATAACTTTGTATTTCAAGTGGATTATTTCCTTGATTTTCAAAAGTTTTATCAATGTATTCTTTTAATTTTTCTACATCTATCCCTCTTTTTTTCATTTTTTCCACGCATACAGGACAGAAACAGCTGAATACAGCTTTTCCTCCATTTGAAAATGCTGGGTATCTTATTTTATCCAGAAATACTCCATCTATCTCATAATCTGAAAACTTTTCATCAAATATACTTTTTACATTTTCTATATTTTTAATGGTATTAGGACAGTAAAATTCAAAATTTTCTCCCTCTTGAAATGAGAAATTTTCTATTTCTTTTCCAGTATAATCTAAAACTTTATTAAATTCTTTGTAATGTGACAGTTCAGAAAATACAGGAAGCCAGAAATATAGTTTTGTTCCATAAGATTTTAGAAAATCTTTCAATTCTCTATACAGTTCCCTATTTTCATTCCATCCAATAATAATTCCATCTATTTTCTTTATAGCCATTATCTTTAAAAGTTTTTCTTTTAGTTTGTCTATATCTACTTCTAAATTTGAGAATCCTCCAGAAAATACCTGTAAATACTTTTTCATTTCCACCACCATTTATTTATTCTTTTGAAGATAGTTAAGTCCTATATTTATTCCTCCATCTACTGGTTCATATCTATTAGGTATCAGCTTTATTCTGTTTCCTAAAGCATTTTCTACTATTTTTTTCTGTATCTTATCTGTAACTGCATCACTTATAGCTACTCCTCCAGATAATACCAATATGTAGCTGTCTTTTTCTATGCTCTTAGATATTTCTTTTATCATCATCATAAGTTTTTCCACTGCTTTATCCAATATTTTACTGCATAGAGAAGTATCTTTTTCCTCTATAACAAATCTTGCTATACTTGCTATTTTTTCTGCTGTGTCATATTTTTCAACTATTTTTTCCAGTTGTTTTTTTCTGTCATTTCCCAAAATTTCCATTCTGTCAAAAGAATCATCTTTCTCTTCCATATCTTCTAAATAAAGAATATATTTCTCAAGAAATTTTCTTCCAATCCAGTATCCTGAACCAAGATCACTGAGGTCCTTTCCCCAGCCTCCAACTCTTATGACTTTGTCTTTGTCAAAAGCAAAACCTATAGACCCTGTTCCTGATACAATAACTCCTCCATCTTCAAATGGACATATAGCTCTGAATGCCAGTTCTGCATCATTCATTATCACAAGATTTTCTTTTATCCCAATACTATTAAGTAATTCTTTGAAAAGCTTGTAATCTTCAGCTGTATCACAACTAGAAAGACCAAATACAAAATATTTTATATCTTGAAAAGTAATATTCCTACTTTCCATTATTTTATTTATATTTTCTTCCAGATTTTTTTTTACTGTTTCTATCCCTATATTTTTATAGTTGGTACTTTCTCCTTTAATATATTCTTTATGACTACTTTCTATCTCATAAAGGCAATATGAAGTTTTACTTCCCCCACCATCTACTGATAATATATATCCCATTTTCTACCTCTATTTCCCTATTATTTTCAAGTCCTTGTCACTTTCTTGAAGAGCTAGTTTTAAAGCTCCCTTCATTCCATTTTCAATATCATTGCTGTCAAGAATTATCTCTGGCATATTTTCTTCTCCAAATCTTTCAGATATTTTCTTGATTATACGTTTTAACAGACTTTTTTCTATTTTTAATATATCACTGCTCAATACTATTATTTCAGGATTTAATATAGAAATATTTATCATAAGTATAAAGATTATCAGTTTCTCAAATTTTTCCATATCTTTTCTTTTTATTATTTCCTTATAGTCATCTTCCAAAGTCTTATCTGTTGATACTGGAAGCTCCCCTATCTCTCCTGAAAAATTAGATTTTCCTTTGTGAAGTTTTCCATTTATTACAGTTCCAGTTCCTATTCCAGTTCCTAAATAAATATATACAAGATCTCTTGTATTAAATTCTATCTTATCCACAAGTCCAAAAGTTACTAGATTTGCATCATTTTCTATTATTATTGGAATATCATATCTTTCTTCCAATACCTCTTTCAAAAATATTCCATTAAAATTTTTCAGAGTATAGACATTGTTTATACTTCCATTTTCTTCCATTATTCCTGCTATTCCAATGGAAATAGCCTCTATATTCTCTTTATTTTTAGATTCTTTTATCATTTTATCTAAAACAGAAATCAATATTTTTTCATCACTGTCTTCTTTTAATTTTTTTACTTTTTCATTTTTCACTTTACCAAGAAGATTGTATTCTCTCACTGTAAGGACAGTTCCTTTAAAGTACGCAGCTATATATGATACATGATCGCTGTTTATCTCATAGAATATAGGTTTCTTTCCACTCCCCTTTACTTCTACTTCTCCTTCAAATACTTTTACAATTTCTTTTTCAAGAAGTTCATCTACACATTTATTTATAGTAGGAAGGCTGAGCCCTAATAATTTTGACAACTCTGGCTTTGTTATAGGTGAATTTCTTATGATATTTTTTCTAACTAAAGCCATGTTTATTTCTTTTATTATTTTAGGTTTTCCATTAATTGTTGTCATAATATTCCCCTCTCTTTTCTAATAAAGAAACTTTATTAATTAATATTAGTATACTCTATCATTTTTTTGTTGTCAACTTTTTTGTGACTTATTTTAAAACGTTTTTTTCTTATACTGAATCATTTTTCAATATCACACATCATAAAAAGAATTAATTTTTCAAAAAAAAATTAAGCAATAAAAAAAGATGACTAAAAGTTGAAATATCATCAAACTCTTGATCATCTTTTTATTAATTATTATCTAGTTATTTTTATTCATCCCAACATTCAGCATTTTTTAATCCTGGAACAGCTGAAGTTTTAAATTGAGGATTTAAACCTTTTTTCTTCTGAGTTATATAATCGCGAAGAGCTGCAATTGCCACTTTATAAAGTATTGCTATTACCACTAGATTCATTATCGCCATGAATCCCATAAATAAGTCTGCCATATCCCAAACTATCTGAACTTTAGCAAGACATCCATACATTACCATAAATACAACAAAGCATCTGTAAATATTTAACCATATTTTATTTCCATTTAAGAATTCTATATTTGTTTCTCCATAGTAATAATTTCCTATGATAGACGAGAAGGCAAATAAAAATATACATATAGCAATGAATATACTTCCCCAAGGTCCAACCTGTGAAACAAGAGCTTCCTGAGTCAGCTGTATTCCATTAGATTCTCCCTGTAAATCTACTCCAGACATCAATATAATGAAAGCAGTTGCAGAACATATTAATATAGTATCTGTAAATACTCCCAAAGTTTGAATAAGTCCTTGCTTTACTGGATGTGTAACATTTGCAGTTGCTGCTGCATTGGGAGCACTTCCCATTCCAGCCTCATTTGAGAATAATCCTCTTTTTACCCCCTGCATTATTACTACTCCAAGTCCTCCACCTACTGCTTGTTTAAATCCAAGAGCATTAGAAACTATAGATTCAATAACAGATGGTATCATTGTAAAATTTTTTACTAGAACGAACAACGCTACAGCAACATATGCTACAGCCATTACAGGAACTATATATTCCACTGCACGAGCTATTCTTTTTACTCCACCAAAAATGATAATAGCAGTAGCAATAGATATTGCTATTCCTAAATACATTCTATTAACGTTAAAAGCTTTTTCAAATGCAAATGATACTGTATTAGCCTGTACTGAATTAAATATAAGTCCAAAAGTTATAGAAATAAGAATTGAAAATACAACTCCCATCCATCTTTTTCCTAAAGCTTTTTCCATATAGTAAGCTGGTCCACCTCTAAAGTGATCTCCCTCTTTTACTTTATATATTTGTGCAAGTGTACTTTCTACAAAGCTTGAACTTGAACCTATAAGAGCCATTACCCACATCCAGAATACAGCTCCTGGACCTCCTATAACAATAGCTATAGCAACTCCTGCCATATTTCCTGTCCCAACTCTCGAAGCTGTTGAAATACAAAATGCCTGAAATGAAGAAATTCCACTTGACCCATGTTTTTCATTAGAGCTTTCATTCTTCATAGCTCCTTCACCAAGAAGTCTAAACATTTCCCCTAACATTCTAAATTGAACAAACCCTGTTTTAAAACTAAAATATACACCTAATCCTACAAGAAGTATAATCAATATATACGACCAGATAAAATTGTTCAGCCAGTTAAATGCATCATACAAAAAAACCATTCTTTCCTCCTATGCTAGTATTTTATTATATAGTTCTGTTTATTTTACCATATTTTATTTACTTGAACAAAATTTTTTCTGGTTAAAATATTGTCAGATTTAACTCACTGGATAAATCTTCCAGCAAAAGTACCCCTGCAATTGAATTTCCTTTTTTATCAAGAGATGGTCCGTACACTCCTATTCCCATTTTTCCTGGTACTACAGAAAGAATTCCTCCTCCTACACCACTTTTAGATGGAATTCCTGCTCTTACAGCAAATTCTCCAGAGCTATCATACATTCCACAAGTTACCATTAAAGTTTTTACAATAGTAGCTATTCTAGGAGTAATTACAATTTCTCCACTGCTTAGTTTACCATTATTTGCTAAAAATAATGCTATCTTTGCAAGTGTTTTTGCTGTTACTTCTATTGAACATTGTTTAAAATATATATCCAATGCGTCTTCAACATCTCCCTCTATTATTCCTTCTCCTTTAAGGAAATATCCCATCGCTCTGTTTCTATTTCCTGTTTCAGATTCTCCACAATAAATCTTATAATTTACATCTAAAGTTTCATCTTCAGATATTTTTCTAAGAAAATCTAAAAGTCTCTGAAATTTATCTCTTACATCTTTTCCTTTTATCATTGAAGCTATTGCTATAGCTCCTGCATTTATAAGAGGATTGTAAGGTTTTCTTCTGCTTGAAGTTTCAAGCTTTTTAATAGAATTGAATGGATCTCCTGTTGGCTCCATTCCCACTTTAGAAAAAACATATTCCTCTCCATTATCTAATATTGCCAACATCAAAGTTACTATTTTAGATATGCTCTGAATTGTAAATTTTGTATCCCAATCTCCAGAACAATATTCATTTCCATTTACATCAATTATGTATAATCCCAATGCATCTTTTTTAGCCTTATCAAGTTCTGGAATATAGCTTGCAACTGTCCCTAATTTTGTTTCTGCTATATTTTTCTTTACTAACTTATCTAATAAATCTTTCATGAGTTCCTCCTGATATCATAAAGGTTTTTTAATTTTATAAAAAATAAAAAACATCCATTTATAATATAAACTTAGTGTAACATTTTGTCAATGAATTTTCAATATTAATACAATTTATAGAATATAAATATTATATCTTGGTGAATCTATGATTTATATTTTCTCTTTGTTCTTTTTTATGTTGCTTCCCTTTGTATTTTATATATACTTTAAATATATTCTGAAAATATATTTCAATAATAATAATTTTAAAAATATTTTTTCTTAGACAGATAATTTTTGTATTCATTTAATCAATTCAATTTTTATATGAAATATATATTTGTTTTAAACTTCTTAATTTCTATTTTTCTGTACAAATTTTATTATATATTTTGAAAGCATCTCTGCATTTCCTTCTCTTTTTAACTATACCATTAAATAATCAAAAAGATCCTTTGGCACTTCATTCTTTAATTTCAGTTCATACTCCACACGAGGAACTCCCTTTTCAGTAAAGCATTCCTTTGCTTTTAAAACCTTTTCAGCTTGACCTAAATAGTAAAAACTTTCTCCTGAACTTTTCTTAACAAATATTTCCAATATATAATAATTTTTTGCTATTTTTCCCTCAGCTGTCAACTTATTATTTCTGCTCAGGCATCTGTTATTTTTAGAAAACCATGGAAATCTTTGCTGATCTAAAAACTTATTATCAAAAATACTTGAGTCTTCCATTGTCACAAACATTACAACTTTTTTAGCTTCTTCAAATACCATATAACCACTCACCTGATATCCATTATTAAAGTCCAGATTCAGCTGCCAGAATCCTTCCAGTTTTGTGTATTGTTTATATTTTTGAATAGAATCTTTTCCATATTGTTTATAGTTTTTCTCTACATAAGCAAGATTATATTTAATCAAGTCATCAATTAAATCTCTAAAATATTTATTATTTTTATATCCATTTTTAAAATTTTTATCTATTTGATATTCTCCGCCAGCTTTTTCTAAAATAGGTTCAAATCCCTTCATAGTAGAAAGGCTAGTAAATATTTCTTTAGAAAGATGTTTTATTCCATTTTCAATATTTTCTTTTTGATCTTTTAGCTTATATTCTTTCTCTAAAATCTCTTCTATCTTTTCTATTGAAATTTTTGACTCCTTAATACCTTCCAGCAATATTACCATTTCATGAACTCTTTTAGCAGGAGTAAAGAAACTTGACAGGAAAGTCAAAAAATTCTTTTCCATCTCTGATAAAATACCAAATTCTGTATCAGGTCTCAAAGCTTTCAAAACACTGTCATAATCTTTTTTAAACTTTAATATTACACTTGGATCTATCATATTTCTTACAAAGAAATCATTTAACAATGGGATCCTTCCTAATTGTTTTTCCAGAAGTTCAAAATCATGCTCTATATTTTTCTTAGTTGAAAAATTTGTCTTGTTTATATTTTCAAATATTCTCTCTTTTACTATTTCTTCAAAAGATATTGAGCTTTCTCCTGGAATCATATTTGTTCCATTTAAAATAAATCTCTTCATAAAATCTTTGTCAAAGCTATTATTTTGGGAAATAGCAGTTGGAATTAAGAAGTTCTTTTCATAGTTTCCTATAAAGTCTAAAACTACAACAAACTCCTTATTCTCATTTTTTCTCAACCCTCTTCCAAGTTGCTGAATATATACAATAGAAGATTCTGTTGGTCTTAGAAGAATAACTTGATTTACACATGGTATATCAACTCCTTCATTAAATATATCAACAGTTATCAGATATTCTACTTCACCTTTCTCTAGCTTTTCAATAGCATTTTCTCTTGCATTATCCCCATGGTCTCCTGTAAGTGCTATAGATTTTATTCCTTTTTCATTAAGCTTTTCAGCTAATATATTTGCCTCTTCCACTCTTGATACAAACATCAGCCCATGGAGTTTTTCTCCACTATATCCATAATATCTGCTCTTTTCAATTATATGATCTATCCTTTGATCTAAAGTAAGATTTTTTATAGAAGTTTTTCCATCAATACATTCACCATTTACAGTTATATCTGAGATTCCAAAATAATGAAATGGACACAGAAGATTTTCTCTCAAAGCATCATAAAGTCTTATTTCATAAGCTATATTGTGATTAAAAAGTCCATATATATCAAAATCATCACTTCTCTCTGGAGTTGCTGTCATTCCCAACAGAAAATCTGGCTTAAAATAATTTATTACACTTTGATAAGTTTTAGCTCCACTGTGATGAACTTCATCAATTATTATATAATTAAAATAGTCTTTAGGAAATCTTTCTAAATGTTCTTTTTTATTTAAAGTCTGAACCATGGCAAATATATAGTCTGCATCTGAAATATCTTCATCTCCATAGATTGCCATTTTTTTATTGCTTATAATACTTTCAAAAGTATACTTAGCTTTTTTTATTATAGTTTTTCTATGAGCTATAAAAAGCATTTTTTCAGGTTTTACTTTTTTTACATCAAAGGCACTTAAATATGTTTTTCCTGTTCCAGTTGCACTAATCAATAGTCCTTCTTTTTCATTTTCTCTCAGCTCACTTAAATTATCCAATGCTTCTTTCTGCATAATATTTGGCTTTATCTCTTTTTTAAACAAAGGATTTTGTAATTTTTCCTGAGCTTTAGAATAACTCTTTGAAAGTTTATATACTTTTTCATAGTTTTCTATCATTTCTAAATCCAACTTTGGAAGTCTTTCAAAAATATCATTGAAGCTGCTTAAAATATCCTTTGCAATCTTCCCATTTTCCAGAGAATTTACTTTTAAATTCCACTCGAAATTTACTGTTAAAGCTGTCTGAGTTAAATTGCTGCTCCCAACTACTAAAGTCCACAAATTATCTTTTCTAAAAAAATATCCCTTAGCATGAAATTTTTCTTTAGATAATATTTTCAATTCTATATTTTTATAATTTAGCAGTCTCTTTAGAGCTTTAGGCTCAGTAAAATTCAAATAATCTCCTGTAAGAATTTTCCCTTTTATATTCCTGTTTTCAAGTTCTTTCAGTTCTTCTAAAATCAGAGCCAGCCCTCCTTCTGTTATAAAGGCTACTGAAATTATAAACTCATCACAGCTCTCCAGTTCTTTTCTTAAAGTTGTTATAATTTTCTCATCTTTATTACAAAGCAGTCTATGCTGAAAGTTTTTACTTGATTCTATATTTAAATTTATTGAGCTTGTTTTGAAGCTTTCAATTAAATTCGTTTCCATATTTTTTCCTCCTGTTTGAACACTATCCAAAGAATATTTTATCATTTTACAGCTAAATTTGATAGGAAGTTTAACTTTTTTATAAAAAATATGATATGAAGAGAATCTATATAATAATTTTTCCATAAAAAATGCCCCTTCACAGCAGAGAAATTTTTATTATTTCATCTGTCTACTGTAAAGGAGCTTATCAACTTTCAGCTACACATATAATTTTTTTAGATTTATTTTATCACTTTAACTTTGCTCTGTTCTTAGATATTTTATCTAATTTTAATTAAAACTATTTCTGACTGACTTCCTATACGAATAGGAGGCCCCCAAGTTCCATATCCAGAAGAAACTATTATATTAGTATCTTCTATCTTTTCATGTCCATAATCAACTTTAAACATTTTTTTAGTAAATAATCTCCCTGGAAACATCTGTCCTTTGTGAGTATGTCCCGAAACTTGCAGAAAAGTTTTATTCTCCACTGCTTCATCTATTGTATCAGGTGTATGTTGGATAAGAATAACAGGTTTATCCTCTTTTCCATTTAATATCTCACTTATAGGCTTTTTAGAAAAATTATCTCTTCCAGCTATATATATTTCATTATTAACAAGCATTTTTTCATCTCTCAATACGATAGTTACAGCATTATTCCTAAGTATTTCTGTAAGCATGTCAGCTTTACTTCCATATATATCATGATTTCCAAGAGTGAAATAAGATCCATAAGTGCTTTTTATATTTTTTAATTCATCTAACATATTTCTTTCTAAAACAGGTTCTAAATACATATCTATAAGATCTCCAGCTATAAGAACAACATCTGGTTTCAGAGAATTTACTTTGTCTATCATCTTTATTAATGAAGCATTTCCGTTTATATGTCCTAAATGAACATCTGAAACCAAAACTATATTCAGAGGAGCAGATATTTTCCCTCCACTATCTATTTCATATTCAGTCAATAAAGTATTGTGTTTATAAAAAGTTCCTATTGCTAATATTATAAAGATAATTATAAAGCCAGGCTTATATAAATTCAGATTTAATTTATATCTAAATATCATTTCTATAATCGAAACTATAAAGTATACCATTGATCCATAGATAACAAATGCTAAATAATAGTAAACTATATATGAAAGAATTCTATTACTTCCATATGAAAAATTAGATACAAAATATGAGTTGAAAAACTGATATCCATATAAAAGTACAATTAATATTAAAAATAGTATTATAAAAAATATTTTTTTATCTGAGGGAAATACATATTTAACTGTTTTCCACATAACAAAAAAATTAAGAATAAATAGTGTTGTGGATAATGCTAGAAAAAAATAACTCATTTCTTCAACTCCGTTCTAAAATTTGTATATAATTTTTTATCTCTTCTCAAAATTAATTTTTGTTCCATCTGTCTTTTAGTGAATCCAGCCACTGAGTAACTTCTCCCTGAGTTCTTCCAGCACCAGCATTTCTTGTTACATATCCATCACTTACTACTGTAGACTTTGGAGCAAGGGCTGTTAAATCTGCTGTACTTGTACCTGCTCCGCCTCCACCATGTGTGCAGAAAGGAATGATAGTTTTTCCAGATATATCATTTTCTGATAGGAAAGTTCTCATTGGAGTAGGAACAGTTCCCCACCAGATAGGATATTCAATAAATATTGTATCATAAGAATCTAAGTTTTCAATTTTAGATTTTAAAGGTGGAAGATATTCTGATTCCAATTCTTTTTTTGCCTGGTCAGTAGTTGCTCTGTATGCTTCAGGATAAGGATTGAGAACTTCTATTTTAAATATATCTCCTTTTGTATATTCCTGTATCATCTCAGCTATTTTTTCAGTGTTGTTAGTACGTGTAAAATAAGCTATCAAAATTTTACTTTCAGCACCATATCCAGTTAAAGAAAAAATACTGAATAAAGACAGGATGAGCAATAATTTTTTCATAATTTTCCTCCTTCAAATATCAAGATTTATAAAAAATAAATCAATAATCAGTCAAGTTTCATAAAATATGCCCAATTGCACATGAATAACTAACTTTAGTTAAATTAGTGTATCACCTAGAGTTAACTCTAAGTCAAGTATATTTTTTCTAAAAACTTTATTTTGTATTTTATTCAGTCTTTTCAAAAAATTTAGAGCTAAAATAATTTCAGAAAAAAAGAATTCTTTGCTATTGTATAATCTTATTCATTTTTTATTTATTCATGTAATAATTTATTTTCTTCAAAATTATTTTTGAAAAAATACTTGCATTTTATTTTTATATGTTGTATCATTAGTCAATTAATTTAAAAAAATAATTAAAAAGGAGAAAGCACAGTATGTTTATTTCTAATATGACAAACCTCATACTCAGTTTATTGGTTATAACTCTTATAAGCAATATATTTTTGAGTACGAAAAATCATATTAGGAACTTCCTCTAAATTTTATTATATAAAATATTAAGTTTTAAATTTGAAACTTGGAGACCCTAATTTTGGTTAGGGTCTTTTTTTATTAGAAAATTTTGGAGGTTAGTATGAAAATAATATTTGAAAAAAACTTTAAAGAAAAAAATATAAATAAAATAATAATAAAATATATCAATTTCAAATCAATACTACTCTGTTTCTAAATAGGGCTGCTAGTTGTGGAGATTCATCATTATTTAGAAAATATAAGACAGAGGAGAGAAATCATGATAAAAGAAAATAATAACTATGCTAAAATTGGATTCGGAGCAGTATTTGCAGTTGCAAGTGTTTTATTCAGCTCACATGCTGGAGGAGGTTTTGCCAGTGGTAATCAGACTACACAATACTTTGTTGTAACTGGTGTATGGGGAATAGTTTCTGCCATAGTAGCAATGGCTCTTTTAGCTCTTACTATAAGAGAATGCATCATTATGAGAAATTCAAGAAATTTAAAAAACTACAAGGAACTTTTTGAAACTTTGTACCACCCTTTTGATAAATTGGAATGGGTCTTTGAAGTATATTTCAATATAATGGTAATCTGTGCTGTGGGAGCAGTTATTGCTGGAGCAGCTTCATTGATATCAGCTAATGGAATCATGGGATATAAAATGGCTGCAATGAGCGTCGGAGCTATTTTACTTGTTATGACTATATTTGGTTCCAGTTTGGTGTCTAAAGTTTCTACTGTAATGTCTATATGCATTTTAATATCTACTTTCATAATATTTTTCATGGGAATAAAAGCTAAAGCTCCTGAAATATCTCTAATCTTTTCTCAGGGATTTTTTACAGATGGAGCTGTAGTAAAAAAATCTATTTTAAATGCTTTTACATATGCTGGATTCCAGTCAGTTGTCATTCCTACAATGATAGCCTGTGGAAAGCAATTAGGAGAAAAGGAAAATGTATCAAAATCAATGATAATAGCTTTTGTAATGAATTCTATTGCTTTGGGAATGTCAGTAGTTATGCTGTTGGGATGGCATGGTGACTTTACTCAGGCTGGAGCTACTACATTGCCTTCTTTGTATATCTGTCAGCAGTTAGATACTAATATTTTGTACTGGTTCTATAATATTGCTTTGCTGTTATGTTTCATCTCAACTGGTGTAACTACTATATATGGATTTGTTTCAAGATTCTCTTCTATAAAAATTATGGAAAAAATTGAAAAACCAATCATAAGAAGAATTATAACTTCAAGTTTCTGTATGATTATATCTATGAGTGTATCAATGATAGGACTTAGCAAAATCATAAAATATGGATATGGGTATTGTGGATACTTAGGAATTGCAATTATCATCATTCCATTTTTAACAGTTGGAGTCTATAAAAATAAAAAATATGCAGCTGAAAATAATTTTACAGTAGTTGTAAAAGGGAAACAGGCTTTTGCTAAATAGAAATTATCATACAAAACTAAAATATAAAGGAGAAATTTAAATGGAAACAAAAAATATATTTTTACCAAATTACAGCATTGGAGAAAACCCTTACACAGAAGTTCCTTCTATTTGTGAAGCATATGGGAAAAAAGTAGTCTTTATAGGAGGAAAAACAGCTTTGTCCAAAGCCAGCGATATAGTAAAAGAGGCGATTAAAAACAGCACTCTTGAAGTTATTGATACTCTTTGGTTTGGCGGGGAGGCATGTTATGAGAATATTGAAAAACTGAAACAGGAAAAATCAGTTATAGAAGCTGATATGGTTTTTGTCTTTGGAGGTGGAAAAGCTATTGATACCTGTAAATGTCTTACTGGACAATTAAAAAAGCCTCTTTTCACTTTTCCAACTATATCTTCAACTTGTGCTTCTGTTACTTCAGTTTGTGCAATGTATAATGAAAATGGGTCTTTTAAAAATCTATACTGGAGATTTGCACCAGCAGAACACACTTTCATCAGCACAAAAATAATTACAGAAGCTCCAGAGAGGTATCTGTGGGCAGGAATTGGAGATACTATGGCAAAGGGATATGAGCCTGAATTTTCTTCTAGGGGTAAATCTTTGAATCATTCAAATGCTCTAGGAGTAACTCTATCAAAACTATGTCAGGAGCCCCTTGTTAAATATGGGAAAAAAGCTCTTGATGACTGCAAAGCAGATAGAGTATCTACTGAATTAGAAGAAACAATCCTTGCTATAATTGTTACAACTGGAATCGTTTCAAACTATGTAATAAATGACTACAACAGTTCTATTGCTCATGCACTGTGCTATGGATTCTCCACTATACATCATGTTGAAGTCAGTCATTTGCACGGTGAGATAGTTTCTTATGGAGTTCTTGTACTGCTTATGGTAGATGGAAAAACTGATGAAATCAATAGAATAATGCCATTTTATAAGAGTATTGGACTTCCTGTATCGTATAAAAATCTTGATACAAGTGAAAAGGAAATGGAGGGAGTAATTCAAAAAGCTGTAGATGTTCCTGATTTAAATGTATCTGCTTTCCCTGTTACTAAAGAAATAATTTGGGAAGCTGTAAGAAAATTAGAAGCCTACGAAAAATAATTAAAATATGAAAAAAAAGCTGACTTATAAGTAGAAATCATTCTAACTTTATAGTCAGCTTATTTATATGTTACTTTTCTAAAACCCAGAAATCTTTGCTCACACTCATTAAGTCATCCAACACCATTTTTGCTTTTACAGGACTTATTACTGTCCTATTTAATGTTAATGCCTGAAGAGCTTTCGTATAACTTTTTTCCATAAAAGCTTCAACTGTTAATAATTCATAAGCATACTGTCCTTCCATAAGCCCTTTATAGAATGGTTTTATTTCTCCTACATAATTTCCCTTAGCTCCATCTTTTCCTATTGTTCCATCTACTTCCACTATCGCTTCTGCTGGAAAATTAGTTATAAGTCCATTATTTTTCACCATTACAACAAAAGGATTATTTAAATCATATGCTATTGATTCTGCAACTTCCACCATCAATTTTCCAAATACACTATTTGTCAGCATCTCGATACCTTCCATAGTAGTTTTGCCTTCTGCCGATTTACAAGTTTCAAACACCTCTTTTTCTCTTCCATCTTTAGCTTCATCTGCCCTCGTATATTCAGGATCAGATTCTTCTACTATTTCATCAGCAAACATATAATACTGCATATATGTAGTTGGAATATATTCATCAAAAAACTTCATATATTTATTTACTCTCACATAAGTGTCCAGCCAAGATTTTGCTCTTTGCTCTGCATTAAACGGCTGAAAATCATGATCTCTTAAATATGTTCTTAATTTTTCAAAAAGATCATTTCCAGCTTTATCTTTTAAATCAGTAAACCACCCAAAATGATTAAGTCCAAAATATTTAGGTACAAGCTCTTCCTGATCCACTTCTAATATCTTGGCATAAGATTTTAATAATGAATATGGCTGATCACATAAATTTAATATTCTTTTATCCTCAGGAAACATACGATCCAACCCCAAAGCCACTATAGCTGCTGGATTAGTATAATTCAATATCCATGTTTCTTTTGAATATGAACGAACCTTTTCCACCATTTCTTTCATTCCCTGTAAAGAACGCATTCCATATGAAAACCCTCCCGGTCCACATGTTTCCTGACCTACAAGACCATATTTTAATGGAATTTTTTCATCATTACTACGCATTTCTCCCTTACCCACACGCATCTGGCAAAATATGAAATCTGTTTTTGAATATGCAGTCTCTGCATCTGTTGTAAATACAATTTCTGCTTCTGGATAATAACATTTTAATACAAGTCTGTCATAAGCTTCCATTTGTCCCATACGTTCATTGTCTATATCATACATAATTATTTTACTTACTGGAAATCTATCTTTATATTCTATTAAATTCCCCAAAAGTGCAGGTACACGAGCACTTCCAGCTCCAGCTATAGTTATAATATGTGATTTTCTTTTCATCTGTTTTACCTTCCTTATTTTCAGTTTATTATTTCTTTAATTTATCATCTATGGCATTTCTTACAAATTCAACTAATGGTCCATAAACAATATGTATATGTTTTGGCAGTGGAAAAAATAATCCAGAATATCCTGATTTCTCTAATATTTTTTGATCTACTAATTTTGTATCTACTAAATCTATTCTTAATCTTGTAATGCAATTATCTACATTAACTATATTACTTCTTCCTCCAAGTCCTTCTATTACTATATCTGCTATTTCACTATATCTTTTTTCCTTTATTAAAGTATTATCTAATGATGGAGCATCTTCTCTACCTGGTGTCTTTATATTAAATTTCAGTATAAAATATTTAAATATAAAATAAGTAGCTACTGATAATATTAATCCTACAATTATGAAAGATACCCAATTTGTATCTTTATATAATAATCCAAAAATAGCAAAGTCAAATATCGTTCCACGAATATACCCTATTCCTACATTTACCAGAGAAAGTGCAACTGCTCCAATTCCTATGATACAAGCATAAATAACATATAGCAATGGAGCTATAAAAACAAATGAAAACTCAAGGGGTTCTGTTACATTTCCTAATAATGCTGTCATTACACATGTAATCATCAAACCTTTTACCATTTTCTTATTTTCCTTATATGCTGTATGATACATGGCAAGTGCTATTGCTGGAAAAGCAAACATTGTACATAACATTTGCTGTTGAGCCATAAATCTAGTAAGTTTCGGCATAAGTGCCCAATACTCACTATTAGGTCCAAGTGTAAATAATACATGATTCATAGTTGGCACCACTCCTACATAAGTAGTTCCATCTATTACATAACTTCCTCCTGCTTCTGTAAATCTAAAAAGAGCATTCCATAAATGATGTAATCCAAATGGTATAAATAATCTCTCTCCAGCAGCAGTAAAAAAAGGTCCGACTTTACTCAAAAATATAACAGACAGTCCTGTTAAGCCAGTTACAAAATATTGCCATATAAATGGTAATGTAATTCCAATTACCAACATTATTCCCATACATATTATAGAAACTGATTTCTTTCCAGCAAAGAATGCAAAAGCTATTGGCAGTTCTAAATTATAAAATTTATCTGTTGCCCATGCTGCTACTAATCCTGCTGCTATTCCACCCATTGCATTTATATTTAATGTTTGAATACCCAATACCTTTATCTGCCCCATTTGACTCATTACATTTGGTGCTGCCATATTTCCTGTTACGCTCAACCATACACTCATTGATATTATTAAAATAAGATACCCCAGAACAGAAGCAAAAACTGCTATTCCCTTATCCCTTTTACTCATACCATATGCCACTCCCATAGCAAACATCAATGGTATGTTGTCAAAAACTGTTCCAGCTATAGTTCTCAAACTCACTAATGTTGTATTAATAATAGGATTACCAAGTCCTGGAAATCTAGCAATCATATATGACTGCACAAATGCTCCTGTAATTCCCAAAATCATTCCTACTGGTGCCATTACTCCTATTGGCAGTAACAATGATCGTCCAAATTTTTGTATTTGATCGCTGTATTTTTTTAACATTTTCCCTCCCTTTTAAATAAAAAACATGAAATCCTCTTAGTTTCCCCCTAAGTGATTTCATGTTATCATACTTATATTACAGGTACAACAAAAAACAGCTGACCTAGCACTTATCTCATTACTTATGTCACTTAAAATGACCTAGGTCATTTTATCTTTCAACATTGCTATTATCATTTCTACTATTAAAAACATTCCTATCCTTGAAACACTGTCATTAAATTTTGTATCACAACTTTGGGAAGCACAATAAAGTTTGTAATCAGCTATATCACTTAAAGGATTTCTATCAAAACATGTTACTGAAATAACTTTAGCCTTTTTTAATTTTGCTATATTAGCCACTTCTAATATTTTTTCAGTTTTTCCAGAAAGTGAAATCAGTATAACCATTTCATTTATATCTAATGTCCTGCTCACTATAGACGTAAGGTTATAATCTTCTAAAAATATACATCTTATTCCTAATGTAAGTAAAAGATGATTCAAATGAGAACCTACAGATTTACTTGTTCCTCTGGCAGCTATATAAATTGTTTTAGCCTTCTGTATCTCTTTAATTACCCCTTTTATACTTTCTATATTTACCAGAGAAAATGTTTTTTGGATATTATCCTTTAATTCATCTTCTAGCTCTTCATATTTATTTTTATTTTTCTTAGGAAGATTACCACTTTTTAAATAATATTTAAAATCTGCATATCCTAAAAATCCTAATTTCTGCGCCATATTAATGATAACTGTTTTAGAAGTCAAAGCTTCTCTGGCAAGATCAGTTATTTTCATATTTATTACTTCTTTTTGATGGTTATATATATAGTTAAAAACTATCTTTTCACTATTAGTCAAATCATCAAAATATTTTGCCAATTCTACCATATTTTCCTCCTAAAGCTGATATCTCTGAAGCTGTTATCTGTATTATACTCTATTTAGATTATTTTTTATATACTTCCATATTTTATAATCTAATGAGAACCTGCATGAATTTTAGAAGTATATTCTGTCAAATGTCCCACTGTTTTCAAGCAGTTAAATGCCAGAAAATTAAAATACAGTTTGTCATCTAACTTTTTAGAAAATCTTAATTCTTTGTCTAATTTTGGAAAATTAGATAACTCATTTTTCTCATAATTTTTCTGTATCTCATTTATAGCTTCTTCAAAGTTATTAAACAATTCCTGAATAATCATATTGTTTTCTAAATCCATATCGGATTTATTCTTGTAAATATATCCATTGAGCTGCTCCATCTCCATGATAAGCTTATGATTTATTGAAAGAAGATGCAGATAAAATTCCTTTTCTCCCTCTGATAAATTTTCGCTTACATATGTTTTTATCTCTTTGGAAACCATATTTGAATGAACAATCAAATCACGAACTACATTAAAATCTATATTTCCCTTTAAAGTTTTAGTTATTTCCTTGATTATTTTAGTATCTATATCAAAGAGCTGATTTAGATTATGCTGAAATTCTCTTTTTACTGTATTCGGAAATACAAAATAGTTCATGAAAAATGCTGTAACAACAGCCATTCCCACATACATTGTCCTTAAAATAACTGCCTGTTCCACTTGCAGAATCATTGTTGTAAGAACCATTCCAAAACAAGTACTATACATAGTCATTATCCATGAAGTAGGAGTGGAATAATACATCAGTGAAGTAAGAAGAACTATAAGAATTCCTCTTTCCACTGTTCCCTGAAAAAATACTCCCATAAAGAATACAATAAAAAGTCCGATTACTGTTCCCAATATACGATTATTTATTTTTAAAATACTTTCCTCAGAATAAGGCATAAGCATAAAGAATACACTCATTGGATACCAGTAAGAGTGATCCAGTTTAGTATACTGCACAAAAGAAAAAGCTATACACAAAGTTATTGAAAGACGAATTGCAAATCTTACCTGAAACAAATCTAATTTTAATATTTCTCTTATACTTTCAGGTTTATGAACTGGATTTGGAAGCTGCCATTTCTTTTCTGTTTTATACTTAGAAGTTTTTTCTATCTCAGAGAGAATAAATTTTAAAACGTCTAATATTGCTGTTATTGCTTCTCTCTCTTTAAGCAAACTCAAATCATATCCATTTAAAAATTCTTCAATTTTCTCTTTCAAAAAATTGTTATCTTTCTCATTTAGATTTTCTCCCACAAGAGTAAAAATCTCACTTAAATGCAGAAGATATTCCTTATCTTCTGCATTAAGTTCTTGCTTTTCTTCAGATAGATACTTCATAAAATAGTGGAATCTTTGAAAAATAACCATAAAATAATAGTTGATTTTTCCATATCCAGTTGCTAGATATTTATAATTTCGTGTCGAGTAAATAACCTGATTCAGATGAACCATCATTTCCATAAGTTCTTCTGCTTCAGTTGAAAAATCTTCATTCTTTATCAATTTTTCAATTTGACATGTGAGATTTTTCATTCCTTTTCTCACTGTACCATAATTTCTCTTTCTCTTGATTATTTTAGAATGAACATACAGTGCTATAGTAATAACCGAAACCCCATAGAGCAAAGCTCCCAACTGTAGTATAAATCCTTCTAATGGAAGAGGAATGAACTGCAAAAAGATAAATTCCATTCCATAAATATAATAAGCTTTTGGATTAAATTTATTTGTAAATAGATACACCAGCATAAAAGGAACTAAAAAATTCAGAGATGCACAAAGGAAAAGATTTCTTCTGCTCAGAAATGCCATAAGTGCTACAACAAATATAATTCCATACATTCTCAAAAGTTTCTTTATATTAAAATCTTCCTGATATCTGAATAAAAACAGCAAAGTTAGAAAAGGAGGCAATATAGTATTACCTATTCCAAAAAAGTGCCACAGTGTAAAAAAGAGGAAAAGCGAAACAAATATAACTGGAAAAACTTTTTTAAACCGTTCTTTTATTTTTAATAGATTTATTTTAGTCTGTTTCATTGTACTCACCCTTATAAGACTTTATTCTTCATATCTATATTATAATACATATTTCCTCTTTTTTATATAATTCTTTATAATAATCATTTAAAACTTATAAGATACAAGGTTACTATATATTTTTTTTATTTTTACAGAATTTTTCATTTAAAAATAGTTTATATATCTAGTATCTATTTTGTGATATAATTTTTATAAAGAGCTCTTTGATACTTAACTTTTCACTGTAAGTTCGACTGCCCATTCATACCTTAAAATAAGAGGAGATGAATTAAATGAAAAAAAGTCATGGACAAATGTCAGAATCTTTTCTGCTTGGTGCTCTGCTTGCTTTTTCTGGCGGTTTTTTAGATTTGTATACCTATGTTTGTCGTGGAGAAGTATTTGCTAATGCTCAAACAGGCAACATGATATTTTTATCTCTCTATCTAGCTCAAAGAGAATGGAAACATGCAATACGATATATCTTTCCAATTATTGCTTTTGCACTTGCTGTAATTTTAGTGGAAAGAGTCAGGTCTCACTATCAAGAAAAAGAAAATCAAGATATCAACATACACTGGCGGCAAGTTATTATACTTATTGAGCTGATAATACTTATAGCTGATGCCTTTATCCCACAGAAATATAATATTTTGGTAAATATCAACGTTTCTTTTGTATGCTCTATGCAGTTTGAGGCATTTCGAAAAATTCAAGGCTGTTCTCTTACTACAACTATGTGCACAGGAAATTTGCGTTCAGGTACTGAATATTTTTTTATCTGGCGTAAAAAAAGAGATAAAAGTGCAAAAGGTAAAGGATTCCTTTGCTTTATAATTATTCTGTTTTTTCTCTTTGGTGCTGTTGCAAGTTACTTTCTCACTAATCGATTTCTAGAAAAAGCTGTTCTTATTCCATGTGTAATACTTCTTTTAGTTTTCTTGATGATGTTTATCAAGGAGGAAGAGAAACAGAAGGAGCTTGATGAGTTTATAAAATGATTTAAAATCCAATATAAAAAGCCCATAGATTTTAGAATTTTTTTCTAAAACATGGGCTTAAAAATTTTTCAGCATTATCTCTATACTTTTTCTTATTTCCCTACGATCTTTCTTCCATAAATCCCTCATATTATTATTGCTCATATACATATATTTTTCATAAACTTTTTCTGTTATTTTATTCTTTCAACTGTTACAGAAAAATTTTCATTGATTTCTTGCAGATTTTCAATTCCAGTCTCAATTCTTCCAAGTGGTACCAATCCATCAGAATTTCTATAATCTTTATGGAAAAATGCTAAATTTCCCCAAGGAGCGTAGTATGTCAAATCTCCTGCTGATGGAGTACAGTTGTTTGGTGCTTTGCTGATATCCAACTTTTCAGGTGGATAGCTTATTTTTTCTGTTCCTCCATAATTTTCAAATTTCAATGTCAATGGCAGCTGCTCCAGCAAACTTTTTGCTGCACTGTTATCTCTCAGCAATACTACTATTTCCTTTCCTTCAAAGGAAAATTTTATTCTCTCAGCTTCTATTTCTCCAAATGCTGTTATTGAAAAAAATACCATAATTCCCATCAGTAACATTTCCATACTCATTTTTCTCCCTCCTTATTTAATTTTTTATAGTTTTTATATCATCTACTTATTTTCTTTTATTACTTTACAAGGATTTCCAAAGGCTATTGTATTATCTGGAACAGATTTTGTTACTACACTCCCAGCTCCTATGACAACATTATTTCCTATTGTCACCCCAGATATTATGATAGTTCCTCCTCCTATCCACACATCATTTCCTATCGTTACAGGAGAAGCATTTGTTTTTATATTTACACTTCCATCACTATTGATTATCATTCTCTCTTCTCCCCTTAAAGGATGAACAGCTGTATATATTTTTACATCTGGAGCTATCAATACATTATTTCCTATTGTAATTTTAGAAGTATCTAAAAATGTGCAGTTCATATTAATTACAACATTATCTCCCACTGAAATATTGCAGCCATAGTCCACATAGAAAGGTTGATTAATTCTGACATTTTTTCCGCATTTCTCCAATATTTCTTTTATCTTCTTTTCTCTCTCATTTATATCCTCAGCAAGAAGCATATTATATTCTTTGATTAAATTTTTTCCTCTGCTGCTCAATGCTCTAAGTTCTTTGTCCTTAGTATTATATTCCTGTCCATTAATCATTTTTTCAAACTCAGTCATAAGAACCTCCTAAATTAATTAAAAAAAGTAGCTAAAATTTGTATTTAACTACTTTTATATTACTATTCTATTCACATCACGTCAAATACCTATGTTGTATTGCAGCCAATGCTTAAAAAGCATTTTATATTTTTTCAAATATTTATCTTTACTTCTATTTTTTTCTATTTTTCAAGATTCAAAAACATATTATTCCACTTTGCTCCTCCATGAGAAGATGCAGATACTCCCTGATTTTCAAATCCAAATTTTTCATAGTATCCAATTAAATAATCTTTACAAGTTAAAATAATACCTTTTTTCTTTCTTGCTTTACTCAAAGATATCATGTGTTTCAGCAACTCTCCAGCTACTCCTTTTTTTCTATATTCTGGAAGCACATCAAGTCCAAATACTGTCTGATAATCTCCTGCTGCATTATGCAATAATGGATTATGGTATAATTCATCTGGAAGTTCTGGTTTATCTGTTGTACAGCCATTTACAAAACCAATCACTTTTCCATCTTCCACTGCTACTATAAAATTCTCTCCAAATACTTCAAATCTTTTATAAATATCTTCCTCTTTTGCTGCTTCAGCTGCTGGAAAACATTCCCTCTCGATCATTACTATTTTTGCCACATCTTCTTTTTCAGCCATTCTTATTTCTACCATCTTAATCTCCCCTTTTTTACCAATATTATATTTAAATTAGTCTTTTCTGAATTATAAGATATTAACTTCATGCTTTAAATATGGAATCACCTTTTCCTTAAAGTCTTTCATCTTTATTTTAAGAGTAGCTAAATTTTCATTTGGATGAAAACGCATATATTCCTGCTCTAAAAGCTTCTCATCTATATATAATTTTATTTTATTATCTTTATCATACATCAATTCTGTTATGCTCACTGCTCCAGAGTGAGTATTCAAAACTTTTTCCAAGTCGACATCCTTTGCCATTTCTATCTTAGAAAGACCATGTTTTGCTCTAAATTCTTTTATATCCAACTTTTCACTTCTTGCTAAGACCAGTAAAAAAAACTGACTTCCATTTTTAGTTTTAAACATTAAATTTTTTATACCAGGCATTTTCAATTTCTCATCTGATTTGCATAAATCTTCCAGTGTTTCAGGAAAGATATTAAATTCTACTCTTTCATAAGAAATACCTAATTCATCCAGCATATCATAACAATCTTTTTCTTTGTCTGAAATCTCTCTGTCTGGTCTTCCTGATAATAACTCTGATACTTCAAATTTTTCTTCCATAATCTTATCCTTTCTTTTAAAGTTCTTTTTCCTTTAGAATAAATCTATAATATATGTAAGTACACGCTGGAATCAGGTATATATATGCTGCATAGGGAATAAATTTTATGCTTCCAATTCCCAGCATTGTGCATGGAAGATAACAGGCTATATTCCATGGTATAATTGCTGGTAAAACTATTGCTGAATTCTCTATATCTTTTGCCAATTCTAATCTGTGAACTTTCTTTTCATCATAAACTTTTTCTACAATATTTTCAGTCATTATCACTGCAATAGTCTGATTAGCTCCTACCATTCCTGTTATAATACTTACAAGTATCGTATTTCTGAATAACTCAGCTCTATTTTTTACATTCATTATTTTATTTTTTATATAACTAAGTATATTCAGCTGTTCTAAAACTCCTATAAGAGCACATGAAATAATTATGAGGGCGGAAGCATTCAGCATTGATTTAACCCCTCCCCCTTTGATAATTTTCTCTAAAGCTGTTCCATCAAACTTATAATACCCTAAAGTTAAATATTTTACCACATTCATAATCGTTTCTTTTTGAACGACTACAGCTACAATCGAAGCTAAAAGTATGCTTACTCCCATAGATATTCTTACATTTATCCTTAAAAGCGAAAAAATAATGATTGATACAACAGGAACAAATATAAACTTTACATCTAAATTATAGTTATTAAAAATAAGCCCTGAAATACTATTTTCTGTTATATCAAGAACATAACTTCTAGATAAAAATATATAGAACAGACTCGTTAAGATATATGGAATTATCATTGATTTTATCATATTTTTTAAATTTGAATATATGTCCACTCTTGTAAGAACAGCTACTAAATTGGCACTAGACGAAAGAGGAGACCACCTGTCTCCAAAATATATTCCAGAGATTATTGAAGCTCCCACAATATTAACATCTATATTTCCACTTCTGGCTATCGCCATAAGAGCAATCCCTATTGTACTTGCCGTTCCAAATGAACTACCAAGAAAAAAGGCTATTATACTTGTTATGAGAAAAGAAAAGAATATGAAAAGACCCGGATTTATAAATTTTATTCCAAAATATACAATCCCGGGAATCGTTCCTGAAGAAAGCCAGCTGGCTGTCAAAGCTCCTACAAACATAAATATCATTAAAACTACTTTAGACTTTTTGCTGTACTCAAGAGAAATATCTATAATAGAATCCAGTGTATTTTCTTTTTTTAGTGCCAGTAGGGCAAATCCTATATACACTATAAAAACTATTATTCCAAGAGTAAATTTATTTACTGCAACATATGAAAATAAAAAAAAGAACATAAGCAAAAATAGAATTTTTTTCATACCTCTTTCCTCCCTTGAGTAAAAATACATCTATTTACGAAGTATTATAGTTTATTCTATCACTAAATTCCATTATATTTAAGCTATAAAAAAATAAATTCCAGCTCTTCCTATAATAATTGAGAATAACAGAGCTGTATAAGAAATAATATAATAAAAAAAGAGGATGACTTATAAAAATACACTTTGTAAGTTCATCCTCAATTATTTTTATTTCTATTTAGCCTGTCTCACTACATCTATTACAGTTCCATCTCTGTATTCCACTACTGCTACCACTGTATCAGAAGTAGAAAACTTTTCTGGAACTCCTGTTAATTTTTCAACTTCTTCTTTCAATTCCTCTATCGTTTTTAAAGGAATTCCAGCTGCTGTCAATATCTCTATCAACTCCGTTCTCTTAGGATTTACACAGATTCCTCTCTCAGTTACCAATACATCAACTGTCTCTCCCGGTGTTACCACAGTAGTCACTCTGTCTGTAACTATTGGGATTCTCTTTCTCATAGTCGGAGCTACTACCACTGTAAGTTTTGCTCCTGCTGCTGTATCAGGTGCTCCCCCCAATGCTCCCATTATTATTCCTGTTGACCCAGTAAGTGAATTTATATTGTAGCTCACATCTATTTCTGTTGCTGACAATATCATTACATCCAATTGATGAGCACTACATCCTTTATTATGGGGATTGGCATACATAGAAGCTGACATCTCTATATGAGTTGGATTTTTAATCATTGATTCTGCTGCTGCACTGTCAAAACTCTGAGTATCCAGCAAAGCTTCAAAATATCCCTCTTCTAAAAGTTCAACCATAGTAGCTGTTATTCCTCCAGCTGCAAATGACCCCTTGATATTATTTTCATTCATATATTCTTTCAAATATTTGCACACTGCCAGAGAAGCTCCTCCAGAACCTGCCTGAAATGAAAAACCATTTTTTATATATCCAGATGCTGTCAATACTTCAGATGCTTTCTCAGCAATTAAAAGCTCCTGAGGATTTTTAGTTATTCTTGTTGCTCCAGTTGCTATCTGTTCAGGATCTCCAATAGATTCAACTTCTACTACATAATCTGTCTGTGTCATTGGAATACTTATTTTCTTTAGAGGAAATGGCATTAAGTTGTCAGTTATAGCCACAACTTTTTCTGCATATTGAGCATCCACCATTGGATACCCCATAGCTCCAAATGCTGATTTTCCTTCTGTTCCATTCATATTTCCCATTCTGTCACAGGCTGGAGCTGCTATAAAGGCTACATCTATTTTCAATTCTCCTGCTTCTATAGCTCTTGCTCTTCCACCATGAGTTCTAAATACTACTGGTCTTCCCAAAATGTTATTTTTAGAAATTTCTTTAGCTATTTCACCTCTCAGACCAGAAGTATTTATCCCAGTAACTACTCCATTTCTGATATGTTCAATCAATGGTTCATGTGCCTTTGTCAATGAAGAACATACTAAATTAAGGTTTTTTATTCCTAACTTAGCAATTTCATCCATTACCATATTAAGTACATAGTCTCCATTTCTTAAATGATGATGGAAAGATATTGTCATTCCATCTTTTATTTCACATTTCTCTACCGCTTCCTTTATTGAACTTAATATTTTTGAGTCCCCTGGTCTGGAAAAACTTTTTAATGGAGCATATTTTCTTCCTGTTGGTTCTGTAGCAAAAGGCCCAGCATAAGGTTTTACCTCTCCATATCCTTCAATATATTCAGGGATTTCTCTTTCTGCTTTATTTTTTATATTTTTTATTTCCACCTTATCTCGTCCTCCTAACTATTTAATCATTCCTGCACTTTTAGCCAGTCTAACTACTTTTTCTGCTTTGGCTATTACTGGAATATCTACCATTTTTCCATTTACAGTGATTACTCCACCTTTATTAATATTGGCAGCTTCTGCCGCTTTCACTATTTCCAATGATTTTTCAAGTTCCTCTTTATTTGGTGTAAATATCTTATGAACTATTTTTACCTGTGATGGATGAATACAAGATTTTCCTGCAAATCCTAAGTTCATTGATGTTTTTACCTCTTCTTTGAATCCTTCTTCATCATCTAAGTCAGACCATACAGTATCAATAGCATCTACTCCTGCAATAGCAGCTGCCATTACTACCATAGTTCTAGCTACAAACAGTTCTTTTCCCTCTTTAGTTCTCTCTGCTCCCATAGTTCTTGTGAAATCCTCTGCTCCAAAAGATATAGATATCACCCTTGAAGATGCTGTTGCAATGCTTACTGCATTCATAACTGCCAAAGGAGTTTCTAAAGAACACTGTATTTTACAGGCTCCATTTTCTATTCCATGTTCTTTCTCAACTTTAGTTAATAACTGGTCTAGTTCTTTTACCTGTTCTGGAGTTTCACACATAGCCAGTCTCATTTTTCTAAGCCCAGCTGGAACCAATACTCTTACATCATCTTTTCCAAATTCTGTACTTAAAGGATTAATTCTTGCAAAAATTTCAGTATCTCCATAATCTACCACTTTTAATGCTTCAGCCAACAAATCTCTTGCAGCATCTTTATCTGCATATTTAACAGCATCTTCCAGATCAAACAATACACAGTCTGGACCATAAAGATGAGCTGTTACCAACATTTTGGGATTATTTGCTGGTGCAAACATCATGGTTCTTCTTGCTCTTCTTTCCATTATTTCTCCCCTCCTGCTACAGCTCTTCTCACTGCTGTTCTTGTTCTTCCTTTTATTACAAAGTCCAAAGCTCCAAAATCTTGTACCAGTACTTTTGCATTTTCTATTTTCATATCAGCCAGTACTTCTCTTACAGCTTTTTCCATAAGATTCCCAAACATCTTTTTATTCTTTGATTCTATCTCTATTTTAATTCCAACATTATCTAAATTCACAGTAACCAAAGCATCTGAATCTTTTTCATTTCCACATACTCCCACCATATTACTTCCTCCTTTGTTTCTCTTATTAATCTTGCTTTTTAGATATTCATATTATACCCAATTTTTTCTTAATATAGAATTAATATAAAGTTCATAAAAGAGGTGACTAAAAACCAGACCTAAATCTCTGCTTAAGTGTCATCCTCTTTTATCAGTATTAACTATTCTTAGCTTTTCTCAAATATTCTTTTACTCCCTGTGTCAAATATTTAGTTATAGAAGTAAGTATAAGCTTAGCTCCATATCCAGTGTATTTTCTAGCTGTTTCATCATCAGTTACAAAAATTCCTGCTGTTTTTCCTTTAGCTGTAATTTTATCTATAGTTTCCTTTATAATTCTTCCCATTTCTGGATGTGAATTTGGAAGTCCTAAAGATGCTGCCAGATCATTTGGCCCTATGAAGAACATATCTATTCCTTCTACCTCTAATATTTCATCTAGATTTTCTATAGCAGCTCCTGTTTCCAGTTGAATACTTATAAAGACCTCTTCATTTGCTTTTTTCAGAAATTCAGTTTTATCTTCTATCATTCCATATGATGATGCTCTTGTGAAATATGCTATTCCTCTCTCTCCCATTGGTGGATAAAGTGCTGATTTTAATACTTCTCTGGCATCTTCAGCTGTATTTATAACAGGGACAAGTATTCCCTCTGCTCCCATATCCAGCACCTTATGAATCATATCTGGAGTACTGTTTGTACATCTAACAAGAACAGGAGTTCTCTGGCATTGAGCTGCTCTTATCATATCGAATATTGTTTCCTGATTCATAATTCCATGTTCGTTATCAATAATAATAAAATCAAATCCAAGTCTTGAAGTATAGTCAGCAACATCTCCCAATGCAAAAGGAACAAATGTTCCATATAAAGTTTCTTCTTTTAATCTTTTTTTTAAATTCTTCTCCATATTTCTTATATGATAATTACAGAAATTACCATACTCCTCCTTCTATTTTAAATTTTATTTATATATCTTTCTATTATTTATATACTCTTCTTTAATTTCCTGCAATATTTTTTCATCATTAATCATGTCATAAGCTGTTCCAGCAATAGCTTTTGCTCCATATATTACACAATTATGTGCATCCTCTGACTTTCCAGCATTTACATAATCAAGAGAATGTGAAGATGTTCCTGTTGGAACAAATTTTACTCTGATACAGCTTCCTGGTATCTCATGCATAACATTTCCAAAATCAGTTGAACCAGTTTTTTCTCTAGGTTTTGTAATTCCAGGGATTCCTATTAATTCAGCATTTTTAATAAAGAGGTCATTTAATGACAATACTGGTATTTTATTATCAAGAGCCTTTCCTTCTGTGAGTTCATATTCTACTCCACTCATAATAGCTGCTCCTCTGATTACATCTTTGAAACGTTCTACTACAGTATCAAGATATTCTCTTGAAAAAGAACGAAGTGAAAATTTCCCTACTGCTCTTGCTGGAACTACATTTTCTGGTCCAGGCAACTCTTTAACAGTATAGTGCATACGTACATCATCTTTTACATGTTCCCTCATAAATTCTATTCCTTGGAATGATAATAATAAAGCATCAAAAGCACTTCTTCCACTTTCTGGCATAAGAGCAGCATGAGCTCTCTTTCCATGATAAGTTACAGTAAAAGCTGATTGAGCCAGACATTTTATATCTGTACAAGTATCTGGTGCTCCATGCATCATCAAAGCTACATCTATATCTTTGAAATATCCTGCTTTGAGCATATTTAGCTTTCCTCCAAAAGTTTCTTCTCCAGGAGTTCCATAGACCACTATTGAAAAGTCTTTATCTTTAATTATATTTTTTAGTGCTACTGCTGCTCCTACACAAGAAGGTCCTTGCATATGATGACCACATCCATGTCCCAGTCCCTGTAATGCATCATACTCACAAAGTATTCCTATTCTTGCCCCTTCATTTCCCTTTTTATATACTGCTCTAAAAGCTGTAGGCAGATCAGCTATTCCTCTCTCCACCTGAAAGCCATTTTCTTCTAAATATTTTGTCAATATCTCTGCTGCTTTTATCTCGTTTCCATCATACTCTGGATTATCAAAGATAAAATCTGACATCTCTATTAATTTCTTTTTCTCTATTTCTATTTCTTTAAATAAGTTTTCTTTCATTTTTTTCTCCTCTTTTTTACATTGGGCCTAATTTTATAATTTGTGCTATTATAATCATGACTGATCCTACTACCAACCATAGAACAAAACATTTCCACATAAATTTCATCCAACGATCATAAGGAATATTGGCTGCTCCTATTATTCCCATTAATGCAGTTGATGTAGGAAGAATATAGTTACAGAATCCATCTCCAAAGTTAAATGCTAAAATTGTAGTCTGTCTTGTCATTCCAATTAAGTCAGCTAAAGGAATCATTATTGGCATAACCACTGATGCCTGTCCTGAACCTGATGTTATAAATACATTAATTATAGTATTAGCAATCAACATTCCTACTCCCTGTAGATAAAAAGGAATAAGATTCAGTACTTTAGCTAGGGAATGAACAACAGTATCAATGATCTGTCCATCTGCCATTATACTACCTATACTTCTTGCAAGTCCAATTATAAATGCTGCTCCCAACATTATTTTACATCCATTTAGAAATTCTTTACATATTGTATTAGCGTCAAATCCAGCTATTATTCCTACTACTATTCCTAAAGTAAGAAAAATACAAGATTGTTCCTTCAGGCTCCAACCAAGAAGTATACATCCATAAACTATTGCTCCCAATGCTGCTACCAAACATAAAATTATAGCCCATTTACGTCCATCCATATCTCCAAAATTTTCTAAATTAGTAGTTTCTTTAAGTTCATTTTTCAAATCTAAATCATACATAGGAGAAAGCTCTGGATTTTTTCTTACTTTCTTTGCATATCTTACCAGATATATATTTGTTGCTATAAAATATACTACAAAACATATAGAACGATATCCTATTCCTGAATACAAAGGAAGATCTGCTATTTTTTGGCTGATTATTGTTGTACTGACATTAAGAGTTCCTGTAGAGAAACCAATAGCTCCTCCTAATAGAATTATAGCTACTCCACAAAGAGAATCCAATCCCAATGCCAGTGACATCATTACCATTACAGGAGCAAAGGCAATAAACATATTTACTCCTTGAGTTGTGCATATAAGTCCAAATACTAAAGTAAGAATAGGAATAAATACCCCTATATGATTAGAAAATTTCTTTGCCAGTTTAGCTATTACAGTTTGAAGAGCTTCACTTTTAGTCAGCATATGAAATGCTCCACCTGAAAACAATATTACCAATAGAAGATCTATATTTTTAATAAAGGCTTCTACTATATACATAGGAATCATCAGTGGATTCACTGGAGTATTTTTTATATAATTAAATTTAGTTGGATCTATTACTTTTATCCCTTTTTCATTAGCATATCTTGCATATTCTCCTCCTGGAATAATCCAAGTCAAAACTACGGCTGATACTATAATAACAAAGATAATTACAAAAGTGTGCGGCATTTTAAATTGTTTTTTGGCTTTTTCTTTTCCTTTTTCCATAACTTTTCTCCTCTTTCCTATTTTTTTGTATTAAAACCATGCATAGTTTTGTATTGCTTTTTTAAATTAAAATTATTATAATACAATTATAACTATTAGTCTAATTTAAAATTGTTTTATTTAGTATAGCTTAAAGCTATATTTTAGAAAAAGGAGAAGGAATATGGACTTAAGAGAACAGGAATATGTTACAGTTTTAGCTAAACACGGAAATATTACAAAAGCTGCTGAAGAATTATATGTCTCACAACCTACTCTCAGTATTTTTCTAAAACGTTTGGAAGAGAGAATGGGAATAAAGTTATTTCAATATATTGGGAAAAAAATGGTTCTTACTCAAGCTGGAGAATTATATGTGAAAAGAGCAAAAGAACTTCTTATAATTCAAAATCAATTTTTAGGAGAGCTTTCAGATTTAGTTGCTGGATATACTGGTAGAATAAGAATTGGGACCCATATTCGCCGTACTAGCTTTTTTATTCCAGAATTACTCGTAAAATTTGAAAAAAGCTACCCAAATATAGAGATTATTTGTTCTGAAATAAGCAGTGAAGAAATGGAGAAAATGTTATTAGAAGGTGAATTGGATATCATTTTTACAAATAAGTTAGTCTCTCTTGATAAGTTGAATGTTATTTCTATCTACAAAGACAAACTCCTTATTGCTATATCTCCCAATAACCCTGCCTGTAAATATGCTGTTAAAATTAAAGGCCATGAATACCCATGGCTAGACTTAAATCATGTAAAAAATAATAGGTTTATAATTCAAGATATTGAACAAGCTACGAGAACTTTTACTAACAAAGCTTTGGCACATGCTAAAGTCAATCCTGAAAAAATTTTTGTTATCAGAAATATGGAAGCTGCTTCCCAACTTGCTGCTGAAGAATATGGCGTTGCCTTTACTATGGCAAGTTATGCAAAATATTTTTCTTACTACAAGCCAGTTAATTTCTATGAAGTAGGAGCTCCTGATTTTTTTGTAAACATTTGTGTTGCCTATAGAAAAGATTTTTATCTTCCTACATATATTCAAGATTTCATTTCATTGATTAGGAAAACATTTGTATAAAAATAAATCTTTTTGCTTTTTCAAGGCTTTCTTAGATTTCATTCACTCATAATATTAAGTCTATACTTTTATTTGAAAAAATTATACAATATTTTTATAAACACTAAATAAAAAAGTATAAAAATTGAATATATACCTGTTTTTCATAAAACATTGGAGGGAAAGTATATGATAGACAACAACACTTTATTAAGAGAAGGATTGGAAGCTTTTTCTAATTTTATAATAATAAATGCTGCTGGAGAAGTAATTTATCTTAACAGAATCTATGCTCGATTATTAGGAATAAAACAAGAAAACGCCATAGGTAAAAGAGTGGATAAAATCATTCCTAATACCAGGTTACTGAATGTTATAAATACTGGTATTCCTGAAATAGGAGCAGTCATGAATTTTTTTGATTATGAACATAATAAAAATATAACCTTGATATGCAACAGATATCCTATCATATATGAAGAAAAAATTATTGGAGCAGTAGCTATGACTACTCTAAACAATATGTCAGAAGTAAAAGCTTTAGAAAAAGAGATAACAAAAATTAAAGAAGAAAACAGAAAAATTAAAAAACAACTGGAACATTATCAACAAACTTCAAATCCATTATCACGAATAATTGGAATATCTCCTGAAATCAAAAAATCAAAAAACTTGATAGAAGAATATGCAAAATCTAATTTCCCTATACTTATAACTGGAGAAACAGGAGTAGGAAAAGAAGTTTTTGCTGATGCAATTCAATATTTAAGTAATCGTAGTTTAAACAATTACATAAAAATAAACTGTGCATCTATTCCAAAAGACCTCCTTGAAGCTGAGTTGTTTGGTTATGAAGAGGGGGCTTTTTCAGGAGCTAGAAAAGGTGGGAAAATTGGAAAATTTGAATTAGCAAACAATGGAACTATTTTATTAGATGAAATAGGAGAGATGCCTCTTTCATTACAGGCAAAATTACTTCGTGTCCTTCAGGAAAAAGAGATAGAGAGAGTTGGAGGACTGGAAACAATAAAATTAAATATAAGAATAATCTGCTGTACAAACTCTGATTTAGAAAATCTAGTAAAAGAAAAAAAATTCAGAGAGGATTTATATTATAGAATAAATGTAGTAGAACTGAATATTCCTCCTTTGAGAGAACATATAAAAGATATTCCTATTTTATGCAAATATTTTATAAATAAATTTAATGAAGAAGAGTATTTTGAAATTAAGAAAATATCTCCACAAGTATTAGAAATATTTAAAAAATATGACTGGCCAGGTAATGTAAGGGAATTAAAACATGTTATAGAAAGAGCAGCTTTTTTATGTAAAGGTGACAGTATAGAATTAAAAGACTGTCAATTTTTTCTAGACAAGATAAACAATTCTAAAAACATTATGAAAAATAAGGATTCTCTAAGAAATATAAAGAATGACAGTGAAAAAAATGCAATAATTGCAGCTTTAGAAAAATCTAAAAACAACAAAACAAAAGCAGCTTTATTATTGAATATAAACAGAAGTTTACTCTATTTTAAAATGAAAAAATATGATATTGAACAGTAACACCTGTCAATAACTGCAACATTTTGTCCTAGAAATAGGACTTTTTTCATTTTATAAAAAATAATTTTTCTGAAATAAAGGGATATTTTGATTGGCACAAAAAATGCTTATATAAAGCTAACCTGTATTCACCATATCCCCAAAATACAACATCTCTATAACATAGACAAAGAATAGTATAGTAGTAAAGTAATTGGAGGTATTCTATGATCAAAAATATAAGTGTAATTGGTGCTGGAACAATGGGACATGGCATAGCAAATGTATTTGCTATGTATGGCTATAAAGTAAGTATGTATGACAGAAATAAAAAAAATCATGAAAATGTAATAGATGAAATAAAATCTGAATTAGAATTTATGGCAGAAGAAAAATATATAGATAAAGAATTAATAAACTTAACTTTATCTAATATAAAAATTTTTTCCAGCCTAAAAGAAACTATAGAAAATGCTGACTATGTAATAGAAACAATATCTGAAGATATAAAATCAAAACAGGAATTATTTAATCAATTAGATAAAATCTGTCCTATACATACAATATTATCCAGTAATACATCAAGCTTATCATTATCAGAAATTACAAAAGATATTTCTATTGAAAGAAAAAAACGTGTAATGATATGTCATTGGTATAATCCAGCTCATCTTATGCCTATAATAGAACTTTCATATTTTGGAAATATGTCTGAAGATATATTTTCAGATGTCTATGCTCTGTATATAAGTATTGAAAAACAACCAATAAAAGTAAAGAAAGATATTCCAGGAATGATAGCCAACAGGCTGCTTCATGCATTGGCAAGGGAAGTTTTTCATCTTATTGAAACAGGAGCTGCTTCATCAGAAGATGTTGAAAAAGCATTAAAGTATGGCCCAGGATTTAGAAGTGCTACAACTGGAATATTAGAATCAGCTGATTTAGGAGGGTTAGATATCTGGTGTGCAGTGGAAGATAATCTTTTTAAGGAATTAAATAACTCAGACAAAGCCTGTGATTTGATGAAACAAAAAATTAAAGAAGGCTGTTTAGGTTTAAAAACAGATGAAGGGTTTTTTAAATATCCTAAAGATAAAAAAGAAAAAATAAGAAAAGATTTTTTTAGACGATTAATAATTCAGCTTAAAGCAAGTAAGAATTATTAAAACAGAAGGGGGAATGAACATGAAGAAAACAATTATCACAGCAGCAATAACTGGAGCAGTACATATTCCAAGTATGTCTGAATACCTTCCAGTTACTCCACAACAGATAATAGACGAGGCAGTAGCCGCTTATGAAGCAGGAGCAGCAGTAGTTCATATACATGCTCGAAAAGAAGAAAATGGAGAACCTACTGGTGATCCTAAAATAATGAAAAGCATTGTAGAAGAGATAAGAAAAAGATGTAAAGTTGTGATAGGAATAACTACTGGAGGAGCCATTGGAATGTCTTCTGAAGAAAGACTTGCAGCTGTTCCCTCATGCAAAGCAGAACTTGCTTCATGTAATGCTGGCTCTGTAAATTTCTGTTTTTCTCCTATTGCTGACAAAATAAAAGAACCAAAATATGACTGGGAAATTCCATTTGTCAAAAATACATATAATCTTCCCTTTGTAAATACTTTTCAAGGGATAGAAGATTATATAAAAGTTATGGGAGAAAATGGTACAAAGCCTGAATTCGAAGTATATGAAGTAGGTATGATAAATAATATTGCATATTTTATGAAAAAAGGCTTATTAAAAGGTCCTGTATATATTCAATTTGTTCTGGGAATTATGGGAGGACTTCCTGCTACAGTAGATAATCTTCTGTTTTTATATAACACAGCAAAAAAACAATTAGGAGATAACTTTGTATGGTCATGTGCCGCTGCTGGAAAAGATCAATTTGATATAGTAACAACAGCTGTTATTCTGGGGGGAAACGCAAGAGTTGGAATGGAAGATAACCTATACATAGAAAAAGGAAAGCTAGCAAAATCAAATGCTGATGGAGTGAAAAAAATAAAAGAAATAATAGAATTGTTAGGAAAAGAAATAGCTACATCAGATGAAGCAAGAGAAATTCTTTTTGCCAAATAAAATTTATCTAAAATAAAAAATATCTTGGAGGTAAGACATGATTAAAAAGTTAACAAATTTCTGTACAAACATGGTACAGGCATTTTTACCTGATCCTTTTATTTTTGCATTAATATTATCAGCAATAGTATTTTTGTTAGGAGTCCTGACAAATGGAGAAACACCTTATCAAATGGTATTACATTGGGGAAATGGATTCTGGGGGTTTCTGGGATTTTCAATGCAGATGGTACTTGTAATAATATTCGGAAACTGTCTAGCAACTGCTCCAATTTTTCATAAATTGGTAAAAAAACTTGCCTTGATTCCAAAAACTCCAAAGCAGGCAGTTGCTTTTGTTACTTTTTCAGCAGCTATAGCTACTCTGATTCAATGGGGATTTGGATTAGTAATTGGAGCTATTCTTGCAAAAGAAGTTGCAAAAACAGTAAGAAAAGTAGATTATCCTCTTTTAATAGCATCTGCATATTCAACATTCATGCTGTCTGTTTTAACTAGTTCAATCACATTGAAAGCAGCAAGTAATGTAGATGAACTTACAAAAATAACTGGGGGAACAGTTACTGAACTTATTTCTTTAGGAAGTACAAGTTACCATATCACTACTTTAATAGCTCTTTTAATAATGCTTATAACTCTTCCTCTGCTAAATGCAGCTATGCATCCTAGTGAAGAAAATACAAAAACTATTGATGCAAATTTATTAAAAGAAGAAACTGTAGTAATGGAAAGACCTGCAAAACCTACTGTAGCTCAACGTCTTGAATACAGTAAGATCATACCAGTATTGATATTTATATCAGGAATCACTTTTGTAATAAATCACTTTTTCATCCTTGGTAAAAGTCTTAATATAGATATAATGAACTTCATTCTTCTGATATTTGGAATTTTACTACATAAAACACCTATCAACTATATACAGGCTGTTGGAAATGCTGCAAGAAATTCAGCTGGAATCATATTACAGTTTCCATTCTATGCTGGAATTATGGGAATGATGACAGGATTAAATTCCACTGGAGTCTCAATAGCAGGATTGATATCTGAAAAAATGGTAGCTATGTCTACAATAAATACATTCCCATTACTATCTTTTGGAAGTGCAGCCATAGTAAATATGTTTGTTCCATCTGCTGGAGGGCAATGGGCAGTACAGGCACCAGTACTATTTCCAGCAGGACATGCTTTGGGAGTAAGTCCAGCATTGACTACTATGTCTTTGTGCTGGGGGGATACTTGGACAAATATGATACAACCATTTTGGGCATTACCTGCTTTAGGAATAGCTAAACTTGGAGTCAGAGATATTATGGGATACTGTGTTATGGTATTCTTATGGACAGGAATTATTATTCTGGCATCAATACTTATGTGGACATTTTTATTCTAAAAAACTTTAAAACTAAAAGAGGTTGACTTAGAAATCAACCTCTTTTTTTGAATATTCAGTACATCTTTTTGTGATCTAATTTAAAACTTTCTGTATTTTCCATAAATTTTTTCTCTTTTATTTCTGATATTTTATTAATTCCTTTATAAAATTGCTTGCAGGGTTTTTCAATATATTTTCTGGAATATCAAACTGCTCTATTGAACCATTATTTAAAATCAGAACTTTTGTTCCCAATCTCAAAGCTTCTTCCACATCGTGTGTCACAAATAGTATTGTGATCCCTGTTTCACTCTGTATTCTCATTATCTCATCCTGTAAATTTTTACGAGTAATTTCATCTACTGCACTAAAAGGTTCATCCATGAGAAGAATATCTGGTGAAGCTGCCAAAGCTCTTGCTATACCAACTCTCTGCTGCTGTCCTCCTGAAATTTCATCTGGATAATGCTCTAAAAGGCTCTCATCTAATCCTACAATTTTCAGCCATTTATGAACTGCCGTCTCTGTTCTTTTTTTATCATTTCCGTTGAGGAGAGAGGGAACATATGAAATATTCTGTTCTACAATCATATGAGGGAAAAGTACACTTCCCTGAATGGCATACCCAATATTACGCCGTAAATCTACTGGATTGCTTTTTAAAATATCTTTTCCATCAATCAATATACTTCCCTCATCAAAACTAAGAAGTCTGTTTACCAGTTTTAGAAGAGTAGTTTTTCCACATCCTGAAGGACCTAAAATTGTAACAAACTCCCCCTCTTCTATTTTCAAATTTATATCTTTGAGAATTTTTTTATCCCCATAGCTTTTAGAAATATTTTCAAATATAATTTTCTCCTTCATATTTTACTCCTTTACATATCCTTTTTCAGCTAAAAATTTATGTGCTACATTACTAGGTTCCTGTTTCATACTTTCAACCTGATAATTCATCTCTGCCATGTCACTGTCAGTTATAGTGTTTTCAAGTTTTAAGAGGACATCTTTTAACTCTGGATGAGCTTCAAGCACCTCTATTCTCACAATATTTCCAGCCTTGTATGAAGGATAAAAAGAGAGATCATCTTCAAGTACAACAATATCAGCTCCTGCTAGCTGTCCATCTGTTGTAAATATATTCATAACATCTATTTTCCCATCTTTCATCGCCTGATATTTCAAACCAATATCCATATCCATTGTAGAAGAAAATCTCATATTGTAAGCTTTTGATAAAGCATCATATCCATCTTCACGTTCAAAGAAATCATACTCTGCTCCAAAAATTAAACTGTCAGATATTTTTGCCAAATCTGAATAAGTTTTCAAATTATATTTATCTGCTGTTTTTTTATTAACTGCTAAACCATAAGTATTATTAAACCCATACATTCCAAGCCATACCATTTTAAACTCTTCCTGATATTTCTTATTCATCTCTCCAAAAAACTTTTCTGTATAGATTCCTTTTTCTTTCAACACTTGGTTCCATCCAGTTCCTGTATACTCTGGATATAAGTCAAATTTTCCAGCCTCCATTCCCAGTTGGATGTTAGTAGTCCCTCCACCAACTCCAGATGTGAGCTTTACAGTTAAATCTGTATCATGCTCTATTAATTCCTTTAACATCTCTCCTAAAATATATTGTTCTGTCATAGGTTTTGTAGCTATATGAATTATATTAGAAACAGGTGTAAAAAATAGAGAAACACTAAGTTTAATTAATACTATTACACCAATTATTCCTATAATAATACTACAAAGAGGTTTTCTCTTTTTTCTTTTTATTAATAATTTTTCTCCAAAATTAAGAATTGTATCAAAGAATATTGCCAGCAGAGCAATAAGCAGACTTCCTGCCATAGTCATGATTGGATTGTTTGTTGTAATTCCTCGATAAATTGCTACTCCCAGTCCCCCTGCTCCTATGAAGGAAGCTATTCCAGCTAGTGCAATCGTCATAGTAACCATACTCCTGAATCCTGAAAAAATAACTGGAAACGCCAGAGGGAACTTTATTCTGAAAAGAGTCTGCCACTTTGTACTTCCCATTCCCTTTGAAGCTTCTAATATAGCTGGAGAAACATTTGCAAGCCCTATATACGTATTTCGTACCATTGGAAGCATTGCATATATAATAAGTGCAGTAATTGCTGTCTTGTTTCCTATTCCTGAAAAAGGAATTAGAAATCCCAGCAGGGCAATAGATGGAATAGTATACAGAAAATTTACTGCTAATAAAACTATCTTTGAAGTATAACGAAACCTCTCGATAAAAATACCAATTCCAAGTCCTATTACAGCTGCAATTATTACTGCTGTAAATGAAATATAAATATGCTGCCAGAGCAAATCCAGAAAGAAATTTTTTCGTTCCAATAATATTTTAAAAATTTGTATAATCATAAAAACTCCTTAATCTTTTTTTAATGGGTCCCACTAGGCTTTTGTTATTTAAGTATAGCATTTAAATTCTGACATCAGTGTGTCATAGTTTAAAAATAAAAATTTAAGAAATTAAAAAATTATAATAGATATGAAAAATAGATATAATCACAAACCACCACTTCAAGTGGTGGTTTGCTCCACCCTATAAGGGTATGGTACTAGCTTAGGCTTAAGCCTTACTGAATGGTTTGCCAACCGCGTAATTCTTCATTCAGCTACTTAAGTAGCTGGTGTGCTTTAGTTTGTTTTTTCTCCGAAAGGATCTATATACTCTTTCAATGTCAATTGATCATTCGCTATATCTTCTTGCAACTGTTCTCTTATATATTTTGCGATCCTTTCTTTATTTCTTCCTACTGTATCAACATAATATCCTCTACACCAAAAATGTCTATTCCCATATTTATATTTTAAATTTGCATGTTTATCAAATATCATCAATGAACTTTTCCCTTTCAAATATCCCATAAAACTTGATATGCTTATTTTCGGAGGTATACTTACCAACATATGTATATGGTCTTTACAGGCATTAGCCTCTATTATTTCTACTCCTTTAAATTCGCAGAGTTTTCTTAATATCTGCCCTATATCTCCTTTGATTTTTCCATATATTACCTGCCTTCTATATTTTGGTGCGAATATGATATGATATTTACAATTCCATGTTGTATGTGATAGACTATTATTGTCATACATTTTATGACCTCCTTTGATTAGTTAATCGGCCGGCAAACCTAATTAATTATATCAAAGGAGCTTTTATTTTCTAAGCATAGCCTTCCGGCTTTTTTGTACCACTCGCTTAGCAAGTGGTTTTTTTATACAAATAGAAAAATGGTGCTGTATTAAAACCCAGCACCATTTTTTGTTAAATTGTAAGTTTTATTCCTTCTAAACATTAAAATACATCTCTTACATCTACTCAGATATTAATTTTATAAACTCATTTGCAGCAGGAGTCAGAAATTTATTTTTTATATAAACATACTGTATCTCCCTTTGAATATCCTCTTCATCAAAATCAAGAGCTGTTACCAATCCACTTTCCAACTCTCTCTTTACAGAATTTACAGAAAGAATTGAAATTCCAATATTATTAATAACAGATTCTTTAATAGCCTCCTGATGACTGATGAAAAGTTTATTATTAAAATCAAAATTATGTTTCTTAAATATTTTATCTAAAAATTTAGACTGAGATGAAGTAGGTTCTTTAGTTATATATAAATCATCTGCAACATCAAATAAAGAGCATGATTTTTGTCCAAATAACCTATGTTTATTCCCAACTATCAATTTCAGATTATCATCAATATATTTCTTAATAACATAGTAGTCATCTTCCTCCACAATGTAATCTGAAAGAAAAATAAATTCCAGCTGATTTTTATGAAGCATATTTAATATATTTTTAGAAGAATTAATTACCATATTTATCTCTATCTTTGGGTATTTATTATGAAACTTTGAAATAAATTCTGGCATCAGATACACTCCAATAAAGTTTGTTGTTCCAAAATTTAAAGTTCCATGTTCTAAATTTTCAATCTGCTTTATATATTCTCTTGCATTATAATAAGATGCCAGCATTTCCTCTGCATATTTTTTAAAATATTCCCCCTGAACAGTAAGAAATATTTTCTTCCCAATCCGATTAAAAAGAGGTACATTAAGCTCATCTTCCAGAGCCTGAATTCTTTTACTTAAAGCTGGCTGTGAAATATAGAGCACTTCTGACGCTTTTGCAAAGTGCTTTATTTCCGCTAAAGTTACAAATGATTCTATTTTATCTATATCCATAAAAATCTCCTCCCATACAAATGATAACAAAAAGTTATCAAAATGTAAAGATAATTCGATTGCATTAATAAACTGAAATGTTTATAATAGATTCAACAGTAACTTATAAAATACAAAAATTACTAAAATCGATTTATTAGTAAGTGTTAAAACAAAGGGAGGAAGAATTAAAATGTCAGACACTCAAAAGAAAAATCTAGTACCCATACTCAGTATCATAGGGGCGGTTATTGTATTCTTTGCAATACTATTAATGTCTCTGCCTCAAGGTATGTCAGTAGCAGCTCAAAAAAGTTTAGCTCTATTTACATTTGCCTTAATAATGTGGATTGCCAAGCCAATTCCTATTTATCAAACTTCAATTATTATCATTCTGTTGCTTCCATTAATCGGAGCTGTAAAAAAACAAAGTCAAGCTTTTGAAACTTTAGGTTACAGTATTATCTGGCTTATGGTAGCTGCATTCGTATTAACTTCAGCAATGAGTGCTTCAAATCTTGGAAAAAGAATTGCACTTATTCTAACAACTAAGTTCTCAAAAACTCCTACTCAAACATTAATAGTTTTTGTATTCATCAACTATATACTAGCATTCTTTGTACCATCTACAACTGCAAGAGCTTCATTGATTGCTCCAATTATCTTAGTTATACTTGAAGTGTACAAAGCTGTACCAGGAAAAAGTAATTTTGGAAAACTGATAATGCTTCAGGGAGTACAGAACAATGCTTTTGCTACATCAGTAGTAATGACAGCAACTTCAGCACAAGTCCTAGCTCTTGGATTTATAAATGAACAGACTGGAGCAAGCGTTGGATATATGTCTTGGTTATTAGGTTCTCTGCCTCAAGCTCTTCTTACTACTATAATTGCCTTTATTGTAGGACTTAAACTATACAGCCATAAAAATGAACTTGGTGATGTAATGAGCAATGCAACAATTTCATTGAAAAAACAACTGGCTGATCTTGGACCTATGTCACTTAATGAAAAGAAAGCTTTAGTTATCTTCATGTTAACACTATTCTTATGGGCAACAGGAGATTATCAGCAAGCATGGTTTGGATTTAAAATCAGTACTGAGCAAACTGCTGTTTTAAGTATGCTTCTTTGCCTGCTTCCTGGAATCGGAGTTATAACTTGGAAACAAGCTAATATCAAATGGGACTTAATGGTATTCTCAGCAGGGGCTTATGCTGTAGGAAATGCAGTAGATAACAGCGGGGGAGCTGCATGGGCTATTGATAAATTAATAAATCTTATTGGATTAGACAAAATGTCTCATTCTTTAGTAGCAGTTACTTTAATTTTCATAACTGTATTCAGTCACCTTATCTTTACAAGCAAAACAGTAAGAACAACTATCTTGATTCCAGCTGTTATTGCATTATCAAAACAGCTTGGAATAGATCCTGTGGCACTAGCTCTTGTTTGTTCTTTTGGAATAGCATATACAATTACACTACCACCACATTCAAAAGTTAATACTCTATACTTTGGTACTGGCTACTTTGATGTTAAAGATGAACTTGTGTATGGATTAATTTCTTGTTTCATAGGATCATGTTCACTATCATTGATTTACTTCACATGGATAAAATTCGTTATATAAGGAGATAAATAATTATGGAAAGAAAAGTACTTTTAGCTATTGCAGATGGATTAGGAGACAGACCTTGTGAGGTACTTGGAAATAAGACTCCTTTAGAATATGCTAAAACTGAAACTTTAGATATGCTTGCAAAAAATGGAACAACAGGAATTATGGATTTATACAAAGCAGGAGTACCAGTAGGTACAGACCTTGGACACTTGATTCTATTTGGTTATGGAATTGAAGATTATCCCGGAAGAGGACCTATTGAAGCTTTTGGAAAAGGAATGGAATTAATAGAGGGAGATGTTGCCTTTAGATGCAACTTTGCTACTGTGGATGATGAGATGCACATAGTTGACCGTAGAGCTGGAAGAATCAGAGAGGGTACAAAGGAACTGGCAGATGCTTTAAACGGAATAGTAATTGATGGAATTACAGTTCTTTTCAAAGAAGCAACTGAACATAGAGCAGTTATGGTTCTTAGAGGAGAAAATCTATCTTCTGCTATCTCTGACACAGACCCTAAAAAAGAAGGACTTAGAATAAAAACTTCTACAGCAAAAGATGACAGCAAAGAAGCTGCTTTCACTGCTGATCTATTGAATAAGGTTATTGTAAAAGCTCATGAGATTTTGAAAAATCATCCTTTAAATATAAAAAGAATCGAAGAGGGTAAATTCTCTGCCAACTGTATTGTTACAAGAGGTGCAGGAAAAATGCCTAAAATCAAAAAAATAACAGAAAAATTAAAATTTAAAGCTTGTTGTGTCGCTGCTGAAGATACAGTATTAGGTGTTGCAAATCTAGCTGGGTTTGAAACTATACACAAAAGCAGTTTTACAGGAAATATTGATACAAATATTGAAGAGAAGGCAAAAGCAGCAGTGGAAGCTTTAAAAACTAATGATCTTGTTGTTCTTCATTATAAAGCTACTGACTTAATGGGGCATGACAATAATCCTCAGGGAAAAGTTGAGACTATAGAGAAATATGATAACATGCTGAAAATTGTTCTTGATCTTATTAAAGAAGAAAAATTAGATGATGTAATCATTGCTCTAGCTGCTGATCATTCAACTCCTTGTGAAAGAAAAGAACATAGCGGAGATCCTGTTCCCGTTTTAATAAATGGAAAAAGTATCAGAAAAGATTATGTTGAGAAATATGATGAAATTTCTTGCAGTCAAGGTGGATTAAATAGAATTAAAGGTTCTGATCTTATAAGTATTCTGCTTGATTATTTAGAATTAACAGTTAAACAGGGAAATTAATTATTTTAAATTTAATTGATATTAGAAGTTAGCCTGTTTTTTGCACCCCATAAAAATAGGTGTTGGTACCTAAAAATCCCAACACCTATTTTTTAATTATAATCTCCTCCAAATAATACTTTAATATATAATTTGAACCAACATAAAAAACAAAGGAATAGTTATAATTGATATAACTGTGCTTAAACAAACTGTTTTTAAAGATAAGAGGTAATCTTTATCATACTGCTGAGCAAAAATAACTATATTAGCTCCTACTGGAGTACATGCCGCTATTAATATTATCATTATAATCAGCATATTATCTATTGGTAAGAAATAAAATATAAATAATGTAATAACTGGAATAATAATTACTCTCAGCAAAACACAGAAATATATATCCTTATTTGTAAAAATACTTTTTATTTCTATTTTTGATAGATATACCCCCAATATTATCATAGCAACTGGAGAATTCATTCCAGCAATAAATCCTACTGTTCTTTTTATTGTTTCAGGAATTGGTATATTCAGCATAAATATACCTATCCCTACAATCAAACTTATAAATACAGAATTACAGATTATTTTTTTCAATTTTATAGCGTCTCTATTTTCAGTTATAATAAATACTCCATAAGTCCATTGAAATAAATTTAACAATGCTATATATGAAGCTATATAAAATACTGCTGAATCTCCAAAAGCAGCCTGTACTAATGGAATTCCTATAAATCCAGCATTTGAAAATGAAGATGCAAAATTTTCTATCTTTTTATTTTTTTTATAAATAAAACCAGCTACTGCCATCGCTATTAATAAAGATAGCAAAGATAATCCTCCAGAAATAGCAAGTTCTTCTAATTTTTCTATAGAAAATTTTATAAAATATGATTTTATTATTACACATGGTATTATCACTTTTATTAAAATAGCTCCTAAATCCTTTGCTCCCTGTTCACTTAATAATTTTTTTCTATACAGTACTATTCCTACTCCCATCAATAAAAACATAACTATAATTTGATTTAATAATACCATTGTAATCATGGCTAGCTCCTTTTATTTATTTTCTATCATTTTATTTATTTCTAAAACTGCTAATGCAAATATTTTACTTCTGTCAAATAACGACTCCACTACTGCATACTCTCTTATATTATGATTAAATTCTCCTATTACTCCACATGAACATATTACTGGTATTCCTGAAGCTGCTATATTTCCAGCATCAGATGCCCCTCCCAATTTTATCTGCCCAAATTCTGAGAATTCATTTTCTTTAGCCACCTCATTAACAAAATTAAACAACTTCATTACTTGAGGCTCTCCATCAAAGGCTTTTAATTTTGCTAGATTTTTATAATACTCAGTTACAGTCCCTTCTATATATGCAGTATTCATAACCTTATCTACATATTCAGCAATATATTCTCCCTCTTTTGCATTGGTGAAACGAACATCAAATACAACTTTACATAAATCTGGAATAGATGAAGTATTTTCTCCAGCATGGATGACACTTGTTGTAACTGTAGTTCCTTTATTCAAATCTGTTAATTTCATCATCTCATTTATTTTATATACAGCTTCATGAATAGCATTTTTCCCTTTTGTAAATTCATTTCCAGCATGCCCTCCAAGTCCTTTTATTGTTGCAAAAAATGTATACTGAGCTTTACGTCCTACACATAAACTATTTGTTATATGCCCTGTTTCCATATTAAAAGCACAAATTGCCCCTCTGCTCTCATTTTCATAGAATAAATCTGCATCATTTCCTATATGATCAGATTCCTCTTCTCCTGCATACATTATTTTTATTGGATGCTCATTGTATCCAATTGAATTTAAAGCTTTTACTGCATAAAGAGAAATTAATATCCCACCTTTCATATCTAATACCCCAGGACCAAATGCTTTTCCATCCTCTATTTTAAACGGTTTTTCTCCAAATGAGCCTGTACGATGTACTGTATCTATATGCCCTGAAAAAATAATAGGAGCAGTTCCTCTCTCTTTCCCCAACATCCCTACTAATATCCCTGCTTTATCTGATGCTACTTCTTTTATATAGCATTCAAATCCCTCTTCTTCAAATTCTTTTCTCAACCATTCCTGAGCTTTTTCTACATTTTCTTTTTCATTATAATGTCCTTCGAGGTTGACAAAAGTCTCCCATTTTTTTAGCATTTCCTCTCTATGTTCCTCTATAAAATTATTTATTTCATTATAATATTTATTCATATTTATTTTCTCCTTTTATTTTTTAAATTTTTTATCTAAGTTCAAACCTGTTACTACAAAAAGAACTGCTGCTGTTACCAATGGAGTAAACATATATGGCAACATATCTATTGTATCTACTCCTAAAAATCCTGTTACTGTCAAAGGATTAGAATTCCAAGGAACAAGAAGTCCACTTAAAAGACATCCTACAGACATAGCACGAGTTAAATCCCATTTGCTCAAATTAGCTTTTTCATATACTGGCGTCATCAGACTTCCTGTAAATACAAATGAAAAGTTTCCAGAAGCTGATGTTATATTAGAAATAAATCCAAGTATAACTGTACAAATTGTTCCTCCAAGACGTCCTTTAACTTTTTTTGTCAAAGGTTCTACTACTTTATCTATTATCCCTGCTGTATTTAAAATTCCAAATAATCCAAAGGCAAAAACAAATAAAAATGCTGTTCCTGACATGCTTGTAATTCCTCCACGACTGAATATCTGCTTTATAAATGCATTATCACTATTAAGTACAAATCCTCCCCACATACTTTGAACTACATTTTTAAAACTCTGTCCCTGATACAGCCATGCTACTAAAAATCCTGAAATACTTCCACTTAATATTGAAGGAATTGATGGAACTTTCTTCAACAACATAATTAATACTACAACCATTGGAATCAAAGGTATTATTCCTAATTTGTAACTACTGTCTATTCCTTTTACAACTTCATTTATTACTGTAATATCAGCCATAGAGTAGTCAACATTTCTTCCCATCATAAAATATATTACTCCACATATTAAAGCTGCTGGCAATGTTGTTATTGCCTGATATTTTATACTATCAAATAAATCGATACCCACTGTTCCAGCAGCAACATTTGTACTGTCTGATAATGGCGATATAGCATCTCCAAAATATGCTCCTCCTATTATTGGAGCAGCTATAATCAGTGGATTTATTCCCATGCTTAACCCTACTCCCATTAGAGCTACACCAGCTGTTCCACAAGTTCCAAATGATGTTCCTGTAAATAATGAAAAAATTATACATATAAAGAATGACATAATTAAGAAATATTTGGGATTAATTGTAAGAAGCCCCAACTTTGTTATAAGTGGTACTGTTCCACAAGCATTCCATGTTCCTATTAAAGCTCCAACACATAATACTATTGTCATTGGAACTAATGACTTAGCTGCGAAAGTCATTAATCCTGTCTGTAGTTCTTTATAAGTATATCCCAGCCTCATACATAATGGAATTGCTATCATCCATGAAATTAAAAATAACGGCTGTGTTCTTGCTCCTAAAAAAACTGCTGGAATCATAATAACAGAAAATGATAATATCACGGTAAATAATGCATAACTAAAACTCAATTCTTTTTTCATAGTCCCTCCCCTTAAATTAAAAACTTAAATTAAGCCTAATTGACTTAAAGTAAATATCCAAATAAAAATTGTAAAAATAGATACTACTGATGTAAATACCACCAGCTGAGCTGCTAAATCTGCATCTGAATCCATTGCACTTGCTAAATTAAAAGATGTAATTGCACATGGAGCAACGAATATACACATAAGACCTATTAAATCTCCCCCTCTGAATCCAAGCCATATAGATATAGGTATTAATATAGCTGGAACTATTATCAGTCTGCATACAACTCCTGTCACGATACTTTTAATATTTTCATAGACAGCTCCGAAATTAAATAACCCTCCCATTACAATCAAAGCTACTGGTGTACCGCATCTCCCTAAATCACGAAATATATTGGCTATTAAATCTGGATATTTTATTCCAAATAAATGAGTCAAACATCCAAGTATAGCTGCTATGACATAAGGATTTTTTATAACTCCTTTTGCTATCTGTTTAAAACTTATTTTCCCTCCTTCCCTAAACATTTCTAAAGTGATAACTGACAATATATTCTGCACTGGGACTATTACTGCTATCAACAATGAAATTGCCCCAATATTTCCTTCTCCACATAGTGCTGTACCTATCAATGTTCCAAAAATAACAAAGTTTGTATGAAAAATTCCATGTATTAAAGCTCCTCTTTTCTTTTTACCTTTTGTTACTGGTATAGCTGCTATAAATGAAATTCCAAGTATAATAAACTGAGTTATTACTGCAAACATCAATAGTTTTCCATTAAAAACTTCTGCTATATTTGCCCCGTAAATGTTATAGTATAAAGATATTGATAAAAATGTTTTAAAGCATAAAGTATTCATCTTATTTAAAGTATGCTCATCTACCATTTTTATTCTTTTCAAAAAATTTCCCATCACCAACATAACAAACATTGGCAGCACTGCACTTAAAGCAGTTTGAAAGCTATTCATATTTTATCCCTCTCTTATTTCTCTGGTTCTATGTTCTGCCTATTTTCTATAATACTTTTATAAACTTCTGGATCTGTATCTCCCTCAGTGCTGAACAAAAGTATTATTGAATTTTCATTCAATTTCATATCCTCTTTTATATCTTCCAGTTCCTTCTTTTCCAGTAATAATGCTGTTATTCCTAAGGTTACTGCTCCTGATTCCCCTGATATTATTTTTCTGTCCTTTCCTATTGGATTTGCCATCATTCTCATTCCCTTAGCAGCTGTAAAATCTGGACATGAAAAATAATAATCTGAATATTCTCTCAGTATCGGCCATGTAACTGTGCATGGTTCTCCACAGTTTAAACCTGCCATTATTGTTTCCCCAGTCCCTGTTGCTGCATGAGGTTCACTGTCATTTACTCTTGCTGATTCATAGATACAGGCAACCTCTTTAGGTTCCACTACTGCAAATACAGGTTTATTATCCTTATATCTATTTTTTAAATATCCCATTATTCCTCCAGACATTGCTCCTACTCCTGCCTGCAAAAATATATGTGTTGGTGCTTCTATTTCCATTTCTTCCATTTGTTCTGCTGCTTCTGCACCCATAGTTGTATATCCTTGAATTATCCATTTTGGTATCTCCTGATATCCTTCCCATGAAGTATCCTGTACTAAATACCAGCCATTTTCTTCACTCATTTTTGATGCAAATCTTACTGTATCGTCATACCCCATATTTGTTATTGTTACTTCTGTATCTCCCATATTTCTTATTGCCTGTGCCCTTGTTTCTGACGAACCTTTTGGCATAAAGACCACTGCTTTACAGCCTAATTGTGCTGCTGACCATGCTACTCCCTTTCCATGATTTCCATCTGTTGCTGTTATAAAAGTCATATCTGATATCTTTTCTCTTATTTCTTCTGATTTTAAATCTGAAAAGCTTATATCCTCTATATTTAATCCCAGTTTTTTACATACCACTCTGCTAAGAGCATATATTCCTCCCAATCCTTTAAATGCCTTCAACCCAAAACGATATGATTCATCTTTTACAAGTATTTCTTTTACTTTCAATTTTTCGGCTAAGCTTTTTAACCTTACTAAAGGTGTTCTTTTATAACTGTCTAAAGACTGATGAAAACTTTTTACTTTTTCCATATCTTCCACTGCTAAGAATCTTATCTCTGCTTCATCTGATATTTTTTCATTTTTTATGATATCTACATAAAATTTATCCTTCCATTCTTTCATAAAACTTTCCTACTGTAATTTACTTGCTTTAAATAAAAGCAAGTTTCATGCCATATCTATTTTATTTTTCCACATAAAAAAACAGAGAAATTTTCACAGTTTCTCTCTGTAAATAATTTCTCTGTTATCATTTTGATATCAGCTCTTTATTTTTAATCATATTGAAATGATACCTTGTTATCATTTCAATAACAGAACGGAATTACAATAATTATAGTTCATATACTTTTATCTTTCTGTATAAGGTAGCTATTCCAATTCCTAATTTCTTTGCTATTTCCTGTTTTGCCTCTGGTGAATATCCATAAATATTCAAAAGTTTTTCTATCATTCTTTTTTCCATATGTTCCAAATTAAAATTTTCTTCCTCATCTATTGTAATATGTTTTCCTAAAACTTTATGAGGAAGCAGCCTGAAGTTTATTACTTCTGTATATTTCATCATATTAACTACATATTCCATACTATTTTGCAGCTCTCTTACATTTCCAGGCCATGAATATTCTTCCATCTTTCTCCAGAAATTTTGATCTATACCACTCACTGTCTTATTCAGTATACTGCTGTATTTATCTATAAAATTTTTAGCTAATATTTTTATATCCTCTTTTCTTTCTCTCAAAGGTGGTAACTTTATAGGAATGACATTGAGTCTATAGTACAGGTCTTCCCTAAACTCACCTTTTGTCACTAATTCTTCCATATTTTTATTAGTTGCAGCAATTAATCTTACATCTATCTTTATTACTTGGTTGCTTCCCAATCTTGTAATTTCTTTTCTTTCCAAAACACGCAGTAATTTCACTTGTAAATATGATGGCATATCTCCAACTTCATCTAAAAACAGAGTTCCTCCATTTGCTGCTTCAAATATTCCTATTCTTCCTTTATTATCAGCTCCTGTAAAAGCTCCTTTGACATATCCAAATAACTCACTTTCTAATAAGTTTTCAGGAATGGAAGCACAATTAAATGCTATAAATGGAAAATTTTTTCTTTCACTTTCAGAATGAAGTGCTGTAGCTACTAACTCTTTTCCAGTTCCACTTTCTCCTGTTATAAATACACTTGAAGCAGAAGGGGCTATTATTTGTATCTTTTCTTTTATACTCATAATTTTAGAAGATACCCCAAGTATTTTATCAATATCACGTTTTTGTAAAGAATTATTTATTCCTAAAATATTCTCTTCATCATATACTGCATTCTGAAAGAGAAATACTTTTTTGTAATCTTCTAGCTCTACATCATAAAATTTCCCTATAGCAGTATATGTTATATTTTCTATCTGAATTTGATATTCTTTTAAATCCAAAACCTTTTTACCAGTTTCAGAAAAAAGTATATCTGGCAGTTTTTTCCCTGCTTCGTTTATATGTAATATTTTTCTTGCAAGCTGATTTATTTTTACTGCCTCTTCTTCTTTATTGAGAACTATCATTCCCATTTCTACTCTATCTATTACATTTTCAAATAGCAAAAGTACATCTTTATTCCTATTAAATTCTATTACATCTCTTGCTTTACTCACTATAAGATCACTAAACTGCTCTAAAAATTTTAAAAATAAATTATAGTTTTTTTCAAAATGATTCTTTTGCTTTTGATTAAAGCATACAAATCCCAATGCACCAATTACTTTATCATCTAAAATAAGCGGCTGCCATACTTCACTTTTATTATCACAAGTAGCTTTCTTAGGACAAGAAAAACATATTTCTGAATCTTCTGGATTAGTTAAAACAATTCTTTTTTTACTTTCTAAACAAGTTTTAACTATATAACCATATGACGACATATCTCCCAATCGCTCTTGCATTCTTCCACTTCCAGCTATTCTTATCTGCCTTATATCAATTATAGTTACATCGATTTTTAAAATTTCAGACAAAATATCTACATATTTTTGAGCTATCCCCTGCATCTGCTGTAAAATTCCTTCCATTTTTCTCCCCCCACTGAAAGTTTTATTTTACCTCTATTATTTATTACTATATCACTTATTTTTTAATTCTAAAACAATTTATTTTTAATAACATAAGAAAATCTCTTTTGTTTTCTAGTTTCCTGCTTTTTTATACTCAACTATAATTTCTTACAATTAATCATTTTAAGATTCTTATATTTATTTTTTTAAAAGACATTTTTGAGACAGTGAAAATAAGAATATTTCCAAAAGACCCATAAAATAGGCAAAAAATTTTTTTTATTGACAATATAATCAATATATTTTATCATTAAAAATAAAAAAAGATCAAAATGTGATAATTATGTCCGAAAATAATATAGAAAGTAATAATAATACTTACTTAAAAGTAATTGATACTAGAAAAAAAAATAAAATGACTCAAGCTGAATTAGCAAAAAAATCAGGCATTTCTTTAAAAACCCTAAGTCGATATGAAAATGGAGAAAAAATCAGTTTCAATTCAGAGAAAAAACTATTAATAACATTAGAAATTGATAATGCTCAATCTTTAGAAAATTATGCTGAAAAAAACAAATATTCATTTGATAATCAAGCTGAGGAATATAATAAATTCGAATTTATTATTAAAAAGGAATATATAGAGAAAATAATAAATGCTGGTTATCCATATAAAAATAAAAAAGTCTTAGACTTAGGATGCGGAACAGGAATGCTGGCTATTGAAACAGCAAAATACGCAAAAGAAGTTTATGCTCTGGATATAAGTAAGGCTATGACAGAAAAATTAAAAAAAGATTGTATAGAGAAAAAAATAGACAATATCATAGCTGTTGAAGGAGATGCTCATAATTTACAATTTGAAGACAACACTTTTGATACAGTAATAACAAGGCTTGCCGTTCATCATTTTGCCAATCCACACATCGTTTTTTCAGAAATAAAAAGAGTTTTAAAAAATTTTGGTGAAGTAATCTTGGTTGATATAGTTGCTTCTGAAGATAAGGAAGAAGCTATTTTACAAGATACATTTAATAAAATCAGAGATTTTTCACACAATCGTTTTTATACATTGAATGAAATAAAAAAATTCTTAAAAGACAATTCTTTCATAGAAGCTAAAATTCAAACTTGGAAAACAGAAAGAGAATTTTATAATTGGATTTCACTTTCAAATTTTAAAGATCCAAACAACCTATTATTTAATATAATGCGAGGATTTGCTTTGAATAATATCGATATTGGGGCTAATTTAAGATTAGAAAACAATGAAATCAGATTTGACCAGAAAATGGTTTTAATAAAAGTTACTAACATCAAATAGGAGGGAAAGTATGAACTACAATTTAAAAGAAGCATTTAGTTTTATTGATCAAGAAGAAAAAACAATGAAAAAGCTATGGGTAGATTTATGTAAATATGAAAGTCCATCAGCAGACATTGAAAGTGTTAATGCTGCAACAGAGTTTTTAGAGAAAAATCTTAAAAATTTTGGAATGACTACTAAAATTCGTAAATTTCCAGTAGGAGCTAACAGTATATCAGCATATTTTGATAATGGCAGTAAGGATTTAGAAATGGCTCTTCTTGGACACCTTGATACAGTTCATAATAAAGGGCTATTTGGGGAAGAAATAGTTAAAGTTGATGAAGAAAATAATATGATGTATGGCCCTGGGGTTTTGGACTGTAAAGGGGGAGTAATAGTAGCTATTCTTGTAGCAAGAGCTTTGAACCACATCGGTTATGATAAATTTGTAAAACTGGCTTTTTCTGGGGATGAAGAAGTAGGACATAGGTTTACTAATGGGGAAGGAAAAGACTTTTTCCTAGAAGAAGTAAAAGGGTTCAAAGCTGCCATTGACTGTGAAACAGGATTTGAAGATGGAAGAGTAGTCGTTGGAAGAAAAGGAGCTGCTAACTACAAGATAACTATAAAAGGAAAAGCTGCCCACTCTGGAAATGAGCCTCAAAATGGAATCAGTGCAATAAGAGAAGCTGCATACAAAACTCTAAACATTGAAAAAGAAAATGATTATGACAATATTCACTATAATGTAGGACTATTTGATGGGGGAACAAGCCAAAATACAATTCCTGAAAATTGTACAATGACAATAAATGTAAGGTTCAGAAAAAGCAGTGATGTCCCTATTCTTGAAGCATTTTTAAAGAAAATAGCAGATACATCTTATGTAGAGGGGACTACAGCTGTAATAGAAAAACTTTCTTTATCTGATCCAATGGAAGAAACAGAAAAAAATCACAAACTTTTTGAACTATTGAAAAAGAACTCAGAAGAATTAGGATTCGGATCTCCATATCCATGTTATTTAGGTGGAGGATCTGATGCTGCATATAGTGTAGCTTTAGGAATTCCAACTCTATGTGGTATGGGAGTAAGAGGATTTGAAAACCATACTATTAGAGAAAGAGCTATAATAAGTTCTATGACAGAAAGAGCTAAACTTATTCTTAAAACAATCTTAACTTTACCAGAAAAGTTCTAACAGGGGGAAAGAAAATGACAGCAGAGAAAAAAAGAGAAATTACAGGATGGGTATCACTATTTACATTAATAGTCATGTTCTCAGGGTTACTTAAAAATCATCCAACACTAAGAGCATTGGATTTCAGTTATTTACTAGGTACATTTGGAAAAATATCTGAAGGGGCAGACTTTGCAGGAAAAGGAGGAATAGGTACAAGACAAGGATTCTTAGTAGCTCTTACATTAGTTCCATCACTGATGCTTTCTTCTGGATTGATTGCAGTGGCACAAGAGCTCGGAGCACTGGAAGCAGCAGCTAAATTTTTTAAACCTATTCTAAAACCTATAATGGGAATTCCAGGTGTAGCAGGACTGGCTTTTGTAAGTTCTTTTACTTCATCAGATATAGGTGCTGTAATGACAAAAGAATTATATGATGATAAATATATAACTGATGAAGAAAGAGCTATTTTTGTTTCTTATCAATATGCTGCTTCAGCAGTAGTAACAAATACTATTTCAGCAGGGGGACCTCTTCTTTCTATATCACTTCTTCCACTTGGGGGAATAATATTAATTCAGTTAGTAGTAAAAATAATGGGGGCTAATATTATAAGATTTATGATCTATAAGAACAGAAATAAAGTAACAGAGGGGGAAGTTCAATATGGATAATATTAAAAATAATGTAAGTACTGTTGAAGTATTTATGAAAGGAGCAAAAAAAGGATTAACTATTGCACTTGAACAAATTGCTCCAGCCATGGTACTAGCTTATGCTTTGATAGTTTTTCTTCAGACAACAGGGCTGATGAATATAATAGCCAAAGTATTGAATCCTGTTATGGGAATATTTGGGCTTCCAGGTGAAGCTGCATTAGTTATCATCGCTGCCTTTTTTGCTAAAGCTGCTGGGGCTGCTGCTGGATTAATGCTCTATCAAAATGGAACAATTACTCAGGAACAGGCTACTATACTATATCCAGCTGTAATATTAATGGGAACTTTGATTGGACACTATGCCAGAATCGTATTGGTATCAGGAGTTTCAAAAAAATATTATAAAATATTATTATTCATTCCTTTAATTGACGCAGCTGTAGCAATGTTTATAACAAAAATAATACTGGGGATATTTAGATAGATGTAAATACTTTAATTGCTCTTATTATATAATATAGTATTTACAATTCCATATTTTGTGTGATAAACTGTTTTGTCATACACCTTATGACCTCCTTTGATTAGTTGATTGGCCAGCAAACCTAATTAATTATATCAAAGGAGTTTTTTTATATATTTTCATTAATTGAAACCAGTAAATTTCTTCAGCTTACAAAATACCATACTAAAAATTATAAAGGATTTTAGATTCTCCATTATAATATATCTTCTCCATCTTCTAACTTTAGTTTTACTATCAACATAAGAGAAGTAAGCTAGAGGGCATTTCTTGACATAATATAAAATATAATTTATACTTTATTAAATCATTAAATTTTTATTATAACAATATGGAAATATATTGGAGGAATAATATGGGGAATTTATTAAATAGACTTTTAATTATGTTAAATGATAATGATTTAGATTCTACAAACTATCACATTGCAATGACATTATTAATGAATTTTCATTCATTGCATGAGCTTTCTATTGGAGAAGTAGCAAAATTATGCAGTGTATCAAAGTCTACAATCTCTAAATTTATCAGAATTTTAAATTTTGAAGATTATGCAGATTTTAAAGCTTCTGCCTCTTTCAAGGAAAATAGATATGGCTATAATTTAAATTATAATCAAAATATAGCTGAATATATAGAAAAATATGGCTACAGCTCATATTTAAAATGTATTCAGCAGGATATAGACTCATTAAATGGAGAGGAAAATTTAAAAAATATAGAGAAACTGGCACAAGACCTCATTCGTTACAAAAAAGTAGCAAGTTTTGGCTTGCTGTTTTCAGAAATTGGGGCTATTGATCTGCAAATGAAATTAGCTTATAATGGTAAATTTTTAATTACAAATTTAGATGATGTGAAACAAGATACATTTATTAGAAGAGCAGATGAAGAAACATTGATAATTATATATTCTAATTCTGGATTTTATTTAAAAAAATATCAGTTATCTGAATTTCAAGAAGAAAAAGATTATTCAAGAACAAAAGCAAAGATCGTTTTGATAACTGGAAATGAAGAGATGAAAAATTATTCTGGTATTGATAATTGCATAGCCTTCCATCATAATTCAGAAATTCAAAGTCATTCTATAATTTATCCTTTGATAAATGATCATATTGTAAATAAATATCGTCAGTTAATAAAAAACAAATAATTTTATAGAAATAGTGTATTATATCAAATTAAATAATACACTATTTTTATTTTTAAGAGATTAATAGTATATAGTTTCCAAAAAACGAACTTTTAAATGTTGATAAAAAAATATGATATGATATGGCTATAAATTCAGAAAGTAAAATATTATGGAGGTTATAACATGGCGAAACAAAATTATGACCAATTAGCAAAAGAGATTATATTTCTTATTGGTGGAGAGAATAATATAGTAAATTTGACACATTGTGTAACTAGATTAAGATTTAAACTGAAAGATGAAACAAAAACTGATGAAAATAGTTTATCAAAACTTAAGGGAGTAATTTCAATAGTAAAAGGAAATGGTCAATTTCAAGTGGTAGTGGGAAATGCTGTAGAAGATATTTTTAATGCAATTCAAAGACAGTATTCAATAGGAGAAACAGAAGTAAAAGAAGAGAAAAAAAGTGGAACTTTGTTTACACGAGCTTTAAATATGATGTCAGCAATTCTAAATCCAATTGTTATTGCTTTAGCAGGAGCTGGTATGATAAAAGCTCTTCTTGTTATTCTTACAACAACATTAGGAATATTGGATACAAGTGGGGGAACATACAAGATTTTAGCAGCAGCTGGAAACAGTGTATTTTACTTTTTACCATTATTTTTAGCTTATTCTTCTGCAAAAGCTTTTAAATGCAATCCATATATAGCACTAGCAATAGTGGCGACATTAATGGAGCCAAATTTTACAAAGCTTATGTCAAAACCAGGTGATATGACATCATTTTTAGGAATTCCTGTAGTCTTGATAGGCTATTCTGGAAGTCTGGTTCCAGCTATTGTTTCTATTTTGATTTATTCTAAATTAGAAAAGGTTTTAAAAAAATTCATTCCTAAAAATATAGAATTATTTGCTCTTTCATTTGTTGCTCTTCTTATAATGGTTCCTCTTACTATTATTGTAATTGGACCAATTGGAGTATACCTTGCAGATCAGGTAGGTAATTTAGTTAATTTTTTAAGTGTAAAAAATGGGCTATTAACAGGAGCCGTTATTGGAGCTGGATGGACTTTTCTTGTAATGTTGGGAGTTCAGTGGGGTGTTGTACCTATTATGATCAATAATATTTCAACATATGGTTATGATGTAATACGTCCTATGATAGCAGCAGCAACATTTGCCAGTGCAGGAGCTGCATTTGGAGTATTTTTGAAAGCAAAAAATAAAGAAAATAAAGCATATGCACTTTCAGCTACAATTCCAGCTTTACTAGGAGGAATTACAGAACCAATTGTATATGGAATTTCTTTAAAATATAGAAAGCCTTTTATAGCTCAAGTAATAGGAGGAGCAATAGCAGGTGGATTTATGGGAATGATGCATACTAAAGCTATAGTCTATGTATTTCCAGCACTGACTACTTTACCTGCATTTTTAGGAGAAACATTTGTATATTATGTTATTGGAATTACACTTGCCTTTGTAATAACAGCAGTAATCACTTACTTTTTAGGAATAGATGAAAAAGATGACATAGAAATTCATGAGAAAAATAGCAGTAATACTAAAAATGAAGCTGAGGATATAATTATCAAATCTTGTATTGAAGGAGAGGCAATAGAATTAAGCAAGGTAAAAGATGAAGCTTTTGCATCAGGATCTATTGGAAAAGGAGTAGGAATCATACCTCAAAAAGGAGTACTTTATGCTCCTGCTGATGGAGAAATTTCAACTGTATTTGTCACAGGACATGCAGTAGGAATGGTAACTGATAAAGAAGCAGAAATATTGATGCACATTGGTATTAATACAGTTGAAATGAATGGAGAAGGATTTATAAAAAAGGTAAAAGATGGGCAGAAAGTAAAAGCAGGAGATATCTTAATAGAATTTGATATAGAAAAAATAAAAAGGGCAGGATATGATACAACTACAATGATGGTAATTTCTAATAGTGAAGAATATTCTGATATAGGAGTATTAAATCTAGGTGAAGTAAAACAAAATAATGATATTTTAATAATCAGACCAGTTATTAAAAATCAATAATATTTAAAATAAATTTAATTTAAAGTTTTTGATCATAACAAAAAAAGATTTATTAAATCTTTAAAATTTATATTTAGTTTAAATTAGGAGGTAATTTTGTGAAAAAAAATATTTTTCCAGCAGATTTTTTGTGGGGAGGAGCTACTGCGGCGAATCAATGTGAAGGAGCTTGGAATATAGATGGAAAAGGAATATCTATTGCAGATTGCACTAGAATAAAAAAGAATGTTAATAAAAAAGATTATAAATCTCTTCATGAAATCAAAAGCGAAGATATTGAACGTGCGATGGCTACAGATGATACTGTTGAATATCCAAAAAGACACGGAATAGATTTTTATCATCACTACAAAGAAGATTTGGACTTATTTCAAGAGATGGGATTTAAAACACTTAGAGTATCTATTCAGTGGACAAGAATATATCCAACAGGAATGGAAGAAAAACCAAATGAAGCAGGATTAAAATTTTATGAAGATCTTTTCAAAGAAATGAAAAAAAGAAATATAGAACCACTTGTAACACTGCATCACTATGAACTTCCACTATATATCTGCAACAATTTTCAAGGATGGTATCAACGTGAAGTAATAGAATTATTTTTAAAATTTTGTAAAACAGTTTATACAAGATATAAAGGATTGGTAAAATATTGGCTTACATTTAATGAAATTGATAGTGTATTCAGACATCCTTTTACAACATTAGGAATGGTTCCTGACAGATTCCCAAAAGATAAATTTGAAGAAGTTGTATATCAATCTTTACATCATCAATTTGTGGCAAGTGCATTAGCAACAAAATATCTGCATGAGATGATACCAGAAGCTGAGATGGGATGTATGATTACTAAAACATTATCTTATCCAGAAAATTGCCATCCTCAAAATGTGTTATTAGCTTTAAAAGATAATAGAAAAAATAATTTTTATTCAGATGTTCAGGTAAGAGGTGCTTACCCACAGCATATAAAAAACGAGTGGGAAAGAAAGAATCTTACTATCCATTTTGAAAAAGAAGATGAGGAAGTCTTAAAGAAATATACTGTTGACTATGTAGCATTCAGTTATTACATGAGTAAAATTTCAAGTATAAATGAAGAGGGAAAAGAAAGAGTAAGTGGAAATATAAGCAGCAGTGTTAAAAATCCATATCTGGATATAACAGATTGGGACTGGCAAATCGATCCTACAGGTTTAACAACTTCATTGATTGACTTATATGACAGATATGAAAAACCATTATTTATAGTTGAAAATGGTTTGGGATATAATGATACTATTGAAGCTGATGGAACTATTCAAGATGATTATCGTATTCAATATTTTAAAGAACATATTTCAGCTATTGCAGAAGCAATAGAAGAGGGAGTAGAGGTAATGGGATATACTCCTTGGGGTTGTATAGATTTAATAAGCATGTCAACTTGTCAAATGAGTAAACGTTATGGATTTATCTATGTTGATTTAGATGATGATGGAAATGGCAGTTATAAAAGATACAAAAAAAAGTCATTTGAATGGTATAAAGAAGTAATAGTTACTAATGGAAATAATCTTTTAGATTAAATAATATCATTTTAGGGGCTGTTACAAATTAGTGATTTATAAACTAATTTGTGCAGCCTCTCTTATTTTACATAAAAAAATAGAAATCTATTTTATAGATTTCTGCTAACTTATATTTTTATATTTATTTTTAAGTATCAAAAAAAGAAGTAGATGATTTTTTATTTATCTAAGCTACTTTTAATGAGTGAAGTGTTGTTCCTAAGCGATTATTTATATTTCTGCTTAGATATCTGTTGAAGTTGTAAGCTATACAAAACAGACATATTTCTCTTAAAACACTTTTTTTACTTCGAACTTTTAATTTTCGCAATTTCATATCTTCTTTCAAAACTGCAAAAGCACCTTCTACTTGAATACTTCTATTCATTCTTAATTGTTTTCCATAATCGCTTGATACATTCTCTTTTGATTTATTTGATAAACGCATTGTACTTAATTTTTTTGTTAGTTTCAGGATTCCAAAAATATTGAACTGTATTATTTTTGTTAGAGTATAGAAATTCTAATTCTAATCCATCTTTTCTAAATAGCTTATTTTCAGAATGATCATATATTAAATTTTCTACTCTGTTTAAATCATTTTTAAACTTTCTGATTTTAGATTTTTCAAAATATATTGGTTTTATATATGAAGTAAAGTCCATTTTTTCCAAATATTCATAATTTGAAATACTTTCATATCCTGCATCAGCTACAATATTTTTAATTTCTAAATTTTGAGATGAAATTTTCTCTAAAAATGGAATCAAAGTTTTAGAATCAGAAGGGTTAGAAAAAATTTCATATGAAGAAATATATTCGCTAATCACTCCTATTTGTAGATTATATCCAGGTTTTAATTGACCATTTCTCATATGGTCATCTTTCATTCTTATAAAAGTAGCATCTATATCGGTTTTTGAATAGCTATTTCTACCATTAAGATTTTTAAAATGATTAGAATATTTTTGATACTTTTCTAAGTATTCTGCGCATAATTCTAAATATTTTTGTTCTTTAGATTTTCGCTTTCCTCTACCTTTGACTATTTGAAAATTCAAATTAGAAAGATACGAATATATTTCAAGGAAGTTGTCATATTGTAAGTTGAAATCATCATTAAAATTTGAAATTAGTTCAAGAATTTTTTCATCTAATCTATCTCTGTATTTCTCAATAGATTTTTTCCAAACAAATGTATATTTATTAGCATATGCTTCAATTTTAGTACCATCAATATATATTGTTTCAGTAGAAATATCTTCCATTTCAAAAATTTTTTCAATGAATTGTTCAAATAGATCTTGAAGAATATCTTCAGTTTTTGCTAAAAATCTAGAAATAGTAGAGTGAACAGGAATTTTAGAATTTTGTAAAAGAAACCTAAATTTAATATTTTCATGGCAAGCCATTTCTATATCTCTAGTAGAAGTTAAATTGCGCGAATAGGCATAAACAATGATAGAAAACATTCTGATAGGATGTACCTTTGTTTTGTAAGAAAATACTTGCATTAAACTACTAAAATCTAATCCCTCCAATATTGAGCTAAGTTTTCTTACAGGATCATTATCAGAAATTTCATATTGTAAAAAGTTAAAAAGTTTGGGTTGATTTAATTGAAAAAAAATGTTATTATTAATTGGTTTTTGCATAGGTATATTATATTAGAAATTTGAAAAAATTTTTAGTATTTTATACCTTTTTTTATTTTAAAAGAAAAAGCTGACAAGAAGAAAACTTCAAGTCAGCTTTTTGGGTAATTGGGCTATTTTGAATTTGCAACAGCCCCAGTATTTTTTAATCAGTATTTTTATTATATTTAACTTTCAATCTGAAAACTACTGCCATGAAAGCTGTTATAGGCATCAAGTATGAATAAAAAGCATAAGGGATAAAGTCTGTGACACTTCCACCAAAAAGTCCTAATACAAATATTCCTGAAGCATTCCAAGGGATAAATGGACATATAACTGTTGAAGTAGAATTTATTGCTTTAGAAAGATTTGTTGGATCTAGATTAAATTTCTTATATACAGGTGCTAAAAGAGAACCTGTCATTAAAAGTGAAAATGTATTTGTTCCCATAGTATTTCCTATTATTGAAATAAGCTGGCTGATTCCAGTTAACTGAGTTACAGTTTTTATCTTTTTTACTATTGGATTTACTAAAGCATCTAATATTCCCACTACATTTAGGGCTCCTATCATTCCAAAGGCAAATAGCATCATACAAGCTGAAGAGAACATACTTTGAACTCCTCCTCTATTTAAAAGAGTATCCAGAAAAACCTCGCCACTATTAATTTTAAATCCAGCCCAGAATACAGGAATCATATTTTTTAGAGGCATTCCTTGATAGAGAACTGCTATTAATCCTGCTACAAGAGATGAGGCAACCATTGATAACATTGCTGGCTTTTTAAAGAATAATAAAAGTAACAGAAATATCATTGGAATAAAAGCAATTAATCCAGTTTTAAAATTTGAAGTTAGCAAGCTGCTAACATGAACTATATAACTATCATCAAAATTATCAACAGCAAATTTTAAACCTAAGATATAGTATATTATTCCTGTAACTACAGATACAGGGAAAGCTAAATAAAGTAGTTCTTTACAATGAGTTATCAAATCAGTTCCCGCAGCAGCGGCAGCAACATTGGTACTGTCAGACATAGGTGAAATCATATCTCCAAGATACGATCCACTAATAATAGCTCCAATGGTCATTCCAGTAGGAATACCTAAACTTTCTCCAATAGCAAACATAGCTATTCCAGCTGTTCCCATTGTTCCCCAAGAAGTACCACAAGCTATTGAAACAAAACTACATAACAAGAAAGTAGCAAGAAGAAACATTTTAGGGCTTATCAATTTCAAACCGTAGTATATAATTGCAGGAACAGTTCCAGCTGCTATCCAAGTACTTATTATAGCTCCAACAGCCATTAATATTAAAACCGCTCCTAATCCTTTTTTGCATGATTCCATAACTCCATCATCTATCTCTTTAAAAGAGTAACCTAAACGCATACAAGCTGGATAGATAAATAGCCATACAATTAAGAACATAGGTTGAATAGGAGCTTTCAACAAAATATTTGCTCCTAAGGCAATAAAAAGTATAGTAAATAAAACAAATACAGCATATTTTGTAGTAGCTTTTTGTCTAACTAATTCCATAATTTTTCCCCCTTGTTATTTAAAATTTAAATTTATACGTATTTAACATTTCCTCTTTAAAAGATTCCATATTAGGATTTATACTAGGTAGTTTAGGTAGCCATTGTTCAATAATCTCAGGAGTTTTTACTCCTGTAGATGTAAGGAGAAGAACAATTTTATCTGATGAAGATATTTTTTTATTTTCCAGCATTTTTTTCAAAGCAACTAAGCTAGCTACTGAGGATGTCTCTGCAAGGATTCCTTCAGTTTCACAAAGAAGTTTCTGCATCTCTAATGCTTCTTCATCACAACTAGTTTCAGCAGATCCATTGCTTTCTTTTAAAGCTTTTAATGTAAGGTATGCTATATTTCCAGCTGCTATAGATGTTTGTATAGATGAAGAAGTTTCTACAGCTAAAGGAACAGAAGAATCAGCAGCCAAAGTTGTTTTTGCAGCTCCAAATACTTCAGCAGCAACAAATTTTGGAGTTTTGTCTACATATCCCATCTCCTTTAAGTCACTCATTCCTTTATATATTCCATAGAGGGTATCTCCATAGGAAATAGGAACAATAAAGTAATCAGGAATATTATTATTTAGCTGCTCAAAAACTTCAAATGCTATTGTCTTATATGCATCAATAGCAAAACAGCAACTTCCAATAGGAGGATTTTCTAATCCACTTGCAGGAAAATAATTGTATTCCTCAACTAATTTTTTCATCATTGTAACTCTATCTTCCATAGTTGGAGTTACAAAAACATAAGCTCCAAAAGACTGCATAAATATTTTCATAGTTGGAGAAACATTTGGTGTAGTAAAGATAACACAAGGAATTTTAGCTACTGCACAGTATGCAGCAACAGCTGCTCCCTGATTTCCAGTAGAGGCAATTACTACTCCAGGAGCCTTCATCTCTATTGCTTTGGAAATCATTAAAGAACACATTCTGTCTTTATGAGACATTGTAGGATTTTTGCTTTCATCTTTTAAATAAAGATTATCTAATCCCCATAGCTTTCCTAATCTTTCTAGTTTTATTAAAGGAGTATTTCCTTCGTTAATACTTATTTTAGAAGAATTTTCTTTTAGTGGAAAAAAAGATGAATATTTATAAATTCCTTTCTCGTTATTATTTTTGTCTAGTTTTGTATTTTTTAAATCATAGATTGTCTCATAGTTTGTATAAATTCCTTTTTCTTTGCAGTATGGACATGCTTTATAAAATTCTGTTTCTAATTCTCTTCCGCAATGAGGACATACAATATTTTTTAAATAGCTCATTTCATCACCCTCTGTTAGTTTTTTAGTTAAAGTGTATTTTTTATAATTGAAATATAACATATCCATTTACTTTTGTATAACGATTTGTTATAATTGCTATAATCGGAAAAATAAATTAAAGAGGTGATGGTAGATGAGCTTAGATGAAATAAAAACTTTTATAGTATTAGCTTCTTGTCAAAATTTCAATAGAACGGCGGAACTAGTTCATGTGGTCCAGTCAACAGTTTCTTTAAGAATAAAAAATTTAGAAAATGAAGTAGGAAAAAAGTTATTTGTTAGAGATAAAAAATATGTTTCTTTGACTCCAGAAGGAAAAATCTTTTTAGAATATGCTAAGACAATGGATAAATTATCTGATAATATTTTGAAGGAGATAAATTATTTAAATATTTACCAAGAGAGAGTTAAAATAGGAGCTGTTCAATGGTTTTATGACGCTCTTATAGAGGAATATTTAGAAAAGTTTGTAGAAAATAATCCAGAAATAGCAACGGAAATATTTATTTCTCATACAGAAGAACTAATTCCTATGGTGAATAACGGAATTTTTGATATTACTTTTACTACCTATGAAATAACTAATTCAAGAATAATTTCAAAACTATATAAAAAAGAAAGAGTAATTTTGGTAGGAAATGAAAAATATAACTTATTGAAAGGAGGGATAGAATTATCAGAATTAAGGAATCTTTCTGTTATATTTTCTGATGTTTGGAGTGGAAGTATGGTTGATTTATCAAAAAATATTTTTACTCAAAACAAAGTTTACAATATTCAGCCCAACATGTTAGCAACTTCTAAAAAATTTGTTTTGCTTGGAAAGGGTGTTACTTTTCTTCCATTTGCTATGGTGAAAAATGAGATAAAAAAGGGAACTCTTATTGAAATTCCAATTTTAGATAGAGAGGAAATGGTTACTAATATTTTTATCTCTGTGAGGAAAGAAAGATTTGATAATAAATATATAAATTCTTTTTTGAAAGAAATAAAATTTATATAAAAAATGAGAAGCTTTGATTTCTCTAGCTTCTCAGTATTTTTATTAAATGCTATTATTTTTCAGAGTAAATTGAAACTTGTTTTTTGTCTTTTCCAAGTCTTTCAAATTTTACATAACCATCAATTAAAGCAAATAAAGTGTGGTCTTTCCCAACTCCCATGTTGTTTCCTGCATGGATAGCAGTTCCTCTTTGTCTAACTATGATGTTTCCAGCTTTAACAACTTCTCCATCATATTTTTTGATTCCAAGATATTTAGGATTTGAGTCTCTTCCGTTTTTAACAGAACCTTGCCCTTTTTTATGTGCAAATAATTGTATATTTAAAGTAAATTGCATCTATTTTTCCTCCTTCTCTACAAGCTTTACATTTTTAGGATATTCTTTTGATAAATTTTCAACCATTAAAGCCATGCTTTCTAGAAGAGTATCTAGTTCCCTTTCTTTACCTTTATTATCCATTCCTCTCATATCTACCCTAAGGTATCCATCAGAATCTATATCAAATTTGGGTATCAGCTCAAGAACGTCCTGCATTCCTCCCAAGGGCATTTGTAATGCCATTGACAGTGCTGCACATACTATATCTTCTCCATATTCAGCATAGTCTGAATGACCAGTAGCCTTGTATCCCACAATTCTACCATTTTTTCTAAAGATTTCAACTCTTGTCATAAATTAATTAAGCGTTGATTGAAGTAACTTTGATCTCAGTAAATAATTGTCTGTGACCTTTTTTTCTGTGGTATCCTGTTTTTGGCTTGTATTTGAAGTTAACAACTTTAGCACCTTTACCTTGAGCTACTACTTCTGCTACTACTTTAGCTCCGTCAACTACAGGAGTTCCAACTTTTACAGTTTCTCCATTAGCTACTAAAAGAACTTCAGTTAATTCTACAGTTGCGTTAACTTCAGCATTTAATTTTTCTACTCTTAATACGTCACCTTCTGCTACTTTGTACTGTTTACCACCAGTTTTTATAACTGCGTACATTTTAACACCTCCAAAAGTATTGCAATCGCTGGCCTAGGGTTGCTGATGACCCTTTCCAAGCGTAATCTACGGTAAAGTATATCATAATATATATGAAATGTCAATAAAAAGAAGAGATTTATTAAGCTTTGATGTAAAATATTTTCTTTCCTCAAGGAGAATAAAAAAACTCTATGATAAATTTTATTAGAACATTTTAATTTTATAATTTTTTTACTTTTTACAATTCTGTAATAAAAGTTATAACTTTTTAATAAATACCTAAAAAAGAAAAATTTAACTACTATTTTTCTTTGAACCTAATTTGTTTTATATCTTATAAATATTATTATATACAAATTTCTATTAAAACAGTTCCTGTATCTTGATTCTCACTAAATATTACTTCTTATTTTTATAGAAAAAATATACTATAATAGTAATAAGAAACATTAAGGGAGGGATTGATATTTTAAAAATACTTTTTATTCATGCTTGGAACAAAACAGAAAAATCATACAGAGGAATATTTTCCAATCTAATGACATATCCATCACTTACTCTACCTACATTGGTATCACTAGTACCAAAAGATATAATTGCAGAAATAGATGCTTGTGATGAGATATCCTATAAAGTAGATTATGATAAGAAAAAATATGACATTATTGTAATATCTTTTGATACCTCTTCCAGCAAACAGGCATATATACATTCAAAAGAATTTAAAAAAAGAGGTGCATATATTGTTATGGGAGGATATCATACCTCTGCTGTACCTAAAGAAGCAGCAGAACATTGTGATACTGTAATAATAGGAGCAGGTGAGATATCTCTTCCTGAATTTTTTCATGATTATCTCAAAGGAGAACCCAAAAAAATATATAATAACCAAAATATAGATGTAAGAAAAATAAAAATGGTTCCAAGAAATTTGATAAAAAGTAAAAGATATATGAAGGTATCGCCAGTAATAGCTGATAGAGGCTGTGACAACAAATGCAGTTTTTGTGCTATAAGCGAGATGTGGAAAAGTAATCCCAGACCAGTAGAAGATGTGATTGAAGAAATAAAAAGTTTAAAGAGTGATAAAATAATATTTTTTGATCCAAATTTCTTTTATCCTAAAGAATATTCTTTAAAATTAATGAAAGAAATGGAAAAGTTAAAAATAAAATGGGCTGGAAATGGCACAGCTGATGCTCCTTTTGATGATGAGCTTATGGAAGCTGCCAAAAGAAGCGGATGTTCAGGTATTCTCATAGGGTTTGAATCTCTTAGAGAAGAAACTTTAAAAGGAGTAAATAAAAAATTTTCCAATGTAGAAAGATATAAAGATTGCATAGATAGAGCTCATAAATATAATATAGCAATAAATGGTTGTTTTGTATTAGGAATGGATGGAGACACTGAAGAAGATTTGCTGGCACTCCCTGAAAAAATAAAATATTTAGGACTAGATTTGGCAAGATTTTCTATTTTGACTCCTTTGCCAAATTCTGAGCTATATAGAAAAATGGACAAAGAAGGCCGAATAATTATAAAAGACTGGTCTAAATATACACAAAACAACACAGTTTTTCAACCAGAAAATATGTCTATGAAGAGACTTGATGAAATATACAGAGAAGTATGGAGAAAAACCTACACATTTAAAAATATATGGTTTAGAATAAAAAATTCTTCAAATAAAACTCTCACAGAAAAGTTCATACTCCTTGGAGCAAATATAGGCTTTAAATACCTAGGAATACAAGGAGATTAGAATGAAGGTAACAATAATAAGAGTAAATATGTTTGAGAAGAACAGCAGTGATGCAATGAAACCTCTTATATTTCCTATACTTGACAGTCTTACCCCTGAAGGAATTGAGTTAGAATTTTTTGATGACAGGATAGAAAAACTTCCTGAAGAAATAGCTTCTGATATAATTGTTTTTTCAGCAGAGACTTTTTCTATCAAGAGAACATATATGTTATCCCAAAAATATAAAAAAGATAGTAATATCACTGTTGTAGGAGGATTTCATTCCACTGTACTACCAGAGGAGAGTGAACTATACTGCGATTGTGTCTTAGTAGGAGATGCTGAAGATACATGGAGCAAAATGATTGAAGACTACCAGAAAGGCAAATTAAAAAAAAGATATACATCAAAATTTAGCAGAGAGCTTGGATATATAGATCATTATCACAAATCTTTTGAAGGAAGGAAATATCAGCCTGTGGGAATAGTGCAATTTTCCAGAGGGTGTAAATTTGACTGTGATTTCTGCTCTATAAAATCAATGTATCGAGAAAATGTAAGGCAGAAAAACTGGGATATTCTAGAAAGAGAATTGAAAGTTCTTAATGAAAAAATACTATTCTTTATTGATGATAATCTCTTTTATAATAAAGAAAGTTTTTTTAAATTTCTTCAGATAATAAAGCCTTTAAAAAAAAGATGGGTATGCCAAATAAGTTTAGAGATAGCTTTCCAAGATGATATACTGGAAGAAATGAAAAAAAGCGGCTGTTTTATGGTAGTGATAGGTTTTGAATCTATGAACAGTCTGAATCTTCAACAGATGAATAAAAAAGCTAATCTAACAATCAGTGATTATGATAATGCTGTGGAAAATATATATAAACATGGATTGCTTATATATGGTACTTTCATTTTTGGATACGACTATGATACCTTGGAAAATGTAAAAGGAACAATAGATTTTGCTCACAAACATAACTTTGCAGTTGCAAATTTTAACCCTTTAATACCTATGCCAGGCACAAAACTTTATGATAGACTGGAAAAATCAGAAAGATTGTTGTATAAAAAATGGTGGCTGGAAGAAGGGTATTGTTATGGAGATACTGTATATGCCCCTGTAGGAATGTCTCCTGAGGATTTAAAAAATCTATGTAAAAATGCTCGTTTTGAATTTTACAGCATAAAGAATATATTAAAAAGATTGATAAAAAACAAACTTCATCTTTCTTTGAAAAATATGTGGATATATCTTTTGATAAATATAGTTTCCAGAAAAGAGATTCATCTAAAACAAGGAAGAGTACTGGGAGGAAGATGAAGTGAAAATAACATTGATAAAGCCTAATATAGGAAAAAAAGGAGATAATCTTTATGTAGATGAAGGACGAATGGAACCTCTCCAGTTAGGAATATTAGCTGCCCTTACCCCAGAAGATATAAAAGTAGTGATGTATGATGACAGAATGGAAGAAATTCCTTATGATGAATATACAGATTTAGCAGTGCTCACAGTAGAAACTTTCACAGCTAAACGAGCTTATGAAATAGCTGAAAACTATAGAAATAAAGGAGTAAAAACCCTTATGGGTGGAATGCATGCAATGCTGATACCATCTGAAGTTCAGGAATATTGTGATTCTATCATAGTGGGAGATGCTGAACCTGTATGGGAAGAAATGATAGAAGATCTAAGAGTTGGAAAACTGAAAAAAAAATATGAGGGTGAACAGCCTCTCATTCCTCAAAAAAATATCATTACAAGAAGAGATATCTTTGAGGGAAAGGGATATCTTCCCATAACTCTTATCCAATTTTCCAGAGGGTGCAGGTATAGATGTAATTTCTGTGCTTCCAGTGCATATTTCAAAAATAGACACTTTTGCAGAAGAGTAGAAGATGTTGTTACAGAAATAAAAAGCCAGAAAAGAAAATTAATTTTCTTTGTAGATGACAATATCACAGCAGATTTTCAAAAAGCAAAAGAACTATTCAAAGCATTAATACCATTAAAAATAAAATGGGTAAGTCAAGGAAGTATGGATATGCTTTATGACAATGAACTCATGGAACTCATGGTAAAAAGCGGCTGTTTAGGATTAGTAATAGGATTTGAATCTATAAATGAAGAAAACCTTAAGAACATGAATAAAAGTTCAAATAGACAAAAAAAGTTTGATAAATATAAAAAAGAAATAGAAATATTGAGAAGCTGGGGTCTTCAGACATGGGCGGCATTTACAGTTGGGCATGATGGAGATACCATGGAGAGTATTCAGGAAACTTGTAACTTTGCTATTGAAAATAAATTCTGTTTCGCAGCATACAATATTTTGATGCCTTATCCTGGAACTCCCCTTTATGAAAAACTAAAGGAGGAAGGAAGGCTTCTCTATGATGGAAAATGGTGGCTTCATGATGAATATAAATTTAACTATTCAGCTATTCTTCCTAAAAATATGACACCTGATGAATTAACAGAAATTTCTTTTTGGTGTCGAAAAAAATTCAACAGCCCTTTCTCTATATTTAGAAGAGCTTTTGATTTTAAAACAAATATGAGAACACCATATAGATTTTTTACATATCTTATCTATAATCCTCTTTTCAGAAAAGAGGTGCATAAAAAACAAGGAATGAAATTTGGAAATAAATAAGGGAGAACAAATGAATCTAAAAGGAAAAATTGTTAGTATAGACAAAATTAGCAATAAAGCTATTGATGAAATGTATGAACTTATGACAAAATTTTATGACAACATGGAGAAAGATGTTTTTACAATGGATTTTTACAACAAAGATTACTGTATAATATTAAAAGATGAAAAAGGAAATATAAAGGGATTTTCAACACAAAAGCTGATAAATTTTTCTGTTGAGGGAAAGGAAATACATGGAATATTTTCTGGAGATACAATAATACATAAAAATAGCTGGGGAAGCTTGGAACTATTTAGAATATTTGCAGATTTTTTCTTTGATATAGGTGAAAAATATGAAGATTTTTACTGGTTTCTCATTGTCAAAGGATATAAAACATATAAAATCCTTCCAACTTTTTTTAAAGAATTTTATCCAAACTCCCTTACAGGAATACCAGTAGAGATGAAAAAAATAATGGATAATTTTGGTAAAAATTTCTATCCTGAAGAATATAATAAAAAAACTGGAGTTATAGAATATAAAAAAATAAAAAAAGATAAATTGAAAGAGGGAGTTGCAGATATTACAGAAAGGCATTTGAAAAATAAAGATATAAAATTTTTTCAAGAAAAAAATCCCAAATATTTTATGGGAAATGATATGGTATGCATAACAAAACTCAAAAAAGAGAATCTCTTAAATGAGGTAAAATCTTTGCTTTCACTGGAGAGAGAAAAATGATATGTTGGTTTGTAAATACACTCATCTGCTCCATTTATAAAAAAGAGTATGAAAAATATACGAGCTGTAAAAATATTAAAGAAGTTCAAGAAGAAAAGCTCAAAGAAATACTTGAAAAAAATAAAGATACTTTATATGGAAAAAAATACAACTTCAGTGAGATAAAAACACCTGAAGAATATAGAGAAAAAGTTCCTCTCACAAATTATGAAGACTATCTGGAATATATAGAACTGATAAAAAATGGTGAAAAAAATATCCTTACTAAAGAGGAAATAATTCTTTTGGAACCAACAAGCGGCTCTACGTCATCCAGTAAATTAATTCCATATACAGAAGGATTAAAAAGAGAGTTTCAAGCTGGGATTAAACCTTGGATATACTCACTATATAATAATTTTCCTGAAATAAAAAAAGGGAAAAGTTACTGGTCTGTTACTCCTATGGCTACTGAAAAAAAATATACATCTGGAGGAATTCCAATTGGTTTTGAAGAGGATAGTGAATATTTTGGCAAAATAGAAAATTATCTTATGGATATAATATTTGCCTCTCCTAAAAATATAAAGCTAGAGAAAGATATGGATAATTTTTATTTGAAAACAACTGTAAAACTTTTAGAAACAAAAAATCTTTCTCTTATATCTGTATGGAGTCCATCATTTTTACTTCTGCTGATACAATACATAGAGAAAAATAAAAAGAAGCTCTTAAAAAAAATTTCATTCAGAAGAAGAAAAGATATAGAAAAGTATCTTATCAATGGGGAATATTCTGAAGTGTGGAAAGATTTAAAAGTTATCAGCTGCTGGGGTGATGGAAATGCTGCCCACTATATTAATGATCTGAAAAACATTTTTAAGACAGCAGCAATACAGCCAAAGGGAATTCTAGCTACAGAGGGATTTCTTTCCTTTCCTATTGGAGATGAAGAGGGAAGCAGAATAAGTTACTATTCACATTTTTTTGAATTTATAGAAATGGAAACCAGAGATGTAAAACTTGCTTATCAATTGGAAGCTGGAAAAAATTATGAAATAGTACTTACTACAAGTGGTGGTTTGTATAGATATTGTATAGGAGATATAATCACAGTAACAACTGTTAAAAATGGAAATCCTGTCATCAGATTTTCTGGAAGAAAAGGAATTGTCTCTGATCTCTTTGGAGAAAAGATAAGTGAAGAGTTTGCAGGTAAAATTTATGAAGAGCTGAAAGCACAATATTTTATGCTGACACCAGAAAAAAATAGATACAGACTTTATTTGAAAAGTCAGTGGAAAATCTCTAACTTGAAAATAGATGAGATGTTCAGAAGAAACTTCCATTATGATTATTGCAGAAAACTTGGTCAGTTAAAAGAGATTGAAGTATTCATACTTACAGGAGAACCTGAAAAAGAATATACAGAATACTGCTTAAAAAAAGGGCAGAGATTAGGAGACATAAAACTGAAAATACTTTCTCTGGAAAACGGATGGGATAAAGTATATACAGGATATTTACAAAAGGGGGAAAAATGAGGATAGTTTTCTTAGCTCCATCTGGGGCTATGCACAGATATAATGGAAATTTTGGAAAGGTGCTTCATTATGCACCTCTTACTCTCACAACACTGGCATCACTTATACCAGCAGAGATAGATGCAGAGGTTGAAATATTTGATGAATCATCTGAAAAAATACCTTTAAACATAAAAGCTGACCTCATTGTTATTACCTGTATTACAGGAACAGCTCAAAGATGTTATGCTTATTCAGATTATTTCAGAAGCAGAGGTATAAAAACTGTCCTTGGAGGGGTACATCCTTCTCTTATGCCAGACGAAGCTCTAAAGCATGCAGATGTTGTAATGACAGGATTTTCAGAATTTACATTTCCTCAAATGATAATGGATTTTAAACTAAAACAGTTAAAAAGACTCTATGTACAGGGAAATGATTTTTCCATGGCAGGAAAGCCATTGCCAAGAAGAGATTTATTAAAAAAAGGATACATAACAAAAAATACAATAGAAGCTGTAAGAGGTTGTTCTCTTCCTTGTACTTTCTGTGCCTACCCAGCAGCTTTTGGAAAGAAAATATATAAACGTCCTGTGAAAGAAGTAATAGAAGAAATAGAAACTTTTAACTCAAAAATAGTTCTATTTCCTGATGTAAATCTCATAGCAGATAGAGAGTATGCATTAGAACTTTTCAGAGAAATGATACCTCTAAAAAAATATTGGTTAGGGCTGGCAACCTCATCAGTTGGAATAGATGATGAGCTGATAGATGTTTTTCATAAAAGTGGCTGCAAAGGTCTTCTTATAGGTTTTGAATCTATCTCTCAGGACTCTCAAAAATATGTGAACAAGGGAATAAATAATGTAAATGGATATTCGGAACTTATGAAGAGACTTCATGATAATGGAATACTTGTACAAGGATGTTTTGCTTTTGGAGGAGATGAAGAGGATGCTTCTGTTTTTGAAAGAACAGTTGAGGCTGTAATAAAATCAAAAATTGATCTTCCTAGATACAGTATTCTTACTCCTTTTCCCAAAACTGATTTCTATGCTGAACTGGAAAAACAGGGAAGAATAATAGAGCATAATTGGGCAATGTACGATGTAGAGCATTGTGTATTTCAACCTAAAAAAATGACAAAAAAGCAATTGGAAGATGGAACTGCATGGGCATGGAATGAGACATATAAAACAAAAAATATTTTAAAGAGGCTGGCTCCTTTCAATCATAGTCCATGGCTTTCTTTTCCTTTAAATTTTGGTTATAGAAATTACGCAAAAAAATATGAGTATTTCACTAAAGAAGTTATGTGTGATAACTCAGATATACCTTTATCAGAGGGGGGGAAATAAGAATTGAAAATAATATTTATTGTTCCTGCCATTGGAAAGAAAAAAGGCGAAAAATATATAGGGACCTGGAAAATGGAACCTCTTACAATAGCAGTATTAAAATCTCTTACTCCTTCAGATGTAGAAACAGTTCTCTATGATGATAGAATCGAATTGATAGATTATGAAGATAAAGCTGATGCAGTGGTAATTCCTGTGGAAACCTATACTGCTAAAAGAAGCTATGAAATAGCAGAGAATTTCAGGAGAAGAGGAATAAAAGTAATATTAGGAGGATATCATGTTACTTTGATACCTGAAGAAGCTGAAAAGTATGCAGACTGCATTATCACAGGAAATGCAGAGAGGGTATGGAATGAGGTGATAGAAGACTGCCGTTGCAGCACTCTAAAGAAAAGATATAAGGGAGAAACGACATACCTTCATACCCAGCCTGATAAAAGCATATTTGAAGGGAAAAAATATGTACCTGTATCTCTTGTGGAAACAGGACGGGGGTGTTGTAACAGCTGTGAATTTTGTGCTATAGCAGGGTACTATAAATTTCATTACTACCCTAGACCTCATGAAGACATAGTAAGAGATATAAAAGATTCTAAACATAAGTATCACTTTTTAGTAGATGATAATCTAGTAGCAGACAGAAAAAATGCCATGGAACTTTTTAGAAAACTAGAACCTTTAAAAATAAAATGGGCTGGACAAGGAACTCTAAATATGGCAAAAGACAAGGATCTTCTTACTGCAATGAAAAAAAGTGGCTGCGAAATAATATTGATAGGTTTTGAAAGTCTTGATACAGATAATCTTAAACAGATGAATAAAGCTGTGAATATTATGGAAGCTGAACGAGATGAGCTTGTTCAGCGAATACATAATGCTGGAATAGGAATTTATGCCACTTTTGTCTTTGGCTATGACAATGATACACAAAATACTATCAAAAAGGCAGTCGAATTTTCCAAGAAACATAATTTTTATACAGCAGCATTCAATCATTTACTTCCCTTTCCTGGAACAAAACTCTATGATAGATTGAAAAGCGACAACAGACTGTTGTATGATAAATGGTGGCTGGAAGAAAATTACAACTATGGAGAGCTGGCATTTAAGCCTAAACAAATGAGTCCTGAAGAACTGAGTAAAGCATGTCAGAATGCAAGAAAGGAATTTGCTTCTTTTAAAACTGTATTCAAAAGAGGAATACAGGCTATGAGATACAGCAGTCCTATGCTGTGGAGCCTCTTTTGGATAATGAATTTAAGTATAAACAGCGAAATTGATCAAAAAATAAATGTACCTATAGGGAGGAATTTAGATGAGTTTCCAAAATAAAAAATTTACTCTAACAAGGGCAGAAAAAAAGGATACCGCAGATATTGAAAAAATTATGAAAAGTGGAAGTTTTAGCGGGGGAATAGAAATACAGTATTTAAGAGGAGACGATCCCCTTGCTTCTTTTGAGAAAGAGGGAACTGAATCTTATATATATATTCTCAGGGAAAAGGAACATGGAGAAGCTGTTGGAATGGGGGGATGTATAGTAAGACCTGCTCTTGTAAATGGAAAAATTAAAAGAGCTGGATATCTTACAGGGTTAAAGGTTATTCCTGAATATCAAAGAAGAGTTATGTGCATTCCAGAGATATACAGATTTCTTTATGAAGAAACTAAAAATTATATAGACTTTTACTACAGCTCTATTCTTGAAGAAAATACAGCTGCTCTCCTGCTTTTGGAAAAAAGACATAAAAATATGCCTGAATATAGATTTCTTGACAGTTATATTGTATATTTTTGTAAAACAGGAAATTTCAAGAAAACGAATTTTCAAATAGCTAGATGTGATTTCTCTCAAGCTGAAGAGTTTTATATAAAAGAAGCTGAAAAATATAATCTCATATACCCTTCATTGAACAGCAATGATTTAAAAAATGGAGAATTTTACGGTATCTATGAAAATTCTCAATTATTAGGAATAGGATACTTTCTCAATCAACAGGATTATAAAAACTATGTGATAAAAAGTTATTCAGGAATCTACAAATATATTTCAAAACTTCCTACACGGCTTTTAAAATATCCTTCATTTCCAAAAGAAAATCATTCTGCTGACTATACATCTATGGGTATAATGGTAAAGGATAACAATGTCGAACTTGGATATGAACTTATCACACAGCTGCTAAAAATTTCCCCCAAACGTGATTTTGTAATGTTAGGGCTTTTAGAAAAAGATCCTTTAAATAAAGCCTTTTCACGAATCAAAAATATTAAATATCGAAGCAGGATATATCATGTAACTTGGGATAAAGAAGATAAAACCACTGATGAACTCAAAGAAGCTCTTTTGAAATTAGAGGTAGCATTTTTATAATAACATAAAAAAAGGACAGCTGTTAGCTTAAACAACTGTCCTTATTATTTTTTATTTACACCTCTTTATAGTCTTATCTCTTTTTTCTCTTCAATAGCTTTTATTATTCCTTTTACTACTCTAATAGAAATAAGTCCATCTTCCGCTGTTACAGGAGATTTCTTATTCTCCAAAATAGTATCTACAAAAGCATCTATCACTCCAGTTTTTGTCTGATTATCATTTGTCTGTATAGCTTCAACTTCCAATTCTTCCATTTTTCCATCTTCATAGATTATTTTTATTTGATATTTAGGGTCATCATATATTCTGATTATCCCTTTCTCCATGTACAAAATAGTTGAATTATCTTCCTGTCCATAATATGTCCAGCTGAAAGTTCCTGTTCCTATTGCTCCACACACCATTTTCAATACACAGATTGCATTATCATAAACTTCTACAGGATCTCCATTTTCAAAAGTTTTATGAAGAGTTCCTCCCATTCCACATACACTTTCAAATTCTGACTCTGTAAGATATCTGATAAGATCTATTTTATGAACTCCCAAATCTCCTATTACTCCAAATTCACACTTATCTTTCTGGAAGAACCATGTATTTTTAGATTTACTCTCTGTCCATGATTCAGGGCCTCCATGCCCAAAAGTGGTTCTGAAAGTAATTACTTTTCCTAATTTCCCACTTCTTATTATATCTCTCACTCTTTTATGAGCTTCTGTAAATCTCTGATTATGATCCATCATAAATATTTTTCTAGTTTTTTTCTGCATCTCTGCTATTTCTTCTGCTTCCTCTACATTTTTAGTCATAGGTTTTTCGCACAATACATGTTTTCCTAGCTCCATAGCTTTGGTAGATATAATACAATGCATATTATTAGGAGTACAGTCACTTACAGCATCTATTTCTGGATCATTTAAGATTTCCATATATTCATCTACAACTTTTCCACCGAATTTTTCCACCATCAATTCAGCTCTTTTTTTATTCAAATCATAAAATGCTGTTATCTCTACATGAGGGTTGTCTAAATATTCAGGAGCATGTCTTTTTTCAGTTATAGAACCACATCCGATTATTCCTACTTTTATTTTTTTCATCTCTGCCTCCTACATCCTTTCCTTTAAATATTTATACCCCAATTCAAGACCCTCTTTTACTTTTTTAACTGTATCCTGATACTCTAAATCTTCATGTTCTATTACCAATTCATCATCATAACCAATCTCTTTTAGTGTATCAATAAATTTTTTCCAGTCTATATCACCTTTTCCAGGCATTCTATGTCTCCAGAATCCCAGATCCCAGTTATCTTTTCTCCCTAATTGTTTTCCTAAAATACTGTAATATTTTTTTTTGTCCTCAAATACCTCTGTATCTTTAGCATGAACTTCAAATATTTTATCCTTGTAATCTTTCAAAGCTTGAGTATAGTCTATTCCCAGCCATAACAAATGTGATGGATCATAGTTCAATCCAAAATTATCATATGGAAGTCTTTTAAACATCTCATCCCATAATTCTGGAGAATATGATATAGTTCCTGCCCATCCGCTTTCATGCCATCCTGGCATAGAGCAATTTTCTATTATTATTCTCACATTTTTTTCTTTTGCATACTCAAGTATAGGCTTAAAAACTTTTTCCATTTCATCAAAGTTTTCCTCTATTGGAAGTGTCATATCTCTTCCTATGAAAGTTCCTACATTTTTTACTCCTAAAAGTGAAGCTGCATCTATTACTTTTATCAAATGATCATTATATCCCTTTCTCTTTACAGGATCATGGTCTAAGTTATTATCATAGTAAGCAAGAGTTACAATAGTCATCTCATTTTCTTTAAGGAATCTGTTTAATTTATCCGCCTCTTCCTTAGTAAAATTCGCTACATCTATATCACTTCCTGAATAATCTCTGGAATTAGTTTTAGGCCAGCATGAAACTTCTAATGTTTCAAAACCTATCTTATGAGCCCATTCTATTTTTTCATATATAGACATATCTCCCATGATACCAGTTAAAAATCCTAATTTCATATGAACCTCCATAAGTTTGTTATATTTTAATCATTACCTTTTTTACTTTGGAAAATTACTGCCAGAATTATTATTATTCCTTTTACCAAACCTGACAGGAATGGCGGAATACGAGCTGCTATAAGGATACCTTCTATCATTTGAAGCATTATAGCTCCCAGAAAAGTTCCCATTATTTTTCCTCTTCCTCCACTCATAGATGTTCCTCCAATAGCAACTGCTGCTATTGCATCCAACTCAAAAGACATTCCCACATTGGCTGCTGTGATAGAAGTAAGTCTTGATGATAGAAGGAATGAAGCTATTCCTGTTAAAAATCCTGTAAGGGTAAAACATAATGTTTTTACTTTCACTACATTTACTCCAGTAAGGAAAGTAGCATTCTCATTAGAACCTACAGCATAAACATATCTTCCAAATTTTGTATATTTCACTAAAATAACCATAAGTATAGTTATTATTACAAAAATTATTGCAAGGTTAGGCACACCTAAAAATTTTCCTGCTGCTATCTTTCTGAAACTCATAAGTATCTTCATCTTAATATTGAAAGGTCCACCTTGTCCAAGCTGAACTATTATTGATCTGTAGGCACTCATTGTAGCAAGGGTAACTATGAAAGGAGCTATTTTTCCTTTATTTGTTATCAGTCCATTGATAGTTCCAAGCAAAGCTCCAAATGCCATACAGAAAAGGAGCATTATAAAAGGGCTCTCTGTTCTGTTGAGAACAACTACTCCTAATCCTGCTACAAGGGCACATTGTGATCCCACTGACAAATCTATCTGCCCTGATATGATAATAAGAGTCATTCCAAGTGCTATTATCCCTTTAATAGATGATTGAAGCATAAGTGTAGATAAATTTGTCCATGACAGGAATGAGTGGTTTATTACAGTTGCTATTACAACAAGTACTAAAAAAGAAAATACAAATGTATAATTAGAATATATTTTTTTCATATCTAGATTTTTATTCAACTGACTCATATTTTTTCCTCCATATTTGCTCCTGTAGCATAGTGCATGATATTTATCTCACTGAACTCATCTCTTGTCAGTTCTTTATTTATTCTTCCTTTATACATTACAAAACACCTGTCTGCTACTTTATTTATCTCTGGATATTCAGAACTGAATATTATTATTCCCTTTCCAGTTTTAGCCAATTCATTGATTATCTTGTAAATTTCAAATTTAGCCCCTACATCTATCCCCTGTGTAGGATTATCTAAAATTATCACATCAGTATCCAGTTCAAGACATCTTCCAATAATTATCTTTTGCTGATTTCCTCCTGAAAGTGATGTTATATAGTCATCATAGTGTCCAATTTTTGTGGACATCTCTTTTTTTCTTGTATCAAATCTTTCTATTTCTGATTTATCATCAATAAAAAGTTTTTTATGTTTTGAAACAAATCTTGAAACAGAAAAATTATTAAGTATACTCATATCTTTTATAATAGAACGTTCTTTTCTATTTCTCTGTACCATACTTATTCCATTTTCCACTGTATCTTTTATACTTCTATATCCAAGTTTCTTTCCATTTACCCATACTTCTCCAGAATTTATTTTACATACCCCGTATAACGCCTCTGCAAGCTGATCTCTTCCATCTCCATGCAGTCCTGTAACTGCTATAACTTCCCCTTTTCTCAAATTAAAAGATATATCTTTAAATTTTCCTTCTGAAGTTATATTTTTTACTTCCATCAATATTTCTTCTGATATTTTTTCTTTTTCTATCTTTTCATTTTCTATACATCTTCCCACTAAAAGTTCAGTAGCTTTTCTTTCGTTTATATCCTTAAAATAACCGCTTTCTATAAATCTTCCATCTCTAAGCACTGTATATCTGTCACAGATACTGAAAAGCTCCGGCATTTTATGAGATATATAAATCATAGTTACTCCCTGTTCCTTTAATCTTCTCATAAGAACAAAAAGCATTTCTATCTCTTTATTAGTTAAGGCTGTTGTAGGTTCGTCCATTATTATAAGCTTCGCGTCAAAAAGAAGAGCTTTCGCTATTTCAACGAGCTGTTTTCTTGATGTCTCCAAATGTCTTACTTCCATTTCAGGATCAATATCTAGATTCATTTTTTCAAGAATTTCTTTAGATCGTTTTATCATTTCTTTTTTATTTAGAAGTCCATATTTATTAAGAAGCTCCTCTCCAAGAAAAAGATTTTCATAGACAGTAAGATCATTTACAAGATTTAATTCCTGATGTATAAATCTTATCCCCATTCCCTGTGTTTTCTTAGTATTCAGGTCCTCTATTTTCTCTCCATTAAAATAAATCTCTCCCTGTGTAGGCGGAAATGTCCCTGCCAGAATATTCATCAGAGTGGATTTCCCTGCTCCATTCTCTCCTAATAGTCCATGTATTTCACCTTTATCTACACTGAGGGAAACATCTTTCAAAGCCTGTACAGGACCAAAACATTTCACTATATTCCTCATCTCCAAAAGCATGATTTTTATCACCCACCCCATTTTTTAAATAAGGGTGGGAATTCCCACCCTCAAATTAATTTATTTTAGATTCCACTTTCGTATCTTATTTTCCAATGCTCACTCTTCATATAGTCTTTATAGTTATTGTTATCTATTGTTTCTGTAGGAATAAGATATAGTCCAGAGAATGTTTTTCCATCTAATATATCTGCACCCATTTTAACTGCGTCTCTTACCATTGTAGGAGAGAACAAATAAGTTACTTGATCTATTCCTAAATCATTTTTGAATATATCAAAAGTTTCTATATTTTCCCTTCTTCCACCAACACCAGTTACAAGTTTAATGTTAAGTTTAGCATTTCCACTATAACTCATTATTGCATCTAATACTCCAAGCATAACTTCATCATCATGAGTAAATACAGCTTTTATACTTTCTACTTCATCTTTTTTCAAACTGTTAAGAAGTGTTTCCATTTGTTCTTGAGCTTTTGCTCTTTGCCAGTCAGTACTGAATTGTTGAAGAATGTTGATATTTTTATCAGCAGTTTTTGCAAATCCATCTGAACGTTGTTGAGGAACTGTTGAATTATCTCCTTTGAACTCAAGGATATTAACTTTTCCTTTTTTCAAATCTTCAGCAAAGTATTTATTCAGATATCTTCCAGTCTCTTCCCCTATTGTAAAGTTATCTCCCATAACTTCAGCAGTAGGTTTAAATTCATCAATTAAACGGTCATAAATAATTAATGGAATCTTAGCTTCCATAACTTTCATAGCCCCAGATCTCAATTCATTTCCATTGTGTGGCCATAAAACAATACAATCAACTTTTTCATTGATTAAAGTATCTAACTGGTTATTTTGTTCTGATGCTTCAGCAGAAGTAAGGAATTTGTAGCTAAATCCATTAGCTTTAGAATACTCTTCAGCTGCTGCTCTAGCGTGTTTTATACTCTCTCCTAAAAATCCGTGAGTTGCATTAGGCATAACAATTCCTAAAACTTTCCCTCCAGCACTTGCAAATGCAGCTACACTTAAAAGCAGTAATGCCGCTAATAATGTAAAAAATCTCTTCATCAAATCAATCCTCCTTATATTTTATTAGAGATGTCTCTCTACTTTAAAACAAATTTATTGGTTGTTTCTCTGACTATAAGCTCATGGTCTAAAATAATTTTTTCAGGATCATTGCATTCTCCTGTTATTTTTCTTACCAAGCTTTTTACTGATTCTGCTCCTAATTCATATCCCGGCTGTGATACTGTTGTAAGTGATGGTTCTGTAACTGCTGAAAAATCTATGTTGTCAAATCCTATCACTGCTGCTTCCTGTGGTATTTTTATATTTTTAGTATTGAGAGCTTTTAATATTCCTATCGCTATCACATCTGATACTGCAAATATTCCTATATTTTCTACCTCTCTGTTATTTAAAATTATATTCATATGTTTTTGAGCTTCTTTTATAGATAATTCATCTAAAAGTACTTCATTTTCCTTTTTAAATTCCAGCCCATTATCTCTCATAGCTTCTATCAAACCTTCTCTTCTCAATGTAGAATATGTATAATCTTTTTTCATTGAGAAAAGGTATATATCTTTCTTCCCTATTGATATAAGATGACTTACAGCTTCATATGCTGCTTTTTTATGATCTATAGTTACATAAGTAAGTTCGTTTTCTTCTATGTACTCACTGCACTGAACTATCTTTTTGAAAACGTTTTCATCTTTTATCTTTTCCATTATCTTATCTTTTCTTATTTTCTCCATAAGTATTATTCCATCTACAAGTTTGGTATTTAGCAGAGTGAGATAATCTAATAATTGTGCTTCTGATGAGTAGCTGCTTCCCAAAATAATATTGTACCCCATGCTTTTTGCTGTTACTTCTACTCCTTCTAAAATAGCAGAGTAGTAAGGGTTTGATATCTCTGGAACTATTATCAAAAGCATATTACTCTTAGTTCTTTGAAGACTGCTTGCCATAAAATTTGGTGTATAATTTAATTTTTTTATAGCTTCTTCTACCTTTTCTCTTGTCTCTTTTTTTACATTTTTTCCATTTATAACTCTCGAAACAGTAGCTAATGAAACTCCTGCATATTCTGCTACATCATTTATTTTCATCTTGTTGTACACCTCTTTTTGAAAACGTTTTCATTTCTCCTGTTGATAAATTATATAACTCATGATCTCTACTTTGTCAATAGCTTTTTAAACATTTTTTTCTATTTACTTACATTTTCTTCCAATTATTTTCATTTTTTATTTTAAAAACCCTCTGTAATGTTTAAATTATAAAAAATATATTGTTGATTTTTTATGAAAAATAATATATTATTTACTAAGATAGTAAATAATATATTTGAGGATGATGACATGATATTTCAAAGAACTGAACTTTTGATAGGAAAGGAAAACCTTGAAAAACTTCAAAATTCTCATGTAATAGTATTTGGTGTTGGAGGAGTGGGAGGCTTTGTCATAGAAGCTCTAGCCAGAGCTGGTGTTGGAGAATTATCCATTGTAGATTTTGATACTGTGGATATCACCAATCTTAACAGACAGATTATTGCCCTACAAAATACTGTAGGAAAATTAAAAACCTCTGTTATGAAAGACAGACTTCTTTCTATCAATCCAGATATAAAAATACATGAGTATCCAGAAAAATTTTCAATGGAAAATTATGATAAATTTTTTAAAGACAAAAAATATGATTATATAGTTGATGCTATTGATTTAGTAACTTCTAAACTGATATTAGCTGAAACAGCTCAAAATACTGGCACTCCAATTATTTCTTCCATGGGAACTGGAAATAAAATCGAGCCGACAATGCTTGAAGTAGCTGATATTTATAAAACTTCTGTATGCCCTTTAGCTCGTGTTATGAGAAAAGAATTAAAAAATAGAAGAATTAAAAAATTAAAAGTGGTTTATTCAAAAGAGATTCCCAGAAAGCCTGAAAATGAAACTGGGAGCAGAGAGAAAAAAGTAAATGTTGGCAGCATATCTTTTGTTCCTTCAAGTGCTGGGCTTATAATAGCAAGTGAAGTTGTAAAAGATATCTGTAATTTATAGGAGGAATAAAGATGAAAAAAATAGGAATTTTTTATGGAACAACATCTGGAAATACTACTGGTATAGTTGATGAGATAGAATTCTATCTTAGAAAAGATGACTACCAAACATATAATGTAGCTGATGGAATATCTGAAATAAAAGATTATGAAAATCTTATTCTTGTATCTCCTACTTATGGAGTTGGAGAATTACAAGAGGATTGGAACAATATTTTTGAAGAGTTTAAAAATATAGATTTCACTGGTAAAACTGTTGCCATAGCAGGACTTGGAAACCAGTTTGCTTTTGGTGAATCATATGTTGGAGCTATGAAAATACTTTATGATGCTGTTGTAAAAAATGGGGCAAAAGTTATTGGATTCACTTCTACAGAAGGATATCATTATGAAGAAACTGAAGCAGTTGTAGATGGAAAATTTGTAGGTCTTGCTCTTGATGAAGGAAATCAAGGAACAGACACTCCAGATAGAATTAAAGAATGGATAGAAAAAATTAAACCATATTTCAACTAAAAATTAAAGAGGTTGACTAATAAGCTAAGATAGATTTTAGAAATTTGGAAATTAGAAAGGCTTGTGTAATTAATGAAGTAAGTAAAACGTGAAAAACAGTATGTTTGAATGCAATAAGTTTACTGTTTTTAGTTTTAGGAACGAAATTAATAACAACCCTTTCTACTGGAAAAGTTCTAAAATTATACTTTTCTTAATAAATCAACCTCTTTTTTATTTATATTACTTATTTACTTTTACTCCAAAGACAACCTTTTCTCCATTCACATTAAATTCTCCTGTGAATCCATCTGCTTCTCCAAAAACTATTTCATCAGCAAGAGTATCATGCTTAATTTCTTCAGCATTTCTTTCAATGATTTCTTTAATTTTGTCATTATCTTTTTCATAGAATGTAATGTGGTCAGTTACATCAAAGTCTGCCTCTTTACGCATAGATTGAATTTTACTGATAATTTCTCTTACAAATCCCTCTTCTATTAATTCAGGAGTAAGTTTAGTATCAAGTACAACAGTTATTCCTCTATCTTCAAGCGGCATATATCCTTCTGTTTGAGCTGTTTCTATCAACAGATCATCTACAGTAAGAGATGCTTCCTCTCCATCAGCTAATTTAAGAACTAAAACTCCATTAGTGTCCAGCTCTTTTTTAGCTTTGCTTCCATCCATCTCTGCCAGAAGAGTACGAATCTCATTTACTTTCTTACCATACTTTTGCCCCAATACTTTTAGCTGAGGTTTGAAAGTATATGAAGTAAATTGCGATGTATCCTCTACAAAGTGAATCTCTTTAATATTAAGTTCTTCTTTTATAATATTTTGATAAAGCTCTCCAACTTTATGCCCAGCTTTTACATAGATATTAGCTACTGGTTGTCTATTTTTAATATTAGCTGCATTTCTTGCTGCTCTTCCTAGAGTAACTACCTGAAGAACTTCTTCCATATCCTCTTCAAGTGCTTTATCTATAAGGTCTTCATGCACTTCAGGGAAATCAGTCAAATGAATACTTTCAGGTGCATTTTTATCTATACTGCATACCAGATTACGATAAATTTCCTCTGTCATAAACGGAATCATTGGTGCAGCAGCTTTTGAAATAGTAACAAGAGCTGTATATAAAGTCATATATGCTGTGATTTTATCATCAGTCATATCTTGTACCCAGAAACGTTCTCTGCTTCTTCTTACATACCAGTTGCTTAATTCATCTACAAAATCTTGAAGAAGTCTTGCAGCTTCAAGAAGTTTGTAATCAGCAAGATTTTCATCTACACCTTTTACTACTGTATTTAATTTAGAAAGAAGCCATTTATCCATAACAGTTAATTTATCTTTGTCTAAAGTATATTTTGTAGCATCAAACTGATCTATCTCAGCATAAAGAACAAAGAAAGCATATGTATTCCATAATGTAGCCATGAATTTACGCTGTCCTTCCTGAACTGCTTTTCCATGGAATCTGTTAGGAAGCCAAGGAGCTGAATTTATATAGAAGTACCAACGAATAGCATCTGCTCCATAAGTAGCAAGTGCATCAAATGGGTCTACTGCATTTCCTTTAGATTTAGACATTTTCTGTCCATTCTCATCTTGGACATGTCCCAATACAATTACATTTTTGTATGGTGCTTTATTGAAAATCAATGTAGATATTGCAAGAAGTGAATAGAACCAACCTCTTGTTTGGTCAACAGCTTCAGATATGAAGTCTGCTGGGAATTGTTTTTCAAATAAATCTTTATTTTCAAATGGATAATGATGCTGAGCAAAAGGCATTGATCCTGAGTCAAACCAACAGTCAATAACTTCTGGCACTCTTGTCATTTGTTTTCCACAATGAGGACAAGTTATAGTTACTGCATCTATATATGGACGGTGAAGCTCAATATTTTCTGGACAGTTAGGTGACATAGATTTTAATTCTTCTATGCTTCCAATAGCATGATTATGTCCGCATTCACATTCCCATACATTCAGAGGAGTTCCCCAGTAACGATTACGGCTGATTCCCCAGTCTTGAACATTTTCAAGCCAGTCACCAAAACGTCCTTTTCCTATAGTCTTTGGTATCCAGTTGATAGTGTCATTGTTTCTGATAAGGTCTTCTTTTACAGCTGTCATTTTGATAAACCAAGATTCTCTTGCATAATAGATAAGAGGAGTGTCACATCTCCAGCAGTGAGGATAATTATGCTCGAATACAGGTGCATCAAAAAGAAGTCCATTCTGTTCAAGAGTTTTCAAAATATCTTTATCTGCTTTTTTACAGAATACTCCAGGCCAAAGTGTTTCTTCTGTCATTTCTCCTTTAGAATCTACTAATTGTACAAATGGAAGATCATATTTTCTTCCTACATTGGCGTCATCTTCTCCAAATGCAGGGGCTGTATGAACTACTCCAGTACCATCAGTCAATGTAACATAAGTATCACAAGTTACATACCAGCATTTTTTATCTGGTTTTACAAAATTAAATAGAGGTACATATTCTTTGTACTCTAAGTCTTTTCCTTTATAACTTTCAAGAATAGTATAGTTTTCTTTCAATACTGTTGGAACTAAAGCTTCTGCCATGTAGTAAGTATATCCTTCATGCTGAACTTTTACATAAGTTTCATTTGGATTTACACAAAGAGCCACATTTGAAGGCAGTGTCCAAGGAGTAGTTGTCCAAGCTAAAATATATGCATCTTCATCTTTTACTTTAAATCTAACTATTGCAGATCTTTCTTTTACATCTTTATATCCTTGTGCCACTTCGTGACTTGATAGAGGTGTTCCACATCTTGGGCAGTAAGGAACGATTTTAAATCCTTTGTAAAGTAAATCTTTTTCCCATATTTGCTTCAATGCCCACCATTCAGATTCAATGAAGTTATTGTCATAAGTTACATATGGATTTTCCATGTCAGCCCAGAATCCAACTGTTTTAGAAAAGTCCTCCCACATTCCCTTATATTTCCACACACTTGTTTTACACTCTTCAATAAATGGTTGTAGTCCATAACTTTCTATTTGATCTTTTCCATTTATTCCCAATAATTTTTCTACCTCAAGCTCTACTGGAAGCCCATGAGTATCCCATCCAGCTTTTCTTGGTACATCATAGCCTTTCATAGTTCTGTATCTAGGTACCATATCTTTTATTACACGAGTTAAAACGTGCCCTATATGCGGTTTCCCATTAGCTGTAGGAGGTCCGTCATAGAAAGTATATGTCTTATCCCCTTTTCTTAATTCCAGACTCTTTTCAAAAATTTTGTTCTCTTCCCAGTATTTTTCAATTTCTTTTTCTCTTTCTACGAAATTCAAACTCGTAGACACTTTTTTGTACATAAAACCCTCCTGATAAAAAGTTTAGATTGTAATAAAAAAGACAGCTATGCAGGCTGTCTTCAACTTTTAATTTATTTCCTTAAGAAGAATAACTTAGACTACATAAATAACATCTATAATATTTTTATTGAAAGCATATTATTGATATTATTATAATTATGGCAGCTCTTAAAGTCATTTTCTTCTCCTTGTTATATTTTCTAAGTACAATATATCACATATCCTATACAAAAGTAAACCCCATTTTAATTTTCTTTAAGTATAAGTTTATATAATAATCCTTAATATTTTCAACAAGTTTTTATCTATTTGTTATTTCCGCTTTTATATCTCTTTTATTTCCCTCAATCTTATTAAATAATTCTATATCTCTATTTTTCCTCACAATTTTTTATTATAAGAAATCTAACATATTTTTTTATTTTTGTTTATATGACTATCTAATTATCTATACTAGATTTTTAGTTATTCTTATTTTTATTTTCTTATATGATACTATCAAAAGAGGTACACTCACAGTCATGCACAAAAGTTCTCCCAGAGGAAGAGCCAGCCACAATCCCTTTTCTCCCAAAAATATAGGCAATATGAAAAGGAGCCCTGCTACACATATAAGAGAACGACACATTGCCACAGCTGCTGATTCCATAGGTTTTTCTACAGCAGTTAAAAATGAGCTGGTTATAACATTCACAAATGAAAACAGATATTGAAATACTACAAAACTCAAAGCTCTTCCTGTCAGAGCCATCAAATCAACATTATCTTTTGAAAATACTCTTATAATAGGGCCACTGTTGAATTTCATTACAAAGAAAAAGAAAAATCCTATACTCCCTCCAGTAAAGAAAGCTGTTTTCATTACCTTGTATATCTGTTCCGTTCTTCTAGCTCCAAGATTGTAGGAAACTATTGGCTGAAGTGCCTGAGATAATCCAAAAAGGCATATATTTACCACTGTATTCACATAGAAAACTATAGTTAGGGCTGATACTCCTATTTCTCCTATTCTTCTGATAAGTATATAGTTGAAGATAAAAGTAGCAAGAGCACTTGATACCATTGTCAGCATTTCAGAACTTCCATTATATAATATTTTCCCTAAAAGTATTCTGCTTCCATTAGGTTTTACTATATTAAGCCTGCTTCTGTTTTTAAAATAATTCCACATAAGAACTACTCCAGCAGTTCCATTAGCTATAGAAGTAGCAAGAGCTGCCCCAAATACTCCCATATCCAACTTTATTATGAAAAGATAGTCCATTAAAACATTTCCTGTAAGACATATCATACAGCTTAAAAATACAAGATTTGGCTTTCCAGCTATTTTTATAAATCCCTCTGTAAATATTGGTATATTATATGGTATATTCAATACCAGCATAGTCAAAAGATAAGCTTTTACTAATGGTGCTAGAATTTCCGTTGCTCCTAATATTCCTATTATTCCATTTATAAAAAGAAATCCTAAAAGAGATATGCTTCCTAAAAACACTACAAATATTTGAAGAGTAAAGGACATTATCTCATTAGCTCTTTTAAATTTTCCTTTTCCTAAAGCAATTGAACAGTATACTCCTCCACCAGCTGCTATCATTAGGGCTATACTGTTGGTAAACAATATTATGGGCATAGACAGATTAATTGCTGCAAGTCCTGAAGCTCCCTGAGTATTTGCTATAAATATACCATCTACCATCATTTGTATAGATACTATCAACATTCCTACTATACTAGGAACAGCAAACTTAAAAAACAGCCTGCTGACATTTTTACTTTCTAATTCATTACTCATTTTTCTCACCTTCTCTATTACAAAAGAAAAAGATAACCTAAAAGCTGGTATCCCTCTTAAGTTATCTTTCCCTTAAAACTTTGGAAACTCTTTTGATTCCTTTATAAATTCTACTAATGTCTCTAAATTTACCTTTGGATGATTAGAAGAAACTCCTACTATTGTTCCTTCCACTATTGGTGCATCCACTATTTCTACCCTTATTTCATTTTTTAGTTTTTCTTTTGCTGTTTCTGCATTGCTCACTGAACTTCCAAGATCGCAAAGTATTACTACTCCATCACCTTGATTAGCTCTTCTTATTGCTTTGGTTATAACTTCAGGACAGGTCCCATACCCATTATCATTTTCTAGTCCGCCACCATTCTCCAGCATAAAATCACTATTTTTAAGCTCCATACAAAAATTGATTATCTCTTGTGAAAGTTTAGGATTATGTGCAACTACTACTATTCCTACCATATTTCCCCCATAGAAACTTATATTTTTATACTAACCTATATAACTTCTTTTTATTTAATTGTCAATAGCTGAAAATATTTTTTGGTTTTTATTCATACTTTTGACACTGTTTTTCAACTTTTATATTATAACATAACTTTTATATATAGTGTTATTTTTTTTTGAAAATAAAAAAAGAAATCTTTAAAATCCTACAGATCATAAAAATTTCCTCTTATTTTATTATCTTTTTTTATTTATATCTATTCAGCTTGCAAGTCTGGCTGCTTCCTGCATATTTGCGCTGTCAAAAAGTTTTTCAAGATATTTAAATGTATAGTCAAGGTTGTAAGTCTTTATATTAATATTTTTCCCATTGTAATTAAAGCTTATATTAAATATTTTATTTTCAGAAGATACATTACATATTAGCTTTACAGTCTTAAATGAAGTCTCCCATTTTTTATTCTTTATTAATATTTTCATATCCTTTACCCCCTTCACCATATCTAAAAACACTGATATCTATATTTAATTATATATTATTATATGATGACGCTTTTGTCAATACTTTTTTATTTTTATTGTATTTTTTTTTATTTTTGTTGTAAAATTTTTATTTTTATACTATAATTAATTATATATAGATATGGGAGGTATTACAATGGACTTTAAAACCTTTTTGAGATTCAAAAGAGAGGAACTTGGTTACAGCCAAAATAAGTTAGCCAAAACAATAGGAATTACTCAATCGTATTATAATACAATTGAAAGAGGAGAGGTAAGAAATCCACCTAGTGAAGAGATACTTGATAAGATGATTGCAATACTACAGCTTAGTGATAAGGAAGCTGCTGATTTTAAATATCTGGCAGCTATTGAGAAAACTCCTCCCCTTATATTAGAAGAGCTTAAAAGACTAGAAAAACAAAAAGACGCTCCACCAAAGGCTGATATTTATGAATTAAAAAATTTCGACAACTATATTCCTCTTTATTCAAGAATAAGTGCTGGAATAGGAGTATTTACTGAAGAAGGGCCTGTGGACTTTATCTCTATCCCAGGAATAAGAAATATTGATACTCTTTTTGCTGTTAATGTGAAAGGAGATTCTATGGAGCCTACTATTAAAAATTCTTCTATAATACTTTGCAGAAAAGGAGTAGAAGTTAGAAATGGTGAAATAGGAGCTTTTATAGTAAATGGAGAATCATATGTAAAAAGATTAAAAATAACTGCAAATTATATTGCACTTATTAGTGATAATCCTAATTATCAACCTATTTATATTGGACCTGGTGAAGAGTTTAGCGTTATAGGGAAAGTATTAAAAGTTGTAAATGATATTCAATAAATAAAAAAAGAGGGAACCCTCTTTTTTTATTTATATTCTCCAAGCATGAATCTGTAAAATGCTGGATTAACCCATACTTCCTTTGTTGTTACTTTAATATTTTTATTTTTTTTCAATTCCTCAACTAAAGCTTTTGATTTTTCAGGAAGTGTAAGAATATGAGCATCATATTTACTGTCAGAAGCTATGTTGTCTATAAGCATTTCATACCCCTCTGTTTTTTCTGTCTGTATAAAAGGCTGCCACCATGACTCATATAATAATCCTTTCTCATCTTCACTATCTTTTTTAGCATATTTATCTATAAGCTCAAAAAACTTTTCTTTGTCTTTTTTATTTTCAAATTGTAGTTTAAGATCATACTCCAATGGATGAGCTATTATAGTTCCATCTGACATTTTTGTATGTGTGTAACCTGGTTTTCCCCATTCTGGCAAATATATGAAAGCTGATGTTTTAAGTTCTAACTGTACTTTAGCATCTATCCCTTCACTTTTTAAAAGTCCAATAATTTGTGAGGCATGTATCATATCACTGTGCCCATAGCTTACTGTAAGATTTTTATCAAAATTTGCATATTCTTTTCTGTCTTTTATATTATATCCAGTTGTAAGCCCCTTTTGCAGAGCTTTATTCAAAGCAGAATTTAAAGAACTATCTTCTATTACTTTTCCTTTATTCCATTTATTATTTAATCTTTCTATAAGGTTTTTATCAGAAACATTTCCTATATAATTTTCTTGCGTATTTATATAATCTGTTACAAAGTTTCCTAGTTTTTCATCTATATTCTTTCCAAAATTCAGATCTTCTACAGATAATGCTCCTAAATCTACAAGAACTGCTTTTGCAGCCTGCTCATTCAAGTCCTCTTTTTTATTTCTATACCCTTTAAGAGAATTACTTATTTTCTCTGTTGAATAAGTTCCTGCTAGTTCTTCCATTTTTAAATCTTTTACAGCTGCTCTATATACAGTTTCTCCATAAAGATTTATTGAAAGTACAGCTAAAATTATCAATAGACTCTTTTTCATTTTTTCCTCCTGAATATTCTATCTCACTGTTGATTTTATCCATTTATCTCCACGAAGTCTTATCAAACAGGCTACCATTTTCAATGGCGTCTCAAGCCTCAATATAACAAGAACTAGAGCTGGATTCCAGTGCCATTTAAAAGCTGCCATAAATCCTATTGGAAGCAGACACCATAGGAATGATATATCTATAGTTGCTGCAAATCTTGTATCTCCACTTCCCCACAATATTCCTCCTATAATAGGGGCTGATACTGCTCTGAACATAGTAATAAAAGCATACGCAAGCATAAAATGTTTAGCTAGTTTCAATGTAGCTGGCTGTAAGCTGTAGAATGAGAAAAATGGTCCGCTTACACTCAATAAAAATGCAGCAGTTATTACTCCGCATACAGCAAAGAATTTTACAAGAGCTTTTGAAGCTTTCTTAGCCATATCAAATTCTCCAGCTCCAATATATCTCCCCATAATTACAGCTGAAGCACTTCCTACTCCCTGTACAAAGGAAAGAGCAAATTGATGCAGTACATTACATATACTGTTAGCTGCTACTACAGCTTCTCCCATATGCCCTAAGATTGCCGAGTGAGCTGAAAGTCCTATTCCCCAGAACAATTCTCCAACTATTACAGGAAGCCCATATTTTATCATATCTTTAAACAATATACGATCATAAAGCTTTAACATTATAGGCTTGAATTTTAAAACTTTCTCATATTTTCTCAAATATATTATCACAAGAGCTACTTCTACACCTCTTGCCATTACTGTTCCTAATGCAGCTCCAACTATTCCCATTCTTGGAAATCCAAAATGTCCAAAGATGAATACATAGTTAAAAAATACATTTGTAAAAAATGATACTGTATATATCCAAAGAGAAAGCTTTACATCTTGCAGGCTTCTCAATACTATTAAAAATGTTGTAGTTATTCCAAAACATATATATGACACAGCAATTACCCTTAAATATTTTGCTCCCTGTTCTATTACTGCTGCTTCAGGAGTAAATATTTTCATAACCGCAGCTGGACATATTAAAAGTATCAAAGTAAATATGACACTCAATCCTATTGCCAGTTTTAATACCATTGCTGCTATTTTTCTCAGATTTTTTAAATCTCTTTTTCCAAAATATTGACTGCATAAAACTCCTGCTCCACATCCCAATCCAGATACAAGTATAGAGAACAGAAAAAATACCTGTCCAGCCAGACTTGAAGCTGACAACACAGTTTCTCCTAAGCTTCCCAGCATAAGTGTATCCATCATATTTACACTGTATGAAATTATATTTTGAAATGCAATGGGCATAGTTATTGCCAAAAGATTTCTATAAAAAGTTTTATCCAAGATTACTCTCCCCCAATAAATGTTTCATAATCATTTAAAATAAATAAAGCCTCCTGCTCTTCCCGAATTTTCTTTATCTCTTCTGAAAGATTGGAATCTCTTATCCCTGAATGTACAATATCCATTTGTTATTATTTTAGATTTGTCCGCTCCATTTGCTATTAAATTTAAATGATTAAATTTCTGATTATCAAAATACAGTTTTCCATTTTTTTCTACAAAACTTTCTGCTACTATATCAGATGGAAACTTTTCTGAAAATAGATCTTTAAATTCCTGTCCTACTTCATAATTTTCCTGACCAATACCTATACCAAAAGCAAAATAAACATTTTTTATATCTGTTCCATAATTTTCTTCCATTAATTTTACAGCTTCCAGAGCTATTTCCTGAAGAGTTCCTCTCCATCCAGAATGTACCAGTCCTATGACTTCCTTTATAGGATCATAGATATATACAGGAAGACAGTCTGCATATTTGGTAAATATAACAACATCTTTCCTGTCTGTTATAAATCCATCTGTATTTTCAAAATATTCTTTCTCTATCTCCTTTATTATCTGTATATTTTTACTGTGAGTCTGATATCCAGATACAAGTTTTCTCTCTCCAAGGGCAAAATCTTTTACAAGTTCTTCACGTGTTTTCTGTTTTGCATTTCCATAAGTTATATCTGTAAATATAGTTCCTATTCCCATATCTTCAAATTCTTTTATTATTAAATGATTTCCTTTATCTTCAAACATATCTTACCTCTTTCTATACGAGATTTTTCTTTACTTCCAAAACTTTTTTCAAATTTTCTGTCAGTTTTTCAAATCCAGGGAAATCTAATGATTGAACTCCATCAGAAATTGCACATTCTGGATTTTCATGTACTTCTACCATTGCCCCATCTGCCCCAGCTATTACTCCTGCCAATGTTACAGGCTCTACAAGATTTCTTCTTCCTGTTCCATGACTTGCATCTATTATTATTGGAAGATGTGATTTCTCTTTTATTAAAGGAATGGCATTTATATCCACAGTATTTCTAGTTATTGTTTCAAAGGTTCTGATTCCTCTTTCACACAGTATTATTTTTGTATTTCCATATGCAACTATATATTCTGCTGCCATAAGAAGATCTCTCATTGTAGCACTTAGCCCTCTCTTTAAAAGTATAGGCTTATCACATTTCCCCAGCATTTTAAGAAGGCTGAAGTTCTGCATATTTCTTGCCCCTACCTGAAGTATATCAGCATATTTGGATACAAGAGATATATCCTGAGTATCCATTACTTCTGTTACTACTAAAAGGTCGTACTTGTCTGCTGCCTCTTTCATGTATTTTAGTCCCTCTTCTCCCAAACCTTGAAAATCATAAGGAGATGTTCTTGGTTTAAAAGCTCCTCCTCTCAATGCCTGAGCTCCAGATTTTTTTACTCTTTCAGCTATTTCAAATATTGATTTTCTGCTCTCAACAGCACAAGGACCAGCCATAAGCATGAAGTTTCCTCCACCTATTTTTCTTCCTTTGATGTCTATCACAGTATCTTCTTTTTGAAATTCCCTGCTGACAAATTTATAGCTTTTTCCAATGGGAACCATTTCATCAACACCATCAAAAGACAGAAGTACATCTAGATCTACATTTTTTTTATTTCCCATTACTCCTATTTTCAGGATATCCTCATCTTCTGTTATTATAATTCCTAATCCATTGCTTTTTAAAAATTCTATTATTTTTTCTTTTTCCTGTTCACCAATATTTTTTTTAGTTTTTATATACATAATTACCTTCCGATTAAATAGTTTAGATTCTCTATCAGCTAAAATCCATTTTTTTTCTTTTTAGGCTGTGGAAGATTTTTCAACGGCATGACATATGTCACTCCAGGATTCAAATCTATTCTCATTCTTACACAGTCTTTATTTTTAGAGAAGAACTGCCTTATTTTCGTTCTTATTACAGCTTCTCCATCTAAAAATTTCGAGCCGTATCCATGTATCACTTTTATCTCTTTTCTTTCGCCTTTTTTGTATAAAGCATTATATTTAGTTATAAAAACCCTCAAAGCATCATCAAAGTTCATTTGATGAAGGTCGATTTCATTATACATTTCAGCAAGATCTCCTAATTTTTTTTACGAAAAAGCCTGTCAAAAACTTTAGCCTTATTTAATAGAATAACATAATTTACAAAAAAATAAAAGAGATATATCCTCTTATGGAAATATCCCTCATAACTTTATTTAAAATAATACTTTTTAATCATTTACTGGATTTTAACTCACTTCGTTCAAACAATATTATTTTTTATATTTTACTTGCTTCGTTAATTACACAAATTTTTCTAATTTAATTTAGATTTTTATTTTTCTACATATTAATTATTATTTATAATTTTTAAATATCTTTCTCTAATTTAATTTCATAAATTGGTTCATCACACCATTCAGTTTCCAAAAATCTATCTGTTTCATAAAATCCTTGATGATTATAGAATGATAATGCTCTGCCTAAGTTACTTGCTGTCCAGAGGAAAATATGTTTATACTCACATTTTTCAGCAAACTCCAGTAGTTTATCCATCAATGCTCTGCCTATTCCATATTTTCTATATTCTTTTTCAACAATAAACCAACGAAGCTGCCCTTCCCATGGCTTGTCAGAATCAGGTATAATCAAAGCTATTGCTCCAATTGGCTTTCCTTCTGCTTCAGCAATCCAGATTTTTTCTCTTTCAAACTTTGTTACAGCAAGGAAATCCTCCAAAGTTTTTTTTACATAATCGTAAAAACTTCTTTTTACATATCCATACTCTGTTGAATATATATCCCAATGCTTCTCAACAATAAAATCCAGATCTTCATTTTTATACTCTCTGATTATGAAATTCATAGTTTCCCCCTCCAAAAATTGCTGTATAAAATCACTAAACCTTTATATTTATTTAATATAAAATATTTAATTGATCCCAATAATATCTTCCTTACTTCACAGAATAAAACTATCTACTTTTAACATTTTTATTGTACTGAGTCAATTATTTTTTCACTCCAAGATTATCCAAAGATATAAAAAAGTTCTTTACTTTTATAAAATTATTCTGCATAAAAAATAAAATATATGACAACCCCCTTGTATTTTTGATATAATAATAATGTCAAATATTTAAGATTAACATAAAATTTCTGGTTTAAAAAGGGGGAAAATTATGAAAGATTTAAATAACAAGTGTAAAATCGCTGTTGTGCAGGCTGCTCCAATAATGTTTGATAAACAGCTTTGTACTGAAAAAACTATCAAGTTTATTGAAGAAGCTGCTGAAAAACAAAGCGAATTAATTGTATTTCCAGAGCTGTTTATTCCTGGATATCCATATGGAATGACTTTTGGTTTTACTGTAGGAAGCCGTAATGCTGAAGGTCGTAAAGACTGGAAAATGTATTATGACAATTCTATCTTAGTCCCTGGTGAAGAAACAAAAGCTATAGGAGAAGCTGCCAAAAAAGCTAATGCCTATGTGAGTATTGGAGTTTCTGAACGTGACCCTGTTAGTGCTACACTTTATAATACAAATCTATTTTTCTCGCCAGATGGAGAACTAGTCGCTGTCCATAGAAAATTAAAACCTACTGGTGCTGAACGTGTTGTTTGGGGAGATGCTGACAAAGGATATTTCCCAGTAGTTGATACTCCTTGGGGAACAATGGGAAGCCTTATCTGTTGGGAAAGCTATATGCCTTTAGCAAGAGTTGCCCTATATGAGAAAGGTGTTACTCTGTATATTTCCCCTAACACTAATGATAATGAAGAATGGCAGGCAACTATTCGTCACATAGCTATTGAAGGTCACTGCTACTTCATCAACTGCGATATGTACTTTACAAAAGATATGTATCCTGATGATTTACACTGTCCAGATGAAATTGCAAAACTTTCTGATACTGTATGCCGTGGTGGAAGCTGCATAGTTGATCCTTATGGACATTATGTAACTGATCCTGTTTGGGATAAAGAAGAAATTATTTATGCAGAACTGGATATGGAAAAAGTTCCTATGAGCCGTATGGAATTTGATGCCTGTGGGCACTATTCTAGACCTGATGTGCTTGAATTAAAAATTAAAGAATAATTTATAAATATATTAAAAAAGAGGAATACTTACAAGTCGAATATAACTTGTCTTTAAGTCTTCCTCTTTTTAATTTTCTTCAATATTTTTTACTTTAATTTACTATTTGGCTGTCTTTTCTAAGCTGCTCTACATCTACTGTTTTTATAAAAGTAACTATATCCTTCCACATTGAATGGTAGCCATATCCTCCATTCAGCATTTCATTTAGAGCTTCTTCTCTTTCCCAGTTCTGATAGACCATTCTATATAAGGCAACCATCATTCCTGTACGATCTGCTCCATGATAGCAATGAATTAATATTGGTTTCTTATTTGTTTCTGGATTATTTGGATTTAAAAAATACATCACTTTTACTGCATCTTCATATTTAGGATTCCATGCTCTCATACTTACATGTATGAGATTTAATTCTGTATTTTTAGCCAGTTCCACATCCTTTTGTCTAGAACGCAAAGAAATTACAGTTCCAATTCCAAAAGCTTCTATATTTTTCATCCCATCTTCTGTAGGTTGTTCTGAACGAAATAAGGTTTCAGAAACTTTATAAAAATTGTCTGCTCCCTGTACTTTTATTGGAACAGCCCATTTTTTTGAATCAGATGTTTTATTTATTGATTGAGCTGAACAATTAGTTAAAATAAAAAAACTAAAAAATATCATAATAATTGGCAGCATTTTTTTTATTTTTAGAGTTTTAGTATTCATATAGCATTCCCTCTTTCTTTGATAACAGTATTGTTTTTATTTTAGCTTAATTATAGCATATACTATTGTTTTCTAATATGTTTTATATTTAGAAGAAAATAGAGAAGAATACTATTTAAATCTATTTTTGCTGTTTTTAAGCAATAAAAAAGACCCTGATTCTTTTTTCAAGGTCTTTTATTTTATTTTTTAGTCCATTGATTCAGTTCTTCATCTGTTGCCAATACATAGTGCTGTCCATCTATGTGATTCTGCTTTCCTTTTGTGTAATCTATTCCACTGCTCTTGTAGTCATAAGTCATTGCAATTCTTGTCTTCTCCACTCTCGGATCAGGCAATGGAATTGCTGACAAAAGACTTTTTGTATATGGGTGTATAGGGTTGCTGAATATTTCCTCAGTTGTTCCTGTCTCCACTAAATGTCCTAAATGAAGCACTCCTATTCTGTCAGAAATATATTTTACCATAGATAAATCATGAGCAATAAATAAATATGCTGCCCCTGTTTTCTTTTGAAGCTCCTTCATCAGATTCACTACCTGAGCCTGTATTGATACATCCAGTGCTGAGATAGCTTCGTCTGCAATTATCAGTTCAGGATTCATTATTAAAGCTCTCGCTATTCCTATACGCTGTCTCTGCCCTCCAGAAAATTGATGTGGATATCTCATAGCATGTTCATGAGACAACCCTACCAGTTCAAGAATATGATATACTTTTTCCTCTCTCTCTTTTTCATTTTTATAGAGTTTATGAATATCCAATCCCTGAGCAATAATATCTATTACTTTCATTCTAGGATTTAAACAAGCCATAGGGTCTTGAAATATCATCTGCATTTTTGTACGAAGATGCTGTAATTGATTCAGTGACAATTTTCCAGAGATTTTTACTCCTTTGAAATTAACCTCTCCATCTGTCGGTTCATACAAACGAATAATAGAACGTCCTGTTGTAGATTTTCCTGATCCTGATTCTCCAACCAGTCCATATGTTTCTCCTGGATAAATATTAAATGATATTCCATCTACAGCTTTTACTGTAAATTTTTTGCTTACTTTAAAATATTGTTTTAAATTTTTTACCTCAAGTAAAGGAGTTCTTTCCATAACTATTTAGCCCCCTTTATCATTTTTTCTATACGACGTTTTAAAGATGATGGCATTTCTACCTTAGGTGCATTTTCATGAATAAGCCATGATGATACACGATGCTTTCCTCCCACATTGAACATTGGAGGTTCTGCTCTAAAATCTATATTTAAAGCATATTCATTACGAACTGCAAAAGCATCTCCTGGCACTTTATTCAATAGATTTGGAGGAGTTCCTGGAATAGTATACAGTACCTCTTCATTTGTTTCTATATCAGGCATAGAAGACAGAAGCCCCCATGTATATGGATGACAAGGGTCATAGAATATTTCATCTACACTTCCCTTTTCTATTATCTTTCCAGCATACATAACTGCTACATAATCTGCTACTTTTGCCACTACTCCAAGGTCATGTGTTATATATATTACAGAGATATTTTTCTTAACCTGTAGCTCTTTTATCAGCTCCAGTATTTTTGCCTGAATAGTAACATCCAAGGCTGTAGTTGGTTCATCACATATTAATATTTCTGGATCACAAGCCAGAGCTATAGCTATAACCACCCGTTGACGCATACCTCCAGACAACTGGTGAGGATAATTTTTCATACGCTTTTCAGGCTCAGTAATTCCTACTTCTTCTAGCAGTTCAACTGCTTTTTGGTAAGCATCCTTCTTAGAAACTTTATAGTGATAGCACATTCCCTCCATAATCTGTTTTCCAATGGTCATAGTGGGATTCAGAGATGTCATAGGATCTTGAAACACCATTGCAATACGTTTTCCACAAATATGTTTCTGCATTTCCTTGGGAGTTAATTTAATAATATCTCTTGTTATCTTTTCTCCCTTTTCATTTTTATAATTAAATATAATTGTTCCATTATTAATAAATCCATTGCCGCTCAAGATTCCCATTATAGCCTTTACAGTTACAGACTTTCCTGACCCTGATTCTCCAACTATAGCAATAGTCTCTCCTTTAAACAAGTCTAAACGAACACCACGTATGGCGTTCACAACTCCATTAGCTGTATGAAAACAAATATCTAAATCACGAATTGATAATACTCTTTCTCTCTCTTCCATATTCCCTCTCCTACATCTCTTTCATTTTAGGATCAAAGGCATCCTTTAATCCATCAGCAAGTAAGTTAAAACTCAGCATAAGAATAGCTAATATCACAGCTGGAATAATAGTCATATATGGTGAAATCATAAATGACTTGAATCCTTCTGATATCATTACTCCCAATGATACATTTGGAGCTGGAATTCCCAGACCTACGAAAGAAAGTGTTGTTTCCATAAATATTGCATTAGGTATTGAAAACATAGACATTATAATAAGCTGCCCAAATATATTTGGCAGAATATCTTTAAATATTATATGCATATCTGAAGCACCTAATGTTTTTGAAGCCAGAACAAATTCCTGCTCTTTTAATTTAAGCATCTGAGCACGGGCAATACGGCTCATTCCTATCCAACCTGTCAATACAAGAACAAATAAAATAGGAACAATTCCAGGTTTTAAAATTACCAGCATAAGTGTAGCAATTACCAAAGTAGGAATAGAGTTGATTATCTCTATAATACGCTGCATAACCATATCTACTTTTCCCCCGAAATATCCAGAGATAAGTCCATATGTCATACCAACTGCCATGTCTATAATTATAGCTGCTCCTGCTACCAGCAATGAAATACGAGTTCCGCTCCATGTTCTCAACCAGATATCTCTTCCCATTGTATCAGTTCCAAAAAGATAGAATACATCTTTTACTTTTTTCAGTGCATACATATCCTTCCCTCTCATGTATCCATTAGCTATCCCTAAATTTTGGAGAAAAGGAACCTTTGGAGGCAGACTCTGATGAGCAAGATTATTTCCATTTATTTGAAAATGAGATATCATTGGAGCTATTATTGACAATAAAATTATTATACATATACAGATAAGCCCAACCACTGCTCCTCTATTAGCTTTTAAACGTATAAAAAAATCTCTCCAGAAAGAATGGTTCTCATAGACCTTATCTATGTACAGGTCCTTACGATGAGCAAGTTTAAAATCATCCTCCTGAAAAACTATTCTTTGATCACTCATTTGTTCCTCCTTTTACCAGTCTGATACGTGGATCTATTACTCCATACAACAGGTCTACTACCAGCATTACAACAATGTACATCAAACTGTAGACAAATGCACATGCCATAATTACATTGTAGTCATTTACTTGTATTCCCATTGTCAATAACTGTCCGATTCCTGGTATTGAGAACATTTTTTCTATTACCAATGATCCTGTCATTAGTCCTACTACCAATGGTGCTAAAACTGTTACTACCTGTATCAAAGTATTTCTCAATGCATGACGAAATATTAATATCTCTCTGCTCAATCCTTTAGATTGTGCCAGCTGCATATATTCACTCCCCAGCACTTCTGACATTTCACTCCGAGTAAAACGAGCTATATTCGCTATAGTGAAAACCGAAAGTGCTATGGTTGGCATTATACTTGAAATAAATGGTTGATGAACATTATACAATACTGGAAGTATATTTAATTTTTTTGCAAACAGCAAAATGAAAAATAGTGCGAAAACAAATGAAGGAATAGATACTCCTATAACTGCCAATAATGAAGAGAATGTATCTATCCATGTGTTTTTTTTCAACGCTGCTGTTATTCCTAATATTAATCCTAAAACTACTCCTACTACTACTGCTTGCAGCCCTATACGAATTGATATCCATAAACGAGCATCAAGCATTTGTGACACAGGCATATTCTTTTGAATACTGTAGCTTACTCCAAAATCTCCCTGCAACATAAGTTTTAAGTAATTAAAGAATTGAACAAGAAATGGTTTATCCAATCCATATTTAGCTTTTACTATTGCCATTTGAGCCTCTGTCAATTTTTCATCATTAAACGGTGTCCCTGGCATCAACTGAAGCATCAGATACAGTATGAAAACTATAACAATAAGGGTTATTACAGCAATAGCCAAACGTTTCATTATATATTTGATCATTTTCCCTTTACTCCTTTAAAAGTTACTCTGCCAATACAATTTTTAAGCAGTATATTATCACTAACAATTTAACCTTCTGTTTATTGAATTTTATATAATAAAAATACAGCACAATACCTAAAACAGCATTGTGCTGTATAAACAATATACTTTCAAATTATTTTCTTACAATATTCTTGTATATTGTAGGTACACCCACTGAGTGGAATTCAAATCCTGTTAAATCTTTCTTTATCATTACTGCTGAACCTGTTTGGTATACAGGTAAGATAGCAGCAGCATCCATACAAACTTTTTCAGCCTGTTTCAGAGCTTCCCATCTTTCTGCTGGTTTACCAGTTAGATCACCTTTACTAGTGTCAAAAATAAGTTTATCATACTCTTTACTTGACCAGCTACCATAGTTATATGATGCTCCTGTAATCCACATATCAAGATAAGTCATAGGATCGGCATAGTCTGGTCCCCAACGAGTAAGCCCTAATTCATATACACCATTCTGCATTAATTGTAAACGAGCTTTTTTAGGCTGTTGTTTTAAATTAATAGTCATTCCTGGAAGATTAGTTTCTATTTCTGATTTTAAATACTCAGCAACTTTTTTACTTGCTTCAGTATCTTCAAATACTAATTCATATGCAAACTTATCTTTTCCAAGTTCTTGCTTAGCTTTTTCATAATATTCTTTAGCTTTTGCTTTATCTACATTCAAATAACTAGGAGTAGTTTCACGGAAATCTTTTCCATCAGGTCCTACTGCTAATTTTACTGGAACAGCAAAGTTTGCAGCTATTGAACCATCTTTTAAAAGATGTTCAGCGATTTGCTCTTTATCAAATGAAAGTGCCAATGCTCTACGAAGATTAGCATTTTCAAGTCCAGGCACTTTTTGATTAGGAGAGATATACCATAAATATCCTCCTAAAGTATTTATAAGCTCAGGTGACTCTTTGTATTGATCTACCATTTCACCAGTTAATTTTACATAATCTACATTTCCCTGATCAAAAGCAACCATTGCTGATTGAGCATCTTTTACTACTTGGAAATTCAATCCATCTATTTTTACTTTATCTGCATCATAATATTGATCATTTTTTACCATTGTGTAGTTAGCACCTTGGTTCCATTCTGTCATTTTGAAAGCTCCATTTGATAATATTGCCTCTGGAGTAAGTGCATACTGCTCTTTATATTTATCATAAAAATCTTCACGGATTGGATAAAATGGTGGAAATGCTGCTAACTGATCAAAGAATGGAACTGGATAATCCAATTCTACCTTTAAAGTTTTATCATCCACTGCTGTTACTCCAAGTGCAGTAATTGGTTTTTCACCAGACATTACTCCCTCAGCATTCTTTATACCTGCTACTCCAATCATATATGCATATTCAGATGCTGTTTTTGGATTAGCAAGACGTCTCCATGCAAATACAAAATCATTTGCTGTTACTGGCTGACCATCACTCCATTTTGCATCACGAAGTGTAAAAGTATGTACTTTTCCATCTTCACTTATTTCTTCCTTCACTGCCATACCTGGAATAGTATTTCCTGCACCATCAAGCTGATAAAGTCCTTCAAGTACTGATGCGATTGCTTCAAATGAAGTACCATCAGTTGCTAATCCTGTATCCATTGAAGAAAGTTCTACATCATTTGCTATTGTTACAATATTACTTTTTACTGCTTCTTTCTTAGCTTCTGTTGGAGCAGCTTCTTTACTTCCACCACAACCAGAAAGCAAACCTAGTACAAACAACGTTGAAAGAACCATTTTAAACTTTCTCATACATTCTCCCCCTTCAATATTAAATTTTTCTTATTTTTGTTTGAAGTAAGTATACAACTTTGAAGTATTATTGTCAAGCTGTTTTTGATCACGTTATTTTCGTTTTTCAGTTTTTTGAAATTATTTTTTTAATTTTAAAAATAATTTATATTTTTCTTTATTTTTTCATAGAATTAAAGAAAATTATTCCTATATGCCATACAAATCTTAAACACATCTCTTTCTTGTCCTATTTCAGAATATTTAAAAAATTTTATATATTTTTCCATAAAAAAATAGGACACCTGACGAATATAAGTATTTATTCTAGTTCAATTTGTAAATTTTATGTATAAATTTTATCAGCTCTATTGTTAGAAACGGTTCATATTATCAAGCTTCTAAAGGAAAATAAAAAAAGTTGAATCCAGCTTAACGCCAGTTCCAACTTTAAATTTTTTTTATATTTTTTATTTATACTAAACATGTGATGACAGAGGAAACATTATCTTTTATAATATTCTGCTAATTTATCAGCATTTAATATAATAAATTTTTTATTTTCAAATTTAATAAGCTTCTCATTAATTAGTTTCTTACATGCACGAGAAGTCGATTCTCTGGGAGCTCCTATAAAATCTGCCATAAAGGTTATTGTCATTTCTATATCTATCAATATACCTTCATCTGTTTTTATACCAAAATCTCTGCCTAACTTCCATAATTTTGCAGCAACTCTTCTTTCTATATAAATATTTCCTATTGTATTTTTAAGCTGATGCCCCATACGCCATATATATTTTTCATATTCACTCATTATAGACTTTAAAAACTCAAAATCATGTTTTATTATTTTTAAAAACTCTCTTCTTTCTATTGATAAAATTTGAGTTTTTTCAATAGCTTCAGAAAATACTGATGTAAGTCTATCATTTATAACATTAAAACTAAGTAATTTTCCTGATCCCAGTATAAATATTATTTTTCTATTTCCATTATGTGTCATATTATAAATAATTGCTTTTCCTTCTAGTATAAAAAAAATATAATCTACTATTTTTTTATCAGAGTAAATTATATCATTTTTTTTATATTTCTTTATTTTACCAGCATTAATCAGTTTGCTTAAAGTAGAGTTGCTGGCATTTTTAAAAATATCCATGTCTTTTAATTTATATAGGATTTCAGGCATAGAATTTCCCTCCACTAAACAGAATACATATATTTTAGCATAAATCCTATATAAATTTAATATTTATTTCAATTTATAATATTTCCAGCTGTAGTTTTACAGATATTTTAAAAATTCATCCCCCTATCTGTATCATTTTTCTATGCTCAGTACTATCTTTTTTACTTTCATTAAAACCATGATATAAAGGTTTTTCTATTATACAATGATACAAATAATCTTTTAATTCATCATTAGATATTCCACTTCTTATTTTTTCTTTTACATTTAATCCATTATCATAATTCAAGCACAGCTTAATACTTCCATCACAAGTTATTCTGATACGATTACAGCTGTCACAAAAAATATGTGACAAAGCACTTATAAATCCAACACTTCCTTTAAAACCATTTATATCAAAATATTCTGCTGGTCCATTTCCATGAGTAGTTTCAGATAATATTAACTTTCCAAAATAAGTTTCTAGTTTACCTTTTATCACTTCATTAGATACAGAAGAAAACTCTTTCCCATACCCAATTGGCATAAGTTCAATAAATCTCACATCTATTGGATATTTCTGGGCTAATCCTGCTATCTCAATTATTTCATCCTCATTTATATTTTTAATAATAACACAATTTAATTTTAATTTTATCTTTTTATTTACAACAGACTCTATTCCTGAAAGTACATCTTTTAAATACCCACATCTTGTTATTTCATGATATTTTTTCTCTTTCAAACTATCTAAACTAATATTTATTCCATCAATTCCTGCCTGAGCCAGCTCCTCAATATTTTTTTCCAATAGGATGCCATTTGTTGTCAAGGTAACATTTTCTATTCCTTTAATTAATTTTATTTTTTTTACCAGTCCTGCAACTTCTTTTCTTATAAGAGGTTCTCCCCCTGTAATTTTTATTTTTTTGATTCCTATTTCAGCTGCTGCAATACATATTCTTTCTATCTCTTCAAAAGTTAAAAGCTCATCTTTTTCTATACTTTCCACGCTTTCTTCAGGCATACAGTAAATACATTTCAGATTACATTTATCAATAATAGAAATTCTTAGATAATCTATTTTTCTCCTATATTTATCAAGCAAATTTATCACCTCATTTATTTAATCAAAATTTTGACTATATCCTTCAAAAAAATAATTTAAAATAATCTGTGATATAGCTTTAATATTATTTAATTCAACACTCGGAATTCCTTTTTCTATATTTTTTATTTCTTTTCCATCTGTAGCTACTGCTATCAAAGTCTTATGATCACATATAGGCTTATCTGAGATTCCTTCTCTCAATATTTCAATTTTAGGATAATATGAATTTTTCATTCCTTCTACTATTATCATGTCCATATCTTTCATATTATTTAATTCTTCTTCCATATTAAAACTGCCCTTACAAATAGAAGCATATTTTTTATTTGAAAAAATAACTGTTTTCATTGCTCCTGCCTTAGTTATTTTATCTGTATCTGTTCCTTCATGATCTATTATAAAGTCATGTCCATCATGTTTTATTACTGCTATTTTAGGAAAATCATTTTGGAATTCATTTATAAGTTTTGTAATCAAAGTTGTTTTCCCGCTATTTTTTATCCCGCTTATACAAAATATAAGTGGCTTTACTGCATTCTTATACTCTGAATATGTATTAATATTCTGAATCACTTTTTTATCAAAGTTAGTATATTTTAAATTTATATATTTTGTTCTTACTCTTGAAACCAACTGAAGTAATTTATAATTTTTATCTTCTATCATTTCATCTATTATAGGGAGTATATCTTTTGAGTAAACAGCACATAAAGGATGCTTTCTTTCTCTATCGCAAATTATATAGCAATCAAAATCAGAACTGATAAAAGTACTTATATATTCAACTATATCTTTTTTTAAAAAAGGCATATCTGCTGCACATATAAAATTATATTTATTTTTAGATTCTTTCAGTATTTGTCTTATTCCTTCAATAGGACCTATATCTTTTATACTATCTTCTACTTTTTTACAACTTAATTCTTTATATCTATTTAAATAGTCTAATGAAATTATCAATTCATCAAAATCAGAAAATTCGTTTATGAGGATATCTAAAAAACTTTTCTGCTTCAATTTTAATAAAACTTTATCCTGCCCCATACGGCTGCTTTTACCTCCAGCCAAAATACCCACTGATAATTTCATATCTACTCCTTATTTTCAAATAATTAATATCTAAATTTTATACACTTTACTACTTCTCCAGAAAAAAGTTCCTTTCCTTCTGGCTGCTCCACCAAACAATTACAGCTCATCATTTCATTTAAAACAGAAGACATCTGCTTATTAGTATTACATAAAACTCTATTATTTTCTTCAAAACCTCTTAAAAATCTTTTAAGGTTATTCTTTTTTAAAATATCATTTTTTAAAACAACCTCAAATACTTGAGGCTTAAAATAATTATTATTCATAAATTTAGCTGCTGCATACCAAAAAAATAATTCAAAATTCACTATTGCTGCAAAGGGATTTCCAGAAAAACTTAATATGAGTTTATCTCTATATCTATTGGCAGTAACTGGTGTTCCCGGTTTTATATTTACTTTTCTGAACAACTCAATTGTTCCTAGTTCTTCCATTACATGAGGAATAAGATCTTTTTCTCCTACAGATACCCCTCCTGTTGTAATAATAAGATCACTCTCTTCTAAAAAATTTTTTACTTTATTTTTTATACTTTCTATATCATCATCACAGTTTTCAATATTAACTATTTTTATTCCAGCTCTTTTTAATTTAGATGCAATAACATAAGAACAGCTGTTATATATCTGAGCTTCACCTAATTTTGTTCCAGGATTTATTAATTCACTTCCAGTACATAATACAGAAACTTTCATAGGAGCAATTATTTTTACATGAGAAATTCCTATACTTGCTAACACTCCAATATGCGAGCTTTCTATTCTTGTATATTTTTTTACAACCAGCTGTCCTTCTTGAATATCTTCTCCTATTTTACAATAATTAGAATAGGGAGTGAGAGAAGTAAATATATTAACTGTATCTCTCCCATAATCTGTATCTTCCTGCTTTACTACACAATCAAAACCATCTGGAATTCTTCCCCCTGTCATTATCCTCACTGCTTGCCCTTTTTTCCCTTGAATAATATGAGAATCTCCAGCAATTATTTTACCAGCAACTTTTAATTTTACTGGGATATCTTTTTCAGCATTGATAATATCTTCACTACACACAGCATACCCATCCATAGCTGACTTTGGAAAAGAGGGAACAGAAATAGATGAATATATATCTTCAGCAACAATATAACCATAAGAATCTAAAATATGTATTTCTTCAGTTTTTTTCTGCTGTTCTATATTTTTTTCTAATACTTTTATAGCTTCATTATACTCAATCATTTCCATTCCTCTCTTTTTTATTATATTCTTTTAAAACTATTTTTAAACATGATAAAAAAATTAAATAATACCATGCCTATAATTGCAGTAGTAAAATAAATCTGCATCCCTTGTACCTGCTTTACAAAATTTCCAAATTCTATCATTCCATTATTTAATAAATACCCACTCATTTTTCCTGAAGCTACCACTCCGATAGCCATTGGGAATGTGAGCCCTGCAAAAGCAGGTGTAAAAGGCACTGAAAAAAACTTAGGCAGATTGTAAATTATAAATATTAATGATAAGAAAACTGCTATATATAACAAGTATACAACAATTGTATTCGGCTTTTCAAAAAAATTCAAATAGCTTACAAGAGAAAGACTTGAAGGTGCCATTACAATAGCTCTCGTATGCAGCATTGGTCCATCCACTGATTTTTTTATAAGACGCCATACCATAAAAGGAATTATTACAGCAAAAACTACTATTCCATATATTGCAATAATTTTACAAATAAAAGGTTCTTTCATAGGAATCCCAATAACTGCTGAAACTAAAATTCCATTATATGTTACAAACCAACTAGGTACAAAAGTATCAAGTTTTACTCCTTTGATTACATTTCTATATGTAAATATCAAAATATGAACTGCATCAATTATCAATCCTGCTGCCCATAAACCTTTCCCCAAAAGTTGATTATAGTCAAAATAATAACTTCCAAGCAGCATCATTATCATTGGAAAACCTGCATAAAGACTCGCAGGTATAACATTACTGTATTCTTTTTTACAAGTATCAAAGTACATTGTTATTTTAATTATGTAGAAAAACAAGATGATTGTTGCTGATAACATTGTTACATGTCTTACGAGAGAATATCCCATCCCTGTAAAAACATTTGATAAAGTTGCTGCTCCTACCATTGTTGGAAGTAAGGGAACAGGTATATTTTGAATCTTTTCTCTCAATGATTTATTTTCCATCTTCTCTCCTTAAAAATTAGTATGTAAATTCAAAATTATCTTTTACGTTAAAGAAGTCTGAATAATCTATTTTAAATATAGGTTTTTTAACCTTTGAGATATCTATCCTGTTCGCAATAAGTTGTGTCAATATTCCAGCATATGACAGGTCTCCTTGTAATATAGCTCCATAGATTTTTCCATCTTTATGTATTATTTTTTTATAGTTTCCTTTTTTGTCTATTTCAATTTCTGTTTGATAACTTTCATCATCAGTCTCATTGATTCCCAGTGACATAGTTGGAATACCTAAAAAATTCATTGTTGATTTGCTGGCAAAAAAATCTGTAAGTTTCTTTTTTATTCCTACCATGTTATTCGCTGCAATTATTCCTTCTTTTACAGCTACAGGCCAGATAGGATTTCTTCCAGTAACATCTCCAGCTCCAAAAATATTATCTATATTTGTTCTTCCATATTCATCTGTAACAAGCCCAAATTTATCCAATACTAGATCACTATCCTTTAAAAAATCTACATTGGCACGAACCCCAGCTGTAACAATAAGCATATCACATGGAAGTTCTCTTCCATCAGATAATATAATAGATTTTATATTTTTATCTTCATTTATATTTATTGCTTTGATTCCTAAATTATAATATTGATTTACTCCATTTTTAGAAAATGCTTCTTCATAATTTTTTGAAGATATCTCATCTAATTGAAGGGGAAGCATATGTGATTTCGTTTCTATAATGGAAAGATTTTTTTTGGTATCCAGTAAACCTGTAACAGCATCAACTCCAATAAGGCCTCCTCCCATTATTGCAATATTTTCAGCTTTTTTTACAGTTGCCATTATTTTTAGACAATCATCAAAATTGTGAAGTCCAAAAATATTTCCAGCATCTATATTTGAAACTGGTGGAAAGAATGTTTTTGATCCAGTTGCTATGAGGAGTTTATCAAAAAAAACTTTTTCTCCTGTAGAAAGTAATACTGTTTTTTCCTTTGTATCAATCCCAACTGCACTTATCCCTTTTTTCCATTCTATATTATTCTTTTCCATAAAATCTTCTTCAATAAAAGAAAGCTGTTTTAAATCTCTTATCCCTTCCATATAGTGATGAAGAATACATCTTGAATAAACAGCCTCATCCCTTGAAATAAGTATAATATCTGAATCTTTATCTAATCTTCTTAATTCACCTGCTGCACTGATTCCTGCTGCTGATGCCCCAATGACTACAAATTTCATAATTGTACCTCCTCTAGTGTAATTGCCTTCATAGGGCATTTTTCAACACATTTAGGATTTCCATCAACACTAGCACACATATCACATTTCATAATCTCTTTATTATATATGCTGTCGCTTTTTAAAACTCCATAAGGACATGCCATAATACACATATAACAACTTGCACATTGTTCTTTGTTATAAGTTACATATCCAGTTTCATAATTTTTTCTCATTGCTCCTGTCATGCATGTATAAACACATTCAGGCTGATCACAATGCCTACAGAAAATAGGTGCAGGTCTTGTTTCACTATCAATTACTACTCTATTTCTGGCATCGCTGCTTTCATGACTTACCACACAAGCTGTAACACATGTAAGGCAGCCAATACATCTTTTTCTATCTATTCTGATTCTATACATCTGCTTCCACCTCCAGTTTTTCGAATCTTACTGGTGTTGCTTTATATGATGGCTCTTTTGAATAAGGATCATAAATGGAAGGTGTGAGCATATTGCATTCTATATAATGAATAGGGGCATACAATTCTTCATACTGCACATTTTCTGTAATTTTTACAAAAAATACTGCATCCTTTCCATTTATAGAATAAATTCTGATTTTATCATTTTCCTTTATATTATTTTCTTCAGCAAGAATTGTATTCATATAGACATAAGCTTTATCAGCAACTACATCTTCAACAAATTGTACTTCTCTTGTTCTTGTTTGAGTATGCCATTGTCCAACAGTTCCTCTTCCTGTATTTAAAAGAATCGGAAATTCATCTGTAAGGGGAAGGGGATTTTCTCTTATTTCTTCAAAAATAAATTTTGCTTTTTTACTTGGAGTAAAATAATTTCCATCTTCATAAAGACGTCTTTCATCTTCTTCTAAAACTTCTCCCTCTCTAAAAGGCCATTGAACCCCATGAGAATTTTCTAATTTTTCCCAAGAAGTTCCAGTAAAATCGCAAGGCATTCCCTTAGAACATTTCTGCATTAATTTAAAGGCTTCTTTTGGAGTTTCCCAATTTTTCAGAAGTTCTCCCATTCCAAGCGCTTTCCCTATTTCATAAATTACTTCATAATCATTTTTTTCATTTTCTTCTTTTTCCAGACATGGACACATTGCAGAAATCCGTCTTTCTAGATTAATATATGTACCTTCTTTTTTTATTCCTGGAACTACAGGCAAAAATACATTACAAGCTTGAGCACTGTCTGTATCATCATAAATATCCTGTACTACAAATAATTCTAATTTTTCTACTGCTGTTTGAAAAGTTTTATTATTTGTCCAACTGTGCATAGGATTTGTACAAAGTATCCAAAGTCCCTTTATGTCTCCGTTGTTAATTCCTTCAATAATTTGATTATATGTAATGGTAGGTTTTTCAGCAAGAACAGATTCATCCACTTCTAAAGCTGCTGCTACCTGCTGTCTCCTTTTCTCATTATTAAAATCTCCTCCACCAAAAAGAACTGCTGTATTACTATATGCTCTTGATCCCATTGCATTACACTGCCCAGTAATAGAATTAGCTCCTGTCCCTTCACGACCGATATTTCCAGTCATAAGTGCTATATTTATAATGGCTTGAGCTGTTCTTACTGCTTCATATCCTTGATTTACTCCCATAGTCCACCAGAAAGAAACTCTTTTTCCTTTATGAATAAGTTCAACAAATTCTAATATCTGCTCTTTTGAAAGTCCTGTTTTCTTTATAGCTATTTCCAAAGTATATTTTTTTACAAATTCTTTAAATTCTTCAAATCCTTCTGTATGATCTGCTATATATTTTTTGTCTATATAACCTTTTTCTATCAACAAATTAGCTACTGTATAAAAAAGCTGTAAATCTGACTTTCCTTTTAACCCATACCAATAATCTGCATTCATTGCTGTTTCTGATTTACGAGGATCTAAAACAATTACTTTTTTATCAGTATTTTTCATTACACGTCCCCAAAGAATTGGATGTGCTACAACAGGATTTGCTCCAATAAATACAATAGTATCTGAAAGTTCTAAGTCCTTCAGTGTAAATGGAGGAGCATCAAATCCAAAACTTTGTTTGTGAGCTACAACTGCTGTTGCCATACATAATCTTGTATTTCCATCAACATTTGTTTTCAGATAATTTCTCATCACATGACCAAAAATTGCAAACTCTTCCATTGTTAATTGTCCTGTACTTATTCCAGCAATACTTTCTTTTCCATATTTTTCTTGTATCTCTTTTAATTTATCTGCAACATATTTAAAAGCATATTCCCATTCTACTGTTGTCATTTTTCCATTAATTTTAATCTTTGGAAGTTGTGAAGGTTTCACTGAAGTCTGTTGTTTATCAAGAGATAATCCTTTAATACAACAAAATCCATCATTCACTGGGTAATCTTTTGTTGGAACTACTTTTACTATTCTATTATTTTCTACATAGAAATCTAGATTGCAGTCAATAGCACAGTAATTACATGTTGACTGTATTTTTTTCATTTTCTTTCCTCCAATTTATTAGAATTTATCAAAATGAATACCACTCCAGTAAATACGATCTTTTTTTATTGCTTTTGGTCCTAGTTCAATATCCTTTAATACCCATTTTTTATATTCTTCAAACCCTGTTCTGTCTATGATATATCCAATATGTTCTTTTCCACCAGGGGCATCTTTGCTTATGTGTTCTTTTACATAATCATAAGTATTTAATATTACCTTTATAATTGTATCTGCATCTACCCAAATTAAAAAATCTTCTCCAAGACGTGGATTTTTCTTCCCTGTTCTTCCCATAAGTGTAAGTTTGTAGTATTTCTCTTTACTTCTGGTAAAAGCTCTTGTTGGACATTTAGTAATACATACTCCACACCCTATACATTTCTCTGTATTTCTTACAATTTTATAGTTTTCAACTGACAAGGCATTTACAGAAAGAGATTTACAGCCTTTTACACAAGCCTGACAGTTAACACATCTATCTGGATCATATTGAGGTTCTGTCATTCCAATAATTCCAAAGTCATGCATTCTTGCTTTTCCACAGTCATTGGAACATCCAGTTAAACCAACTTTAAAATGAAGATCATTTGGAAAAATAGCCTTATCTATTTTCTGAGCAAACTCGCTTGTATTATAATTTGCAAAAGGACATACATTATTTCCTATACACGCACTTACATTTCTTGTTCCAGAAGCTGAATACCCTGTTCCTGGAATTGTCTGATTGATTTCAAGTACTTCAATAATAGGCTGAAGCAATTCATTTACTTTATCCATATCTTCATAATGAATACCTTCTATTTCAAATCCCTGACGAGTGGTAATATGAATAATTCCATTTCCATATTTTTGAGATATTTCCTGTATTTTCTCAAGAAGTTCAGCCTTTAAATATCCACCAGGTACACGAATACGAGAAGCTGTAATCTCTCTCACTTTTGAAACTCTAAAAGCATTCTTCTTTAACTTTTTTGTATTTATATCCATGCTGTCCCCTCCTAATCAATTAAGTTTTTACCATCTACATAATTAAATACGGGACCATCTAAACATATATAAGTATCTCCCATTCTACAATGACCACATTTCCCAATTCCACAACACATCTTTCTTTCCTGAGAAATCCAAATATCTTTATCAGATATTCCAAGTTTTTTTATTTCTATGACAGCAAATTTCATCATAATAGGAGGACCTACTACAATAAAAACAATATTATTTATATCTTTTATTTTTAATTCAGGAATATATTTTGTTACCAGACCTGTATTTCCATTATATCCTTCCTCTTCCTTATCAATAGTAAGAATAACATTCATATTTTTTTCCCAATATTTAAAATCCTCTTTAAAAAGAATGTCTGCTGTTGATTTGAATCCAGCAATTAATGTTACTGCCTTAGCTTCCTCTTTATGATGTGCAAAGTAATCTATAACACCTCTCACTGGAGAAACTCCTGTTCCCCCTGCAATAATTATAATTTCCTTTCCTTTATAATTATTTACATCAAATCCATTTCCATAAGGTCCTCTTAAAAAAAGTTTATTTCCAACATAGTTTTCAAATACTTCATTTGTTACTTTTCCTACTTTTCTAATAGTAAAGTCTATTGTATTTTCTCCAATACCACTTACTGATATAGGAGCCTCTCCAAATTTAGGAATAGAAATTTCAAAGAACTGCCCTGGCTTTACATCTTTTTTATTATATTCCATTTGAAATGTATATTCTATTTCTGTATGTTTTTTAACATTTGTTATTTGAGATAAAAAAGGAATATATTCATTTTTCATATTATTTCACCTCTTCTATTTTTTGATTCAGTTTATTGATGCAATTTGAAAAGGAAATATATTCTGGACATACTTGATCACATCTTCCACAGCCAGTACACATGTTATAACCAAAACGCTTTTTAAAATCATGAACTTTATGAAGAACTTTAAAACGCATTCTTTCTCCTTTTGTTTTACGGAAACTTATGTTTCCAGCCATTTCTGTATAACCATCTATATGGCATGAAGCCCATACTCTACGTCTTTCACCTGTATTTTTATTATCCTTATAAAAAATATCCTGCATTGTAAAACATGTGCATGTAGGACATACAAAATTACATCTTCCACATGCTATGCAACGTTCATTATATTCTTTCCATAAATCAAAATCATATACTTCGTTTGTTATTTCCTGCGGAACTGTCACCTTTACATTATTTTCTTTTACAAATTCAGGTTGAACATCTGTCTGTTCATTTTTTTCTTTTTTAATAAGATCTGTTAATTTATCCCATTTGCAGTCTATGTATGCCTTGCCGTATTTAACAGATATATAGGCATCATAATTATCTGCCTTATTTGTTCCCATACTCACACAAAAACATGTTTCAAAAGATTCCTTACATTCCATTAATATAAACTTTGTATTTCCACGAAGCCTCTTATAATAAAAATCTTCTGCTCCATTATGTAAATAAATATCATCTAATCTTTTTAATGCGTTTAAATCACAAGCTCTTAAAAATACTACTGCTCCTTTTTTTCTTTCTTTTGGTACAATTGCTTCATCTTCTGTAAAGTAAAATAATGTCTCTGAAATAGGAGTAAGAATTTCTTTAAATGAGTAGTCTGATTTTTGATCAAAAACTATTTCATTTAAAAAATTTATTTTTCCATAACGAACTACATCAATATCTGAAAAACACCCATCTCCTTCAAATAATTTAGGTGCATAAACATCATACTCTTCAGATAAAGACAGTAAAACTTTATCAAGATCTGTTGTTAATAATTGATAACCCATAAGCTCACCCTTTTCTATTTTATTTAAAATTTAATTAACTCCAAAATATTTTGGTCTACTAAATATATACATTTTGTTATTTAATAGGCATTACTTTCTAAATTTTATACTAATTTACAAATAAATACTGTGATATTTATTACGTTTTTCAGTTCCTTATTTAATTTATTTTAAAATTAAACCAAATAATAAATTCTCTATCAGATCAGGTGAAATTATAACAATCTTTTTTATATAAAAAAAGAACCTCATAAAAGGTTCTCAGTTTTTTATTATTTTAGTATATCTGCAAAACTTTTTAAAATCTCTTTTGTTGCTTCTGATTCTGCATCTTGTTTTTTTATTGGAGTTCCCTCTAAGATATTTGCAGCAGGACACACTTTTTTCAAATCCTTTATTGTATTAGTAAGTCCACCACCACCATGCATACAGATAGGGAGTATTGTTTTTCCTGTAAAATCATATTTCTCTAAGAAAGAAAATACTGGCATTGGCAATGTTCCCCACCAGTTAGGAAATACCAATACTATTTTCTCATAATCAGAAATATTTTCTGCTTCTGCTTTCAGCTGAGGTCTTTCCTTTTTAAATTTTTCTACACCAGCTTGAGCCACACAAGGGATATATTTATCTGGATATTTTTTTACTGCTTCAATCTGGAATATATCTGCATTCAATTCTTCTCTCATTATCTCTGCTGTTATTTTTGAAGTTCCACTCCAAGTAAAATAAACAACCAATACCTTATTTTCCATAATTATCCCTCCATCTAATCTTTTTTCCAATGCTTCATTGTAAAATCAGCAAATCCTTTAAATGTATAATCTTCATTTTCTGGTCTTTCAGTTGAGATTTTTTTGAAAAAACATGATGGTATTTCATTTAATTTTAAACATTTTGATATACATAAATCGCACCCTTTATCATGATTAACTGGATTAAAAGGACATTTATGATCTGTACAGCTGCAAAATTCCTTTGGATTCATAGAACTTCCCTCCTTAACTTATATTATTTTAATTTCCTCAAATTTTAATACATGATTTCAACTCTCTCATTTATCTTGAAATCTTTACTTTCTTCTCCCTGAATACTTGCATACAATTCATCTTGAGCTTTTTTTATTTTAAAAATTGTATGAGCTCCCATAAATTCTTTTGAAACAATTATCCAGTCACCATTTTCTGACTTTTTCATAGAAATATCCTCTGGACGCAGCAGAGATTTTTTCCCATCTTTCATAATAAAATTTGCTTTTCCTATAAAATCAGCTACATAATCATTTGCTGGATTATAATATATTTCCTCTGGTGTTCCAATTTGTATGATCTCTCCCATATTCATAACTACTATTTTATCAGAAAGGCTCAAAGCTTCCTCTTGATCATGAGTTACAAATATCATACTTATATTCAGTTTTTTCTGAAGCTGTTTCAGCTCCTCTCTCATATTTATCTTTAATTTTGCATCGAGATTGCTGAAAGGCTCATCCAATAAAAGAAGCTTAGGATGCAGAACTAAGGCTCTGGCTAAAGCAACTCTCTGCTGCTGCCCTCCACTTAATTCATGAATAGACACTTTTTCATATCCTTCCAATCCTACTATTTTTAGATACTCCTGAGCTAAATCTTCCTGCTCTTTTTTAGATATTTTTTTATATTTAAGTCCATACTTTATATTTTCAATAACATTCATATGAGGAAAAAGAGCATAATTTTGAAAAACTGTAGATATATTTCTTATTTCAGGTGGAAAATTAGTAATCTCTTCACCTTCAAGATATATTTTTCCAGTTTCAGGCTGAATAAATCCTCCTATTATATTTAAAAGAGTTGTTTTCCCACAGCCGCTCGGTCCTAAAAAAGATATCAATTCTCCTTTTTCTATTGAAAAATTTATATCCTTTATCCCTCTGGTTTTATCAAACATTTTTCTTATATTTTCAATTTTTAAATACATTTTTCATCACTCTTTTCACTCTATTTTTTCAAAAATCTGTAAACTGCAATATTCAAAGAAAAAGTAACAATAGTTATAGCCAGTGCTGTTATAGAAGCCAGTCCATATTCTCCCTGTGCTACATGAGTAAAGAGTACAACTGTAGCAACATTAGTTCCTGGAGAAATCAGGAAAATAATAGCCCCTATTGTAGTCATAGTAGCAATAAAGCAGTTGATAAAAGAAATTAGAAAAGCTGGTCTCAATGCAGGAAATATTATATCTAATAATATTCTGATTTTAGGAGCTCCTAAATCTTTAGCTGCTTTTTCTATATTGGAATTAAGTTTAGTTAAAATCGAATCTCCAGCCTTTGCTCCTATACTTATCTGCCTAAAAGTACAGTTCAATATAACTATAGCAGCTGTTCCTGTTAAAGTAAGTATTCCCCTATTAAAAGCCAGTATATATCCCAATCCGAAAAATGTCCCCGGAATAATATATGGAAGGCTGGCAAAAAATTCAATAATCTGCATAAATTTATTATCTCTGTTTTTGTTGTAATAAGAGATTAAAATCCCTATAACTGATGAGAGAATCCCAGCTATAAAAGCATATATTATACTTCTTAAAAATACTTTCAAAGCAGATAATTGAAATCTTTCTAAATATTCAAGAGTAAATTCTATCCCTTTAGAAGTATAATTATAGAATCCTGAAAAAAATATGGCTGAATATTGTAAAAGCATAATTAAAAAGAAAAACCATGCTGTTATTCCTAAAATAGTTTTTACCCAAAATGGAAGTTTAAATGATATATTTTTTAATCCGCTCCCTTTTATATCAGAAGCCAGATTTAGATTTTTAATTAAAACTTTTCTGTAGAGCCAGAATGCTAAAAGTGCAGGTAAAATAAGGAGCAGTGTCATAGCTGCTGCTTTGGGCATATTTCCTTCACCAATTACAGTCAAATATGCTTCTGTTGCCAGTGTGCTATGTCTTCCACCAATGATGACAGCACTTCCAAAATCTGCCAGATTCTTTGTAAATAAAATAAAAAATGTTCCTATAAGTGCTGGAACTGATAAGGGAAAAACAACTCTCTTTACAGTTTCCCATGGAGAAGCTCCCAAAGATCTTGATACTGCAATCAGATTATAATCAATATTCTTAAATATTTCATAGAGCATAAAAGCAGCAAAAGAAATTTCTCCTATAATCTGTAATAATATAATTCCTTGGAGTCCATAGGGATTTGTATGTAATCCTAAAATTCTGTATGTAATGAGCCCTCTTCTCCCAAAGAGCATAATATATGATATACCAAAAATAAAAGGAGGTGATATCATAGTAAGCATCAGCAAATAATAGAAAAAACTTTTAATTCTTTTCCCTGAAAAAATCATATAAAAAGCTATAACAGCTCCACATATAGAAGATACTCCAGCTGATACAGTTGAAGTCATCAATGTATTTTTCAGCAGAATATAATTTTCACTGAAAATACCTCTATAGAATTTTAATGTGAAAGTGTTATTATCAAAAAAACTCGTTTCTATTATTTTATAAATGGGGTAGAAACAAAAAAGTACTACCCCACTAATAACTAGAAATAATATAAAATTATATATATAATTATTTTGCTTTATTTCCAAATCTTTTATTCCATTCATTTAAAACCTTTTCTCTCTCATTTCCCAATCTATCAATATCAATATTGATTAATTTGTCCATGTCAATAGTCTTTATACTTTCAGGCGTCTTAACACCATTTCTAACCATAGCTCTAGGATCTTCATCTCTGATAGCTATCTGTCCTTTTTCTGATAATGCCCAGTCTACGAATTTTTTAGCTTCAGGCAAATTTTCTGCATTTTTAAAGATTGCCATACCTGCTGGAACCCAAGGAATCATATCCTCTGGATAAATAGTTGTTACAGGATATTTTCCTTCCATTAATATAAACTCTCCCGACATAGGAATTACAGCTACACCAAATTCTCCTGTAGTAACTTTCATTGGAGGCTCTCCTCCTCTTTTAGCCAAGAAAGGTACATTTTTATTTAATGCTTCAAAATATTCCCATGCTTTATCTTCTCCAAGTTCTTGGATAAGATTATCTACCAATGCATAGTTAGTTCCTGAAATAGCAGGATTAGCCATGATAACTTCATCTCTGTATTCAGGCTTTGTCAAATCTGCCCAAGTTTTAGGGGCATCTAATTTTTTATCTGCTAATATTTCATTATTTACCATAAATCCTACAAGAACTAAAGAAACTCCTGACCAATGTCCATCTTTGTCTCTATATTTCAAAGGTACTTCAGCCATTTCTGGTGAAATATATTTTTCCAAAAGTCCTTTATTTTTAGCAGTAATAAAACTGTCCAGTCCTCCACCAAACCATACATCAGCTGATGGCTTTCCATTTTCAGCCTGTAGCTTTGATAAAACCTCTCCAGATGACATATCTATAAAATCTACCTTTATTCCAGTATCCTTAGTAAACTGCTGAAATATTTTTTCTTTCCCTCCATATGCTGCTACTACTTTAAGACTTCCCTCTGCAAATATATTAATACTTAAAACAAGCATAAAAATTGCAGATAACAATGATGTTTTTTTCATAAATTCCTCCTATTTTTATTTATTCTATTACTTCATATTTATTGTTTTTATATACTAACGGCTTACACTTATTAGTTTTCAAAGCTTCTATAAGTTCTTTTACATTGTTTACTCTATACGGAAGAAGAGTAGCAAATACCCCCACTTTTTCCTTTACATGAGCATCACTTGATCCAAGAACCTGTATTCCAAGTTTTTTTGCAGTTGCTACAGCCAGACCATTATGATATTCACTTGTGCTTCCATTATATCCTTCAATGGCTGTAAGTCCTTTTACTATGTTAAGCTTATCTTCCAGTCCTCTATTATTTGTTCTGTATGGATGAGCAGCAGTGCAAGTTCCTCCTGCTTTAGCTACATAATCTATAAATTCCTGAGCTGTCATCTGTTCCTCTGGAAGTTCATCAATTCCAAATGCAACTATATCTCCATCTTTAGTCAGATATTCTACTCCGGGAAAAATTGGAAAATCATATTTCTGAACCAATTCCTCAATCTCTTTTCTTACATCAGTACTCTCATGGTTTGTAAGGGCAATTCCATCTAATCCTTTTATTCGGGCTTCTTTTATAATTTCCTCTATTGACACATGACTATCTGAAGAATATTTATTATCATGTAAATGTAAATCTACCTTCATCTGTCTCTCCTTCATTAATAATTTTATTCTTTCTCTATCTTCAATTTTATATTATATCATATTCTTGAATTTTTTTTATAAAATATTCCTGTTTTTCAGTTTAAATATGAAAAAAGAGCCTAGAAGGGCTCCAAACTTATCACAAATATTTTTATAGAAATATTTATTTCAATATTAGTAGTATATCACTTAGAGTTAAGTCTATAGCAAGTTTTTTCTAATTGACACTAAGTTTTTTTTATGATACCATACAAGCAAATTTATTATAGATAAATAAATTTGTTTATAAGGAGGGGGTAACATGATAAACCTAAGTATTGGAGAAGCTGCAAAAAAATTAAATACAACTACTCATACACTCCGTTATTATGATAATGAAGGCTTACTGCCTATAGAAAGAGATGTAAATGGAAGACGTATCTTTAGTACCAAAAATTTTATAATGTTAAATACAATAGAATGTCTTAAAGCTACTGGAATGTCGCTGAAAGATATTAAGCTGTACATTGATTGGTGTGAAGAAGGATTTGCTTCAGTTCAAAGACGTCATGCTTTATTTTTAGAGCGTAAAGCAACTGTAGAAAGTCAGATTGCAGCACTTCAAAAGACTTTAAAAACAATTAATTATAAGATTGATCTTTATGAAAATGCTTTAAATACTGGAGTATTAAATATGTGCGAAGCTGACCGTGAAGAACTGGCAAATAAAATTTTAAATAATGAACTTTAATTATATAAAAAGGACTATCTAGTTACAACAGATAGTCCTTTTAGTTATTTTATTTTTTTAGATGCTCTGAATTTTACTGTCTTTTTTGGATATACAGTCATTCTTTCTCTTGTAACAGGATTAGCCACTACTCTTGGTTGTCTTGTCAAGATTTCAAATACTCCTCTTTTAGGAAATCCTACCTCATTATCTAAGGCTATTGATTCTTTCAATGTTTCAAGAAATTCTTCTATCTCTTTTACAGCCTGTACTATTGATATGTTTTTGGGGCTCATTTTTACATATACCTTTGCTAATTCTCTTTTATTCATCTGTATCACCATTAGCTATCTTTACAAAATTTAGTCCTGCTCTGAATTTTATTGATTCTTTAGGTTTAGTATAAGTTGGTTCTTCCCACATTGGTACCTTTATTTTTCTAGATTTCATCTCTCTTTTTTCAAATACTCCCCATCTCTGTAATACCACTTTTTTATCTTCATCTAAAGCTTTAAATAGTGCATTCCAGAATAAGTCTATCTTTTCTTTCACTAATCTGTGACTTTTAATCTTATTTCTTTTTTTATAGAACTTTATGAATTCCCCTTCAGTCATATCTTTCCCCTTTTAACATTAAGCGAAAGACTGGTTACAGTTAACCAGCCCTTCATCATTAATTTAATTAGAACTTATATCCTAATCCTGCTCCAACTATCCATTCACCTTTATTTTTGTTTTTAGCAGAACCGTTGTGAGAATCTCTTTCCACTGAGTAAGTTCCTTTTACATCAAGTAGTACTCCACTTTCTAGTTCAAGAGCATATTTAGCATTAAGTCCTATACTGTGTTCATTTTTGTGAGCTACAATGATATCAAAGTCTGATCCACCTTTAAATCTTCCAGTGATATTTTCTTCATCTGCTCCATCAAATATTTTAGTATAGCTTACTCCAGCAGTTAAAGTGCTCTTACCTTTTTCATGAGGTATTACTTTTTTAAGATCTAATCCAACTTTTCCTACTGTATAGTCAAATGATTTAGAATCAGTTTCTATCGCTAGAGTTTTGTTTCCTTCATCTGCTCCATCTTGATCTACATATGTGTATGATAGAGTTCCGTATGGTTCTAAGAAGAAGTTATCTCCCATTGGGTTAGAATATCTTCCATTTAAATAAATATCATAAGCCATATCTGAATATTTATCACTATAGCTGTCTCCTGTTGTTCTTCTGTCAGCATCATATTCTGAATATTGTACTCCAGCTCCTGCTTTTAATGTTAGGTTTCCTCTGTAGTTTTCAGCGAATGCACCTAAGTATCCACTATTTCCTTTTACTTTTGCCATATCTAGCTTAGCTTCACTTTTGTTTCCACCAAGAGTTAAACCTAGAGAAGTATTTTCTGAATATCCATATTTAGCCAGCATATATGCTCCAGTAAGTTTCATATCTGCGCTTGTCTCTGATGAACCAGTATCAAATTCATGATAATTTCTTCCATAATATGTATCTTTAGTTCCACCATCAGCATGAGTTAAACCACCCATTATCAACCAGTTATTCAGGTTTGGTCTGAATTCATTTTCTGTGATAATATCTCTGAACATTCCTATTGATCTTCTTGATAACTCTGAACTATATGAGTAAGGAGTTCCACTGTAGATACTATTTAGATAAGTTAAAAGATTTGCAAGTTGTTCTTCATCTGTTGCATTGTTAAAGTCATAATTTTTTCCAAGATAAGTCATGCTTAATATATCTCTCAATCCATCAATATTTTCTTCTCTACTACTGTAAATACTTTTATATATCTTATTTAAAGAATTATATTTATTTACTTTAGGATTTACAATTTCACCTAAATCTGAACCTGCTCCTAAATGAATATCATTTCCTTCAAATCTAGCTGTATCTATGATAGAGCTTGCTTTTATCTTCATATTTTTAAGAGCTATATCTTCCATATCAACTAATATTTCTCTTCCTATTCCATTTGTTATGAAATTCAAAGTTCCTGCTTCCCCTTCAGAGCTTCCCTCTATTGTCATTTCACCATTTTTTGAGAAAGCGTGAGTTGCTTTTGGTATTGTACTTGCTGAATCATCTGCTAGTGGTACCCCTTCTGCCTTTTTCAATCTAAGATTTAATACTCCTGTTCCTTCTACTGCCACTGTTTTAGTTCCTGTGACTTTCATATCTTCAGAGAATGTTACATTATTGTCTATAGCCATTTTTTCAAATCCAGAGATATCATAATGCATATTCATTCCATATTTTCCTGTTCCATCAAGATCAAGAATATTCCCATTTCCTTTAGCTTCCATCTTTCCATTGACTATTGCATTTCCTTCTAAAACAACAGCATTGTTATTTCCACCTACTGTTATAGCAACACCGTCAGCTTTGGTATTTATTACAGAGTTTCCTTTAGCAATAAATTCATTTCCAGTTCCTGTTATATTTACAGCTGTAGTATCTTCTTTCATTCCTCCATTTACTATTGTATTGTCCAAAGTAAGCATTGATTTATCTTCACCCATTACAACTGCTGTTTCATAAGCATTAACTATGCTGTCATTTAATTTGTTATACCATCCAGAAACTTTAAGAGTATCTGTTATTCCATTTAAAACATATTTTTTATCTGAAGAAATTCTTTCAGTTTGTTCACTATCCTTAGAGTCAAGATATAAGAAAGATCCATCTTTTAAAGTTATACTATCAGTTCCTTCTATCTCAGTAGCACTCTCTCCAATAGCTTTAGCATTTATTACTGTATATTTATCATCTCCAGAAATTGTTCCAAAGTTTGAAAAATCACTATTATCATTGCTATCAACCTCAGTACTAGCTGAATATTTAGTTCCATCAACTTTAAAAGCAAGTCCATAGTTTTTTAGATTAACAATTTTTGTTCTATCATTTATTACATCTCTACCAGTTACAAGAAGTCCGTAGTTATCTATACTTTTTATAGTTTCCTGCTGAATAAATATAGCATTAGTTGAACCATATATAACTCCTGTATTTGCTATACTTGAATCAGTTGCAGAGTCTAAATATATTCCATGACCATTGGCACTAGAACTAGTACCAGCTATTATTCCATTATTTATTAGTTCACTACCCTTTGACTTTCCAATAGTCATTCCAAAACCAGCACCACTAGTACTAATACCAATTATTTTTCCATTATTTGTTAGATTTCCATTTAAGCCTTTCACTGGATATATTCCATTAGCACTAGTACTAACAGCAATACCAGTTATTTCTCCATTATTTGTTAGAGTTCCATTGAAGGCATTCTCCTCACGCACTCCAGCAGCAAAGTTAGAACCAGAACTAGTACCAGTTATTTTTCCATTGTTTGTTAGAGTTCCATTGAAGTTATTATACACATACACTCCATAACCTTCACCAGTAGCAGAAGCAGTTATTTCACCGTTGTTTGTTAGATTCATTTGCTCTGTACTTGAAACTATATATACCCCATGACTATTACCAGTACCAGAATTAATAGCAGTTATTTCACCGTTGTTTGTTAATTCACCATTTAAGTTTGCTACACGTATTCCAAACCTAGTACCAGTCCCAGAATTATTAGTACTAGTTATTTTCCCGTTATTTGTTAGACTTCCATTTAAGGCGTTTAGTATACTTATTCCATAACCACCAGTACTAGTCCCCTCACCAGTTATTTTTCCATTATTTGTTAGATTTCCATTTAAGTCTTTCACATATATTCCATAACCCTTAGTAGAACCTTTACCAGCTATTTCGCCATTATTTCTTAGATTTCCATCTAAATTTGCTAGTTTTCCCTCTGAGTCTTTCACATATATTCCATAACCTTCACCATCTTCACTTGTTCCAGATATTATTGAGTTATTTGTATATGTATTATTAGTCCAAGTATTATCAGAATATGGATCAGTTGCGCTTCCCGGTGTAAATTTATCTCCATCTTTACTAAATTCTATTCCTTTTTCTCCTGTTATTATTTCTAATCCTGCTACATTTTCCCCCATTACAACCGTACAAGATAGAAGCATTCCTACTACTGCTCCTACTGTAATATTTCTTCCTCTTTTTTTATTGTTGCTCTTTACTGCTTTCATAATCTTTTCTATCATCTTTTCCCTCCTAAAAATATTCATTCATATTTAAATCTTACATAAATTCAAAAAAAATCTTCAAACCTTGATTTTTAGATGTTTTATGAACTTAAAATTGCACTTTGTAAATGTTCGCATTTATATACTTTTGCGAATAATAGTTAATTCATTAATTTTATAGACTATTATTTAAATTAAGATATTGACTTTTTTATCGAAATAATGTATCATCTACAATGTAAGTATATATAAACAAATCATGGGTTAAAGAAAATTTTGCTACAACTAAAAATCTAAGTGTTCGCATTTGTATATAAAAGAGAACTCTTTTAAACTACCCTTAAATTTGAAAATTCCCAATAAATTTTATACTGAGGATTTTTTTTATTTTATTCTTTTTTATGAGAATTTTTTTTATTTTTCCATATGTTTAAATTTTATTCCAGTAAAAAAATTAAATTTTTCCAGTCCTTTTTCCTTTTCCATGGTATTCACACTTTTTCATCTTCATTTTCACTCTCTTTTGCTATTCTATCTAAAAGCTCTTTGATAAAATCCCTTGTGTGTGTATTATTTATATCTTTTATTCTTTTATTATCTTCTAAATAAAGAGTATCTTCTGATGGCTCTAAAAATTCAGGAATGGTTTTTTCAGGAATAGTCTTATCATTATTGTTTTTTTCTGCATGGGAAAATTTCTCCATTTCTCCAATATTTTTAGGAGTGAATATTAATCTTTTCCCTTTAAATTTTCCCTTATTCCTTTCTTCTACCAGCTGTATCACTTTTAAGTTTTCAAATGTTTTTAATCCTTTCGGGATCCAATCCTTGCTTAAACTGCTGTATTTAATTATTGTCTGTGTGTAGTATTTGATATCTCTCCCATTAAAATCACTGTAGATTTCAGTAAGAGTTAGAAACAGATTTCTAAGCTTGTCATGTTCTTTTCCATCATGCAGACACCTCAATAATCGCAGTATCTTTTTTTCCTGCCAACAGAATGATTGATTTTTTGTGTTTCTTTTGTTTTCCATTTTTCACTCCTTCGAATTCATAATAATATATGCTGACTTATTTATATCTAATACCTTTTTTTTAATATTTTTTAAAGCTGTTTAAAATTTTCATAAATATAACGATTCATATATTAGCACAACATACTATTTTTGTATATTAAAAATACAAAATACGAAATAAAGGCACTAATTTTAAATTTTTTTGAGCTTCTTACGATACCGCTCTTAATCAATTTATTCTTTCAGTATTTTTCAAGGCATTTTTTAATAAAATTTTTTATTTTAAAAAGTTTATTATTTTCATCACAATTTCTAGAAATAAACTACCAAAACAAAAAATCACCCACAAGGTAAAATTACCTCATGGGTGATGCTTTTTTATTAAAATAAGTTTTTATGTATAATACTAATTAGAACCCTAAGTTTTCAAGCCATGTATTTACTTCTCTCTCCATTCCAGAAACTCTGTTTCTTGAAATAGTAAGTCCATTTTCTTCTACCTGTGCTTTAGGCTGTAATTTTGCCATTTCTTCAATAGTACCTGTAAATCCACTTCCTCCATGAGTTGAGAAAGGAATAACTTTTTTACCAGAGAAATCATTTTCTTCAAAGAAAGTATACATAGGCATTGGGAAGCCATACCACCAGATTGGATAACCAATAAAGACAGTATCATATTCATCAATATTATCTATCTTTGAAGCAAGCTCTGGTTTAAATCCTCTTTCTCTCTCTCCATCAGCTTGATCTACTAAAGTTTTATGATCTCTTGGATAAGGAGCTTTTGTTTTTATTTCAAATATATCTCCACCTGTTTTTTTCTGAATCATCATAGCCATTAGCTGTGTATTTCCAACTAGCTTTCCATCTGCAAACTGCATACTGGCTGATCCGATTCCGTCTATTCCATTATTTTTTTCATTTTCTGGTACAGAAAAATATGCAATCAATATTTTTTTACCATCAACTTTTTGATTTCCAAAAGCTGTAAAAGATACTGCTGTCATTATTAATAGTATTGCCGTATAAATCTTTCTCATTAGCATCTCCCTTTTTATTTTATCAATTATGAAATAATATTTAACGGATAAAATTTGTAAAAACAGGCTCTTCCTGTTCTGGAAATTCTACCCCATTCTTTATTCCTGCTTCTTTACATTTCAGCATCCATGCCATATTTCTTGCTAATACTCTCATAGTATATAGTCCTTCTTCATCTTGCAATACATCTTCTGCCTCTGCTCCATGTACCATATTCCAATATCTTGATGAAACTATCGGCATTTCTGAAATAGTAAAATATTTATTCATCTGGTCAAATGCAGCTGTTGTTCCTGCTCTTCTGGCAGAAATTACTGCTGCTGCTGGTTTTAGCCAGAAAGTTTTTCTTCCGCTTAGAAAATCAGTAAAAAATGCTCTGTCCATAAATGAAGTTATTGCTCCTGTAGCTCCTGCATAATGTACTGGAGTTCCAAAAATAAATCCATCAAAGTCCTTAGCTTTGTCTAAAAATTCATTTACACAATCATTGAATACACACTTTTTAGTTTCTGCACAAGTTCTACAAGATATACAGCTTGCTATTGGCTTCACTCCTACCCAGAATATTTCAGTTTCTATTCCTTCTTTGTTCAAAGTTTTTTCCACTTCTGCAAGGGCAGTATAAGTGCATCCTTTTACATGTGGTCCTCCATTTACTAATAATACTTTCATGTTCAACACCTCTCCTATTTATCCAATCCTTTTTCTTTTAACCATTTTGACATTTCGTCTGCTACTGCTATATTATTCAAATCTGAAAATGGAAAATGAGTATTTCCTTTTATTCCAATTTCAGGAAGATGAACCACTTTTACATCTCCACCATGACGATTTACTGCTTCTGCCCAAAGTTTTGCCATTTCATAACGCACCCTCCAGTGATCTTTAGTCCACTCTTTAGATGGAGCAGGAGCTATATTATCTCCATAATAGATTACAATTGGTATTTTTGTTAGTTTTATAAATTCTTCCATTGGAATACTTCCTGCACTTAATGCTCCAAAAGGACTTATTGTTTGTAATGGTTCAGGAACTTCTCCCTCTGGAAATACAAATCCGCTTCCCGGCTCATATGCTATTATTCCTTTAACATTTGAATTCTTGATAGCCGTCCACCATCCAGGTCCTCCTCCCTGTGAGTGAGTTACTAAAACTCCATTTCCTATCTTTTCAAATAAGGCAGCCATTGCATCTGAAATCACACCTTCATCATATGCAGCTGTATTGGGAGTCATTTGGCGGAAAAAATTTTCTAAAGCTTTTTCTCCCTTAGCAAATTGTACATTATCAAAGTAACGAGGATATTCCCCTATACGAAAAGTATCAAACCAGAATTGATCATCTGTTGCATTAGAAACTGTTCCTTCCACTGTACTTCGTCCAGCTCTTCCTCTTCTTGGCTGATCTACTAAATATATCCCAAAACCACGACGAAGAAAAATATTATCGAATCCTTCTCTCCCATCTGGAGTTGTTTCCCATGTCTGAGCTGATTGTCCAGCTCCATGAAGAAATACCAATGGATTCTTATGTGCATTTACTGGAATCTGATATGATACATAAGCATGATCTCCATGTAAAGTCTGCCCATCAGGTTTCAATGGAGTATTTGTATTATATGTTCCTGAAGTACTTATAACTGTTCCTCCTACACTAAAGCTTCCCTGCTCCTGTATCATTATTGGCTTTTTGTTTTCTAGTGCTGATATTGCTTCTAAATGTATTCCTGTTAAAAATAAAAAACTTATCCCTATTAAAAATATTTTTTTCTGTTTAGTCATTCTTATCCCCTCCTTAAAGTATCTTAATAGAAGTTTAGCACTTCGAGTTAACTCTAAGTCAATAGCTTTTTATATTTTCAAAAAATAAAAAAAGGCTAATTCATAAGGGAGTACAACCTAAGAATTTTCTTATTAGAAATATTCGCTGCTAATTGCACAAATCTTTCTAATTTTTAAAATTTACTTTAGTTTTATTTAATCTCTTATTTATTTGCCTTAATTTATATTCTTATTCCTATTTTAAATTCTTTTTTTTAACTTAATTCCGATTCCAGCATTTCCAAAAATTTCTTTGCAGCTTTAGAAAATACCTGTGATTTTTTCCAGACAATATTTAGCCCTACTTCCAGTTTTGGCTCCAGTGGTTTAAAACATAAGGCACTATTTCCTGTAGTATTTACCAATTTATCAAGAGACAGTGCATAACCAATTCCTTCCTCTACCATAAGAGAAGCATTATACACAAGATTATAGGTAGCTACAATATTCAACTTTTCAAAATCTTTTCCTATCCATTGAGAAATTCCTTTCCCAACCATTGATTGTCTTGAACATAAAAGAGGTATATTATGTAAATCTTTTGGTTTTATTACTGTATTTTGTGCCAATGGACTGTCTTTTCTCATCAATACTCCCCATGTATCTGTCGCTGGAAGTTTTAGATAATCGTACTTCTGAATATTTGCAGGTTCTATTACAACTCCAAAATCCAATAATCCCCTGTCTAATCTTTCTGTTACATCATCTGCATTTCCACTGAACAGATGATATTTTACCTGTGGATATTTTTCTTGGAGTTTTTTTACTATATGTGCAATAATACGCATAGCATCTGTTTCTCCTCCACCTATATAGATATCACCATTTATTATTTCATCAGAAGCTGTAATTTCTGTTTCTGTTTTTTCTACCAGTTCAACTATTTCCTCTGCTCTTTTACGAAGAAGTATTCCTTCATCTGTCAGAGTAATTTTTCTATTTCCACGTATAAACAATTTTTTTCCAAATTCCTCTTCTAATTCCATAAGCTGTCTAGAAAGTGTAGGCTGAGTTACATGTAAAGTTTCTGATGCTGCTGTAATGCTTTCTTCCTTTGCTACAGCTAAAAAATAACGCAAAACTCTTAGTTCCATATTCCCTCCTTTTCTAATACTTCTACATTAATTATAGTTCTCTTTTTATATGCTTGTCAAGCATATCTCTTTATTTGATATAGGTATTTGATATCAAAGTCCTTCTGCTCTATAATAAAAGTAAAATATATTTCAACATGAGGAAGGTGATGAAAATAGATATAGAAAAATTTTTAAAGCATGTAAATAGTGGGAAACCAATTCCTACTGGAACAGAAATTTATGATTTTATGGTTAAACTGAGCCATGAAGCTATGAGAATAACAGCTGAACTAAATAGTTCATATCATACTCCAGAGGAAATCAGAGATATATTTACTCAGCTAACTGGAAGGGAAATTGACAGCACATTCTCTATATTTCCCCCATTTTATACTGACTGTGGAAAAAATATTCACATTGGGAAAAATGTTTTTATAAATACATGCTGTCATTTTCAAGATCAAGGAGGCATCTTCATTGGAGATGGAGTTCTCATAGGTCATAATGTAACTCTGGCAACTCTCGATCATGGCTTTGCTCCTAAAGACAGAGGTACTACATATCCAACACCGATTATTCTGGAAAAAAATGTCTGGCTAGGTGCTAATGTGACTATTGTATCAGGGGTCAGAATAGGAGAAAATGCAATAATTGCAGCAGGAGCAATGGTTACAAAAGATATTCCTGCTAATGTAGTTGCTGGGGGAGTACCAGCAAAAGTTATCAAAAATATTTAAATATTAAAGAAATTAAAATGTAAAAGGAGAAAAGATATGAAAAAAAATGTTTTAATTATTTCTACCAGCCCACGTAAAGGAGGAAATTCAGATATATTAGCATCTGAATTTGAAAAAGGTGCACTTGAATCAGGGCATCAGGTAAAAAAAATAGATCTTTACAACAAAACTATTAATTTTTGTAAAGGGTGTCTAGTTTGCCAATCTACTAAAAAATGTATTATAAAAGACGACGCTAGCAATATTGTAGAAGAGATGCTTCATGCTGATGCGATAGTATTTGCTACTCCTATATATTTTTATGAAATGTGTGGACAGATGAAAACTTTATTGGACAGAACAAATCCTCTATTTCCAGTAGATTACTCATTTACTGATATCTACCTTTTAGCAACAGCAGCAGACAGCAGTAAAAATTCTATGGATGGAGCTATTAAAGGGCTGCAAGGCTGGATAGAGTGTTTTGAAAAAACAAGTTTAAAAGGTGTAGTAAAAGGACTGGGTACTGATGCTGCTAGAACTATTAAAAATTTTCCTGATACCTTAAATGAAGCTTACACTATGGGGAAAAATATTTAAATTTTGTATATTAATCATGCAGGTCATACTATAAAGTTGCTGTAGAATGAAGCATACAGAATGGACAAATTTTTCATTGCCTGAAATGAACAAATACAGTATAATGTGATTATTCAATTTACCTTTAATGAAAAGGTATAATCGACAAATTAAAATTTGCAGAGGTGACTAATAATGTATAAGCAAGAGTTATATAATTTCCTAAATGATAAAAATATACAATATGAAGTAACAGAGCACCAAGCTGTTTTTAATATGGAAGAATTATCACAAATTGATATTCCATATCCTGAAGCAGATGCAAAGAACTTATTTGTCAGGGATGATAAAAAGAAAAACTATTATCTAATTACTGTAAAAGGTGATAAAAGAGTAAACTTAAAAGAATTTCGAAAAGAAAATCAAACAAGACCACTAAGTTTTGCTACAGAAGATGAACTGAAAAAAATCATGCACTTGATACCAGGAGCAGTGACACCACTGGGAATATTGAATGATGAGGAAAGAAAAATAAAGATGTTTTTGGATGATTATTTTTTGAAAGGAAACGGCTTAATTGGTGTCCATCCTAATGATAATACAGCAACAGTATGGATGCAGGCTGAAGATTTAATCGACATCATCAAAGAACATGGAAATGAAGTTGAAATATGTTCAATAGGATAATAGTTGAAAGGGGAATATAGTGAATATTAAGGATACAAAGATTATTTTTTTTGATATAGATGGAACATTACTTAAATTAGGGACTAAAGAATTATCTCCTAAGATGAAAGAAACATTATTGAAACTGAAAAGTAATCATATTAAAATTTGTATTGCTACTGGAAGGGCTTTATTGACAATACCCAAATTTGAAGGAATAGATTTTGATGCGATTATTGCATTTAATGGTTCATATTGCTGTACTAAAAAAAATGTAATATATAAGAATCCTATCCCAGCAAAAACAGTCCACCAAATTATTAAAAATGCTTCAAGCATAGACAGACCAGTTGCACTTGCATCACTTGATATGTTAGGTGCTAACGGAAGTGATCAAGACTTAGAAGATTATTTTAAGATTGCTCATGAACCAGTTCCTACAGAAGTCGATTTTGATTATTTATCTAAACAGGATATCTATCAGATTATGTCAGGTGGGAGAAAAGAAGAATATTCCAGCTTATTAAGGGAAGTAGATGGTGCAGAAATCACAGCATGGTGGGACAGAGCTGTTGATATTATTCCATTGAGTGGCAGTAAAGCATTAGGAATACAGAAAACATTAGAACATTTTAATCTGACAAAGGAACAAGCAATAGCTTTTGGAGATGGTAATAACGATATTCCTATGTTGAAATCTGTTGGAATAGGAATTGCAATGGGGAATGCAGGAGCAGAAGTAAAAAAAATGGCGGATGTGGTATGTGATAGTGTTGAAAACGATGGAATATATAAATATTGTAAGAAGTATCATCTATTATAAGATACGGGAACTGAATATGGCACCAAAAAGAGAAGTAAATACATGGCTTGAAAATTTAGAATTTTAAAATATTTTTATAACTATTATTAAGGTTTTGGCAACAATTTATTTGCCAGAGCCTTTTTTATTTTCTTTACCACACCTCCTTTGAATCAAAATTTAAATATAGTAAATAAGCATATTAAGATATCCAATATAAGTATTTGTTATCTTAGTTTTTTTATTATATACTTTATTCAAGATAAGAAACATTAAAATTTAAGGAGGTTAAAAATGAAAAAATCATCATTATTATCAATTTGTAAAAGAGCAATGATTGGAATGACTTTAATGACTGTTGGAGCAGGAAGTGTTTTTGCTGCTGATATATCTAATGGAGCAGATAATTTTTATAAAAGCGATAAAGTAACTCTACAAAAAGTTACATTTCAAAACCAATATAAAATGGGAGTTACAGGTAATCTCTTTGTTCCTAAGAATATGAAACAAAATACTAAAAACTCGGCAATTATTATTGGACATCCAATGGGAGCAGTAAAAGAACAATCTTCTAATCTATATGCTCAAAAACTGGCAGAACAAGGATTCGTAACTCTTGCAATAGATTTATCTTTCTGGGGTGAAAGAGAGGGCCAGCCTCGTAATGCTGTATCACCAGATATCTATGCTGAAGATTTCAGTGCAGCAGTTGATTTTTTAGGAACTCATTCATTTGTTGACCCAAATAAGATTGGAGCTCTTGGTATCTGTGGAAGTGGAAGCTTTGCTATCAGTGCAGCAAAAATCGATCCTCGTATGAAAGCTATTGCCACAGTAAGTATGTATGACATGGGATCTGCTAATCGTAATGGACTTAATCATTCATTGACATTAGAGCAGCGTAAACAGTTTATTGCTGATGCTGCTGAACAACGTTATGCAGAATTTAATGGAGGAAAAACTGAGTACACAAGTGGTACTGTACATAAAATTGATGAAAACTCATCTCCAATAGAAAAAGAATTTTATGATTTTTACCGTACTTCACGTGGAGAATTTACTCCAGAAGGGGCTACTACTGAAACAACTACTCACCCAACACTTACAAGTAATATAAAATTCATGAACTTCTATCCATTTAATGATATTGAAACTATCTCTCCTCGTCCAATGTTATTTATCACTGGAGATCAGGCTCATTCAAAAGAATTTAGTGAAGATGCATACAGACGTGCAGCTGAACCAAAAGAATTACTTATTGTTCCTGGTGCTGGACATGTAGACTTATATGACCGTGTTGATATGATTCCTTTTGATAAATTAGGTAATTTCTTTAAGACAAATTTAAAATAATTACTTCCCTTTCCCCTTCAGATAATATTTGGAGGGGGATTTTTATCACAATAAAAAAATTAAAATTACTTCTTGACCTAGAGTCCACTCCAGATGTTAGACTTGATATATCAAGAAACAAAATAAATAAAATTACTATATAAGGAGAAAAATATGTATTTAGAAAAAATAAACAGTCCAAAAGATTTAAAAGAAATGAATATTGAAGAATTAAAAAAACTGGCAGATGAAATGAGAGCTGCTCTGCTTAATAGATTGAGTAAAACTGGAGGACATATAGGACCAAATCTTGGAATGGTTGAGGCAATAATTGCTATGCACTATGTTTTCAACTCTCCAGTGGATAAATTTGTATTTGATGTATCTCATCAAAGCTATCCTCATAAAATGCTTACAGGAAGGAAAGATGCTTATCTATATGAAGAACATTTTCATGATGTTTCAGGTTATACAAATCCTGAGGAAAGTGAGCATGATATGTTTAATGTTGGTCACACTTCAACATCTGTCAGTCTGGCTTCAGGATTAGCAAAAGCAAGAGATTTAAAAAATGACAATGAAAATATTGTTGCAGTAATTGGAGACGGTTCTTTGAGTGGTGGAGAAGCATTAGAAGGGCTGGATTTTGCTGGAGATCTAAACAGTAACTTCATTGTTGTTGTCAATGACAATGATATGTCTATTGCTGAAAATCATGGAGGACTATACAAGAATCTAAAAAAACTAAGAGAAAGCAATGGAACTCATGAATGCAATCTCTTTAAAGCAATGGGATTAGACTATATCTATGAAAATGAAGGAAATAATATTGAAAACCTAATTGAAGTATTTACAAAGGTAAAAGATATCAATCACCCAATTGTAGTTCATATCAATACTCAAAAAGGTAAAGGATTTAAATTTGCTGAAGAGAATAAAGAAAACTGGCACTGGAACTTTCCATTTGATATAGAAACAGGAAAGGTATCTCTGTCTTTTGGTGAAGATTATGGTTCAATAACTGGAGAATATCTATTGAATAAAATGAAAAAAGATCCTAAAGTAACTGCTGTTGTTGCAGGAGTTCCAACTAATATTGGATTTACTTCTGAAAAAAGAAAAGAAGCAGGAAAACAGTTTATTGATGTTGGAATTGCTGAAGAACACGCTGTTGCCATGATTTCAGGAATTGCTAAAAATGGTTGTAAGCCGGTATTTGCTACATATTCAAGTTTTATTCAAAGAACATATGATCAAATATCACAAGATTTATGTATCAATAATAATCCTGCAACTATTCTGGTAAATGGAGCATCTATTTACAGCATGAACGATGTTACACACTTAGGTATTTTTGATATTCCATTGATTTCAAATATCCCTAATATTATTTATCTGGCACCTACTTCTAAAGATGAATATCTTGCCATGCTGGACTGGAGTATAGAACAAACTCAGTATCCTGTAGCTATTCGTATTCCAAGTAATGATGTCATATCAGATAATAGACATGTTGACACTGATTACAGTAATATTAACAAATATCAAATGGATGTAAAAGGAAGTAAAGTAGCAATATTAGCTTTAGGGGATTTTTATCAATTAGGAGAAGAGGTTTTAAGAGAAATAGAAAAAGAACTTGGATTTACACCAACATTAATTAATCCAAGATATATTACAGGACTTGATAAAGAAATGCTCACAGAACTTCAAAATAATCATGATATAGTTATCACTTTAGAAGATGGTATTTTAAATGGTGGATTTGGAGAAAAGATAGCATCTTTCTATGGAACAACAGATATGAAAGTTAAAAATTATGGATTCAAAAAAGAATTTATTGATAGATATGAGGTAAATGAAATTATGGAAGAAAATGGTATTACTAAAGAACAAATAATTAAAGATATTCTTAGCTGTAATCTATAGACAATAAATTTTAACAACTTTATTTAAAACCCAGATAATTTTTAAACTATATATAATTAAGAGAGAGTAATTTAGAAGCAAAATAGAATTTTTAGCTTTGATTACTCTCTTTTTTATATTCTTTTCTTATCTGCTTAATATAATTCTTTTCCTGCCTCTACCCAGCTTAATCATATCCACTCTCTATCTCTATAGTTTTTAAGAAAAACTCAACAAGAGTGTTTCAATAATAAACAATTATTTTTTTGTTAACTGTCAGTTAATTTTTTTTTACAAAAAGACAAAAAAAAGAGCCTTGAATAGGCTCTTTCTAATTTAACTTAATTACTCAGCTGCTATAGCAGAAACAGGACATCCACCTGCACAAGCTCCACAGTCAACACATGAATCTGATATTCCATATTTTCCATCATCAGTTGATGATATTGCTCCTACTGGACAAGTTCCTTCACAAGCTCCGCATCCTATACAAGCGTCTTTATCTATTACGTACATTAAAATCCCTCCTAATATTCATAAAATTTTTTAACTACTTAAAGTTTATATTATTTTTCGCATCTTGTCAAGTGTAATTTAAAAAAAATGTTTTATTTTCAAACACTTATATTTTGAAAATCAAATAATTTAATATTCTTTTTCATCTTTTTAAACTAGGCATCATGCTCTAATAAATCATTTGCTTTTATTATAGTAGTAAGTTTTCTTCCGTACTCTTCTCTTATTTCAGAATAATTATTCAAGTGTTTTACCAACTTTAATGAATTTTCGCCATTAACTATTGCAGCTCTAAGTTGTTTATAAGCTCCATGTCTTGCTAATGTCATTATATAATCCTTTACAGAATCATCAATAGTATTATACTTTTTATAATAAGTTCCTTTTCCTACCTTGACACTTTTCTCCTGTTCTTTTGAAAAAGACTTCATTCCAAAAAGGTTATTTCCTTTTTTAGCTACGTTTGAGGTCCCCCACCCGCTTTCTAATGAAGCTTGAGCTATTATCAATGAAGTAGGTGGAACTATCATTTTATTCAAAAGTTCATCAGTATTCATGTTTTTTACTTTGTATTTTGCAAAAGCATTATTTAAAATATCCTTTTCTTCTTGGGTTCTTACACCTTTTTCTATTATTTTCTTTACCTGCTCTTTTTCAGTTTTTATCTCCATTTCTATGTTTTCAATTATTGGTACAAGTGTTTGTATGAATAATTTTTTTCTTTCATTTCCTTGTATTGCACTAAAATCAATTCTTTTATTTAGATAAAACTGTTTATTTTTTAGCTCACTTTCGTTTATTGTAGTTCCTGAAAAAGCAGTAAAAGAAAAAAGAAAAATTAATAATACAAATATTTTTTTTCTCATTTTTTCCTCCGAGTTAATAAAGTCCGCAGAAAATCCCATTGATTTTCCTAATACATCTCTGTTATATTGACCACTATTACTGGTGATCATTTTTCTGCTTATCCCCATATCAGCGTCAGAATACATCTTTTTAAATATTATTTATCATAATTCAAAAAAGACATATTTTTTTTAATTAAATAACAATATATTATACCATACTAATTGAAAAAAAGATAACTTTTTTTGACATTTTTTAGTTAAAAAAAATGAAAAGCTCTCTAAAGAAAGAGAGCTCTATTATTAGATTTAAGATTAATTTAATTGTCGCTTTTTATCCAGTTTTCTTCTCCGTTTATCAACAGAGGAAGATAAATAGTTGCATCTTCAGTTGGTGTAAGTTTAAATTCATTTTCTAATGTTACATTTTTTCCAGTAGTGTCTTTAAATTCAATAATTAATTTATGTTTAGGTCCTTTTACATATACCATAGCTTTTTTATTTACTCTGATTTTTTTAGCTTTTTCTCCATTTACAGAATATGAAACATCTACAGCTACATATTCACCAACTTTTTTATTATCTATGAAAACTTTATGCTGTTTTCCACTGACAAAGAGAGCAGCAGCAATCCCTACAAGTACAACTATCAAAATTATCCAGTTTCTAACTATTTTCATTAGTTACCACCTACCTGACTAGAATTCATTTCAAGTATTCTTTTTCTTTCTGCCTCTTTTTCTTTCTCTCTTCTCCATTGATGAAGAATAAGAACCAAAGCAATTATTCCATAAGATACAAATACTCTGAAATATTCTCCTATCTGTGCTGAACCAATAAGTTCTTTTCCCGCTCTTGGAGCCAGAACAAACATAGTATGAAAAAGGATTACTCCACTAAGTGCATTTGGAATACTGGCTTTAGATACAGTTGCTCCCCCTATTAAAAGAGCAGCAATAGCAAACATTCCTATTTGCTCATGGCTGTTATATGTATTCATAGTTCCAATATTTTGAAGAAATATTAGTTGCCCTATCCCTGCAAGAATAGTTGAAATAACAATAGCTAATATCCTTGTTCTGTCAACTGCAATTCCAGAAGATTTAGATACTTCTATGTCCTGTCCTATTGCTCTCATATCCTGACCAAGTTTAGTTTTTCTGAACCAAACTATAAAAAGGCATAAAAGTACTATAGCAAGGATAGTTAATACAGGAATAGAATATTGTCCTATATTAAAAACTATTCCATCATCTAAAGCTCTTCTTATATTTTTAAGATCTATTGCATTTCTTATTCCATGTCCTCTTGAAAGAAGTATAGCTTCATTTCTTATAGGGATAACTTTTCCCATTCCATATAGAACTAAAAGCTGATATACTCCATTTATAAAAAATCCAAGTATCATAGAAGTAATCATTTCTCTACCTTTTGCTCTATTTAAAACAACTCCACCTATATAACCCATAAAGGCTGCTATTGGAAGAGTAATTATCACTGCAAGAAAAAATCCCTGAAGCCCAACTACATTCCAATCAGTTATAAATATAAGAGCTATCTGTCCAGCCATTGCTCCCAGTACTATACCAAAGTTTAATCCCATTCCTGCTATTATAGGTATCAAAAGAGACAGTACAAGGAAAAGATTACGAGACAATCTCAGAATTATTTCCTGAATAAGATATTCTATACTCAATCCAGAAATTGGTATAGACAGAAGTATTATTATCACCATAAAAATAGGAACTACATTATTTACTAAGAATTTTTTGATTTTATTTTCCACTTCCAGCACCTTCCTTTCTTGTCAAAGCATATAATATCATTCCATTAGATACTATGATTCTTATCGTTTCTGACATATCTGTCTGGATTATATTATTAACAACTGTAGGTGTCATTGTCAATATTCCTTGAAATAAAAATGTTCCAACTATAACATTGACAATAGTAACTTTATTTACAGATGCTCCCCCTATAAGTATTGCTGCTATAGCAGGGAATGCCATATAAAATGGTGCAAGATATAACTGTACAAATCCAAAACTTTGTTGATACACTACAATTCCAATTGCTGCTAATACTGTGGACATAACAACAGACTCTATTCTTATTTTGTCTATATTGATTCCAGTTGCTTTTGCAAATTTATCATTAGTTCCTACAGCTTTCATCGCATACCCAGTTCTTGATCTAAAGAATATCCACATTCCAAAAGCCAGTATCCCAAAGAATACTATTTCTCCTACTGGAAGCATATCACTTGGCATATGGAGAACCTTGTCAAGAATTCTATGCCAATGACTTTCAACACTGATAGTAGTACGAAGCCCTTCTCCTCCATAAGCCCAGATCATATCCTGACTTTTAAATGGAAGAACAAGCCACATTATACACATGACAGCAACTGATGAGAATCCAATATATGTAGCAATCATCATTTCTCCACCTTTTACTTTATTAAGGATATGTCCATATATCCATCCAAATAAAATAGCAAAAGGAATTGATATTATTATTGCCCCTGCAAATCCTACAAATCCGCTAAGCCCCATCTCTATACTTATTACTGCTCCCAAGAGTCCAGCTTCTACTCCCAAAGGCATTCCAAAGTTCAATCCAGTTCCAGACTGTATCATTGGTACAAGAGATAAAACCAGTATAGCATTCATTCCAAATCTTACTAATGTATCCCCTAAAGCTGATTTTAAATTTATTCCTATAAAGGGAGAAACTATATACATTGATAAAAGAAACAGAGTTATTATTATTCTAGGCCACCCTGCATTCTTTAGCATAGTCTTGATATTATTCATTGTTTCCCTCCTTTGACACTCCTACCATCATTTTTCCAAACTCTAATATATCTGCTGTAGGTGGTAGTATTCCAGCAACTTTTCCTTCATTTATTATTGCAATTCTGTCACATATACTTCTTAGTTCCTCTATTTCAGAAGATGTTATTATTATAGTTGTCCCTTTAGTTGAGTTATACTCCTTCAAAGTATCTAAAACTAATTTCTTAGCCCCTACATCTATTCCTCTTGTAGGTTCTGATACGAATAAAACTTCAGGGTCCATAGTGAACGCTTTTGCCAGACATACTTTCTGCTGATTTCCTCCACTTAACTCCTGAACTTTCTGTTTTTCACTCATACATCTTATTTCCAGTTTCTTTATATAGTCCTGAGCGTTTTCCCTCATTGCTTCTTCATCTGCAAGATTGAATAAACCTCCAAATCTTTTCTTAAAGAATTTTCTTTGTATCTGCATAGCTGGATAGGCTATATTTTCTTCAATAGAACTTTCAAGAAGGAGTCCTACTCCTTTTCTGTCTTCTGAAACAAAAAATATTCCTTTTTCCAATGGATTATTTGGATTATTTAACTTTATCTCCTGACCTTTAAATACTATTTTTCCACTTGCATCATACAGTCCCATTACTCCATTGGCAATCCCTATTTTACCCTGACCAGCCATACCTCCCAGTCCTAATATCTCACCTTTTTTAATATCAAGGTTTAGACCTTTTACCATTTCTCCTGGCATATCTACCCAGAAGTTTTTTACAGAAAGAATAGTTTCTTTAGTTTCATCCAAAGTTTCAACCTTCTCTTCAGACTCTCCCATTTTTCTTCCTATCATCCATTCTGTTATCTGGTTTACATTTGTATCTTTTGTATTTACAGCATTGATTAAAAGTCCATCTCTCAAAACTACTACTGTATCACATACATTCATTATTTCTTCCAGCCTATGCGTAATAAAGATTATAGATATTCCTTTTTCAGATAATCTTCTCATAGTTTCAAGCAGTACCTTTGCTTCTTCCTCTGTTAAAACAGCAGTAGGTTCATCCAATACCAGAAGTTTTGTTTTTTCTCTCTCTATTTCACGAGCTATCTCTGTAAATTGTTTATGTGCTACAGGCATTTCATTAATAACAGTATTAGGATCTATCTCAATACCTAGTTGAGAAATAGCATTACCTGCTCTTTCCTCTATATTTTTCGAGTCTATTCTTCTTATTCTTTCACCAAAAAGATTTTCTAAAAAACTATTAGCAGTAGATTCTCTATTTAAAACTATATTCTCATTTGCTTTGAACCCAGGTATTAAAGAAAATTCCTGATGAACCATTCCTATCCCTACAGCAAGAGCATCAAATGGAGATTTAAAATTTGTTTCTTCACCATCGAAGATTATTTTTCCTCCATATCCTCCTGTTTCAGAAATAACCGGCATACCAAAAATAGCCTTCATCAAAGTAGATTTTCCAGCACCATTTTCTCCTACCAGTCCTACTATTTCACCAGGTTTAACCTCCAAATTTATATCTTTTAATACTACATTTTCTCCAAAAGACTTTGAAAGCCCCTCTATTTTCAATAATACTTTATCCACATTTTCACCCCTTGAAAATTAAAGGAGGGGGATTACCCCTCCCTTATTATTTTATTTTGAAATATTTTTCAGGAACAGTTTCATTAGTCATATTCATGTAACCTTTCCCTAAAACATATGTATCTTGATATAATAAGTAGAAGTTCTCTTTCTCTACTCCATTAACATCTGTATAGTTACTTCCGTTCCATCCAGCACCTGGAGTAAATTTCTTCAATGAATCCATGATAGAATCGAAGTCAGTAGCATCTACACCTTTTTCCACAACTGCTCTTGCATGTTCTCCTAAAGCAATTACTGAAATAAAGTTATATGAATAAGCCCATGTTCCCATTCTTCCAGCTCCACCTTTTGCTACTACTGTATCTTCAACTTTCTTTAATATTTTTGGCCAGTTCCCTTTTTCATCTTCAGAGAATTTTATTCCTAAAGCTCCAGGGTATCCCATTGTAGGAGATGGCAAGTCTGCTTCTACAAAGTATCCTCCAACCTCAGCTACTCTTTTTAATAATGGCTCTGTATGAGCATCATTTGTTGCAAAGAATGCTGTGTCTTTACCATATTTTTCTAACCAGTTAGGTACTTGTTCTAATATATATTGTTGAGCTCCTGCTACTCCAACATCACTTACTGGGTCTGGAGCAGACATATCAATAAACTCCATTCCAAGATCTTTAGCAGTTTCAGCCATTATATTTCTTCTTCTTGATAATAACTCATAGCTTAAATGTCTTGGGAAAGATATATGCATAAATTTAGTAGCTCCCATTTCTTTAGCAGCTTTTACTATTAGATATCCTCTTGCCACATTATCTGGATTAGTTACCAAATCAGCTGCATCACTGATGATCTCTGGATCTTCATGTGGAGCATTAGCTATTAATAATATATCAGGTCTTTTTTCTCTTATTCTTCTAAAAGCTTCAACAGTTCCTGGAACAGCTTCTGCTACTATTATAACTTTCATTTGAGGATCATCTGCTAATCCTACCATTTGAGAAATAGTAGTTTCCATTTCCTGCATGAAGTTATCTGGATAAGTAACATGAGTTACCATTCCACCTTTATCACTTGCTCCATACATTTTTACTAGTTCCTCAGCTCCACGAAGACTGTCTTCCGATTGAGATACTGTTCCACTTACCACTCCAATATGGTAATCAGCAGCAAAGCTGAACACTGAAAATAAAAACATAAAAAGTCCAACAAAATATTTTTTCATAAGTTCCCCCTTACAATTTTATTATCTTCTTTATAATTTCTATACTTAATATATGCACATAATAAAAAAAGTACTATTTTTTAAGTACAGGAGTTACAAAACTTTTTGATATTGTTAGGATTATACTCCTTTAAACGATGTATGTCAACCATTATTTTATTCAAATAGAATTTTAATTTCATTTATGTATTTTTTGAAAAATTATTACGCAAGAATTTGAGACCTTTTTTTCTCGCTAACTTAAGTTAAATTGGAGATTTTATTCTTGATTTATACAATTTATGTATTTTCAATTATATATTTTTTTTATAAATTCAATAAAAAAGATCTAACATCATATCAATATTAGATCTAATTTATAAAATTATTTAATTGTCTCCAATTTGCCATTAACAAAAACTTGTTTTACCTTATCAGAGTTATTTTCTTTTGTCTCTTTTATTTTCTTAGTTCTCTCTTCAAGTTTTTTAGATACATAAAGTATGATATCAAAATTAGTTATTTCATGATAACCTCTCTCTTTATTTTCTTTTTTCATATAAGGTTTTTCATACATTTCAAATATAATATCCAAGTTAGTCATTTCTTTCATTTTCATCCCTCCAAGATCAATCAAAAATTTAAAAATCTTCTTAAAAATGTACCAATTATTTAAAACTATAGCTTTAAAATTTCATCCCTCTTCTTATAGCTATATAGTATTAAAAATTCATAAAAATGTAAAACCGTATTTCATACACGTCTTAACAAGTATAAACTTGTATGTTTTTTATTTTTCAAAATAAAAAAGGTCTCAACATTCATTGAAACCTTTTAATCAAAAATTATTTATCTATATTTCATCCCATCCATCTATAGACGAACTCATATTGTAACTTGTTACAGTACCTTCAAAGAAGTTTGCTTTAACATTTCCTTCTCCCTCTGTATCTGCAAATTTTGTAAGATGCTTATATGGATTTTTATTAAATCCTTCATATATTGGCTTTAGCCCAATACTTCTTAATCTCTCATTAGCCAACCATTTTGTATATTGTTCAGTTGTTTCTTCTGTTATTCCCAGAATCTGATTTCCTATTATATGGTTAGTCCAATTTATTTCCTGCTCCACTGCTTTTCTAAACATGCTATAAATTTCTTCATCATTAAAGAAATCTGGATTTTCATTTCTTATTTCTTTTAATAAATGCTGAAAAATAACTACATGAGACAGTTCATCTCTATTTATAAGCCTTATTACATCTGAAGTTCCCATCATTCTGTTTCTGCTTGCTAAAAGATAGAAAAAATTAAATCCATTATAGAAGTATATTGCTTCTAAAAGATAATCTGCTATTATAACTTTTGAAAAATTCTTATCATTAGGTTCTTCCAAAAACTTTTGATACATTTCAGCAATATATTTATTTCTTTCAAATAATATCTTGTCTTCTCTCCACTTATCATATATAGAATTTCTTATTTCCTTGGGAAGTATAGATTCTATTATATATTGATAAGATTGGGAATGTATAGCTTCCTGAAATGTCTGTATAGAAAGTATCAAATTTATTTCAGGAGCTGTTATATAATCACAGACATTTGGAATATTATTAGTTTGAATACTATCAAGAAATATTAAAAATGATAAAATTCCATCATAAGCTTCTTTTTCCTGATCTGTCAGATTTTTATAGTCATTTTTATCCTGTGTTAAATCTATTTTTTCTGGTATCCAAAAGTTTCCCATCATTGTTCTATAAAGTTGATTTGCCCATTGATATTTAACATTATTCAGGTTAAATATATTTGTACTGTCTCCTTTTATCACTCTTCTCTTAGACAGAGAATCATCTCCCAGAGGATTAAAAAGTTTTTTTCTATCCACTACAGCTTTCACACTCCTCTTTTTCATTCATTATATTAGTATTCTTCTGAATTGTTCTTATATAGTAAACTGATTTGCAGCCATTTTTCCATGCTGTCATAAAAGTATCATAAATATCCTTTGCCTTTATATTTTTATTCAAATCAAAAATTAACTCCATAGAAACTCCCTGAGTAGTCCACTTTCCTATTCTACTCATTATTTTTACATATGTCTGTGGATTTACATTTTTAAATTCTGGATAAAACCATGCTCTGTCTTTAAGATATTTTACTACTCTTGGTACTGCTCCCTTTTGGTTTTTTTCTATATAAAATCTTGAAAATGTTGGATTAACTGAAGCTGTCGCTCCCATAAGAAGAGATGTTGAAGTATTAGGGGCAATAGCAGTAAGTTCTCCATTACGCATTCCATATTTTTTTACCAATTCAAATACTTCTCCCCATTTGTCTGCATATTTTGAATTCTTCATATACCATTCTCTATCTTTTTGGAAAAACAATCCTTTATCCCACAAAGAACCTTTAAAGGCTGGATATTCTCCTCTATCTTTAGCCAGTAATGCTGATGATTTTATGCTGTATAGAGCAATCTCTTCAAAAAGTTCATCTATATCATTCATAGACTCATCATAAATCATAAATTCTCTTGCCAAATAATCTGCCAACCCCATAGTTCCTACCCCTATAGTTCTATATGAGACATTATGTTTATCCGATTCTTTTATAGGGGTTTTAGTTAAATCAATAGTATTATCCAATATTCTTACAGCAGTATCAACTATATTTTCAAGTTCCTCTTTCAATATTTCAGCCAAATTCAGAGATACCAAATTACATGTATGAACTTCTCCTAGATTTACAGTTCTTACTCCTTTTTCTTCTACAGTTTCTTCTGCAAAGTTTTTACTTGGAGAAAAATTAGAAAAACTCTCCATACACAGATTTCCATTACCTATCATTCCTTTATGGCTGTTATGGTTCATCAGATTTGCCCTATCCTTGAAAAAAATATATGGCATTCCTGTTTCTATCTGCACTTTCATTATTTCTTTAAATAATTCCCTAGCTTTTATCACTTTTTTAAGCTCTAAAGAAGTATCTTTTTCCAACTTTTCATAAATCTCTTCAAATTTTTCTCCATAAAGTTCACATAATTCAACTCCATACTTTTTACGTACTTCATATGGATCTATTAATGTCCACTCTAAATTTTCTTCCACTCTTTTCATAAACAAATCAGATAATACAACCTGAGGATATATGTCATAAGCTTTTCCTCTCTGATCTCCATTTTCTGTCTGAAGCTCTAAAAACAGCTCAATATCCAGATGCCATGAATCAAGGGCTGCTGTTACAGCTCCTGCTCTTCTCCCCTGCTGATTTACAGCTACAGCAGTATCGTTTACTATTTTTATCCATGGAACTACTCCACCACTTGCATTATAATATCCATTTACCATAGAATCTTTAGCCCTGATTCTTGAAATATTAAGCCCTACTCCTCCACCGCTTTTGCTTATTTTAGCAATAGTGTCTATATTATAGAAGATAGATTCTATATTATCATCCATTGCAGTGATAAAACATGATGATAGATTTCCTTTTGGTATTCTCAAATTTGCAAGAATAGGTGTAGCTAAAGATATTTTTTTCAGAGACAGGGCATTATAGAATCTTTTGGCTACTGCAACTCTATCTTCTTCATTTATTGCCAACAGCATGGCTATACACATAAATACTTCTTGTGGAAGTTCATAGATATTCCCCTTGAATTTCAAAAGATACCTATTCACAAACATGTTAGCTCCTGCATAGTCATACATCATATCTCTTGATATATCAATAACCTTTTCTAGTTCTTTGATCTCATCTTTTGTATATTCCTGAAGCCTGCTGTCATATATTCCTTTTTCTGTAAGAGTTTTTATTGTTTTATAAAAATCACCATATGAAAAACCTCTTTTATGAAAAACTTCTCTTTCTGTTTCCATCATGAGAAGCCTTCCAGCAACATATGTCCAGTCGCTTTCTTCAAAACTTGTCATTGCAACTGCTTGATTTATAAGAGATTCCTGTATTTTTTTTGTTGTTATATTTTCCTGATATATTGAATCTATATAGCTTTCCAGCTCAACCATATTAACTTCCAGACCTTCACAGGCTCTTACCAATTTCTCTCTTATTTTTGTTATATCTAAATTTTCTCTTATTCCAGCTCTATTTATAACTTCTCTCATTATATAACCTCTAAAAGCTTTTCCATTGTGTAATATTCTCCATCTTTTTCAATAACTGGAGCACTCATAATTCTATTTTTACTGGCTACAGTCATTAAAGTTTTTAAATCCTGAATATATTCATATTCAATTCCTTTATTATCTAAAGTCCTTTTTAAAGACTCACATTTACTACATCCTTCTTTACCAAATACTTTTATCATTTTTCCTCCTCAGTACAACATATTGTATAGCATGTTGTTTTATTCACAACATGTAGAAATATTATTGCATATATTTTAATTTTTTTCAATCATTTTATAGAAAAGTAATTATTCTGTATGATGTGTTATTCTACACCAATGATAAAATTCCTGTTAAAAATACTTAAGATTTTCACTGAATTATAAAAAACACTAAAGGAATTTTCTCCTCTAGTGTTTTTTAATTTAAATATTATTTGGTGGAAAGATTTTTATTAAGATATTTTTTTGAATAACTCTACAAGTTTTTCTTTATCAAAGAATACTGGGTTTGCTCCAGCACAAGCATCCTTCATAGCATTTTCAGCTAATAGTTCAAAGTCTGGGTTGTCTACTCCTACTTCTTTTAGTGATTTAGGTATTCCAACTTCTTCAGAAAGTGCTTTTATTCTACCAATTACATAGTCTACACATTCTTTATCAGTTTTATCAGCTGCATCATAACCAATAGTTTGAGCTATTACTCTGAATTTTTCAGGAGCATTTTTAGCATTTTCTTCTTCTACTATTGGAAGAAGCATAGCATTACATACACCATGAGGAAGGTCATACAATCCTCCAAGTTGGTGTGCCATTGCATGTACATTTCCAAGTCCAGCATTACTGAATGCTATTCCATTTAAGAAACAAGAGTAGCACATTTGCTCTCTTGCTTCTATATCACTTCCATCTTTTACTGCTCTTGGAAGATAATCAAAAATTTCTTTTATAGCATATAGAGCTGTACAATCAGTAACATCCATAGCTCCTTTAGCTACTACTGCTTCTATTGCATGAGTTAAAGCATCCATTCCTGTTGCTGCTGTAAGAGGAGCTGGCTTGCTCATCATAAGCTCAGGATCATTTACTGTTATTGCTGCAAGAGAGTTTGTATCTACCATAATCATTTTTACATGTCTCTCTTCATCTGTTATTACATAGTTAATAGTTACTTCAGCAGATGTTCCAGCTGTAGTAGTTATAGCTATTATAGGAAGTGATTTGTTTTTAGTTTTGTTCACTCCTTCATAATCTTTTATATTTCCTCCATTAGTTGCAAGTACAGCAATAGCTTTTCCACAGTCTTGAGGTGATCCTCCTCCAATACTTACAACAAGGTCACATTTTTCATCAGTTAATATTCTATATCCATCTTCCACATTTTTTACTGTAGGATTTGGTTTAGGTTCATCATAAACAACAAAATCTACTCCTGCTCCCTTTAATATATCAGTAACTTTTTTTACAGTTCCATTCCCCATAAGAAACTTATCACTTACAACTAAAGCTTTTTTACATCCCATTGTTGATAATGGCTGTTTAAGCTCAGCAAGACATCCTCTTCCTAATAGATTAATTGGTGGTATGTAGTAAATCATTTTATCCCCCTTCTTATATTTTTATTCGTATATTCGTACATAATTCTTATATACGTATTCATGTTTTAATCTTAACATAAAAAAATACAAGTTGTCAAATACTTTCTAAAAATAGATATAAAAAAATTTCAAAAAATAAAAAAAGAGAGTATCAAAAATACTCCCTTATACTCTCATAATTTTATTAATTATAGAGCAGCTTTTGCAGTTTCAGCTAATTTAGTGAATTCAGCTGCATTGTTTAAAGCGATATCTGCTAAAACTTTTCTGTCTAATACGATTCCAGCTCTTTTTAATCCATTGATTAAAGTTGAATAAGTTAATCCATTGATTCTAGCTGCTGAGTTGATTCTGATGATCCAAAGTGATCTCATTCTTCTTTTGTTAACTTTTCTATCTCTTGTTGAGTAAGCTGCTGCTTTCATTGTAGCTTGTTTAGCTTGTTTTATAACGTCACCAGACGCTCCTCTGAATCCTTTTGCAGCTTGTAATATTTTTTTATGCTTTCTTCTTCTAACTATACCAGTCTTAACTCTCATTGTTTTTTCCTCCTAAATATAAATCTCAATAATTTGAATTGTTTATTATCTTCCTACTCCGTATGGTAGTAACCCTTGCATATGTTTCTTTAAAGTGTCAGTAACTACTAAATCTTTCTTTAGGCTATTTTTTCTTTTTCTATCTTTTTTAGTTAAGATATGGCTTTTTCCAGAATGTTTAACTATAAATTTCCCAGTCCCTGTTACTTTAATTCTCTTTTTTGCTCCTCTGTGAGTCTTCATTTTTGGCATAATAATACCCTCCTCTCGAATATATAAATATTAATATAATTATTAACTCTTTTTAGGTGTTAATATAATGTGTTTCTGCTTTTCGTTATATTTTTTATCTGCATCTGCAACTTCAGCAAACTTTTCTGCAATCTCATTTAGAGTATCTATACCAAGTGTAGCATGCATTCTTTCTCTTCCAAATAAAACTAAAGTAACTTTTACTTTATTTTCTTTAGATAAGAATTTTTCAATTTGACCCATTTTAGTTTCTAAGTCATGAGTATCTATTCTAGCAGTAACTTTTACTTCTTTTATTACTACTTGTTTTTGATTTTTCTTAGCTTCTTTAGCTTTTCTTGTTTGTTCATATCTGTATTTTCCGAAGTCCATTATTTTACATACTGGTGGCTTCGCAGTAGGTGAAATCTCAACTAGATCTAAATCTTCCTGTCTTGCTAATTCCAATGCTTCATTAGCTGACATAACTCCTAATTGTTCACCTGTCGAAGAGATAATTCTAAATTCTCTCCCTTTAATTTTTTCGTTGATTCTAATTTTTTCAGAAATAATTCAACACCTCCATTTAGTTACACAATAAAAAAAACAGGACAATACTACGCCCTGTTATTACTCCTAAAATTGAAATATAGAGGATTAAAATCTCGTACTCTATTAAATCTTTTTTTATACCTAATGTAAGCCCTAAGACCCAAAAGGTGAGAAACAGGCGTTTCTTCTTTATCCAACTTTTATTTAGTTCCTTTATTATTATATCAGAAACATAAATAAAGTCAAGCTTTTTTTATATTATCCTATTTCACACACAGGATTATTTTTATCTATTATAGTCGCTTTACACTGTCCTCCTAATTCTTGAAGCACAAGCTCTTCTAATTCACTGACTATTTTTTTAAATTCCTCTTTTCTATTTTCATCTATTAATTCCATATAAAGAAGAGCATTTTTAGTATTTTCAGTTATTTTAGTTCTGTCAGCTTCTCTCCAGAGCCACCCTCTCACCACTGCTCCCTTATCATCTCTATATATAAGTTCATCTTCTTTAGGAGGCTTATTCTGCTCTTTGCCTAAAGGAATAAATTCCTCATCTCCTTTAGCAAAACACAATACCATATCCCCTTCTATTTTGTCCAGATCCTCTCCCCCACATGTAACGAGATTTTTCAAACATATTACATTATATATATCTACAAGAGGATTTATTGTTCCTAATATATGTCCCTTTGCAATTCTCGAAGCCATTGCATCAATTGAAGCTTTAGCTCCTTTTTTAGTTTTAAATTTTTTCATAGCAAGGCTGTATTCTTTTATATACCCCTCTGCCTCATCACCAGAAGCTAATCTTTCACAAAGAGATTTACATACAGATTCCAGCATATCTGCTTTTCCAGTTCCACTGTTATCAACATTTTTAAAAGACAATACTCCTATTTCTAAATTGGGAAACATTTCAAATACATTCTCTTCAATAACAAATCTCTTCATTTCTTCCTCCTGTTTTCTATAATAATTAAACTATATCATAAAAAAAATAAAAAACCTATTTTTTCATTAAACTTATAGACTTTGAAATCCTTTTGCGTTAAAATATCATAAACACATTCAGGAGGGAAAAAATGGAAATAGATATCAAATTGGCTTATGATGATTTAGAAAATGTAAAACTTCTTTTTAATGAGTATACTGCTATGCTTGGAGTCAACCTTGCTTTTCAGGGATATGATGCTGAAATCAAAAATCTTCCTGGAAAATATGCTATGCCCTCTGGAAGATTATACATTGCATATTGTGGCAACAAAGCTGCTGGTTGTATAGCTTTAAGAAAATTTGGAGAAGATGGCTGCGAAATGAAAAGACTTTTTGTCAGACCTGAATACAGACATCTCAAAATAGGAAAAAAATTAGTAGATAAAATAATAACAGATGCTCATGAATTAAAATATAAACATATGGTATTAGATACTCTTTCAAATTTACACGGAGCTGTTGCTCTTTATAAAAAATCTGGTTTTCATGAAGTTGAAGCTTATTATGAGAATCCTTTAGATAATGTATTGTATTTTAAATTAGATCTTTAACAAAAATGGCTGCCAGTTGACAGCCATTTTTTAATTCTTCCTTTGTTAGTATTATTTTTATATCTTTTTCCTTACTTTATGCTATATGTAAAAAATACTTGTTATTCCTTTCTTTTGAATCTCTTTATAGACCCTTTTTAACAGCATTTTTTCTTCTTTTGTATATTTATTTTTACTCAATTCTTCACTTATTAATTTAAGAAGTAGATTATCTTCTATTATCCTTTCATTTATTTCGAATTTATTATATTTTTTAAATAAATATATAATTATTTCTCTATTGGTTTTAAATTTAGTTTTTAATTTTTTAATTCCTTTTTGAATTATTTCAAATTCTTTATCAGTAACTCTTACCCCTAGAATAGTTTTATTTTTACTTCCACTTCCTAAAGGCCTTCCCTTTTTTCGTTCCATAAGGTTCCTTTTTCCTCCTTTGGTAGTGATACTAAATACTTTATTTTCTTCACTTAAAAAATTTTTAAAGTTTTTTCTACATTTCGTTTTTCCATTAAAAGAATTTCAATTCCATTGTTATTTTTTTAAACTTTCATATACTTTATCAAACTTTTCTCTTATTTAAACACTCCTCTTAATTAATTTTTCTCTCATTTTTCTAAATAGATCTTTCTATTATTTTTTATTTCTACAATAAATTCTCCTATTTTAGAAAAATATTGACTAATTTCTTCTTTTGTTTCTTCATTATATATTTCTTTTCTGAAAATAATCTCATTGGAATAAAAAGATTCTTTTATAATGTAATTTTTTATATGCTTTTCCATAGAATCTTCCCCTACCCACATTTCCATATTATTTATATTTAACCTTTTTAACCCTAAAATTTCATACACTGCTTTATGTCTTTCTTCTCTGTTTTTTTCTTTTATAGAGATATTTCATTTTATAATTATTCTAGTAAAATCCTTATATATTTTCATATTTAATGGGAATTAATTCATTTAACCTAATTTAAAGTATTATTTGCTATAAATGTTTGTTTTCTAATAAAGTTTTCTATTTTTCCAATTAAATATAAAAATTTATTTTTACAACATTCATCACATAATTTTGCTTCTTTATAACCTTATTTTTACTACATACTCACTATAGGAAATTTTAAACTGGGTATATACAAGTTCCTCCATGGACTTTTTGAATAAAAAAATTTTATTCTTCCTCTATTATATTAAATCTTTTCTTAAGAAGTTTTCCCTGCTTAAATATTATTTTCTTACATGCTGGTATTCTTTCTGCTTTCTTTGTTTTTGGATTATTAAATATCTTTGCTTTCCTTTCTTTTACTTCAAAGCTTCCCCAGCCTTTAAAAATAACTTTTTTTTCTTCTTTTAAAATATCTAATAATGTTTCCCAAAAAATCTCTACTCTTTCTTTAGCTATCTTCAAATTTTTTAATTCCCTAACTCTTTTATATTCTCTTATAAATTCTGTTTCTTTCATGATTTCTATCCTTTCATTTCATTTTCATCTCTTAATGCAAGTTTAAATAACTCTATTAATATTTGAGTATTATTCCTTTTTTGACCATTAATATGACTTAATTTTTTTATTTTCTTTTGTATAAAAATATATTCTTCTTTGATAAAATGACATCCATATAAACGATATTTTTGTAATTTTTTCTTTTTTTCTTTTCTTCCTTCCATATCCTTCCTTTACATAATTGCCTGATAAATATTTATTATTTCTTCTTTTTCTTCAATTTCCCTCTTTATTTTTTGTTTTTCTTCTTTACATTTTTTTAATAATTCTTTATAGTCTTCTTGATAATATCTATATGGTTCCACTTCAGTTATATATTTTTCTATTGCTAATAGCTCCTGATATTTTTCTCTTGAAGATATTAGTGCTTTATCTATTGCTACTTCCCTTTGATTATCCACAGTTCCTTCTTTAACCTCTAGTTGATGAAAATTAGCTTCAAGTTGTTTTAATGTTGAAAATACATCTGTTGATGAATATGATGCTGCTGTTATTATTAAAAAGCATCCTATTAGGATTTTTCTCATAACTCCACCTCTATTTTTTCTTTTAATGGTATATATTCTTTCACTACATTATTTATCTCATAATTTTTAACTACTTCATTTATTACTTTTTTTCTCTAAGTTTTTGATTAAATAAAGTTTTCTGTATCTCTACTACATTTTTATCTTTTAATGATTCTCTATTTATTTTAAATTTATTTTTTAATTTTCTAAGCTCTTTTTAAATGATTTTAAATTCTTCATCAGTGATTCTTATACCTAAAATAATCTTATTTTTATTCCTGCTTCTAAAAGATCCTCCTATTCTTTTAATCTTTTCACTCATATTTCCCATCTTCCAAATTAGCTCAAGGTTATTTTATGGCCTTTACTGCTTTAAATTTTTTATGACATATTGGAACATTTATCAAATCACTGAAAACTCTTTTTTTCATGTCCAATATTAATTCATTATCCTGAATTATTGCTTCTACTATTAAAAACTTATCACTTTTTTTATCATAATTTATTATTGCATATTTTCTTCCATTTAATTCTAGAATTTCATAATTTCGATACCATTCTGGTTTATGATATCTTCCATTTACTTTCCAATAGTGATAACTTCCTATAGACAGTGTTACAATAATCCAAAATAAGAAAAAGCTTTTTAAATAATTTTTAAATTTATCCATTATTTTTTCTTCCTTTTAATTTCTTTTGAAAATATTAGACTACCCTCATTCAAAGGCAGTCTAATATTTTAATAATCAATTTAATTAAAATTTGTAATTGAATCTTACTCCATATTTGATTGATGAATCTTCTTTATTGCTTTCATCTGCTGCTTCTACTTCAAATGTTACTCCCATGTGGTTGGCTTTTTCTACTGTAAGTCCAATTTTTCCTGTTAGTTTTCCTTCTCTTTCTTCTGGAGTGATCAGGCTGTAATATCCTTCCTCTCCATTTTTAAGTCTTGCTTTGTTTCCATCATAGTTGTCTCCAAATTCATATGCATATTTTACATCTGCTGTTACTTTTACTGAGATATCATTTCCTGCATAGATTCTTTGAGATGCCTTCACTCCAGCTCCTGCCTGTGCGCTTAGATAATCATTATCTTTAATCTGCACTTCAAGTCCGCCTTTGCTTCCAGCGCTTTCTTTAAAGTCATCTATTTTTCCATACTCTAAGTCTAAATCAGCATATACATCCAACTGTCTAGACAGATCTGTATAGATAACCTTTGTAAGTCTGTTGTCAAGTGCTACAGAGTAAGTATTGTACTCTCCCTTATTTTCAAATGTTTCTTGAAGGTTAAGTTTTCTCTTAGCAATATGTCTGTTATATCCAAGTTCTATTCTTGACAGCCATGATACTTTATATTCATCACTCAGATTTTTAACTCTATGTGCTCCTACTCTTAATGAGTATACATCCTCTTTTGATCCGCCATCATCAAAGTCAAACTTAGATCCTGCAAATCCTAATGTATATCCATATTTGCTTCCATATTCTGTTCCTTCTTTTTCCTTCATATACAGAAGTCCCATTACTTTGTAATCGTAGTCATCTATTCCTAAAGTAGAATCTTTGTAGTTTCCATCAGTATAGATAACACTGTATTTACTGCTGTCTTTAGTTAAATTATATGATGATTCCAGTTCATAGAAAGAGTTGTCAAACGCTCTATTAATATCCTGCATTCTTTCTTGAATAGTTGCATAGATATCTCCCCTAAACTCTGCTAATTTTCTAGAAGCCTCCTCTCCAAATTGGTCTCCACTAAACTTATTAAGATATACATTTAAATTTTTTAATATATCTGCATCTCTACCTATTCCATTGCTGTTAGTTAGAATATTATCCAGCCCTTTATCTAACGTATCAAACTGCTTTCCTATTGTAATATCCGCATATGGTCTTTTTACAATAATAAGGTTCCCTTTATCTGTAACTTTAGCAATAAATAAAGGTGATGTTACAGGAGTAAGTTTAGTTCCTGTTATTGTTTCCATTGCTGTATTTACAAAACCTTCTATTTCATAAGAAATTCCATTGCCTGTTAGTGCAAAATTTGGAAGTATATTTACTTCCCCGCTTACACTATTTGCATTAAATAAAGGTGTTCCAGTTGTTACATCTACATATGCTCCATCTACTATTATATTTCCTCCTGTAGAAAGAGTTCCTCCAATTGAAGTGTAATTTCCATTGATTTTGATAGTCCCATCTGGTTTAATTTCCACAGCTCCTATTTGGGCTGTAGCCAAACTTCCTGCTTCTGTTGCTACACCACCATTTACTATAATATGTCCAGCATTTACTGTATTTCCAATTCCTTCTATTCCTATTCCATTATTTACTATAATAGTTCCTGTATTAGCAAATGTTGCTCCGTTTCCTACAAGCATTCCAACACCTTCATTGACAGTTATTGTTCCAGCATTTTCTATTCTTGCTCCTAAATAAGCTGCCATACCTACCGTTGTTGCTCCACATGCAGCAAGGCTTCCTCCAAGATTAATGTTACCTCCTACAGCATTTACAGCTACTGCCCCATCTCTTACAAGTATTCCTACTGCTCCATTATCTACATTGATAGTTCCTGTATTTGTGAATCTTGTTTCTGTTCCTTCTCCATATACTCCTACTGAGTGATCATGGTTTACAGTTATCGTTCCAGAACTTGTTGCTGTTGTTCCTCCCAATAAATATATTCCTATAGAATTTAAATGCTCATCAGCTTTATTGTGGTTTGATGAAGGTCCTAAATCAGTAGCTCCTACAATTATATTTCCAGTATTTGTTACTGTATTATTTCCATTTGAATAAATTCCTACTGATGACATTCCAAGATTCATATCAGCATTGTTATTTATTGCAGCTGATTGACCTGCACTTTGATTTAGGAAGATTCCATATCCACTGTCTCCTACAGACCAATTTCCTGCTGATGTTGAAATTGTTCCTATTCCATTGGTTTTATAAATTCCTACTGATGCTGTTGAAACTTTATTTGCTATTGTCATAGCTCCTGTATATGTCACATTTCCATTACCTTCACTAGCAATACCAATACTTGTATTTGTGCCAATACTCATATTTCCTTTTACCATTGAGTTCATTCCAATAGCGTATACTCCTATTGCATTATCTGTTCCGACTGTAATATTTGACATATTAGCAGATATAGTTCCTCCAGTTCCTTCACCATAGATTCCCAGCCCCTCTTTTCCAACAGTCATTGTTTGGGCTCCAGTTCCTTGAGTAATCACACTTCCGGCTATCATTTCTTTTCCAAAAACACCTATACTGTAATCTCCTGCCGTAATATTTCCACTTCCTATATATGAACCTCTATTTAAAGAAACTCCTATTGATGATGTTGATTTATTTATACCTGATGAAGAGTCTTCAACTGTTACATTTCCATTTACTGCAATTATACTGTCTTCTCCATATACCCCAATATTATTATCTCCTCTATTTATAGACACAGTACCTGCTACAGTAAGATTAGAGTTCCCTTTAGCCATTATACCTACTTGATCCGCTGTCCCTAAACCTCCAATAGAAATTCCTCCAGCTGTTGTTCCTGTTGAGTTGTTTAATACCATACCAATAGTATAGTTTCCTGTCTGAGTTATTACTGGAGCAGTTCCAAGTGCTGCTACTCCATCATAATAAACTCCCATAGAATATTTAGATGATGTTCCTGTCTGTACTGTTATTGTTGTTGTTCCAAATACTGGAGCAGCTCCTTTTACATATGCTCCTATACCGCCATTTTGAACTGTTATTGTTGAGGCTCCCATAGCATTAATAGTTCCACCCTCAGCTACTATTCCTATTTGATCATTAGCTGTAATATTTCCACTAAAATTCAATGTAGCATCCTTAGAATACATATATATTCCTTCTGTACCAACTGTAATATTAGCAGTATTTGAAACTGTTATAGTTGTTCCTGCTCCTTGGGCATATACTCCTATACCTTTAGCACCTGTAGTAATTACAGCTGTTCCTGCAAGAGTCATATTAGCTCCATTTTGTGTTACTACTCCTATTGCACTCTTAGATGTACTTCCATTTCCTACTGTTATTGTTCCATCTATTGTTGAAGTTGCTGTTCCTGTTACAAATGTTCCTACACTTTCATTTCCTAAAATAACTGTTCCTATATTAATATTTCCTGCTGTTCCTTCAAGAACCACTCCTGTATTTCTTGAACCTGTCGAAGTTATATTGTTTACAGCAAGTCCAGCAGTAGAGCCTTTAATATATACTCCTATTCCATCTGTTCCTGTCATAGTCATATTATTATTTTGTACAGAAGTAAGTATTCCATTATTAGCTGAGTATATCCCTATTCCATTGCTTCCTACATTAATACTTCCTGTATTTACTACATCTGCAATATCTGTATAGATTCCTATTGATGGAGTACTTGCAATTGACACCCCAGATGCATTGATAGTTCCAGTATTGTTTATTGTTACTGGAAATGCAGGATTAGTTGTTCCTTTTACTGCTGCAAGACCTATTCCCCCTGATACAATTGTTATTGTTCCACCTGTATTTATTATGCTTTGGGCTCCTGTCATTGCTGAATCATATGTTCCAAGCATTCCAGTAGCACCTTCTCCTATGTTTAAGTTTCCTGTAGAGTTAAGACTTCCATTTGCACTTGCTGTAAGTGTTCCTGACCCTGTTACAGTTATATTATTTCCAAAGTTAAGAATTCCTCCGTTATTGAATACTCCTATTCCACCATTAGCTAAGAAATTAAAAGAAAGATTTCCTGTTATTCCAAGATTAGCAGTTCCACCATTTACATATATTCCTGTTCCTTTATTAATATTTATAGTTGAATTTTCTGTTGTAAGACTATTTCCTTTATTTACATAAATACCTACTCCATCTTCAGTAGTTACAACTCCATTATGTTTAAGAACTTTTACTCCTGAACCAGACTTTGTACTATCTTCTAAATATATTCCTACTCCATTTTTAGCATTTACACTTACATCACTCAATGAATAAGTTCCAGCAGCATTTAAAAGAATTCCTATTGAAGTTTCTTCATTTCCTGCTCCTAAATGTGATTCTGGAATGCTTACTCCTGTTTCTATAACTGCTCCATTAAATGTTACTGTATCATTGAGAAGGAATGCTCCAACAGAGCCCTGTCCTGTTTTAATATTTCCTGATATTACTGAAGTTCCTGCTGCTGCAACTCCTACTGCTCCTGCTTCAGAAACATTTACTGTAAAATCAATATTTGCATTTTCTCCAAATACTCCGACTCCTCCTGAAGCTATATTTAAAGTACCTGTATTAGTTATAGTTCCAGCTGTTGTATCTTTCAGATAGATTCCAACTGCATCTGATGTGATACTTCCTCCAGCTCCATTAAAGCTGTTTCCTGAACCATCTACATATACTCCTGTACCTGTTCCAGAAACTGTTATACTTCCTGTATTCTTTCCAGAACTTGTTCCGCTTCCTGCTATATACATTCCAAGATTAGCCCCTGCTTTTATTTCTCCTGTATTTTCTATTGAAGCTGCATCTCCTGTTGCATCAGTCTTAGCTACCATTCCTGCTGATGATGTTCCTGTTGCTCCACTTACATCAATAACTCCTCCATTTACTCCTTTTCCTTCACCAACATATATTCCTATATTATCTAATCCAGACATAGTTATATTTCCAGTTGAAGCTAGAATTGAATTTTCATCTACATATGAAGCTATATTATTTGAAGTACTAGATTCTATATTTTTAGTATTAACAAGATTTATTCCATCAGCTGTGTATATCCCTATACTTTTAGTTCCTGTAAGTTTAATATCAGCACTGTTTGTTATAGTTCCTGAACCAGTCCCCTTACTGTAGTATACTCCTATATTTTCAGTCCCTGATGTATTGTTTACAGTAATTAATCCTCCAGCTGCATAAGCACCATCAACAAGATACATTCCTGTTCCTTTTCCAGAGTTTGTATTAAGAATAAGTCCCATTGTACCTATCGTTACAGTTCCTCCGCTTCCATATACTCCTATTGCATCAGTTTTAGCTGCTACAGTTCCTGATACAGTTGACGCTCCATCAATAGACACTCCTGTAGTTTTATCTCCAGTTGCTGTTACATTTACATTTAAAGTATTATTTCTTTTAGAGTAAATTCCTGCTGCACCATTTAAAACCTCAAGATTTCCTGTACCATTAAATGTACTTCCAGTACCAGTATTTTCAATATATATTCCAACTGTTTTATTCCCTTCTGTTCCTGATATAGTTGGAGTAGTTGCTCCATCTACTGTTACTGTTATCCCTGCTCCTATTTCTACAGTAGAATCTTTTCCATATACATATATATTTTTATTTGTATTATCATTTCTAAAAGTTAGATTACTTCCGAAGTTCACTCTTGCATTTTCTGCAAAAACTCCTACACTTGATTCTCCATCAAATTCTATATCATTTCCAGTACCAAGTTCAGCTACTGCACCAGATTTTACATAAATACCAGTAGAACCATCTACCTTCAAATTAATTACTCCTGTATTTACAGCAGAGTTATTATTTCCTTCTGCATACATTCCTATTTGAGAGGAATCATTTACATTTATGATTCCACCTGTATTATTAAGAATATTAGCAGTTTTTGTGTACATACCTACTGCACCTGTTTTTCCAGATGTAAGATTGATAGTTCCTGAGTTTGTTCCTATATTAGATGAACTTCCTTTTACAAAAATACCTATTCCTTCTTTTCCTATATTTAAATCTCCAGAAGAAGTAATATTCATATTTTCTGCATAGATTGTTGTTCCTTTTACAAAGTCTGAAGCATTTATATTTAAATTTATATTTTTACTATCAGTTCCAGCTGCTGATCCCTTATAGAAAATACCTGTTTTTCCATTAATATCTGCTTCTGTACTAGATAAAGTAACACTGTTAGCTGTAATAGTTGATGTTCCATCTATTACTATTCCTATTCCATCTGTTCCAAGATTTAAAGTTCCAAGATTAGTAACCTCAGTTCCATTTTTAGCATAGATTCCTACTCCTTCATCTCCTACTGTTATATTTCCTTGATTTGAAATTGTAGTTTTATCTCCATAGATTCCTACAGCCGCATTTGAGATAGTTGAATCTCCCACTATTATAGATCCTGTATTTTCAACAAAAGTTCTTTCTTTTTCTACAGAAGCCCCATTATTTTCAGCATAAATACCTACTCCTGATTTTCCTTTTACGACAATACTTCCTCTATTATAGATTTCTAAAACTTTAGTAACTGCATCTCCAGCATCTGTTCCATAAGATTCAGGAGTATCTGGTGTTCCATCACCTTTTATTTTTGTTGCTAGTCCTACTATCCCCACTCCATTTACAGTATCAGAAGTTCCAATATTAATTTTTCCAGTATTTGTATTTTCTATTCTACTTCCATTTACTCCTAATGCTCCAATTCCCCCATCTGTTTCTATAAAATTATTATTTTTTATATGTCCATAACTTACATGTACTCCTGCTTCATTTCCACCTTTTATTTTTATTTCACCATTATTTGTATAACCAGAAGCATCATTTTTCCCATTAGTATTAGCAACCACATTTGATCCTAATACCAGTCCTCTTCCTTTATCAGAAATTATTTGAACTCCAGGATTAATGGTTACTTTTTCTCTTTCCATCACAATATCACTAAATACATCTGTTCCCTTAATATTTTCTGATGAACCATTATCCATATTCACATTTGTAGCTATTGTCATTGTTCCACCTTCAAGGTAGCTATTATACCAATAACCATTATCTAAAATAGATGCAACTTTAGGAACTGATGCTAAAGATGCCAGATAGCCTGCTTCTCCGTTCCAGATTATATTTTGATTTTTAAATACACCTAAATTAATCCCATTTTTTTGCAAACTTATTGTTACATTACCCATACCATTATATTTTGCTGAAGTTCCTACTGCATTTGCATAATCATTACTATTTCCAGTAAATACAGCTCCATCATACATTTTTATTTCTGTTGTTCCTGTAAAATTTATCTTTGAAGTATCATCTGCAAAGAAAGGAAGTTTCTGATTGTGATCCCCTACTTTAATATCTTTATGTTCAATGATTCCACCACCAAATTCTATATACCCACCTTTAAGACTAGCAAGTCCTCCATCAACACCAGTTCTTATGATATTATTTGTTCCCTTTAATAGAACTTTGGCATTTATTCCATTTGTAAAAGCTCCTAATCCATTTATTTCTGCATTTCCTGTTACTGTAATAGTTCCATTGGCAATAGCATATCCTCCAATGTTATTATATTTTTTATCTTCGCTAGCCACTCCATTATCTACAGCTACTATATTTGCATTAACATCTATACTACCATTATCTGCATAACCTATTATGGACCCATACCCATATCCTTCTGCATCTTTTTTTACAGTAACTTTTCCATCATTTTTTGCAAAAAATGCTATTCCTTCTTTGCTCATCATATTAAGCTTTTTATTTACTATTATTTCTGTTGATTTATTTTCAAGATTACTCCCAGTTAATGATGCTAATCCAGTTTCAGCAGCTGTCCATTTTCCTTCTGCATAAGCAATAATAGTTCCTAATCCAGCATCAGCTTCTAATGTATTTGTCCCGTTTACTCCATCAGAAAAATCAGTGGTCTTTACTCCTTCTATTTCTATAACAGTTCCGTTTTTAGCAAGAAACATAAACCCATTTTTAGAGTATTTTCCAAATTTTATATCAAATTGATCCATTATCAAATTATGAATAGGATCATTCTGAAAATAGGTTTTTTGAGGCGCTAATTTAGTAACATTAACTCCTACTCTTTGCCCAGAAATAGCATATACTCCAACATTTCCATCAACAGTTGTAGGTGTATATCCATCTTTTCCAAGTTGCCCTGATTCTTTTTGGACAGTACCTCCATTTGAATTTAGCTTTGTTCCAATATCGAAGTACAACTCAAAATATCCTTGATGAATTCCTACATCATATGCTGATATTTTTTTATTAAAAAATATTCCAACATTTTCATCTCCATACATTCCCATAGGTGCTGAAGAAGTTAGTTTAACATAAGGAACATAGGCTTCTATCGATCCTTCCCCTAATGTTCCTGCACCTGTTTTTCCAATATATTTAGATTTATCAGGAACCCATGTAAGAAATGAAAATCCTATATTAGAAGCTCCATTAAATACAACATTTCCTGTATTTTCTATTTTTAATCCACCAGCAAAATTTCTTACTGCATAAATACTATTTTTTTTAGTATCAACAGTAATATTAGCATTCCCTGCAAATTTTGTAGCATATTCACTCCCAACAAAACTTGCATCTTCTTGACCTGGCCTGCTTCCTTTCAAATGAAAAACTGTATTTTCATCTCTCAATACATTTATTGTTACATTTTTCATTGTAGTTTGCCCACCTCTAAAAGCTTCAGCATTTATAAAAGCAGCCATTCCATATAAATTAGCAGTCACATTTTCCAGATGAACATCTCCTACTAAATGAAAAGCTTCTGTTCCTTTAGCATAAGGACTGTATGATATTCCATTAACATCCCCTGCTACATAAAAAACTCCTCCAGTTATTGTATTTCCAGCCTTACCAGTCCATCTTCCATGATACGAATTAATTATACTTAAATGTCTACTGCTATAATTTCTTGATCCATCAAACCCTGCTGCGGCTGTGGCCTGTTTAGCTCCTGTATATCCTGCACCATTAAATATTGTTCCACTATTATCAGGTTTAACCCCTGACCAAAATGTTCCACTTGTAACATCAATATTGTCCCCTAATGCATACTGGCTATCACTATTTTCATCTGTATTAGCAGTGGGAGCACTTGGCCCTAACCATCCCCATGAAAAATCTGAAAATGGTTTCGCATCTGGTTCCACTATATTTAAAACCCTTTCTGGTTCTTTAGGGTTTGTTGTAATTATAGAATTAGGGGTCTTTACATTTAACGCTACATCAACTATTACAGGCTTTATATTAACAGTTGGTGTTATTAAAGTTGGAATTTCTATAGTTGGGGCTGTTATCGCTATTTGATTATTTTGAGTTAGAGATATAGAAATAGATAATGCTGTTGGTGCTGAAGGAATCTCTACTTTCGGGACTTTTACTTCTGGTATTTTTGTAATTGTAGGGGAAATTGTTTCTGGCAATATTCCCAAATTTACTGTCGGGCTTAAAATATTTATTGATATATTTGGATTAATTGATGGGAGTTTAGGCTCAATAGGTTTAATATTTGCTCCTACATCAATTGTTTCTTTAAACACTTCTGTATTGACAATAAATCCATTTCCAAATTCTAATTTATTTAAAGTTGTATTTTTAGAATAAAATTTTTCTGCTGCTTCTATAGTTTCTTTAAACTCTTTCTCTGTTCTATTTTTTCCTTTGCCATTATGTTCATAAGTAATGGGAAAAAATATTTGTGTACTCGGGAACAATCCCTTTGAATAAAAATTCCCTTTTCTTAAAAGTTCTATAAACTCTGAATTATAACTATTTATAAGCTTTTCATTCTCTATAATTTTTTTCTTTATCTCTTCTTTTTCTATTTGTATCTTAGTTAAAAGATCCTTTTTATTTTCATTTATTTCCTCTGTTGTTATTCCTGCACCTAAAGATATTCCTCCTGTTATTATAAAAGCAATTAATATTGATGTTGAATAACTTACTTTTCTTTTTAAAAATCTCTTTAGAGATTTTTCAATATCATCCTTTTTCATAAATTTTTTCCTCCTAATTTCTTTCCTTTACTTTTTCTTCCATCTTATTCAATCTATCCAAATATTCATTAAGTTTTCTATTTTCCATTAAAAGAATTTCAATTTCATTATTATTTTCTTTAAACTTTTCATATACTTTATCAAATTTATCTCCCAAAAAATCTCTATTTTCATTAGTTACAATTCCTAAAGATTTTTCCAAGTTTAATATTTCTTTCTCTTCTTCTCTTAAAAATGCCATTCTTTCTCTTCCTGTTTTGAAAGCTTCCTCTGCTGCTGCTATTCTTGCTTCTGGAATATTTTTACTTCTGAAGACTTTTTCTTCAAGAGATTCATTCATATCTCTTTCAATCTCTTTAATTATTTTCTTTCCTTTTTTTCTTTCTGTTTTTTCTGCTTCTTTAGTTGCTTTTTCTTTTTGTCTTTCTTCTTTTTGAATTTCTTTTCTTATCTGTTTAAGAACTTTTATTCCTTCTTTTTCACTTATTTCCTGTGAATAAAGGACTGTAGTTAAAAAAGTTAAAAAAATAAATCCAATAATAAACCTTTTCATTTTCCTTCATCTCCTTCAACAATAAAAGTACTAATAATCTTCTATAATATTTTAATTATAATATCATTATTTAATTTTAATTTTTTTATAATATTCAAAAATAAACATTATACTTACATTATTAGTTGCAATATTTCAAATTAACATCGAGATTATATCATAAAATATTATGTACATACAATAAAAAAATAAAGATATAAATAAAAATTACACACTTATTTTCTTTTATGAAAAATTACAGTTATTATTTTTTCAATTTATAGGCACGTATTTTTATATATCAAAAAATAAATTTTATATATTATTTTTTATTTTTCATTTAAATTTTAATACTTTTTATAATATTATATTTATTTTAAAACATTATTTTTATATTATAATCTATCTAACTATAAAGTATATATTAAGGAAATCTACATATTCTTTATCTTATATTTTCTAACTACATAAAACTTTCCAAAAGTTATAAATAAACTTTATTTATATATTTTTATTTTTAAAAAAATCTTTTATAACTATATATTTTCATTTTAATATTCATTTTTTACCTATTTAGACAACAAATTAATTTAATAAATTTGAAAATTGCAAAAAAAATGTCAATTATTACATTTTAACTTTGATTAGAAAAATCTAAATATACATTTCCATTAATATAAAATTTCTTTATCTTGTCTGTAATTGTATTAATAAATTCTTACATATTCTAGTTTCTATTTAAGTTATGAGAGTAATAGAAATCATTTTTTATATAGAAAAATAAAACAAATAAAAAAAGAACTATCTGATTGTAACAAATAGTTCTTTCTAGTGATTCACTTTTATTTCTTTGTCATACATTGCTCTTTTCTCTAAAGACCTGAATACCCCATTTCTCCCATTAGAATTAATCCAATTGTAATTCCAATGGTTATATTTCTCCCTCTTTTTTTGTTCCCGCTTTTTACAGCCTTCATAATCTTTTCAATCATCTTTCCCCTCTCTAAAATATTTATTCATGATTTTAACAAATACAAACAATCATACAATCATGATTAATATAGATTTTGAGGTAGTTATGCAAACTTTAAAGCACATTTATAAAGTTCGCATTTGTATGTAAAAGTGTCCACTTCAGATACCCCTTAAATACAAAAATCCCCAGTAAATTTATACTGAGGATTTTTTTACTTTTATTCTTTTTTATTAAAAAAATTTTTTTATTTTTTCTATAGAAATGTGATGCTCTTTTGAAAAAAATAAATCAATGTCCCATTGCATATATTTATATATATAAATTTTATTCTTCGTCATTAAAGTTTATATGTTTATGAGTTCCATCACAGAAAGGCTTATGCTTTGAATGGCCACATCTACATAGTGAATAGTGCTCCTTACTGTCTAATATCTCTTCTGAGCTATTATCATCTATTACTTTTACTCCACCAGTGATATTTATAGAACCATTTTTTTCAATAGTTATTTTTTCTACATCATGATATATTGTTTCTCTTTCTCCACCTTCTAATTGATATGAAAGAGCCCCTGATGGACAGCTTTTTATTACTTTTATCAATTTCTCAATATCTGTTGCATTTTTCATTTCTATCCAAGGAATTTTATCTGGGTTGAATACTTCTGGATAGCCCTTTACACATTTAGCAGCATGCTTACATATATATTTGTCAAAATATACTACTATTTTTTCTCCATTATACCCTTTTATTCCTCTAGTTTTTTCTTCTTCTCTCTCATTATTAAACTCTACTCCTCTTGCATGAGTACCATCACAGAAAGGTTTATTTTTAGAATGTCCACATCTGCACAATGAAACTGTTCTTGGTGTTTCGTATTCTTCCCCTTTGTAATTTTCTATTTTAGTATCCACAACTGTATAAGGACTGAATTTTGTAAAAACTATCATTCCCTTTTTATCTTTATCCTCTGCCATAAATACTCCTCCTAAAAAACATTTTATAAAAAATTTTACTTTATAGAATTATTCTGTTGTCCAGAAACATATCCTTTTTCTATATAAATATTTTTTAGAGATCGTATATAAAATCTACATCATTCATTGCAGCTGATTTTTCTATAATATTACATAATTCATTATATTCTTCATAAACTATTTTATTTATTCCAGCAACTGCCCTTGCACCTAAATGCAGTATTTTTTTATTTCTGTTTGTATGAATGATTATTTTCCTAAAATTTTTTCCAATCAGCCCCTCTTCATATGAGGCTGGAGTAGCAACTATCTTTTTTATCTCTCTCATATTATAAACTTTTCCATCAATATTAATACTGTCTATATCTACGTGTATCCTTTCAGGAGTTTCATTTCCCTTCCTTATATATTCACAAAATATAGCTATCCCAGGTATTCCAAACATTAAAATATTGAATAAAACCATCATTCCAAAAAACGAAGTTAATTCTCTTCCATCAGAATTTTTTTTAATCAAGAAATAAAGTCCACTGCTTAAAACTATAGCTGCTCCTGTTGCTATTATTATATATTTTTTCAGTAATCTCATATGCTCTTCTAAAATATCTTCCTTTGGAATAGTGAATATCTCTTTTTTCAGTGTTTCTTTTATCTCTTCTTTATCCAATGTTCTTTTATTTAAAACAGACAATACCTTATCAAATGATTTTTTAGAAAAGTTTGAAAGCTTTATCTCTCTTTCAACGCTTCCATCAAATATAATTAAAAATCTCTCTTTCTGTGTTGGTATAAAATTCACAGAATGAGTACATACTCTTGACGAAAAAAGGTATCTGTCAAATTCTAGTTTTTCTTTTGTAGATATCAGACTTTTTATGCTGACTTCCTTTTCTCCTATGTCTACAGTAATATATCCTGTTACTATAGAATAAATACTGCAAATTATTAAAACTACTATCCCTATTGGATATAAATAAGAAAATCTTATATATACAAAATTTGACAGTACATATGTTATAAAAAATATTATCCCCACACACCCTAGTATAGTCCAGATAAAATTATATACCATTATAAAAAAACTGCTTTTGTACTTCATTCTTCCCCCTTATGCTGTTTTTTATTATTCTAGCATAAAATTTTACTCTCTTCTATATATCAACAGTTGCTTTTATTTTAAAAGTTGTTTAGCTTAGGTTGCTGACTATTGTCTTTTATTCCTTAAAAACAAAAAGACAGGATGTAATTATCCTGTCTTCTATCTTTTAATTTTTTATTAGATTGCTTCGAAATCGTCTTTTCCTACTCCACATAAAGGACATACCCAATCATCAGGAATATCTTCAAAAGCTGTTCCAGCAGCTATTCCTCCATCTGGATCTCCCTCAACTGGATCATAAATATATCCACATACTTTACATTCATATTTTTTCATACCATTTCCTCCTAGTTATTATTTTAGTTTAAATAGGTAAATTACCTATATTATCGTATTTTTTTTATGTATCTATTATACATATACTGCTAATACCATGTACTTTCCTTTTTTATTTTTTAATTTTTTTTATTTTTTATACTTCTATTTCATAATCAGTATCTATATATCTCTTTCTTAATACAGTTTTTTTAAATAAAAAAGGCTGTAATCCTTTAGGCTACAGTCTTATTATTATTTTTAAATGGCGCACCCAAGAGGAGTCGAACCCCTAACCTTCTGATCCGTAGTCAGACGCTCTATCCAATTGAGCTATGGATGCACAGGATTTATATAAAAAAAAGGTAGTTGCCTACCTGAATTTACAAATGGCGGTGAAGGAGAGATTTGAACTCTCGGTACCGTTTATAGGTACTCTCCCTTAGCAGGGGAGTGCATTAGGCCACTCTGCCACTTCACCATCATATCTGGCGGAAGATCAGAGATTCGAACTCTGAAGTCTTGCGACGCCGGTTTTCAAGACCGGTTCCTTACCAATTAGGATAACCTTCCACGCATTAATTATAATATCATATGATTTCTTATTTGTCAATAATATATTTTTCAAATAGTGGCTCATAGATACTAAACAAGGCAGATTATATAAAAATCTGCCTTGTCTTTTTAATAATTTCTTATGTAATTATTTTTGTGCTGCTACTAATTCATTAGCTTCAGCTATTATAGCATCTGCATCTAATCCATGAGCAGTAATTCCTTCTCCTAGAGTTTCTCCAGCAGCTATCATACATCCTACACATCCTAGTCCATGTTTTCTGAATACATCAGCTAATACAGGATATTGTTGAACTGCTTCAAGGATATTCATATCTTTAGTTATCATTATTATCACTCCTTAAAAATTTAATTTTTGTGTATATCTATGATTATATAAAAATTTACTTCCCATGTCAACTATTTTCCAATTATCTTCCAACAACATTTAGAAGGTCATGTACTCTTACCATTCCTACCAATTTATCCTTGTCAAATACAGGAAGAACTGATATTTGACTCTCTCTGTTTTCCATAAGTTCCAAAGCATCTATTGCCATACTATCACTATCTACCTTAGTAAAGTTTCTAGTCATAATATCTTTTGCTTTAAATCCAAAAAATTCTTCTCTTCTTTTCAAAGCTCTTCTTATATCTCCCTCTGTAATTATTCCTACCATCAGGTCACCATTCATCACACAGACAGCTCCAAGTCTTTTGTCAGTCATTGTAAGTATTACATCATCTATTACACTTTCTTTATCACATAAAGGAATCATCTCGTCTTTATGCATTACATCTCTTACTTTCATCAAAAGTCTTTTTCCCAGACTTCCACCTGGATGGTACAATGCAAAATTTTCTGGCTTGAAATCTCTTTTCTTGATAAGAATTGCTGCAAGAGCATCTCCCATCACCAAAGTACTTGTAGTAGAAGACATTGGTGCAAGATTAAGAGGGCATCCCTCTCTCTTTACTCCTATATTTAATATATAGTCTGCTTCTCTTCCAAGTTTTGAATTTCTGTTTCCTGTCATTGCAACTATCTTGGCACCTATCTTTTTGATAGACGGAAGTATGGCAACTATTTCATCACTATTTCCACTATTTGATATAGCTATAACTACATCTTCTTTAGATATCATCCCAAGGTCTCCATGAAGTCCCTCTGCTGAGTTCATAAATACTGAATGTGTTCCAGTAGAAGCAAGTGTAGCAGCTATTTTTTTTCCAATCAACCCTGATTTTCCAATACCTGTTACTACTACTTTTCCTTCTGATTTCAATATTTCTTCAACTACATCTATCATTTCTCTGTTTATTTTATCTCTTACTATTTTTAATTCTTCTATCTCTGAATCAAAAACTTCCTTGGCATAATTGATTATATCCATTTCTCCTGTCATCTCCTATTATCTTCCTTTTACAAGATCATCTATTTTAACTGCCATTTTCAATATCTCTTCAAGGTCAGATAAATAAAGCATATTAGGGCCATCTGACATAGCTTTTTCTGGATTTGGATGTACCTCTGCAAATATTGCATCTACACCTATTGCAAGTCCCGCTCTCATTAATGGATAAACATACTCTCTGTCTCCAGAAGTAGCTGTTCCCAATCCTCCTGGCTTTTGTACTGCATGAGTTACATCAAATACCACTGGGTATCCAAATTTTCTCATTTCCATGAAAGCTCTCATATCTACTACCATGTTATTATATCCAAAAGTGCTTCCTCTTTCACAAAGCATAACATTAGGATTTCCACTTTCTTCCATTTTAGTTACTACATTTTTCATATCCCATGGAGCAAGGAACTGTCCTTTTTTTACATTTACAGGAAGTCCTGTTTCAGCTGCTGCTATGAGCAAATCTGTCTGTCTGCATAAAAATGCTGGTATCTGTATAAGGTCTACCACTTCTGCTGCCTTTTTACACTGCCATACTTCATGTACATCTGTTACCACTGGAAGCCCATATGTATCTTTTACTTTTTTCAGTATTCTAAGTCCTTCTTCTATTCCAGGTCCTCTATACGAATGGATAGATGATCTGTTAGCTTTATCAAAAGAAGCTTTGAATATATAGTTTATTCCTAATCTGTCACATATTTCTTTTACTTTTCCTGCTACTTCCATCACTAATTCTTCAGATTCTATTACACACGGACCTGCTATCAAAGTGAATCTATTATTTCCACCGATTTCTATATTTTTTCCTATTTTAACTTTTTTTACTTCACTTACCAGCATGATTCCCCCTTATTTCATTCTTTTCTTTTTTACTATCTCTCTTCTAGCAATCTCTCTATCATCAAAATGTATTTTTTTTCTTCCTAATATTTGATAAGTTTCATGCCCTTTTCCAGCTATAAGGATAATATCTTTTTCTTCTGCTAGTTCTACAGCCTTAGATATAGCATGATCTCTATCTTCCTCTACAATATGATTTTTTCCCTTCATTCCTTCCAGTACTTGTTCCACTATTTTGTGAGGGTCTTCTGTTCTTGGATTGTCTGATGTCACTATTGCAATATCGCTCAATCTTTCAGCTATTTCTCCCATAACAGGTCTTTTACTTGCATCTCTATCTCCACCACATCCAAAGACTGTTATTACTTTTCCTTTTTTCAATTCATTTATACTTTTTAATATATTTTCAAGAGCATCGCTAGTATGTGAATAGTCTACTATTACTGTAAAATTCTGTCCACAGTTTACCAGTTCATATCTTCCAGGTGCTCCTTTTAATTCTTTTATTCTCTCAAGAACAATTTCTTTTTCAATTCCCAGAAGCAAAGCTATAGATATTGCTCCAAGAACATTATATACATTATATCTTCCAAGTATAGCAAGTTTTGTTCTTGTTGAAAAAGCATCTATATGAAGTTCCACTTCCTGCCCATCTCCGTGAAACTCTACTATTCTTCCTCTTACTCTTCCTTCATTGTGCATACCATAAGAGATTCCTCCAAATTCTGAAGAAAGCCTTTTTCCATATAGATCATCTATATTGATGACACAGTTTTTTTCACAGCCTTTTTTCATCATTGTAAAAAGTTTTCTTTTTGCCTGAAAGTAATCTTCCATTGTCTTATGAAAATCAAGATGATCTAAAGTCAGATTAGTAAACATACTTACATCAAATTCAAGCATATCAACCCTTCCAAGATCAAGAGCATGAGAGCTAACTTCCATCACAAGATATTCCATTCCTTTTTCTACTGATCTCTTGCACATCTTCACTATGTCCAAAGATTCTGGAGTAGTATTAGGAGCTTCAATTACTTCATCTCCTATTTTATATTCTACAGTTCCTATTCTTGCAGTCTTATTACTTCCCAATATAGACTCTATAAGATAAGTTGTTGTTGTTTTTCCGTTAGTTCCTGTTATTCCTATAATCTTTAATTTTTTTTGAGGCCAATTATAAAAATTAGAAGCTAACACTCCTAATTTTTTTCTTAGATCCTTGATCCAAATATATTTTACTGGAAAGGCAGCTTCAACTTTTTTAGACACTAAAACGCATTTAGCTCCATTTTTTACTGCCTGTTCTATATAATTGTGTCCATCAGAGACAGCTCCTTCTAAAGCAACAAAAATATCTCCAGTTTTTATTTTTCTAGAATCATACTCTATGCCAGTATATTCTTCCTCTTTAGCTACATCTTTTAAAATTTCATATTCCAGTCCATTAAGAAATTTTTCCATTTAATATTCTCCTTAAAAAGAAATTTTGATACTGTAATAATTCTAGCATAAATTTTATTATTTTCATAGGAAAAGACTAATCCTCAACAACCAAAGAATTCTGTTTTGGATTATTTTTGTATGTGATCTCTTCTAATTTACTTTTATATTTTAAAAGTTCATTTGTAAGCTGTCCCTGCAAAGCAAAAAACCTCTTATTAAGATCATCCATATAGCCCCAGTCTGGAGTTTCTTTTCTCATTTCCTGCTGTATCTTGTATCTCATACTTTTCAATTGATCTTTTATTTCATTCGATTTAACTAAAAGATCCTCTCTAAGCTCTATCACTTCTTCTTTCTGCTCACTGCTTAATTCATTGAAGTAAACAGTGCATCCATCAATTATGATTTCATCAGCATATATGCGTAGAGTAGATATCGAAAATATTAAAATCAACATACTAATATACTTCATAATTAGCCTCCAGTTTATAACCTCTTTTACACAATTATATTAGACATCTGTGTCATATTTGTGACAACAACATTTATTTAATACAACTTAAATAAAAGATAAAACTGTAATATCACTCTATTTATACGTTTTCAATCTGCCAGTTGATTTCTTTCTTACCTAAACTACTCAATATTTCATTTATCTTTTTAAAATGTCCACACCCAAAAAATCCATTATGAGCTGATAGAGGACTTGGATGTGCTGCTTCAAGTATATAATGTCTATCAGTATTTATGAAAGCTTTTTTCTTTCTTGCATTTCCACCCCATAGAACAAATATAACTGGATCTTCTCTATCATTTAAGTATTTGATTATACTATCTGTAAATATTTCCCAACCAACTTTTGAATGAGAATTTGCTGCTCCTGCTCTCACTGTAAGAGCAGTATTTAAAAGAAGTATTCCTTGTTCTGCCCATGGCACTAAATATCCATTGTTTGGCACATACAGTCCCAATTCATCTCTTAGTTCTTTATACATATTTTGCAGTGATGGAGGAGTTTTTATTCCTATGTTCACAGAAAACGCTAAACCATGTGCCTGATTAGGACCATGATAAGGATCTTGTCCCAAAATTAGTACTTTACAATCTTTATAGCTTGTAAGTTTCAACGCTGAAAATATATTTTCCATCTTTGGATAAATAGTTTCAGATTTATATTCTGTTATTAGAAATTTTCTCAATTTTTGGTAGTATTCTTTTTCAAACTCATCTTTTAGTATTTCATCCCAATCATTATTCAAGTTTACCATTTTCTTCTCTCCTCCAATTTGTAATTTTTATTCTGTGGCTATTTTTAAACAGTTAGGAAATCTTTTTTTCATTCCACATCCAGAACATACTTCTCTGCAATCTGGTGTCAGAGCTCCTTCTTCTGCTTTTTTATATTCCCTTAAAAGAAAACTTTTATCTACTCCTATATCTATCATATCCCAAGGAAGATCAGCTTCTAGATTTCTTCCTCCTAGATAATCTTTCTCATCTATTCCTAATTCATCAGCTGATGATTTCCAGATATCATAATTATCTTTATAGTCATCAAGTTTTGCTCCTTTTTTCCATGCAAGTTCTATTAGATCCCCTGTTCTTTCATCTCCTCTTGAAAGGAATCCCTCAAGATAAGATTTTCTCATATCATGTATTCTTAAAGTACAATGCTTTGATGTTTTAAATAAGTCTTTTAATATTCTGTGTTTTCTTTTCATCTCTTCTATATCCATCTGTTCTGACCATTGGAATGGTGTATGAGGTTTTGGAACAAAGTTTGAAACGCTTACTGTTACATTTATTCTTTTACTTATAGGTCTGCATCTCTTTATAACCTTAGAAGCAAGTTCAAATATTTCTGCCACATCTTCATCTGTTTCAAAAGGAAGTCCAATCATAAAGTAGAATTTTAGATTTTCCCATCCCCCTCTTATAGCAGCTTCAGCAGTAGCCAATACATCTTCTTCTTCTACACCTTTGTTGATTATATCTCTCAATCTTTGTGACCCAGCTTCTGGAGCAAAAGTAAATCCAGTTCTTTTTCCTCCGCTGATATCATCTGCCACTTGGACAGAGTATGGATTCATTCTCAAAGATGGAAGTGAAATTCCAAGGTTTCTATTTTCATATCTGTTTTTTAATCCTTTGATAAGATCATCTATTTTACTGTAATCACTGCTGCTCAAAGATGAAAGAGATATTTCCGAATATCCAGTATTTTTTATCATTTTCTCAATAAGCTCACAGTTATTTTTAAAACTTCTTTCTCTTACTGGTCTGTACACAATTCCAGCTTGACAGAATCTGCATCCTCTTGTGCATCCTCTCTGTATCTCTACAGAAGCTCTGTCATGTACTATATTTATATATGGTACAAGCTGATCATCATAAAATTCTGTTTTATCCAAATCTTCAACAATAGCTCTTCTTACTCTTTTCTTTCCTTTATGAAGAACAGGAACATATACTCCATCAAAACCTTCTATTAATTTTAATTTTTCTAATTTACTCTTATCACAGTTAGCTGTAAGCACCTCAGCTATTTTCACCATGACATCTTCTCCATCTCCTATTACTACAAAATCAAGAAACTTTTCCATAGGAACAGGATTCATCATACAAGTTCCCCCTGCCATTATCAGTGGATATTCCTCTCCTCTATCTTTACTTTCAACGGGTATCCCTGCTAAATCTAAAGCATTTAATACATTTGGATAGCACATCTCATAAGATAATGAAAATCCTACCACATCAAATTCTTTCAATGGAGTCTTACTTTCCAGAGAAAACATTGGTATTCCATTTTCCCTCATCAAATTTTCCATATCCTCCATTGGAGAAAATCCTCTTTCTAAAGAAAATCCTTCCACTCTGTTCATAAGGCTATATAATATTCTTATTCCCAGATTAGACATTCCTACTTCATATATATCAGGAAAAAACAGGCACATTCTTGCTTTAAAATCATCTTTATGTATGCTGTTTATTTCATTTCCCAAATATTGTGCTGGCTTCTCAACTTTTAATAAATATTTATCTAAATTTACTCTCATATTTTCCTCACTTTTTTTATTATTACATTTTATTTTATCATTTTCTTAGCAAAATTACCTGCTTTTTTTACTTATCATCTAATTTTTGAAACTCTTTCATCTTGATATTATTGCTTTTATCATGGTGTATTCTACATAATTGAGCTAATTCTTTATTTATACTTTTTAATTTTTCATAGGCATTCTCAGTATGTCCTTCAAGTTTTCTATCTCCTACTACTACCTTTTTCATTCTTTTTAAAAATGTAGTTTTTCCTTTTCCACTATCATGAAGAAGAGCAAGTTTCCAATATAGCTTATCATCTTTTAATATTTCATTCTCTTTAACAAAATTTAGCAATCTAAAAGAATGAACTTTGTCATACTCCATCATAGTATCAAAAATCTTAAATTCGTCTTCTGAAAGAATTTTTTTCACAGTCTCATCTTTTTCCCCATCATATTTTCCAAATACATAGATGATCCCTTGTCTGAGCCTATTCAACATTTAGATCTCCCTCACTACTATATCTCCATATTTTTTCTTCATCTCTTTAATATTTTTACCATTTTTTCCTATAAATTCCCCTCTTTTTCCTTGAGGAACATAGAAAATATACAAACTTCCATCTGCTGTTTTTTCAATTTTTATTACATTTTCTTCTTCTATATCTGGTATTTCCTGAAGAACAATATTCTTCATTTCATTTTTTAAATAAACTTTTTCAAGAGTTAAGTATTTTCCCATAAGAGGCTCTTTTTTTCCTGTAAGTATATACCCAGACATTATTCTTACCTGCTTAGGCATAAAAGAATTTCCTAGAAATCTTAATTTCCCATTTTCATATGTAATCTTTACTTCTCTTATATGTTCTTTGAGTTCAAGCCCTTTTTTATCTGTAAACTCGCTTACATCATATGTTCCACTGAGTTCTTTACAAAGTTTTTCTATTTCTTCTTCTGTATTTTTAATAAGTTTTTCAGGATATGAATATATATATTCTCTCTTTTCTATCATGTCTGGAAACACAATATTAGGAAAAGTTTTCTTTATCATTGTAACTTTTAAATCAGTATCAGAATTTTTATTGAAATCTTCCTGTATTTTTTTTATATTTCCATTAAAATTACTGCTGACATAGAGAATATTTTCATTTGCACTTACCTTAGCATCTGTTCTTCCTGCCTGTTGTACCCCTTTTGCCCAAGTGAAACCTATTTTCTCCATTACTTCTCTAAATTTTCCTTTTATACTCTTTTTTTCATTCATCTCGTCAAAAGATTGAAATTTTGCTCCATTATATGAGATATAGAACATATATCCCCACTTCTTACTTTTTTCTACTGCTCTTATATCCATACCTTTTCTCCTTACTTTCCAATTCTTTTAATTATATCATATCATCAAAGAAAAAAAAAGCTGTAAGCAGTTTTCACTGCTTGCAGCTTTAAATATTTTTTATTAATTCCAAGTCTGGCTTTTTAATCTTCCATTTTCATAAATAGCTATACTATCAACTGTCCCATCTTCTTGATATCTTTTCCAAGTACCATCTTTGACCCAGTTCTTGTATTTTCCTTCTTCTAATATTTTTCCATTATCCCAGAAAAATTTCCATTCTCCAGTTCCAGCACTCATATCACTTTTATGAAGAAGCTTACCATTTTGAGCATAAAATTCAATTCCAGTTACTCTATTATTTCTATATTTTGTAATAGCTTTTACACTTCCATCTGAATAGTATGACCTCTGCTCACCATTAAGTTTTTCATCTACATATCTTTCAGTCATAACGATATTTCCTTCATCAGAATACCATATCTTATCTCCATTCAATTTTCCATTTACATAAGCTTCACTATATTCAATAATATCTCCAATAAACAGTCCAAATTCACCAGTGAAAGGTTTATCTTCTCCTTGAGCGTATACAAGTTTATCACTTCCATGGACTTTTTGACTAATATCAAGCATTTTTCCATTGCTTTTCTGCAATGCTTTTTGTGCATCAGTTAATTTTATCTCACTTTTAACTGTATCCTCTGTTGTTATTGTTTCAGAAGTTATTCCTTCTTTTTTTTCAGATGTGTTTAGTTTTTCTAAAGGCTTCAGCTCATTATCTATATTTGATACAGGTCTTGGTACTTCTGTTTTTGTTAGTGATGATGTTCCACTATTGATTTCATCCAGAGTTTTTATCTCTCTAAGTCCTTCAGCAAAAGCCTGCGAACTAAATAACAATACAGCTGATAAGAAAATAATTATTCTTTTTCCTTTTTTCACTTTTTCCTCTCCTTAAACTTAAAAATAAAATAAATCAGTCCCAAGAGGAAACATATCCTTATTTAGAATAGTTTGGAGCCTCTTTTGTTATAGTAATATCATGTGGGTGGCTTTCTTTTAGACCTGCTCCTGTTATTTTTATAAATCTTCCATTTATTTTAAGATCTTCTATAGTAGGTGTTCCACAGTATCCCATACCAGCTCTGATTCCTCCGCAAAGTTGGAATATAACATCTTTAAGATTTCCTTTGTATGCAATACGTCCTTCAATTCCTTCTGGAACTAGTTTTTGAGCATCATTTTGGAAATATCTGTCTTTTGATCCTCTTTTCATTGCTGCGATAGAACCCATTCCTACATATATTTTATATCTTCTTCCTTCAAGAATTATCTCTTCTCCTGGTGCTTCTTTAGTTCCAGCTAGAAGTCCTCCAAGCATTACACAGTCTGCTCCAGCAGCTAATGCTTTTACAATATCTCCAGAAAGTTTTATTCCTCCATCAGCTATTACTCCTATACCTCTGTCTTTACATACTTGGTATACGTCATTTACAGCTGTAAGCTGAGGAACTCCTACTCCTGCTACTACTCTTGTTGTACAAATTGATCCTGGTCCAATTCCTACTTTTACTGCATTTACTCCAGCAGCTATAAGGTCTAAAGCAGCCTCAGCAGTTACTATATTTCCCCCAATTAAGTTTAACTCAGGGAAAGCTTCTCTTATTTCTCTTATTTTTTTAATAACTCCTGCTGAATGTCCATGTGCAGAGTCAACAGTGATAATATCTACCCCTGCTCTTACTAAAGCTTCTACTCTTTCTAAAGTATCTGCTCCAATTCCTACTGCTGCTCCTACTCTAAGAGTTCCATGAGCATCCTTACAAGCATTTGGATATTCTACTAAATTATCTATATCTTTTATTGTGATAAGTCCTTTTAAGTATCCAGCCTCATCTGTTATTGGAAGTTTTTCTATTCTGTTAGAAAGAAGAACCTCTTTTGCCTGTTCTAAAGTAGTTCCTACTGAAGCTGTGATAAGATTTTCTTTAGTCATTATCTCACCAACAAGCTGCTCCATATCTTTATGATATTTTATGTCTCTATTTGTAACTATCCCTATAAGTCTTCCATCATCTTCAATAACTGGAAGCCCAGATATTTTATATCTTCTCATTAAATCTTCAGCAAAACCTACTGTACAATCTTCTTTTAAAGTAACAGGATTTCTTATCATTCCGCTTTCGATTCTCTTTACTCTGTCTACTTCAGCAGCCTGATCAGCTATACTCATATTTTTATGAATAAATCCAATCCCTCCTTGTCTTGCTAAAGCAATAGCTAAATCTGATTCAGTTACAGTATCCATCGCAGCACTAAGAACTGGTACATTAAGTACTATATCCTTTGTTAGATTAGTTTTTAGACTTACCTCATGTGGTAAAACGTCTGATTTTGCTGGTACTAATAGCACGTCATCAAATGTAATAGCTTCTTTTACTATTTTTCCGTTCATATCCCTCTCCTTTTTCATAAAAACTTAATATTTATACTTTATAAAATCAAAATTTAACAACAAAAAACTTTATATATATTTCGACTATTATAGCACAAATTTAAGAATTTTGTCACATAAAAAAAGATATTTTTTATAAATATTACTTTTCAGTTCTATTGTATATATCAATTTTCTGATATGGGATTTCAACACCATTTTCATCAAATACTCTTTTTACCTCTTCGTTAAAGTCATATAATGTTTCCCAGTAGTCTGAACTTTTTACCCAGACTCTGAAATTATAGTCTAAAGAGCTAGCACTTTGCTTAGCCATTCTTATTGTTATTGCCTTATCTTTTAATACTGCTGGATGATTTTCAGCTATTTGTCTTAACAGTTCTTTAGTTTTATCTATTGGGGTATCATATGAAACTGTAAATACCATATCCAGTCTTCTTTCAGGCTTTCTAGAATAATTTATTATTGCATTGTTTGCAAGCTGTCCATTTGGAACTACAATTACTTTATTATCTGTAGTAATAAGAGTAGTATAAAGAATATGTATCTGATCTACTGTACCTTCTATTCCACCGTTATTAGAAATGTAGTCTCCCTTTGAAAACTGCTTGAAGAAAAGAATAAGCACTCCTCCTGCAAGGTTAGATAAACTTCCTTGTAAAGCCAAACCAACTGCGATACCTGCGGTACCTAAAACAGTTACTAAAGATGTAGCTTTTATTCCTATAACACTAACTACTACAAAAAATAAAGCAATATATCCAATAGTTTTTAATAATGAAACTGTAAAACTTTCAAGTAATGGATCAACATTTTTCTTTTCAAGTGTTTTCTTATAAGTTGTCAAAAGCATTCCCAAAAACTTAGGCCAAATTATAAATAAAATTATCAGAATCAATCCTCTGATTACCAGTCCTGGAAGGGCTGCAAAAATATCCGTTAGAAAACTTTCTAATAATGCATGCATGTTATATATCACTCCTTTAAAATTATTTTAAATTTACATAATTATACCAAAATTTTATATTCATTCTTTTATTTTTTAACAAATTTTTTTTCATTCATATTAATTATAATATTTTTTCTAATTTTTAACAAGTCCCTAGTATAAATTATTCCTGTAATTTTATTTCATTTTTCTTAATTTATAAGATATAATGATATTACAGAGGTGAAATTTATGACAAAAAGTATAAAAGGAATCATACAAGTCATTCATGGAATGAGTGAACATGAAGGAAGATACACCCATTTCTTTAAATATTTTACTGAAAGAGGCTATCTTGTCTTTCTCCATGAACATCTGCATCACGGAAGTAATATTACAGCAAAAGATGAACTTGGAATATTTCAAAGTGATTTTCCTACATTAATAAAAGAGCAGGCAGCATATACTGAAAAATTAAAAAAAGATTATCCTGATACTCCTTTCTTTGTATTCGGACACAGTATGGGATCTTTTATTGCACAGGAACATATGAAAAGCTGTTGGTCTAAAATAGATGGATATATACTCTGTGGTTCATGCTACAAGCAGCCTTTTTTATGGAAAGCTGGAGAAATTGCAAGTTATCTTTTAGATAAACTCTATCGAAACAGAAGAGCCTATATAATTAAAAAACTTGTTTTCTTAAATTCCAACAGTAAAACAAGATCTGAATATTATTATAATGAAAATTCATGGCTTTCTAGAGATATTGAAGAAGTAAAAAAATACTGTAATGATAAACTATGTGATTTCACTTACAGTAGTACTTTTTATACAACTTTCTTTAATTTTTTAAATTCTCTCTATTCAGAAGAGTCTTTTAAAAATATATCAAGAAAGCTTCCCATAATGATAGTGGCAGGAGATATGGATCCTGTAGGAAAATTTGGAAAAGGAGTTATAGAACTTGAGAAATTCTATAACAATATTGGATTTGATGATGTTACATGTCATTTATATAAAAATGCAAGGCATGAACTTCATAATGAAATAAACAGAGATGAAGTTTTTGCTGATATTGAAAAATGGTTGGAAATTAGAATTTAAACATATATTTAAGGAGATGATTTTTATGTACACTTGTGACGCTTGTACAAAATATGTTTGCAGAACTGGAAATCTTGAAGAAGCTCCTCTTAACTGTCCATGCAGAGAATTGGATAATATAGAGGAAGTCAAAAAATTTTATCTTGAAAAAGAAAATATGAATCTTGCTCATAATTCAGCCCTTGTTGAGAGTGAAGGGTATTGTAAACAGACTAGAGTAGAAGAAATAATAAATTTTGCTAATAAATGCGGATACAAAAAACTGGGACTTGCATTTTGTGTAGGACTTTCAAAAGAAGCTAAAATTTTTGCTTCTATACTTAGAAATCATGGATTCGAAGTAGAGTCTTTAGCGTGTAAAAACGGTTCTGTTCTTAAAGAATTTATTGGGATTTCTAATGAAGAGCAAGTTAGACCTTGTACTTATGAACCTATGTGCAACCCTATTGGTCAGGCAAAACTTTTAAATCAATCTGGAACTCAGTTAAATATACTTTTAGGACTTTGTGTAGGACATGACTCTTTATTCCTAAAATATTCAGAAGCTCCTGTTACAGTATTTGCAGTAAAAGACAGAGTACTAGGACATAATCCTCTCGCTGCTATATACATGGCTGAAGGATATTACAAGAAAAAACTTTTTAAATAAAAGCGAGGAAAAATGATAATAGAAAAAAATTCCCTTTGGATAAATAATAAAAATGGAAGAGAGTACCAAGCTGTAAATGAAGCTATTGACTGCACTAATGAAAGAGATGGATTGATAGTGGTAGTTTATATATGCAAAGAAGCTGAAGGAAAACTTTTTGTAAGAGAAAAAAGTGAGTTTTTAAAAAAATTCTCACCGAAGAAATAGAAAACAAGGTGGCTCAAAATTGCTTTGAACCACCTTGTTTTTTTATAATGCAGAATTATTTTTTACTGAACTTGTAAAGGAATGTAGCTCTCTCCCTAACATTTTTTCAAGTTCTAATCCTAGTTTGTATAATTTTTTATGATCTATCCCTGTTTCTATTCCCATCTCATTCACCATTGTTGTAAAATCTTCTGTGCTCACTAATCCTGTTCTTCTAGATTCAAAATAGTATTCCCCTGTTCCTTTGATAGGTAATCCATCCATGAAATTAGCTACCTGTCCTCCTATTCCACCTATTGTACAGTCAAAATTTATTATTCCAGCCATCATTGCTGCATAATATCCTGCTATTCCTGTTCCTCTTATATCATGTATATGAAAAGAATGTTTTGAAGGATCTGGATATTTTTCAAGAACTACACTAAAATATTCAAGAATATCTTTTGGAGTAGCTTTTCCATCAGGATCTGAATGCTCTATTTCATCAAATCCTATTTGGAACATCCTATCTGCAAATTCATAAGCTTTTTCTATTGGTACTTCTCCTTGAATAGGGCATCCAAATATTGTTCCTATATTTCCAACTACTTTTTTTATCCCAGCATCATGTAAAAGTTTTACATTTTTTTCTGCTTCTAAAAAAAGTTCTTCATGTGTCCTATTCATATTTTTTTTAGCATAAGCTTCGCTCGTAGCTAGCTGCCCAGTTAATACTCTATCTATTTTTATTCCCTCTTCTAAAAGTTTAACCACTCTTTCCACAGCTTTTTTATTTAAAGCCAAAACAGTATATTCCACATCATCTCTTTTAGGAAGTGCTCTCATTAAATCATCTATATCTCTAAATTGAGGTACATACTTTACATGACTCATTGAACCTACTTCTATTTTTTTCACTCCAGCATCTATTAATTTTTCTGCTATATGAAGTTTTCCTTCTAATGGTAAAAACTTTTCTTCATTTTGCAGTCCATCACGCATGGTAATATCTATTATATTTATTTTTTTTGGTAATTCAATTTTCATCCCTTTCTCCTTTTTAAATATTTCATTTTTTCTTTTATAAAACAGGATATAAAATTGTTCCTAATAAAATACTTACTGCTAGTCCAGCCAAAGTACATACTACAGTAGGAAAAAATATATATTTATATGCTTCCTTGTGAGTTGTTCCGCTTATTGTCAAAAGTGTTATCACAGCTCCATTATGAGGAAGGCTATCCAATCCTACAGATGCTGCTGATCCTACTCTATGAAGTATTTCAGGACTCAATCCTAATGCCAGATACCTAGAAGCCATAGCTTCTAAAGCTATTCCCAATCCTCCTGAGCCTGAGCCACATGCACCTGCCAGTACAGTTGTCATTATTCCAAAAGAAACAAGAGGTGATCCCTTTAAATTTGTACTAAAATCAAATAATTGCTGAAATCCTGATGAATTTTTTACAACAGCACCAAATCCTACTACTACTGCTGTATTTATAATAGCTATAGCTGCATTTTTTGAAGAATAATTAAATATATCCAATATATTTCCAAGATTTTTAAAGAACAGTATTACACATAATATTATTCCACATAACATTGCAAGTATTACATCCTGTTTTAAAATATTTAAAACTACCAGTATCAGAATTATTGGCAATACTGATACAAAAGGACTAGGAAGTTTCTCAATAGAATTAACTTTTGCAAGACTCTTTATTGTGTCTTCATCATCTATAAAAATATCTCCTCTAAGTTTAGCCTTTTTTGCTTCTCTTAGAAAAAATACACATACCAGCAACATAACTACAAGTCCTGCTGCTATTCCAACTACTGGAGCCGCCATTGTTGTAGTTCCAAGATATTGTATAGGAATAACATTTACTAAATTAGGTGTCCCTGGAAAATTTGCACATGCAAATGTGAAGCATCCTCCTGCTATTGCACCTGGAAGCAAATATCTTGGAAGATTCGCTTTTTTAAACAATGATAGTGCTATTGGATACAGACTAAATACTACCACAAGAGTAGTCACTCCTCCATATACTAAAACTGCTCCAGCAAATATCACTCCTAAAATTGCATATTTCTCTCCTAATTTTTCTGCTAGAAATTTTGCTATAGAAGCTGCTGATCCTGTTTCTTCCATCACTTTCCCAAAAAGCACACTGAAGAAAAATATTAAAAAGTTGTTTTGAACAAACCCAGCTGCCCCCATCATATATGAATCTTTGATGGCAGTAAGTACTGGTTGCCCTGACAATAATGCCATCACTGCTGCTGCCAATATTCCAACTACTACTATATTTATTTTCTTAAAAGACAGAAAAATCAAAAGAATTAATGAAACTATAATTGCTACCATTTAATTCCTCCCCTCATTGAAATTTATTTTGAATTAAATTTTTTCAACAATTCCTGTGCATATTCTAAGCGAACATTTTTTTCTTTTATCATTTGGACTACTATTGATTCTAAAGCCTCTCCCTTAGCTCCTGCCACTGTTGCCAAGTTTCTTGCATGAAGTGACATATGTCCTCTTTGAATTCCTTCAGTAGCTAATGCCTTTATTGCAGCAAAGTTATTTGCTAGCCCTACACTGGCTATTATTTCTCCAAGTTCAGCTGCTGACTTTACTCCTAGCATTTTTACTGCTACTCTTGCAGTAGGATGTATTTTTGTTGCTCCCCCTACTAATCCAACAGCCATAGGAAGTTCTATTGTTCCTACTAAATCACCATTTTTATCCTTTTCCCAAGTTGTCAGAGATGTATATCTTCCTGTTATAGAAGCATATGCATGTGCTCCTGACTCAATAGCTCTTGTATCATTTCCAGTTGCTAAAACTACTGGAATTATTCCATTCATTATTCCTTTATTATGAGTTACTGCTCTAAATGGATCTGCTTCTGCAAAAGCATATGCTGTTATTATTTTATCTACAATATCTTCTCCAATAGTCTCTTTTTTTATCTTTACTCTCGCTCTTGCCAAACGGTGAATGGCCAGATTAGATAATATTCTTAGAAAAGCTCTTCCTCCTGTCAACTCTTCCAATAAAGGAGACACAGCCTCTGCCATGGTATTTACTGCATTAGCTCCCATAGCATCTAAAGTATTAACTTTAAGATGAACAATTACCATTTTTCCTATTATGCTCTCTATAATACGAACTTCTAAATCTTCCATTCCTCCACCAAACTTTACAAGAATAGGATCCTTCTCATTACATAAAGTTTTTATTTTTTCTTTATTTTCTTCTATGACAATTTTTGCAAAATGAGGATCTGCTACATCTGTAATCTGAATTTGAGCTATCATAACAGAACCTGTGTTGCTTGTTGTAAAACCTCCGCTTTCTCTTATTATCTTTGCTGCATTACTTGCTGCTGCAACTACTGATGGTTCTTCACTTACCATAGGTATAAGATAATCTTTTTCATTTATCTTGAAATTAAGTCCCACTCCCAATGGAAGAGCAAAACGTCCAATTACATTTTCTATCATATGATCAGCCTTATCCATATCCAAGCAATTTGGATCTTTTAATATTTCTTGCTCTTCTGATGTTAAATTACAAAATTCTGTCACTTCTCTTAATCTTTCCTCTGGTGATAGTTTAAAAAATCCTGAATAACTACTTTGTTTCATATCCTCACTCCCTTAATTATTTTTTATTGCCTCTGCCTTTTATATAAGCAAAACTAATGCCATTGCTATAAATAGGCTTTTTTTCAGCTTTTAATATATTTCTTTATTTTATTGTATACTTAATGGCACTTTATAAAAAAATATGGTATCATTTAGTATATACTATATCATTTTCGCTACATTTTATTCTTATTAAGGAGGTTCATCTTATGAAATTATCTGATATCATGTCTCCCCATTTTGAAAAATCCTTAGGAAAATATCTCAATGAAGAAACTCTGGTTTCTTTATTATCAATTGAAGATATTAATCTAAAGGATGAATATACTTATATTATAAATCAAAACAATGATATTGTTGGAAAAATTAAAAATGAATTTCTTATTTTCTTAATAGAAAAATTTAAAAATATAAAATTTTTTAATATTTTAGACAATATTGAAGAAGCAGTTATTATTATAGACACCACTGGAAGAATTTTTTATACCAACTCAAGATATAGTCAAATCCTTAATATTCCTCAAAGAAAAATCATTGGAAAATATATCCAAAACATTGAACAAGATACAGAATTAATAAAAGTTTTAAAAACAAAAAAAGCAGTTTCAAAGGAAAAAACTTATATTAAGTCTTTAAAAAAATATGTATCTATCCGTCTTTTCCCTCTGTTTAATAATGGTAGTTTTGAAGGAGCTTTTTCTATATTTAAAGATATTACTGAAATCACACAATTAAATGATGAAGTTAAAAGAATATCTGATGTTGCAGAAGGATTTAGCAATCAGATAAAAGAACAGCAAGAACTTAAAAATTCTGACTTTATAGGTGATACTCCTGAATTTTCAAATTTGATATCAAAAGCATTATCTGTTGCAAAAACTGATGCAGTAGTTCTCATAAGAGGAGAAAATGGTTCTGGTAAGGAAATTTTAACAAATTTCATTTATAAAAATAGTCTTAGAAATAATAAACCTTTTATCACTGTAAATTGTGCTGCTATACCTGAAAACCTTATTGAAAGCGAATTATTTGGATATGAAGACGGCAGCTTTACTGGAGCTAAAAAAGGTGGAAAACTTGGAAAATTCCAATTAGCAGAAGGAGGGACTATTTTCTTAGATGAAATAGGCGACACCCCTCTATCTATGCAGGCAAAACTTTTAAGAGTACTTCAAGAAGGAGAAATTGAAAAAATAGGAAGTTCTAAAAATATTGCTATTAATGTGAGAATAATTGCAGCAACTAACCAAAATCTTGAAGAGCTTATTGAAAAAAAATTATTTAGAAGAGATCTTTATTATCGTTTAAATGTCATAACTCTTGATATTCCACCTTTAAGAAATAGAAAACATGACATAATTTTATTATCTAATTTTTTCCTTTCAAAATTTAATAAAAAATATGGGAAATCTCTTATTTTCTCTTCTGATGTTTATAATTATTTTTATAATTATAAATGGCCTGGTAATATAAGGGAATTAAAAAATGCAATAGAATATGCAGTTATCCTTTGCAATTCTTCCACAATACTTTTAACAGATATTCCTGCATCTATACAAGAAAAAGAAAATATTCAAAATTTAACTACTAATAATCATTTCATAAAAAATTATACCTCTCTAAAAGATGCTGTAACACAATATGAACATGACATTTTTATAGATGCTTTAAATAAATGTAACAATAACAGATCAAAAGCTATTGAACTTCTTAAACTAAGCAGAAGAACTTTTTATCGAAAACTCAAAGAACTTGGCCTTGAATAATTAAAACAAGGTGGCTCAAAATTGCTTTGAACCACCTTGTTTTTATAATTCATATTTATTTTTTGCGTAAGCTACTGCCACTTTTCCTATAATATCATTAGGATCTATAAGAGGCACTGTAAAACTTTTTCCTTTTAATATAATTGGGATTTCTGTGCATCCCATTATTAATGCCTCTGCTCCATTTTCTATAAAATATTCAGCACAATCTGTGGCATCTTTTACATTTTTTTCTGTAACCCCATTGTATTTAAAGTCGAATATAGTATCATGTACTTTATTCTGTACTTCCTCTTTTGCAGCTATTACTTCTATTCCAAACTTTGCACAGCATTTATCATATAATTTAATCTTCACAGCTGCATTAGTTGCCATTACCCCCACTTTTTTTATTCCTGGCACCTGACGCATCATCTCTTTTACTGCTTCATCTATTATATGTAAAAATGGTATATCTACTTGACTGGCAACTTCGTCATAAAAATAATGTGCTGTATTTGCCCCAATTATTATAAAGTCAGCCCCCGCTTTTTTTAAATTTTCTGCTGTAGCAACCATAGCTGCAACTGGACTTTCTGTCCCTTTCATGATTGCATCCTGTCTGCTTGGCATTTTTGGATTATTGTCCACTATTATTCTCAAGTGATCTTCATCACATTTTGCATGTGTTTCTTCTACTATTTTGGCAAAAAGATCTATAGTAGCTTCTGGTCCCATTCCACCTAATATTCCCACAACTTTTTCTTTCATTATTATCCCTCCTCAACTGCTTCTCTCTGCTCATTCTTTCTTTCACCAGCATCTAATACAGCAGCTACGACTACAGATCCCACTACATTTACAGTAGTGATTCCCATATCCATTATACGGAAGATTCCACCTAAAAGACCTACAAATTCTATCGGTAGCCCTAAAGTTGTAAGGAAAATAGTTGTTGCAACAAATATTCCACCAGGGATACCAGGACTTCCTAAAGTCATCAATACTCCTGTAAATACAGCTATAAACATTTGATATAAAGACATTTCAATTCCCAGTACCTGTGATACAAATACTGCTACTACTCCATACCAAAGTCCATTTCCATCCATATTCATTGTTGCCCCTACTGGAATAGTAAATCCAGCTATATCTTTTTTCAATTTCAATTCATCTTCACAAACTTTTATAGATACTGGTATAGTTGCAGCAGTACTACATGTAGCAAAACTTGTAGTCCATACTGGAGCTATTTTCTTATAGAACGCAATCGGGCTCTTTCCAGAAGCTGCCAGATACATTCCACCATAAACTACAAAAGCATGTATCATTAATCCAATGTAAATAGTAATTATAAACTTTCCTAAAGGTCCTAATATGTCTGTTCCATATTTTCCTGTTGTTGTTGCCATAAGAGCAAAAACCCCATATGGAGTAAATCCCATAACAAATTTCAATATCATCATTATGAAACGAGAAAGAGTTCCAAACATATCCAACACACGTTTTTTGTCCTCTTCTTTTAATAGAAGGATAGCTATACCAGAAAATATAGCAAAAGTAATTATCTGAAGCATATTTCCTTCTGAGAATGACTGCATTATATTAACAGGGAAAAATCCTAAAATAACACTGCTTACAGTAGGAGCCCCTTTTTCAACTATTCCACTGACATCTGTCATTACAAATCCTACCCCTGGTTTTATCACAAGAGCAGAAAACAATCCAATACCTGCTGCAACAAATGTTGTAGCTAAAAAGATAACAACAAGTTTAACTCCAATCTTCCCAAGACGTCTCAAATCTCCCATACCTGCTACTGCCAAAACAACATTGGCAAAAATAAGAGGTACAACTGACATTCTAAGAAGTCTTAAAAATACATCCCCAACGACAGCTATTGCCGTTATTTTTGGTCCTATAACAAGTCCAGCTATTGCCCCCAGAATCATACCAATCAATATCTTATTGGCTAATCCTATCTTCTTCTTTAACATAATAATCCCCCCACTTAAAATTAAGTAGTATATGAAAGATCGCTATTCTTGACTATTTTGCAGCTCAATACTTGATGAAGGTTTTAATGACGTTTTCCATTTCTCTCTTCAATAGAAATCTCTGAATTGACAACTTCCATTTTTTGATTAACAGCTATGAATTCTAAACAAAGATCACATCTATCTCCTCTGTAAGTTCTCCTGTTGAATACCACAGGCTCTTTTCCTATAAATGACAGACATTCTACTACCATCCCTGTGGGAATTTCTGGAAAATCAAGCTGCTCTTTTTCATATTGATCAAGCATTATTGCCTGTACTCCTATTTTATAATTAGTAAAACTTTTTTCATAGGTATTTTCAATATATTTATATACAGCTATTTCTCTAATATCTTCCTTTGAAATATTTCCTGCCCATTTAGGATTGATATAGTGTGTATCTAAAAGAACTGGTTTTCCATCTATATAATGAAGCCTCTCTATTTGATACACTTCTCCATTCTCTTCTAGCTCCAATACTTTTTGCATTCTTCTGTCTGTTTCTGTAAAATCTGAAAAAATCACTGTTGAGTAATCATTCAATCCTGCTTCTCCACTTTTTTTGCTAAAAGCTGGTTCTAGCAGAAAATTTTCTGTAATCTTTTGATAGACTACAAAAGATCCTTTTCCTTTTTTCCTTACAATAAGTCCCTCATTTACAAGACCATCCATTGCCTGTTTTACTGTGGCTCTGCATAAATTAAACTCATCACAAAGCTTCAATTCTGAAGGTATCTCTGTTCCATATCCCCAATCTTCATTCATTATTTTATCTCTTATGATTTCTCTGAGCTGATAATAAAGAGGGATTGGACTATCACTTTTTAATTTTTTCATACAAACCACACCCTATCCAAATTTTAAAACTCTTCTACATTGTATAAAGTGTAGCAATACTTGTCAAGAATATTAAAACCATATACAGATATTTAATTGTTCAAATGTCTAGACATTTGAATTATACCAATAATATATTTAAATGTCAATATTTTTACAAATTAAATGTTTTATTTATTTTTGTTTTGTCTTTATTCCTTACAAAAATGTTGGTATCCAATTTAAAAAAATTATGTTAGCTCATTATTAAATCCATTCTTATCCTGAAAATTTTCTATTTTATTAAAAAATATATAACTAAAAATGAGATTGAAGGAAAATAGACAAATAAAAATTAATATAGTATAATTTTAAGAAGAAATATAAAAGAACATCAAGATAAAAATTCATATTTTATGAGGTGGCTACTTGAAAAGAAATAAAAAAAATAAAAAACAGGCAATTATCTTACTTCACGAAATATATGGAGTTAATGATTTTATAAAAAAACAATGTCAAAAATATCAAAAAATGGGATTCGATATTTTTTGCCCTAATCTTCTTGAACATACTCCATTTTTATACGAAGAATCTGATGAAGCGTATAATTATTTTATTCAAAATGTTGGTTTTGATAAATATACAGAAATAAATAATTTAGCTAATAGTTTGAAAAAACAATATAATAAAATATTTCTTTTAGGTTTCAGTGCAGGAGCTACTATTGCATGGAGGTGTGGAGAAAATTCTTTATACAGTGGAATCATTGCATGCTATGGTTCACGTATAAGAGATTATACTGATTTAAATCCTGTCTGTCCTACTCTTTTGTTGTTTGCAAAAGAAAATTCTTTTGATGTATCAACAACAATTACTGAACTGCAATATAAAAAAAATGTGTCTATTACAATATTCGATGCTTCTCATGGATTTCTTGATCCATATTCTAAATACTATAACGACTATGAAAGAAAAAAAGCTGAAGCAGCTATTACTCAGTTTATAAATCAATATATAAAATAAATCAGAGGCATGGAAAAAATCCATACCTCTTTTTATTTTTCTTCTTATTATTTAAATTTCAAATATGATATCATATCTTACTTTATTATATTTTAAAATTAAATTTATACTCATCAAACTATTGCTTTACTGTACTTAAACAAAATGGATGTCCCTCTGGATCAAATAAAACTGTTGATGTTTCAAAATATTGTATTTCTGATATCCTTGCACCACACTTTACAGCATGAGAAACTCCCTCTTCTAAATTTTCAACAAGAAAATCTATATGTGCCATTTGCTGCTGCTTTCCTTCTTCCCATGGCCATATTGGAGGAATATATTCTTCAACTTCCTGAAAAGCAAAAATCCATCCTTGAGGTGAACGTAACCCAGCCCAGCCATTTCCTGAAAGAATTTTTTCCCAACCAAGCAAATTTACATAAAAATCTGCTAATGCATCAGCATTTTTACAATCATAGGCAAACCCTGCTATTTCTTTAATCATATCTTTTTCCTCCTAGCATATGAAATAGATTTCTTTTTATTAAAATTTTATTCCCATTTCTTTAAATATTAAAATACAGACAATCAATGAGAGTAAATTAATAATTAATCCAATAAAAGCCAATCTTTTTTTCTTAAAGGAACCAAATATTCCAATTCCGCTAAAAATCAATCCCATTACTGAAACTGCTGGTCCAATTAATGCTATGGCAATCATAACAAGCACCATGATATGACCCAATATGACAAACCACCCATTTCTAGAATTTACCAAACATATTTTTAAGAGTCCAACTGACAATCCACTGGCAATAAGCAGAAGTATTCCTATTACTAAAGATATTGTTCCCATTATATTTTTTTCATAATCTATTTTCATTCTCTTCTCCTCATGTTTTTGAGTAATTTTTAAATGTAGTTCCATTTAGAGAATATTAATTTCTATTTCATAAAAACATATGCATTGTAAATATTTATGAATACTATAACCAGCATAAGCCCCATAAAAAGTTTATCCACTTTTTCTTCAGATATCTTTTTATTAACTATACTTCCTGCCATTCCTCCACATACTCCTCCCAACACCATAAGTCCTAGATATAAAACACTTACTTCTGGAATTTTTCTTGCAAGTATAGTATGTAATAGACTTGCTATTTGTGAAAATAGTATTATATAGATAGAATTAATAGCTGCTTCTTTAGTAGTCATAGAGAAGAAGAAAATCAATATCACTAGATTGATAGGGCCTCCTCCAATTCCTAAAAATGATGAAAGTATTCCTAAAATAACTCCAATTATAAAGCATAGAATCTTATTTTCAAAATTATGTGTTTTTATATCATTTTTCTTAGCTGTATATATTAGAGTTCCCAATGTTATAAATATCATAACAATTGATTGAACTGCTCCAGTTCTATTTTCATTTTGAAGAACTTCTTTTACAACCTGGAACATGACTTTTCCTGTCATTCCTCCTAACACACTTCCTATAGCAAGCCAGGTAGTAATCTTTGTATTTATCTTTACAGTACTATTTTTCATTGCTTTAGCTACAGAAATAATTGACATGGAAAGAACTGTACACCCTGATAAAAAACTTATAGCTGTTACACTCATAGTTCCTGTTGCATCAAGAACAGGTTTAATTATTACTCCCCCACCTATTCCGCATATCGAACCTACAAGCGAAGAAAAAAAACTGACTAATAAAAAAACAATTAACATATTTTACCCCCAAAATACTTTTTTGTTACCCCTATCCAATAATTATATTTGTTTTTGTATAAAAAATCAACCTTCATTCTTTAGAGATTCTGCCATTTTTTATTTTCTTAATAAACTACATCAAATTTCTATCTTTGTAATAATCATAAATTTATGATAAAATATAACGATAAAATTTTATTATTCAAAGGAGTTGAGTATGGCTAAATTTGATAAAATATACAAAGAAATTGTTGAAACTATAGATAAAAAAGGAATATGGAGTGAAGGAAATGTCAGAACAAAATATGCTGATGGAACTCCTGCCCATTATAAAAGCTATATAGGATATCAGTTCAGACTTGATAATTCTACTGATGAAGCACATCTTATCACTACAAGATTTGCTCCAAGCAAGGCTCCTATCAGAGAACTTTACTGGATATGGATAATGCAGTCTAATGATGTAGATGAATTAAATAAATTAAAATGTAAATTCTGGGATGAATGGAAAATGGAAGATGGTACTATTGGAAAAGCTTATGGATACCAGATAGCAAAACAAACATTTGGATATAGAAGCCAGCTTGATTATGTGGTAGAAGAACTGAAAAAAAATCCTAACAGTCGTAGAATAATGACTGAAATATGGGTACCAGAAGATCTTGATAAAATGGCTCTGACTCCTTGTGTTCATCTTACTCAATGGAGTGTTATTGGAAGCAAACTTTATCTTGAAGTAAGACAAAGAAGCTGTGATGTAGCTCTTGGACTTGTAGCTAATGTATTCCAATATTCTATCCTTCATAAACTAGTAGCTATGGAGTGTGGATTAGAACCTGCTGAAATCATATGGAATATTCATAATGTACATATCTATGACAGACATATGCCTGAACTTTTAGAACAGATAAAAAGACCTTCTATAAACGGGGCAACTGTAAAAATAGAAAATTTCAAGTCTATCTATGATTTTAAACCTGATGATATAGTTGTAGAAACCTATCAATATGGAGACAAGATTTCTTATGAGGTGGCAATATAATGAATAAACCTAAATTAAATATGATTGTATGTGTAGGAGAAAATAATCTGATAGGAGACAGAGTTCCAGAAGGAAATGGGCTTCTATGGCATTCTATGGAGGAACTGAATTATTATAAGTCTAAAACTATTGGAAATGTAGTTCTGTTTGGAGAAAATACAGCTAAATATGTTCCTATCAATCTAATGAAAAAGAACAGAGAAGTAATTGTGCTTACTCTTGATTCTAAACTTGAAGATATTATGGAGCAGTACAAAAATAGTGGAAAAGATATCTTTATATGTGGTGGATATACTATTTATAAATATTATCTTGATAATTATGAAATAGATGAAATATATATTTCTAAATTAAAACCTCATGTGGAGGTAGCTCATGCTTCTAACCCCCTTTATTTTCCTGATGTAGAAAAATATGGGTATAAGCTTGTATCAGAAATTGACTACAATGATTTTACTGCAACAATATATAAAAAATAATAATTTATAAGAAGGACCTTACCTATTAGAAATTTCTAATAGGAATGGTTCTTTTTTTATATTTAAAATGTTCTTCAGAACAAATTTTTCATCTGAATTTTTTTAAAAAAATATTTATAAAAAAAAGAAAGGTTTGACATTGCCAGAAAATAATATTACAATCAATGTATAAAAAGTACGATACCGTACTAAATGGAGGTGGAAAATGAATTTTAAAGCTTTAAGAATTTATGAAGAAAATGGTACTTTTATCAGAAAAATTGTTGAAAGAGATATTGATGAACTTCCTGAAGGAGAAGTTTTAATTAAAGTTAAATATTCATCACTTAACTATAAAGATGCTCTGTCTTGTATAGGAAATAGAGGAGTAACCAGAGAATATCCTCATACTCCCGGAATAGATGCTGCTGGTATTGTAGAGGATTCTAAAGTTTCTGAATTTATCAAAGGAGAAAAAGTTTTCATCACTGGATATGATTTAGGTATGAATACTGATGGTGGATTTGGAGAATATGTCAGAGTTCCTGCAAATTGGGTAGTAAAAAAACCTGCTAACCTTTCTTTAAAAGAAGCTATGATATATGGTACAGCTGGTTTTACTTCTGCTCTATCTGTTTTTGAATTAATAAAAGAGGTAGCTCCTGAAGATGGTGATATTCTGGTAATTGGTGCTGGTGGCGGTGTAGGAAGCCATTCAGTAAAATTTCTTACTAAACTTGGATATAGTGTAACTGCTGTAGTAAATGATGAAAAAGGTATTGAATATGCAAAAGAACTTGGAGCTTCTGCTTGTATATTGAGAGATGAAATAGATGATAAATCTGGTAAGCCTATGTTGAAACAAAAATGGGCTGGGGTAATTGATACAGTAGGTGGAAATCCTCTTTCTACTGCTATAAGATCTTTAAAGTATGCTGGAGTAGTTACTACTTGTGGAAATATAGCTGGAGGAGATATTCCTGTTGCTAATGTGTATCCATTTATTTTAAGAGGTGTAAAACTTATAGGAATAGATTCTGTTCAATGTCCTATGAAAAAAAGAAAAGAGGTATGGGATACTTTAGCTGAAAAATGGAAGGGTGAAAATCTGGAAAAAGGTATTAAAGAAGTAAGTCTTGATGAAATATCTGATTCAGTAGATAAGATGCTGGCTCAACAGCTCATAGGAAGAGTTATTCTTAAACATAAATAATTATGAAAAGTGAGTAATCTAAGATTAGATTAAATTTTAGAACTTTAAAAATTAAAAAAGTTTTAAAATTATATTTCCAGTCTCTAAATCACTCGCTTTTTTATTTAATGAATCTGAAACTTTTATTTTAAGTATTGACTATTTAGTGATTATATGGTAAATCTCTATCAAGAAAATTTATAAAGGGAGAGTATAAATGATTGAGATTATAAAAAGTAATGCCTTTAAAGAAAGCAGGTGGAGTGGAGGAACTACTACACAATTGTATATCTATCCTAAAGATGGAGATTACCAAAAAAGAGATTTTAAATTTAGAATAAGTATAGCAACTACAGAACTTATGGAATCTACATTTACAAAACTGGAAGGAATAAAAAGAATTATCTCTATACTTGAAGGAAAAATGGAACTCTCTCATAAAAATAGGTATAATATTACATTGATGCCCTATGAAATAGATAGATTTATTGGAGATTGGGACACTAGTTCTAAAGGAAAAGTTAAAGACTTCAACCTTATGCTTAAAGATTGTGATGGAGACTTTCTTTACAAAGAAATCACTGGCAGTGAAAATATTAACTTTGAAGAAGAAGTAATATTTTTTGTTTACTGCATTTCTGGAAAAATTGAAATCTCTGGAAAGTCTCTGCTTGAAAATGAATTAGCTGTTGGAGAAGGAAAAAACATTGAAGTCTCTGGTAAAAACAGTAAGATCTTTTATGGTTATATAACTAAATAATTATATTTACAGGAGGATTTAAATGAAAGATTTATGGAATGGAAGATTGGACAGTTATGAGGAAATAGATCTTAGACTCTGGCAGGTAGTACAAGAAATAAAAGAAGCTCAGGAAGCTGGCGGAGTATGTTTTGTAGGATATGATACAGATGATGGAGTAGTAAGAAACTTAGGAAGAAAAGGTGCGGAAAGTGGATCAAATGCAATTAGAAAAGCTATTCAGTCTTTTCCACAACTAAAAGGATTAAAAGTATATGATTACAGAAACCTTGAAAAGAAAAGTGTAGAAGAAGCTCAAAAAGAATATTCTGAAAAAATATCAGATGTCCTTAAAAAAGGAATTTTTCCAATTGGGCTAGGAGGAGGACATGATATAGCTTATGGCTCATACCTTGGGATAAGAAAAGCTCATCCTGATAAAAAAATAGGAATAATAAATTTTGATGCTCATTTAGATATGAGACCTTATGATAAAGGAAGAACTTCTGGTACTTCATTCAAAGAAATAATGGATAATGACAAAAATACCCAATATGCAATAGTAGGATTCCAAAAGATGGGAAACACAGAAAGACTTATAAAAACAGCCGAAGCTTTTAATGTATTGATTTTAGAAGAAGAATGTTCAGAGGAATCAATAATTAAATCACTAGAAGAGTTTATAAAAAAAGTAGATATAGTTTATGTCACTTTCTGTATGGATGTATTTGATGCAAGCACAGCTCCTGGAGTATCTGCTCCTGTTGTAATGGGGTTAGACCCTAAAAAAGGAAAAAGATTATTGAGATTTCTTATGGAAACTGAAAAAGTTGTATGTGTAGATTTCGCAGAAGTAAACCCTGTATATGACATAGATAACATGACTGCAAAACTTGCTGGCTGTCTAATTTATGAAGTAATGGGTCATATAAAAAAATAATTTTTAATATTTAAGAAAGGTCTTAGCTTTTACTAAGACCTTTTTCAATTTTTCTTACTGGCATATGAATTTAATTTGTATATTTGATAAAATAACGAATTTATAACTGCAAGAAATAATCCAACTATAAATACTATCAAAGGAACAAATTTAAAATTGACATGAATTATATTTGGGCTGATTAAAAAATTTGTAATACTCATAGCTAATAAATTAGATAGAAAATATCCTAAATAATATTTTATCCCATAGTAATCATCTAATACCCAGTATGCAAAAATAATTATACTTTTACTCATTGATAGATATTCTACTATCCTCATAAGGTTTTTATTATTATCAAAAATACTTTTGCTAATGAGAATTACTGCTAAAAAATTTAAACCAAATCCTAACTCCAGAACAAATCGATCAAAATAATTTTTCATACAATTTCTCCTTTTTTTATTTTTATATACTATAATAATCTTAATTTATTTCTAAAGTGTCTAATATTATTATACACATGTTTTTAAAATAAAATCAAGGAAAATACAAACATATAAAAAAGCTATAAACTAATAATAGCCTATAGCTTGAACTTTCTTTTATCAATCTTTTTTTCACTCTTGATAGTTTTTTCTAATCTTATTAAGCAGACGCATAAGTGTCTCTTTTTCCTCTTCACTAAAATTTTTATATGTTTTTTCTAAAAGATTATTACTTATTTCTTCGAATAAAGGTTTGAATTTCCAACCTTTTTCTGTAAGATTTATTTCAACAGCTCTTGAATCTTTTTCACTTTTTTCTCTTGTAATATAACCTAATTCTACTAGTTTTCTTATCAAATCTGTAAGTGTAGATTTTTTCTTTCCAATTATTTTTCCTATTTCATTCATAGTTATTTTTCCATCATAATCATACAGTATAGAAAGAATAGTCCCATGACTATTTATAAGTCCTTCTATCTCTTTTTCTCTTAATTGACTATTAATATACTGTGCACTTTTTTCTCTTATACTGGATATCAACCCTACTACTTTGACAGTTTTCACTTTGATCCTCCTTAAAATGGTGAAAGCTTTAGTCCTTTTTACAAATATTATATTGAAAGTATAGATTATCCCTATTATAAAGTCAAATAAATTTTATTTTAGTTTAACCAGCTAGCCAATTCATATAGTCATAATTATATTCTAATATTCTTGTTATTTTTTAAAGTGTATTTTTATTTTTATATACAAAATTATTTAGAAATAAAGAAATAAATCTTATTTTTACTAAAGAAAGGATTTTTTCTTTATAAAATTTATGAAGGATTTTTCACTCCTTAATGGTATACTTTTAATAAAGCTATCTTTATAATATTTGGGTTTTATTAAAACAAAGGGGGGAAGTGTTTTGAGATCAATCCATAACTAAATTACTTTGGATTTTTTTCATTATACAAAAAAATGGCAAGTAAAGAAAAAATAAAATATGAACTGAGAATGTATTTCTTTTTATTTATGCTTTATTCACTTATAGGATGGATATACGAAACTATACTATTCTCAGTTGAAGAAGGATATTTTATCAACAGAGGATTTAATTTTGGTCCCTATATTCCAATATATGGTTTTGGTGCTGTTATTATTATGATTGTTATTTCAAAATTTATAGTTGAATCTGATGAAAATAACAAATTCAGCATGAGACCTTTAAAAATATTTATACTCATTTTAGTTCTTTCTACTGTTGCTGAGCTCATAGGAAGCTATATTATGGAGTATAGTCTTGGAATAATATTATGGGACTATACAGATGAATGGATGAATTTCCAAGGAAGAATATCTCCTAAAACAAGTTTCATTTTTGCTGCTGGAGGAACTGCTGTATATTATACAATTCAGCCTCTTGGAAAAAAAATAATTGATAAAGTATCTATAAAGGGACAGAAAATATTTGCTTCTTTTCTTTTAATTTTAATATTAATAGATTTTTCTGCTTCTCTTGTTACAACAATCTGGTTTTCTGACTCTATAAAAAAAGCTGGAATAATGGAAAGAAAATAAATATATATAAACAACATCTTTATCCACCTAAACATAACTAATAATTACCTAACAAAGGGGGAAATAATGGACATACATAACAAATACTGGAAAACACTTTCTCTTCTTTCTCTATGTGTATTTTTAAGCAGCTGTGGAGGAGGGGGCGGTGGTGGTGGAAGTTCATCTGGAAACAACACTAACAATATTACTCCACCATCTCAAAATATAACTATGGATTTTAAACAATCAGATACTATTATAGGAGTTATCGACTCTTCTTTTGCATATCTTGATGAATTTAAAGACCCTTCAGGAAAATATAGAATATTTATTGATAACAGCTTTCCAACTGATCCAGAAAAAGCAGAAGCCAACTCATACACACATGGTGAATTAGTTTCTCTCCTTATAGGAGGAAATACAATTGGTGTAACTAATGGAGTAAAAATTTATGCCATTCCATCTTTTCTGGCATATAGTGATCAAATAAAAGTACAGGGAAGCATGTACCAAAAAATGTATCAGGCAGGAGTAAGAATATTTAGTCAATCTTTTGGAAGCCCCACTAATGATTTAACTTTCGAAAAATATCCTGCTTCAAGCTCTCTAGTTAATTTTTATGTAACTAGGTCTGCTACTGACAGTTTATTCATTTTTGCTGCTGGAAATAACGGTAAAAGTAATCCTGCTGCTGAAGCTCTCTTTCCTAAGCTTTACCCTAGAGCTGAAAAAGGCTGGATATCTGTTGTAGGAATAGATCCAAAAACAAGATTGATAGACGCTGAATCCAATAGAGCAGGTGATGCTAAAAACTGGACTATAGCTGCTAACTATGTTGTAACAGTTGACAAAATAACTGGTGCTGCTGTTTATACTACTACTGCATATGGAACTTCTTTTGCTGCTCCTGTGATTGCTGGTGCTGCTGGTGCCATTCAGTTAAAATATCCATGGATGTCCAGAGATCTTATTAAGCAGTCTCTTCTGACAACAGCAGTTGATCTTGGTGATCCTGGAGTAGATGCTGTCTATGGATGGGGTCTGCTGAATCTGGAAAAAGCAATGAAAGGTCCTGCGGTTTTTGATACAAGACTTACTTTTGATGAACAGGGATATCGTACAAATAATGTAATAATTGATATGGAAGGGTATCCTACCTCTGTCAGTGATATTGAAAATTATACTTTTTCAAATGACATATCTGGAAATGCTGGTGTAATAAAAAAAGGAACTGGAACATTATGGTTTACAGGATATAACACATATTCTGGGCAAACTACTATACAAAATGGAGTTCTTACTGTTACAAATCATCTGAATTCAGATGTACTGATTGAAAATGCTGGTACTCTAAGAGCAACTGGTTTAATTTCTCCTGTTGGAACTGCTGAAAGAGTTGTTACTATAAATGGAAATATAAGAAATACCTCTTCCTCTTCAGAAGGGTTAAGTGTATCTATGGGAGGATTAAAAATAAATGGGAATTATACTGGAGATAACTCCAGTTCTGTAAGTATTGATATAACATCTGCTTTAGAAATTACAGGAACATTTGATAATAGAAATGGTAAAATAAATGTTACTTATGGAAGTAAAAATATTCCATCCTCTGCAACATATACTGCAAAAGATATAATTATAGCTGGAGCAATTCAAAATACAACAGTTAATGATATTGATACCAGTACTTTAAACAGTTATTTCGACCTTAAGAATATAACTGTTACAGGTCAGAAAATACATTTAGACTATAAAAGAAATTCCACTGAATATGTAGTAAAAGCTCTTGGTATAAAGTCTGCTTCTGCTATGAATACAGCTATGAATTTAGAAAATTCTTTTAATACCCTTGGAAATGATAATCCTCTTTTAAGAGCAGCTTCTGGAATATTAGCTACTCCTAATGCTCTGCTTCCAAGAACTATAGATTCGTTATCAGCTGAAATATACGCTTCTTCACAGAACCTTATATTCAAACAGATGAAAGAAATGAACAGAGATCTTTCTAATAGAATGGTTCTGATTTCTAATGATGAAAATAAAAATATGGCTGGAATATGGTTTAATGGAATAGGAGCAAAGGGAAAACTTTATCAGAGTGGCTATGCTGAAGCAGATACTAAATTATATGGAGGACAGGTAGGAATAGATAAATATTTCACTGAAAAACTTCTATTGGGAGCTGTTGTTTCTGCTTCAAAAGCTGAAGCTGATTTTGATAAATATGCTGGTAAAGCTGAAAATACAAATGTTATGTTATCTGGATATGGGTTATATGAATTTAATAAAAAAGGCCTTTATACTTTAGGAAGAGCTGGAATAGGCTATACAGAAAGTGATATTGAAAGAGATATTTGGATAAATAATGACAGACTTCATTTAAAAACAGATCACAATAGTGTTACTTACTCTCTTTATGGAGAATTAGGATATAAATTTTCTGTAAGTGAAAAAATAAAAATAAATCCTTTTGCTGGCCTAATGTATGATCATGTAAGAAGAGGAAGCTTCAAAGAAGATTCCAGCAGTATATATGGTATTGAAGCTGACAGAAAAAATTATGAACAATTTTCTGGGGTAGCTGGAATAAGAGGAGAAGTTAAACTCGATAAAGTAAAAGTCTATGGAGGCGTTACTCAGGTAGTTTCTCTTTCAGAAGACAAACTTGATTTCAAAGCCAGATATGTAGGAGATACAAGCGGCAATGAATATAATATAACTGGAATAAAACTCAGTAAAAATACTACATGGATAAATCTAGGAGCAGAAGTAAAAATAAGCGAACAAACATCAATAAATGCTTCTTATGATATCTCAGTAGAAAGATCAAAAATTTCTGATAATATGATATCAATAGGATATAAATTCAGATTTTAAAAAAACAGAGGTGACTATTAATTTTTAGTTACCTCTGTTTTTATTATTAAGCTTTCATTATTTTTACCAGTCTGCTTGTTCCAAGTCTATTTGCTCCAGCTTCTATAAATTTTTCAGCATCTTCAAAAGAACTTATCCCCCCAGCTGCCTTTATTTTTATATTCTTTCCTACATATTTTTTCATAAGAGAAACATCTTCCACTGTAGCTCCAGAAGTAGAAAAACCTGTAGAAGTCTTGATATATTCAGCTCCTGATTCACTAACTATCTCACACATTTTTATTTTTTCCTCTTCAGTAAGAAGACATGTTTCAATAATTACCTTTAATATTTTACCTTTACAAGCTTTGTGGATATCTTTTATCTCATTTAAAATAATGTCATATTTTTTATCTTTCAAGTCTCCAATATTGATTACCATATCTATTTCATCAGCACCATTTTTTACCGCTTCCTCTGTTTCAAATACTTTTACAGCTGTTGTACTGTATCCATTTGGAAACCCTATCACAGTACATATAGGAAGAGCTCCCTTTACATAGTCTTTAGCTCTTTTTACAAATGATGAAGGTATACATGCTGAAGCTGTTTCATATTTTATTCCATCATCAAGTATCTCTTTTATCTGCTCCCATGTAGATGTTTGAGCCAAAAGTGTATGATCAACTATTTTCAATATATCTTTTCTGTCCATTTTTTCTCCTATGATTATTTTAATTCTTCAAGTACAGATCTTCCTATTGTATTTTCAGGCATCACTATATCAAAGTTATCAGCAATAGTAGCTCCTATCACAGCAAAAGTATCTGCTGGCGGCAAAGCTCCTGCTTTTTTCATAGATGGTGAGTATGCTATAAATGGAACTTTTTCTCTAGTATGATCCGTTCCTTTGAATGTAGGATCATTTCCATGATCAGCAGTTATTATTAAAAGATCATCTTCTTGAAGTTTTTCCAAAACTTTTCCTAAATTTACATCAAATTTTTCCAATTCCTCTGCATATCCCTTTGGATTTCTCCTGTGCCCCCACAGAGCATCAAAATCAACTAGATTTACAAAGCATAATCCAGTAAAATCTTTATCTAAAAGTTCCAGAGTCTGCTCCATCCCATGTACAGAACTCTTTGATTTATATGATTCTGTTATTCCTTCTCCATCAAAGATATCTCTGATTTTTCCAACAGATATCACATCAAATCCTCCTGCTTTCAACACATCTAAAGCAGTTTTCCCATATGGTTTCAGAGCATAGTCATGACGATTGCTTGTACGTTTAAATTCACCTTTTTTCATTCCTATATATGGTCTGGCTATTACTCTTCCTACTTTCCATTCATCTCTCATAGTAAGTTCTCTTGCTATTTCACAAAATTTGTATAGAGTCTCAAGTCCCATAGTTTCTTCATTGCCGCATATCTGAAGCACAGAGTCAGCACTTGTATATACAATAACATCTCCTGTAGCTATCTCATGTTCTCCATATTCTTCCAGTATTTCTGTTCCGCTGGCTGATTTGTTTCCTACTATTTTACGCCCAAATCTTTTCTCCAGCTCATCTATCAATTCTTTTGGAAATCCTGTTTCTGTAAATGTTTTAAAAGGAGTTTTTATCTCCAGCCCCATCATTTCCCAATGCCCTGTCATAGTATCTTTTCCTACACTTGTCTCTTTAAGTTCTCCATAATAGGCAAGAGGTTTTTCTGTTGCTTTCACATTTTTCATTGGATGAAGATTAGCAAGTCCTAATTTTTGAAGATTTGGTATGTTAAACTTTTCCACCGAATCAGCTATGTGTCCTAATGTATCTGCTCCTGTATCTCCATATTTTCCAGCATCTTCCATAGCTCCTATTCCTAAAGAATCTATAACTATGGTAAATATTCTCTTATATTTTCTCATAAGTATTACCTCCGTTGAATCAACAGAAAGTTTCAAGAGCCACTTTCATCATATTTACAAAAGATGATTGTCTCTCTTCTGATGTAGTCTCCTGTTTAGTTACAAAAGAATCTGATATAGTCAGAAGACATGCAGCATTTTTTCCTAAAACTGCTGCATTATGGAAAAGTGCAAAACTTTCCATCTCTACACAAGTACACCCGTGTTTAGCATAGAGCTCCTTGTATCCGTCTACATTACTTTCTCTATAAAAGACATCACTTGAATGTATTTTGTCCAGATGTACTTTTACACCTAATCTTTCTGCTGTTTCCAATATTTTTTTATTTAATTGAGCACTTGGAAGAATTGTATCTCCTTCAAATCCATTTTGTGTATGTGCAAAAGTCGATTCACTCCATGCACTGTCTGCAAGCACTACATCATATATATTCAATTTTTCTACATAAGATCCTGCTGATCCTACACGAATTATATTCTCCACTCCATAAACTGTATATAATTCATATGAATATATTCCAATAGATGGCATTCCCATTCCAGAAGCCATAACTGTTATTTCTTTTCCTTTGTACTCCCCAGTGAAAGCAAGCATATTTCTCACAGAGTTTACCTGCCTTACATTTGTTAAAAATGTCTCTGCTATAAATTTAGCTCTCAATGGATCTCCAGGCATCAATACATTTTTTGCAATATCTCCAGGTTTTGCTTGATTGTGTGGTGTAGACATAATTCTCCTCCTTATAAGTCATCACTTGTGAATGACATTGGTAAAAGTTCCTCTATATTTGTTACCATTTCTCTTTCTCTATTAGATAATACAATAGGAGTATCTCTATTTAAAAGCTCTACCAGTACCTGTCTACAGGCTCCGCATGGCGTTGCAAGGGTTTTCCCGCTGCTCACAATGGCAATAGCTTCTACATCCTCTTTTCTATATCCCTGTGAATATACTTGAAAGATAGCATTTCTCTCTGCACAGTTAGTCAGCCCATAGGAAGCATTCTCCACATTGGCACCTATAAAATATTTTCCATCTTTTGTTTTTACACAGGCCCCTACATGATAATTAGAATATGGTGCATAGGCATTGTCCATAGCTGAAAAAGCTCTTTCCAGTATATCTCTGTATTTTTCCATAGCCTGCCTCCTTTATTCTGGCATATCTGTTTTTATAAGGTTACGTATAGCTTCAATGGCTACTCTTATGGCTGCATCTGTATCATGGACAACTGGATTTTCAAGTCCTGCTTTTTCTCTTTCTTGATTAGCTACTACTAAAAATGCTGATCCTACCCGAACTCTTAAATAATCTCCCACTACAAAAAGTGCTGCTGATTCCATTTCTGAAGCTTTACATCCTAGACGTATCCATGCTTCCCATTTATTCATCAATTCATAACTTACTGGCTTTGTTTCAGGTTCGTGCTGTCCATAAAACGAATCTTTGCATTGAACTATTCCAGTATGATATTTTTCTCCTAAATCCTTTGCTCCCTGTATAAGAGCATTTACTATATCTATATCTGCCACTGCTGGAAATTCAATTGGAGCATATTCTCTGCTGGTTCCTTCCATTCTGATAGCTCCAGTAGCAATCACTATATCTCCTCCCATAATTTCAGTCTGCATCCCTCCACATGTTCCCACACGTAAAAATGTATCTGCTCCTGATTTTACAAGCTCCTCCAAGGCTATAGCTGCTGATGGCCCTCCTATTCCTGTAGAAGTAACACTGACTTTCACACCATCAAGATATCCGGTGTATGTGATGTATTCTCTATTATCTGCCACAAGTTTTGCATCTTCAAAATATTTTGCTATTTTTTCACAACGTTTTGGATCTCCAGGAAGTATTACATATCTTCCTACATCACCTTTTTTTATTCCTATATGATATTGAACTCCCTCTTCTGCATATTTCATGATTATCCCTCCAATATCTGATATATTTTTAAATATTTTTATAAAATTATATTCTCTATATGTTTAATATACCACAAATACAGCTGCATTGTCGAATAAATTACTGTAAAATGAAAAAAACGGCAAGTGACTTGATTGTCATGCCGTTTTTTCATATCTATATATAAAACATCTTGGGGAAAGATTTATATACTTTAATGATACTAGATATTTGTGACAATTTTGTTACAAATATTAAAATTATTTTTTCACATAAAAATTATTATTTTAAAAAAACAAAGTCTATCCTAATAATATTTAATTAGATATTATTATTAAAATTTCTATATATTTGAAAGTTAATTTATAACTTTTTTTACTTTTAATATTCCATATATATTCCTTCACTTTTTTGTTCATCAACAAATTACATATATTTAAGAAATTAGAGTGTTTTAAAAAATATATACAAACTAAATCAAACGTGTTTAAGATAGTTTATCATCCTAGAAATTATACCCTGCATTTTTTTAGGTATATAAAATCATAAAAAAATGTTAAAATTTCAATTGTATAGTTCAATAACTTTCTAAAGAAACGTAAAATGAAAAAATAATTAGTTTGATTTTCTTATTATTCAATATAATAAAGTCAAAAATATAAAATACACAACTGTTATTCAGGAGGTACAAGACAAATGATTAGAATTGGATTAAATAAGGAACAAAAAGAACAAGAAATAATAAAGTATATCAATAATAATTGCATTAATAAAATTTATTGTTTCTTTTTTAAAAAATTCCATATAAATTATAATATTGGAACTGAAAATATAGAATATATTGAATATTCAAATATTGAAAAGTATAAATATTTCTATAGATTATTAGAGGAAATAAATGAAAACTCTTTAATTATAATGGATGAATGTATGAGAACCAGCAATAGAAATAAATTAATATATAACTGTGCCCACCATTATTTAAATCAAACCTCTCATAGAATAATCTTTGAATATTTCCCTATAATAGAAAATTATGATGACTTTATGATACTTTTAAATTTTGAAAATAAAGGAAAATATAGAGGAAAAGGATTTGATTTTAATTATCTAAATGTTGAAGATATAAAAATGATTAAAAGAACAATTCCTATGAAAGTATGTACTATACGAACGACAAAATATATGAGAGAAAGATATGAAAGAGAAAAAAATCTTTTATTCAAACTCCTTGGAAATCAGGATCCTGATACACTTCCAAGAAATTTACATCTTTTAACAGGAGATTTTAAAAAAGAACATATAAAAGAAAAAATTGCTGTTGCAAGAAACAATAGGTTTAGACTTAAAAATACTGTTTCTTACAACAATATAAATCTTATATCAGAAAAATCAGAAGTACTTGTGGTGGATTTCCATTATAGAAGATTAAATTTTAATGATTTTTTAAAAACTATGAAAAATATAAAGGAATTTGAATTTCTATCAACAAGTCTGCCAGTTGACAAATTTTATGCAAAAAGTTATACAGAATGGAAGGAAAAATGTGAAATAATCTATGATAAAGCAGATGTATACCAATAAAAATGTTCTTGAAGCTTCAAGAGATAGAATAAGCTTTCTTTTTGATAATTTTAAAAATATTTGTGTTGCTATTTCAGGTGGAAAAGATAGTACTGTCCTTGCTTATCTCACTTTAAAAGAAGCAGTCAAAAGAAATAGAAAAGTAGGATTATTTTTTCTAGATGAAGAAGTTGTATATAGCAGTACAGTTAAACAAATAAAATATTTAATGAATCTTTTTCCAGAGAATACTATAAATTACTGGCTTCAAGTAGAATTTAATCTTACTAATGCAACAAGTATTACAGAAGGTCAGCTCAAATGCTGGGAAAAAAATAAATCTCATTTATGGATGAGGCCTAAAGAAAAAAATTCTATTCAAAATAAACCATGGGATATAGAAACTGAAACTATAAGAGATAAGAATAAAGGGTTTGGATTTTATGATGCAATAGAAAATTTTCAAAGATTAAAAAAGGACACTGTTTTTTTAGTTGGTTTAAGAGCAACTGAAAGTCCTAACAGATGGGGAGCTGTAGTAAAAAACCCTGTAAATATAAACGGAACTTTTATTTATTGGGGAACAAAATTAAAATATGAAAACTTTTCTTTTTACCCAATATATGACTGGAATTTTCACGATGTCTGGAAATACATTTATGATGAAAAATTAAAATATTCTAAAATATATGATTACCAATATAAAAAGGGAACAGGATTAAGAGAAATTAGAGTATCTTCATTAATCCATGAAAAAAGTTTCAAGGCATTAGTTGATCTTCCTGAATTTGAGCCTAAAACTTATGACAGACTCCTTAAAAGGATAGCAGGAATAAGCATTGGTAATCTTTATGGAAAAGACAGTAAAATGTTGAGATGTACAAAGCTCCCTAAAAATTATGATTCATGGAGAGAGTACCGAGATTTTTTATTAAAAACATATCCTAATAAAACTACAAAACGAATATTTCAAAAAAGATTTCAAAAACATCTTGAAAATGAATATGTTGCAAGACAGCAATGTAAACAGCTCATACTAAATGACTATGAAAATAATTTACCTGTGGATAATAGAAAAGATCCTCGGTTAGAAAAACTTAAAAAATGGAGAGCAATACTATGAGATATATAAAAACAAAAAAAGGAAATATAACACTTCCAGTTATGACTCCTATTATAGTGCCTATAAGTAAAGTTGAACCAAATAAATACAATCCTAATAAGGTTGCAGTTAATAATATGGAATTATTAGAAAGGTCTATTTTGGACAATGGATTCTGCTTTGCTGTGGTTACTATATATGATAAAACTCGTGATAAATATACGATAGTTGATGGATTTCATCGATATGAAATTTTTAAAAAATACTTTAAAGCCAAAGAAATTCCAATAATTGTATTAGAACATGATATAGAAAAAAGAATGGCTGCAACAGTACAATTCAATAGGGCTAGAGGAGTTCATCAAGTTGAACTTATGGGTGAATTAGTAAGAGAATTATATGAAAAAGGTCTTGAAGATGAAAAAATAGCTCTGTCTTTAGGTATGGAAGAGGAAGAAGTTTTTAGATTGAAACAAATAACGGGTATTGCAGAAATTTTCAAAAATAAAGCTTATTCAAAAAGCTGGGAAATGCAGGAGGTTAATGATGAATGAAAAATGGGAATATGGTGGATCTTATGTAAGTTATCCAATAAAACCTGCGGTTCCATATACTATAGATGAAAATATTATTATGGTGCATGATCTTACTGAGGAGCTTCCTGATTTTATGAAAAAGGCAGATATATTATTTATTGATCCTCCTTGGAATTTAAGAAATCTTAACACCTTCTATATGAAAGCTAGGCTGATGCCCAAAGTACAGAGTTACGAAGAATTTTATGAAATACTTTTTAAAAGAATTGGTGAAATAGAAGCAAAACTTTGTTTTTTAGAAATTGGCAAAGAATATCTTGCTGACTTTATAAAAGAAATGAAAAAATTATATAAACATGTGACTTTTTATAATAGTACATATTATAATAATGATAAAAATTTCTGTTATATTGTCCAAGGAAGTGAAAAAAGACTCAATTTAAAATTAGATGGTATGGATGAAGAAAAAATAATAGAATTTATCTGTAAAAATATTCAATATGAATGTATAGGCGATATGTGTATGGGGCGGGGTCTTGTTGGCTTTAATTCCTATCTCAACAATAAAAATTTTGTAGGAATAGAATTAAATCATAAAAGGCTGTCTGTTCTTTTAGAAAATATTTCTAAATTAAAATATTCTTGATTACTCTATTATCAAATATAAAAAGCTGTAATGAATTTACAGCTTTTTAATTTACTATTTATTTCTATTTTTTATTTTATTGCTTCAAATATACTTATTATTTCTTCCTGCTTTCTCATATCTGTTTCCAGTTCTTTTTTAGCCTCAGCATATTTTTTTCCTAATTCTTGATATTGGGCTTTATAAAATTTATTATCTTTTACACTTGATATTCTTTTTTCTTTTTCTGATATTTCTTCATACATCTTTCTTTGAGCTGCCAAAGTTCTTTCTGCTTCTTCAGCCTCTGCTTTTCTTTGATTATACATGGCTCTTTCTTCAGCCTCTAACTGTTGAAGATTAAGTTCAAGTTGCTCCAATGTTGACATTACATCTGTTGCTGAATACGATACTGCTGATACTGCTAAAATACATCCTATCAATATTTTTTTCATCTTATCCCCCTTATTTATTTTCTTCTTCTGTTTTTTCAATAGGTTCTTCTATCTTTACATATTCTTTTAGTACATCATTTATTTTGTATTTTTCTACTAATTCATTTATAACTTTTACTTTTTCTTCTCCAAGTTTTTGATTAAACAAAGCCTGTTGTAGTTGTGGATATACTTCTATGGTATTTTTATCCTTTAATGCTTCAGTATTGTTTTTATACACTTCTAAAAGTTCATAATCATAAATTTGAACTGTTTTCTGTGCTATTGAATTAAGATAAAATTCAATTTCCATATTAAGCTTCATTTCTTCAAGATATCTTTTTTCCTCTTCTGTATATTCTTTCTTTTCCATTTCTGCAAGAATAGCTTTTCTTACTAAAAGCTGAGCTATTGCATCTTTATTTTCTCCTAGAACTTCCAATTCTTTTTTTGTCAATTTTATCATTAGTATTTTCCTCCAAGTTGTTATAGTTTTATCTTATTTTTATCGTTCTTCTCTTCTAAAGTTTTTCCATATCTTTTGAAAAGATTTAAAATTATCTTATTATTTGATCCATATTCTTCTTTCAGTTTTTTTAAATTTTCCTGAATCAATGAATATTCTCTTTCAGTAAAACGGCACCCAAGAGCACAGTAATTTTTCACTCCACTGCCTAAAGGGCGGCCTCTTTTTCTTCTTTCTAACATAACCCTCCTTTAGTATGGTTAAGACTGCTCTTAAATAAGAGCAGTCTAATGTTTTAATTATTGCTTTAATTAGAATTTGTAATTGAATCTTACACCATATTTAATTGATGAATCTTTTTTGTGTCCTTCATCTGCTGCTTCCACTTCGAATGTTACTCCCATGTGGTTCGCTTTTTCTACTGTAAGTCCAATTTTTCCTGTTAGTTTTCCTTCTCTTTCTTCTGGAGTAATTAGGCTGTAATATCCTTCCTCTCCATTTTTAAGTTTTGCTTTGTTTCCATCATAGTTGTCTCCAAATTCATATGCATATTTTACATCTGCTGTTACTTTTACCGAGATATCATTTCCTGCATAGATTCTTTGAGATGCCTTCACTCCAGCTCCTGCCTGTGCGCTCAGATAATCATTGTCTTTAATCTGCACTTCAAGTCCGCCTTTGCTTCCAGCGCTTTCTTTAAAGTCATCTATTTTTCCATACTCTAAATCTAAATCAGCATATACATCCAACTGTCTAGAAAGATCTGTATAGATAACTTTTGTAAGTCTGTTGTCAAGTGCTACAGAGTAAGTATTGTACTCTCCCTTATTTTCAAATGTTTCTTGAAGGTTAAGTTTTCTCTTAGCAATATGTCTGTTGTATCCAAGTTCTATTCTTGACAGCCATGATACTTTATGTTCCTCACTTAGATTTTTAACTCTATGTGCTCCTACTCTCAATGAGTATACATCCTCTTTTGATCCACCATCATCAAAGTCAAACTTAGATCCTGCAAATCCTATTGTATATCCATATTTACTTCCATACTCTGTTCCTTCTTTTTCCTTCATATACAGAAGTCCCATTACTTTGTAATCATAGTCATCTATTCCCAATGTAGAATCTTTGTAGTTTCCATCAGTATAGATAACACTGTATTTACTGCTGTCCTTTGTCAGATTGTATGAAGATTCAAGTTCATAGAAAGAGTTGTCAAATGCTCTGTTGATATCCTGCATTCTTCCCTGAATAGTTGCATAGATATCTCCTCTTGTTTCAGCTAATTTCAATGATGTCTCTCTTTCAAATTGATCTGCTGGAAGCCCTTCCAGATATTCATTCAACCCTTTCAGAATTTCAGCATCTCTTCCACTTCCACCACTATTTTTAAGAATATTATCCAGTCCTTTATGTAAAGCATCAAACTGCTCTCCTATTACTAGATCTGCATATGGTCTTTTAGCTATAACAAGGCTTCCTTTATCTGTTACTTTTGCAATAAACAGAGGTGATGTTACAGGAGTAAGTTTAGTTCCTGTAATTGCTCCCATTGCTGTATTTACAAAACCATCTATCTCATATGAAATTCCATTTCCTGTTGCTGCAAAGTTTGGAAGCAGTTTTACTTCTCCGCTTACACTGTTTGCATTAAATAGAGGTGTTCCAGTTGTTACATCTACATATGCTCCATCTACTATTATATTTCCTGCTGTAGAAAGAGTTCCTCCAATAGAAGTATAGTTTCCATTGATTTTAATAGTTCCATCTGGTGTGATTGTAACAGATCCTATTTCAGCAGTTGCTAATCCACCATTTCCTATAGCTGATCCGCCATTTACTACTATATGTCCAGCGTTTATTGTACTTCCAATACCTTCTATTCCCACCCCATTGTTTACTACAATAGTTCCATTATTCTCAAATATTGTTCCTGTACCAACAAGCATTCCTGCCCCTTGATTTACTGTAATAGTTCCATTATTAATGATAGTAGCTCCTGCTCCATATGATGCCATACCTATTGTTACAGCTCCGCATGATGCTAGTGTTCCTCCTAAATTAATGTCACCTCCTACAGCATTTACAGCTACTGCACCATTTCTTACAAGAATTCCTACTCCACCATTATCTACATTGATAGTTCCTGTATTTGTGAATCTTGTTTCTGTTCCTTCTCCATATACTCCTACTGAATGATCATGGTTTACAGTTATCGTTCCAGAACTTGTTGCTACAGTTCCTCCTGTTAGATACATTCCTATAGAATTTAAATGCTTATCAGTTTTATCATGCTCTCCATTTACATCTGTTTTTCCTACAGTTATATCTCCAATGTTATTTACTATATTTTTTCCACTTGAGAATATTCCTACAGCTGCTGTTTCTAAAGTCATATCAGCATTATTGTTAATTGTTGCTGATTGTTCTGCTGCCTGTTTCAAGAAAATTCCATATCCATTATTTCCTACATTCCAGTTACCTGCTAATACATTTACAGTTCCTGTTCCATCTAGTTTATAGATACCTACTGAACCAGTATCATTTACTCCAGTTCCTTTATCTTCTATTGTCAGATCCCCTGAATATGTTACATTTCCATTTCCTTCACTTACTATTCCTATACTTGTATTTGTTCCAACATACATATCACCTGTTACAGATGAGTTTATATTTTTAGCATACACTCCTATAGAATTGTTATCTCCAAGTGTTATTCCTGTAGTATTTACAGTTAAGCTGTTAGTTCCTGTTCCTTCACCATAGAATCCAAGTGATGAATTTCCTACACCAAGAGTTCCTCCATTATGCTGTATATTATTTTGAATACCTGTTGCATATAATCCTATTCCGTTATTTCCTACAGAAACATTTCCACTTCCAATATAGCTTCCACCATTCAACACTACTCCAACAGGTATATCCTCTGTATTAGTTAGAGTTGAATCAGCTACAGTTATTCCGCTTACAGTTAATTTGCTGTCTTTTCCATATACTCCTATGTTTCCTTTTCCTCCTACAGTTACTGTTCCCAGTCCTGTATCAGAACCTGAAGCAAATATCCCTATTTTGTTTTGTCCGCCAGTTGTTGTTATTGCTCCAGTTACTGTATTTACTCCACCACTGATAGCTGCCTTGATTGAATAGTCTGCATCTGCTATTGCTGGAAGATTTATAGTTCCTGAAGTATTCAAATAATATCCTCCAATAGAGTAATTATCTTTATCTCCTGCATGAAGAGTCACTGTTCCAGTTGCTGCTCCCAATGTTGCTCCATTTACTACATATCCTACACCCTTTGTTACATTTAATGTTCCAAAGTCTAAAATACTTCCTGCTCCTACCAGATACATTCCTATACCATTATTAGTTACATTTATTGTTCCCAGCGCATTATCAATATTTCCAACATCAGCATACATACCTACTGCATCTTTTCCTGTTACATTTATCAGATTATCATTTTTAACAGTTACCAGAGCCCCTGTTCCTGTAGCTACCAGTCCAAGTCCTCCTGCCTGTACATTTATAACACCTGTTGCAGTATTTGATACAGTAAATGGTCCTCCAGCGCTGTATACTCCAAGAAGTCCAGCTGAACCATCTCCTATTGTGATAGTTCCTGAGTTAGAAAGATTTCCATCTTTTGTAGCTGCTAGTGTTCCTGTTCCACTTCCAATAACTATATTAGCTCCAAGATTTACTGTACCTCCATTGTTAAATGAAAGTATTCCTCCTCCGCCATTAAAGTTTACTGTAAGTGTTCCTGATGTTCCTAGATTAGCTGTAGCTCCTGTATCTACCAATACTCCTATTCCAGTTCCTGTTATATTTATAGTTCCCGCATTGGCATTAAGAAGAGTTCCTGTTCCTTTTAAATACATTCCTATTGCGCCATTTCCTACATTTGTAGTTGCTGAATAGTTTATTGTATTTCCATTATCTGTAAGGATACCAATAGTTCCTAAAGTAGGAGCATTTATTGTAGAATTTCCTACTGTGTGAGTAAGTCCTGTTCCACCAAGATATAGTCCGATAGATGATGTACTTGTAACTCCTCCTGCTGTTATTACTGCTCCATTTACACTTGCTGTATTATCTGCAAGGTAAACTGCAACTGTATCTTTTGAATTTCCAGCATTTACAGTTCCAGATACTACTGAACCATTTTCTGCATATATACCAGTTCCTGATGTTCCATTAATAGTAACAGGGAAATCTATTTTAGCATTATCTCCATATACCCCTACTGAATTAGCTGCAAGAGTTATAGTTCCTGCATTTGTTATTTTTCCAGCTCCTGTATTATCAAGTACAATACCAGTTCCTGCACCTGTCAGATTTATTGTTCCACCAGCTCCATTAAATCCTGTATTTGCACCTTTTACATATACTCCAGTTCCTGTTGTTGCATTTATAGTTCCAGCATTTATTCCTGTACTTGTTCCTGTTCCGCTCAGTACAGCCATACCAACTGAATTATCAGCTGTTATTGTTAAGCTGTTTTTTACAACAGCTGTTGCTGAAGCTGTTCCTTCTGCTACCATTCCTGCTGCTGTTGAACCAGCTCCTGTCAGACTTATTGTTCCTTTATTATCTGCTGTTCCATTATCTGCATAATATCCAACTGCTGCTCCAGCTGTTGTTCTGTTAAAGTTTCCTGTTGCAGTATATGTTGAACCACCGCTTACTAAAGCTCCTACTGAACCAGTCGCTGTATTATCAGTTATATTTTTGCTGTTAGTTACTTTTATTCCCCCATTAGCATAAATACCTACTTCCTGATTAGTTCCAGCAAGAATAATTTCTGCTCCATGAGCTGCTGTTTTTGTATTTGCTCCTGTGTAGTATACCCCTATATTTGCAGTTGATGAGTTGTTTGTAACAGTGATTGTTCCTCCAGTTACTCCAGCTCCATCAGCAAGATACATTCCTGTACCTGTACTACCACCAGTTCCTATATTTAAAGCAAGTCCGCCAGTTACATTTACCTGCCCTCCAGAAGCATATACTCCAACTGAATTTCCACTTGATGAACCAGAATTTACAACTGTATTAGCTAAAGTTCCTCCATTAGTAAAATAAATACCTACTGTACTGTCTCCAGTAGAAATATATATTCCATTTGTCAGAGAATTAGCTCCATTTGCATATACTCCTATTGCTCCATTTGTTGCTGTTAAAGTTGAATTATTAGTTAAAACATTAGTTCCATCTAAATAAATTCCAACAGATTTTTTTATAGGATCAACAACAGCTCCATTTATTGTTGTTGCATTACTTATTGTTACATTTGAATTGTTTTTAGCATAAACATATATATTTTCTCCTGAGTTGGCAATTGATACAGTTCCTCCATTTAGTACAACCTTTGCATTATCTGCTGCTATACCAAAAGATTTTGTTGAACTGAAAGTTAAATTTGAAGCTCCACTGTCTGTAATTGTTGCGCCATTTTGAACAACTATTCCTGCTGCTCCTGTTCCTTTTAAATCAATAATTCCTGTATTTACTAAATTGGCATCAGAACTTACTCCTACCATTCCTAATTGAGTAGAATCTCCCACTTCAATAGTTCCTGTATTAGTAACTGTTCCTTTTTTAGTATACATTCCTACTGCATTTGTTTTTCCAGAAGCCATCTCTATTTTTCCAGCATTAGTTGCACTTCCACTGTTTACATATACTCCTACTCCACTTGCTCCAATTTTCAATGTAGTACTAGAACCAGTAGAAGCTCCTGTTGCTCCCTGAACATATAATGAAGTCATATTGCTTATTGAACCTGTATCTATTATTCCTCCAGGAGTTGCTATTGAAGTTGCTGCTGGAGAACTTGTATCCCCATGAATTGCTAGTAAAACTCTGTCACTAACTCCTCCTGTTGTTGTTATTGTTCCCAAAACTGCTGATGAATCCAATTTTGAATCTGGACTTAAAGCAATACCAGTAGCGCCTTTTCCTAATTCAAGGTTTCCAATATTTGTTATTGTAACTGCGTTTTCTCCATACATTCCTGTAGAATTTTCTCCTACTTTCAATGTTCCTGTATTTCCTATTTTTGTTTCAGATTCATATCCTGTTCCAGTTCCACTGGCATATATTCCTATTGAGTCTTTTCCAACAGTTATATTTCCTGCATTGACAGCTGATATTTCTCTATTCATTCCAATGGCTAAACTAGCATCTCTACTATTATTTTCAAGATATATACCTACTGATTTCTCCCCATTAGTTACTATATTTCCACTATTTATTACTGAAGTTTCTCCTTGATTTAAAGCACTTGATCCAAATTCCTCTCCTGCTAAAGTTCCCAGTGAAGTTTTTCTCCATGCTGTTGCATAGATACCCAATGCTTCATCTCCATAAACATCAATTTTTCCTGTTGCCTTATTATCAACTTTTGATCCATTTGTTGCAAATATACCTGTTCCACCTTTTACAGAAATATTTACTTTTTGTACTTCAATAGTTCCATCATTGTTAATTTCTCCATAGTTAATAAATGCCCCTACTGCTCCAGCTCCTGCATCTGTTCTTCCTGCTTTTACTGTTGCTGATGAAGCTATATTAATTTTTGAAGTTGCATTAGAAGTTGCATTTTTACTAGAGTTCATTTCTAGTCCAATAACCTGTCCTTTATATGCATCTGCCCCTAATGCACTTCCTGTTGATACAGAAGCTAAGTTTGCAGTAACAGAATTATTTACATTCAAAATACTATTTTGAGCAACAACTCTATTGAAATAGTAGAAATCTGCTCCAGATTTAGATGATTTTTCCATTGTCTGATCTACAGTTATTGTAGTTCTTTCTAAAGCAGCTTCTAAATATTCTGTTATTCCTGCATCACTTGTAACTGCGACTCCAGAAGTTACATCCCCTTGCAGCGTGCTTATAGTAGTTGCAGGCATATTCTTTATATTAAATACTATTACATCATTTGATTTTACATGAACTTTTGTTCCTGTAAGAGTAAGTGGAGATACTCCTCCTTTATCAATATCAAAAGCTGTAGCTGTTCCTCCAAGAATTATTTCAGTATTTGTCAAATTAATTTTTCCAATTCCATCAGTATATGCTGCATATCCATTGTTTACTTCTATTTTTCCATTACTTAAGTCAATATTTCCATTTGTTCCTATAGAAGCTACTCCAGCAGCACCATCTGTAACTTTTATATTAGTATACTGAGCATTAATAGTTCCGCCGTCAACCATCAATCCAATTCCTCTGTATGACCCAGCACTACCAGATACTTCGGCTCCTTGAATTTTTATATCAGGTGTAGAACTAAGAGTAGCTTTATTAACTGTTATGGTAGCACCATTAGCAGCAAAGGCTCCTAGTGCATTTATACTGTCAGAACTTGTTGGAGAATCTACAGATAATTTAAGGTTTGATATACCTCCAGTTGTTGTTATAGAAGTTCCTGTTCCATCAGCATAGAGTCCTATTCCATTTACAGAAGTATTTCCATTTCCTTTTATATCTTTTATTGAAATACTGTATCCATTTTTAGCTACAGCACCAACATTATTTTTTCCTCCATCTAAAACTACTGCACTTGATGAAGCTATGTTTCCACCTTTATTTTGCAGAACATTGCTGCTATTATAAATATCCATAGCTATCATACCTATGTTGCTTTCTCCACCTAACACTTCTACAGAACCTGTTCCTAAAGTCAATGTTGGAGAAGTTCCTGTTGTAGTTGTTATAGGCACAACTCCAATAGAATTCTCTGTATTAGAATAAATTTTAATTCCATGTGAATCAAGATTTATACTCTTATATGATAATATTCCTACTGTTCCTTCTATTTTACCAGTGTTACTATTATCTCCATAATAATTACTAATAGCTTGACCACCATTTGTATCTGCTGCTGCAACATTTAGAACTTTATTAGCAGTTCCTGATGTATCTCCTATATCTGCATGAAAATTTCCATAAATATTATTTCCAGAAGGAGCAAAAGAATTAGTCACATATAGACCAATACTTTCATCACCATATAGAACAACAGGCTTTCTAATTCCTGCCCCATCTGTAAAGTCCATGTATAGAGTCCCATCTGCTGCATATGCATTTTTTGCATACACTCCTAATGATCCTTTTCCAGACATTTCTATAATTCCTCTATTTACAATCACTGTATTCAATACTTTTCCATAATTTGAAGTACTTGTAAGTCCATTATTTATAGTATAAGCTCCACTATCTCTAGTATATATTTTCATACTTCCAGAATTATATAATACTTGTTGATTGACACTAGCACTATCGTTAGAAACTAAAAATCCTGAATTATATGCACCATATATTGTACCACCATCATTATATGGTCTAATTATTATCTCATCAGTATTAATTGCAAAAGTTGTACTTACTGTTGCTACATGTTTATATTGATTTGTCAGAGATAAGTTTCCACCTTCTAATACTATTTTTCCACTATTGAGCCACATCATCCCTTTTGCAACATATGAAGTTCCATGACCAGCAGCATATCCCGCTCCAACAGAAGTTGATACAGCTTCTGCATCATCCCATGCATTAATTACATTAGCAGCTTTAGCTGCACTTACATATTGTGCTATTGTTGCATTACTTTGATCTGTTGCTTTTAGTAAAGCATTTTTTATAGCAAGAAAAGTATTGGCTGCTCCATGATTATCCATATGAACAAATTCTCTTAAGTTTAGTGTACTCTCCTCATTTTTTCCAGTATATATAAAGTTTCCATTATTATATAACCCTACATATGTTGTAGTTACTGCCTGTACCCCTGTTCCTTGACTATAATAACTTCCGCCATTACTGTTTTTAAAGTTTTTATCTGTTGTAACATCAGCCATTGTGTTTATTGTATTATTTGCAACTGTTAATCCTCCTGATGTTGCTCCTAAATATGTATAAGCTACATAATCTTTATATGTATAAGCAAATCCACCATATGTAGTTGTAGCATTTGGCTTTCCAGTTTCTCTATCAACAAGGAAATCTCCATTTAATACTGCTATATTAGCAATAAATCCATTTTCCCCTGTAACATTATCAACATAATATTTATTTCCATTCCCTATTGAACGTGAGCTAAAAGCAACATTAGGTATCTCAGGAATAATAATCTCAGGTGCTGTTGGCTTTTCAGGAGCACTTACCATTGTTGGATCTACTGCATTTGGAATTGCTACAGTTGGCTTAAGAATTGTCTTATCTCCTGGTACTGTTGGTGTAGGTACACTTGGAGCTGTTACATTTATTGAAGCTATTGCTCCTGGTGTTATTACACTAATTGTTGGAAGAGTAATTGTTGCTGGTGCTGTTGGTGCTGTTATTGTTGGTGCTGTCAGACTTGGTATCCCACCAATCGTTGGAACTCCCACTGTTATGTTGATTGTTTTATTTATTTCAGGAAGCATTGGTTCAACAGGAACAATATTTGCTCCCACTTCTATTGTTTCCCTAAATACCTCGTTATCAACAGCTACTCCATTTCCAGACATTATTTTGTCTTTTCCAATATTTCCAGTTGATCTAAGAAGACTTCTTCCGCTCTTTGTTCCATAATGCTTGTTGATTGCATCTATAGTTTCAGAAAATTCCTTATCTGTTCTGTCCTTCATTTTTCCGTTATCTAAATACTGATAAGTAAAAAATATTTGTGTACTATTGAATAAAGGCTTTGAATAAAAATCTCCCTTTCTTACAAGTTCAACAAAGTCTGCATTATATTCTTTTATCAGCCTTTCATTTTCTGCTATTTTCCTTTTTATTTCTTCTCGTTCTGTTTGAATCCTAGTTAAAAGATCGCTTTTAGTTTCCTGTATTTCCTCTGCTGTTATTCCTGCACCTAAAGATATTCCTCCTGTTATCATGAAGGCTATCAAAAGCGAAAGAGAATAACTGACTTTTCTTTTTAAAAATCTCTTTAGAGATTTTTCAATGTCACCTTTTCTCATAAAATCTTCCCCCTATTTAATTTCCTGCTCTTACTTTCTGTTCCATTCTATCTAATCTACTCAAGTATTCATTAAGTTTCTCATTTTCTAATAAAAGTAATTCAATTTCATTATTATTTGAATTAAACTGATCATATACTTCATCAAATTTCTGACTTAAAAATACTCTGTTTTCATTAGGTTCCATCCCCAAAACTTCTTCAAGTTTCACAATCTCTTCTTCTTCCATTTTCAGAAATGCCATTCTTTCCTTTCCAATTTCAAAAGCTGCTCCAGCTGCTGCTATTCTAGCTTCAGGGTTATTGTCACTTCTAAATACTTTTTCTTCAAGAGATTCATTCATATCTCTTCTAATATCCTCAAGTATTTTTTTTCCCTTTTTTTCCTCTGCCTTTTCAGCTGCTATTCTGGCTTTTTCCTCTTCAGCTTTTGCTTTTTCAGCATCTTCAATAGCTTTCAGTTTTGCTTTTTCTTCAGCCTGAATTTCTCTTCTTATCTGTTCAAGAACTTTTCTCCCCTCTTTTTCACTTACTTCCTGTGAATAAAGTGCTGTTGTCAAACAAGATAGAAAAAGAAACATAGTAACTACTTTTTTCATATCTCTTTCCTCCTTAAAATTAAATTGCTTTCAAGATGTTGTAGTTTAATTAAAAACAATAAAATAAATCCCCCCTCTTTTTTATGCCAAACAAATATTCTGAATTTTAATTTTTTAGAACATTTTTTATCATTTTTATAAATTAAAAACGTTTACATAACAATCTTATTAACTAAATTATAACATATTATTATTTCGCGTACAAATAAAAGCATATTATAAATCTTTTATTTTTACATGTTTTTTATACTCTTTGCTTTTATAGGCAACAACTGTCACTTATTTTTTTATAAAAGAATGTACATAATTTTTGAATATATAATAAACAAAAAATAGAAATAATAACTTCTAAAAATATGAATGGCTGTTTAGAAAAGATTTTTAAGTTAAGGAAAAAGAAAAAATATGACAAAAAAAGACTGAATCTAGAATAACTCTAAATTCAGTCATAAAAATTTTTTTTATTTAATTTATCTTTAAATTATTTTCTTACAAATTATGCATGTGCTTCAGAAATTTTTTCTTTTTTCAAAGTTTTAAAGAATCCTAAAGTACATACTGCTGATAATATCAATCCACAAACTAATCCAACCATTTCTATCGTAGCTACTGGAGTTCCATGGAAGAATCTTACAAATCCTTCTGGTGCTATAACTATATAGTCAGTAACAACTACAGTCATAAACATTGCTGGAAGAAGAGCAATAAAATAATTTTTACCATGGTTGTTCAAGTACTTAGCTGCTGCCCAAAGAGCTATTGTAGCTAATGTTTGATTTGACCAGCTGAAATATCTCCATAAAATATTGAAATCTATGAAGCATAATGCAATACCAACTACAAATAAAGGTATAGCAATTAAAAATCTATTTGCTATTGGACCTTGTTTATATCCAATTGCATCTGCTATTGTAAGTCTTGCACTTCTAAAAGCTGTATCTCCTGATGTTATTGGACAAGCAACTACTCCTAATAGAGCCAAAGCTCCTCCAACTTTTCCTAATACTGAAGTAGAAATTCTATTTACTACAACTGCTGCTCCACCATGACTCAATGCTTCTCCAAGCCCTGGAGTTCCACCAAAGAAACTCATTGCTGCTGCTGCCCATACTAGAGCTACAACTCCTTCAGAAATCATTGCACCATAGAACACTTTTCTTCCTTCAACTTCATTTTGAAGACATCTAGCCATCATTGGAGATTGAGTAGCATGGAATCCACTGATTGCTCCACAAGCTATTGTGATAAACAAATAAGGGAATACTGATTGATGTGCTGGATGATAATTTTCAAAAGCTATCTCTGGAATATGATATCCTTCAACAACAATTCCGATTCCAATTCCAATTGCCATAACTAATAATGCAATACCAAATATAGGATAAATTCTTCCAATTATTTTATCTATTGGTAATACAGTTGCTGCTAAGTAATATACTATGATAATAGCAATAAGCACCATTTTATCTATACCTGTAAGGTCATTCAAAATAGCTGCTGGACTTGTTATAAATACAACTCCAACCAATACTAGAAGAATTATTGAGAAAACTACCATAAGTTTTCTTGCTCCATTACCAAGGTTTTCCCCAACTAGTTCTGCAACACTTGCTCCATCTTTTCTTAAAGACATCATTCCAATTAAGAAGTCATGAACAGCTCCTGCGAATATACATCCAAATACGATCCATAAGAATGCTGCTGGACCCCACATTGCTCCTGCTACTGCTCCAAATATAGGTCCTGTTCCTGCTATATTCAAGAACTGAATAAGGAATGCTTTTTTCCATCCCATCTCTACATAGTCTACACCGTCACTTAATTTTTTTGATGGTGTAAGTCTGCTTGGTTCAATACCAAATATTTTTTCAACTATCTTACCATAAACAATATAACCAACTATTAGAGCAATTATTGAAATAATAAAACTATACATACAACCTGCCTCCCATTTATATTTTATTTAGATATAATAATATAATTTTCTACATCTTAGATAATACACCTAAAGCCTATAAAAAGAATGCTTTGTTCTTTAAAAGGTTAAAATTGATACTTAAAATGCAAAAATAAATCCTTTAATATCACTTTTTATATTCTATTCTTTATGGTATAATTTTTATGTCTATTATTGGGAGGGGATATAAATTGTTAAAATTAACCAGTCATTTGTTAAACAATTTAGGATATATTATTGCTATAGCTTTCTTTTTCACAAAGTTTAAAAGTGCTAAAAATATATTTACAAGAAATAAATACAGTCAAAAGGACATTCTTCTCCTTTCAGCATTCTTTTCAGGTCTTGCTATAATTGGTACATATACAGGGGTAGATTATCGTGGTGCAATAGTAAATGTAAGAAATATCGGGGTTGTAGTAGGAGGTATCCTTGCTGGTCCAGAAGTTGGAATTTTAGTGGGACTTATCGCTGGTATTCATAGACTTTTTGTGGATGCAAGTTCTATAACTACTGTTCCATGTGCTATTGCTACTATGGCAGGTGGTTTTATCACTGCTCATCTCTACAAAAAAACTAATGAAAAAAACTGCTACCTATATGGGTTTCTTGGAGGATTCATTGTAGAAAATCTCAGTATGGTGCTGATACTTCTATTGGGATCAGATTTTGAACTTGCAAAAGATATAGTTTCCAAAATTTATTTTCCAATGATACTGGCTAATGCTATTGGAGTTTCAATAGTCATTCTCATTATTCAAGATATAATTTCTGAAAAAGAGATTATAGCTGGAAAACAGGCGAAACTAGCTCTTGAAATAGCAAATAAAACTCTTCCTTATTTTAGAAAAGGGGAGTCTTTAAATGAAGTTTGTAAAATAATTTTAAATTCTCTGGATGCTAAGGCAGTCGTCATTACCAATGATAAATATATAATTGCTAGCTATGCTATATCTGATGAGTTTAAAATTGATCATACTGATATAAGAAGTGAAGCAACAAAGCAGGTATTGAAAACTGGAAAAATTTTAGTTTTAGGAGAAGAAAATGGTATCAAAGATTTTCATTGTATCACAGGCAAAATAAAGTCATGTATAATATCACCTCTTTTTCAGGGAGAAAGAATAGTATCTGGGACTCTTAAAATATATTTTGATAAAGCTGAAAATGTAACTGCCCGAAATCAATACCTTGCTGAAGGACTTTCGCTGCTCATATCTACTCAATTAGAAATAAGTACTGTCGAAAACTTCAAAGCTATGGCAAGGGATGCGGAACTAAAAGCTTTACAAACACAGATTAATCCTCATTTTCTCTTTAATGCACTTCATACTACTGCATTTTTTGTAAGAATGGACCCAGCAAAAGCAAAAGAAGTAATAATCGACTTATCTACATATCTTCGTTACAATTTGGAAAATGCTTCAAAAGTAGTATCACTTGATATGGAGCTCACTCAGGTAAAAGCTTATGTTAACATAGAAAAAGCTCGTTTTGGGGATAAAATTTCAGTAGAATACGATGTAGAAGAAGGATTGGAAAATATAAAAATACCTAGTCTTACTATTCAGCCTCTAGTTGAAAACAGTATCAAACATGGTCTCCTGAGACAAAGAGGTGGAGGACATGTATATATCACTGCCAAGAAAAAAGATAAGGGATGTATTGTGACTATTGAAGATGATGGAATAGGAATTGATCCAAAAATAATAGAAGAATTAGATGGAAGAATGGAAAAAAGTATTGGACTTAAAAATGTTCACAACAGAATAAAATTAATGTATGGAAAAGGACTAGTTATTGAAAGTTTAGAAAAAGGAACTAGAATATCCTTTTATATAGAATAGGGGGAAATAATGTTTAAATGTGTAATTATAGAAGATGAGTTTCCAGCTAGAGAAGAGTTGAAATTCTTTATAGAAAAACATGGTGGAATAGAACTTGAAAAAGAATTTGACAGCCCTTTAGATGCTCTTAAATACCTTCAAGGAAACAAGACAGATATAGTTTTTCTTGATATAAATATGCCTGAGCTTGATGGTATGAGTCTTGGAAAAATTCTTTCTAAGCTAAATGAAAATTTAAAAATAGTATTTATTACAGCCTATAAAGAATATGCTGCTGAAGCCTTTGAAATTAAAGCTTTTGACTATCTTCTAAAACCTTATTCTGAAAAAAGAATAAATGAGCTTTTAGATAATCTTACAAAAGAAAAAGAAATAGAGCATATAAAAGATACTAATAAAATCAATAAAGTAACAGTTACTTCTGATGAAAAAATGTATGTTATTTCTATTGATGACATTTATTACATTGAAGCAGGAGAAAAAGAAAGTATGATTTATACCAAAGATAATTCTTATTCTTCAAAAATAAAAATTTCAAAATGGGAAGAAATGTTACCTAAAAACAAATTTTATAGAACCCACAGATCATATATGATAAATCTTGATAAAATAACAGAGGTTGAACCTTGGTTTAATGGAACTTATGTCTTAAAAATACAGGATTTAAAATTTAAAGTTCCTGTCAGCAGAAATAACATAAAAGAATTTAAAGAAATATTAGTTATAAAATAAAAGTTTTATAAAAAATAATAAAATTGGAGAATGAATCCTCATCCTCCAATTTTATTATTTTTCTTTTTTTGAATTATCTCCAGTTATTGAAAGTTCTGGCATATTTATAGATTTCGCTATATCATTTGCCATTTTGAAAGCTGGTATAGCTCTTGTTATATCTGTTACTATTCCTGCTATTTGATTTCCTGCTCCATTACTTCCATCTGTTGACCCTGATCCCCCATCACCAGCTATTATATTCAAGCTGTTGATATCTATATTAGCCACTGCATCTGCCTGTGCTTTAGCCAGTTGTGGAAGTATTTCAATAAGTTTAAGCCCCATAATTCCAGATTGTCCATATACTTCTAAAAGTTTTTTCTCCGCTTCAGCTTTTTTCTCAATAGGTAATGCTACTTTGATTGCATCTGCTTCTGCTAATGCTTTTAATTTGTCTGCTTCCGCCCTTGCTTCTATTAATATTGCATCTGCTTTTATTTTAGCTATTTCCAATTGATTATCTGCTTCAAGTTTTTTTAATTTAAGTTCTGTAATTTTTTCTATTTCAAGTTTTTCATTATATACTTTTGTTTCAACTATTTCTTTTGCTCTCTGAGTTTCTAGTGCAACTTCTGCCTGTTTCTTAACAGTTTCTTTAGATTTATCTGCTATCTCCTGCTTTAAACTTTCCTCTTGAAGCTTAATCTCTTTTTCTTTATCCAATTCTTTTAAATTAATCGATTTTTCAGTTTCTATTCTATAAAGATTTTGAGCTTTTTGAGATTCAGACTCCATTCTTTTTTCTTCAGCCATTTTATTTTGAGTAGCATTTGTTTGGATAAGTTCAGCTTTGATTGTTTCTTCTGTTATCACTGCTTTAGTTTTCGATACCTGTATCTGTCTTATTTTATCCTGTTCAGTTACAGCTATATCTCTTTGAGCATTAGCTTCTGCTACCCCTACATCAGATTTTCTCTGTTGTTCTGCCACAGCTATTTGTGCATCTGAAGTTGCAAGAGCTGATGCTTTTTTACCAAGCATTTCTGTAATTCCATCCATATCTTTTATCATCTTAATATTATAGTTAATCAAATCAAGTCCTAATTTACTCAACTCTTTTTCAGCATTTTCACTAACTTTTGTCATCAATAGAACTCTATCCTGTAGCAAATCTTCAAATTCCATTTCTGATATAATTGTTCTTGTCTGTCCAGTAAGTATTTCTTTAGCTAATGCACATATTTCATTATCGTTGAAACTTAATAGTCTATGTGAAGCTATAATTCTTTCTTCTGGTGAACTTGATATAGCAAAAGTTGCATCTGCTTCTACTACCACTCTAATTTTATCATTAGATACTACATTTGAGTCTTCTCTCAAATCTATATCTATATTCATAGGTTTTAAATTTAGTTTTTTACATCCCTGAACTATTGGCAGTATAAATGTACCATTGGATGTTATTATCTTATTTCCACCAAGTCCATACTTTACAAGAATAACATCATTGGGACATTTCCGATATATAAGAACTGCTCCACCTATCAATATAACTCCTAAAAAAATAATTAAAGAAACTCCTAAGCCTAAAAACATAAATTCCTCCCCATAGTTTATATTTTTCTATTTTACTTTAAATAAAAATAAAATATATTTCTATTTTAATATACACTATTTAGTTATTAAAGTCTATATTTTATATTTTTTATTAATTTTATATATAAATTTATACTTTTTTTCTTTTATAAATACTATTAACAGCAGTTCAAAAGATAATATTCAAATTAAAATAAAAAAATATTTTTTATTCACAATAAAAACACAAAAACATCAAAAATAAAAATATTTTTAAAAAAAAGTTTATATTTTAATTTTTATATTTTTTTTAGTATAATTTAATATTTTTTCATATTTATTAAATTTTAATTTATATCTTAATTTCACATTTTAATTAAATTTAATTTTACATACAAAAATATTTATAAAATATTTAAAAAAATAGTTGATATATTTTGTTTTATAGTGTATAATTATTTTATAATCAATGGCATACAAATATAATTTTACTGCGATTATTAAGAGGAAGTATAAATACTTCCTCTTTTTTTATATAAAAATATTTAATATAATTCCACTAACAAGTCTCTTCTTTTAAAAAAACAGCAAACAATATATTATAATTTTTATATAATTAAAGAACTTTTTACTTTTATATTAAAATCTATATTCTTAAATATATAAAAATAGAAAAAAGAAATATAAATTTCCATAAAAAAATGCTGCCTTCATAATAGATCATTGTCTCTCTACTATAAAGCCAGCATGTGAATTTCCATTCATTATTTGCTATTATTCTTTTTTCATTATTATTTATTGATATTTCTCTTCACTCTTTTCTTCCTGTTTAAGCATACGAAGTTTTAAATCTTTCACTACTTTAAATGCTATTATAGTTCCAAGTATAAAAGTACATACATCAGCAAAAGGCTGGCATAGCTGTAATCCTTTTATTCCTCCAACTTTTGGAAATATGAACAGTACTGGAATAAGAAATATTCCCTGTCTTCCCATTGCCACAAGAGTAGCCATAAATCCATAGCCAATAGATTGAGTAAGCATATTTGCCATTATTATACACGCCTGTATTGGAAGAGTCATACACTGAAATCTCAACGCAAGAGCTCCTATCTCTATAACTTCAAGATCTGTTTTCCTAAACAAAGCTAAAATATCTGGAGCAAATATGAAGCATATAATTCCCAAAGTTGTTAAAAGAATTACTGCCACTTTTAAGCAAAAATGGTAAGCTTCCAATACTCTATCATATCTTTTAGCTCCATAATTAAAACCACATACTGGTTGAAATCCTTGCCCAAATCCCATCAGACTTGAGTTTATAAACATCATTATTCTTGATACTATTGACATTGCTGCAATAGCTGCATCTCCAAAAGGAGAAGCACATACATTTAATGCAACAGCTGCCATACTGGCAAGCCCCTGCCTTGAAAGTGTAGGAAGTCCTGCACGTAGTATTTCTTTATACATGGTAAGTCTGAATTTAAAACTACTTAATTTTATTGTTACATGTTCCTTATTTCTATTACACATATACATTAATATTAAGAAACTTATAAACTGGCTCACTATAGTTGCCAAAGCTGCTCCTGATATCCCTAAATTAAATTTAAATATAAATAGTGGATCAAGAACCATGTTAAGTATTCCACCAGTTCCTATTCCTATCATTGAATAAAAAGCATTTCCTTGAGAACGAATTATATTATTCAAAACAAAAGAACAGCACATATATGGTGTAGCTATAAGAATATATTTAGCATAATCTTTTGCATAGGGAGCAATTGTTTCTGTAGCTCCAAGCATTCTTACAAACTTATCTAAAAACATCAGACCTAGAATCGCTAAAAGGGCTCCTAATATCAATGCTGTAAAAAATGCTGTAGCTGCTGCTTCGTGAGCACCTTCTCTGTCATGCCTTCCTAGACTTCTTGATATATAATTTCCACTTCCCATTCCCAAAGTAAATCCAATAGCCTGTATCATTGCCATTACGGAAAAATTTATTCCAACTGCTGCTGATGCAGATGTTCCTATCTGGCTTACAAAGAATGTATCTGCCATATTATAAACAGAAGTTACCAATATGCTTATTATTGTAGGTATTGCTAGTTTTGGTATCAGTTTTGATATTTTTGTTTCTGTCATCTTTATATATAAATCATTTTGTGCCATAATGTCCCCCACTATTACAAAATTTTATTACTATATTTTATTTTTATCCATATACATATAGTTTAATATATAGTTCGACTTCTATATTCCATCAAAACTGTATTCTGCCAAACATTATTTCTATCTTTTGCTATCTTCTCTCTGTAGCCTACTTCACGAAATCCACATTTTTTATGAAGTTTCACACTTGCTTTATTCACTTGAAATATGGAAGACTGTAAAGTCCATACTCCATTTTTTTCAGCTTCTTCTTTTACCTTATTTAAAAGAAATTCACCAAGTTTTTTTCCTTGATGAGCTTTATCAATATATATACTTACTTCGGTTACCCCACAATAATCTATCCTGCTTGATGTTGGACTTAGTGCTGTCCATCCAACTATTTTACCATCTTTATTACATAATGTAAATCTGCATATTTCTAAATGTGCTTTTTTCCATGACTCTTGATCAGGCAAATCTTTTCTGAAAGTAGCTATTCCTGATTCTATTCCCTGTTCATATATTCTTGCTACATCTTTCCAATCTCCATCTTTCATATCTCTGATAAAATATTCCATATAACCACCCCTTGAGCTTTATAATAGAATTTTACCATATAAAAGAAAAAATTTCTAAACTATTATGTCTCCTACTGTCATATTTAAATATTTTATTAAGTCTGTTGGAGATATTATAATCTGAATGCCTCTCATTCCTCCGCTTACAAATATTGTATCTTTAGTTAAAGCTGATTGGTGCATAAATGCCTTATGCCTCTTTTTTATACCAACAGGAGAACATCCTCCCCTAATATATCCAGTCATATTAAAAAGTTCTTTCATTTCAAGCATTTCTACTTTTTTATCTCCAGAAAGTTTTGCCAATTTTTTTAGATCTATATTATCACTTCCAGGAATACAAGCTACTAACATCTCTCTTTTTTCATTTAAAAGTATCAAAGTTTTAAATATTTTTGTTATATCTTGTCCTGTTTTTATTGATACTGATATTGCACTTAGATCATTTTCATCTACTTCATATTCTACAAAATCATATTTTATTTTATTTTTATCCAGCTCTCTCATTGCATTAGTTTTCTTCATAATGACCTCCTGAAAAAATTTTCCAAAAAATAAAAAAATGGCGCTTCCTAATGGACTTGAACCATTGACACTGCGGTTAACAGCCGCATGCTCTACCGACTGAGCTAAGGAAGCACACATTTGTGCTTGGCAAGTTCCTATCCTCCCAGGAGGCTTCCCTCCAAGTACTTTCAGCGTTTACGGGCTTAACTTCTGGGTTCGGAATGGGACCAGGTGTACCCCCGCAGCTATTCTTACCAAGCTGTGTGTGTATTATTTCTAATAGACACTTGAAACTATATAGTAGCATACGCTTTCGCGCTTTCAATCTTTAGGTTAAAACTTTGACTTATTAGTATTGGTCAGCTAAAAGCCTCGCAGCTCTTACACCCCCAACCTATCAACCTTCTAGTCTCGAAGGAGTCTTAAAGAATACTTATCTTGAAGCTGGTTTCCCGCTTAGATGCTTTCAGCGGTTATCCGTTCCAAACGTGACTACCCAGCTGTGCCACTGGCGTGACAACTGGTACATCAGAGGTTTGTCCATCCCGGTCCTCTCGTACTAAGGACAGATCTTCTCAATATTCTAACGCCTACAGTGGATAGGGACCGAACTGTCTCACGACGTTCTGAACCCAGCTCACGTACCGCTTTAATGGGCGAACAGCCCAACCCTTGGGACCTTCTCCAGCCCCAGGATGCGATGAGCCGACATCGAGGTGCCAAACTTTGCCGTCGATATGGACTCTCGGGCAAAATCAGCCTGTTATCCCCAGGGTAGCTTTTATCCGTTGAGCGACGACCCTTCCATTCGGAATCGCCGGATCACTATGTCCTGCTTTCGCACCTGCTCGACCCGTCAGTCTCGCAGTTAAGCTCTCTTATGCCATTGCACTCTGCGGTTGATTTCCATCCAACCTGAGAGAACCTTTGAACGCCTCCGTTACTCTTTCGGAGGCGACCGCCCCAGTCAAACTGCCCACCTAGCACTGTTTCCGTGGCTACAAACCACAGATTAGAATTTCGACATTGAATGGTTGGTATTCCACCGACAACTCCAATACAGCTAGCGCCATATCTTCATAGTTTCCCAACTATCCTATACATGCAATGCCAAAACCCAATACCAAGCTACAGTAAAGCTCCATGGGGTCTTTCCGTCCTACTGTAGGTAACCGGTATCTTCACCGGTAGTACAATTTCACCAGGCCTCCCGTCAAGACAGCGCTCAAATCATTACACCATTCGTGCAGGTCGGAACTTACCCGACAAGGAATTTCGCTACCTTAGGACCGTTATAGTTACGGCCGCCGTTCACCGGGGCTTCAATTCGGAGCTCTCACTCCTCCTCTTAACCTTCCGGCACTGGGCAGGTGTCAGCCCATATACATCGCCTTACAGCTTAGCATAGACCTGTGTTTTTGTTAAACAGTTGCTTGAGCCTCTTCACTGCGACCCCCAAATGCTTTACAGCGCGTAGCTGTTAACATCCAGGGGCACCCCTTCTCCCAAAGTTACGGGGCAATTTTGCAGAGTTCCTTAACGAGAGTTAGCCTGTCCGCCTTAGATTTCTCATCCTGACCACCTGTGTCGGTTTCGGGTACGGGCAGTTATACCTTAACGTTAGAAGCTTTTCTCGGCAGCGTGGGATTTGTGCATTCATCTTACGACTATATATCACACCTCAAGTCTAATCTAGCGGATTTTCCTACTAGACCACTCTACATGCTTTTACGGGAACTTCCGTTCTCCCGCGCACATACCCTTCTGCGTCCCTCCATCACAAAATATAACTGGCACAGAAATATTAATCTGTTTTCCATTCGCCTACGCATTTTAGCCTCGGCTTAGGTCCCGGCTTACTCAGGGAAGACAAGCTTTACCCTGAAAACCTTGGTCTTCCGGCGAGGGGGATTCTCGCCCCCTTTCTCGCTACTTATTCCTGCATTCTCACTTCTGATACCTCCAGAGTTGCTTACGCTTCTCCTTCAACGGCCTACAGAACGCTCTCCTACCAATTGCTTACGCAATTCCACAGCTTCGGTTTATAACTTAGCCCCGTTACATTGTCGGCGCAGAGACTCTCGACCAGTGAGCTATTACGCACTCTTTAAAGGTATGGCTGCTTCTAAGCCAACCTCCTGGTTGTTTGTGAATCTCCACCTCCTTTCCCACTTAGTTATAATTAGGGACCTTAGCTGGTGGTCTGGGTTGTTTCCCTTTTGACAATGGAAGTTAATTCCCATAGTCTCACTCCTGAGCTTTGAATTATGGTATTCGGAGTTTGATTGAATTCAGTAAGCAATATGCCCCCTAGTTCATTCAGTGCTCTACCCCCATAATTAAACACTCAAGGCTGCACCTAAATGCATTTCGGAGAGAACGAGCTATCTCCTAGTTCGATTGGCTTTTCACCCCTAAACCTACCTCATCTCCCAACTTTTCAACGGCGGTGAGTTCGGGCCTCCACTGTGTCTTACCACAGCTTCACCCTGGACAGGCTTAGATCACCAGGTTTCGCGTCTACGCCCAGCGACTATGTCGCCCTGTTCAGACTCGGTTTCCCTTCGGCTCCGTTATACTTAACCTCGCCACTGAACGTAACTCGCAGGATCATTCTCCAAAAGGCACGCCATCACTCCGAAGAGCTCTGACCGCTTGTAAGCACACAGTTTCAGGTTCTATTTCACTCCCCTCCCGGGGTTCTTTTCACCTTTCCCTCACGGTACTATACGCTATCGGTTAGTAAGAGTATTTAGCCTTACGAGATATGGTCCTCGCAGATTCACACAGAATTCCTCGTGTTCCATGTTACTTGGGAGAGAACATACATTCTAATGAGTTTACCTGTACAGGATTATCACCTTCTACGATCTAGCTTTCCAACTAGTTCCAGTTCGGTCATTAGATATGTTGAATATCTTACAGTTCTTCAAACGTTCTTCCCACAACCCCATATAAGCAACGGCTGTATCCTTGACACTTATATGGTTTAGGCTCATCCCCGTTCGCTCGCCGCTACTTGGGGAATCGTTTTTACTTTCTTTTCCTCGAGTTACTTAGATGTTTCAGTTCACTCGGTACCCTCTTTCGTGCTAAGACTCCATCTTAGCAGATTGCTCCATTCGGAAATCTTGGGGTTGGCGCTCGTTTGCAGCTAACCCAAGCTTATCGCAGCTTACCACGTCCTTCATCGGCTCTTACTACCTAGGCATTCCCTGTGTGCCCTTAATTATTTTAACCTATTTTGTTTTTGTTTAATTTGATTGACAGCTAACTCTGTTTATATAAACAAGAGTTAAAATTGTATTTAATCTACTATATAGTTTCCAATGTCCATAAAAAAATCGAAAAAAAATTTGGTGGAGATAAGCGGGATCGAACCGCTGACCTACGCAGTGCAAGTGCGTCGCTCTCCCAACTGAGCTATATCCCCATACCATATGGTGCGTTTGAGTGGACTCGAACCACCGACCTCACGCTTATCAGGCGTGTGCTCTAACCAGCTGAGCTACAAACGCATTCATAAAGATACTGTTCTATTTTAAGATGATAACTGCCGTTATCACAAGAACACCATCAATAGAATAGAGAAAGAGAAATGATCTCCTTAGAAAGGAGGTGATCCATCCGCACGTTCCCGTACGGATACCTTGTTACGACTTCACCCCAATCGCTAATCACACCCTCGGAACATCCCTCCTTACGGTTAGGCCTGTTACTTCAGGTGCAACCAACTCTCGTGGTGTGACGGGCGGTGTGTACAAGACCCGAGAACGTATTCACCGCAACATAGCTGATTTGCGATTACTAGCGATTCCAACTTCATGTACTCGAGTTGCAGAGTACAATCCGAACTAAGAATAGTTTTATGAGATTAGCTTACCCTCGCAGGTTTGCAGCTCTCTGTACTACCCATTGTAGCACGTGTGTAGCCCAGCGTATAAGGGGCATGATGACTTGACGTCATCCCCACCTTCCTCCTGCTCATCGCAGGCAGTCTCGCATGAGTCCCCAACTTAATGATGGTAACATACGAAAGGGGTTGCGCTCGTTGCGGGACTTAACCCAACATCTCACGACACGAGCTGACGACAGCCATGCACCACCTGTCACCAAGTTCCTCCGAAGAGGCACGAAAACATCTCTGTTAACTTCTTGGGATGTCAAACGCTGGTAAGGTTCCTCGCGTTGCGTCGAATTAAACCACATGCTCCACCGCTTGTGCGGGTCCCCGTCAATTCCTTTGAGTTTCATACTTGCGTACGTACTCCCCAGGCGGATTACTTATCGCGTTAGCTTGGGCGCTGAGGTTCGACCCCCAACACCTAGTAATCATCGTTTACGGCGTGGACTACCAGGGTATCTAATCCTGTTTGCTACCCACGCTTTCGCGCTTTAGCGTCAGTATCTGTCCAGTAGGCTGGCTTCCCCATCGGCATTCCTACAAATATCTACGAATTTCACCTCTACACTTGTAGTTCCGCCTACCTCTCCAGTACTCTAGTTTAGCAGTTTCCAACGCAATACGGGGTTGAGCCCCGCATTTTCACATCAGACTTACTAAGCCGCCTAGACGCGCTTTACGCCCAATAAATCCGGATAACGCTTGCGACATACGTATTACCGCGGCTGCTGGCACGTATTTAGCCGTCGCTTCTTCTGTTGGTACCGTCACTGACTTCTTCCCAACTGAAAGCACTTTACATTCCGAAAAACTTCATCGTGCACACAGAATTGCTGGATCAGACTTTTGGTCCATTGTCCAATATTCCCCACTGCTGCCTCCCGTAGGAGTAAGGGCCGTGTCTCAGTCCCCTTGTGGCCGTTCACCCTCTCAGGCCGGCTACCCATCATCGTCTTGGTGAGCCGTTACCTCACCAACTAACTAATGGGACGCAAAGCTCTCTCACAGCGCATATAGCTTTCATAACCAGATCATGCGACCCAATCATAATATCCGGTATTAGCATTCGTTTCCAAATGTTGTCCCAGTCTGTAAGGCAAGTTCTTTACGCGTTACTCACCCGTCCGCCACCTTCACCCGAAGGATCAAGTAGACTTGCATGTGTTAAGCATTCTGTCAGCGTTCATCCTGAGCCAGGATCAAACTCTTCGTTCAATCTATTTACTCAGTTATATAACTGATTGTTTACACCTATTTATTGTTTGTTGATTTTTTCATCTCTCTCTATTCTGTTGCTAATGTCCTTTTTTATTACCTTTTCTTGTCCCGCTTTCCTGCGGTACATTGATTATAATATCATAGTTTTTAGATTCCGTCAATATCTTTTTTACTTTTTTTAAAAATTTTTTATTTATTTATTAAAGCCTTTGATTTTTCTTTTATATTACTAACTTTTCTTTTTTTAATACTAAATCTTTTCCCCAAGATTTCTCTCATTTTTTAGAATATATTTTTTAAAGATATACTTAATTTCACATCTTCTTTTGTTATAAGTTTTCCAGTTTCAACAACATTTCCGTCTACTACTACTTTATATTCTCCTAAAGCTTTCCCTGCTTCTACTGGAGCAATTACTCCTTTATTTCTTTTAATAGATATTTTTATATCACTGTTTTTCTTTAAAATATCTGTAAAGTTTTTATCTGGATACAAATCTGCATACTCTTTATCTCCACTAAAAACTGGAACCTTAGCTATAGAAACATTTTTATCAGTAAGTTTTCTAAATTGGTATTCCTCATAAAATTCTTCCATTTGATTTAAAACACTTTCATCTCTTTTTTGATATGTAGGCCCCCCTACAACTACTGTAAATATTTTCATATTATCTTTATCACTTAATACAGAAATATTATAACCCACTTTAGAATGATGTCCTGTTTTAATTCCATATATTCCCTCTTCTCCCAACAGAAGATTTCTATTTTTTATTTTTAATTTTCCATTATGGATAGTAGTTTCTTTAATAGAGGCAATTTCCATATATTTATTATATTTCGCAGCTGCCAGAGATAATTTGTATATTCCTCTTGTTGTTCCTGCATCCATTCCTTTTTTAGTCATGTCACTTGGCAGTCCAGCTGGTGTATAAAATTCCAATTCTTTTTCTAATCCCAGATCAGCAGATTTTTTATTCATCATTTTTACAAACTTATCCACATCACCCTTCCCTATATATTCTGCTATTGCATAAGCTGCATTATTAGCTGAATATATAGCTGTTGCTTTAATCAAATCTTCAAGAGTAAACACATCTCCCTCTTTCATGAAAATTCTGCTTCCACCAGTTTGAGCTGATTTCTTACTGACCTTGATCTTATCTTTCATCTTTATATTCCCTTTTTCCAACTGATCAAAAGTCACCATCAAAGTCATCATCTTTGTAAGAGAAGCTAAGGGATACTTCTCATCAATATTTTCAGAATAATATATTTTACCTTTATCATCCCCTAAAAGTATTGCTTTATATGAAGGAGTTTCCTCTTTCATGAGAGTTTCAGAGTCTTTGGCAAAAACTGTGGAACTTATAAGTACAATAGCCAATAATAATACATTTATAGTTTTCTTCATTACGCATCTCCTGTTGTATAAAAATAAGCTTCTGTAAAATTATATCACAAATTTACAGAAGCTTATATTAAAAATTAATTTTTTAATGAGTTATTTTCTATTTTTCTTCTTTTTTATCTTTTTTAGAAAGATAATCTTCTATAGCTAATTTTATAGCCTCTTCTGCAAGAACAGAACAGTGCATTTTTACTGGTGGAAGTCCACCTAATGCTTCTACTACTTTTTTATTTGTAAGAGCTAAAGCCTCATCAACAGTTTTTCCCATGATAAGTTCTGTAGATACTGAAGAACTAGCTATTGCAGAAGCACATCCAAAAGTTCTGAACTTAACATCAGTTATTATATTATCTTCTACTTTAATAAATATTTCCATGATATCTCCACATGAAGGGTTTCCTACTTTTCCATATCCAGATGGATTTTCTATAACTCCAACATTATGCGGATTCATAAAATGTTCCATTACTTTTTCTGTATATTGCATTTTTCATACTCCTTATTTACTATTATTTATTTTTAAATTCATTCCAAAGAGGAGAGATTGATCTTAACTTTTCAATCACTTCTACCAGAACATCCAATGTATAATCTATTTCTTCTTTTGTATTATATTTTCCTAGACCAAATCTAATAGTTCCATGTGCAAATTCAGGTGCAATTCCCATTGCCAGCAATACATGTGAAGCTTGTAAATCATCAGATGAACAAGCAGATCCAGAACTTACAGCTATTCCCTTATAACTTAAACTTAAAAGAATTGATTCTCCTTCAAGATATTTAAATGTGATGCTTGAAGTTCCTGGAAGTCTTTTTGCTTCTTTAGCATTTATTACAACTTCAGGTATTCTTTTTAATACTTCACTCTCAAAGTAATCTCTTAATTCTTCTTCTTTTTTAAATTCTTCTGCCATATCTCTATAAGCTAATTCTAAAGCTTTTGCCATTCCGACCATTCCTGGAACATTTGAAGTTCCTGGTCTTCTTTTTCCTTCTTGACCTCCACCAGTAAGAACTTTACCAAATCTTACTCCATTTCTCCAATAAAGAGCCGCTACTCCTTTAGGTCCATAAAATTTATGTGCAGAGAAAGAAAGAAGATCTATTCCCATTTCTTTTGGCTTTATATCTACTTTTCCCATTGTCTGAACTGCGTCCACATGGAATATAATTTTATTTTCTTTTGCTATTTTTCCTATTTCTTCTATTGGTTGGAAAGTTCCAACTTCATTATTAGCATGCATTACAGTTATTAAGATAGTTTCATCTTTTATTGCATTTTTAAGTTCCTCTACATCTAACATTCCATTTTTATCAACATGAAGAATTGTTATTTCATATCCTTCATCTTCTAGATCTTTTAATGTATTTTTAATTGCTGGATGTTCTATTGGACTTGCTATTATATGTTTTCCTCTATTTTTATATGCTCTAGCTATTCCTCTGATTGCAAGGTTGTCAGATTCACTTCCTGATGCTGTGAATATAATTTCACTAGGATCTGCACCAAGATATTTTGCGATAGTTTCTCTTGATTCATTCATAGCTTTATTTGTTTCTTTACCAAAAAGATGCAAGCTTGAAGCGTTTCCATAATATTCTGTTAAATAAGGCACCATTGCTTCAAATACTTCATTATCCATCTTTGTTGTTGCATTATTGTCTAGATAAACTCTCATATTTACCGTCTCCTTGAAATACATTCTAATTACTATTATGTTATACCATTCCTTATTTATTTTGTCAAGAATTAAAATGATTATTTATCCAGATTTTTTCCATGGTTGCAAAACTCTCTTATTTCACATTCACTGCACTTTGGTCTTCTAGCTATACACTTGTCTCTTCCTTGTAAGATAAGGTAGTGTGAAAAATCTATCCAGTCTTTTTTAGGAACTATTTTCATAAGCTCCTGTTCTATTTTTACAGGGTCATCATTTTTAACCAACCCAATTAAGTTAGTTAATCTTTTCACATGAGTATCTACAGTTATTCCATCTGCAAGCCCCCAAACTTCTCCTCTTACTACATTGGCTGTTTTTCTTCCTACCCCTGCCAACTCTATTAATTTATCCATATCTTTTGGTATTTCTCCATTATATTTTGAAAGAAGCTGTTGACTGCATAATTTTATATTTTTCGCTTTATTTCTAAAGAACCCTGTACTTTTTATCATTTCTTCTATTTTTTCTACTGGAAGAGCTGCAAAACCTTCTGGAGTATTTACCTTCTTATACATCTCTTTTGTAACAATATTTACTCTCACATCTGTACATTGAGCTGAAAGAATAACAGCTACAAGAAGTTCAAAAGGTGTTTTATAATCCAAGGCGCACTTAGGATCTCCAAATTTTTCATGAAGTTTTTCAAGTATTTTTTTTACTTTTTCTTTCTTAGTCATAGTTTTTCCCTCTGAAGATTTCATTCTCTTCTCAAATAAAATATGTTCAGTTCCATTATACTCTTCTATTTTTTTTCTCTTAAATCCAATCTTACAAAATACTTTTTGTGAGATCTCATTTTCTTCCAATATATACGCTGATATTTTTTTTATATGTGGCTTTTCAAAGCAAAGTTCATTGATGCTGTTGAGAATAACTGTTTCTGAATATCCCTTTCCTCGTATATCTTCTACAAGATACACACTTATGGCAGCTTCCTCCTCATCTAATTCAAATTTTACAGTTCCTAAAAACTCCCTGCTCAAACTTTCTATAGTATAGAAAAGATATGAGGGAGAATTGACAACAAAACTGTACCATCTTCTATGAGCTTCCCACTGCTCTTTTTCATTATCAGGATAGTATTTTTTCACATAATTCAGATGGATATACCTGTAAATATCAGGTATATCCTTGTCCATCATTTTTCTCAATATTATCTCAATCAATAAACTCACCTTTGACTATTTTAAAACTACTTTATGATATTTTTTCTTTCCTATTTTAACAAGAAATTCTCCATCAGTGAAAAGTTCTTTTGTTATAGGCATAGCAAAATCTGTAACTTTGCTGTCCCCTACATTTAGTCCATTTTGCTGAACTAATCTTCTTCCTTCACTTTTAGTTTTTAATATCCCTTTTTCCACTAAGAAGTCTACAAGTCCAGTTCCTAAAGCTGACTCTTCTATTTCTACCGAAGGAACATTACTCATATCCTGTCCTCCGCCAAATAGAGCTTCTGCTGCCGTTTTAGCTTTAAGAGCTTCCTCTTCTCCATGGATCATTTTTGTAATTTCAAAAGCAAGTATCTTTTTAGCTTCGTTTATTTCTGCACCTTCCAATGCACTTAATCTTTTTACTTCATCCATAGGAATAAATGTCAATAATGAAAGACATTTTTCAACATCTGCATCATCAACATTTCTCCAGTATTGGTAGAACTCATATGGAGATGTTTTTTCTGGGTCTAGCCATAAAGCTCCTTTAGCAGTTTTACCCATTTTCTTACCTTCACTGTTAGTAAGAAGAGTACAAGTCATTGCAAAAGCTTGTTTTTGTTCTTTTTTTCTAATTAGCTCTACTCCAGCTATCATATTAGACCATTGGTCGTCTCCACCTAACTGCATAGTACATCCATGTTTTTGATTTAATACAAGGAAGTCATATCCTTGCATAAGCATGTAGTTAAATTCAAGGAAAGAAAGTCCTGCTTCCATTCTTGATTTAAAACATTCTGCTGCAAGCATTCTATTTACAGAAAAATGTGCCCCTATATCTCTTATAAAATCTACATAATTAAGTCCTAATAACCAATCTGCATTATTTTCAAGTATAGCTTTTCCATCAGAAAAGTCTATAAATTTTTCCATTTGTTTTTTTATAGATGCCACATTATGAGCAATAGTTTCTTTTGACATCATTGTTCTCATATCAGTTCTTCCGCTTGGGTCTCCTATCATGGCAGTTCCTCCACCAAGAAGAGCTATTGGTCTGTGACCATGTTTTTGCATATGAGACATAAACATCATAGCAATAAAGTGCCCAACATGTAAGCTATCTGCTGTTGGATCAAACCCTATATAGAAAGTAACTTTCTCTTTCCCTAATATTTCTCTCATTTCTTCTTCGTGAGTGAATTGTTTTAAGTATCCACGTCCTACTAACACATCAAATACGTTTTCCATCTCGTCCTCCCTTATTTTTTCTATATTATTTTAACACAAAGCCCTTTATTTTTAAAGAAAAAATAAAAGCCTATTGATTTGTATCAATAGGCTTATCTATCTATCAATACATCTCCCTTTACTATCAAACTGCATAACAAAAGGGATTTAGTTTCCTAAATCCTAATAGCAGTAATAGTATGAAGATGTTATAAATACATTATTTTTACTAAACATTTTAGACCTCTGTGTATTTTTATTTCTTTAAATTCTATCATGTTTTTCTTATTTTTTCAATTCTTAATTGTTAATACATCCTTTCTTTCTGTTAACCATTCAATTTTTAAAAAAATATTGTAAATTTTTTATACTATTTTCAAAAAAGTCTACTACTATTTTTTAGACCAATAATAATTTTATTAGTAGTAATTTATTGGTCTTATTTAATTAGTATTATTAGTAGATTCGTCTTTTTCAAGGGGTAGTTTTTATTCTCAATTAAAAAAGGAACAGAAATTTCTCCCTGCTCCTTAATTATTTTTTATCCTATTTTATTTTTTCGAATGCTTTATCTAAATCAGCTATTATGTCTTCTATATTTTCTAATCCCACTGATAATCTTACTAATCCTTCAGGGATTCCTGCTTCTTTTAATTCTTCTTTTGTATAAGCTGAGTGTGTCATTGATGCTGGATGCTGTACCAATGTTTCTGTGTCCCCCAAACTTACTGCAAGAGCACACATTTCTAAATTATTTAATAATGTTTTTCCTGCTTCAAATCCACCTTCAAGTTCAAATGACATCATTCCTCCAAATCCTGTCATTTGTTTTTTAGCTATCTCATATCCCTCATGATCTTTAAGTCCCGGATAATATACTTTCGATACTTTAGGATGAGCATTTAAATATTCAGCAACTTTCATTGCATTTTCACAATGTCTTTGCATTCTTATTTCAAAAGTTTTTAATCCTCTGATTATAAGGTGGGCTTCTGTTGGTCCTAATACTGATCCTGTCATATCTTTTATTCCAAATAATTTTACTTCTGTTATAAGTTTTTTGTTTCCAACTACAAAACCTGCGATTACATCTCCATGTCCATTGAGATATTTAGTTGCTGAGTGAACTACTAAATCCGCACCTAACAGCAAAGGTTTTTGTAAATATGGAGAAGCAAATGTATTATCTACTACTACTTTTGTATATTCATTTGTATGAGCTATCTTTGCTATTTCTTCTATATCTGATATTTTTAGATTTGGGTTTGCTGGTGTTTCAAGATATACTACTCTTGTATTTTTCTTCATTGCTTTTTTTACTGCTTCTAAGTCAGAAGTATCTAAGAATTCTACTTCTACCCCATATCTTGTCATTCCATGACATAACAATGCAAATGTACACCCATACAATATTTTATCTGCTATCACATGGTCTCCTGCTCTTAAAAGTGTCCAAAGTGCAGATGATATAGCTCCCATTCCAGAAGATGTAGCTGCTGCTGCCTCTCCACACTCTAATGCTGCTATTTTTTCTTCTGCTACTGTTGTTGTAGGATTTCCTAATCTTGAGTAAATATACCCTTCTTCTTTTCCAGCAAATCTTGCTCCTCCCTGTTCTGTAGAATCAAACACAAATGTTGATGTTTGATATATTGGAGTTGATAAAGCTCCAAATGGATTTTTTCCTTGTCCTGCATGAATTGCTATTGTTCCCATTCCCTTATTTTTTAAATCGTTCATTGCTCTTCCTCCGTGATTTTATATTATTATCTCTATACTTTTTTATTTAAATATTATTCTCTTATTCCATTAGGATTTTTTTCAATAAATTCGATCTCTTCTTTTGTACGTAGCAGTCCAAATTGGATAGTGATACAAGTTGTTATTATCAAAGCAAACATATAGAACATATATTTCAATACTGCCATAGGTGATACATCTGAAAGCCCAGTAACTATCAGCATACCTCCATCATAAGGTGTCAATGATATAAACGCACAGGCAAATATATCTATAAGGCTGGCAAGACGTTTTGGTGCTATTCCATAATTTTTTCCTATTTCTTTAGCTATAGGAGCTGATATGATAATAGCTATTGTATTATTTACAAGAGCTGCTGATAAAAGTCCTGAAAGAAGTCCAATTCCATACTCTGCACCCTTACGTTCCTTAATTCTAGAAACAATACCATTTACAAGCCAGTCTACTCCACCATAATATTTAATTAATCCTATAAGCCCTGAAATCAATATAGCTACAATAGTGATACTGAACATATCTTCCATTCCTCCACCTATTGCACCTACCCAGTCTAAGAAACTTACAGTTCCTTCAGCAAGTCCTATGACTCCTGTCATTCCTATTCCAACCAACAGAACTCCTGCTACATTAAATCCTTTTAAAGCTGCTATCAATACTACTATATATGGAATTACACGAAGCAAATGATATGGGTGATCTCCAGATATTTCTCCAGCCCCTCCAAATGCCCAGTATCCTATGATTGCAATTATAGCTGCTGGCAAAGCAATAAAGAAGTTCATTTTAAATTTATCCTTCATCTCTGATCCTACACCTTTGGCTGCTGATATAGTAGTATCTGATATCATTGAAAGGTTATCTCCAAAATACGCTCCCCCTATAACTGCTGCACATGTTAGAGGAAGATTAAGCCCTGCTGCCTGAGCCACACCTATTGCTATTGGAGCCATAGCTGCAACTGTTCCCATTGATGTTCCTATTGCTGTTGAAATAAAACATGATATAAGGAACACTCCTGGAACAAGAGCTGCACCTGGAATAAATGTAAGTCCTAAATTAACTACCGACTCAACTCCACCCATTGATTTTGCTGCACCTTGAAATCCTCCAGCTAATAAGTAAATTAAACCTATCAGCATAACTCCTGAATTTCCTGCATTTTCAGTAAATATATCAATTTTTTTATCAAGTTTCATTGATTTATTCATAATCATGGCTACTGCTATACCTATAAGAAGAGCTACATGTCTTGGGAACTTTTTAAATGCTCCGTCAACTCCCATAAATGTAAATAGAAGCCCACTTCCTATGTATAATGCCAAAAATACTAATAAAGGTAAAAACGCCATCGCGCCATATTTTCTTTCTCCAGTTTTTTCATTCATTATTAAACCTCCCTAAGATTTTATTTGCCTTCTCTCCATTCTTTCACAGCTTTTTCTATTCTATTCATTCCTTCTTCTACCATATATCTAGGACAAGCTATATTCATTCTTTCAAACCCTATTCCATTTTCCCCAAACCAAAATCCATCATCTAATGCTATTTTACATTTTTCCTGCATAAATTTAGATGTATCTTCTTTACATAAACCTAATGCTGAAAAATCCAGCCACATCAAATAAGTTCCCTCAGGTTTTTTAACTTTTATTTCTGGAATTTTTTCTCTTATAAAATTAATTACATAATCCATATTTCCATTTAAATGTTCAACTAATTGATTTACCCATTCATCACATTTTGTATATCCAGTTTCAAAAGCTACCAGACTAAACGGACTGTTTCTCTTAATATCCAGTATTCCTAATTCATTATCAAATTTTTCCCATTCTTCTCTTCTTGGAAATGTTACAAATGAAGCTTGAAGTCCCGCTATATTAAATGTTTTAGTTGGTGAGAAACAAGTGATAGTATTATTTTCGATCTCTTTTCCAAGAGAAGCTGTTGGGATATGTTTATGCCCTGGCATTACTATATCTCTCCAAATTTCATCTGATATAACTCTTACTTTATATTTTAAACAAAGATCAGACATCTTTTGAAGTTCTTCTCTTTTCCACACTCTTCCCACAGGGTTGTGAGGACTGCACATAATAAATAAACTGATACTTTCATCTGAAACTTTTTTCTCAAAATCTTCAAAATCTATTGTATAATATCCTTCATCATCTTTTACAAGTTTATTTTCTACTACTTCTCTTCCATTATCTCTTATAGTAGCAGCAAAAGGATAATATACTGGACTTTGAATAAGTATTTTTTCTCCTGGTTTTGTCATACTTCTTACCAATAAAGAGAGTGTAGGCACAACTCCAGGACTATTTATAAGAGTAGCTGGATCAATTTTGTATCCAAATCTTCTTTCTAACCAATCTGCTGCTGCTTGATAATAAGAATCTGGTCTATATACATAACCAAATATTCCTTGTTCTACTTTTTCTCTCATAGCCTCTATTATTTCAGGAGCTGTTTTAAGATCCATATCTGCTATCCACATTGGCCATAAATCATCTGATATAAATTTTTTCCCCATTTCCTCCCACTTAGCCGCATGATTTCCTGTTCTGTCAATTTTTTCATTAAAAGAATACTTCATTTTTTCCTCCTTTTGCAGAAACAATACTCATAAATTTTTTAAATACATAGCAATTTTCTGATTCATATATTATAATACAACTATAAACCGTTATAGTCTTTTAGTCAAGATATATAACTGTGGAAACCGATGTATAACAGTTTGTAATTTTGATACAGTTGTCTATTTTTCGTAATTTAAGCTCTGTTTTAAAATAATAAAAACTGTTTTAATATCTGTTGTATAACGCTTTTTATATTTTAACTATATCAAACAATTTTCAACAATATAAAACAGTTGTAGCAAAAAGGAGAAGATTTTTATGAAACTTAATTTCTTAATCTACAAAGATTCACCTCATAAAATTTACTTGCAGCTATATGATTCTATAAAAAATATGATAGAAACTGGTGAAGCTCTTCCTAATGAAAAGCTTCCTTCTATAAGACAGGTTGCCATCAAATTCGATATAAATACTCTCACTGTTTTGAAGGCATATGATCTTCTTGAAAAAAACAATTATATCTATAAGCTCTCTGGAAAGGGATGCTTTGTAAAAGAAAAGAATAAACTTATTTCCAATACTCAAAAACCTGTTATAAATAATTTTGCAATAATAAATAAAGATATAAATTTTGCAAGTGCTACCCCTGCTGCTGATCTTTATCCTGTTGGTATATTTCAGGAATTGATAAATGATATATTTAATAATTATGGAGAAAAAGCTTTCAACTATTTCAATACTCAGGGGCTTTTAGAGCTCAGAGAAACAATTGCAGAAAAACTTAAAAATAATAATATTTATACTTCGCCTAATAATATTCAAATAGTTTCTGGATCTCAACAAGCATTGGATCTTATAAAAAAAATTATTCTAAAAAGAAAAACTACCACAATGGTAGCGGCTAACCCTACATATTATGGAGCTATCAATACCTTTTCTGAAATAGCAAAAATGATAAGTGTCTCTTTGGAAGAAGATGGAATAAATATAGAGGAATTAGAGAAAATTTTACAAAAAAATAAAGTAGATTTTATCTATACTATGATAAATTTTGAAAGCCCTACTGGAATTTCATGGTCAACAGAAAAAAAGAAGAAAATATTGGAACTTTCAGAAAAATATAATTTTACAATTATAGAAGATGACTGTCATTCTCATCTTTACTATTATAATAATGTTGCTACACCATTAAAGGCTATGGACAGAAAAAATAAAGTTATATACATAAATTCTTTTTCAAAACTTATAATGCCTGGTTTGAGACTTGGGTATATGATTGTTCCTAGTAATTTGATTTCTGATATTATTGCTGCAAAATTTTCTGCTGATATATCATCAGCTGGTCTTATTCAACTGGCTCTTCACCTTTTTCTCAAAAGAGGATACTTTGAACCTCATATCGAAAAATTAAGGGCAGCATTTAAGGAGAAATATGAACTTACACTTTCTCTTTTGGGAGAAATAAAAGAAATAGAACTTCCATATATTCCTAATGGAGGGTTTTACATATGGATTAAACTACCCAAAGGGTTAAATTCCAATGTATTTTATAATGTATTGAAAGAAAGACATGTCTCTATTCTTCCTGACTCTGTATTTCATATAAATGATGAACAGGAAAATGATCATATCCGTTTAAGTTTTGCTGCTGTATCAAAAGATGAAATAATTAGAGGTATTCAAATAATAAAAAAATCTTTGGAGGAATTTTCACAAAAAAAAGATTTCTTATTCAAAGAAGATTTTATTTCTCTTCTTCTAAGATAAAATTTTATAGTGATTAGTATAAATCAAATAAATTTTATTATTAATCACAAACCACCACTTCAAGTGGTGGTTTGCTCCACCCTATAAGGGTATGGTACTAGCTTAGGCTTAAGCCTTACTGAATGGTTTGCCAACCGCGTAATTCTTCATTCAGCTACTTAAGTAGCTGGTGTGCTTTAGTTTGTTTTTTCTCCGAAAGGATCTATATACTCTTTCAATGTCAATTGATCATTCGCTATATCTTCTTGCAACTGTTCTCTTATATATTTTGCGATCCTTTCTTTATTTCTTCCTACTGTATCAACATAATATCCTCTACACCAAAAATGTCTATTCCCATATTTATATTTTAAATTTGCATGTTTATCAAATATCATCAATGAACTTTTCCCTTTCAAATATCCCATAAAACTTGATATGCTTATTTTCGGAGGTATACTTACCAACATATGTATATGGTCTTTACAGGCATTAGCCTCTATTATTTCTACTCCTTTAAATTCGCAGAGTTTTCTTAATATCTGCCCTATATCTCCTTTGATTTTTCCATATATTACCTGCCTTCTATATTTTGGTGCGAATATGATATGATATTTACAATTCCATGTTGTATGTGATAGACTATTATTGTCATACATTTTATGACCTCCTTTGATTAGTTAATCGGCCGGCAAACCTAATTAATTATATCAAAGGAGCTTTTATTTTCTAAGCATAGCCTTCCGGCTTTTTTGTACCACTCGCTTAGCAAGTGGTTTTTTTATACAATGAAAAAACTGACCTGTAACCAGGTCAGTTTTTTATTTTGCCTATATTCCTTTATATTTTCCATTTAAATAATCGTATGCTATTTTAGAGAATGCCGCTGCTCCAGTTTTTATTACCTCTTCATCTACATTAAATTTAGGGTTATGAAGAGGATATTGTGTAGCCTTATCTTCATTTGCACTTCCTACTATTAAATATGTAGCTGGAGTATTTTCACTAAAGAAGCAGAAATCATCTCCTCCTATTTTAAAACTTTGATTTACAACAAAGCCTTTGTTAAAAACATCCTTTACGCTTTCTCTTACTGCTCCTATTATCTCTGGTGTATTATATACAGGGAATGTTTTTCCTCTATAAGAAAATTTATATTCCACTCCATATATTTCGCTTATATTTTTTATTATTTTGTCCATTTGTTCTTTTACAAATTCACGATTGTGTTTATGCAAAGTCCTTACTGTTCCTGCAATTACTGCTTCATTTGGAATAATAGCATCATATGTTCCAGCATTGAATCTGCATATCTGTACCACACACGGCTCTAATGGTGACACTTTTTTAGATATGAGATTTAAGAGATTATATGTCTCTACTGCTGGAAGTATAGGGTCTATACTTTTAGAAGGAAATGAGCCATGTCCCCCTCTTCCAATAAACTTTATCTCAAAGAAATCAGGATATGAACTCACTGGTCCAGGTTCTATAGATGCTGTTCCTATTTTTTCATTAGGCTCTACATGCATCCCGATTACATAATCCACTTTGGGGTTTTCCAATATTCCATCCTCTACCATTAAATCAGCTCCTCCTACTGTTTCTTCTGCTGGTTGAAAGCATAATTTAACATTTCCATCAAGTTCATCTTTTAATTGAGACAATATCTTTGCTACTCCTAATAAAGCAGCCGTATGTACATCATGCCCACAAGCGTGCATTTTTCCATCTACCTGAGATTTATATTCAAGATCATTTTCTTCACTCATGGGAAGAGCATCTATATCCGCTCTTATCATTATTGTTTTTCCATTAGGATTTTTACCATAAATCATTCCTTGTATCCCCGTTTTGGCAAATCCTCTTTTTACTTCTATTCCTAACTTCTCCAGTTCTTCAACTATGAAGTTTGAAGTATCTACTTCCTGCCCTCCTAATTCTGGATTTCTATGTATTTTTCTACGATTTGCAATCATTTCATTAGAATATTTCTCTGCTAATTCTATTATTCTGTCCATTTTTCCTCCTGTCTCATTTTTCTCAACTAAGCAGTTTGTTTTTCCAGTAAGTCTGCTTCTTTTTCTTCTTTAGTTTTCATAAGTCCAAATTGAATAGTTATTATAGTACAGATTCCTAAAAATACCTGATAGAAAGAGAAACTTATTATTTCTATTGGAGAAACTGATGCCATAGATGTTATAAGAAGCATTCCTCCTGCATGTGGAGCTAAACATAAAATTACACAACTGAATATATCTAATAAACTTGCTGTTCTTTTTGGAGCTATCTTAAATTTTTCTCCTACCTGTTTAGCTATTGGAGAAGCAATTATTATAGCAATAGTATTATTTACAAGACAGAAAACCAATACAGATACCAAAACTGCTATACTGTATTCAGCTCCTTTACGAGTTTTGATATTCCCAGTAAGTTTTTGTACAAGCCATTCTATTCCACCATATTCTTTTATCAATCCAATAAGTCCTCTAATAAGAATAGCCATAATAGTTACATTCATCATTCCATCCATACCTTTTGCTACTGATTGGAAGAATGTTACAAATGTCATACTTCCAGTTACAAATCCTACTAATCCTGCAAATAGGATTCCTCCAATAAGAACTGTAAATACATTTACTCCTGCAACTGCTGCTATAAGTACTGCTAAATATGGAATCACTTTTATTAAATTGTAACTTAATTCTCCCTCGATCTGCCCAGCTCCCCCTAATATTGTAAAGGCTATGATTGTTGCAATGGCTGCTGGTATAGCAATTAAAAAGTTCATTCTGAATTTATCTTTCATTTCGCATCCTACTCCTCTAGTAGCTGCAATTGTTGTATCTGATATAACTGACAGATTATCTCCAAACATAGCTCCTCCCAGAACTGCTGCCAATGTTATTGCTGGATTTAATCCCACTTTTTCCGATATTCCCAATGCTATCGGAGCAACTGCTACTAATGTTCCTGTTGAAGTTCCCATTGCAGTAGATATAAATGCTGATATTACAAATAGACCTGGAACTAAAAACTGTTTTGGTACAAAAGTAAGGCCAAGGTTTACAACAGAATCTACTCCACCCATTCCTTTTGCCACCCCTGCAAAAGCTCCTGCTAAAAGAAAGATAAGAGCCATCATCATAACTCCGCTTTCTCCTGAAGTTGTTGTAAATATATTGATTTTATCATCCAGCTTCATTTTTCTGTTCATCGCAAATGCTATGATAACCCCTATCAGCAATGCTGCATGTCTTGGAAGCTGATTAAATGGACTGGCCACTCCTCTAGCTGAAAAAAACATTCCCCCGCCTAGATATATTACCAAAAATACAACCAGTGGAATAAATGCCCAGCCTCCATAATTTTTCTTTTCTGTTCCTGTTTTTTCATTCATAACTTTTCCCCCTTATTATAAAAAATACTTACTTGCATCCTTTCCTTCAATTATATTTTAAATATATACATATTTTCTTTTCCATCATTTATTCTAATATAGAATATAATCTGTCATCTGCTATTCGTCAAGAGGCTTAATTATTTAAAGTGATATACAACAGTTTAATTTCCATATTATTTTATCTTTTTGTCACACTTTGAGATTAATTTTGAAATAAAATATAATAAAAAAACTACTGTTATACAACACTTTTTTCTTCTTTAATAATCCAAATATTTTTTGCCCTCCAAGACAAAAGAAGAGAATCATTTCTGATTCTCTTCTCCATTCTATTTCAATATATTTTCTATTCTTACTATTTCATCTTCTGAAAACTCTAAATTTTGAATAGTTTTTACATTGTCCTCTATCTGCTCTGGTCTGCTTGCTCCTATTAATACACTTGTTATTTCTTTTCTTCTCAATACCCATGCAAGAGCCATTTGTGCCATGCTTTGATTTCTTTCTTCTGCTATTTTATTCAGCTCTCTTACTCTTAATAGCTTTTCTTCATCAAGATAACGTTCTGCTATAGTAGTTCCAGTTCTTGCTGCTCTCGAATCAGAAGGTACATCATTGATATATCTGTTAGTCAAAGCTCCCTGTGCCAAAGGACTATAGCACATACACCCAGTTCCAGAATTTTCCAATATTTCAAATAGTTTTTCCTCTGCCCATCTTTCAAACATATTATATCTGATTTGATTTATAAGACAGGGAACTTTTAAATCATTAAGTATTTTTACAGCCTTTTCTGCTTCCTCTGCTTTGTAATTAGATATTCCCACATATAAGGCTTTTCCCTGTTTTACTATATCAGCAAGGGCTGTCATAGACTCCTCTAAAGGAGTATCTGGATCAGGTCTATGATGGTAGAATATATCTACATACTCTAATCCCATTCTTTTCAGACTTTGGTCTAAGCTCGCCATAATATATTTTCTTGATCCTCCATTTCCATAAGGTCCTGGCCACATATCATACCCAGCTTTTGTAGATATTATCAGTTCATCTCTATAACTGTTCAAATCAGATTTCAATATTCTTCCAAGATTTTCTTCTGCTGAACCATCTGCTGGTCTTCCATAATTATTGGCCAAGTCAAAATGAGTTATGCCCAGATCAAAAGCTTTGAACAATTTTTTCTTTTGAATATCTAAAGGTGTTTCTTCACCAAAATTCTGCCATAGTCCTAAAGATACAACTGGAAGATAAAGTCCACTGTTTCCGCATTTTCTATATTTCATATCATTATATCGTTTTTCATCAGCTGTATATCTCATATACTTTTCTCCTTATAGTCCCTCTTCCATTGCCACTTGAGGCACTACTTCTATCTCAAGTTCTGCAAGACTTGCTCTCACCAGAATAACCTTATATTTATCTCCGATGCTGTATACTTTTCCACCATCCATATCTTTCATTACATATTCTCTATCATCAAATTCATAGTAATGCTTAGCTGCTACTACATCCCAGAAACACTCCACATGCTCTTCAGTTTCAAAGAATACTCTTTTATTGCTGAATCCTACAATTGTAGCATCATACTCTTCTCCAACTTTATCTATCATATATTCTACAAGTTTAATTTTTATACTTTCATCTTCTATCTTCATAGCTGATCTTTCAGTTTTAGATATATGAGTACATATTTGTGGAAGCTCTTCAGCATTTTTAGCTATTACTTTTTTGCTTGGATATCCATGAAGTACAGAATTCAATATTCTATGAACAGTTAAATCTGCATATCTTCTGATTGGTGAAGTAAAATGTGTATAATATCCAGAAGCCAGTCCAAAGTGCCCTAAATTATCCACTGTATATCTTGCTTGTTTCAATGCCATAAGAATAAGCTTATGCACAAGAAGATTTATTCCTCTTTCCTTTGAATCTTCTATTATTTTTTGGAATTTTTTAGGGTGTATTTCATCTAAAGAATGTATTCTATATTTAAATTTACTCAATGTTTCATTCAGATTTTTTATTCTTTCAGGATCTGGTTTCTCATGTGTTCTATACACTGATGGAATCTCCATCCAGAAAAGCTTTTCAGCTACAGTTTCATTAGCAGCTATCATAAAATCTTCTATTATTCTTTCAGATTCTCCTCTTTCTCTATTCTTGATATATTTTACTTTTCCATCTTCATCAAGTATCAGTTTTATCTCTGGAAGGTCAAAGTCTATGCTTCCTCTGTTATATTTTACCTGTCTTATTATTTTAGAAAGCTCAAGCATTTCCATTACCATATCTTTGATATCTGAATACTCTTTTAAAGCTTCCTCTTCTCCAGCTATCATCCTATTGACATTTGTATATGTCATTCTTCTTACACTTTTTATTACAGATTTATATGTCTCAGAATCTACTACCTTACCATTCTGATCTATCTCCATCTCACATGTAAATGTAAGTTTGTCTTCATCAGGGTTCAGCGAACATATTCCATTAGATATTTCTTTAGGAAACATAGGAAGTACTCTGTCTACTAGATACACTGAGTTTCCTCTTTTGAAAGCTTCCTGATCTAGCATAGATCCCTCTGGTATATAGTGAGAAACGTCTGCTATACTTACTATTAATTTATAGTTTCCATTTGGAAGTTTTTTTACATATACAGCATCATCTAAGTCTTTTGCATCATCTCCATCTATTGTTATTATAGGAAGATCTCTCAAGTCTTTTCTCTTTGCAATTTCCTCTTTAGATATAGTCACTGGTATATTTCTTGCCTCTATCAATACAGGTTTAGAAAAAGTTTCTGACATTCCTTCTCTTACAATAAGAGCCTCAATCATATTATTAGTATTATACGGATCTCCAATTACTTCTATTATTTCTCCCTCAGGTTTTTTCTCATTAGTTCCCCATGAAGTTATTTTTACTACAACAAGCTGCTGATTTTTAGCATCTTTCATCATTCTGTATGGGATATATATATCCTTTCCAAATGAATGAGTTGGTGTTACAAATCCAAAATTTTCATTTCTTTGGAGTATTCCAACTATTGTATCCCTTTCTCTGCTTATTACTTTTACTACTTCTCCCTCTTTTTTCTTATCTCCATTGAGCCCTGCTGTTATTTTTACCAATACAGTATCTCCATCTAATGCAGAATTAAAATGAGGTTTAGGAATAAATATCCCTTCATCAGCAGTATCTACAAAAGCAAATCTGTCTTTTATTATGCTGAAAGTTCCTTTTACAAATCCAAGATTTTCAGGAATATTATATTTGCCTCTGTTATTTCTCATGAGGTCTCCATCTTCTATCCATTTATCAAGGATCTCTCTATTTTCTTTTTTATTTTTAAGAGACCATCCTAAAAGTTTTGTTATTTCATCCAGCTTCAATCCTTTTCCTTTATCCATAAGCTGTTTCAATCTTTCTAATTCTTTATCTAAATTCATTTTTCCTCCTTAGGCTGTTTCTTCTTCAGCCACTCTCTCATCTCTACAGTATTTTTATGTATTTTTCCTTTTCTTTCTGTGAGATATTCTACTTTCCTATCAATTTCTAATATTATCCCTTTGTCCAAGTCTTTTTCAACTTCTCTTCTTATTTCATCAACAGCAGGATAATCTCTGTTTTTTTCAATACCATCTGCAATATATATTATTCTGCCTAAAAGGCTGAGTCCTCTTTTTCCAACAGTATGATACTTTATTCCATTTAAAATATCTTCATCTGTTATCCCAAATTCATCTCTCGCTATTATACATCCAGCAAAACCATGAAGTATTTCATTTATCTCCATGTCTTCTTTTGAAAGTTCTTCAGAAAAATTTTTTTGACATATATCTTTCATTTTATCTATTTGCATCTCTTTAGCTACATCATGCAGTATCGCCGCTATTCTGCATTTCTCTATATCAGCTCCATATTTTTCTGCTAATTCAACTGCTTTTTCCTCCACACCTAAGGTATGTATATATCTTTTCTCTCTCATTCTTTTTCTGACTCTGTCTCTTAATTCTTCCAGCATAATATTGCCTCCGCCAAAACAAATATATTTCACAAATTTTCATATTTTTTATTTCCCGTCAATTTAAGTGTATCATTTTATTCTCTCTTTTCAAAATTTTTTTAAAGCTCAAACAAATTTTTTACATTCAAAGAAATCTTTGGTTGTTTTTAATGAGAATATATAGTAAAATTATATTGGATAAGTGAATTTATAACTCAAATTAAAGTAGTTCAGGGGGAATTATGAATACTGATAAACATGAAGAAATCAAAGATTTTTTTACACAATTCAATACTGTTTATTTTAAAGAAAGAGATATCCAAAAAACTTTGTCTTTTTTAGACAAGGATATTTTTGCTTTCGGAATAACTGAGACGGATATTGTTCATAATTTTGAAGAAATGAAAACTATGATTACTAAAGAAATCGAAAATAATCCTTCTTCTTATTCTTATGATTTTGAGTATTTAAAAATCTTTACAATAGCAAAAAATCTTTTTTTACTTATCTGTATCAGTAATATAAAAAAAGAGTGTCCTGACTCTAATGAACCCCCTGCAAATTTTAGAGCGAGTATAATTATAAAAGAAACTGAAAAAGGATATAAGTTTTCTGCAATCCATGTTTCAGTTCCTATTCATGCTTCAAACATTTTTCTTGATCTTAATAAGAAGATTGGAAATATTCATCTCAATGCTCAGCACACTGCACTTGATCTTTTAAATTCCTCTGTCCCTGGTGGAATGATTGGAGGATATTACAAAGAAAACTTCCCTCTATATTTTGTTAATGACCAGCTATTAAAAAAATTAGGATATAAATCACAGGAAGAATTTATAGAAGATACAGGTGGTCTTGTAATAAACGGTATTCATCCTGAAGACAGAGATCATGTTTGTAAAGTAGTTGAAGCTTCATTAAAATTAAAAGAAGAATATGAAGTAGAATACAGAATGAAAAAAAGTAATGGCTCATATATATGGGTATTAGATAGAGGACGTCTTGTACAAACAGAAAATGGCCCTGTTATTGTAAGTATTTGTTTTGATATTACTGAGAAAGTACAATTACAGCAAAATATAAAAACTATTACTGATAATATTCCTGGAGGAGTATATAAGCTGAAATTTGATGAAGACTTTACTGTGATCTATGGTAATGACGGCTTTTATAAACTCTATGGATACACTCCTGAAGAAATGAAGATACTTCTTGGAAATAAGCTTATTGCTGTTACATTCCCAGAAGATATTTCAAAGGTAAAAGCAATTTTAAAAAATGCCTTTGAAAATAAACTTAAAAATTTTGAATTTGAAAAAAGAATAACTACTAAAAACGGTGAAGTCAGATCTCTTTTAACAAAGGGAGTTTTTGTCAAAGAAGGAGATGAGTATATTATCAACTCCATTGTTATTGACATCAGTGATCGTAAAGCAATTGAAGATAAACTTAAATTCAATCAGGCAAAACTTAAACTTGCAATGAACTCTACTAAGTGCATTATTTTTGAATATGATTTAGATTCAAAAACTTTAACTCATTTAAGAATCCCACCTGGAAATGAAATTCCAGGAATTATATACAATGTTCCTGAAAGCCGTATAAAAAATAATGAAATTCATCCAGATCATATAGAAACTTATCGTGAGCTTTATAATTCTGTTCTTGATGGAAATCCAAGAAGCTGTGGTACAATAAAGACCAGATTAAAAAATACAAAATATAAATGGACAAAAATAAAACTAAACAATATTATCATTAATGGTATTCCAACTAGAAAAGTAATCGGAATAGTTGAGGATATCACTGAACATCAAGAATTTCAATTTTTAAATCTTTTCAACTCAACTTTAAAGAAAGCCCTATTGGAAGATTCTATGGGATATGCCTACATAGATCTTTCTGAGGATAAAGTAAGTAATATTTCTGGTACTTGGCAAAAATATCTTGATAAAGATTTGGAATATACATATACATATTTTTTCAAAAAAATGCTTACTCTTGTGCATCCTGAAGATAAAGAAAAAATAAAACATGCTTTTTCAAAAGAAAATGTAATAAAAAATATAGCAATGGGAAAACTTGAAGAATCAGTAGAATTTCGTGCTATCAAAGAAAATAAAGAAATAATATGGTGCCTTATTAATATGAAAATTATTAATAACCCTATAAGTGGCAATAGAGAAGCTATTGTTTATACTAAAAATATAGATATTTATAAAAGCTTAAAATGTTCTTATGTTCCTTCTATTGCTCAAACAAATCTTAAAAATGATTATATTATAGACATGGAAACTTTAAGAAGCGAAGCAAAATTTAATAATCTTGAAAACATTTTAATTGATTTTAAAAGAACAACTGAAAATTCACCTGTAAATGATGATTTATTTCAATACCTGACTAACATTCTTGGAAAATATTATAAAGCAGCTCATGTTTCTATTATGAAATATGATGAATCTCTTCATCAATATATATGTGCTTTTGAATATTGTCAGCCTGGAAAATCATCTAATAAAAAACACTGGAATGATTTAAAAATAAGAAAAGGATCAGATTGGGAAATTCTTCACAAAGATAAAAAAATTATAAAAATTAATGACATTGAAGTATTAAAGAATAATGATATCGTTAATTATCTCAATTTTGTTAAACTTGATATTCAATCATATTTTTCAGTTACTATTGAAGCTTTTCATCAAGATTCTCTCTATTTAATATTAGATAATCTGGAAAGCCCTTCTGTGAATATAGGATTTTTTGAATTAGTAAGTTATGTTATTGAAAGTAAAATAAAAGATGAAATCTTAAAAAATAAATTCTCTTTTTTAGATTACCATGATATGCTCACTGGATTGTCTAATCATAAAAGTTTTGTAGAATATAAATGGAATAGAAGTTTTCATAATTATGCTTCTCTTGGCCTGATAACTTCTGACATCAATGGTTTGAAACAGCTCAATGATAAATATGGCCCTCTTTTTGGAGATGAAATGATTATCAAAACTGCACATATTTTTAAAAAATATTTTCCTGAGGAAAAACTTTTTAGACTTAGTGGTGATGAATTTCTAGTTGTTTGTGAAAATATAGACAATGAAACTTTCATAAGAAATATAGATAATATAAAATTAGAATTTTCAAATTTTGAAAATAGAGGACTGTCAATTGGGTATTCATGGGCTGATGATGAAATTGATTTTGATGTTCTTCATAAAAATGCTGAAGAATTGATGTATATTGATAAACAGAAATATTACCAAAACACAAATTTTACAAGCAAACATTATCGTCCAGCATTACTTCAAAAGTTATTGGCTGAAATTAAAAATAATGAATATCATGTATTTTTACAGCCTATGATAGATCTTAAAACAAAAAAATTATCTGGAACAGAAGCTTTAATAAGACATATTAATTCAGATGGAGTGATCACTCCTCCTATCAAATTTATTCCTCTGCTTGAAAAAGAACGTCTTATTCGTTATATAGATTTCTTTGTATTTGAAGAAGTTTGTAAAACTCTTCATAGATGGAAATCAGAAGGGAAAAAATTAGTTCCAATATCTCTTAATTTTTCAAGAAATACACTTCTTGAATCTGATTTTGTAAAGACTTTAAAAATAATAGCAGCAAAATACAATGTTTTAAGAAGTCTTATAGAAATAGAAATCACTGAAACAATTGGCGAGATAGATACAAAAATAATTTCAAATATAAGCAAAGAGATAAAAAATGCTGGTTTTACTATTGCTCTTGATGATTTTGGAAGTAAATACAGTAATATCAGCTTATTTACAACATTGGAGTTTGACACTTTAAAATTGGATAGGAGCCTTGTTGAAAAATTACAGGTAAGCTCAGAGAAAAAAATAATTGTCAGAAGTGTTATTAATATGTGTAAAGAAATGAATGTAAGAACTGTAGGGAAGGAATAGAAACAGAAGAAGTCAATTCTCTCCTTGCTTCTCTAAATTGTGATCATGCTCAAGGGTATCTGTACAGCAGACCTATTCCTATCCCTGAGTTTGAAAAAAATACTTTTAATAAAATTTTTAATTTATTTAAAAAGGGTGGTCAGAAGCTAGATTAAATTTCAGCTTTTGGATCACCCTATTTTTATATTTTTTTATTTTAGTTATTTAATATTTTTTCTATTTTTATACTTTTCAATACAGTATCCAGAATTTCTAAATCAATACTCCCTGTTGTATCAAGCATTGCATTTGTAGTTCCACAGGCCACTCCCAGTTTAAAACTTTCTTCTAAACTTTTTCCTTCAGCAATTCCATAGGCAAATCCTCCAATTGTTGAATCTCCTGACCCTACAGTATTTTTTATTTGAACTTTTGGAAAAGTTGCTCTGTAGACTTCATTTTTAGTTATGAGCACTGCTCCATTTCCCCCAAGAGTTACCATCACATTTTCCACGCCTTTTTTTATAATCTCCCTTGCTCCTTCAACTATTTCATTTAAAGTAGCAAATTTTTTCTTAAACATATCTTCCAGCTCATCTTGATTAGGTTTTATAAGAAAAGGAGCAGCTTCAATCCCTTTTGCAAGAGTGTCTCCACTTGTATCAAGAATAAATTTTATCCCTCTTTTAGAAGCCTCATTTATAAGAATATTGTAGGAATCTTTTTTTATTCCTTTTAAAAGACTTCCAGAACCACATACTAACTTTATTCCTTTTTCTAAAATCGAGATATATTTTTCTAAAAATTTCTCAAAATCTTTTTCCTTTCCCTCAGCTGATTCAAGAAATTCAGTTATTTTTCCTGTGTTCTTATCAATTGCAGCTATACAGGTTCTCGTTTCAAAATCAGTTTCCAAAAAACTATTCTCTATGCTGTCTTTATCTAATTTTGATAAAAATAGTTTCCCTGTATATCCTCCTACAATTCCAGTAGCAAGAATATCTCCTCCCAGTTGCTTTATTACTCTGCTTACATTTATTCCCTTTCCTCCAGCATTTTTTTCAACAGCTGTAGTTCTGTTTATATTTCCCATCTCAATTTTTTCAATATTGTACCTTACATCTATTGCAGGATTAAGTGTAACTGTTAAAATCTTATTCATAACTATGCCTTTCCATTACTTCCACACATTAATATTTTTTCAATGGCCACTTTTTTCATTGATTCTTTAGCAGGTCCAAAATATTTTCTTGGATCGCTTTCATTAGGGTTATTCACCAATACTTCTCTTAAAGTTTCAGCAAAAGGCATTTTTAATTCTGTTGCAATATTTACTTTTGTTATACCTAAATCTATTGCTCTTTTTACCTGATCCGCTGGAACTCCTGAAGCCCCATGTAAAACCAAAGGAATATCTACCACTGCTCTTATTTCTGCAAGTCTTTCAAAATCCAGTTTTGGTTCTTCTTTATACACTCCATGGGCTGTTCCTATTGCTACTGCAAGAGAATCTATTCCCGTTCTTTCTACATATTCTTTTGCCTGAGCAGGATTTGTATATTTGCTGTCTTTATCATCTCTTACCAGATCATCTTCCTGCCCTCCAAGTATTCCTAACTCCCCTTCAACTGTAACATCAAATTTATGAACATAGTCTACCACCATTTGTACTTTTTTTATATTCTCTTCAAAATCTAAATGAGAAGCATCAATCATTACTGACTTTGTTCCTATGTCAATGGCATTCACTATTTCGTTATAATCTTCATGATGATCTAAGTGCATTGCTATAGGGATATCATATTTTTCTGAACATATTTCCACTAACTTTATAAAAAATTCTGCTCCTGCATATTTCATTGTTCCTGGGGTTGCAGCTACAATAATTGGTGATTTTAATTCAGAAGCTGCTTCTATTACAGTTTGAATTGTCTCCATATTGTGAACATTAAAAGCTGGAACAGCATATTTTCTCTTTTGAGCATCTAACAATAATTGTCTTGTTGAAACTAACATTTTACATTCCTCCTAGAATTTTATTTCTCATAGTTATGGATAATTACACCTTTAACCACTCTGTTTACTTCCCCTGTAGGACAAGGGTTATCTGGATTTATTCCAAGCTTTGATGATTTTAAAAGAGAAATCAATTGTCCATATACAAGATATCCAAGTCCAGCAACTACCTCTTCCATCTCTCCCATTTTTTCATCTCCAAAAGAAAAATAAAAATCAGAGTTTTCTTTTACCTCTTTATCAAAAATAGTATCCAACACCACTATTTTCTTTTCTCCCTTTTCACTTTTAAATTCTTTTAGCAGGTCAAGTTCATAAACTCTTGTATGCTTATTATTTGACATCATACATACAATAGTTGTTTTATCATTTACTATTGATTTAGGCCCATGTCTGAATCCTAAAAAAGTATTATAGAAAGAAGCTATTTTCCCCCCAGTAAGTTCTAAAACCTTTAAAGATACTTCCTCTGCTAGTCCTTTTAAAGTTCCATCTCCTAAATATACTATTCTTTCTATATCCAGATCTGAAATAACATCTGCATCTGCTAAAATATTTTCTAAATTTTTCTCTACAATTTTTGATATATAAAGTATCTTTTCTGCATAATATTCAAATTTCTCTCTCAATAAAACAAGTACTCCAGCAACTAACATAGATGAAAAACTTCCTGTCATGGCAAATCCTTTATCATTTGTTTTCTCAGGCATTAACAGTAAAAATTTATTGTCTTGATTTTCTGATATTTTTGCCAGCTTTCCTTCTGGATTGCAAGTTACAAATATGTGATATATATTTCCTACTAATTTATCTGCTAACGCTACTGTTGCTACACTCTCAGGAGAATTTCCTGATCTTGCACAAGATATCAGTATTGTTGCTGTATCTTTGTTCAAGTATTGTTCTGGCATAGATACTATATCTGTAGTAGGAATAGAAACTACTTCTATATCCACTTTACTGTTTATATATGAGCTTATTGTATTTCCTACAAATTCTGATGACCCTGCACCTGTAAATATTACTTTGATTTTATTTTCTTTTATTCCATCTAAAAATCTGCTTATTTCTGGAAGTTTTTCCTTTATTATTTCCACTTCTTCTCTCCAAATAGATGGCTGCTGAATTATTTCTTTCCATGTTACACAATTTTTAAATTCCATTTTTCTCTCCTTTATATAATTTATTTTTTTATTACTAATGCTGCTGCCCCTTTTATTCCAGCTTCTTCATTTAATTCTCCAAAAGAAATTTTAAGATTTTCCATAGTCATTCCAAGAGCATATTTTGACAAATACTTTTTTATTCCATCTAATAGAACATCTCCTGCTCTTGCAACTCCTCCAGTGAAAATAATTATTTCAGGGTTCACTATATTCAAAAGCATCCCAAGACCTTCTGCCATATACTCACAAAAAAAATCTACTATCCCTATTGAAAACTTATCTCCAGATTTAGCCAGATCAAATATATCCTTTGCTTCTAATCTGCTCAAATCTCCATTTATTTTTTTATATAGTTCATTATTTTTATCTTTCTCTAATCTTTTTATTCCTTCTCTTACGATTCCAGTGGCAGAGCAATATGTTTCAAGGCATCCTGTAAGACCGCACCCGCATTTATACCCATTTTTATTTACCACTATATGTCCCAGCTCTCCAGCTGCTCCTCCAGAACCCTCTACTATCTGTCCGTTTATTATTATTCCTGCTGCAATTCCAGTTCCAATAGGAATAGTTATGCTGTTTTTATATTCTTTTGCTGCTCCAAAAAGTGCTTCCCCTAAAGCAATAACTTTTACATCATTTCCTACTTTCACAGATTTTCCTGAAATCCTTTCCATAAGTTCCTTTGCAGGAAAATCATTTCCCCATGAAAAATTTGCCGCTATTTTTACAACTGAATTATTTACTACTGGTCCAGGAATTCCCATCCCAACAGCTTCAATTTCCCTCTCTGAAATTTTTAATTCTTCTGCTAATTGTTTCACTGTATTCCATATTTTTATAAAGGTTTCTTCACTGCCATTTTGAGAATTTGTCTTTATACTTGTCTTCTTTAATATTTCAGCTTTTTCATCTAAAATTCCAATTTCAACATTTGTCCCGCCTATATCTATTCCAGCAAAATAAGCCATTTTATCCCCTTTCTCTTATTTTATACCTTTGAAATATTTTTATTATTTGTCATGTTGTCCGTACCAATTTTTAGCTTTTAAAAATCAGACTCCCATGAGTCTGATTTTTAGTTATCTTCCAAATCTACTTCAAATTCAAATTTATCTCCACGAAGAAAACTTACTGTATACTCTATTTTTTCTATTCCTGTATATGTCCATCTCTGAAGTTTTATAATAGGACTCTTCTCATCTATTTCCAACGCTTCAGAAATTTTTTTATCTGCACTGAGAACTGAAAATCTTTCAGTTGCTTTGCTGAAAATTATATTATATTTCTTCTGCAAAACATCATACAAAGGTGTATTTAAAATATCCTTTTTAGAAAAATTCAAAAGTTTTTTAACTGGAAGGTAAGTTTTTTCATACATATATATCTCTTCATCAGCCAGTCTTAATCTTACAAGCTCAAATATCTTTTCCTCTTTATCCAGATTTAATTCCTGAGCTATTTTTTCTCCAGCTATTTTTTCTTTAAATGAAAGTATTTTTGATTCTGGAGTTTTTCCCTGCTTTTTCATTTCCTCTGTAAAGCTATAGAATTTTAAAAGTTTCTGCTTTAATACTCTTGATGAAACAAAAGTTCCGCATCCTTGAATTTTATATAGATATCCTTTTTTTTCTAAATAGGCTATTCCCTGTCTCACTGTAGCTCTGCTTAAATTATATTTTTCACAATATTCTCTTTCAGTAAGAATTTTATCATCTTCTTTTAAATTTTTAGTTTTTATTTCTTCTATGATGATCTCTGCTAATTGGTAGTAAAGTGGACTTTTAGATTTATTTAACAGCATCCTGTCCTCCATAAATATTTTATTATTGATTAAATAATATCATCTGTCCAATTATTTTACAAGAGATTTACTACTTTCAACTTCACAATCATTCTTTAGATTTCATATATTATTCTGTAAAGCCATCCTGCCAATGGATCTTTTAATTTTACCATTTCACTATATAACTCTTCCAACATCTCTTTTTTTACATCTTTATATCTTTCATCATAGAATAGATTATTCATTTCTTCTTTATCATTTTTCATATCATAAAGCTCTCCAACATCTGAAGCATTAAAAATTATCTTATAGTCTTCTCTTCTCCACATTCTCTGTTCAAAATACACAAAGTGTCCAGCCAGCTGTCCAAGAACACCTTTTCTTCCATTACTTTTTCCATCTCTTAAAATAGGAAGAAGAGATTCTCCATCAAAGAAATCAGAAATATTTTTTCCTGCAACATCATTACAAGTTGGTGTTAAATCATGAAGATATACAAAATTATTGTCTTCTTCATTTTTTCTATTTGACCCAGGATCTTTGATTATCATAGGAATTCTGTATGTTGTATCAAACATAAATTCCCCTTTTTCTATAAGTCTGTGAGCTCCCATTGCATCTCCATGGTCAGCTGTTATTGCCATAAATAAACTTTCATAAAGACCTTCTTCTTTTAAAAACTTTACAAATTCTCCTATTGCATCATCTATTAAAGTTATATAGCCCCAGAATTTAGCAATAACTTCTTTCCATCTTTCTTCAGAAGCATCCCATACTCCCCACATTTTAGCTATATCTCTATAGTGATTTGGTTTTCCTGCCATTGGGTTATAGAAGCTTTCATCTAAGATTACATCTTCAGATTTATACATTGAATAATAAGGCTCTGGAATCACACAAGGAGTATGTGGTCCCCAGAAATTCATCCATATAAAGAATGGCTTATTTTCTTTTTTTGCTTCAAGTACAGCTTTTTTTGCTTCATCTATTACAAAGAAAGGAAGAGTAGCCTCTCTTGTTCCACTTAAAAGTCCACAAAGCTCTTGAACTCTAAGATGAGCATTTTCTCCAAAGTAGCTTTTAGAAACTTCTGGTATTTCAAAACCTTTTTCCTCCAGCCAGTCTTTATACCTAGTTTCCTGCTCTGGCCCTTGTGCAAATACAAGATTTTTATATACTCCGCTTCCTGGATATCCATATCCATCAAAGTTATGACCCTTAAATCCAAAATCTCTAGGAAGAACTGTTTTCCCAACATGCCATTTCCCAATTAAATAATTCATATAATCCTGCATCTCTGTTATTATATTAGGATTTGATAATGAAGGATCTCCCAATCCTCCCTTTTCACTATTTCTCATAAGCCCATGATTGCTTGGCATCTGTCCTGTAAATAATGAAGTTCTTGCTGGACTGCATACAGAAGCTGGAGTAAATGCATTATTAAATTTGACTCCATCTGCTGCTATTGCATCCATATTTGGTGTTTTTACTATTTTATGTCCATATGTTCCCAACATATCAACTCTTACTTGATCTAATAATATAAAAGCTATATTATTATTCATCTATTTTTCCTCCTTAAACTTCCAGCTACCTTGTTTCCAATTTTCTTTAATATTCTTCACATAGTGATTTAGTTACTTTTTTCTTTTTTATATTTAAAGCTCCCATCAATACCAGAGCAATTACTGCAAATACCATTGTTATCTTTGTCAGACTATTTCCTCCTGCCAGTCCTATTGGAGAAAGAACACAATATAGATAACATAATCCCAATACAAGCAGAGTTGATGTTTCCTTTGCATATTTCCAATTTGTTAAATCTACATCTGATTTATTTTTAACTGATGGAACATATGGTTTTTCTCTTTTGAAAACACTTCCTAGAGTAAACATTGCTATTATGTCAAATACAAACAGCCCTCCCATTACATGAACAAAGTTTAGTTTTACTTTAAATATCCATACTAATGAAAAATATAATATTACATGGAGAAGTACTGTTATTCTTGCTGCTTTTCCAGATACTGTCTTATTCAAGAATCCTACTGCTACAAGAGCAACTATAGGTATATTGAAGAATCCTGCAAATCTTTTTAAAAGCAGAAATAATCCCCCTGTTCCATACTGAAGTAATGGTGCTATTATCATAGATACTATTGCTATTATAGTTCCAGCTATCTTAGCCACTTTTATTAAATCTTCATCTGATATATTTTTATTAAATATCGGCTTATAAATATCATAGCAGAATAATGTTGCAGCACTGTTTATAAATGAATTGAATGTACTCAATATTGCTCCAAACAAACATGCTGTGAAAAATCCCAATAAAGGTTTTGGCAAAACTTTTGATACAAGTGTTGGATAGGCTAAATCTATATTTCCCAATGAATTTCCAAAGATATGAAAAGAAATAAGTCCAGGAACATTTAATAATACAGGAAGGAATAATAGAAATATTCCTGCATATAAAATTCCTTTTTGCCCTTCTGCTAAACTTTTAGCTGCAAGAGATCTTTGGATTATTGCCTGATTTGTTGTCCAGTAGAAAAAGTTTACTATTAATATACCAGTAAATATTGTTGTCCAAGGTACTGGATCCCCTGCTGCTCCCCAAGCTGTCAATTTTTCTATATGAGATGATGTAACTATATCCACTCCCTTTGATAAGCTTCCATCTCCTAAAAATTTCAGAGCAAAGAAAGGTATCATTGTTCCACCTATTATCAAAGCAAATCCATTTAGTGTATCTGATACTGCAACTGCTTTCAGTCCACCGAATATTGCATAGATTCCTCCAATAATTCCAATCAGCCATACCACTCCCCAAAGAGCTGTATTAAAACTTACTCCAAACATTCCTGTTATATCAAATATTTGTGTAAAAGCAATAGCTCCTGAATAAAGCGCCCCTGGTATCATTACAAAAGTATATGCAACTAGGAAAAGCAATGACATTATCTGTCTTGTCTGTTTGTCATATCTTTCCTCGAAAAATTCAGGTATAGTTGTAAATCCACCTTTTAAATATCTCGGTAAAAGAAATAATGCAAGTACACATAAAGGAACTACAGATTGTACAGTCCATGCTATTATTGAAAAGTTGCTTATATATGAAGAGGCATTTACCCCTACTAATTGTTCTGTTGAAAGACTTGTCAACACCATTGAAAATCCAATAACAGTGGCACTTAAACCTCTCCCTGCCAGAAAATATCCCTGTGCACTGTTGTCTTCACCTTTAGTTTTTAACCATGAAACAAAAGCAATTAATGCTGTTATTAAAACAAATGTAAAAAAAGTCATTTTTCCCTCCTAATTTATTTCAATGGAGATTTTTAAAAATTCGTTGTATAAACAAACCTATCTCCTCTCACTGTAGATTTCGTGTATTCTAAAACCTTACTTCCTTGGAAAACTGTTCTTTCTACTTTCATTCCTAAATCTCCTTCATTTAGTCCCAGAAATTTAGCCTCAGAAGCATCCAATTTACATGGATAAAACAACTCTTTTCCATGAGTCATTTTTATTCCAAATTCATTTGCTAAAACATCATATAATTTTTTTGATTTGAGATCGATATTTTCAATTCCTTCTACTAAAGAGTAGTTCAGATAAATAGTTTCATAGATTAAAGCTTCATCATTTCCATATCTTATCCATACAAGTTTACATATAAGTTCATCATCAGAAAGATTCATTCTCTCTTTAACAAGAGTATTTGGCTTTTTAATTTTCAGTGATAATATTTTAGAAATAGGAATTTTTCCCAGACTCATCATATCATCATAAAATTTACTAAAACCTGACCGATCTTGATAAATTTTAGGAGATGATACATAACTCCCCTTTCCTTGAAGCTTATAAATATATCCTTCTTTTTCCAAAGCTCTTAAAGCCTGTCTTACAGTTGTTCTGCTAAGATCATATACAGTACAAAATTCTGATTCAGCAGGTATTTTGTCATTTTCTTTTAATGTACCTTCTTCAATATGTTTTTTTATACTATGTACTAATTGCTGATATAAAGGAACCTCGCTTTTCTTATTAATCTCAAACATAATTTTCTCCCATGGGTTTTAATAATATTATCTTTTCTGTTACGATAAGTATAATTCAACCTTTAACTGTTGTCAATACTGATTTTTACTAGGTTTTAACTTGTATCATACACCTAAACCACTATATTAATCACTTCATATCAACTTGTATCTAAAAATTTTTTTTATTTTTTTCTTACACTTTATTAAAACAATATGTATTTTATTTTTTCATATCAATCTTTTTTAGTCTTATTTTATTAATAAATAAAAAAAGAGAGTACCTTATTTTCTTTCAAGGCACTCTCTCAACTTTTTATTCAGTTATATACTTGTATTCCTATTATAAAATTTATCTAAATTCTTGCTTCCATCTTTTCCGTTCACCAGTATTTTTACTCTGCTTATATTTCCAAGTTCTGTTAAACTATTTACTATTGAGTAAATATTCAAAAGATTCTTACGACTGTTGTCATCCATTTCCTTTGCTTGAGAACTTAAATCAATGTATGCTGTATCTCCAGAAAAATATAAATTCAATACAGTAATATCCTTACTTTCAATAAACCCTTCATTTTGAAGAATTTCGATAGTCTTAGCAACTACTTTAACAGATTTATCTTTTCTGCTTTGACTCTGTTCTATCTCCCCATCTTTTTTAATAAGTGATTTTCCATCAGCTCCAGGGATATATACTACTACTTTTTCTTTAGGCTTTTCTTCTTTAGTCAGTCCATTAGCAGCAATAGTCCTTATGCCTTTATCTTTTTTTACAAGATTAAAATATGTCGTTCCACATATTGCAGCAATTATCCATATTCCTACCAATACTCCTATCCATTTTTTACTCACTGCTTCACCTCACTGATTAATAAAAATATCCTCTTACCATCTCAGCTATCTCTTTTGCCATCTTTTTTTGATATACTGGATTTGTTATTTTTTGAAGATCGCTCTTGTTGCTTATGAATCCTACCTCTACTAACACACTTGGCCCATTAAATCCTCTTAGTACAGCAAAGTTAGCTCCATGTATTCCTCTATTATTTAATCCTATAGCATCAGCTAAAGAATTATTTGTCTTTCTTGCAAATCCAATTGAACTTTCCTGATTCTTTTTATATGCCAGTTCCCCCATTATTTGAGCTATATCACTACTATTTTCACCATACTTGTCTCCAAAACTATTTTCAAAAGAAGCTATTCTTTCAGCATATGGCGAAGATTTTTTAGAGAAATAGAAAACTTCTACTCCATTCATTTTACTTGATACTGCTGCATTGGCATGTATACTGATAAACATATTCGCTTTTGCTTTATTAGCTATTTTAGGACGTTGTGATAAAGACACAAAAACATCTGTCTCTCTTGTCATGACAACATTAAAATCTTTTTTCAATTCATCTCTCAAATATTTACTCACTGCTAGAGTTATTGTTTTTTCATAGTATTTTTTAAATCCTATTGCTCCTGGATCTTTTCCACCATGTCCAGCATCTATAGCTATAGTAAATTGTTTCTTTTGAGATTTATCATTGAACGTAAGGAGAAAATCATTTCCTTTAGGAGCGATTCTTCCAGTATAACTGATATTTTTTCTCAGTTTGATAAAAAATCCAACTGATCCACTGTAATCTACAACTTCAAGGCTTTCTATATATTTTCCTGCGAAGTTTTTACTATTTATTTTTCCAATGAGAGTGCTCCCTGGGAATTCTAAAAAAATCAATTTGTTGTACTCGTCATAATTCATTGTATACTTTGGTTTTTCCGATCCTGCAAAATCCATAGTAAGAACAGCTCCATTCAGTTTTACTGATCTAATAGTTCCAGCAAACGAAATCACTGTCAAAAACAAAAATAAAAAAATTGTAAGTATCCTCTTCATCTTATGTCCCCGCTTTATTAAAGAAAAAACGACAATGTTCATTGTCGTTTTATTTCAATTACTATAATACTCTAGAAATAGCTCCTTTAGTGAAAGTTATTTTTACACCTTTGTCAACTCTTACTTCTACATAATCTTCACTTACAGAAACTATAGTACCTTTTACTCCACCAACTGTAACCACTTCAGATCCTTCTTTTAATGAATCCATCATTTCTTTTTGTTTCTTTTGTTTTTTCTTGTTTGGTAATATTAATAAGAAGTAGAATACAGCTATCCATACTACAAAAGTTAGTCCCATTCCACCATATTTACCTAATAATTGTTCCATTGTTAATCCCCCTCATCAGAAAAGCTTTGTTACAAGTATAACATATTGCAAGTTTTTTTTCAATTTTTTCTATGATTTATATAGCTTTTTTTGAGTATTTTATTTAAAAAAAGCTTTTATTTTATCTTTTAAAGTTTTATGTTTTTTATAGTTTTTATCTTTCAAACTGTCATCAAAGGCTTTCAGTAATTCTTTCTGTTTATCATTAAGATCAGTAGGTGTTTCTACTACTACCTGTACTAATTGATCTCCTATCATAGAACTTCTCAAAGACTTAATTCCCTCTCCTCTTAATTTGAAAAGTTTTCCTGTTTGTGTTCCAGCTGGTATTTTTATATTCTTTTTACCATTTAAAGTAGGAATTTCGACTTCTCCTCCAAGAGCAGCAGCTGTGAATGTAATAGGTACTTCACAAAGTATATCGTCTCCTCTTCTTTGGAATAACTCATGTTCCTTTACCCTTATTATTACATAAAGATCTCCATTAGGTCCACCGCTTTCGCTAGCCTCTCCCATTCCATCAAGTCTTAATTTTTGACCATCATCTATTCCTGCTGGTATTTTTATTTTCTTTTCTACTGTTTCTTTTACAATACCTGTTCCATGACAAGTTTTACATTTTTTCTCAGGAATTTCTCCTTTACCATGACACTCATCACATTCAACAAAGCTTTCAAAGTTTCCAAGTATAGTTCTTTGAACTGTTTTAACTCTTCCAGAACCACTACATTTAGTACATTTTTTCATTGTACTTCCTGGTTCAGCTCCATTTCCATTACAAGTACCGCATTTTCCATTTCTCTTATATTTTATTGTCTTTTCTACACCTTTTGCTGCTTCTTCAAGAGTAATTTCTACTTGATATCTCAAGTCAGATCCTGGTTCCACGTAGTTTCTTCTAGAACTTCCTCCACCAAAACCACTGAATCCTCCAAATCCACCAGATCCTCCTCCGAAGAATGAACTGAATATATCTTCGAATCCTTCACTGCTGAATCCTCCTCCGAATCCACCTGCTCCTGGACCACCTTGTTCAAAGGCTGCATGACCGAATCTATCATATTGAGCTCTTTTTTCTTTGTCCGATATCACCTGATATGCTTCATTTACCTCTTTAAATTTTTCTTCAGCTTCTTTTTTCTCTTTTTCGCTGGCGTTACTGAATTTATCAGGATGATATTTCATGGCAGCTTTTCTGTATGCTTTCTTAATATCAGCTTCAGAAGCATCTTTTGCTACTCCTAATACTTCATAATAATCTCTTTTTGCCATTTAATATTTTCCTCCATTTCTAATATCTAAAGTATTATATCACAATTTTCAATATAACATGATACATTTTTATATAAACTATAAAATAGTTATATCTAATGCCCTATAATATACTTCAGCTTTTTCAAGTTTTTCTATTCCTGCTTTTTCTTTAAGGTTTCCTGAAGCATTATCAAAATCTGATATTCCATTCCAAGGCTCCAGACACACATACTCTGCTCCTGGCTTATTCCAGAAAGCTATATATTTGAAACCTTTATATACAAATTTTATTCCTCTGCTATTTTTTCTATTTTTTAAATAAACAGTATCAGAATTAGGATTTTCTATGATGAGGGCATCATTTTCAAAAGTATTTATATCTAAATTAATTATTTTTCCTTCAAAAGCTTTTATTTTCTTTTGAGAAGATATCAATGTTCCATTAAAAGTTTTTACTTCTCCTGTTTCCTCTTTTTCAAACTCCAGATAATAATCTGAAATTCCTATTCCATTTTCTACAGGAGTATTAAATGCTGGATGTGCTCCTAATGAGAAATACATCTCTTTCTCTCCCAGATTTTCTATTTTATATTCTATTCTTAATTTTTTATCTTTTATTACATATTTTATATAAAGTTTAAAATCAAAAGGATAGACTTTTTTTGTTTCATCACTTGAAGCAAAAAGAAATTCCAGATAGTCATCTCCCTGATCACTCATCTGAAATTCATAATCTCTTGCAAATCCATGTTTTGAAGTAAGATTGTATTCTTTTCCCTCATAAAAATATCTGTTATCTTTTAAAGCTCCAACAAAAGGAAATAGTATTGGAGAGCTCTTTGCCCAAAATTTAGGATCTTTCTGCCAGATATATTCTTTCCCTGTCTTCAGATCTTTCATCCCTGTGAGCTCTGCTCCTAGACTCTCCACTCTTATTTCCATTAAACTAATTTTTAAACTATATTCCATTTCTATCTCCTATATTCAGCTTTTTCTAGGTCCAACAGATATTCTTTTCTGAAAAGACCTCCTCCATATCCTGTTAATTTTCCATTTTTACCTATGACTCTATGACAAGGAATTATGATTGAAATAGGATTATTATGATTAGCTCCCCCAACAGCTCTCACAGCTTTAGGATTTTTCATAGCTATTGCCTGACCCTGATATGATCTTGTTTCCCCATATGGTATTGCCAATAGGGCTTTCCATGCTTCCTGTTGAAATTCAGTTCCTTGACTTATATCAAGTTTTACATCAAATGTTTTTCTTTTTCCTGCAAAATATTCTTGAAGTTCTTTTATACATTTCTCTACTTCTTTTGAATAAATTTCTTCTAATTTGATATCTCTGAAATTTACACCACTGATTCCATCTTTTTCTTCACATACCTCGATCATTCCTAAATCTTTTATTTCTAAATATCCTCTTCCTTTCATTCCCCCTCCTTCATGCTGTCAAAGATAGTCAAGTTCAATTACCAGAAAGGGAATAGAGTAAAGTACCCTATTCCCTCTATTGGTTTTCCTTTTCAGGAATTATTCAATTAATTATTAGTCAACAACTTCTGCATCTGCTACATCATCGTCAGCTTTAGCGTCTCCACCTTGAGCACCTGCTCCTTGTTCAGCTTGTGCTTTAGCTTGAGCTTCTTTGTAGATTTCTTCAGCAAATTTATGAGCTACTTGAGATAAGTTTTCCATAGCTTTTTCTATAGCATCTTTATCTTCTCCGTCTTTTACTTTTTTAAGTTCTTCAATAGCTGCTTCGATATCTTTTTTCTCTTGCTCAGTAGCTTTATCTCCATAATCTTTTAGAGATTTTTCTGTAGAAGCAATAAGCATATCTGCTTTGTTTCTAGTTTCTACTAATTCTTTGAATTTTTTATCTTCAGCTTCATTAGCTTCAGCTTCTTTAGTCATTCTTTCAATATCTTCTTTAGATAAGTTAGTTGATCCAGAAATAGTTACTGTATTTTCTTTTCCAGTTCCTAAGTCTTTAGCTGATACGTGAACGATTCCATTAGCATCTATATCAAAAGTTACTTCGATTTGAGGTACACCTCTTGGAGCTGCTGGGATTCCTTCAAGATTGAATTCTCCTAATTTATGGTTATCAGAAGCTTTTGCTCTTTCACCTTGTAATACATTAATTGTTACTGCTGGCTGATTATCTACAGCTGTTGAGTAAACTTGTGATTTTTTAACTGGGATAGTAGTATTTTTCTCAATCATTTTAGTAAATACTCCACCTAAAGTTTCAATTCCTAATGATAATGGAGTTACATCTAGCAATAAAACATCTTTAACGTCTCCCATCAATACTCCACCTTGAATAGCTGCTCCTGCTGCAACAACTTCATCAGGGTTGATTCCTTTATTAGGTTTTTTACCAAAGAATGATTCTACCCACTCTTGAACTGCTGGTATTCTTGTAGATCCTCCTACTAGTAATACTTCATTGATTTCTGATGGATTTAATCCAGCATCTTTTAAAGCAGTTTTTGTAGGCCCTTGAGTTGCTTCTACTAAATGTTTAGTTAAATCATTAAATTTAGCTCTTGTTAATTTCATTTCTAAGTGTTTAGGTCCTGTAGCATCCATAGTGATGAATGGTAAAGATATAGAAGTTTCCATCATTGTAGAAAGTTCTTTTTTAGCTTTTTCAGCTGCATCTTTAAGTCTTTGGTATGCCATTTTATCATTTGAAAGATCAATTCCACTTTCTTTTTTGAATTCAGTTGTTAACCAATTGATAACTTCAGCGTCAAAGTCGTCTCCTCCTAGGTGGTTGTTACCTGCTGTAGATATAACTTCAATAACTCCATCAGCTATTTCCAATACAGATACGTCAAATGTTCCTCCTCCTAAGTCGAATACTAAAACTTTTTCTTCTTTTTTCTTTTCAAGTCCATAAGCAAGTGCTGCTGCTGTTGGTTCATTGATTATTCTTTTTACATCTAATCCTGCAATAACTCCAGCATCTTTTGTTGCTTGTCTTTGTGAGTCAGTAAAGTAAGCTGGTACAGTGATAACTGCTTCAGTTACAGGTTCTCCTAAGTAAGCTTCAGCATCTTTTTTCAATTTTTTAAGTGTCATTGCTGAAATTTCTTGTGGAGTATATTTTTTTCCAAAAATTTCTACTTTGTAGTCAGAACCCATATGAGTTTTGATTGAACTTACAGTTGATAATGGATTAGTTATTGCTTGTCTTTTTGCAATTTCTCCAACTATAATTTCTCCATTTTCTTTAATGTTTACAACTGATGGAGTTGTTCTTGCTCCTTCTGAGTTAGGGATTATTGTAACACTTCCTCCCTCCATTATTGCTACACAAGAGTTTGTTGTTCCTAAGTCAATTCCAATTATTTTACTCATTATTAATTACCTCCTAAAATGTCGTCTATATTTAAATTTTATTTTTAACTTTTTTATATTAAGGTTTTTTATTAACCTCTCTTACATACTTTTACCATTGATGGTCTTATTACTTTACCTTTCATTGTATAACCTTTTTGAAGTTCAAGAATGATAGTATCATCTTCAAATTCTGGATTATCTTCTACCATTACAGCATGATGATACATTGGATCATATTTACCCTCAGCTTTTATTGGTTCTACTCCTTCAGTTTCCATGATACCTTTTAATTGTCCAAGTATCATATCTACACCTTTTACAAGTCCATCAAAGTCTTTTGTTGCTTCTGATGCTGAGATAGCTCTTTCTAAATTGTCCAGTCCATCTAATAATTTTGTAATTATTTTTTCAGAAGCAAATTTTCTTAACTCTTCAACTTCTTTTTCTTTTCTTTTTGTAAAATTTTGAAAATCAGCTTGTTTTCTAAGATAAGATTGTTTCCAATCCTCTACTTCAGCTTTTAATTTTCCAATTTCTTCTTCTGTATCTTTTTCTTCCTTTTCGCAACAGCAAGATCCTTTTTCTTCTCCATGACCTTTACATCCGCATCCACATTCTTCTTTTTCTTCTTCCTCTTTTATTATATCTTCTTCGAAAGTTTCAACTTCCTTTTTCATTTCCTTATCCAATTCTTTTTCTAATTCTTTTTCTTTATCATTTATCATTTGTTTCGTCCTTTCTCTCTATTTTATTTAATATTTTATTTACTTCTTGAGTTACATATTTTATCAGTCCCATAGTTTTTGAATACGCCATCCTTTTAGGACCTATTACTCCAAGTATTCCTTGAGATGATCCTGCTTTATATAATGAATATACAAAGCTATAGTCTTCCAATCCTTTTATTCCTAATTCTTCTCCAAATACTACATTTACTTTTCCATAGGAACTATCTCTATTTTTTACAAGTTGTTCAAATAAAAGTTTTATATCTTTTCTATGATGGAAAAGTTCTAAGACTTCTGAAACCTCATTAACATTCTTATCTTTAAAGATACTCGGAACATTATTTATAAAGAATTTACTGTCATCTTCATATTGTTCTATATCATCTGTTAATAATTTTTTTCCTAAAATAAATTTCTCTATATTCCCAAAATTTATTTCATGATTTGCTACTTTTGTATTTAACTCTCTTGATATTACCTCAAGTTCTTCTTTAGAAATAGACTGATCAAGCATTATCTTTTTAGTTTTTACAGCTCTGTTTTCAGTAACTATAACAGCTAAAACTAAGAACTCATCTATATGTACCAGTTCTATTTTTTTTATTCTTTCTATTATAGTACTTGGCTCTATTGCTATTCCTGCATAAGTAGTCATCTTTGAAAGAAGAGAAGAAGTCTTTTGTAAAAGCAGATCCAGCTCATTAACTCTGTGCTCGTACTCAAGTTCTATATTGTTCTTTTCCTCTTTTGTAAGTTTTTCAACTTTCAGCAGTTCATCAAGATAATATTTATAGCCTTTATCAGTAGGGATTCTCCCTGAAGATGTATGAGTTTTTGATATATATCCCATATCTTCCAAATCAGCCATTACATTTCTAATAGTTGCTGATGAAAGATCAATCCCATATTTTTTTACCAAAGTTCTTGAACCGATAGTATCTCCAAAAGTTAAATAATAATTTACTATTGCATTTAATACTAACTTTTCTCTTTCTGAAATAGACATCTTTCATCACCTTTTTGTTAGCACTCATCAAAGTCGAGTGCTAATTCTCAATTAAAAAGATACATCAATTTTATATATTTGTCAATACTTTTTTGAATTTTTTTTAATAATTTATTTTATTGTTTTTTTAGTTTTTCCTTTATTTCTATCTTTAAAGTTATTATGATTTTTTAAAAATTAGCCATACATATATTTAAAATAATTTTAATATTTGAAAAATGTAAAATTAAATAGTATAATTTTTATTACAAAAAGATTACATCTAAGGGAAGACTAATGTTAGTATTAAAAATTTTGGGAGTTATTGCTATTATAATTGGAATAATATCTGTAGTTGATATTTTAAATCAAAAGTGTATAGAAAAATTTCAGGTACCATTATTTTCAAAAGGTAGTGCTAGTGCTACTTTTATTGCTGCAATCTGCTTATTTGCGGGATTGCTTTGGTATCAGGAAGCTCTAAAATCTAAGGGAGATACATTAAATGGAATTGTATTATTGGTATTAGGTGGAATAATAACCATTGGAGTACTTATTTCATCTTACAGAAAAACTAATATAATATTTGGAACACTGGCAGCTGTAATTCATATTTTTCTTCTTATCTTAATGACATATATAGGAATCCCTTTATTCATTATCTATGTTATAGGGAGCATAATTCTTATATTTAGTTCAAAACCGGTCTATGTGGTTAATAAATAATTAATTAAAATAACTAAAAATAAAAAGAGGGATTCATAAGCAGAAATTTAATCTAGCTTTTGATCCCTCATATTTTTTTCTCTATATTATAAGAAAAATTCTGCCAACATACACCTGACTGATCCTCCACCATATCTTTCAATAGTAGGAATATCTGAATATATTATCTCTGCTGATTTTTCTATTATTTTTCTTTGATCCTCTCTTAATATATCATTAGCTGACTTAGACATTACCAATACCTTATTTCCATCTTTTTTTCTAAGTTCCAGAGCATTTCCTAAGAAATGATTTGTCTGCTCTTCTGTTATCTCTATAAGTTCTTTTCCTGAATCCAATATAGATTTTCTTACCATTTCTTTTTCCTTTTCATCCACTATTGAGTCTAAGAATATAAGAACATATTCTTCCCCAATAGCCATCAAAACATTTGTATGATATATTGGAGACTGTTTTCCATCTATAGTCTGCTTTCCAGAAAAACTTACAGGTTTATAATCCATCATTTTACAGAACTCTTCAAAAAGATCCTTATTTGTTCTCTTAGACAAACTTGCATATGCTATTCTATTTTTTCTATCTAGGCACATACTTCCAGTTCCTTCTAATACTTTACCTTCTTTTTCATTTTTAGTAAGATCTATTATTTTTAGATCCTCCCTATCTTTTACAAAATCTAAAATTTTAGGAGTTCTCTCTAATCTTCTGTTTTCTGCATACATAGGGTATAAAACTAAAGTCCCATCTTCATGTGTACTGAACCAGTTATTTGGAAAAATACTATCAGGTGTATGAGGTTCTTTGGTATCCTGTACAATCAGCACCTCTATAGTTGCCTCTCTCAATTTTTCTACTAAAGCATCAAATTCTGCTACTGCTTTAGCCTGTAATTCTTTTCCATCTTTGTGATCATTTTTTTGATAAAGATTATCTTTAGCTGTTTCTGCATTATAAGTAAATGCTATTGGTCTTATCATTAAAACTCTATTAGTTAAAAAATCTTTCAATTTTTTTCCTCCTTATATAATAATTTTATAACCAAGCAAATACATTCTAACATTGTTTACCTAATTATTTCCACTTTATTATTTCAATTAAAAAAGAAAGATGTTCATAAACTAAAATAAAGTTCTAAAATTTCTGATATTTTAAAATTTTATTAGTTTTTTACATCTTTCTCTATTTTTATACTATTTTATTTGTTTTTTTAGAACTTCTGATACAGCAGAATCAAATTCACTCTTACCTGCTGTTCCTTTTCTCTTTTGTTCTAATATATATTCCTCTCTTTCTTTTGATACTTTTATTATTTCCTCTCTTATTTCTTTACGAGTATCCATAATACTTTGAATATATCCTTCTCTAGCTTTTAAAGACATTCTCTGCATATTTTCAGGAAGTTCATTATCTTTAATATCTTTCAAAGAAACTTCCTTATTTTCTACTGCTTGTACCAAGTCTTCCTTAGAATAGCTATATTTGTTTATTGCTTTATTTATTGCTCGTGATGCTTTTGCCTCTACTGGTGCAGCATCTACTGAATGTTTTTCTGAATCAAATTTCTTCACTGCTTCAGTTCTTACTTCTGTACTTCCATATGTTATATATGTTTTATCTATTCTTTTGTTTAGTTCATAAAGCTTATCATCATAAGGAGTTGTTACAACTTTTACTCCTCCATCTCTAGAGATATGGAAATATTCTCCTCCACCAAATTGTGCTATTGCTTTCCAGTAACGATCTGTACTTGGCATATTTCCACATTGAATAGTATTTATAATAATTCCTTTACTTTTAGCTTTTTTAGCAGTAACTACAGTATCTGGTGAATCATTATAATCATCATGAGGAGGCGCATCTCCTACCAAAAATATTATCTGTGATAAATTTTCTCTAGGTGCTGACCATTGAATTATTTCTAAACTTTCATGAAGAGCTTTTCTTACATCTTCAGGATCATCTCCTCCACCTTGAGCTTTATAATCCATCAATACACTATATATTTCATCTAGATTTTCATTAAGCTGTGTAACTTTAGTCACATAAACATCTCCACGATCACGATAAGCTACCAGTCCAATTTTTACTTTTGAATCCTTATGGTTCTGCATTACTTCATTCACTATACTCCATATCTTAGTCTTAGCTCCTTGAATAAGTCCTCCCATAGATCCAGTAGTATCCAGAACAAAAACAATCTCAACATCCTTTTCTATTGCTCTTGTCTGTTCAACAGCTGTGTTTTCTGGTTTTTGTCCTGTTGCAAATACTGTTAAAGCAGAAAAAACAAAAACTGTTGCTAGTGATAAAATTCTCTTCATAAACTCCTCCTCAGTAATATATTTTAGTACATAAAGTTTAATAATAATATCCATAAAGTATATAATAGAGAAATGTATCAACTACATAAACTGAGAAGAGTACATATCCTGCAAGCATTACTAAAGACAGTACTACACCTACTCCGCCATCTATACATTTTTCCTTTCCAGCAAGTATATCTTTTTTAACTTGTAAGAAATACCAGTAACTTCCATATGTTCCTAAAATTACTCCAGCAACTATTCCAGATATTCTTGTCAAATCTATCCCTAAAAAAATCATGAAAATATCTGTAAGAATAAAAGCTATGATAAGATACATTATAATTTTATACATTCCTCTGTAGCCAAGCCATATCATTCCTAGAAAAAGAGCTGCTGGATTGAATTTCTTTCCTTCTCTCCAGATATTTATATAGTCCTCTCCCTTTTTTCCTACATATTCTCTTATTTGTTCCTCATTTTCATCTATGAATTGAAGTTCTTCTTCTTTTAATTTCCATGACATAGATCTCACCCCATCTTTTTTAATTAAATTGTAACATAGACCTGAGAATATCTCTACATATTAATGGTTGCTTTTTCATTGAAAAATGCTAATTACAGTTGCTTTAATGTTCTTTTTATTTCATCAAACCTATTTTTCTAACTGCATATTCCAACAAAAAAGCAGACCATAAAAGATCTGCTTTTGATAAATATTTTCTTTTTATTATTTTAATATTGCTCTTGCAACTTCTGCATCTATTTCATCAGGTGTCACAGTAGGAGAAAATCTTCCTATTATCTCTCCATCTTTTCCTATTAGGAATTTAGTAAAGTTCCATTTTATCTCTTTTCCTAATAATGTCTGTCCTAATTTTTCAAGTTTATCTTTAAATGAGTCTGTTTCTCTATTTTTTATCTCTTCACTTGCTTTATCTTTCAAATATATATATAATGGATCTGCATCTTTTCCATTTACATCTATCTTAGCAAAAGTTTTAAATTTAGTTCCATATCTCAATTGACAGAATTCAGCTATTTCCTCACTGCTTTCTGGTGCCTGTTTTAAAAATTGATTGCTTGGGAAATCTAATATTTCAAATCCTTTATCACGATATTTTTCATAAAGTTTTTCAAGTCCTTCATATTGAGATGTAAGTCCACATCTTGTAGCTGTATTTACTATAAGTAATACTTTTCCTCTATATTTTTCTAATGTTTCTTCTGTTCCATCTACATTTTTAACTTTAAAATCATAAATAGTCATTTTAGTACCACCCCTTTGAATTTTTTATGTTCTATATTATATTATTCGTGGTATTTGTAAAATTCTTTTTTTCTTTATGATTTTAATATTCATTATTTACTGTATTATTTTATTTATGACTTTTCCATCTTTGTAATGCTCATATATAAATTTATCATTTAGAGCATTCCATGTAACTTTCAATTCTAAACTTCCTTCGTTATCATAATTATACTCTTCTCCATATTTAGAATCATCTTCTTTGTAAGTTATCCTGTTTATAATCTTTCCGCTTGAATGATATGTTTCCCATATTCCTTCTTTTTTTCCTTGAATATATTTTCCTTTTTCCTGTATCTGCCCATTTGAATGATAACTTATGCTATCTCCATCTTCAAATCCATCTGTGTAATTAAGTTCTTTCGCTATTTTTCCATCAGAATAATACTCTACAGAATAACCTTCTGCTTTTCCAGCAATATAATATGTTTCCCCCATAAGAGAACCATCTTCATAATATTCATTTGCCTTTCCATCAGCTTTTCCATCTATAAAGTTGCCTTTTACTTTTAACTGTCCATTCATATAGTACTGTTCAAATATTCCTGAAAGTTCATCATCTTTCCATTCTGTTATTTCTAAAAGATTTCCATCTGGATAATAAGTAGTTCTTTTCCCTGTAAGTTTTCCTTCATCATATATGGAATCTTGATGTAATTTTCCATCTTCTCCACAATAACATCTTACTATTCCATGCTTTTCTCCATCTTTAAAATTTATCTCTTTCTGAGGTTTTCCATCTTCAAAATACTCCATATATTTTCCATGAAGGTTTCCACCTTTATATGAATACTCTATCCACAGCTTTCCATTAGTATAGTACTTTTCACCCTTTCCATGGTTTTTTCCTTTTTTAAATTTTTCCATCACTGCTAGCTGCCCATTTGAATAAAAGTTTTTCATTACTCCTGTAAAAGGCTTTTTTTCTCCTACTTGATAGACAGTTCCGTTTCTTTTTTCTAACTTTGAACTATCTACTGTTTTTTGAAAACATCCTGTGAATAACAAGAATATCAATATACTGCATAAACTCAATAGTTTTTTTATCATTCTTTCCCCTTTTTTATATAAGTATTCCTCAACTGTAAATCCTTAAAATTATTTCTCTATGGATTTCAAAGCTGCACTTTCAGCATGTATTGCTGCTGTATCAAACAAAGAAATTTCTGTATCTTTCTGCTGCACCAAAAGCCCAATTTCTGTACATCCAAGTATAACTCCCTGTGCTCCATTTTTTGCTAATTTATCCATAATATCAAGAAATCTTTTTTTAGATGCTGGCAATATCTTTCCAAGACATAATTCTTCATAAATTACTCTATTTACCTCTGCTCTATCTTCATCATCAGGAATCACTACTTCTATTCCTCTATCTATTAATTTATTCTTATAAAAATCCTGCTCCATTGTATATTTTGTTCCCAACAAAGCAACTTTTTTTATTTCTTTTTTATCTAGTTCATCAGCTGTCGCCTCTGCTATATGAAGTATAGGAATATTAATATTTTTTTGAATGTCTGGAGCTATTTTATGCATTGTATTTGTACAGATAACTATAAAATCTGCCCCTGCTTTTTCCAGACTTTGTGCTGCTTCTGTCAAAATTTTTGCACTTTTATCCCATTCACCTTTTGCTTGGCACTCTTCTATCTCCTGAAAATCTACACTGAAAAGAACCAATTTCCCTGAATGAAGCCCTCCAAGTTTTTCTTTTATTATTCTATTGATTATTTCATAATAAGTTACTGTACTTTCCCAGCTCATCCCACCAATCAAACCTATTGTTTTCATTGCATTCCTCCCTGTTTTTTCAATGCTTTCTTTATATATTATATAATTATAAAAAAGATTTGTATATAAAAAGCTATTTGAAAACTAACTTGATTTTTTATTTTGCAACAATATTTAAAATATAACCTATTCTGATTTTTGTTTATAAAAATATTTTATAAAGATTTCAGATATTTTAAATTTTTATCTTTTCAAAACTATCTATGATATAATATAGATATAAATATTTATGTTTTATTTCATTATAAATCAAGGAGGAATTGTGGACCCGATTTTTAAAAAAGATAACATGCACTATGTAAAAGTAAAAGGAATCCTATCACCTAAAAATGGAATGAACCTCTATCGTGGTTGCTCTCATGGATGTATTTATTGTGATTCAAGAAGCAGCTGTTATAGAATGCTACATGACTTTGAAGATATTGAAGTCAAAGAAAATGCCATTGAACTATTGGAAGAAACTCTGAAACGCAGACGAAAGAAATGTATGATCGGTACTGGTTCAATGACTGATCCGTATATTCCTCTTGAATTAAAAATCAAAAATCTCAGAAAAACATTGGAATTAGTGTATAAATATGGTTTTGGATTTACTCTTATAACAAAGTCAGATATGATATTGAGAGATTTGGATTTATTGAAAAAAATAAATGAAAAAACAAAATGTGTAGTTCAAATTACTTTAACAACTTATGATGAAAATTTATGCAGAAAAATTGAGCCTAATGTGTGTACTACCAAAAAACGCTTTGAAGTGTTAAAAAAATTAAGAGATGCAGGAATCCCAACAGTTGTATGGCTCTGTCCTATTCTTCCTTTCATTAATGATACTGCTGAAAATATCAATGGACTTTTAGATTACTGTATTGAAGCTAAAGTTCATGGAATTATATGCTTTGGAATTGGTATGACGCTTCGAGAAGGAAGCAGAGAATATTTTTATCAGCAATTAGATAAATTATTTCCTCATATGAAAGAAAGATATATTCGCACTTTTGGAAATAGATATGAAATAGTCAGTCCAAATAATAAAAGGTTAATGGAATTATTTTATAAAAAATGCTCTCAAAATGGAATTTTACATAATAATAACGAAATCTTTGAATATCTCAATACTTTTGATGAAAAAAATTTTTCTTCTCAATTAAGTTTATTTTAAAGAAAAAAGATGAGAGTACTTACAGTTAGAAATCCAATCTAACTTTTTAGGTACTCTCATCTATATATTTTATAATTTAATTATCTTAATATTCAAAAATTCATTTCTAAACTTTTATTCCCTCAAGAAAATATTTTCCATACTCGCTTTCAGGATTTTTAAAAAATTCAACAGTTTCTCTTATCTCTTGAACTTCTCCTTTATATAAAAGAAGAACTCTATGAGAAATATTATATACCACTCCCAGATCATGAGAAATAAAAATAAAAGTAGTATTATACTCTTTATTAAATTTCTTAATAAGATTCAATATCTGATTCTGTATAGAAAGATCAAGAGATGCCACTGGCTCATCACACACTACAAGTTTTGGTTTCAATATCATAGCAGCTCCAATAACTACTCTCTGTCTTTGTCCTCCACTTAATTCTGATGGATATTTTACTCCACAAGTTTCTTCTAAGCCTATTTCTTTAAGCATAGATTTCACTCTTTCTTCTCTTTCTTTTTTATCTTTCACACCATTTACTTTCAATGGTTCTTCCAATATTTTTCCTATTTTCATAGCAGGATTTAAAGAACTGTATGGGTCTTGAAATACCATTTGTACCTCTCTTTTTACCATTTCTTTAAGAGGGCGTCCCATAAGCATTATATCTCCACTGCTTTCTTTTTCTATTCCTAAAAGTATCTTTCCAATAGTAGATTTTCCTGCTCCTGACTGTCCAATAATCGAGAATATTTCTCCCTCTTTCACATCAAAAGTTACATCTTTCAGTATCTGCTTTTTCTCTTTGGAAAAAAGATTTCTTGAATTATAGTATTTATTTAGATCTCTTACTTCTAAAAACATCTTATTCTCCTCTTGTCCACAGAGTTTTTGAAAAACCTATGAGTTTTTTTACATAAGGGTGTTCCTGATGTTCAAATATTCCCTCACAACTGTTTTCTTCTACAATACTTCCTTTATACATCACACATGCTCTATCTGCAAAGTTTTTTATAGAGTCCAGATCATGGGAGATAAAAAGTATAGATATTCCCAGTTCTTTCTTTATATTTTTAAATAAAGTTATTACTTCTTTTTTGGTTCTCATATCCAGTGCAGTAGTTACTTCATCTGCAATTAATACTTCTGGTTTTCCTATTAATGCACCTGCTATAACTACCCTTTGTCTCTCTCCTCCACTTGTTTCATGGGGATATTTCTTTAAAAATTTATCAGTTTCCTTTATTCCAACTTTTTCTAAAAGAGCTGTTATTTCCTCTTTCCAGTTTCCATTGCTTCCATAATGTGATTCATAAAGTCTTCTCAACTGACTTCCTATCTTTATTGTTGGATTTAATGATATAAAAGCATTTTGGAAAACTGCTCCTATTTTACAGTTCTTTTCAAATTTTTCACAATGTATTATACTTCTCTCTGGAAGTATTCCAAGTATAAATTTTGTAGTCAATGTCTTTCCACTTCCAGACTCTCCTACAAGAGCAACTACCTCTCCTTTTTCCATATGAAAATTTACATCTTTTAAAAGTACCTGTCCATCAATTTCCAAATTTAATTTCTCTATATTTATTATCATTAAAATCTTTTTCCTCTCTTTTCAAGTTTATTCATCTGATAAACTGTGAATATTATGGCAAGTCCTGGAGCTATAGTAAACCATGGAGCTGATAAAAAGTATGACTGTGACTGATTCAAAATATTTCCCCATGTAGGATATGGCGGCTGTATTCCCAGTCCCAGATATCCCAGCCCTGCTTCTGTAAGTATTGCCCCAGCAAATCCAGTTGTAAAACTGATAAGTACAGGTTTCATTATATTTGGCAGTATGTGGTAAAAAATTATTCTTAAATCTGATACTCCATATGTTTTAGCTGCTACTACATATTCCATATTTCTCTCTTTTTTCACAAGTCCTCTTACCATATTTACACATCTTGGAAGATAAATGATAAAAATTGCTACTATCATTGAAATAAATCCTGTTTTCAAAATTATTATTACTCCAAGAGCTATCAATATTGATGGAATAGCTATAATTACCTCTATAAAAGATGTAATCACAGAATCTAAAGCTTTTCCATAATAACCTGCTATACTTCCTATCATTGTTCCTGCCATTACTGAAAGTGCTACAGAAACAAATGCTATAAGCAGAGTATAAAAAGAACCCAATACAAGTCTGCTGAAAATATCTCTTCCTAAATTGTCGCATCCTAATAAATTTTCTAAGCTTGGTCTTGCAAGTATCATATCATTATTCATAGCATATGGGTTTTGATAAAAATATACTACCACAATCAAAAGGAGTACAAATAAAATATATTTCTTTTTCATTTTACTCCCCTCCTCTTATTCTAGGATCAATAATTGAATAGAGGATATCTATAATGAAATTTATAAGTACAAGGACTACAGATGTATAAAAAATTAATCCCTGTATCAGAGGTATATCTCTTGTTACTACTGAGGTTATCAACAGCCTTCCTATTCCCGGAATAGAAAATATCTGTTCTATTATTACAATTCCTGTAATAAGATCTATTATCATAATTCCTATTAAAGGAACCACTGGAAGAATAGAGTTTTTCAATATATACAGATTCAGCCACTTCATTTTAAGTCCATTTACATAGAGGTATTTTATATACTCTTCTCTCATCTCATATTCCAGATTACTCTTGATATAGCTTGTAATTATTCCGATATTTGGAATAGCTATAACTACACATGGGAGAATCAAGGAAGCAAAAGTATTGTTATACCCTACAGAAAACCATCTCAATATTACACCAAAAACGAACATGAAAATTATTCCCAGCCAGAATGATGGAACAGATATAAAGACTCCTATCATAAAGTCTCCAATTTTTTTTACATGTTTATTTTTTATTTTATATAGCAAAAAAGATAGGGGTACAGATACTAAAAATACTATCCCTATCGAAATCAGAGCTATTTCTAATGTAAGAGGAAGTCTTTTAAGAATAAGATCAACTACAGGTTCAGAATACTTGAAGGAATTTCCAAAATCCCCTGCAAGTACTCCTTTCCCCCAAGTGAGATATCTCACTATCAAACTCTTATTCAAACCAAGTGCTTCTCTTAATAATTCAATGTCCTCTGGAGTGCTCTCAACACCAAGTATTGCTGATGCTGGATCTCCCGGGATCATTTCTAAGAGCAAAAATGAAAGTGTTCCTATGAGAAATATAGAAAAAATCATTTTTGCCAGTTTTTTTATATAGAACATTTTAATCTCCAATACTAATTTTTGCGAAGTTCGTAAATGAGAGTGGATAGAACACATATCCATTTATGTTTTTATTCACAGCTGTAATAAGTTCTGGATCCATTATGAAAACTGCTACATTTTCATCTCTTAATATTTTTTGAGCTTCTTTATAATACTCAATCCTTTTATTTTCATCAGATGTTATTTTTGCATCTGCAATAAGTTTATCATATTTTGGATTTTCATAGTTGAAGAAATTTCTAGGATAATCTGAAACATATCTCTTTAATATTGAGTCTGGATCAAGTTTTCCTGTAAGTCCTACTATAGTTGCTTCATATTTTCTTCCACTGTAAACTTCTGACAGCCATGTTGCCCATTCTACAGTCTCTATATTCATAGTAATCCCAACTTCTTTAAGTTGTTCAGCTATTACCTGAGCCGTTGATACATGCATAGCATAGTTGCTTGGAACTTTTACAGTAAATTTAAGATTTTCATAGCCTGCTTTTTTCAAAAGTTCTTTTGCCTTTTCAACATCTCTTTTTTCACCAATATTATCTATACAATATTTTTTCATTACTGGGCTCATATTTGTTTCAAGTTTTATTCCGTACCCACCCATAACATTTTTTATTACAGCATCTTTATCCACTGCCAGATTGATAGCTTCTCTAACTTCCTTATGGCTGAATGGTTCAAATTTATTATTAAGAGCAAAAAGCTGTACTGTATTTTGGGCTCCTGATATTGTCTTAAAGTTTTTAAGTTCATTTAATCTCTTTGAATCAACACGAGGAAGTATATCTATCTCTCCTGATAAAAGTTTAAGAAAAGCTGTTTCTGCATTTGGAGTTACAAATATATCAACTTCATCTATCTTAGCCTTTTCTCCCCAATAATCATCATTCTTTGTAAGAGTTATTTTCTGCTCTCTGTCATATCCTGACACTTTGAAAGGTCCTGTTCCTATTGCCTCTTTATCCAAAGAATCTCTATTCTCATCTGGAACTATCCCTTCAGTCATGTAATAAATAAAAGCTGAATCTGGAACTTTAAGAGTAATTGTTATTTCATTATCTCCAGTTATTTTTATATCATCTATATTTGAGAACATAGCTTGAGCTGGAGTATCTCCTTCTCTCCCTGACATTTTTCTCAAAGAAAATTCTACATCTTTTACATCTAAAGGATTTCCATTGTGAAATTTAATTCCCTCTCTTATTTCAAAAGTATATGTCAATCCATCATCTGATATTTTGTATTCTTTGGCTACTGCTGGAGCAAGTCCTCCATCAACTGTAGGCATTACAAGTCCTTCAAAAACATTCATCATTATTTCTTCTGAACCGCTTGATACAAGCTTATATGGGTTCAAACTGTCTATATCCATACTAGTGATAGTTCTTACCACTTTTTTTTCAGGAGCTTTTTCCTCCTTTCCACATCCTAAAAGAGCCAGTCCCAATAGTGACATTACTATCAGCTTTTTATTTCTACCTTTCAAATGCATTTTTCCTCCCTAGTCCATTAAAAATGTGTTTCAGAATACATCAATAATAATATTAAAGCTGATTTATCGTATCACATTTTCTCATTTATTTCAATGAATATATTAATTTTAAGTTTCTCTCTATCATATATTTGTTTGATATACTTATACTACGTTATTTTTTATTTTTTTACAAGAACTTTATCTCTTCCATCGAATTTAAGAATAAAAATAATACATAATTGATCATAAAAACTCCATATGAGATTTTATTCTTATTATCAAAAATTTTTTTTATTTATTTTTTTATGAAAAATATTTTTTAAAAAATATATTGACAATATTCTTTTCAAGTTATATAATCACTTCAATAAATAAAATTATCAAGAGGAGAAAAAAATGTTATTTAAGAATCTAAGGAGTATGCCACAATTAAATATTTTTAACATATTCCTATATAAAAGGATTCTTTAATATGGCATTATTCATAATATAATATATTTTGTAAAGATGGGAGAAGTTTTCCCAGAGTATATTTTATGGGTTCGTTTATTAAAGCACTGATTCTTTTTAAGGATCAGTGCTTTTTTTAATTTTAAATATTAATAAAACATGGAGGGAAAATCATGAAAAAACTTTTTAAATTATTTATGCTATCTTTATTAATTGTACTGACTGCTGCTTGTGGAGCTTCAAAAACTGAAAAAGTTTATGTAATAGGAACTAATGCTGAATATCCACCTTTTGAATATCTGGAAGATGGTAAAGTTTGTGGACTTGATGCTGATATAATAGCTGCCATAGCTCAAAAATTAAATATTCAGTATAAATGGTCAAATACAAACTTTGATGGACTTATCCCAGCACTTCAAACAAAGAAAATGGATGCTGTAATAGCTGGAATGAGTATAACTCCAGAGAGAGCAAAAGCTGTTAATTTTTCAATTCCTTATCTTTCTTCTAATGTAGCTTTTATAGCTAATAAAAGCAAACCTATTAATGGGATAGAAGATTTGGAAAATAAAAACTATGGAGCAGAACTTGGAACTACAAAAGAAGCTGCTGCGAGAAAAATAAAAGGTGCAACTGTAACTCCTTTTTCATCTAATACAGGTGCTCTCGTTGCTTTAAAAAGCGGTAAAATAGATGGTATTGTACTTGATGAAAGTGTTGCTGTAAAATTTGTAGAAAACAATCCTGAGCTTATGCTTGTAGGAGCCCTTGAAGGAGAACCTAAAGCTATTGCATTCAATAAGGATGATACAGAGCTTATGGAAAAATTCAATAAAGCTCTTCAAGAACTCATAGATGATGGTACTATTCAAAAATTAAGAGAAAAATATGGTGTATAATGGAGGCATATCTATGTTTGAAAATTTTTCATTCACTTCTTACTTTATAGACAAAAACATATGGGAATATCTGAAAAAGGAGATTATCCCCTACAATAATATACTTATTATTGTAGGAGAAAAATCTTTTGACAGTATAAAAGATAAAATTCTTCCTATACTTTCAGATAAAGAATATTCTCTTGAAAAGTATCATGGAGAGTGTTCATATGAAAATATTGAAGAAATATTAAATAATACATTGAATAAAAAATTTGATCTCGTCCTTGGAATTGGAGGCGGAAAAGCCATAGATACAGCTAAAATTGCAGCATTTAAATTGGGGATAGAAATTTTTTCTATCCCTACTATTGCTTCTACCTGTTCAGCTGCATCTGCTTTATCTGTTGTATATAATAATGATGGCAGCTTTAAGGAATTTTTTAATTTTCCTGCTCCACCTAAAAAAACTTTCATAGATTTAGAAACTATTAAATCTGCTCCTGCTAAATATATCTGGGCAGGTATGGGAGATACCCTTGCTAAATTTTATGAAGTGAGAATGAAATATGAATATGTTTCTGAAAAAAATAATGGAACTATGAGTTATCCAAATTCTCTTGGAAAAGAGATAAGCCACCTCTGCGGTTCTGTAATACTTGAAAATGGAGTTTCTGCTTATTTCTCTAAAGATATCAATGATGAATTCAAGAAAGTTGTTCTTTCCATTGTAGTAAATACTGGAATGGTTTCCAATCTGGTAGATGATTTTCTCAATGGAGCTATTGCACATTCTGTATTCTATGGGCTGACTCTTCTTCCTTCTCTGGAAAAAGAACATCTCCATGGGGAAGTAGTAGCCTTTGGTATCCTTGTACAGTTGATTCTTGAAGGTAAAAAAGAAGAATATATACAGCTTCTTCCTTTTTATAAAAAGCTGGCTTTTCCAACAAAGTTATCAGAGGTAGTAAAAAAAGAGGAATTTGAAGAGATGGAAGATAAAATACTTTGGGCTATTCTTGCAGGGCCTGATATAATAGATATGGAATTTAATATAAACAAAGAAAATTTAAAAGAAACACTTTTTGCGTTGTAGGGGGAAATATAAATGAGAAACTTTATTGCAGATAAATTTAAGAAAAGAAATTACTCTATGGGAAATAAAAAAGGATCAGAAACTTGTTCTCTTCCTCTTATCAATCTAGGAATAGGAGATCTGGATATTCATACTGATGAGCATCTGATTGAACTGGCTATGGCTGATGCTAAAAAAGGACATACTCATTATACTGACTCATATGGTTATCTTGAATTGAGAGAAGAGATTTGCAAATACCACAAGGAGAATTTTAAAAATTATGAGTTCACTCCTAAAGATGTCATGATAACTACTGGAGCCTGCCATGCTCTTTATCTTGTATTTAAAAGCATTCTCAACAAAGGAGAAGAGGCAATACTTCTTGCACCTTTTTTCCCAGTATATGCTGACCAGATAAAATTATCTGATGGAGTTCCTGTAATTGTAGAAACAAAACTCGAAAATAATTTCCAGATAATAAAAGAAGATTTAGAAAAAGCTGTAACATCAAAAACAAAATGTATAGTGATAAATTCACCATCTAATCCAACTGGAGTATGCTACAATATGAAAAGTATGAATATTATCAAGGAGATTGCTGAAAAATACGATCTTTTAGTAATAGCAGATGATGTCTACGATTTCTATTCATATGAGGAATCTTTTACTCCTATCATTACTTTAGATGGAATGAAGGAAAGAACTATATCTGTATGCAGTTTTTCTAAAAATTTTGCTATGACTGGTTGGAGAATTGGGTATGTTATATCTCAGGTTCCTGAACTTATAAGTTGTATCAACTATATAAATGAAGCTATCATTTACAGTGCACCTGCTGTATCTCAAAGATGTGCTCTTTACGCTCTTAAAGAATTTGAGAAACAGAAAGAAAAACTTGTTCCTGTATTTAAAGAAAGAGTCGACTACTGCTATGACAGAGTTAAAAAAATACCTTTCCTAGATTGTTTCAAAGCACAGGGGGGAATATATTTATTCCTGAATATTGAAAAAACTGGAATGACTTCTGAAGAGTTTACAGATTTTCTTTTAGAAAAATGTAATATAATAGTTGTTAATGGTACTCCTTTTGGAGTAAAAGGTTTTGTAAGAATAGCTTGTACTCTTGAAATATCAAAATTGGGAGAGGCTTTTGACAGAATGGAAAATATGATATCTCTATAAAAAAATCAAAGAAGAGGAAGACCTTTAAGTTGAAATATAGTTCAACTTTTAGCCTTCCTCTTTATTTATTAATGTCATTCCCTTTTCAAATTTTAATGCCAGAATATCTGGATCACGAGTTAAATCAGATAATTCAACTATCCCTCTTTGAGTAATATGATCAAATACAAGTTCATATCCTCTTTCCTCTGCCAGCTGTCTTATAAATTCCCTTTGAGTTCTTCCGTTTCCATCTCTGAAAGGATGAAGAGCATTTATATCAAGCATTGTTTCTGCCAGCCTTAAAGCCAGCTCTGATTTATCAGTTATATCTTTAAAGTAATTGGCATTTTTTATTTTTTTAAAGACTGTTTCTCCATAAGCTTCTATATGTTCTACAAGGCAGAATAGAGACTTCCCTTTAGCTATATTCACATCTCTTACAGTTCCAGCCCATGAGTATACATCCTGAAAAATATGTTTGTGAAGTCTTTTCAGGTAATTAAAATCAAAAGTTTTCTTTATATCATTTCTAAGCCTGAGCTCTAGAAGTCTGGCTCCAGACAAATTTTTCTCCTTTTTCTCAAGAAGTTTTCTGTCTTTTATTCCCAACTTATTTACTAAAATCTTTGTTCCTGGATAAACATATTTATCTCCCATAGAAACACCTCTTTAGTCATTTATGATTTTTTCTATAAGTTCCTCCACTGAAATTCTTCCCTCTGCCGCTGCCATAAAATCAGCTTTCTCTGCCTCTGTATAAACTGCTCCCTCTAGCTCATTTGTTTTTACTATATAATCAACAGCTTTTACAGCTTCATCTCTAGTCATGGATCCTCCTGAATATAATTTATCTGATGATATATTATACCATATTTTTCTATTCATTACCATTAAAAAGAACTCTCTTTATCCCTTATAAATAAAGGTTTTACAAAGATTTTCTCCTAGAAAAAAGATCTTATCAAAAACCATATTATGGGAACAAGAAGTGAAGGAAGCATGTTCATAGTTTTGCAGTCTTTTATTCCCAATATAGATATTCCTGAACTTGCTATAAGTATTCCTCCAATAATAGATATCTCTGTAAGAAGGGCTGGTGATAAAAATGCTGAAAGAAATCCAGCAAACAAATATATAGCCCCCTGCCAGCAGAAAAGAACTGCTGCTGCAATAGCTATTCCTACCCCATAAGTTGATGCAAGTACCATAGAAGTTACAAAATCAAGAGTTGCATTTGTAAAAAGATAAGTATAGTTTTTATTCAAAGCTGCTTCTATTGGCCCTAATATAGAAAGAGTTCCTATGCAGAAAAAAAGTATAGCTGTAGAAAGTCCCTGCCCCAAACCTGATTTTGAATATTTTCCCATTAAGTTTTGAAATCTTTTATCTATATTTATAACTGTTCCTACAAGACTTCCTATAGCCAGACTGACAATAAATAACACTGGAAAGGCACTTTTAGGCATATTGCTTACTACTGCATTGGCTCCAAGTGCTGTCGCTGCAAGCCCCATAGCTGTAAGCATAGCTCCCTGATATTCCTGTTTTATTCCTTTTTTAAATAAACTTCCTAGCAAACTTCCCAGTATAATAGTGATTGTATTGACAATTGTTCCTATCATGATAATTTCCCCCTGCTCAAATATTTTATCATATTATACAGCAGCATGAAAAAAATAGAAAGTTAAAATAGAAACATTGCAAGAAGTGTTATCCCTGTACTTCCTATCAAAACTATATAATCCCATTTTGTAACCTTTAGTTTTATATATTCTGTTCTTTTACTTTTAGCATTGAATCCTTTTGATTCCATAGCCATTGCAATACTCTCAGAAGATCGTACAGCTGTTACAAGCATTGGGAGCATAAATATATTTCTTTTTACTCCTCTGGCTCTATAGGCATATCTCATGTTCTCATATTCTTGTCTTATCACTGGAATAAATCCATAAGCTGCAAGTATTCCATATGCAAAATTTCCTGGAAGATGAAACTGCTGCATAAGGCTGATTATAAAAAGTCTCGGATCAGTAGTAAATACAAAAAGAAGTCCAAGACCTGCATAGGCAAGTATTCTTACTGAAAGCTGCAATCCATTTTCTACATTTCCAATAATTACAACTGTCTTGGTAAGGCTGGTTACATCTTCAGCTGTTCCTGAATTGCTGTAGAGCATTCCTGTAAAAAATACTCCCCCTGCCAGAAGGAGTACTGGGAGAAATGCAAGAAGAATCTTTTTCACTGGAACTTTATTAATGACCATAAGCATAATACATATACAGAATACTGAAAAGTTTAAACAATAATTATATTCAAAAGAAAGGAGTAGAGAAACTAGAAATATAGTCAGTCCTTTATAGCCTGGATTGAGTTTTATCATACTTCCACTCTCCTTATATTTTTATCATCTGTTGTTTCATAGATAAAGTCTGAATATTTGAATACAAGATTTCTGTCATGAGATACCATTACCACAGTGATTCCATCTTCTTCAGCTTTTCTTTTAAGAAACTCCATTATCTCTATGCTTGTCTTATTATCCTGCCCATAAGTAGGCTCATCACAAAGGATTATTTTCTGTCCAGCTCCCAACATAGATAAAACAGCAAGTTTTCTCTGCTGCCCTTGACTAAGTGAAAACGGAGAAAAATTTCTGTATCTGTAAAGTTCAAATTCTTTTAATAAATTTTCTGCTTTCTCTAAAAGAATTTTTTCATTCTCTTTAGGATATCTTTTTTTCAGAGTAAACATTATCTCTTCTATCACTTTATATGTAATAAATTGATTTTGGGGATTTTGAAAAACTATTCCTATAGTATTTATAAATATCTTCTCTTTGATTTTTTTGATATCTGTTCCAAATATTTTTATATTTCCAGACAATATTTTAGAGATTCCTGCTATTGCTTTAAGAAGAGAGGTTTTCCCAGCTCCACTTTTTCCAATTATTGAAGTAATACTTCCCTCTTTTATCTTAATATTAATATCTTCCAATAACGATTCCTTTTCATATGCTATTTTTAATTTTTCTATCTCTATGGAATCTGCTCTATCTTTAAATTTTTCACATTTTTTCAGATAATTTTTTTTATATTCCTCTTCATCTATTATATCAACAAGATATTTATCAATATTTTTATCAACAAAACTACACCCTTTTCCTAAATGGAGAAGAGTGTAATCTATATCTTTCCAAAGAGATATTCTGTGGTCTACAGCTATTATAGTCACTTCTTTATCTCGATTTATATTTTTCAGTATATTTACAATTTCCTGACTGCTTTCATAATCAACATTGGCAAAAGGTTCATCTAACACTATAATTTTGGGCTCTACTGCCAATACACATGCCAGTGAAAGTTTTTGCTTTTCTCCACCTGAAAGTGATGATATTTTTCTGGCTCTCAGATATTCTATCCCAGTTTCATTTAAAACTCTGTCTACTACTTCATCCATTTTTTCCACAGGAAAAGCAATGTTCTCCAGACAGAATATTATCTCATCTTTTACTATATCCATACAAAATTGAGTATCAGCATTTTGAAACATCATCATAATATATTCTGCTCTTTTTTCTGGAGTATACTCATTTATATCTTTTCCAAAGAGCACTACTTCTCCTTTGGAAAGTATTCCTTTGCTGCTTGGATAAAGTCCTGCTGCCACATTGGCAAGAGTACTTTTCCCACAGCCAGAAAACCCTGTTATCAGATATATTTTTCCTTTATTAAAAGAATATGTAAATCCATCTACTATATTTTCTTTTGATGTCTCTCTATATTTGAAAATGATATCCTGACATTTTAAAACTTCTTCCATAGATTAATCTTCCATTTCAGGATCATTATTCTGTCCAAGAACATATCCACTCAATGCCCCTGTTCCAGCTAATTTATCAGCAGCAATTTTACAGATGATTCCTGAAAATACCACTGAACTGATAAGCCTTACTATAAACATCCATAAAAGCATCATTGGAGAATATTTTACAAATCCCCCTCTAATAAATCCCCATATAAAACTTGCTACACAAGCTGCTGCTGCTGCAAGGCACATATTCATCATAGAAAAGTTTCTATATTTATTCTTAGCAAATACAAGCTCCGGCCCCATTCCTTGAATTATTCCAGAAAGAATAACTATTGGTCCAAACATATTTCCCATGATAACCTCTATCAGAGCAGAAAGTACTTCTGATACTACTGCTACTCCTGATCTCTGTACGATATATGGTACAAAAGTAGAAGCCATAAACCACACCCCAAAAAGTATCTCATAGGCAAAAGGTGCCAATCCAAAAGGAGCAAGTATTGTTGCAAGAAAATTAGCAAAATATACAGCTCCTAAATATATAAATGAAAATATTACAGAAAAAATTGATACCATTATTACATCTTTTAGTTTCCAGTTAAACATTTTTCCTCCTGATATCCTAGTCTTTTGTTGGACTATTTACTGAAATAGTAACCTGTAAAATATAGTGTGACAGATTTGCCTCTCCATATTGGAATATCTCTTCCAATACACCAAATACATCATGAACATCTCCCTCTAGAATAGATATATAGTGAGAACTTTTAGCAAAAACTCCCTTGTCTTTTGCTGTCATTACTGCTTTAGCTATATGTTCCATATAGTCCTCTTCTCCCATTGGGTAGAAAGATATTTTACTTACAACATTAAATTTTTTATCTTTAATATTCTTTTCATTTACTTTTTCATCATCCACTTCCATAAATGAATCTGCATCAGTATCCCCTGGACACCCTTTAGAAAAAGTAGCTTCAAGAGCCATATGTACATTTTCTTTATAAGCATTTACAAAAAGACCCTTAACCACATCAAATACATGAGTGCTTTTTCCTCTCACACAAGTGCTTAATTTATCAGTTTGCTTCCACACTTTTGATGTGTCTGTTTTTTCAAGTCCCCCAAGAATAATATCTACAAAATTATCAGCCATTGGATAAAGAGAAAATCTACAACCAGATACTCCCTTACTTGCTCCACCTATACACCATAAACAATCTTTTAATCCCATTAAAAAAACCTCCTTTTATCTCTGCAAAAGGAGGTTTGATTACTTAAATAAATAATTCACACATTACTCCTTTCGCCGGTATTATCCGAATCAAGTTATGTGGGTTCAGGAACTTTCCTATCTCAGCCTTTTGGGCACCCCAGTAATTCAACTAAATTATAATATCACTATTCCTTATGAATGTCTAGCATTTCTTAAAAAAATCTGGATTTTAAAATATGAATTTTATTTATATAAATCATATCTTCAATCTTTGTTTTATGTTATTATATTTTTATACAGGAAACATAGGAGGGAGAAATGGAAAATATAAAACTTATCATCACTATTCAATGTGAAATTGCCAAAAGAAGATGCAGTGGTTTTCATTGTATGAATTCATTTTTTACTAGAACAGGAATATTTAAAGATTACCCTAAAAGTGAAGAACTTAGATTTCTTACCTTTCAATGTGGGGGATGTCATGGAAAAGGTATCAACAGTCTTTTAGGAAATGTCAACAAACTAATTGCTAAAGAAAATCTTATCACTAAAGATGAAGTTGCTATACATTTTGCTTCATGTGTAGCTTTTGATAATCATCATTCTGACAGATGTCCATTTATCAATGCTATGAAAAAAATAATAAACAAAATGGGATATGAAAATATTGTTGAAGGAAGCTATCTTTCTAAAACTGCTACAAGAAGAAGAGAAGAGGGAGTATACAAGGATTATATTGCCTTAAATAAATAAGAATAACACCCCAGTAATTAGAATGATTTAATCAACCTAGATTACTGGGATTTTTTTTAATTATTTTTTTATTATAAAATTATTTACAGTATTTCATAGCAATGCAAAATGAGGACTCTTGAAAACAGGCTTCATATAGCACAAGCAAAAAGGGTGTCCAGCAGGGTCTATCATAACTCTCCAACTATCAGAAAATTGTTTCTCTGCCATTGTTGCTCCACATTGAATTGCATACTGAACTGCTTCCTCTAAATTATTAACAGCAAAGTCTAAATGTGCCATTTGCTGTTGAGTTTCAGATTTTTCTGGCCACACAGGAGGTACATAATCAGGATTACGCTGAAATGTTATCCCAGGATATGCCCCTTGATATGTTCCTGGAGGACAAATACAGGCATAATCTTTATCATAAAAAGCTATTTCCCATTTGAGCAAATCAGCATAAAATTTTGCTAATTTGTAAGGCTCTAGACAGTCTATTGTAAATGAGTACATCTTGATTTTCAATTCATCATTCATTATGCAAAACCTCCTAAAATATTTTTTAGATTTATTATGTTTCGTCCATAAATAAAGCTTTATTTTTATAAAAATAATCTGTCCATATCTATAAATATTCTTATATTATTTATCTGTTTTTAATTTATCCTATGGAAGCTTATATCCATACTTTTCAAGAACTTCCAAAGGAAATTCAACTCTCATTGTAAGAAGTGGATCCACTACTTGACATACTGCCATATCAGAAATTAAAGACATAAGCATTCCTGTTCTCAAATCGCTCTGCCCAGAAGCATTTTTTACAAACTCAAACATCTCTTTTGCTGCCATATCTCCTGCTTTATCTAAAGTTTCAGCAGACTGTATAGTCATAACCTTTTCTCCAGAGTATAAAAATGGTACTGGAAGCTTTATATTTTTTAATACACTTACCTTTACAGTTATCTCACCAGCTGTTTCCAAACCACAGATAAAAACTTCTCCATCTCCCATTAAAGCATGGATATCTCCCATAGAGAGAAGTCCTCCATCTACATTTACAGGAAGATAAATTGTAGAACCTGTTGTTATTTTTTTACAGTCCATATTTCCACCATGTTTTCCTGGTGTGATTGTTGGAATTCCCTCTTCTCCTTCTGGAGCTGTCCCAATAACTCCTATCATAGGATTTACATCTAATTCCAATACATCATCAAATAATATTTTATTATTTCTGATAGAATAAATTACAGCTTCTCTTTTATCATATTTCTCATGAAAAACTCCTCCAATATTTGAAGAACGCATTACTCCCCATGGACGAAGCTTTATATCTCTTATCTCAACTTTTAATATATCTCCCTTTTCAGCTCCATCTACATATAGTGCTCCAGTTACAGGATTAGATAAAGCATCACTTCTATCTCCTAGAGGTCTTTCTGAACTAGTTATAGAATTGTCATAACAATCTCTTGTTTCAAATACTACTATCTCTCCATCTTTGCAGTGAGCTGCTGCTTTATTATCCCATTTAAGTGTGTCATTCACATAATCTTTGCTTATATATATCATTTTCTCCCCCTTTATTACCTTTTCTCTATTTTAACATTTCACTGAAAAAATGACTATATATTAAAATTTTAAATCTCTCCCTCTGGCATAAAGACAAAATATAGGATATAATATAAAAAATGAAATAAAAAATATATAACAAGTTGAAAATACAAATTAAAAATTTATAAAATAAGGAGAATCTTATGATAAAAGAAGTATGTGTAGAATCATTTTCTGAAGCTCTTGCAGCTGAAAAAAGAGGAGCTGACAGAATAGAATTATGTGATAATCTGTATCTTGGTGGAACTACTCCATCTTATGGTACTATCAAAATGGCTATGGAAAAACTTTCTATTCCAGCTTTCCCTATAATCAGACCTAGAGGAGGGGATTTCTATTACTCAAAAGAAGAGATAGAAATCATGAAAGAAGATATAAAAATATGTAAATCATTAGGAGCAAAAGGTGTTGTTCTTGGAGTTCTCACTGCTGATAATAAAGTTGATTTTGAAACTTTAAAAGAACTTGTTGATCTTGCCTCTCCTATGGAAGTAACTTTTCACAAAGCTGTAGATGAATTGAAAGATCCTGTTGAAGTGATAGATAAGTTTGTAGAGATTGGAGTAAAGAGAATTCTTTCTTCTGGTACAAAAGAAACTGCTCTGGAAGGAAAAGATATCCTTAATGCAATGATAAAGAAAGCTGCTGGAAGAATAACTATCCTTATAGCTGGAAAAGTTACAAATGATAATCTTGATGAAGTAGTCGCTGCTATTCCTTCTCCTGAATATCATGGGAAAAAAATAATATAACTTAAAAAGAGGACAACCAACCAGTTGTCCTCTTTTCTTAGTTTATTTATTTATAATTTTCACTCCATTTTCAAGATATTTTTTTAAAATATCCTCATCTAATCTTGAGTCTGTTATAATCAAATCTAAATTTTCTATATCGCATATTTTTATAAGAGAATTATTCTCTATCTTTGTTGAATCTGCCAGAATAAATACTTCTTCAGCTATTTCAGCCATTTTTCTCTCTACCAGTACCTCTTCAATAAGGAAATCAGTTACTCCTCTTTTTAGAGATATTCCCCCTACACAGATAAATGATTTATCAACTGAAAAATTATGCAGGAAATGCTCAGTTATCTCTCCTAAAAAAGCAAACTCAGTCTTGTTATATATCCCCGCTGCCAGAATAAGATTTATTCCTTTTACATCTGCTAATTCATTTGCTATAAGCAGAGAATTTGTAACAACTGTCAAAGAAGAATATTTATCCTTTATCAATCTTGCTATCTCAATATTTGTTGTACTTCCATTGAGAGCTATTGTATCTCCCTCATTTATATATTTTAAAGCTAAAAGTGCTACCTCTCTCTTTTCCTCTATATTCTTTGATTCTCTCAAAGAGTAAGTAAGATTTTTTCCCTCTTTATTCTTAAGAATAGCTCCTCCATACACTTTTTGAAGATACCCTTGTTTTTCTAAAAAATCCAGATCTCTACGAATAGTTTCAAGTGAAACATCCATAATGGTAACAAGATTAGAAGTTTTTACACTTCCATCTCTTTCTAACAGCTCTAATATTCTATCTTGTCTATCACTTGCTAACATATTTTTTTATCTCCCCTCTGTTTATCATATTCCAAAAATCCTTTGTTGCATCTTTGACTTTTCCATTTAAAAGAAGGAGCCCTATAAGATTTGGTATTATCATCAATCCCAATACAATGTCCTGTATCAGCCACACTATTTTTAAACTGCTCAGAGAACCCATTATTGCAAGACATACAAACACATATTTAAAATATGAAGCTACCTTAGAATTAAAAATATAAGTAAGAGTTACATTTCCAAAATACCATTGAGACAATATAGTAGAAAATGCAAATAATACCATACTTATTCCTACCACATATCTAAACATAGGATGTATAGTTCCAAAAGCTGTAATCACATAAACTGCTGGAGATACATTCATTTCCATTACTCCTGAAGTTAAAACTATAAAAGCTGTCAGGGAACAGATAACTACTGTATCAATAAATACTTCAAGTATACCATACAGTCCCTGTCTTGCTGGGTGATCTGTAATTGCAGCTGAATGAAGCACTGGAGCACTTCCCTCTCCTGCTTCATTGGAATACAATCCTCTTGCTACTCCAAATCTCATTGCTTCTTTAATTGTATAACCTAAAACTCCGCCACCTACTGCCTCTGTATTAAAGGCACAAGTTATTATATTTATTATAGCATAACTTATATGATTAAAGTTAGAAATTATTATTATCAAACCACCAATAAAATATGTAATAGTCATAACAGGAATTATTCTTTCTGCTACTTTTCCTAATCTTCTTACTCCTCCAATAACAACTGCTGTAATTACTCCTGCCATCATTATTCCAGAAAAAATCGGCTTTATTTTAAACATATCTTTTATAACAATTGCAACAGCATTAGACTGAATAAGAGCTCCTCCACTTATCTGCAAAAACATTAATATAGAAAAAAGTGTTGCTATTTTTTTCCATCCCAATCCTTTTGAAAGATAGTACATTGGTCCTCCCACATATGTTCCATCATCAGATTTTTCTCTGTATATTATCCCCAAAACTATCTCTGCATATTTTGTTGCCATTCCCACTATTCCAGCAAACCACATCCAGAATACTGCTCCTGGCCCTCCACTGGCAATAGCTGTTGCTACTCCTACAATATTTCCATTTCCAACACAGCTGCTCAATGCTGTACAAAGAGCTTGAAATGCTGATAAAGTTCCTTCACCCTTTATTTCATTCTTTCCTCTCAGTGAATTTACAAGTTCTTTGATTGCCAGAGGAAATCCTTTTATCTGTATTCCTCCAGTTATAATAGTAAAGAAAAGCCCTACGCCTATAAGGGTTATTATAAGATAGTTCCCCCATATTATTCCTGATAGTTCTTCTAATATTATTTCAATTTCTTTCATATGCCATTTCCTCCTAGCCAAAACTCCTAGTTGTTTAAATAAATCTTATCATATTTTTGTGATTTTATAAATATTTTTATGTTTTTTTATTGTTTTTTGTTGTTTTCATTCCTGATTAAAATAAAACCCATAAAACTAAAGGTTTTGTCCTGCAATTTTATGGGTAATTTATTTTACTTTCTAATTTTCTTTAAGATTCTGCAATCCATCTTCTTTTCCCCATGCTGATATTGTTGGCACAATATTTATAAAAGCATTTTCATCAATTTTTGTTATAAAATCTTTTATCAGCATAGCCTCTCTCAATGAACATACAGATATTATTTTTTCTCTTTTAATATGATTATATCCACCATAAACATAACCTATACTATATCCTCTATTTATTGTATTCTTCATAAAATCAGATATTTTTTCCAGCTGGTCGCTTATTACTACTACCTTAACCAGAGATGAACCAAAACCAAATAGTACTACACTGATAGTTTTGCTGTACACCATCTGCATTATAATTGCATAAAGAACTGCTTTTTTTCCAAATACAAATCCTGATATTATAAGAATAGTTATATCTATACAGAGTAGGACCTGACTGATCCCCATAAAGGAAAGCAGTTTTTTGTGGAGGATTTTTGCTACAGTATCAGAACTTCCTTGAGAAAATCCTTTTTTCAGAACCAGTCCTGTTCCTATTCCCATAAATATACCATAATAGATGCATATCAATATCTTGTCAGAGGTATCCTGTAAAAAATTAAATTTTATATTATTCATCAATATAAGTATCAATGGATATGTTGTAGATAATAATATTATTTTTTTTACTTCTTTGATTCCTAATATTATTTTTGCACTTATCAATATTAAAATACATATTCCATAATAAATATATGTATAATTCATATTTATTACTTTTCCAATAGTAAGAGATAACCCTGTTATTCCTCCAGTGACTAGATTATTAGGTTTTAAAATGCAAACAATTGAAAACGCCTGTATTATGCAGCCTATATACACAATAATATAATCAGTTATTTTTTTATTCATTGAATACATCTCCTACATCCTGTGGCATTATTTAGAATAGTTGTCTCTTAATTTTTTTAAATAATTTACAGTTTCAACCAATCCATTTAACTGATCCTCTAATAACTTTTCCAGCATTTCTTCTGATACTTCATGAGGATAATAATATTGTGCTGGCTTTATAATATTATAGTCATAAGGATGTTTTTCAACTTTAAAAGTTCCTTCTCCTACTTTTTCTACTCCCCCAGTTCCTGGTGTTCTTTTAAACTGAGCACAATATGGATGACAGCTTTCTACATTTATTCTAGTAAGAGGTGATTTTTCCATCAAAATATTAAAACATTTTTCTAAATCAATATTTCCTCTTCCAGCTGGAACTCCACAAACTACATATCCATATTTATCTTCTGGTTCTTCTATTATTATATGATCTTTAAAATGAGTTGTATAAGTATATGGTGCCATATTTTCTGCTGCTTTCACTGGCTCTTCCCAAGCCATCATAGAGTTTCCAAAATCAAACAGGAATCCTACCCATTTAGAATCAATCTTTTTTATCACATTTACTAATTCTTCTGAAGTTTCATACTCATGATTTTCCAATGCAAGTTTCACTCTATATTTTTCCAATAATGGAATGATTTTTCTTACTTTCTCAATTCCTTCATCATATGATTTCATATCAAAATCATAACGCACTTTAGCAAAGTCATAGGCTCCCTCTGCTCCAGAAGCATTTTCTTTCTTTTCAAGAGGTTTGATTGGAATATATGATCTGATTACTTCTGCCCCAAGTTTATTAGCCACTTCCAAAACTTCTACAAGACGATCATAATCGAGATTTCTCATATCTAATTCCACATACATTCCATATTTATTCAACAACTCTTTTATTTTTCTTAAATGTTCATCAGAGTTGCTTTCTAAAGCTCCCCAGTTTTCATCAAGGTTATAATCTTTTATAACATTTATCTGAACTCCGTCTAATCCAAACTCATGAGCTTTTTCTATAAATCCGAATATATCCATTCTCTTATGCTGTAACCACAAATGAAGACTTTCTGTTTCCAATCCTAACTTCAACATTTCTTTCCTCCTGAATATCTTTTTATTAATCTGCTATTTCCTGATCTTTTTTCTTTTTTATCATCCCTAATAAGATTGTTGTAATGACTACTCCCAATATTGCAAATCCTATCATTGTCATAAATACCATTCTATAACCTGCCATTCCCGGATTTCTATCAAGCATATTTCCATAAAGAGCAAAAGCAAACATTTGTGGAGCATATCCAAAAATACAAGCTATTGACATTGCTGCTCCACTTATATGTCTAGGAACTTTTATTTCATCAATAGGAGCAAAGAATACTGCTCTCATAGAGAAAATGATAGCTCCAAATCCTAAAGTACAAGCCATACCTACATATACATTCATTGTTTCATGTGGTAAAAGTATAAATCCAAACATAGCTATTGCTGCTACTATTAACGCTACTCTTAAAAACTTAGTTGCTGATTTGAATTTTTTATCAACAAGCAGCCCTCCAACAGGACCTCCAACCATTTTTAGTCCATATTGATTTATTATTCCATAAGCTCCAATCAGTGTCACTGGTATTCCATAAATATCTTTTAAGAAAGGAATAAAGTATGTAAGCCCACAGTAAACTGAATATATAGAAGCTATTGTTAGTGATACTACCCATATTTCAGGAGTTTTTACTGCCTGTATAACTCCGTCCCAAGCTAATTTATTTTTATTTACATTTTTTCCTGCTCCTATTTTATCATCTTCTACAAGAAAATAAGATATTATTCCAGTTAATATTACTGCTCCTGAGTAGAAAAGTATTGATCCTCTTAAGGCTATTGATCCTTTTCCTAATAAAGCAAATACTCCCAATGCTGAGAATGCAACGATTGTATCTACAACTCCTCTTCCTGCCTCTAAGAATCCAAATAGTCTTCCTTGTTCTGTTTCATCTCCAAGAAGTCTTATAGCTTTTAAAAGAACTGGCCAGTATACAACCTCTCCAAAGAATGAAAGAAGTCCCCATGCTAGTAAAATTCCGCCATATCCAGGGAAAGTTGATATATATATCCCGATTAATCCAACACCTACAAGAGAAACAGATATCATTATTCTCTTTGAAAATCTATCTGAGATATAAATAGATGCAAAGTTTCCTATTGTTTGAACCAGCCCATATACTGAAAGAGCAGCTCCGATCTGTGTATGTGTCAATCCCATAAATTCCTGCATAGGTACATAGAAAGCGTCTTTCAATGAAGAAAGTTTAAATATTGTTCCTCCTCCAATTACCAAGACTACAAATGTAAACCATTTTTTAAAATTTGCACTTTTTGTCATTTTTCATCTTTCTCCTTAAATAATTTTATTTTCTTTATATTTGTAAATATATCACAAGAAAAATGTTTTTTCAAGTTATTTTTTGTATTTTTGTTGTTTTTTGTTGTTTTTTGATAATATTTAAAAACAAATAATATGAAAATAATTCATTTAAAGAAAAAAGAAAGGAATTTGAGGCAATAAAAAAAACTGCCTGATTTTATTCAAGCAGTTTCGGTTTTTTATCAATTAAACTTTTATTTTATACACAGCTTTTTTTATTTTTTTCTTCTCTCCAACTTTTAAACATGGCATATGAGGTTCCAGTGGAAGAAAAAGAATAAATCTATCTTTTGACATTTTACACATCACTTCTATTTCTCCATCTAAATGATCATAATCTTTTTCTGAATCATAGTTATTTCTCTCTTTCAATGTTTCTCTTGCCGAATAACCAAAATTTTCTTCTCCATCAACTATTAATTGAATATCTATATATTTTTGGTGACTCTCAAAACAAGTTTCATTTACTTCTCTAGTTAGTAAATTTTCTTGTACATTGAAATATACATTATCTCCATCTATATCATGTCTTCCTTCTGAAGCTTCCAGATAATCTCCAGCTAAAATACTTTCTACAGCTCTGTCAAAATTAGCAGACATTCCTTTATAGTCTTTTAGATTTTTTAAAGTATCAAATATCATTCTACATCTCCTTTAAACACTTCATTGTTTCCATCATTCATTTTTTCATTATTCTTTTTAGGTTTTTTATATTTTTCCACAACCTTATTAAAAATATATGAGAATAAAATGATAGTTATTACTCCAACAGCTGTTCCATACACTCTATTAGTATAATAAAGCATAGGAGTCATCCCAGGTTTTTTCATATTTACCATGATAAACATAAATACTATTCCACCTAGAGAAGCTGGTACTTTCACTATTATTTCTGTTATTACCACCACCACTATTATCCCTATAGAACACCAAAAGGTTCCTCGGAAGCCAGAGAAATAAAATGCAAAAGCAACAAATCCTCCAAACACAGTACTCAAAAATCTTTCTTTCGTCCTTAAAAGTAATTCATCCCATTCAAGCCTGAAAGGAACTACAATAGCAAGAGCACAATAATAAAGAGTATAGTTAGTTATGTATATTGGATCAAAAAAGTGATTGATAAATTTTATAGATGCCAGTCCTAAAATAACAGCCATCCCAGGTTCCAATCCTCTCATTATTTGTTTTTTCAAATCTGCCTTAGGCATTGGAGGCACCTTGTTTTTAAGTTCTTCCTTATTAAAAAATACATTATAGAGTGTAATAACAATTGATATAGCTGCTACCCCAGCAAAAGTTCCAATTACTCTCTCCATAAGATATCCAATTGGAGTTCGTTCTGGATCTACATTGAGCATGATATATGTAAAAGCTATACATCCTACAGATGACGGAACTCTCATCACTATTTCATTGAAACAGCACACTATACATAATCCAAGAATATACATAACAAGATTTTCTTGAAATCCCATATAACATATAGCAACTGCTATAGCTCCTCCAAATAAAGTAGTCATAACTCTTTCATAAGCCTGTCTTCTAGTTTTCGAATCATTCAGATCTGATACATTTAAAGCTCCTATCCCAGCATAGAAGTGAGAAAGGTTAAAATAATTGCATACCCATATGGATATCGCAACTGCTATAGATACTAAAAATGCTCTTTTCAGTATCCTGACATTTTTTTCTACCATAGTTCTCCTCAGATTACTCAGCCAAAATCATGTCAGCTCTCCCCAAGACATGAATTTGTTTTGCCTTTTCTTTTTTTAATAATAAATATATCTTAAATATATTCTAAACTATTTTATCTTTTTTGGAGCATTTTTACAATATTTTTATACATATAAAATCATTTTTATTTTATTTTTCTTTCAAGCCATGCTATTTCAGCATCTATTTCTTTAGAGCTGCTCTTTCCATTAAATTCTTTAGCTTTTTTATAGCAATCTAAAGCTTCTGCATATCTTCTTGTTTTTTTAAAAGCTGCTCCTGCTTTTTTATATATCCATGTATCTCTTCTATTTTCTTCTGTAATTACCTTATGATAGTACTTTGCTGCATTTTCATAATCGCCTGTTTTTTCATAATTGGCAGCCAGACTGTAATTTTCTATTCTGCCGTTTTTTTTTCACTCTTTTTATAGTATTCCACAGCCTCTTCACTTCTTTCAAGTTTTGTAAGTACATCAGCTATATTTGAAAGATTATTTGAATCTTCTGGGTCTGCCTCTTCAAGTTTTTTGTAGTATTCTAAAGCTAATTCATATTTTCCAAGCTCTTTATGTACATCTCCAAGTTGTCCTAAAAGCCAGTCAGATGGTTCTTTTTCCGCTTCTGCTTTCTTAAAGTACTCCAAAGCTTCCTCATATTTATTCAGTTTAGATAAAAGCCATCCATACTCTCCATTTATCCAAGCATCATCTCTTCCTTGTTTCATAGCTCTTTCTATATACACCATAGCTTCCACATATTTATCCTGTTCTCCAAGATTCCAACCTATTTGTGAATTTAACCAATCATCTGCTTCTTCCATTTCTTCTGCTTTTCTCAAATATTCCAAAGCTTCTTTAAACTCATCAAGCATACCAAGATTCCAGCCTATTTCTCTATACAGCCATGCGTCTGGATCTTCCTCTATTTTTTCAGCCTTTCTCAAACACTCTAGAGCTTCTTTGTATTTATCTTGTTTTCCTAAATTCCATCCTAATTCTCTATTAACCCAAGCATCGTCTCTTCCTAATTCTTTAGCCTTTCTCAAATAGAATATAGCCTCTTCCACTTCCCCTAATTTTCCTAAGTTCCATGCAAATTCTGTACAAATCCAAGGAGTTAAATTATCTTTATCTTCTGCTTTTCTTAGGTACTCCAAAGCTTCTTTTGGTTTTTTAGCTCTTCCAAGGTTCCATGCAATCTCTCTATACAACCATCTGCTTGTATCTCCTTGTTTCTCTGCTTTTTTCAATCTCTCAATAGCTTCTTCATTTTTACCTAATTTTCCTAGATTCCAACCTATTTCTGTATTCAGCCACGAGTCAGCTTCCTCAAGTTCTTCAGCCTTCATTAGATATTTCAGAGCTTCTTCCTCCCTGTCTCCTTCCAGCCTACCTATACACCATCCATATTCTCTAAAGAACCAGGCATCACTCCTACCCATATCTTCTACTTTTTTCAAATATTCATAAGCTTTTTCATACTGATCTATTCTGTCATAATTCCATCCTATTTCACTATTAAGCCATTCATCATCTCTTCCTAAGTCTTTAGCTTTTAAAAGATATTCAAGAGCTTCTTTATTTTTTTCCAACTTACCTAGATTCCATGCAAGAGTAGAGTAAACCCATGCATCATCTCTTCCTTGATCAACTGCTTTTTGTAAATAAGCAACAGCTTCTTCATCTCTTCCCATTTTTCCTAAATTCCAACCTATTTGTGAATTAGTCCATGCATCGGGTTCTCTCATTTTCTCTGATATAATAAGATTCTCAAGAGCCTCTTCATATTTTTTCAGTATACCTAGATTCCAACCTAACTCTTCAAATATCCAGTTATCATCTCTTCCCAGTTCTTTGGCTCTGTTTAGATAATACACTGCCTCTTCATTTCTATCTAATCTCCCCATATTCCAACCTAATTCACTATTGATCCATACATCATCTCTTCCCAATTCTTTAGCTCTATTTAGATAATATAATGCTTCTTTGCTCTTTCCTAAAGCTCCTAGATTCCAACCTATTTCACAACACAACCATGGATTCTCTTCCTCTTCTCCCTCTACTTTTCTCAAGTATTCAAGAGCTTCCTCTCTTCTTCCTAATTTTCCAAGTATCCACCCTGTTGTTGAATTAGTCCATATATCTGCTTCCCCATTTATTTCATTTTCTGTAAGGAGCTCAAGAGCCTTATCATATTCCTGATTTTCTAAAAGTTCATCTACTCTGCTTTTTAAATCTTCCATTTTTCCTCCTTATTCTATATTTAAAAACATTGTTCTATTAAGTGTTTCAAATCCTTTGGCCTCATAAAAAGATAAAGCTTCAAAATTTTGCTCATAAACTTTAAGCTCTACTCTATTTATATTCCAATCTCTTGCCCAGTCTATTACACAATCTACCAACATACTTCCTATTCCTCTTCCTTTAAATTTTTCACTTACTACAAGATTATCCAATGCTACCCATTGCATATCCACTTTTACTGGAAAAGGCTGGTTTTTAGTTACCATTACTTCTGCTATCCCTGCTATCTCTCCCCCACGTTCAGCTACAAATATTTCCCTATATGGAGTTGCAATAATACTCTTTATATACTCAACAGGTCTTCCTTCCTCTTCTGCTTTCTTAAAAAGTTCTGGATATTTTTTCAAATGAAGTTCATCAACTTCTTTGTACAAAGCATTTATGCTTTCTATATCTTCCAATTTTACTGTTCTTATTATTATATCCATTTTTCCCCCTTATATTAAGTACTTCTCTTTCAAAAAATAAAAAGAGGTCAGCCTTTGAGCCTTCCTCTTTATTTTAACATTATAATAGTTTTTCCGCTAGAGTGAGTTATATTAAAAAATATTTTATTCTGTATATGAGGCTGTAAATGTTATTACTGTTCCTTTTAAATTTTTTATCTTACTCTTTTGAGTATCCCATGTATATTCATACTCATAGACTATGCCCTCACTTTTAGTTGTTTTGTTTTTTTCTACAATTTCAAGCCCTATATCACTTTGAGAAACATTCAGAGTGTATTTCAAATTCATATCTCCTGTCCCTTCAAGCGTTAATGTATGTCCTGATACTATTCCTTTCTGTCCATCCAGAAGGATTCCAAAATTAATATCACTTCTGTTAGAAATTATTGTGATAGGAGATTTTACTTCATATACAGCTGTTGCTCTGAAACTTGCTCTTTCACTTGAATAAATTGTAATTGTAAGAAATATAATAAATGGCAAAATTATTTTTTTCATTTTCCTCCTATCTGTATATTGCTGTCAGTCTTATTATTTTCATTTCCTCATTATTTGGAGTATCTTCTAATATAGATTTTCCGCTTTTTAAAAGTTCAATTTCACTATCTTTCAATTTTTTGCTTTTAAAAGTGATATTGAATACTGATTTAGAATTTTCTCCTCCACCTTTTGAAATACCTATATTTACTAAACTATTACCATCACTTGACAGTTCTACATTGTCATGATTAAATACAAGTTCGACATCTGTACCTTCCTGTGAAAAAGTCAATTCAATCTTGGTAGGAACCTCTTCTTCTATTCCTTTCATCTCTATTATCAGACCTTTTAATGCAACTTCTGATTCCGCCTTCATTTTCTCTGAATTAGTATTTTGATATACCCCGTATGAAAATTTAAATAATAAACAGAACAAGAAAAAATATTTAAATATTTTCATTTTGATCCTCCTTAATAAAGATCAAATCACCGACTTCAAAAACACCATTTGCTGCTTCTTCTGGTTTTATTGACAGTTCCATCTTATCTTTTAAAGGTTTATATTGCTCATCTTTAGAAGAAAGTTCCATAACATATTCTCCCTCTATCAAACCATCTAATATGAAAAAACCATCAAATTCAGGTTTTAAAGTTTTTATCTCTTTTCCATCTTTTTTTATAGTTATTCTCATTTTATTATATATGTATGGAAGTTTATCCTCTGGAATATCTGCCCCTTCTAATTTTATATTTCCACTTAAAGATATAGTATTCTGGAAAGGAATATCTATATGCATTCCTGTAGATGGCATCATTTTATAGTATTTCTCCTCATTATAATATAAAAGAGGATCAATATATGTTCTATCTACTTTGACATTGAATTCACTATTAGATGAAATATCTTCAACCAGATAATTTCCATCTTCATCAGTTTCTACACTCTTACCTAAAACAGTTACTTTTATCTCTGATAAAGGTTCATCTCCCTCATCATATATTGAGTTAGAATTATTATCTATATAAACTTTTCCACTTATCCATGAGTTAGAAATATTTTTTAGTTTACTGTTGCGTTGTAGATCTTCAAGCACAATTATCTTTTTAATTTTTGTTCCTACTTTTCTATCCTCACTTCTTCTGTCATTAGCTTCAAAAGAAACTTCAGTATTAAAAAATGGCAGTCCAAAATCTTCCAGATAAATTGTTGCATATACCTCTGTTCTAAAATGATCTTCATCTTTTTCTGAATATGTAAATCCTAAAGAGAGATCAAAATATTTTTTACTGTAGTAATTATTATTACGTCTTATAAATTTCACTGAATATTTATCAGTATCCATTTCCCATTTATTATTGTACTTTATATCTATCTCTGCTGTTATATTCCAGTTGTCAAAATATGATATCCCTGTCTGAAATCTTGTAGAATGCTTGTTTCTATTTTCATCCTCTTCATATTCCTGAAAACGATATTCTATATTATTACTTACATATCTCCTATTATATCCAACACTTGCTATGTAGTCTCTGTAATATTTGCCTTTAGATACCTCTACTTCATAACCAGCACCAACATTCAATCTTCCAAAACTTTTTCTGATATTGGCTCTGTATTTTTCCTCTTTATTTTCTTCCAGACTTATTCTTTTGCTGTACTTTTCTCCTTTTCCCTCTAAAATGAAATCATAAAAATTCTGCTTGTATTCCCAGATAAGAGTTCCATCATTCTTTTCTGTATCTTCATACCAGTTGATATTTGTCCAAAATGGAAATTTTATAGGTGGAGAGCTGAGATATATTCCATAGGCTCTTTCTTTATATCTATATCTTTCTTCTGATTTTCCTTTTAAATCATAATATCCTGCTTCCACTGTAACAAAATCATTAACTCCATATCTCAATGTTCCCCAGAAGTTATTATCGCCTTTTTTATCTACCTTCCCGCTCTGTATGTTGTAACTCCATTGGTTTTTATTAAGAGTCTTGTTATTAAGCCATAGGGAGATATCCTGCTGTATGTATGTTCCATCATCTTTATATATTCTTATATAATATTTATCAGTAAGAGATTGAGTATTTATATCTCTGAAAATATATCTTTGATTATCTGCATTTTGATAATCTATCAATATTCCATTTCTATATAATTCTACAACTGAACCTGAAGGAGCATATCCTTCAAATGTATTTCCATTTTTTTCTGTTACATCATATCTTGAAGATGAATCTAAGATGCTTATTCCATTAATATCTGTTTCCACATCATAAAAAGATGGGACTCTCATATAAAAACTTCCCAATATCACATCTTTTTTATCCATTACATCTTCATAATTTAATGATAAAGATTCTACTTCAAATTTTTTTCTATTTTTTCTGCTGTCATCAAAAATACTAAATTCCCCATCTAATTCACCATACAATAACTGAGTAGAGTAATTCACTGACAATGAACTTCCTCTGCTCTTCTCCAAATCATTTTTTTCATATTCTACTTGAATAACTCCTGGAGAAAAAAAACTCTTATTATCTATATATTCATGTTTTTTTCCTGTTTTATCTCCTTTTGACATACCTCTTCTTTTTTGTTCCTGCTCATATCGTATGTCAGCTGGAATTTTAAGATCAAACTGTATATTTATATTCAACATAGCCAGATCGAATTTTACATTTTTTACTGGAAAAATTTTATTCAGCTGCTCAATCTCTAAATATAGTTCTTCGTTATCTATAAACGATATGTCTGAATCAAATTTCCACTGAATTTTCCTTTTATCTGGAAGTATTCCCTTTATCATCTTATTTTGAAAATCCACTTCTATCTCATTCAATTCTATAGTATAAAGAAACTCTTTCATAGGAAGATATCCAATCCCCTTCAACTCATCTATATAGAGAGGAAAAAATTCTTCTTTTATTCTATTTACCTGTAAATCCATATTTCCATCAGTAATATTTTCCATATCTATTGAATAACTAAATACAGCTATCAGAAAAAAAGTATATAATACAATTAATTTTCTCAATTTTTATACTCCACATATATTGGATTTCCAATTTTTTCTCTGGAAGATTTAGGCTTTACTTTATGATTGATATATATGTTTCCTTTTATTTCTAAATCCAACTCTCCATTTTTATCAAGTATAAGAGCATCATCATTTAAAATAACAGGATCAGTTATATATACTCCATCTTCCAATTCAAAATGGGTATCCATTTCTACTTTTATCTCTTCAAAAGGCGTTCCTTTTATATTAAGTATAAGGTTTCTAAGTGGAGGAACTTTTTTAGAAGAGGAATTTTTTATGATAGTACCAAAATTAAACCCTTGTTTTTCAGTTATTATCAATGGTTTTAAGTCCTGGGAAAGACTTATTACTGTTAATATTAAGAAAATACATAATAATTTGAAGTTCATATTTTCTCCTTTATAAAAAAGGAGGATTCCTCCTCCTGATTTAATTGTTTATATTTATTAATTTGTTGCTACCCATGCAGCATCTGTGTCATCATATGAAGCTGTTACTGTTAAAGTTACATTTAAAGCTCCAGCAGTAGTTGGTTTATATTTCAATTTAAATTTTTTGGTTGCAGTTCCAGTTGTTAATAGCAGTTTTTCTCCATCTACTATTTTAGCTGCGTCATCAAAACTTAAATCAGCTCTCCCATCTCCTACCATAGTTGAATTCAAAACAACATTTTGTCCTGATTCTCCTGTTAAAGTCAATCCTATTTCTTGTGAAACTGCTTCACTATTAACTAATACTCTTCCAAATTCTATTGTCTCTTCTGTTGATGTTATTGTAATTCCTTTTACTGCTGTTCCAGTAATACCAATTGCTTTTTCTACCTTTCCAACCTCTGCCCCAAATGCTGTCATAGATAATGCTGCTAATAGTCCTACCATAAAAAATGTTTTTTTCATGATACGTCATCTCCTTATTTTATTTTAACTTTACAGTTTCGCTATAAAGTATTTTGCTTTTTCCAGATACATTTACTTCTACTGCTTCACCTTTCAAATCTTTAAGCTCTACCTTTACTACTGCTGTTCTGTCTTTTAAGATTCTTCCAGTTTTTTCCTCCATTTCTCCCAGCTTTTTACCCTTAGCAGAGAGATAATTTACTTTTATTTCAGGTCTTAAACTATATTTTCCATTATTTTTGATATTCATTGTAAGTTCATTATTTACAACTTTTATATTTGAAACAGCTATATCATATTCTACTTTTCCTTTAGTTCCATACACTGTAAGCCCATGTCTTCCAGCTAAAGTCAATGTACTTTGTCCCTCTACCACCTCTGGAAGTTCCTCTATATATATCAGTCCTCTATATTCTCCATCAGGTTTATCTTTAGGAGCTCTTATAGAAAATTTTATTCTTCTTTCTGAATTTCCTTCTAATGTCATAGTTCTTGGATATATTCTCAGCCATTCTCCAAGATATTCTTCATCTTTTATATTTTCATCTTTTCCCGGATATATTTTTACTCTGATAGGTTCATTTGAATTATTTACAAGTATTATCTCCTCTGTAGCTGATCTATCCAGATTCATTTCAAATATCCCTGGGGCTACTGAAGTTCTAAAAAATGCAAAACTGCTCACTGTTACCATTAAAAACATGAATGCAATACTTATTATTTTTTTCATATACGCTCCTCACTTAATCATAGGTAGCAGTAAAAACTATTGTATCCTCTGCTTCATCCCCATGATTCATTTTATTTAATGTTTCTGTATTATATGATATCTTAAATTTTTTCTCTTCTCCTTCAGATACTTTTTCTATCTTATAGAGATTTTTTTCATTACCGCTATAATCTACATCTTTAAGATTTATAGCTCCATTTGTATATTCTTCTTTTAGGCCAAATGTTAATGTTTTTGTATTTTTATTGTTAGATCCTTTGATATAGTTTTCCATAACTATTTCATTTGTTTCCACTCCATCTACTTTTACAACTAATGAAGCATTGGCAACAACTTTCCCTGTTATTTTTATTACAGCAGAAACTTGTTGAAACTCCCCTGAATACAAGTTTAAACTTATTAACAAAAAACAAAAAATTTTTTTTATCATAAGCTGATCATCCCTGTTTTGTTTATTTTTTCCTCTATTTGGTATTTTTTTGAATAATTATGTCTTTAATCGGATTATAGCATATAAAATACAGAAGTTCAATAAATATCTTTATTCCTCATTTTAAGATAAAATAACTAATTATATATACTAATATGCTTTTTTCGTTAAGGTTCTAAATTTCAATTAATAAACTTCTTTTATTTGAATTTCCAAAGTTAAAGTGTAAACAAACTAAATTTTAATTGAAATAAACAACATAAAAAAAATCTATTTTATATATAAATAAAATAGATTTATAGAATGTTATGAAATCACAATTAGTCCCTCAAAAACAAAAAACAGGCTTAAAATATGCCTGTTTTCTTATTTTAAATATTTATAATAATCTTTCTGCTAAACGTACTTTTACTAAAGCTTCATTTAGATTTTTTTCAGTCAGAAGAATATCTTTATCCTCTTTCAATTTATCTAATTTGGCCTTAGCCTCTTCAGCTTCTTTTCTAGCTCTTTCCAAGTCTATCATTTCACATGGCATAGCTTCATCAGCTAGCACAGTTACATTATTATTAGATATCTCTAGAAACCCTCCTGAAACAAAGTAACATTTTTCTTCACCATTGAGTCTGATTTTCATTTCACCAATAGCAAGTCCTGCAACAAAAGGTGAGTGATTAGGAAGAATTCCCATTTCTCCTTCAGTAGTTCTTACTAAAAGAAACTCTGCGTCTTGTTCCAAAACTTTTTCTTGATAATTTACAACCTTAACCTTAAAAGTTGCCATAATTATTCATCCCCTTTCATAAGGTCTCTTCCTTTAGCTACTGCCTCCTCTATAGTTCCTACAAATAGGAAAGCTTGTTCAGGGATATCATCATGTTTACCTTCAAGGATTTCTTTGAATCCTCTGATAGTATCTTTTACAGTAACATATTTTCCTTCCATACCTGTAAACTGTTCAGCAACAGAGAATGGTTGAGAGAAGAATCTTTGAATTTTTCTAGCTCTTGATACTGTAAGTTTATCTTCATCAGATAATTCATCCATACCTAGAATTGCAATAATATCTTGAAGCTCTTTATATCTTTGAAGAACTTCTTGTACTTCCCTGGCTACCTCATAGTGCTCTTTTCCTACTACTTCAGCTGATAGAGCTTTTGATGTAGAATCAAGAGGGTCAACTGCTGGGTAGATACCTAGAGAAGCTATATTTCTTGATAAAACTGTAGTTGCATCCAAGTGTGAGAATGTAGTTGCTGGTGCAGGGTCAGTAAGGTCATCTGCTGGTACATATACTGCTTGTACAGATGTTATTGATCCTGATTTAGTTGAAGTGATTCTCTCCTGCAAAGTTCCCATTTCTGTAGCAAGGTTAGGCTGATATCCAACTGCTGATGGCATTCTTCCTAATAATGCTGATACTTCAGAACCTGCTTGAGTAAATCTGAATATATTGTCTATGAATAGAAGAACGTCTTGTCCCTCTTTATCTCTAAAATTTTCTGCTACAGTAAGCCCTGTAAGTCCTACTCTAAGTCTTGCTCCAGGTGGTTCATTCATCTGTCCATAAACTAGAGATGTCTTAGATAAAACTCCTGATTCAGTCATTTCATCATAAAGGTCTCTACCTTCTCTTGTTCTTTCTCCAACTCCCGCAAAAACTGAAAGTCCTCCATGTCCCTTAGCAATGTTATTGATAAGTTCCATGATAAGAACTGTTTTTCCAACTCCAGCTCCTCCGAATAGTCCAATTTTTCCACCTTTTATATATGGTGCTAATAAGTCGATTACTTTTATTCCTGTTTCAAAGATTTCAGTTTCTGTTTCCTGCTCTTCAAAACTTGGGGCATCTCTATGTATAGGAAGATATTCTTCAGTTTCAATAGGTCCACCATCATCAACTGGCTGTCCTAGAACGTTTAATATTCTTCCAAGAACTGCTTTCCCTACTGGTACTTTTATAGGGGAACCAGTATCTATTACTTCCATACCTCTTTGCAGACCATCAGTAGAATCCATTGCTACTGCTCTTATTACATTGTTACCTAGATGCTGTTGAACTTCAAGTACAAGTTCCTTATCTCCTACTTTTACTTTCAATGCATTATATATACTAGGCAGCTGGTCTTTAAAAGACACGTCTACAACGGCACTGATAATCTGTGTTATAGTTCCTTTGTTCTCCACGCTATTGCCTCCTTATCTTTAATTTAGAGCTGCTGCTCCACCAACTATTTCAGTTATTTCTTGAGTAATAGCTGATTGTCTCTCTCTATTATATTTCAGATTAAGCTCTTTTATCATCTCTTCTGCATTATCTGTGGCACTCTTCATTGAATTTTTTCTTGCTGAATGTTCACTGGCAGTATTATTCAAAAGAGCCTGATATATCTCAACATTTAAATATTTAGGAAGAAGTGCAGACAATATAGTCTCTGCATCTGGTTCAAAAATATATGCTGTGTTTTCTGTAGCTTCTACTCTTTCTATAGGAATAAGTTTTCTTACTAAAAGGTCGCTTCTCAAAGCTGATACAAACTTATTATAGATCATATACACTTCATCAAAGATTCCATTATAGTAATATTCAACTATATTTTCACTTATCTCTTTTGCCTTATCTCCCATTGTCTCGGGAATAAGTTGGATATAGCTTGCTTTCAGATCATACTTTCTCTTAGAGCAGTATTCTCTTCCTTTTCTTCCTATAGCAATCACTGAAACCTCTTTTCCACTATTATTTCTCATGATTTTTTCCATTTCTCTAAGAGCATTGTTATTGAATCCTCCACAGAGTCCTCTGTCAGATGTCATAACTATTACACCTATCTTCTTGACTTCTTCTCTCCCATCAAAAAGAGGATGTTTTTCACTCTTAACTCCTGCTGCTATGTTAGACAGGATGTTATGGATGCTTTCAGCATAAGGTCTTGATTTAGCTACTAATGCTGAAAATCTTTTGAATTTTGTAGTAGAAACAATTTCCATGGCTTTAGTGATTTGGTGAGTAGACTGAACACTTTTAATTCTGCTTTTTATCTCTTTAGCTCCAGCCATTATCCCACCTCTTTCTAGTTAAAATTCTTTTTGAAAGCGTTGATAGCTTCTCCCAATTTTGTTTCCATCTCTTTACTTAAAGCTTTTTTATCTTTTATTTCAGCTAAGATATCTGTAGTATTTCTAAGTTCTGTTAGAAGTTCATCTTCAAATCTTCTTACTTTATCCACATCTACAGAATCAAGATATCCATTGATAACAGCAAAGAATGCAACTACTTGTTCTTCAACTGGGAAAGGTCTGTATTGTGGCTGTTTTAAAACTTCCATAATTCTGTTACCTCTTTCCAATTGAGCCTTTGTAGATTTATCAAGGTCTGATCCGAATTGTGCAAATGTCAATAGTTCTGTATATTGAGCTAGTTCAAGTTTAACTTTAGAAGCAACCTGTTTCATAGCTTTTATTTGTGCAGAACCTCCAACCCTTGATACAGATATACCAGCATTTATAGCAGGTCTGAATCCAGAGTTGAACAATTGAGAGTCTAGGAATATCTGTCCATCAGTTATAGAAATAACGTTTGTAGGAATGTATGCTGATACGTCTCCTGCTTGTGTTTCTATTATTGGAAGAGCCGTTATAGATCCTCCACCTAATTTATCAGATAATTTAGCTGCTCTTTCAAGTAATCTTGAGTGCAGATAGAATACGTCTCCTGGGTAAGCTTCTCTTCCAGGTGGTCTTTTAAGCAATAGTGACATTTCTCTATATGCTACTGCATGTTTTGATAGGTCATCATATACTATAAGTACATGTTCCCCTTTATCTAGGAAATATTCTCCCATAGATACTCCTGAATATGGAGCCATATATTGTAATGGAGCTGCCTCAGATGCTGTAGCTGCAACTATAGTTGTATATTCCATAGCTCCTGCATCTTCCAATTTTTTATATATTTGAGCAACAGTAGATCTTTTTTGTCCAATTGCAACATAGATACATTTTACTCCTGTTCCCTTTTGGTTAAGGATAGCATCAATAGCAATAGCCGTTTTTCCTGTTTGTCTGTCTCCAATTATAAGCTCTCTTTGTCCTCTACCAATAGGTACCATCCCATCAATAGATTTGATTCCTGTTTGTAATGGTTCAAATACTGGTTTTCTAGAGATGATTCCTGATGCTTTTCTCTCTATCTCCATATATTTTTCAGCTTTAATTTCACCTTTTCCATCAATTGGTTCTCCAAGAGCATTTACAACTCTTCCTAGTAAAGATTCTCCAGCTGGAACAGACACAACTCTTCCAGTTGCTCTTACTTCATCTCCCTCTTTTATCAGAGAGAAGTCTCCAAGTATAACTGCTCCTACATTATCCTCTTCAAGGTTCAATGCCATTCCCATAACACCATGTGGAAATTCCAATAGCTCTCCTGACATTGCACTGCTCAATCCATAGACTCTGGCTATACCGTCTCCTACTTCTAAAACAGAACCTGAAGTTTTTATATCAAGACTTTTTTTATAGTTCTCAATCTCATTTTTGATTATGCTGCTTACTTCTTCTGGCCTAATTTTCAACTGATTACACCTCCTGCTTTCCAAGCCTTTCTATTTTTTTCTTAGGGAATTCAACTCTTTACGTATAGATCCATCAGTTACCTGATCTCCTATTTTAATGATACCTCCACCTATGATGGCTTTATCAATTTTAACTTCAAGATTGATTTTTTTCCCTGTTTTTTTCATTAATTTTTCTATTAATTTTTGTTTTTGTAGCTCACTTGGTTCAACAGCAAAGGTTGCCTCAACATCAAGTATCTGATTTTTTTCATAGTATATTTTCAGATATTCTGCCACAATATTTCTTATGTTTTCCATTCTTTTTTTATCAAGAATATAAAACATTATATTTAAAGTACCCTCATCAGAATCTTTAAAGATAGAGCTTAAAACTTTTTTCTTTTCATCTTCTTCAATAAGAGGATGTGTGATAAAAGTTTTAAATTCATTATCATTTTTATATAATTCCATGAGAGCATTTAGCTTTTCATAAATGGGTTTTACTTTGTCAGTAGATTCAGCGATTTCGTAGATTGCTTCTGCATATCTTCTTCCTACTTGATTATCAATCATCTTTCTTCCCCTACCTCTTCTATAAACTCATCTATTAAGGTAGACTCAAGTTTAGGGTTTATTTTTTCTTCAATCAGCTTTTCAGCTAATCTTACAGCCAAATCTTTTACCTCATCCTGAAGTTCTTTTCTTACATCTGATTTCATTTTAACAGCTTCAAGTTCAGCATTTTTTATGATCTTATCTCTTTGATCTTTAGCTTCGCTCAAAATGTATTCTCTTCTTTCATCAGCTTTATGTTCAGCTGTTTTCAGAATTTCATTTGCTTGAAATTTAGCTTTCTTCAGTAGTTCTTCAGCTTCTTTCTGAAGTTTCATTGCTGCTTCTTTATTTACATTAGCATCATTTAAATCGCTTGTTATTTTTGCTTTTCTTGTCTCAAGCATTTTTCCTAAAGGTTTCTTAAAATATTTGTTAAATACAAAGACAAGTATAAAAAAGTTGATTATCTGCCAGAACATATTGACATCTATCGATACTGCTGGCATAATTGTTGTCGCCAAATTCTCTACCTCCTTTCCAGATGATGATAAATTTCTCTTTTTATTTCAAAGAAATTATCCTAACATTCCTACGAAAGGGTTAGCATATAATAATATCAAAGCGATAACTAGAGAGTAAATACCAGTTGACTCTGCAACTGCTTGTCCAAGTATCATTGTAGAGATAATATTACCTTTTGCTTCTGGCTGTCTAGCTACTGCTTCTACTGCTTTACCTGCTGCATAACCTTCTCCAATTCCTGGTCCTAATCCAGCGATCATTGCACAACCTGCTCCAATTGCTGATGCTGCTAATACTATAGTTTTTGCTAATAACATTTCGTTCATATTTTATTACCTCCTAAAGTTCTATTGTTTTTTTATCTAGTCTGTATACTCCGCATCTCCCAAAGAGCCTTGGATATATACCATACTCAACATAATGAATACAAAACTTTGTACCAATCCCATAAACAGATCAAAGTACAAGTGCAAAGGTGCTGGAACTATTGCTGGTGCTGCCATATAAAGAAGCCCCATGATAACTCCACCTGCGAACATGTTCCCGAAAAGTCTGACAGAAATATTAACTGGTTTAGCAAACTCTCCAACTATGTTCAGAGGAAGCATAACAGGTATTGGTTCGATAAATCCTTTCAGATATCCTCCAAAACCATTTGTTGATATATTTGCTTTTAGGAAAGCAAACGTTGTAAGTAGTGCCAATCCTACTGTAGTATTCAAATCGGCTGTTGGTGATCTAAAAGCCGGTGCTAACTGAAACACTCCATTCTCTACTGAATACCATGGTATAGGAAAGAATGTTACTATGTTAGATGTGAATATAAATAAAAAAAGTGTTGATATGTAGGAAAAATACTTTTTCTTCCATGATCCCAGCATCTGCTCAATTATAGCATCTAAAAAGTCATATACACTTTCAAGCATTATTTGAGCCTTTCCTGGTATCATTTCCAATTTTTTAGTTCCCAGTTTAAATAAAATAAACAGTACCAAAATGATAAACCAAGTGGTCACAACTGTTATAGTTACTGGTAACCCATATCCCCCATTAGCCATTTCCATTGCAAATGGCATCTTATGAAGAAATTCAGGAAGAGGGAGAAAAAATACAATTCTTGGTCCTTCCACCAAAGGGGGTGTTACGAACTCTATTGCTCCTAATCTCATCTGTTAAAACCCTCCTTTCATTGCGTCATCTTAGATATTTGTCTCTAAGCTTCAATATATTTTCAGAAAGAATTATTAAAAGTATATTTGCCTTTACATTCAATAATCCTATTGCTGAACCTAATAACATGGGCAGCCCAAAAAAATGAGCCATTATACCAAGATATATACCATAAATGGCATATCTTTTTGCATAACCTATAAAACCCCTTTTTCTCGAAATATTTTCAGAAGCAGCTATGGATTTTATATCAAGGCAAAGTAAATAGAATACAAAAATAGACATCACACTACCTGAAAACATTCCCAGATAGACATATTCACTTTTCACTAACACTCCATATATAAGAATAATGACTGTTGTCACTGCTGCTCTTTTAAAAATTCTTTTTATATCATTCATTCCATCACCTTTTCTACTTTTTCATTATCAGCTTATATGCACTGTAAAAGCCGCTTACTATACCTATTAAAAGCAGTAGAATAAATAATATCGTGCTTTTAAAAAAATATTTCTCAATCATTTTATAAATAAATACATAAAGAAGGATATTTCCAGCTATCAAAAAGCCAAGATACCCTAGTAATGAGAAATTCTTAATTAATTCTTTAGTTATCCATTTCATGAATAATTCACCATCTATACTGTATAATTTTATAATGTTTCTCACTTTTAGTCAATGTTTTATTTCTATTCTGGAAATAAATTGTCATTTACTTACCGTTTTGGTATTATTTTTTTAACAAATAAACATTTCGTTTGCCTGCAATTTCATTATTTTCTATAATTCTTATCAGTTTAAGTCCAGATTCTTTTACAGAATCCTCAATTTCTTTCTCTGTAAATATCATTTTGCTATAACTTTCTGTAATTTTATCAAATGTTCCCTTAGAATTTTTTACAAAATATGTAGCATCTATGTAGTCTATTCCTTCTTCTATTTCATGTTCCCAGATACAAGTTAAATCTTTTCTATTGTCAACAAAGAGATCATTTGGAAACATCATTTCCATAAATTCTCTGTCCACTACATCAAAAATATATACTCCTTCATCTTTTAAAGAATTTTTTACACTTATAAAATGACTTGTAAGCTCCTCTGTAGAAAGAATATGATTCACTGTATCAAAAAGAGCCACCATTATATCATATTGAAATCCTGTATTAAAATCTACCATATCCCCAAGAAATAATCTAACTTCTCTATGTTTTAATTTTCTGTCTGCTATTTTAAGCATTCCTTCAGATAAATCTAAACCATGGCATTTATAATTTTTAGCCATTCTTAAAAGCAATTCTCCTGTTCCGCACCCAATGTCCAGCAACGCTTTTCCCTGAGGCTTTCCTTCTGCAATAAGACCTTCTACTACCTTTTCCCATGCTCCATAATCTGAATATTCCATAAATTTATCATAGATTTTAGAAAAATATTTATACATATTATATTCACCCTGTTTATGCTAATTCTTTTTTTACAATTTCAGCAATTTCATTAACTACTTTTTCCACCATAGACATATCTTTTCCTTCTACCATTACTCTTACCAACGGTTCAGTTCCAGATGTTCTTACCAATACTCTTCCTAGACCTTCCATCTCTTTTTCTTTCAAAGCTATAAAGTCAGTTATATTTTTATTTTGATTCCAGATATTCTTCTTCTTGTTGTCCACTGTTACATTAATAAGTTTTTGAGGCCAGTCCTTTATATCTTTTATCATTTCATCAATATATTTTTTCTCATCTCTCAATGCTTCAACCAATTTAAGCGATGTAAGTATTCCATCTCCAGTAGTTGCATGTTCCAAAAGTATAATGTGACCTGATTGTTCTCCTCCAATAGCAGCTTCACTTGCTATCATTTTTTCAAGAACATATCTATCTCCTACATTTGCTCTTAACAGTTCTATTCCATTTTCTTTAAGATAATTTTCAAGACCCATGTTGCTCATTACAGTTGTAACTACTTTGTTTCCTTTTAAATGTCCTTTTTTCTTCATAAGAAGAGCCAGAACAGCTATTATTTTATCTCCATCTATTATATTTCCGTTTCTGTCAACAGCCATAAGTCTGTCAGCATCTCCATCATATGCCAATCCCAAATCAGCCTCATAACCTACTACTACTTTTGCAAGTATTTCTGGATGTGTAGAACCACATTTTACGTTAATATTTCTTCCATTAGGTGCATCATTTATTACTACAACCTCTGCTCCCAATGCTAAAAATACATCTCTGGCTATTCTGTAAGCTGATCCATTAGCTGTATCAACTATTATTTTCATTCCAGTAAAATCACCTTTTACACATGACAAAAGATGATCTCTATATAGAAAATATTCATCTTCAGCATATTTAAATCTTCCTACTTCATCTCCAGCTATGGCATCTTTAGTTATTTCAGCATAATCATCCATCAATCTTTCGATTTCTGCTTCTGTTTCATCTGGAAGTTTATATCCATTTGACCCAAATACTTTAATTCCATTATCTTTAGCTGGATTGTGAGAAGCTGAAATCATTATTCCTGCATCTGCTCCCTTAGTTCTAGTGATATGTGCCACTGCTGGTGTAGATATAACTCCTACGAAATCTATATCCACTCCCATAGAGTTTAATCCTGCTGTAAGAGCTGATCTCAACATATATCCAGATCTTCTTGTGTCGCTTCCCATTATGACTTTTATTTTACCATTATTTTTTTTCTGTTTAAGATAATATCCCAGTGCATAACCTAATCTGAGTGCTATATCTACTGTAAGGTCTCTGTTTGCTTCTCCTCTGATACCGTCTGTTCCAAAATATTTTCTCATAATTCATTACCTCTTCTTAAATTTAATTTTTCTCCAATAAAACCTGTTATTATTCCTGCCACTACACCTATAGCTAAAAAGCCCCATACAAACATCATTATAGATTTTGAATACAGGGTGATATTTCTAAAAATCAGAAAATATACGACTATAAGCTGAATCATATTGTGAAGAAAGGCAGAAAGAGAACTGATTGCTAAAAGAGAAAGGTATTTCCTGAACTTATAAAGCCCAACCATAAATAAAGTAGTTATTCCTCCAGCTGATAAACTTATTATAAAACCGGGGGTGAAAAGAGTTCCTAACATAAGAGCTTGAATAAAGATTCTAAGCAGTACAACCTCAATCGCAAGCTTAGAATCAAATTTTTCAAGAGCTATTAAAACAGCTATATTAGATAATCCTATTTTCATCCAAGGAAAAGGTTTTGGAATAAAATTTTCTGCCAGAGAAAGATACAGTGCAAGTAGAACTAATGCTGTCAAATATATCTCTCGTCTATTTTCTTTCATTCTTTATACCCTTAACGCTGCTTCCATTCCTAGTTTATCACTATATCTTTCTAAGATTGGTTTTACTTCTACATTTACAAACTCTTCTGTTTGCTCAGGTGCAAAACCTATAAAATTCTTAGGTGATAAAATTTCCAGCAATCTATCTTTATCTAAGTTAAAGTATTTATCATTTAATATTCTCTCAATAAGGTCATTTTCCTTTCCTTCTATTTTCACCATTTTTCCAGCTTCCATAGAGTGAACTCTTATTCTTTCATGAAGTTCCTGTCTGTCTCCACCATTTTTTACACATTCCATTATAATGTACTCTGTAGACATAAATGGAAGTTCAGACATTATACGTTTTTCTATCATTTTTGGATAAACTACTAATCCATCTAAAACATTTTTCCAGATTATCAATATAGCGTCTATTGCTAAGAAGGCCTGTGGAAGTGACAATCTTTTATTAGCTGAATCGTCAAGAGTTCTTTCGAACCATTGAGTAGCTGCTGTCATAGCTGTACTTTGCTGAAGGGCTATAACAAATTTTGCAAGAGAAGATATTCTCTCACTTCTCATTGGATTTCTCTTATAAGCCATAGCTGATGATCCAATCTGACTTTTTTCAAATGGTTCTTCTACTTCTTTTAAATGTTGTAAAAGTCTTAAATCATTTGTAAATTTATGAGCTGACTGAGCTATATTTCCAAGAAGATTCATTACTTCTGAATCAACTTTTCTGTCATAAGTTTGCCCTGTAACAAGGAATCTTTTATCAAATCCCATTTTTTCTGTTATCTTTTCATCTAAAGCTTTTACTTTAGAAAAGTCATCATTAAATAATTCTTTAAAACTTGCTTGAGTTCCAGTAGTTCCTTTAACACCTCTGAATCTTAAAGTTTTTTCTCTGAATTCAAGTTCTTCCAAGTCAAGAAGAAGACTTTGAAGCCATAGAGTGGCTCTTTTTCCTACTGTAGTTAATTGTGCTGCTTGAAAATGAGTAAATCCTAATGTTGGAAGATCTTTGTACTCCACAGCAAATTTTGACATTTCAGATATTACATTTACAAGTTTAGTTTTAACTATATCAAGTCCATCTTTTATTTGGATAAGATCTGTATTATCTCCTACAAATGCACTTGTAGCACCAAGGTGGATTATAGGCATAGCTTTTGGAGCTTGTGTCCCAAATGTATGTACATGTGCCATTACATCATGTCTAAATTCAGACTCTTTTTTTGCTGCAAGTTCATAATCAATATTATAGATATTAGCTTTCATTTCTTCTATCTGTTCATCAGTTATGTGCAATCCTAGTTCCTTTTCAGATTCAGCTAAAGCTATCCAAAGCTTTCTCCAAGTAGAGAATTTTTTGTCAGGTGAAAAATTCTCAAGCATCTCCTTTGAACTATATCTTTCTGCTAAAGGGTTTGAATAAATGTTCATATTCATTTTTTATTTACCATCCTTTTTATATATTTATAGGTTTTTGTTTTCATAATTTTTGATAATACAAAACTATTTCATCAATTAATCAATTTTTGACCATTATGTAAGCTGCTTCCCCTGTATCAGTATAATAGTTTTTTCTGGTAGCTATCTGTTCAAAACCATTTTTCTTGTAAAATTCTATAGCTCCTGTATTATTTTCTCTAACTTCAAGCATTATAGGTATCTGTCCAAGAGATGAAATATAATTTAAAAGTTCTTCCCCAACACCTTCTCTTCTATGCTCTTTTTTTACTGCAATTTTCATTATTTCCCACACATCAACACTATCATAAAGTATCACATAACCTGCTATTTTTTCTTCTTTTTTTACAATAAGAAATCTATATCTATCTATTTCTTCCATCTCTTCCAGTTGTTTTTCTGAAAATGCTGTATTACAAAATATCTCTTTTTCCATTTCAGCTATTTCTGAAAGATTTTTTCTATCAATTAATTTTTCTATCAATTTTTACTCCTATTTCAAAAGCTTTATTCTGTTCAACGGCCAGAATCTTACAAAAGCTTCTCCTTTTATCCTGTCTTCACTTACAAATCCCCACATTCTTGAATCATAACTTCCATTAGTATTATCTCCAAGAGCAAGGTAATAATCTTTTTCTGATATTAATGCTACATTTTCACCTTTAAGTATTCTGTTTACATATTTAGAATCATGTATCAAATCCAAAAGCATTCCTGTTTTTTCTCCATTTACTCTAAATTCAAGATCTGGAAGTATCTCTCCAACTGCTCCTGGATTATCTACAAGGTACTTTTGTACTTCTCCAACATTTATCATATTTTCTCTAAATAATTTTGAATAATCTTTTCCAGGAATTATCTCTACAGTGTCACCTTTTTTAGGTACTATCCATTTCTCATTTCCTATTTCTCCAATATTTGTATACTCTCTAGTTGTTATCTCTTCACCATTTACATAGAGATGGTTATTTTTTATATTTACTGTTTCTCCAGGAAGTCCCATTACTCTCTTAGTATAAAGTACCTTATTTTGAATAGGTTCTTTAAAGACAATAATCTCTTCTCTTTTAGGTTTTCTAAATTTATAAATAAGCATATTACCAAAAAGTCTGTCTTTCGGCATTATTGTTGGTATCATAGAACCTGTAGGTACAAGGAAATTTCCAAGATAAAATTTTTGTATGATAAGAACTAAAATAAGAGCTGTTCCTATTGTTTCTACCAAATTTATAGTTGATCTGATTCCTTTACTCAACACTTTTCCTTTTATATTAAGTACCATGATGACCTTGTCAGCAAATTTATCTCTATATATTTTTATGGTATCTGTCAAAGCTTTTTCTTTAACAAAAATATACACAAATATTGCTGTCAGTATCACATAGAAAATACCATTCAGTATTATTTTACTTTTCTCCATCTACAATCACTCCAATTTTATTTTTCCCCAATACAATCATTTTATCATAAATCTAAAAAAAAAAATACCTAAATAAAGAAAAAAGCCAAGGATAAATCCTTGGCTTCTGTTATTATTTTCTGATTTCTTTGATTCTAGCTTTTTTACCAGAAAGTCCTCTAAGGTAATAAAGTTTAGATCTTCTAACTCTTCCGATTTTTAATACTTCGATCTTATCGATCATTGGAGAGTTCATAGGAATTATTCTTTCTATTCCTATTCCTGAAGTTACTTTTCTAACTGTGAAAGTTTTTGCAATTCCTCCACCGTTTACTCTGATAACTACACCTTCAAATAACTGAACTCTTTCTTTGTTTCCTTCTTTTACTTTGTAGTATACTGCAATAGTATCTCCAGCTTTAAATGAAGGGATGTCAGTTCTTAAGTAGTTTTGTTCTACTAATTGAATTAATTTTTCTTTCATTATTTCTCCTCCTTGAGATATTCATTTAATTATTTTGATTAAAGCGGAATATCCATTTTAACTTAGATAGTTTATCATATTAGCAGGATAATGTCAATCCAATTTCTTACTTTTTGAAAATATCTATTATGAATATTTTATCAAGAATTTATGTTTAATTAAAATATTTTTTTATAACACAATATATATCTTTAACTTTATAAAGTTAACATATTACAGTATACTTTTCAAAATTTTATTGTGGTTTTAGAAATTTTTTTATGCTAAAATGGCTACTAACTAGGTTATACTAACATGGAGGTGCTGTATGAAAGAATTTAAAAGTAACCCTTTAGTTATTTTGAAGAATGTTCTCTTTGCTGTTTGTGCAGGTTTTGTTTTAGCAATTATAGCAAATTTTTTCCTTTCTCCAACTATTTCTAAAGGTCTTGGGGCATTAGTGTTTCTTGGGGGAACATATTTCGCTGTAGTTCTTGATAACATCAGAGTTGTTATAGATGGTGACAAGCTCACTTTCTATCGTGGCAAAAAGGAAACTCATAGCTTTACAATAAGTGAATGTTCTTTTCATTCTCTGATACGTTCTACTACTGGAGACAGTTCTTGTGATCTTACTATTAAAACTCATGAGAACGATTATGGAACAACTATTGATTGCAGTATGCTGGGAAGAGGACGTTATCTGCAACTATTAGATGCACTTGGTTTCAATGATCAGGAACCTGTAAATATCTCTACAACAAAAAGAAATAAATAAAAAAATTAGTATTTATTAATTTAACTTTAATACCAAATTATGAAAGGCAGGTTTTTATGGAAAATTCTTTTTCTACATTTCTGACTGGACCTGGAAGATATATTCTTATAATATGTGTTGTATATCTTTTAATAGGTCTCCCATTAACAATGTTATATCTAAAGAAAAATAAAGCAAAAGCTAAATCTTATTTAGAAGAAAATCCTGATTCAGCTAAAATGATGATAAGTACACGACTGGCCTTTGGCAACCTTTCTGATGCTTTAGTTATCATCTATATTAATAATGAAGCTCCAGTTCATTTCTATGCAAAGAGAAAATTAGGATATTTTCTTCGCCCTGGAAAAAATATTATAGAAGCTGAAGCTTCTTGGACAAGAAAAGGTCTTACCAAAACTACTACCACCACTACTGGTCCAATAAAAATAGAAGTTGAAGCAGAAGCTGAAAAAAATTATATATTAAAATATGATACAGAGGAAAATAACTTTATTTTCGAAGAATTTATAGAAGAACAATAAAAATAAAAAAGCCTTGGTGATACATATGTTAAAAAATAATAGAAAAAAAAGTGTTTATACTATTTTATGGTTATTGCTGTTTTTTACTATTGGAATTATTATTATTACTCTATTTTTATACCCTATTTATTCTGGAATACTGGGATTAATTTGGAATAAAATAATTCTTCCATTTGAAATGGCATTATTCCCCACTGTTTTTGTATATCTGGGATTACATGAATTTCTACATCAGGAAAAAGAAAAAAACGGGAAAATATCCTTTACACAAAAAATTATAACCTTATTAGGATGCCTGTGTTGTATTCCATGGTGTTTAATGATTTTTACTCAAGAAGAGGGACCCATTCATGCTATATCAGACCTTATAAAAGGACCTGTTACTGAATCTCTTTCCTTTAGTTCAATACACTATCAAAGAAATTACAACCATATAATATATACTAAACCATATTTTAACCTATGGCTGTTAAAAAGTGATTCTTCTGCAAATTATATTATATTAAAACTAGAAAACAGAAATTCACGCTTAATTGAACCATTATCTAAAAAATTCATTATAAATAATACTGTTTGGAATACTCAAAAGATCCTGGAATCATTTAAAGAGGATTCTGATGTATCAATTTATTCTTCTGAACTTGATATACAGGATATTCCAGATATAAAAGTTACATATTATCCAAGAAGTATGGTTTTTGTTTCTATAGAATGTGATTAACTAAAAAAAGAAGCTGTCTAAAAATTTTAGATAGCTTCTTTCAATTTATTTTTTATTAAATATTACAGGAGACTTTCTTACAGGTGGTTTTAGTTTTATTTTCATATAACCTAATGTCAAAGGACAAACCACATGATAATTCTCTGGTACTCCATATTTTTCTTTAAATTCTTTTGTATTGAGTATGTATTCGCCAAAACCTATCCAACAGCTTCCTATCCCCATTTCATAAGCGCCCAGCATTATATTTCCTGCCACAAGGGAACAATCATAAATATTACAGTGCGAATCTGTATTCCCATATATTATTACTAGAGTTCCTGCATCATAAAATACATTGTATTTAGGATTTTCTACCCAGTTTTTATATTGCTTCAAATATGGAAATTCATCAAAATTTTCAACAAGATGTTTTTTTATCTCTTCAGATAATTTTTTTATTTCTTCTTTATCTTGTATAACAACAAAACCCCATGGTTCCATAGCAGATCCTGTAGCTGCTTTTGTTCCTAATTCTAAAAGTTCATTTATTATTTTTTCAGATATTGGTTCATCTTTATATGAACGAATACTTCTTCTTTCATTGATACAAGAGATTATACTCATTACTATTCCTCCTTTGTGATATTTCTCTATATATTATATCATATTGAATGAAATAGCTTATTTTATACTTTATAAAAAATTTTCCAAAAAATAAAAAAATGGCGCTTCCTAATGGACTTGAACCATTGACACTGCGGTTAACAGCCGCATGCTCTACCGACTGAGCTAAGGAAGCACACATTTGTGCTTGGCAAGTTCCTATCCTCCCAGGAGGCTTCCCTCCAAGTACTTTCAGCGTTTACGGGCTTAACTTCTGGGTTCGGAATGGGACCAGGTGTACCCCCGCAGCTATTCTTACCAAGCTGTGTGTGTATTATTTCTAATAGACACTTGAAACTATATAGTAGCATACGCTTTCGCGCTTTCAATCTTTAGGTTAAAACTTTGACTTATTAGTATTGGTCAGCTAAAAGCCTCGCAGCTCTTACACCCCCAACCTATCAACCTTCTAGTCTCGAAGGAGTCTTAAAGAATACTTATCTTGAAGCTGGTTTCCCGCTTAGATGCTTTCAGCGGTTATCCGTTCCAAACGTGACTACCCAGCTGTGCCACTGGCGTGACAACTGGTACATCAGAGGTTTGTCCATCCCGGTCCTCTCGTACTAAGGACAGATCTTCTCAATATTCTAACGCCTACAGTGGATAGGGACCGAACTGTCTCACGACGTTCTGAACCCAGCTCACGTACCGCTTTAATGGGCGAACAGCCCAACCCTTGGGACCTTCTCCAGCCCCAGGATGCGATGAGCCGACATCGAGGTGCCAAACTTTGCCGTCGATATGGACTCTCGGGCAAAATCAGCCTGTTATCCCCAGGGTAGCTTTTATCCGTTGAGCGACGACCCTTCCATTCGGAATCGCCGGATCACTATGTCCTGCTTTCGCACCTGCTCGACCCGTCAGTCTCGCAGTTAAGCTCTCTTATGCCATTGCACTCTGCGGTTGATTTCCATCCAACCTGAGAGAACCTTTGAACGCCTCCGTTACTCTTTCGGAGGCGACCGCCCCAGTCAAACTGCCCACCTAGCACTGTTTCCGTGGCTACAAACCACAGATTAGAATTTCGACATTGAATGGTTGGTATTCCACCGACAACTCCAATACAGCTAGCGCCATATCTTCATAGTTTCCCAACTATCCTATACATGCAATGCCAAAACCCAATACCAAGCTACAGTAAAGCTCCATGGGGTCTTTCCGTCCTACTGTAGGTAACCGGTATCTTCACCGGTAGTACAATTTCACCAGGCCTCCCGTCAAGACAGCGCTCAAATCATTACACCATTCGTGCAGGTCGGAACTTACCCGACAAGGAATTTCGCTACCTTAGGACCGTTATAGTTACGGCCGCCGTTCACCGGGGCTTCAATTCGGAGCTCTCACTCCTCCTCTTAACCTTCCGGCACTGGGCAGGTGTCAGCCCATATACATCGCCTTACAGCTTAGCATAGACCTGTGTTTTTGTTAAACAGTTGCTTGAGCCTCTTCACTGCGACCCCCAAATGCTTTACAGCGCGTAGCTGTTAACATCCAGGGGCACCCCTTCTCCCAAAGTTACGGGGCAATTTTGCAGAGTTCCTTAACGAGAGTTAGCCTGTCCGCCTTAGATTTCTCATCCTGACCACCTGTGTCGGTTTCGGGTACGGGCAGTTATACCTTAACGTTAGAAGCTTTTCTCGGCAGCGTGGGATTTGTGCATTCATCTTACGACTATATATCACACCTCAAGTCTAATCTAGCGGATTTTCCTACTAGACCACTCTACATGCTTTTACGGGAACTTCCGTTCTCCCGCGCACATACCCTTCTGCGTCCCTCCATCACAAAATATAACTGGCACAGAAATATTAATCTGTTTTCCATTCGCCTACGCATTTTAGCCTCGGCTTAGGTCCCGGCTTACTCAGGGAAGACAAGCTTTACCCTGAAAACCTTGGTCTTCCGGCGAGGGGGATTCTCGCCCCCTTTCTCGCTACTTATTCCTGCATTCTCACTTCTGATACCTCCAGAGTTGCTTACGCTTCTCCTTCAACGGCCTACAGAACGCTCTCCTACCAATTGCTTACGCAATTCCACAGCTTCGGTTTATAACTTAGCCCCGTTACATTGTCGGCGCAGAGACTCTCGACCAGTGAGCTATTACGCACTCTTTAAAGGTATGGCTGCTTCTAAGCCAACCTCCTGGTTGTTTGTGAATCTCCACCTCCTTTCCCACTTAGTTATAATTAGGGACCTTAGCTGGTGGTCTGGGTTGTTTCCCTTTTGACAATGGAAGTTAATTCCCATAGTCTCACTCCTGAGCTTTGAATTATGGTATTCGGAGTTTGATTGAATTCAGTAAGCAATATGCCCCCTAGTTCATTCAGTGCTCTACCCCCATAATTAAACACTCAAGGCTGCACCTAAATGCATTTCGGAGAGAACGAGCTATCTCCTAGTTCGATTGGCTTTTCACCCCTAAACCTACCTCATCTCCCAACTTTTCAACGGCGGTGAGTTCGGGCCTCCACTGTGTCTTACCACAGCTTCACCCTGGACAGGCTTAGATCACCAGGTTTCGCGTCTACGCCCAGCGACTATGTCGCCCTGTTCAGACTCGGTTTCCCTTCGGCTCCGTTATACTTAACCTCGCCACTGAACGTAACTCGCAGGATCATTCTCCAAAAGGCACGCCATCACTCCGAAGAGCTCTGACCGCTTGTAAGCACACAGTTTCAGGTTCTATTTCACTCCCCTCCCGGGGTTCTTTTCACCTTTCCCTCACGGTACTATACGCTATCGGTTAGTAAGAGTATTTAGCCTTACGAGATATGGTCCTCGCAGATTCACACAGAATTCCTCGTGTTCCATGTTACTTGGGAGAGAACATACATTCTAATGAGTTTACCTGTACAGGATTATCACCTTCTACGATCTAGCTTTCCAACTAGTTCCAGTTCGGTCATTAGATATGTTGAATATCTTACAGTTCTTCAAACGTTCTTCCCACAACCCCATATAAGCAACGGCTGTATCCTTGACACTTATATGGTTTAGGCTCATCCCCGTTCGCTCGCCGCTACTTGGGGAATCGTTTTTACTTTCTTTTCCTCGAGTTACTTAGATGTTTCAGTTCACTCGGTACCCTCTTTCGTGCTAAGACTCCATCTTAGCAGATTGCTCCATTCGGAAATCTTGGGGTTGGCGCTCGTTTGCAGCTAACCCAAGCTTATCGCAGCTTACCACGTCCTTCATCGGCTCTTACTACCTAGGCATTCCCTGTGTGCCCTTAATTATTTTAACCTATTTTGTTTTTGTTTAATTTGATTGACAGCTAACTCTGTTTATATAAACAAGAGTTAAAATTGTATTTAATCTACTATATAGTTTCCAATGTCCATTTGATAAGTTATCCAGCGCTTAATACGCTGTAAGAACATTATCAATAGAATAGAGAAAGAGAAATGATCTCCTTAGAAAGGAGGTGATCCATCCGCACGTTCCCGTACGGATACCTTGTTACGACTTCACCCCAATCGCTAATCACACCCTCGGAACATCCCTCCTTACGGTTAGGCCTGTTACTTCAGGTGCAACCAACTCTCGTGGTGTGACGGGCGGTGTGTACAAGACCCGAGAACGTATTCACCGCAACATAGCTGATTTGCGATTACTAGCGATTCCAACTTCATGTACTCGAGTTGCAGAGTACAATCCGAACTAAGAATAGTTTTATGAGATTAGCTTACCCTCGCAGGTTTGCAGCTCTCTGTACTACCCATTGTAGCACGTGTGTAGCCCAGCGTATAAGGGGCATGATGACTTGACGTCATCCCCACCTTCCTCCTGCTCATCGCAGGCAGTCTCGCATGAGTCCCCAACTTAATGATGGTAACATACGAAAGGGGTTGCGCTCGTTGCGGGACTTAACCCAACATCTCACGACACGAGCTGACGACAGCCATGCACCACCTGTCACCAAGTTCCTCCGAAGAGGCACGAAAACATCTCTGTTAACTTCTTGGGATGTCAAACGCTGGTAAGGTTCCTCGCGTTGCGTCGAATTAAACCACATGCTCCACCGCTTGTGCGGGTCCCCGTCAATTCCTTTGAGTTTCATACTTGCGTACGTACTCCCCAGGCGGATTACTTATCGCGTTAGCTTGGGCGCTGAGGTTCGACCCCCAACACCTAGTAATCATCGTTTACGGCGTGGACTACCAGGGTATCTAATCCTGTTTGCTACCCACGCTTTCGCGCTTTAGCGTCAGTATCTGTCCAGTAGGCTGGCTTCCCCATCGGCATTCCTACAAATATCTACGAATTTCACCTCTACACTTGTAGTTCCGCCTACCTCTCCAGTACTCTAGTTTAGCAGTTTCCAACGCAATACGGGGTTGAGCCCCGCATTTTCACATCAGACTTACTAAGCCGCCTAGACGCGCTTTACGCCCAATAAATCCGGATAACGCTTGCGACATACGTATTACCGCGGCTGCTGGCACGTATTTAGCCGTCGCTTCTTCTGTTGGTACCGTCACTGACTTCTTCCCAACTGAAAGCACTTTACATTCCGAAAAACTTCATCGTGCACACAGAATTGCTGGATCAGACTTTTGGTCCATTGTCCAATATTCCCCACTGCTGCCTCCCGTAGGAGTAAGGGCCGTGTCTCAGTCCCCTTGTGGCCGTTCACCCTCTCAGGCCGGCTACCCATCATCGTCTTGGTGAGCCGTTACCTCACCAACTAACTAATGGGACGCAAAGCTCTCTCACAGCGCATATAGCTTTCATAACCAGATCATGCGACCCAATCATAATATCCGGTATTAGCATTCGTTTCCAAATGTTGTCCCAGTCTGTAAGGCAAGTTCTTTACGCGTTACTCACCCGTCCGCCACCTTCACCCGAAGGATCAAGTAGACTTGCATGTGTTAAGCATTCTGTCAGCGTTCATCCTGAGCCAGGATCAAACTCTTCGTTCAATCTATTTACTCAGTTATATAACTGATTGTTTACACTTATTTATTGTTTGTTGATTTTTTCATCTCTCTCTATTCTGTTGTTAATGTCCTTTTTTATTGTTTTTCTTTTCCGTCCCCTTTTCTCGTGGACAAGAATTATAATACCATAATTTTTAGATTCCGTCAACATTTTTTTTACTTTTTTTAAAAAAATTTTTAAGGCATTAAATAAGCCGGGTTTTGTATTTGATGATCATTTATCTAGCCCCATAATTACTTATGGTATCAAGCAGCTTACCCTGAAAGAGGACGAGCAGCCCTTTATACTTTCCTATTTAGCCTTGCTCCAGAGGGGGTTTACCTAGCTTCCTTAGTCTCCTGAGGAACTGGTGGTCTCTTACACCGCCTTTTCACCCTTACCATATAAATATGGCGGTTTATTTTCTGTGGCACTTTCCTTAAAGTTACCTTTAGCAGTCGTTAACTGCCCTCTTGCTCTGCGGAGCCCGGACTTTCCTCTCCTTGATTACTCAAGCAGCGATCAACTCTAATACCTTAAAAAATTTGTTTTCTATTTTGATTTTTCTTTTTGACTATCTCTTTTTTTCTTTACAAAGAGCACTCTTAATATAATAGCAAATATTATAAAAAATGCAATACCCATTCCTATAAAAAATGTATTTTTTTCTCCATCTACAATTTCTTCTTCTACAACTATTGGTTCTTCTACATCAATTTTATCTAATACTCCATCAATTCCATCTAAAACCTCTACAGCATAATTTCCCGCTTCTCCTTTAGACAGAGTATTTTCAGCATTTTCTAAAACAAGATTTATTCCTTCTTGACATTCTTCTACATTTATATCTTTCGAAAAACTTAATTCAATTTTACTCTTTCCAGAATCATCTTTTTTTATATTTAATATAATAATTTTTTCTGGATCTGCTACACTGAATCCCTCATCAGTTGGAAGTGTATTTACATATATATGAAGTTTTCTTTTATCTTCCAATTCAGTTATTTTACTTTCTACTTTTATTTTTTCATCTTGAGAAAAAATCTTTAAATTGTCATTGAGTTTGGCAAAAGAAATATTAAATATTGTTAGTAGTCCTATTATAAAAAAAGTCTTTTTCACGGTTTTCTCCTTAATAATTTTCAAAAACAGGACCATCATTAAATATTAACACTTCCAATCCTATCTCCTCTAAATTCTTTTTTAAAAGTTCTGAGAAACAATTTTCACTTTCAAAGTGTCCAATATCTATAAGATGCAGTCCACTTTCTTTAGCATCTAAAGCATCATGATAACCTATATCTCCAGTTATAAAAAGATCTGCTCCCAAAGATTTAACTTTTCTCCAATAACTCATTCCTGAACCATTGATTAAAGCTATTTTTTTCACTTTTGACTTTAGATCATTACTTATTACTCTTACATTTTTTATTTTCATTTTTGTTTTAATAAAATCAGCATATTCCAAAATAGTTATTTTTTCTTCCAGTGTATACATCCTTCCTATTCCAGCTGTTTCATCATTTGCATTTATGTCTATTATCTTATATTTTTTTACTTCCAACAGTTCAAGAATATAATCATTTAATCCATCTTTTGAGGAATCCAAATTAGTATGTATAGAATATAGATTTAGCCCATTTTCTATAAGTTTAATAATTTTTCTCCCAGAAAGTTCAGACATTACAATAGATTTTAACGGCTTGAATATTAGAGGATGATGAGTTACTATCATATCCACATTATTTTGAGCTGCATAATCTACAGCTTTTTCTGTAGCATCTATAGACAACTGTATTTTTTTTACATCTTTTTTATTATTTCCTACTAGCAAACCTACATTATCCCATTCTTCTGCATTACTTCTAGGATATTTTTCCTCCAGAAAGTTGATTATATCTTTAGTTATCATAAAAACATCTTCCCTTCTACTGTTGAAAGTATCAAAAGAGCACTTTGAAACAAATTTTCTCCCTGTCCACTCTCTAATTTTAACACATCTTCTATTTCAAAGATAGAATATCTTTTATCTTTTCCAAATCCAAAATAATAGTTTAGTACTTCTATCTGTCTTTCACTCAATCTATTTTCCAAAGAGAAAAAGTCTATTCTTTTTTCTACCATTTTTTCTCTTTTTTCAATAGCTTCAACAGTAGGAAGAAGGTCTTCTTCTTTCAAGTACACTTCATCATGATGCATTTCTTCTTCATGTTCATGATGATGTTCTTTTCCAAAATTTTCTTTTTTATTTTTGAAAAAATTCTTAAATTCATTTCTAATATCTGCTACTTTATTTTCAATATACAGAACTATTTCTCTAGCTATCCAATATTTTGAATAATTTTTAAAATCTCCATTTCTATCAGGATCAAAATAATCAACAGCTTTTATAAGCCCTACTGTTCCCTCTTGCACTACATCCATATACGCTATTCCATTCTTTACATAATTAAAAGCTATAGATGCCACTTCATTAAGATTTTTCACTATTACTTTTTCTTTATCAGCCTCTCTTAAATCTTTTAGATAATTATTCTCATCTTCATCACTTATTACTTCCATATTAGAAAGTTCTTCTAAGTAATCAATAACAGTTTCTTCTGCAAATTCATCCATTTCTTCAAGTTCTTTTGATCCAGTATAATGATTATCAAATTTTAACTCTTTATTTGAATTTTCATTTAAAAATTCTCTAAAATCATCTTCTTCTCTTAAATTAGTTATTATATCTTTTTCTAATTCTTTGATACTTAATACCTGCATGTTCCCTCCATAATATTTGCAGTCAAAAATGAGGGAATCCCCAAATAAATTTTATTTATCTTTTGGGGCTCCCTCAAATTATTACACTTTAAAGTCTTCCAGTTTTTTTCTTCTGCTTGGATGTCTAAGTTTTCTCAAGGCTTTGACTTCTATCTGTCTTATTCTCTCTCTTGTTACTTTAAATATTTTTCCTACTTCTTCCAGAGTTTTTGGTGATCCATCATCTAGACCATATCTATATCTCAATACTCTTTCTTCTCTGCTGCTAAGAGTATTTAATACCCCATTAAGCTGCTCTCTAAGAAGAGATCTATTTGTAAGTTCGTATGGATTAAGCATTTTATGATCTTCAACAAAGTCTCCTAATTCACTATCTTCTTCACTTCCTACTGGAGTTTCAAGAGATATCGGATCTTGGTTCATTTCCTGAATAGCTTTTACCTTGTCTACTTCCATTCCCAATCTTTCACCTAAAACTTCTGGAGTAGCATCTTTACCTGTTTCTTGCAAATAAATTCTTGCTTCTTTTTTTATCTTGTTGATAGTTTCTATCATGTGTACTGGTATTCTTATTGTTCTACCCTGGTCAGCAATAGCTCTTGTTATAGCTTGTCTTATCCACCAAGTAGCATATGTAGAAAATTTATATCCTTTACTGTATTCAAATTTTTCAACTGCTTTCATCAGCCCTATATTTCCCTCTTGAATCAGATCAAGAAGTTTAAGACCTCTATTAGTATGTTTTTTAGCTATACTTACAACTAGTCTAAGGTTTGCCTCTATCAGCTGTTTACTTGCCCAGTCGTCTCCTTCTAATGCTCTCTTAGCATATTCTAATTCTTCATCATGACTAAGAAGTGGAATCTGTCCTATTTCACGAAGATACATTTTAATAGGTTCATCTACTTTCATATCCCCTGAAAGATTAAACAAATCATCACTTACAAGTTCATCTTCATTTATTTCCTCCAATTCTTCTGGGTTGAAATGTTCAAAGTCATCTAAATCTTCTGTTCTCTCTTCTAAAAGGTCATCTATTTCATCTTCATCAGGAAATTCCTCTTTATCTTGAGTTTTTGAAATAGGTTCTTCATCTTTATCTTTGTCCTTATCTTTATCTTTTTTCAAAGATGCTGCAAGTTTCTTTTCTTTTTCCAGATCTTCTTGTCTTACAATCTCGATCCCTTGTTCCATCATTCCTGTTATCAGCTGCTCAATTTTTTCTACTGGAAAATCACTTTTTAATTCCTCATTTATCTCTTCATAAGTTATAAACTTATTTTCCATCGCTTTTCTGACTAAAGAAAGAACCTTCTCATTTTTTATAAACTCTCTCATTATTTGAAGCCTCCTCTAAAAAAATTATAGATTAACTATTTCTTCATATTCTTTATATATATCCAGTATTTTTGAGAAACCATCAGCTGCATTCAATTTTAATTCAATGCTTTTAAGCCCTATCGTTTTACTAATATTTTCTCTATTCCTTTGTTTTTCTTTCAATTCTATTCTAAACCAAGAGATAAATATCTCCTCTAATAACTTATTTGTTCTCTCTTCACTAGAAAAATCATTTATAGCCATACAGATTACAATTTCCCACTCATCTGTTTCAGCTTTTGTCAATTCAACGTTATCTTTAAGCTCTCTCACTATATTTGATTCTTCATCTCTTTCTTTAAGATATTGAAAAACTTTTCTAGTCAAAGATCCTTTTATATTTTTATTTTTAAAATATTCAAAATATTCATTTTTAGCCAGTATAAGTCCAAGTGTAAGCTCTTCTAATTTACTTGCTGCTTCTTCTCTTGATATACTTATATTTTCTGAAACTTCTTCTATTTTCCTTGATTTTTTTCTATTTTTATCTATCAAAGTCTCTTTAAGTATATCTTTTTCAATATTTAACTGTTTAGACAATTTGTCTAAGTACAAACTTTTCTCAAGATCTGTATCTACACTTTGAAAAAATTCTTTAAATCTGTTTATAAAATTCTGCTTAGACATCATGTTGCTTAGATCGTATTCTTTTGAATAATATTTAAATAAAAAATCAAATATTTCAACAGAATTTTTCACACACTTTAAAAAGCTTTCTTTTCCATACAGCTTTAAATATTCATCAGGATCCTTCGCTCCTTCAAGAACCAGAACTCTGATATTAAAACCTAACGTTTTTAGTATCATTCCAGATCTTTCCGTTGCTGACTGCCCTGCTGCATCTGAATCAAAAGAAAGTATTATATTAGAAGTATATCTTTTTAGAAGTTTTCCTTGTTCCTCAGTTAATGCTGTTCCCAAAGGAGCCAGGGCTACATCAAATCCATATAAATACCCTGACAGTACATCCATATAACCTTCCATGAGCATAGCATAATTTTTTTTCTTAATCATGCTTCCACGTTCTAGTCCATATAAATTCTTACCTTTTTTAAAGATAGGTGTATCTGGTGAGTTTATATATTTAGGAACCTCTTTATTATTTTCAAGAGTTCTTCCTCCAAAGGCTATTATTTTTCCAGTTGGAGAGTAGATTGGAAATATAATCCTATTCCTGAATACATCATACTGCCCATTTTCACTCTCTTTCACAAGACCTAATGCAATGAGATCTTTTAATTCATATCCCTTGCTGATAAGATGATCATTAAGTTCATTCCACTTATTTGGGGCAAAGCCCAGTTCATTATCTTTTATGATCTTTGGATTGAGTTTTCTAGCTGCCAGATATTCCATAGCTTCTCTTCCACCATTGGAAAAGATATATTCTTTAAAAAAATTGTGGGCATCTTCCATTATTTTATAATATTTATCATAATTCTCATTATTTTTTTTGCTATTTCTGGTACCTTTTATTGGTATTCCATATTTTTTAGAAAGTTCTTCAACAGCTTCTATAAAACTTATCTTTTTATATTCAGAATAAAATTTTATAGGATTTCCACCAGCTCCACAAACAAAACATTTGCATATATTTTTGCTTGGGCTGACCATAAAAGAAGGAGAGGTATCTTGATGAAAAGGGCAAAGCCCCTTATAACTTGAGCCTGATTTTTTCAGTTCTACAAATTCGCCGACTACCTCTTCTATTCTGAGGCTTTCTATCAGCATATCTATGTCTTCAGACTTATATCTCACTTGTAATCACTGTTTCATTTTCATTCTTATGCTCAATTTTCAATTTCCTCATGGTAATCTCCCTTTTTTATATATCCTTATTCTGAAAATAAAAAGTTGTATATTCGTTAAAAATACAGAAAATATTTTTCCGTTATTCTTTAGTATAATACATTTTTTAGAAATAATCAAATTTTTTTCCTTAAGAATATAAAAAAGAGAGTAACCCAAAATAAAGTTTTAGGTCATTCTCTTTTTGTATATCAATTACCTAAATAAGCTTTTTAAGCTCTTCTTGAGTTTTTGAATTCAGATAATCATCTTTAACTCTGTCTTTAAGTTCATTAAAATCAGCTGCTTTGTATTTTACTTCATTTGTTTTTTTGAAGATATAGAATTTATCCTCAATAAGAGCTGTTTGAACTTTATTTAAAGGAGCATCAAATATTAATTTTGTAAGTGCTTCATTATATCCCAATCCTGGAATATACCCAGTATCATCTATCTTAGAAAATAAACTGCTTTGAAGTACATCCTTATTTTCTTTAGAAAGAGTTTCAAAATTAACTGTTCCATTTGCCAGTTTTTCTTTTACTGCTTCTATTTCAGCTTTTTTGATATTAATAGTTGCTTCTGATACTTTAGGAACAATAAGAATATGACTTGCTTTTGCTCTTTCTTCATCATCTTTTCTATCTTCTATATATATCAAATGCTCTCCAAATATAGTTTCTACAGGTTGTGGATATATTTTTCCAACTTCTCCTGAGAATACAGCTTTTTGAAAAGGTTCAACCATGTCTTTTTTAGAAAACCATCCTAAATCTCCACCATTTGGTGAACTTGGTCCATCAGAATTCTTTTTAGCTACCTCTGCAAAATTTTCAGGAGTAAGAGTTTTTAAAAGTTCTTCTGCCTTTGCTTTTGCTGCTGCTTTATCTTCTGCTGAAGCATCAACTTTTAAAATAGCTATATATGAATCAGAACTTGGAAAAGTATCATAAACGAGCTTATTTTTTTCAAAGTATTCTTTTAACTGAGCATCACTAGGATTTAATGAATTTTTTATATTTTCAAAAAGTCCTTTTTTATATTCTTCGAATTTATAATCAAGAGGAAGTGTTTCATCCACTGTTATTCCTCTCTCTATAGCTATTTTAGCCAATTTTATTTGAGCTCTGTAATATTCTTTAGACAATTCTCTGGCTTTATCTCTATCACCATTAGTAATAAAAAGATTATTTAGAGTTCTTTTTGCCATCTCTATATTAGATACTGCAAATCCATCCTCTTCCATTTCATTTCTTTCAACATATGCTTTATATTCTTGTGAAACATTTTCCAGTTTCATATTTTTTCTAGCTTTATCAAGAAGAAGAACATATTCTTCTATTCCCTTAGTTTGTTTTAAATCAGTTATTACTTCATTTTTTACATCAGACAAAGGTTTTCCAGAAAATCTAGTATATAGATTATCTTCATAATATTTATTAATTTCTTCATCAGTAGGATTAATTCCCTCTTGAATCTTTGCAAGAGTTTGCTCTACAGTAAGATTATCTTTCAATTCTTTTTTGAAAGTATTCTTAGTGTATCCCTGTACCTGAAGCATTCTTTTAAACTGATCTCTATTTCCTATAGAATTTTCTATTTTATCATATTGATCATTTACATCTCCATTAGAAACTTTAACTTTTAATTTGTCAGCCATTTCTAATGTAAGATTTTTATTTACAACTTCATCAAAAGCTAAAATATCTATAAGACTTCTATCCACTTTATCCCCTAGATATCTAGAATATCCATCAATCATAGTAGCTTTTGTTTTTTCTACCTCAAATTTAGATATTTTATTTCCATTCAGCTTAAAAGCATAGTTTGAATGACCATTGCTCATGCTTCCTATGATACTTGATAAAGTAGCATATCCTCCACCTAATACCATAAGGATAGTTACCAACCAGATAATAGGTTTCATTTGTTTACGAAATTTTCTAATTGCCATAATCAATGTATTACCAGTCAAAACTGATAATTTTCCCCCTTCTTTTAGTTAGTTCTTTACTGTTGTCTATTTCATTGCTCTCTATTTAAAATCTAAACCATATTTTCTAATTTTTTCATAAAGAGTAGTTCTTCCAATTCCAAGAAGTTTAGAAGTTTCTTGTTTATTCCATCTAGTTTTTTGAAGAGCTATAGCTATAACAACTTTCTCAACATCTGCAAGACTATAGATTTCTTGTTCAAGAATATCTTTTAATGGTCCTACTCCTACTACTGTTTTATTTTCAACTGTATCAGATTTCATTTTTATTTCAAGAGGAAGATCTTCTACACCTATTATTTTATCAGTAGAAAGAATTACCATTCTTTCTATCATATTTCTAAGTTCTCTGATATTTCCAGGATATGAATATTCCATTAAATATTTCATAGCTTCTCCTGAAATAACTGGAGTATCTCTATGAAGTTCTCTTACTATTTTATTTAAGAAGTAGTTAGCAAGAAGAGGTACATCTTCTTTTCTGTCTCTTAATGGTGGAACTTCAATTGGGAATACAGTCAATCTATGGTATAGATCTTTTCTGAATTTTCCTTTTTCAGTCTCATCTTTAAGATCTTTATCACTAGCTACAATGAATCTTACATCCACTCTTCTAGTCTTATTTCCTCCAACTCTTCTTAATTCTCCATATTCAATTACTCTTAAAAGTTTAGCTTGAGTTTTGATATCCATAGCTGAAATATCATCAAGGAACATAGTTCCTCCATCTGCTTCTTCTAATAGTCCTTTTTTACTAGAGTTAGCTCCTGTAAATGCCCCTCTTTCAAATCCGAAAAGTTCTCTTTCCATAGTTTCTTCTGGCATAGATGCACAGCTTACTACTATATAGTTATTTTTTCTTCTGTCGCTTTTCTTGTATATTTCTTTAGCTACAAGCTCTTTTCCAATTCCGTTCTCACCTGTAATAAGAACTGTAAGATCACTTTCAGCCACTTTTTCTATAAGATTTTTTACATCCTTAATTCTTGAAGATTGTCCTACTATTTCACTTTCTTCTTCTGTGCTTAATAGTTTCTCTTCAAGTTTTCTTTTTTCCTTCAATATTTCCAGATTTTTAAGAGCTGGCATTATAATTCTGTTCATTTCTCTTAATTCTACTGGTTTCATTAAATAGTTGTAAATATCTGCATTTCTTAATTCTTGAAGTACTTCTTCAGTTTCATCGTCTAATAATCCTACAACAACAAAATCTTTTCCAATTCCATTCAATTTTCTTTTTGCCTCTGCAAAATTGAACCATGTTAGATATTCGTCCAATAAAACGATATCAAAATCACTCTCTCTCAGCATATCTAGTGCATCTAGAAGATTATTGAATGTTATGATCTCATATTGTTCTGAAAGTTCTTTTCTTATTTGTTTTAAAGTTTCTTTTCTTTCTGAAATAGCTAATATAGCATTCTTCATATTTTGGCCTCCCTATTTTATATATCTTTCAAAAATAATTCACAATTTATGATTTTCTATTATAATGTATTATAATAGATAATCTGTATTTTTTCAAGACTATTTTTTATAATTTATAGTATATTATGTTAGACCCCTGAATTACAGCTATCTTGTCAAATTAAAAATATCATTGGCTGTTATGTAAAAAATAAATGCAAAAAGAATTAGCATTCCCGCAGTGTGTAATCTTTCTTCAAACTTTTTATTTACTTTCATGCCTATTAGTTCTAAAATAACAAAAAGTATCCTTCCACCGTCCAAAGCTGGTAAGGGCATAAGGTTTAAAATTCCTACATTTACTGATAAAAGTGCAGTCAACCATACCAATATTCCTACACCTTCTTTAGATGCATCTCCTACTACTTTTATTATACCAATAGGACCACTTATTTCCTCTGATTTTACTTTTCCGCTTACAATAAGTTTAAGTCCTCCAAGAGTATCAGAAAATATTTTTTCAAAACTAAAAAGACTCATTCTTGCTGCTTCCAATGCTCCATATTTTTCTATAGTATATTCAGGAAGTATTCCTACTATATATCTCTTACTCTCTGGATCTTCTGTTAATTCAAGATCTACATTTTTTATTTCTCCTGCTCTTTCCAACTCCACTTGTATAGGTGTCTTTGGATCCTTTTCAGCAAGTGCCTTACTTATATCGTTCCACTCTTTAATATTTACTCCATCTATTTTCAATATCTTATCTTTAGGAAAAATAACTTTGCTTCCTTTACTTTCTGAAAGCACATTTCCTATTACAGGTTCTTTGTTCTGAATATACTTTCCATTTGAATAAATCATAGTGAAAATTAATATAAACGCAAGAAGAAAATTCATAAAAACTCCTGCAAAAAGCACTACAAATCTCGCTAAAGGTGGTTTGCTGTTAAATCCATCTTCTACTTCACTTCCTACTTCCATTCCTTCTATATTTACAAATCCTCCAAGAGGAATAGCTCTGAAGGAATATGTTGTTTTCATTGTCTCGTATGAGTACACTTGTGGTCCCATTCCAATTGAAAATTCACTTACAGGCATTTTGAAAAATTTAGCTGTAAGAAAATGTCCAAGTTCATGTATAAATATTATTATCCCCAAGACCAGAATAGCTATTAATATGTTCATTATTTCCTCCGTCTATCAGATGATATTTCTGACTAATTTATATACCTCTTCTCCTATTTCATCAATAGTTTTCAGTCTGTCTCCATCTGTACATTTTATCTCTTTCCATCCATATTTCTCTGCTATGCTGCAAGCATTTGCATGAGATTTTTCCAGATAAGCTGCATCTCTTTCATGAATATCTTTTTTCTGTTCTCCAGTTATTTTATTATTTCTTTCTTCCATAAGTTTTAATGCCATCTCTGTAGGCATATTCAGAAATATAATAAGGTCAGGTCTTGGAATATCCATTTTGTCATATTCCAACTCATCTAGCCAATCTAAATATACAGACTTTTCATCTTCAGTTGCTATCTTAGATGCCTGATGTACCATATTAGATGTAACATATCTGTCTGTTACTATTATCCCTTCTTCTTTATAGAACTTTTCCCAATCCATTTTATAAGAAGCATATCTATCTATGGCATACATCATTGATACAGGATAAGGATTTACTTTCATTGCATCTTCTCCAAATTTTCCTGCCAGATACATTTTCACTGGTTCACATGCAGGGCTGTCATAGTTTGGAAATGATATTTTTTTTACATTATATTTTTCTGCCAGAAGTCTTTCAAACAACTTTTTTGTTTGTGTTTCTTTTCCGCTGGAATCTGTTCCCTCTATAACTATAAGTTTTCCCATTTCAGTTCTCCTTTCTATTTTCCATACTCTGTATATACCCAGTTTCTTGTTTCTCCATCTACAGTCTTAACTGTTTCTACACTGTTGATTTCCACTGGCTCATGCCTGTCCATAGCTCCTTCTATTATTTCATATATAGTAAGGAATCCTATTTTCCCTTTCATAAACAGTTCTACTGCCACTTCATTAGCTGCATTAAATACAGCTGGCATAGATTTTCCAGTTCTCCCTGCTCTATAAGCAAGCTCTACCCCTTTAAAAGTCTCATTATCCACCTTTTCAAATGTAAGAGTAGACATTTTCATAAAATCAAGTGTTTCAAATACAGAATTTGACTCTCTCTTTGGATATGTAAAAGCATACTGTATTGGCAGCTTCATATCTGGTGCTCCAAGCTGTGCTATTACAGCTTTATCTTTAAACTGTACCATTGAATGTATTACACTTTGAGGATGTACTAAAACATCTATATGATCATAATCAACTCCAAAAAGTTCATGAGCTTCTATTACTTCAAGTCCTTTATTTACAAGTGATGATGAGTCTATAGTTATTTTTTTACCCATAGACCAGTTTGGATGTTTTAAAGCGTCTTCCACTTTTACTTTTTCCAGCTCTTCTTTTTTCTTTCCTCTGAAAGTTCCTCCACTAGCAGTTATTATTATCTTTTCAACTTCTTTTTTCTTTCCACCTAATAAAGATTGAAATATAGCTGAATGCTCACTGTCTACAGGAATTATTTCAGATTTTGGATACTCTGTTAAAAGACGATTTATATACGACCCAGCAGCTACCATAGTTTCTTTATTGGCAAGAGCTATTCTTTTACTATTTTTTATTCCTTCAACAGTTGCTTCTATTCCTACTGCTCCACTGACAGCAGTAAGAAGTATATCATAATCTTTCAGCATTGCAAGTTCTTTTAATCCTTCATCTCCTAAATATACCCTCATATTAGGAAACTCTGCTTTAATCTCTTTATATCCTTCTTCTGTTCCTACTGCTACACATTCTGGAGTAAATTCCCTTATCTGTTCCAAAAGAAGTTTATGATTTCTATGCCCACTTAGAGCTATCACTTTAAACTTCCCTTCTGCATTTTTTATTACTTCCAAAGCATTAGTCCCTATACTTCCAGTAGATCCTAATACAACTATTCTTTTCACTTTTTAAATTCCTCCTATGAAAAAAATTGGGCGAATAGAAATATCCTTTCACCCAATGATATTATATTACAACACTATAAATTTTAGAAGATAATATACAGTAGGTGCTACAAAAAGCATACTGTCAAATCTGTCCAATATTCCTCCATGTCCTTTAAGAATAGTTCCTGAATCCTTTACCTTGAACTCTCTTTTAAACATAGACTCTCCTAAATCTCCAATTTGAGCTATTACACTGATAAATATTCCTATTATTATTATATTAGACATTCCAAGTTCTCTATTGTTAAGAAGATGGAAATATTTTTCAAGAAAATACAAAGAAATTATTGTAAATACAGTTCCTCCTATTGATCCCTCAATAGATTTTTTTGGACTTATACTACTGAACCCTCTGTTAAATATCTTTCTTCCAATAGCCATTCCTGTAAAATACGCAAAACTGTCACATACCCAAACCATTATTTGAGCTGTTAAAAGCCATTTTCCTCCATTTGGAAGGAAGCTTATTAAGATTACATGAGAAAAAAGCACTGAAATATATAGTGCACCTAAAATAGTTTCTCCTATATCAACACTTGCATTTTCTACTTTATTTTCCAGTACTCTATATCCTATAAGGAATATGACAAAAAAAGCTAATAACCCTGCTACATCTATTGATAATGTTCCTAACTCATTAAAAAACAACACATTAGGAATAAGAAGAGCTCCAACTATCCCTGCTGCTTTGTGAGGCTTTTTCCCTCCCATTTCTGCCATGTTATAAAATTCATAAGCTCCCATACCTACAATCACATTTACAAAGAGAAGCAAAGGAAAACCTCCATGATATAATATGTAGATAAGCAGTGGTATCCCCACTATGGCTACCATTATTCTACTAAGCATTTTTTACTCCTCCAAATCTTCTGTCTCTTCCATTATAACTCTCTATAGCTTTATCTAACTCTTTCTCATCAAAATCTGGCCATAGAGCATCAGTAATATATATTTCTGAATATGCTATCTGCCACAATAAAAAGTTTGATATTCTTAATTCTCCACTTGTCCTTACTAATAATTCGGGATCTGGTATGTTATTATACAAATATTTTGAAAAATCTTCTTCAGCTAAATTATCTATCCCTGACTTAAGAATAGAATTTACAGCATCTACTATCTCAGCCCTGCCTCCATAATTAAATGCTATATTCAATGTAAGACCTGTATTATTTTTGCTTTTATCTTCAAGCTTTTTTATAGCTTTCAGAAGTGAAGGGCTCACATCATCTTTTCTTCCAGATACCAAAAATCTCACATTATTCTTCATTATACTTTTTTCTTCATTTTTCAAATATGTTTTAAAGAGAAACATCAAAGCATCAACTTCATCTTTGCTTCTCTTCCAGTTTTCAGTCGAAAAAGCATAAACAGTAAGATACTTAACTCCAATCTTTCCTGCATAAGTTATTATCTTCCTCAATGCATTAGCGCCTTCTTTATGTCCTAGTGTTCTAGGCAGTCCTCTTTTCTCTGCCCATCTACCATTTCCATCCATGATTATTGCTATATGATTTGGAATTTTTGACTCCACTATCTATCACCTCATTGATATATTCAGTAAATTTTACCATATTTATTGAAATTTTTCTATACAATATAAAAAAGAATGAGGGAAAACCGCCTCATTCTTCAACTTTTTAAATTATTTGTTTTATTAAACAGTTGTAATTTCTTTTTCTTTTTTAGCAAAAAGATCGTCTATAGCTTTTATATGAGCATCAGTTAATTTTTGAATTTCAGCTTCTAAAGTTTTTACTTCATCTTCAGAAATTGGACTTTCTTTATCTTTAGAAAGTTTTTTAAGATCATTATTTCCATCTTTTCTGATATTTCTTACTGCTACTTTTCCATTTTCAGCTTCTGTTTTAGCCATTTTAACATATTCTTTTCTTCTTTCAGCAGTAAGTTCAGGCATTACAAGTCTGATAACTTTACCATCATTGTTTGGTGTAAGCCCTAGATTTGCAGCCATAATAGCTTTTTCTATTTTAGAGATAAGAGATTTATCCCATGGATCAATAACTAGTAATCTAGCTTCTGGAGCAGAAACTGATCCAACTTGATTTAAAGGCATATCAGATCCATATTGTTCAACTTTTACACTATCAAGCATAGAAACACTAGCTCTTCCAGCTCTAATAGAAGTGAATTTATGTTTTGTTGCTTCTATTGCTTTTCCCATTTTTTCATTACACGATTTAACTACATCTTGTCCTGTCATATCTTTTCCCTCCTGATTTAATCAGTCACTACGACTGTTCCTATTTTTTCTCCCATTATAACTTTCTTTATATTCCCTTCTTCAAGAGAATTAAAAACAACAATTGGTAATTTATTTTCTCTGCAAAGAGAAATAGCTGTAGCATCCATTACCTTTAAGTCTTTGTTTAAAACTTCTGTATAAGTTACAACGTCATATTTAACTGCATCTGCATATTTTACAGGATCTTTATCATAAATACCATCAACTTTTGTAGCTTTCAAAACTGCTTCAGTATTCATCTCTATAGCTCTCAAAGCTGCTGCTGTATCAGTTGTAAAATAAGGATTTCCTGTTCCTGCTCCAAATATTACAACTCTTCCTTTTTCCAGGTGTCTTTGAGCTTTTCTTTTGATGAAAGGTTCAGCGATTTTAGGCATCTCTATGGCTGTTTGTACTCTTGTAGGTACTCCAAGCTTCTCTATTGCATTTTGTAAAGCGAGTGAGTTTATAACTGTAGCAAGCATACCCATATGATCCCCAGTAACCCTGTCTACTCCCTGAGTAGCCCCTGATATTCCTCTGAATATGTTTCCTCCACCAATAACTATTGAAACTTCTACCCCAAGATCAACAATTTCTTTTATTTGTTTTGCATATGAATTTATTACATCTGAAGATATTCCAAATTCTTGATCTCCCATTAGAGCTTCTCCACTAAGTTTTAACAAAACTCTCTTATAAAAAGGCTTCTCCATCTCTCCTCCTACAATTTATATTTTTTTAAAAAAATGGGGATGCTGATGCATCCCCTTATGCTTTTGTTGATATTATCCTTTGATTTGAGCTGCAACTTCTGCTGCGAAATCTTCTTCTTTTTTCTCGATTCCATCTCCAACTTTATATCTAGCAAAAGATACAACTTTAAGAGGTGCTGCAAATTTAGCAACAGTTTCTTTATTTTCTGCTCTTACATAGATTTGATCTACTAAACAGTTTTCTTCATAGAATTTATTCATTTTTCCAACTAATATTTTTTCTATGATTTGAGCTGGTTTTCCTTCAGCTTCTAATTGTTTTCTAGCAATTTCTTTTTCATGCTCTAAATCTGTAGTTGTAACTTCAGATGAATCTAAATATTTAGGGTCCATAGCTGCTGCATGCATAGCTATATCCTTAGCTTTAGTTAGGTTTTCTTCAGTAGGCTCACCAGTCATTTCAACAATAACTCCTAGTTTTCCTCCTAGGTGGCTGTATGTTGCAACGAATCCATCTTTAGCGATAGTTTCGTGAATTCTTCTGATGTTCATGTTTTCTCCGATTTTAGCAATTAAATCAGTTACTGCTACAGCAACAGTTTTTCCTGGTGCAAATTCAGCTGCATTTAAAGCATCTACAGTAGTTGCTCTATTATCTATAGCTATTTGAGTTAATCTTTTACCAAATTCTTTAAATTCAACGTTTTTAGCAACGAAGTCAGTTTCAGAGTTGAATTCAATTAATACTGCCATTTTGTGGTCAGCTGATACACCATCAAATACTAATCCTTCTGCTGCAATTCTTCCTGCTTTTTTAACTGCTTTCGCAATTCCTTTTTCTCTTAAATAGTCTATGGCTTTATCCATATCCCCATTCATTTCCATTAGTGCTTTCTTACAATCCATCATTCCAGCACCAGTTCTCTCTCTTAGTTCTTTAACTAAGCTAGCTGTTATTTCTGCCATGTCTTCCTCCTAATAAAAATAGTTTTTATTAAATCTTCTATAATTGTATCTCAGTTGATTATAATTACTCAGCTGATCCTTCTTCTACATTGATTTCTTCAGAAGCTACTTCTTTAACTTCTTTACCTTGATTTCCTTCGATAATTGCGTTAGCAATAACTGAAGAGATAAGTTTTACTGATCTTATAGCGTCATCGTTAGCTGGGATTGGATAAGTTACTAAATCAGGATCTACGTTTGTATCGATCATAGCGAATACAGGAATTCCTAAGTTAGCTGCTTCAACGATTGCTAAAGTTTCTTTTTTACAGTCCACGATGAATATAGCTTGTGGAACATCTTTCATATCTTTGATTCCAGAAAGGTTTTTAGAAAGTTTTACTAATTCTTTTCTGAAATTAGCTGCTTCTTTTTTAGTGTAAGCAGTATCTAAAGTTCCATCTGCTTCCATTTTTTCTAATTCTTTTAATCTTTCGATTCTTGTTTTGATAGTAGCGAAGTTAGTTAACATTCCACCAAGCCATCTGTTGTTTACATAGTACATTCCAGATCTTTCAGCTTGTTCTTTTACAGCTTCTTGAGCTTGTTTTTTAGTTCCTACAAATAGAACTTTTCCACCGTTTTCAGCGATTTCTCTGATAACTGCATAAGCTTCCTCAATTTTCTTTAAAGATTTGTGTAAATCGATTACATGGATCCCATTTCTTTCAGTGAAGATGTATTTAGCCATTTTTGGATTCCATCTTTTTGCTTGGTGTCCGAAGTGAACTCCAGCTTCTAATAATTGTTTCATTGTTATTACTGCCATTTTTTCCTCCTAAATTTTGGTTTTTTTCTTCCACTAGTCTTAAAACTAAGCCATCTCGAAAGACACCCTGCCTAGAAATAACTAGTGTGTGTATTTAAACAACGGTTTATTTTATCACACTTTTTAATAAATGTCAATATTTTCAAGGAGATTAAGAGGTGAAATAACCTTTTTTCTATTAAAATATTTTTATGTTTATTTATCTTCTTCTTTATAATATAATATGTAAAAGGATATCATGTGGGGTGAGACAATGAAAGCTTTAATTTTAGTAGATATACAAAAAGATTTTTGTAAAAATGGAGCCTTAGAAGTAAAAAATGGGGATATGGTAGTTCCTGTTGCAAATAAACTGATAGATGTTTTTAAAGAAAAAGGAGACATGATCATAGGAACAAAAGACTGGCATCCTGCTTCTCACAAAAGTTTTGCTGTAAACTCAAATGGAAAAATAGGTGAAATTGGTAAATTGAATGGACTTCCTCAAGTATGGTGGCCTGTTCATTGTGTTCAAAATAAAAATGGCTCTAAATTCCATGTAGAGCTTCGCCCAATAGAAAGTATAATATATAAAGGAGAAAATCCTGAAGTTGATTCATACAGTGCTTTTTTCGATAATGGTAAAAAATATAAAACATCTCTTGATGAGTTATTGAAAAAAAACAATATAGATACTCTATATATAATGGGACTTGCTACTGATTATTGTGTAAAATTTACTGTACTAGATGCTCTTGAACTAGGATATAAAGTATATTTAATAGAAGATGGATGCAGAGGAGTAAACATATTTCCTGATGATTCTGAAAAAGCTGTAAACGAGATGAAAGATAGAGGTGCTGTTATAATTAGCAGTAAAACTGTATGAGAAAAGACAAAATTATTTTTAAAATTTTCCCTAGTCTATTCGGAGTTTTATCAGTAATTATTGCCCACAGTATTTTTAAAATATCTCTTGAAACTATCTTATATATAATAGTAATACTTGCTTCATTTTTACTTTTAATAAAATTATGGCGCCCAATATATACAGCTAATATTATAAAAAATATGCTCCCTATACTCAATGAACAGTGTGATCCTCAACTCTTTTTAGAAAAATCTGCGGCTCTTTTGCTAAAGCCTTTTTTAAAAAGTACTAATGAATATTCTTTTGTGGTTCTTAATATGGCTGTTGGATATTTTGCTCAAGGAAATGTTAATAAAGCAGTAGAAACAGCAAGAGAAATATCTGAAGATGAGATAGAGAAAAATCATTATCTAAAGATTGTCTATTTATATAACATGGCTTCATTTTATATAAGCGAAGAGCATTGGAATACAGCAGAAGTTTTTATCAATAAATTAAAAGATTATGTTGAACTTCTTAAAAAGTCTCCAGTTACTAAAGATGGAAAAAATATAGTAGTATACATTTCAGAGAAAAAACAGCCAGAATATTTTCCAACAAAAAATATAGAAGAAATAAATATTATGCTGGAAGAACTTATTACCCTTTTGGAATTAAAAGATAAAAAATATCAAGAAGCTATTGAACTATATGAAAAAAAATTTAATAGAACTGATAATAAATATATAAAATCATATTGCAAATATTATCAGGCAGTATGGTATGAAGAACTTGGAGATATGGAAAATATGAAAAAATCTCTTACTTATACAGCTGAAAATGGAAATAAACTCCATATAGCTATTACAGCAAGAGATATTCTAGCAGAATATAATGATATATTCTAATCTTATTATTATCTATATGCATATTATTTAACCAAGAAAAAGAGGCCTTTTAAAAAGACCTCTTTTTTCAGATCAATATTGATATAACCTATTTAGCAGAAACCTCTACTGCCATAGGTCCTTTTTTCCCTTCTGATACTTCAAAAGTTACTTCTTGACCTTCTTCTAAAGTTCTGAACCCTTCTCCAACGATTCCTGTGAAGTGTACAAAGTAATCTGCTCCATCTTCACTTGTCAAAAATCCAAATCCTTTTTCTTTGTTAAACCATTTAACTGTACCTTTTAGCATTTTATAACCTCCAAAAAATCAAAAAATTCTCGTTCAGCGTTGAAGATAGAAAACCATAGAGAAGGCTCTACAATTTTTAAACAATCAGTAACCATGAACAATTAATTAGATTATACCCTACACATCCAATATTATCAAGCACTTTTTATTCATAAGCAAAAAAGAGGAACCTTAAATAGTTCCTCTTATTTCTATTAATCTAATAAATTGCTTATTAAACTAATTCAATTATAGCCATTTCAGCTGAGTCACCTTTTCTAACAGATGTTTTGATAATTCTAGTGTATCCACCATTTCTCTCAGCATATTTTGGAGCTAGTTCATTGAATATTTTAGCAACAACTTCTTCATTTCTTAGGAAAGCAAAAGCGTTTCTTCTAGAAGCTAAAGTATTTTTCTTACCAAAAGTTATCATTCTTTCAGCAAATTTTCTTAATTCTTTCGCTCTAGTAACAGTAGTTTCTATCTTTTCAGCACTTAGTAAAGATATAGTTAAGTTTTTTAGCATAGCTTTTCTGTGGTCAGCTCTTCTTCCTAACTTTCTATATGACTTATTGTGATTCATTAGTTAGCTATCCTCCTTATCTTAATTACTCAGGAGATCCATTCTGAGATAGATCATATCCTAATTCTTTCATTTTTTCTAGGATCTCATCTAAAGATTTTCTTCCCAGATTTTTAATTTTTAGAAGTTCGTTAAGTGACAATTTAGCCAACTGACTAACTTCCTCTATTCCAGCTTTCTTTAAACAGTTGAAAGATCTAACTGTTAAATCAAGTTCTTCTATCTTTGTATTAAGAATATTGTCATCTTTTGCATGGCTTACAGGATTTTCTTCTTCCTCTTCAGCTTCTACTCTTAGATTTTCCATTTTGTTTCCTAATTCTAAGAATGGATCAAAATGTAATTTTAATAATTCTACTGCATAAGATAGTGCATCTCTGATTTCAATACTTCCATCAGTTTCAATGTCTAAAGTAAGTTTATCAAAATCAGTCATTCTTCCTACCATTGTATCTTGTACACTGTAAGAAACTTTTCTAATTGGAGTATATATAGCATCAACTGCTATATAATCTACAGCCCAATCTTTTCTTTCTATTTCTTCTGATACTACAAATCCTTCTCCAGTATCAACTAAAAATTCCATGTCAAGTTCTCTATCTGTAGTTATTGTACAAATAACTTGCTCAGGATTTACTATTTCTATTCCTACATCAGGTATTATATCAGCGGCTGTTACTATTTTTGGTCCTTTAACAGAAAGAGTCATTTTTCTCTCTCCAGTACTCTCGGCTTTAACAACGATTTCCTTGATATTAAGGATTATTTCAGTTACAGCTTCTTTTATTCCATCCATAACAGAAAATTCGCTTAAAACACCATCAATTCTTACTCCTTTAATAGCAGCTCCTGGGATAGAAGAAAGTAAAACTCTTCTCAAAGCATTACCAACAGTATGCCCATAGCCTCTATATAAAGGTTCAACAATATATTGTCCTTTAAATTCACTCTCTTTTACTTCGGTAATATTAATACCCCTTGCATGTTTTTCAATTTTTAACATTAAATCAACTCCTATTAAAAGGGCTTATTATCTAGAGTAGAATTCAACTATTAATGATTCGTTTAGATCGAAATCTAAATCATCTTTAGTTGGATTTTGAATAACTTTACCAGAGAATGCTGCTTTATCAAGTTCTAGCCAAGCTGGAACTCTTGAATCTTCAACAGCAGTTTTGATGATGTCTAAGTTTTTAGAATTTTCTATAACAGATACAACATCTCCTACTTTTACTCTGTAAGAAGCAATGTTAACTCTTCTTCCGTTTACAGCTACATGTCCATGAGACACAACTTGTCTAGCTTGTCTTCTAGTTTTAGCAAAACCAAGTCTGTAAACTACATTTTCAAGTCTTCTCTCTAAATATTCGATTAAAGTCAAACCAGTAACTCCAAGTTTTCTAGCTGCTTCCTCGTATATTTTTCTAAATTGTTTTTCCATTACGTTATATATAAATTTAGCTTTTTGTTTTTCTCTTAATTGAATTGCGTACTCTGTAGGTTTTTTGTTAGCGTTTGGTCTTGGCCCTCTTTTAGAAGATTTATTAACTCCTAAAACTACTGGATCAATTCCTAGAGCTCTACATTTCTTCAATACAGGCTGTCTATTTCTTGCCATTTTTTAAATATTCCTCCTTTGTATTCAATTTGCCACAATACTTTTTTTCAAAATAAAGTGAGACTACACTCTTCTTCTTTTTGGTGGTCTACAACCATTGTGTGGAACTGGAGTAACATCAGTAATTTTTGTTACTTCTAAACCAGCTGCTTGTAAAGATCTGATACAAGCTTCTCTTCCAGAACCTGGACCTTTCACTTTAACTTCTACTTTTTTCATTCCATTTTCCATAGCTATATTTGCTGCTTGTTCAGCTGCAATTTGAGCTGCAAATGGAGTTCCTTTCTTAGTACCTTTGAAACCAGAAGTTCCTCCTGATCTCCAACTTACAACTTTACCTTCTGCGTCAGTAATAGCAACTATTGTGTTGTTAAAAGTTGAATGTATATGGGCAACTCCGTTAGGAATATTTTTCAATTTCTTTTTAATCTTAGCTACTTTCTTTTTAGCCAACTTAAGCTACCTCCCTTGCTAATAAATTATAAACTTAATCTATAATTTTCTAAAATGCTCTAATTATCTTTTGATTGGTTTTTTAGGACCTTTAACAGTTCTTGCATTAGTTTTTGAACTTTGTCCTCTTACAGGTAGATTCATTTTGTGTCTTAATCCTCTGTAACATTTGATATCCATAAGTCTTTTAATAGAAAGTCTTACGTCTTTTCTAAGATCTCCCTCTACCTTAACAGTTTCTACAATGGCTCTGATCTTATTTACTTCTTCTTCAGTTAAATCTTTAACTCTTGTGTCAAAGTTAACTCCAGCTTCAGTCAATACTCTTTGTGAAGTTGGTTTTCCAATTCCATAAATGTAAGTTAGAGCTATCTCAACTCTCTTATTTCTTGGGATATCTACTCCTGCTATTCTAGCCAAAATTATTTCCTCCTCTTTCGAAAATTTATATATTTTGCTGGTATATTAACCAACTAAATACTTTCCTCGATATGTCCCAATTCCTATTTTGGGGATGGCTCTACAGCTCACCATATCTTTACAGCACTCCATTATCAGTACTTTTTTTAAACAAACTCTTCTTTTTACAAAATTACCCTTGAACTTGTTTGTGTTTAGGATTGTCACAAATCACTCTTACTTTTCCATGTCTTTTGATAACTTTGCACTTGTCACAAATAGGTTTAACTGATACTCTTACTTTCATTAATCTGCCTCCTTTCGTGATTAATTAATTTTTTTTCCTGTATACGATTCTACCCCTAGACAAGTCATAAGGAGAGATTTGTACAGTTACTCCATCTCCAGGTAAAATTTTGATATAGTTCATTCTCATCTTACCAGAAATGTGGCCTAAAATAGTATGCCCATTTTCTAATTCAACTTTAAACATTGCATTTGGAAGGGCCTCTAAAATAGTACCTTCTAATTCGATAACATCTTTTTTCGACATAATTCCTCCTATCGAACAGAACTTCAAATTATTATATCACTAAAAATATAAAAAGTCTAGTATTTTCTTAGCTTTTTTTCTTAATCCAGCTCGCTTAATATAATCGGTTTTCCATCAACGATTGCTACTGAGTGTTCGAAATGCGCAGACCTTTTTCCATCTTTAGTTACTATTGTCCATCCATCCTCTTTTACATTGATTTTGTATGTACCCACATTAACCATTGGCTCTATTGCAAGAACCATTCCATTCTCAATTTTGATTCCTCTACCTTTTCTTCCAAAGTTAGCCACTATTGGATCTTCGTGCATAGCATGTCCTACTCCATGTCCAGCAAAATCCTTCACCACTGTGAATCCATTTTTCTCCACATAACTCTGAACAGCATGTCCGATATCTCCTATTCTATTACCAGCTACAGCCATTTCGATCCCAATTTCTCTTGATTTTTCTGTAATTTCCAAAAGTTTTTTAGACTCTTCATCTATTTCTCCTACTGGAAATGTTATTGCTGAATCTCCATAAAATCCATTTAGTTCGGTAACTGTGTCTATGCTTACTATATCTCCTTCTTGAAGAATTCTATCTCCCGGTATTCCATGAACAACCTCTTCATTGACAGAGATACAAGTCCCTGCTGGAAATGGAGTATATAACCCTTCTACTCCAATACATGCAGGTCTGGCTCCTTGCGATCTTATGTAATCTTCTACTATTTCATTTATTTCTCTAGTAGATATACCTGCTTTGATATATTTTGGCAGAACATCTCTATACAGTCTTGCTATGATCTGATTAGATTTTTTTATCTGCTCTATATCATCTAAACTTTTTATAAGTGACATCTCAACTTCCTTTCTAAAATAAAATAAACACTATCCTAGAATATCAAATATCTCTTTTGTTATATCTTCCATTTTTTTAGTTCCATCTATATCAACAAGCACTCCTCTTGATTGATAGAAGTCAAATAATGGAGCTGTTTGAGAGTGATATTCAGTCAATCTTTTTGTTACAGTTTCTGCATTATCATCTTTTCTTGTAATTAAATCTGCACCGCAAAGATCACATTTTCCTTCTACTTTTGGCGGATTGAATTCAACATGGAATGAAGCTCCACATACTGGACATACTTTTCTTCCAACAATTCTTCCAAGTATAAGCTCATCTGGTACATTTAAAGAAATAACTTTATCTAATTTTATATTCATTTCTTTCATTAAAACTTCCAAAGCTTCAGCTTGAGCTAGAGTTCTTGGGAATCCATCAAGTATAAATCCTTTTTTACAGTCATCTTCTGATAATCTGTCTTTAATAATACCAATGATTGTAGAATCTGGAACTAGTTTCCCATCATCCATGAATTTTTTTGCTTCAAGTCCCATAGCAGTTCCTTCTTTTATAGCCGCTCTCAAGATATCTCCAGTAGAAATTTGAGGGATTCCATATTTTTCAATAAGGAACTTAGCCTGTGTTCCTTTTCCTGCACCTGGTGCTCCAAATAACATAATATTCATATACAACATCTCCTTAAAATATTTTTTCATTACCTTACTATTATACAATAATTAAGCAAAAAATGCACTATTTTATAAAACAGATACTTCATTTTCTTTGTATGGTATATTAAAAATATTCTATTTTTGTCTGTTCACTATTTTTACATTATATCTCTTTCAGCTTTTTCTATTTTTGATAATGGCAGTTTTTTACCAATAGCTCTTGCTAATTCTCCAATGTTTTTAATTTCAAATCCAGACAGTACTATTTCTTCACCATCCTTGCTTTTTATTGTAAATACATTATAAACTTTCTTTCCCATAGTGAGACTTCCAATAGTTACAGAAGATATTCTATCTTTTCTTATAGTAGTTTTCTTTCTTTTAAATACTCTATCAGATTCTATACTTTCCTCATCTATTGTTATTTGCTGATATTTTTCTAAATATTTTATTAATGGGACCATCCACCATATTACCAGTACTACAAATAAAACTTTAGTCACTATGGAAATTCCTGCTTCCCAGATTCTGCTTTTTATTCCAAAAATTAAAAGTATAAATGGACATGTCCCCAAACACATTGTCCAGAAAAATCCAAATCTATTTATACAGCTTCTTATTTCTTTCTTATTTTCCATAATCTCCCCTTTTACTTTTTTTTAATTATATAGCAGTTCTCTTGTAAATTCAACCAATCTTATTTTTTATTATTATTCATATACATATTTTTCATAATATGATAGCATATAATTATATTATATAAAAGGGGAGATTTATGATACTTAACTTCAAATATACTAGAGATGAATATGTGAAATCTCGAAGAAACTATCTTTTTTTGAATAAGACAATAAAAAAATTAGACTTGGCATTAATTGTATTTTTAATACTTTTAACTTTATACTTTTTTATGAATAATGGCTTTTCTACACTAACAATTGTTCTTACAATACTTTTATTTATAATTTCTGCTATTCTTATAATACTATATATTTTCCAACCTGGAATGTTTTATGATAGAATAGATAAATTTAAGTAGCAGTATCATCTTGAATTTATTGATAATAAAATACTATTCAAAACTGATGATATAAGCTCTGAATTAGAATGGAATTTTTATGAAGCATTATGGGAAAATGAAAATTTTTTCTATATAATTCATTCAAAAGAGATGTATACTTTGATTCCTAAGAGAGCCTTTAATGATATAAATGAAATAACAGAATTCAGAGAATTATTTATGAAATATAATGACAAAAAAATATACAAAAAATTTAAATAAAACTGTTTTATACAAAAAAGCTTCAGAATTTATTTTATTGAAATAATTCTGAAGCTTCATAGAGCTTTATTTTATTTTCCTATATAATTTACTTCATTTTCTAAAGGTTTTCCATCTTGAAATCTTTTTATATTTTCCATAGTTACTCTAGTTATCTCTTCTACAGCTTCTTTTGTAAAGAATGCTTGGTGTGATGTTACAAGTACATTATTAAATGAAAGAAGTCTTCCAAGAATATCATCTTCTATCACCATATTTGAATGATCTTCAAAGAAGTAATCTGCCTCTTCTTCATACACATCTAATGCTGCTGCTCCTATCTTTTTATCTTTTAAAGCTTCTATCAAATCCACTGTATCAATTAGCATTCCCCTTCCAGTATTTACTATCATAACTCCATCTTTCATCTTATTCATAGAGTTTCTGTTAATCATATATCTAGTTTCCTTAGTTAGAGGACAATTTAATGATATTATATCTGATTCTTCATATAGAGTATCTAAATCAGTAAATTCAAATCCTAATTCTTTTGCCTTTTCATAATCTGGATATGGATCATATGCTATAACTCTCATTCCAAATCCCTTCAATATCTTAATTAATATCTGTGCAATTTTTCCAGCTCCTATTATTCCTGCTGTCTTTTCATGCAGATCATATCCCATAAGCCCTGTTATAGAAAAATTCCCCTCTCTAGTACGAATATACGCTTTATGTATTTTTCTGTTTAATGTCATTATCATTCCCATAGTATATTCAGCAATGGAATATGGAGAATAAGCTGGAACTCTCACTATTTTTATTCTTCCATCTATATCCTTCAAAGATACATTATTGTATCCTGCACATCTCATAGCTATCAGTTTTACTCCACATTCTACAAGAATATCTACTACTTTCTTATCAACCGTATCATTTACAAAAATCGATACAACATCATATCCTTTTGCCAAATCAGCACTTTCCTCTGTAAGTTTCCCTGCCAGATATTTTATATCAAATCCATAATCTTTATTATATCTATTAAAGAACTCTTTATCATAAGATTTTGTATCATAAAATAAGATTTTCATATCTACCTCCATTTTCTATATTATTTGTGTCATAGTTACATTTTCTTTTATAGAATTTTTCGTAAATAATTTCCTATTCCTTTTTTATATTATAGAAAAAGAGTCTTCTCCCAAATATTCCAATATTTAAAATTAAGATATAAAGTTTTATAAACTCATTAAATTCTCTCTCCTGCTCTAGAGCAAAAGGGTTGCTGTCATCTTTTTTTCCACAACCTCCAGCTATTTTTTCAATTATAAATTTTCTTCTTCCTTTAGGATCTCCTATTATTATACTTGCTATATCTTTTTTAGGATTACATTGTATCTTTTCTTCTTTCACAAAAGTTCTTTCCTTGCCTAAAACTTCAATATTATCATTTTCAAATCTTACATTAATTAAATCGAAGTAGTCATTTCTAATATCAAAAGGAATGATATAAAGATACTTCCAAGTTGTTATATATCTTCCTTCCTTTTCAAAATAAATATTCCACCCTGTAATATAACTATCAATAAAAAAGAGAGAACAACTTATACAGTTACTCTCTATCTCAAAAGTTATTTTTCTAATATTTCTCTATTATTTTCATATATTCTTGTATAAACTTCCTGAGCTATCTCTCCTAGTTCTGTCAGTTCATATTCATCATCATAACAATAAGCTGCTATAAATTTGGCAATAGTTATCAGAACTTCTTCTACATCATACATATTAATTATATCATAAGCCTCATCAAAATTCTCGTTTATAAATTCTTTATCTTTATTTGTAAATTTTACCATTTCTAACCCCACTCACATATCTTTTTTTTATTATATTTTAAATTTCCTTTTATGTCAAATATTCAAAAAATAAAAAAAGGCACAACCTTTAAAGTTGTGTCTTTATTTATATAAAGCTTTATATAAACCCTTTGTATTCTCTCATAACAAGATGAGCATTGATTTGCTGAACAGTATCTATAGCAACTCCAACTACGATTATTATACCTGTTCCTCCAAAGAATACTGGAAGATTGAAAGTAGTAAAAATTGTATATGGAAGTATAGATATAATCGCTAAGAAGAAAGCACCACCCCAAGTTATCCTTGTTACAACACCTTCTAAATACTCAACTGTTTCATTCCCAGGTCTTATTCCTGGAATTGTTCCTCCACCCTGTTTCAAGTTATCTGCAACCTTTTCAGGATCAAAAACTATAGCAGTATAAAAGAATGAGAAAAATATAATTACTATAGCATATACTATCATATATACTGGATGCTTTTGGCTAAATACCATTGCTAATGTAGTTTTAAAAGTATATTGTGAAGGTATTGCATTTATAATTACTGATGGTATCATCATAACTACTGATGCAAAGATAACAGGCATTACTCCTGCACTGTTAAGTTTTAAAGGTATATATGAGTTTTGACCCATACCTCCTTTTCCACTAAATCCTTTTCCTACATAGTGAATAGGTATTTTTCTTTGTCCTAATTGGAAAATTACTATCCCTGCTACTGTAAGTATCGCTGCACCTGCTATAAGGATAAGTACTGGTATAAGGAATTTACTTCCCTTCATTGTTTGTATAGTCTGAACAACACTAGAAGGTCCTCCAGATATTACATTCAAGAAGATAAGTAATGAAACCCCATTTCCAATTCCTTTTATTGATATCTGTTCTCCTATCCACATAAGAAAAACAGTACCAGCAGTCAGTGTAACTACTGTTGTCAAGAAGAATAATGTTCCTGGTGTAGTAACCAGTCCTACAGACTGAAGCCACATACATACTCCAAAACCTTGAACTACAGCAATAGCTATTGTCAAGTATCTCGTCCATTGATTGATTCTGTTTCTTCCTGCTTCTCCATCTTTTTGAATTTCTTCAATTTTAGGAATGATTACAGCCAAAAGGCTGAAAACGATTGAAGCGTTAATATAAGGAACAATCCCTAGAGCAAAGATAGAAACTCTTTTAAAAGCTCCACCTGAAAACATATTAATGTATCCCAATATATCGCTTTGTGCTGTCATAGTTGCAAGTCTATCTACATCTATGCCAGGAGCTGGAATATATGTTCCAACTCTAGCAACTAAGAACATTATCAAGGTGAAGATAATTCTATCTCTTAGCTCAGGAATTCTCCTAATGCTACTCAATTTTGCATAAAATTTTTCCATCAAAGTCAAAACAACTTCACCTCGCTTCTCAAACTAACAATAAAACTATTTGTTGTTTCCAGCAACATCAGCAAATGTTTTAACTTCTAGTATTTCTACAGATCCACCTTTTGCTTCAATAGCAACCTTAGCTGATCCAGAAACTTTATGAGCTTTAACAGTTACTTTTTTATCAAGTGATCCATTTCCTAGCACTTTGATTCCATCTTTTAAGTCTCTTACTAATCCACTTTCGAATAAAACTTCAGGAGTAACTACTGCTCCATCTTCAAATTTATTCAATAAATCCAAGCTTATTAAAGCATATTCTTTCTTGAATATAGCATTTGAGAAACCTCTTTTTGGAACTCTTCTATAGATAGGCATTTGTCCACCTTCGAAGTAAGTTTTAACTCCTCCACCCGCTCTCGAGTTTTGTCCGTTACTTCCTTTTCCAGATGTTTTACCTAATCCAGAAGATTCTCCTCTTCCAACTCTTTTTCTTGCTTTTCTAGGTACAGAAGGCATTAATTCATTTAATTTCATCTTATGCTTGCACCTCCTCTACTTTAAGTAAGTAAGAAACTTGAGCTAGTTTTCCTTTTAACTCAGGAGTTTCTACATGCTCCACTACATCGTTCATCTTCTTAAGCCCTAGCGACTTTACAGTTGCTATGTGGTTAGGCTTTCTTCCGATTATGCTTTTCACAAGCTCTATTCTAAGCTTTACCATCTAAATTCCCTCCTAGCTTAAGATATCTTTAACTTCTTTTCCTCTTTGAGCAGCTATTTTCTCAGCTGATCTTAACATTTTCAATGCTTCAACAGTAGCTCTTGCTACGTTGTGCTTATTTCTAGAACCTTTGATTTTTGTTAAAATATCATGAACTCCTACAAGTTCTAATATTTCTCTTGCTGCTGAACCAGCAATTACTCCAGTTCCTTCATATGCAGGTGCCATCCATAAAGCTGTTGCACCCCATTTTCCAGTGATTTCATGAGGAATAGTTTTTCCTTTTAAAGAAACCTCTACCATGTTCTTTTTTGCAGAAGCGATAGCTTTCTTTATAGCATCAGGTACACCATTTGCTTTCCCTAATCCTAATCCGATCTTTCCTTCTCCATCTCCAATTGCTGCTAAAACTGAGAAAGATATTGTTCTTCCTCCTTTAGTTGTCTTAGAAACTCTTGAAATTTTCAATAATTTTTCTTGATATTGTTTTTCTTCTCTATTTGCTAACTTAGACAAGTGAAATCCTCCTCTCTCTAAAGATTTAGAAGCTTAATCCTGCTTCTCTAGCTGCTTCTGCAAGAGCGGCTATTCTTCCTGTGTATTTATACCCAGATCTATCAAATACTATAGCTGTTATCCCTTTTCCTGTTGCTCTTTCTGCAAGTGCTTTACCAACAGTTTTTGCAGCTTCAACATTTCCACCATTTGCAATATTTGCTTTTAATTCTTTATCTATTGTAGATGCAGAAACTAATGTTACTCCATTCACATCGTCGATTAATTGAGCAAAGATATTGTTGTTTGATCTATATACAGAAAGTCTTGGTCTATCAGCTGTACCAGAAATTTTATTTCTGATTGATAAATGCTTTCTTGTTCTTACAGCTTGTCTATCTACCTTCTTAAACAACTGTCTTACCTCCTTATAGTTAAGCTACCTTACGACTTTTTACCTTCTTTTCTTCTAATAACTTCATCAGAATATTTAACACCTTTTCCTTTGTATGGTTCAGGTGGTCTTTTAGCTCTGATATTAGCTGCTACTTGACCTACTACTTCTTTCTCGATTCCTTCGATATGAATAGTAGTATTTTTTTCTACAGTGAATTTGATTCCAGGAATCTCATCAATGATAACAGGATGAGAATATCCTAAAGATAATTCCAATCCTTTTCCTTTTTCAGCAGCTCTGTATCCAACCCCTACTAGGTTTAAAGTTTTTTTGAATCCTTCTGAAACTCCTAATACCATATTGTGTAATAGAGCTCTAGTTGTTCCGTGTATAGCTCTAACTTCTGGTAAATCATTAGGTCTTTCAATAACGATTTCGTTCAAACTTTCATGATGCTTTTCTTCTTTTGTATGTTTTATTACTAATTCTTTGTTAAATTCTTTCTTTAAAGTACCTTTAGGACCTTTTACAGTAACTTCATTTCCATTAACTGTAACTTCAACTCCAGAAGGCACAACAATAGGTTTTTTACCTACTCTTGACATTTACTAGACACCTCCTAAGTTTTAATTACCAAACAAATGCAAGTACTTCTCCACCTACGTTTTCTCTTCTAGCTACTCTGTCAGTAACAATTCCCTTAGAAGTGGATACGATTGCAATTCCTAGTCCTGATAAAACTCTTGGCATATCTTCTACTGAAGAATATACTCTTCTACCTGGTTTAGAAATTCTTTTGATTCCTTTGATAATTCTGTCTTTACCATCATATTTTAAGTACACTCTTATACTTTTTTTGTTCCCATCAGTAACAACTTTATAGTTTGCAATGTAACCTTCTTCTTTAAGAATTTCAGCTATTTTGTCTTTTAAAGTTGAATGAGGTATATCTACTTTTTCATGCATTACTGCATTTGCATTTCTGATTCTTGTCAACATATCAGCGATTGGATCTGTTAAATACATCTACGAAAATCCTCCTTCCTATCAAATTACCAAGATGATTTTTTAACTCCTGGTATAACTCCAGCTCCTGCAAGCTGTCTGAATTTTACTCTTGAAATTCCAAATTCTCTCATGAATCCTCTTGGTCTTCCGTCTAACTGACATCTATTTCTTTTTCTAACTGCTGAAGAGTCTTTTGGAAGTTTGTTTAATTCAAACATAGCTTCCATGTCTCCCTCTGCAACTCTCTTTTTAAGTTCTGCTCTTTTTTCAGCATATTTATCACATAGTTCAGCTCTTTTCGCATCTCTAGCGATCATTGACTTCTTTGCCATCTATTCCTTACCCTCCTCACTATTACTTTTTGAAAGGCATTCCAAACGCCTTAAGTAAAGCTCTTCCTTCTTCGTCATCTTTTGCAGAAGAAACCATAGTGATAGACATTCCTAAAAGTTTATCAACTTTATCGAATTCAATTTCAGGGAAAACTAATTGATCTCTTAATCCTAGAGAGTAGTTTCCTCTTCCATCAAATGCGTCAGCTGGAACTCCTTCGAAGTCTCTTACTCTTGGAAGAACTACATTCACTAATCTATCTAAAAAGTCGTACATTCTTTCTTTTCTTAAAGTAACTTTTGCTCCGATTGGCATTCCTTCTCTTAACTTAAATCCAGCTTCAGATTTTTTAGCTTTTCTTACTAGTGGTTTTTGTCCAGAGATGATAGTTAAATCTCCCATAGCTGCATCTATTAATTTAACATTTTGAGTAGCTTCTCCTACTCCCATGTTTACAACTATTTTTTCTAGTTTTGGACATTCCATAATGTTATTGATTCCTAAGTCTTTCATAAGAGCTGGAATTATAACATCGTTATACAATTTATGATATCTAGAAACGTATTTAGACACTTACGTTTTCCTCCCTTCTTATAGAACTTCTCCAGATACTTTAGAGTATCTTACTTTCTTACCATCTACTATTTTATGACCAACTCTTGTAGGTTTTCCTGCTTTTTCATCAAAAAGCATAACTTTTGATGAGAATATAGCAGCTTCCTTACTTACAACTCCACCTTGTGGGTTTATTGGAGTTGGCTTCATATGTTTAGTAATCATGTTTATTCCTTCAACTACTACCTTCCCTTTATTTGGGAATACTTTTACAACTTTACCTGTCTTACCTTTGTCTTTTCCAGAGATAACATATACTAGATCTCCAGTCTTTACATGTAATGATTCAGGTACAAATTTGATCTTAGGTTTAGCCACGACTATTAGCCTCCTCTCTTATTAAATTACTTCAGGAGCTAGAGATACTATTTTCATAAAGTTTTTAGCTCTTAGCTCTCTTGCAACTGGTCCAAATATTCTTGTTGCTTTTGGTTCATTGTTAGTATTGATTATAACTCCTGCGTTATCATCAAATTTTATATATGATCCATCTTCTCTTCTTAATTCTTTTCTTGTTCTTACTATTACAGCTTTTACTACGTCACCTTTTTTAACGTTTCCACCAGGGATTGCTTCCTTAACTGATGCGACAACGATGTCACCAATTCTTCCGAATCTTTTTTTAGATCCACCAAGAACTCTTATAATCATAAGTTTCTTAGCTCCAGAGTTGTCAGCAACATTAAGGATAGTTTGTTGTTGTACCATTAAAATATCCTCCTCTCACAATAATTGGAATTATCTAGCTTTCTCGACAATCTCTACTAGTCTCCATCTTTTATCTCTCGATAATGGTCTAGTTTCCATAATTCTTACTTTATCTCCAGTTTGAGCTACATTATTTTCATCGTGAGCTTTAAACTTAGTAGTACTTTTTACTCTCTTTTTATAGATAGGATGCAAAGTCATTGTTTCTATTGCAATAACAATTGTTTTATCCATCTTGTCAGAAACAACTATTCCTTCTCTAACTTTTCTTTCGTTTCTCAAGACATTAACCTCCTCTTCCTAAGAATCAAACATCTATAAACTGAACGAGATTATCTTTCATTTAAGATTGTGTTAATTCTAGCAATTTCTCTTCTAACTTCTCTAATTTTAGCAGTGTTAGTAAGTTGACCTAATGAAAGTTGGAACTTTAGGTTGAATAATTCTTCCTTAAGCTCTTTACACTTAACAACTAAGTCTTCAGTAGACATTTCTCTTATTTCCTTAGCTCTCATTAGTTTTCACCACCATTCTCTTTCTTTACGATTTTACAACTGATTGGAAGTTTCATTGCAGCTTTTCTTAAAGCTACTAATGCTCTTTCTTCAGTTACTCCTGAAACTTCAAACATGATTCTTCCAGGTTTTACAACTGCTACCCAACCTTCAACATTTCCTTTACCTTTACCCATTCTCACTCCAGCTGGTCTAGCTGTGATTGGTTTGTCTGGGAATATTCTGATAAAAGTTTTTCCTTCTCTTTTGAAAGTTCTGTTGATAGCAACCCTGCATGATTCTATTTGTCTATTAGTAATCCAATGTGGCTCAAGAGCTTGTAGTCCGTAATCTCCGAATGCTACAGTATTTCCTCTTTGAGCAGTACCTTTCATTCTACCTCTAAACATTTTTCTATGTTTTGTTCTTTTTGGCATTAACATGACTACGCTTCTCCTCCTTCCCTTTTAGTTGGAAGAACTTCACCATGGAAAACCCATACTTTAATTCCTAGAGCTCCATAAGTAGTGTGAGCTGTTGCTACTGCATAATCAATATCAGCTCTTAGTGTATGTAAAGGAACTTTACCTTCAACTACCCATTCAGCTCTGGCAATTTCTGCTCCATTTAGTCTTCCAGAAACCATAACTTTGATTCCTTTAGCTCCAGCTCTCATAGCTCTCATAATAGCTTGGCTTACAGCTCTTTTATATGCTACCCTTTTCTCAATTGAAGTAGCAATGTTTTCTGCAACAAGTACAGCATCTTTATTGAATTCTTTTACTTCTTGAACTTTAACTGTTACTTTTTTACCAGTTAATTTCTCAAGTGATACTCTAAGATTATCTATCTCAGCACCTTTTCTTCCTATGATTATACCTGCTTTTGCAGTATAAACAAGAACAACTACATTAGAAGGAGAAGTTCTTTCGATCTTTACCTTCGATATCCCTGCATGGAAGTAGTTCTTCTTGATAAGTTCTCTGATTTTTACATCTTCATGGAAGTACTTAGCGTATTCCTTCTTATCTGCATACCAGTTAGAATCCCAAGATCTTGTTATTCCTAATCTTAGTCCTCTAGGGTCTACTTTTTGTCCCACAGTCTTACCTCCTTAAACTACTTTTCAGAAACTGCCACTACAATGTGAGCTGTTGGTTTTCTGATTATATCCGCTCTTCCCATAGCTCTAGGCATTATTCTTTTAAGAGCTGGTCCATCATTGATCATTATTGTTGAAACTACTAACTTATCTTCATCCATCTTGAAGTTGTTAGTTGCATTAGCAACAGCTGATGCTAATGTTTTCTTTATTATTCTAGCTGCTTTTTTGTTTGTAAACTCTAGAATATCTAATGCTTCTAGCGCTGATTTTCCTCTTACTAAGTCAGCTACTAACCTAGCTTTTCTAGGAGACAATCTTACGAATCTAGTTATTGCTCTAGCTTCCACTAGTCCAACCTCCTTTATATCATACATCAATAAAATTTAGTATTTTATATTATTATTTTTTCTTCTTTTTATCCACACCGTGTCCGTAGTAAGTTCTAGTTGGTGCAAACTCACCTAGTTTGTGTCCAACCATTTGCTCAGTTACATGAACAGGTATGTGCTTTTTACCATTGTACACACCAAAAGTGATTCCAATGAAATTAGGGAATATAGTCGATCTTCTTGACCAAGTTTTAATTACTGCTTTCAAGTTTTCAGTTGCTACTGCATCTTCAACTTTCTTCATTAAGTGGTGGTCACAGAAAGGTCCTTTTTTTAATGATCTAGCCATTACCTATTAACCTCCTCTCGAAAATTATTTATCGTTTCTTCTTCTTACGATAAATTTATCTGTAGTTTTCTTACCTCTAGTTTTAACACCCATTGCAGGTTTACCCCAAGGTGTTAAAGGAGCTTTTCTACCTACTGGATTCTTACCTTCTCCTCCTCCATGAGGGTGATCAACAGGGTTCATTACAGATCCTCTTACATGAGGTCTTTTACCCATATTTCTGTTTCTTCCAGCTTTACCGATTTGAACTAAGCTATGTTCAGAATTTCCTACTTCTCCGATAGTTGCCATACATTCACCGTGAATTAATCTTAGTTCACCTGATGGTAACTCTATGTGACAGTAAGTTCCTTCTTTAGCAACAAGTCTTGCTGCTGTTCCTGCGGATCTTACTAATTGTCCACCCTTTCCTCTTTGTAGTTCAATATTATGAATTTGAACCCCTACTGGCATGTCTTTTATTTTTAGTGCGTTTCCTGGTTTAATCTCAGCTTGAGATCCTGCCATAACCATGTCGCCCTTTTTCAATCCTTTAGGTGCTAGTATATATCTTTTCTCTCCATCTACATAGAATAGAAGAGCAATATTAGCAGTTCTGTTTGGATCGTACTCGATAGATTCTACTCTAGCAGGTACATCAAGTTTGTTTCTTTTGAAGTCGATAATTCTGTAAAGTCTTTTGTGTCCTTTTTGTCTGTCTCTACAAGTTCTGTGTCCATAGTTGTCTCTACCATAAGCAGATTTTAAAGGTACAGTTAAAGACTTTTCAGGTCTTACATTATCTAAATCTTCATTGACTAATCTAGACATGTGTCTTGTTCCATTAGTCATTGCTTTCATTTTTCTAATAGCCATTTTTGCTTAACCTCCGTTTAGACCTATATATATCTTTAGCCGTTTTACAGTTTTTATACTTCTTTAAAGTAAGTTATTGTATTTCCTTGAGCTAATTTAACGATTGCCTTCTTTTTAGCTTGAGTTTTGTAAAGTTTCATTCCGTGTCTTTTAGTAACAGGTTTACTGTTAAGAGTTGATACTGTTTCAACCTTTACATTAAATAATTCCTCAATTGCCTTTTTGATTTGAATCTTGTTAGCTTTTGGGCTCACTTCGAAAGTGTACTTGTTGTACTCTCTTCTAAGTGTTTCAGTTTTCTCAGTTATTACAGGTTTCTTTACTATATCGTATGATGTCATTATCCAAGCACCTCCTCTATTGTAGTTAGTGCCTCTTTAGTAAGAATTACTTTTTCTTGTTTTAGAAGCCAGTATACACCAATTTCATTTGGTTGTAATACAACTGCATTTTCAAGGTTTCTTACTGATAAGTATAAGTTGTAATCTGCTTGTTCAGCAAGATCGTTTACTACGAATAATTGCTTTGTAGTTGCATTTACTGCATTTGTTAAAGCTATTATTGTTTTTGTTTTTGGTGTATCAATTGTACCATCAAGTACAAGGATATCTCCGTTAGCTACTTTAGCTGATAAAGCTGATCTTAGAGCTAGGTTTCTTACTTTTTTGTTAACTTTTTTCTCATATGATCTTGGGTGAGGACCAAATGTAACTCCTCCTCCTACCATATGTGGAGCTCTGATAGTACCTTGTCTTGCTCTACCAGTTCCTTTTTGTTTGAAAGGTTTTCTTCCCCCTCCTCTAACCATTGCTCTAGTCTTAGTAGCTGCAGTTCCTTGTCTAGCAGCTGCTAATTCTGCAGTCAATACTTCATGAAGTACTGCTTGATTAGGTTCAATCCCAAACACTGTATCTTTAACTTCAACAGTTCCAGTTTGAGTTCCTGTCAAGTCATATATGTTTAAAACTGCCATTATTTTCCTCCTTCCACATCTACTAACCTATTATTTTTTTACTGCTGGTTTAACTACTATATAACTGTTTTTTGATCCAGGTACTGCACCTTTGATCAATAGTAGATTGTTTTCAACATCTACTTTCACTACTTTTAAGTTTTGAACAGTTACAGTTGCATTTCCGTATTGTCCAGCCATTTTCTTACCTCTAAGAACTTTTCCTGGCCAAGATGACATTCCGATAGAACCTCCAAGTCTGTGGTTTCTAGAAACCCCGTGAGACGCTCTGTTTCCAGCGAAATTATGTCTTTTCATAACCCCAGCTGTTCCTTTACCTTTTGAAGTACCAGTAATATCTACGTACTCTACTTCAGCTAAGACATCAGCTTTGATCTCTTGTCCAAGTTCAAAACCTTCAACAGAATCCACTCTTAATTCTTTTACAAATCTTTGAGGGTTAACTCCTGCTTTTTTGAAGATTCCCATAATTGGTTTAGTAGTGTTTTTTTCCTTTTTTTCATCAAATCCTAATTGTAAAGCTGTATATCCGTCGTTTTCTACAGTCTTCTTTTGAAGAACATAGTTAGGACCAGCTTCAACAACTGTTACTGGAATGAATTTTCCATCCTCAAATATTTGAGTCATTCCAATTTTCTTTGCTAAAATTCCTGACATTGTTTTTACCTCCATCAAATAATATATTGGTTGACAACTTGACCTCGTGGTTCTACTGTCTAGCTTTAAAAAAAGCGTCAACTTGTATTATTCTGTAAGGATAATTTGGATTTCGATAACCATCTTATCAAGCACAATCAAATTACCCGAATTAAAACCGTGAGTGCTTTTTGAAGAAACCATCAATCATTAGATTTGTTTGATTTCTATTCCGACACCAGCTGGCAAGTTAACTGCTGTTAACGAAGCGATTGTCTTTTGTGTAGAATTATTAATTTCTACCATTCTTCTGTGTACTCTCATTTCAAATTGTTCTCTTGAATCCTTGTTTACATGCACTGATCTTAAAACAGTGTACTTTTTAATTTTAGTAGGTAATGGCATAGGTCCTGCAATCTCTGCTCCAGACTTTTTAGCAACCTCCGCTATTCTTTTAGCTGATTGATCTAATAAAGTGTGGTCATAAGCCTTTAAGTAGATTCTTAATTTGTTAGAAGCCATCTATTCTTTACACCTCCTTCAAAATCATCTTTAAGGATCAAATATCCTTATACACTCTAAGGATTATATCACAGTTATAAGAAAAAGCAAAGCTTTTTTTTAATTTTTTAAATATTTTTTTATATTTTTCTTAACACAAGTTCAATTGGTAATTTCATGATATTTTTCCCCAGAAAATTTCTGCTTCAAAAACATCTTTTTTAAAAAATCTATCCTCTTTTTTCATATTTTATATTAAATTTTTGAAAATATTCTTTTACACTTTTAACTATACAAAGCAATATGAAAAATATAGTAAAAACTACCATCTCTTCTATAGTTATTATCATTCCCGGAAGAAGAGTCACTACAAGAGAAAATATGATGCTAAAAAGAAACATTTCTCTTGCTCTTTTCTTTCCTAAAATTAAAAATACTCCTGCTATAATATATAGAAGACTTCCTAGTATATATTCCAATGAAAATATTACCCTTCCATATAAATTTATTTCAGGAATATCCTCCATATTTAGTGGAAAAAGCATAATCGTTATTCCTGCTAAAAGTTTTAAAACTGCTGCTATTACAATTATTAATCCAATTCCTCTCATTAAAAGTGGTTTTTTCATCTTTTTCCTCCTAGTATCTCTATTTTTAGTAACATCCTATTTTACCATATCCAAAAGACTTTTTACTAAATCTATGTAATATTTAAAATAGTTACTTTCATTTTTTATTTTTTTCCATCTTAAAGCTTAACTTTTTTCAATATTAGATTTAATTTTTCATAAAAAAAAGAGACATTTATCAAAAAATAAATTTTAACTTTATCTCTTTTTTATATTTTTATATCATTTTATCTTTTTTCCTTAAAAATATTAAAGCTCCTATTATAACTGCCACACATATTCCTATATATATCAATGTACGAGGATTTTGCAATCCACCTATTATAATAATGGCTGAGCCTATCATTGCTAATATAGGTATTATTACGCCTTTTACAATCCCTTGCACTTCACCTTTTCTATAAAGCTTTATCACATGGACATAAAGTATTATGTATATAATATAACTTGCTACTATAGGAATTTCAGACACATCTGAATTAGGAATTAGATTGTTTTTCTGGACCATATAATTTATCCAACTCCAAATAATACTAACTATTATTGCAATTCCTGCTGAATACACTGGAGTGTTAGTTTTTTTACTTACTATTTTAAGTTTCTCTGACATTGGAAGCATCTCTCTCAATGCCAAAGAATAAGGCAGACGTATGAAGCCTAATATAAAACCATTAAGAGTGCCCATTACTGATATAACTATAAACGTCAGCACTATCTTAGCTCCATTTGCTCCAAAAATTTTAATAGCTGCAATATTTACATGATTATCTCCCTGTTTCATTATATTTTCAGGACCTACCATTATACTTATTCCTACAAAATATAATATATAAGCTACAAGAACAAATATTGGCCCTATTGTCAATGCAAGAGGAAGATTTCTTTTAGAGTTTTTCAATTCATGAGCTATAGAAGTGGAAACTACCCATCCATCATATGAAAATGCTACTGGTGCCAGAGCTGCCAACCATGTTGCAGAAGATGTTATTTCCATTGTTTTTTCTGCTGTTGTCACCATATGAGGATCTCCATAGAGAAATCCAGCTATCGCTATAGCTCCTAAAGGAATCATCTTTATTATTGTAGAAGTATTTTGAAAATATCCTCCCATAGCCGATGATAAAATATTCATTACAAAACAAAAGGCTGCCGCTAAAGCTCCTATCATGCCAAGAATTTCTGAAGTATTTGGTATATTAAAAAGCATACATACATACACTGCTGCTACCCATGAAAGTACTCCTACTAAAGATGGATAATATATAAAAACCTGAAACCATCCAAAAGCACACGCTGTCTTCCTTCCTGAATATTCATCAGCATAGGTTATAAGCCCTCCTGCTTTTGTTGTTTTAGAAGCCAATATACTTATAGAAAGACTTCCAAATATTATTCCAACTGCTGCTATTGAAAACACTAATACTCCCTTTATTATACTTCCACCAGTATATATAAGAATATTATCACTTTTAAAAAATATACCCGAACCTATAACTATGCCTACTATCATTGCAATAGCAGTAAATAATCCATATTCTCTTTTTTCCATCAAGCTTTCTTCCTTTCAATTTCTGTAAAAAAAGAGACCAGCACAAAGCTGATCTCAATATTTTGATTTTTGGATTTAGCTAACTATTATTTAGTAATTTCAGCAACTACTCCAGAAGCTACTGTTCTTCCACCCTCTCTGATGGCGAATCTTAATCCAGTTTCCATTGCGATTGGGTGTATTAATTCTACTCTCATCTCAATGTTGTCTCCTGGCATTACCATTTCTACTCCCTCAGGTAATGTTACTGCTCCTGTTATATCTGTAGTTCTGAAGTAGAATTGTGGTCTGTATCCTGAGAAGAATGGAGTATGTCTTCCTCCCTCTTCTTTAGTTAGTACGTATACTTCTGATCTGAATCCTGTATGTGGTAGGATTGATCCTGGTTTTGCTAGTACTTGTCCTCTTTCTACGTCTTCTTTTTTAGTTCCTCTTAATAGAGCTCCAATGTTATCTCCTGCTTGACCTTGATCAAGAAGTTTTCTAAACATTTCTACTCCTGTACATGTTGTTTTTGATGTAGGTTTGATTCCAATTATTTCTAATTCTTCTCCTACTTTTACTATTCCTCTTTCTACTCTACCAGTTACAACTGTTCCTCTTCCTGTTATTGTGAACACGTCTTCTATTGGCATCAAGAATGGTTGGTCTACTGCTCTTTCTGGAGTTGGGATATACTCATCTACTGCGTTCATTAGCGCCATAATTTGATCTACCCATTTTTGCTCTCCATTTAGTGCTCCTAGTGATGATCCTGTTACTACTGGAATATCATCTCCTGGGAATCCATATTCTGTTAATAATTCTCTTACTTCCATTTCTACTAGTTCTAGTAATTCTGGATCGTCTACCATATCTGCTTTATTTAAATATACTACTATGTAAGGTACTCCAACCTGTCTAGATAGTAGAATGTGTTCTCTTGTTTGTGGCATAGGTCCATCTGCTGCTGATACAACTAAGATAGCTCCATCCATTTGAGCTGCTCCTGTGATCATGTTTTTTACGTAGTCAGCATGTCCTGGACAGTCAACGTGAGCATAGTGTCTTTTTACAGTTTCATACTCAATATGAGATGTATTGATAGTGATTCCTCTTTCTCTTTCTTCTGGAGCTACGTCAATTTTATCAAAATCAACTTTTTTAGCTAGTCCTAAGTCTGATAAAACTTTAGAAATAGCTGCTGTTGTAGTTGTTTTTCCGTGGTCAACGTGTCCAATTGTTCCAATGTTTACATGGGGTTTGCTTCTTTCGAATTTCTCTTTAGCCATCCTTTTCTTACCTCCGAAATATCTCATTTATTATTTTAAGTTTATATTGCCTTACTTATTTAAAAAAAAATCCACACAATATGCTTTTGCATTCTAGTGTAGTAATAATGGTGGTGAGGGAAGGATTCGAACCTTCGAAGGCAGAGCCGTCAGATTTACAGTCTGATCCCTTTGGCCGCTCGGGAACCTCACCGATTATTATATTGTTGTAGTGGTACCCCGTAGGGGAATCGAACCCCTGTTGCCAGAGTGAAAATCTGATGTCCTTACCACTGAACGAACGGGGCATCATATATGGTGCCGCTTATCGGAATCGAACCAATCACCTACTGATTACAAGTCAGTTGCTCTACCAGATGAGCTAAAGCGGCATTTCATATCATTGTTTTTGTGTCCTTCTTGTTCTCTCGGACATTTGTTATATTACAATATTTTTCATTTTTTGTCAAACTTTTTTTTCTTATTTTTTTTATTTTTTTTCAAAGACCGCTACAACCTTAATATTTTCAATGCTTTTCATTATCTTTAGTTTTAAAAATTTTTTTCATTTCTTCTTCACTATATTCTCTTATTGATTTCATATTTTCTATCAAATCTTCTTCCATTTCAATTTTTTCTTTTCTTTCTGAAAGTTCTTTTACTATTTCTACATTTTCAATTCCATTTTCTGCAAATAGCCTTTTTACATTATTAAGAGCTTCTATAGATGCAGGTTTCACCCAGTTTTCAGCTCCTCTTCTTGCTAATGAATTAAGCTGTAATTTAGTAAATTTTATAGTTTTTAGAAATGCAGCCATTCTTTTAATATGGTCTTCTCCATCATTTAAACCTTCTATTATAAAAGTTTCTAAATAAACTTTTCCATTATATACAGCAGAAAGTTTTTTTAATCCAGACATAAGCATAGATATATGGATATTATTTGAAGGCCTGTTTATTTTATGAAATATTTCATCATCCACACTATTTAATGTAGGAATTATAAGGTCTGCTCTTTGTACTTCCTTTATAACTTCATCATCATTTAAAAGAAGACTGTTAGTTATTAGACATACTTTCACATCTGTATTATCTTTTATCCAGTTAATTATCTTTCCTAGATCTTTACTAAGAGTTGGTTCACCATTTCCTGAAAATGTTATATAATCAGGTTTAACATCTTTTAGAACTGATCTTATCTCATTTTCCACTTCTCTTATGTCTTTAAAGCTTTCTCTTTTCTCTGCAAGTTTTGGAGTTGCTCCACATTCACAAAATACACAGTTCATATTACAGCTTTTAGGTTTTACCAAGTCCACTCCCAAAGATATTCCTAATCTTCTTGATGGCACTGGTCCAAAAACATGTTTATACATAGAATTCCTCCCAATTTTCAATTAAAGAATAAATAGTTGCTGCAAGTTTATATGGATGATGTCTTACCATCCCTTTAGAATCTATTTCAAGAATATCTCTATCTATCACTTTTATCTTGCACTCTTCCAATTCATCCCTATCCAGTATTACTCTGTCACTATTCATCATTCTATATCTTTCAAGGATTTCCTTTGGAATTTCTCTAGAATCTACAATAACTTCATCAATTATCCCTTCCTCAACATTTTTATTTATAGCCTTTATATGATCTGACACTGTATAACCTTCTGTTTCTCCTGGTTGCTGCATAGCATTACATATATATACTCTCTTCCCTTTACATTTCTTCAAACTTTCTTTTATTCCATTTAAAAGAAGATTAGGTATTATGCTCGTATAAAGACTTCCTATTCCAAATATTACAAGATCAGCATCTTCCAAAGCCTCGAGATTCTCTTTTGGGGCTTCCACTGATTCTTTATAAAATACTCTTTTTATTTTTTCTCCTAAAACTGGAATATTTGATTCTCCCTCTATTATCTTTCCATCTTCTTTTTCAGCCATAAGAACAACTTTCTCACTTGTTGCTGGAAGAATTTTTCCTTTTATATTAAATAGTTTTCTGAGATTATCTACAGCACTTCTTATATCTCCTGTAAGTTCCTTCATCGCTATTATCAGAAGATTTCCTAATGGATGTCCACCTAAAAAACTATCTTTTTTAAATCTATATTGAAACACCTCTTCTATCAAAGGTTCTACATCACTTAATGCTACCATTACATTTCTAAGATCTCCAGGAGCAGGAACATCAAACTCTTTTCTCAAAAGTCCACTACTTCCTCCATCATCTGCCACAGTCACTATAGCTGTCAAATCTACTGGAAGATATTTCAATCCTCTTAATACTACTGAAATACCACTTCCTCCTCCTATAACAACAACTTTGGGTTTCTTATCCATATCAAGTACCTCCCACTGTTTCTTAGTTAATTATCCCTCGAAAATAAAAAAAAAGCAACCTAATTATTTAGACTGCTTTCTCTTTATTTTCTTATTTTTTTTCTTTATATTTTTTCACCTGTATATTCTCATTTTTTAAGAAAGTTATTTCAAAATCATCTTTAGCTAAGGGTTTTGAATATACATATCCTTGAACCAAATCACAATCTGCTTTCCTTAAAAATTCTACTTGTGATATTGTTTCAACCCCTTCAGATATTGTTGTCATATTTAATTTTTTAGCTAATGAAATAATGGATTCTATGACACTATTTCCTCTTTTATCATTTTTTTTGCTGAAAAATATCCTATCTAGTTTTAAAATATCTACTGGTATTTCTTTAAGTAGATTCAGAGAAGAATACCCGCTCCCAAAATCATCTATAGAACAGCTGAATCCCATTTGGTGTATATCATCAATAACCTTTTTTAGTTGTTCAAAGTTTTCAAATACTAAGGTTTCTGTTAATTCTATTTCCAAAAGATCAGCAGGAACCTCATATTTCTCCTGAATTTCTTTATATTTTTTTAAAAAATTAGGGTTTTGTAAATGCATTCGAGATAAATTAACAGAAACAGGAATAGGATTAATTCCTTCATTTAACCATTTTCTTATAGTCTTACACACTTCTTCAAAAACATATATATCTAATTTTGTTATAAATCCATTTTTTTCAAATATTGGAATAAACTCATCTGGTGGAATCAATCCTTTTTTAGGATCTTGCCAACGCACTAAAGCTTCTGCTCCAGCTATTTTATTAGTTTTTAACTCAACTTTTGGCTGAAAATATACTATAAACTCATTATTTTCCAGTGCATGCTCCATATTATCTTCTATATTTTTTTCTTTTAGATATTTTAATATTTCCTTTACTGTCGCTATACCCAATCCAATTAAAAGGGTAAGCATATCCTAAATATTTAACATAATTATCAATTTCTTCAACTGTAAGTTGTTTCTCTTTTACATCCTTAGATATAGTATCCAGTATTGTAAAATTCGAAATGATTCTAGTATCAACTTTTCCCTTTGCTTGTACAGATAATTCATAAAGATACCTTCTAATCTCTTGATTTACAGCATTTCTATTATATTTAATTGCAGTTGCTCCTATTGCAATTATTAATACAGCCACTCCTAAAATTATTTTTTTAATACTCAAAAATAAGAGTGTTTCAGCCTTTACTTTCAAAATCCCCCTCCATGTTCGATTAAATATTCTATTATTTTCTCACTCAATTATATCAAAATTTTTTTTAATTGACAAAAAATATCTTTAATCTTAATTTTAAAGCAGAAAGAATTTTAGAAAGCTAATTTTATTTTTTTAAACATAAAAAAAAGCAACCAATTTATGATTGCTTTTATCCTCACTTGGAGGCGACGACCAGATTTGAACTGGTGGTGGAGATTTTGCAGACCTCTGCCTTACCGCTTGGCGACGTCGCCGTTATAAAATTTTAGTGGTGCCCAGAGGCGGAATCGAACCACCGACACGGGGATTTTCAGTCCCCTGCTCTACCGACTGAGCTATCTGGGCATCTAACAGTCAGTAAGAAATAAAAATGGCGGGAGTGACGAGGGTCGAACTCGCGACCTCCTGCGTGACAGGCAGGCGCTCTAACCAACTGAGCTACACCCCCAGCATAATGGTGGTCACAATAGGACTTGAACCTATGACCCCCTGCTTGTAAGGCAGGTGCTCTCCCAACTGAGCTATGCGACCATTTCTTTAACTGTGCTTAATTATAATACCTCATTTTATTCAATAAAGCAATTTGAATTATTAGACTTTATTCCTTATTATATTGAATTATTTTGTTATTTGGATAAAATCCTTCTATTATCTTCATTTTATAAAAAAATATATTTTTTCCTCTGAATTTACCTATAATTTGGCAATTCTTTTACTAACCCTTGATATTGCTGGTCTAATTCCAACCCCTTACTTATTAATTTTCAATATCTTTTATCTTATAAAATCAAAAGCAGCATAATTGAAATCAACTATGCTGCTTTTATATTTCCTACCTTAAATTATCTCTTGCTTTTCTTTTTCTTTATAGATAAAAATACTGTTACCATTTCTTCCACTACGTTTAACTTTGTAGAGTTCCTTATCAGCTTTTTCAAACATATTTTCATATAAAGCTGCTGTTTTAGGATAGACCGCTGCTCCTATACTAGCTGATATTTTACAAGTCTTCCCTTCTGACTTGAGTTCTTCAATTAAAATTTCATTTAATCCATTCAATTTTCTTTTAAGCCATTCAGCAGAAGAAAAATCTTGAACAAATACCACAAATTCATCTCCACCAAAACGCCCTAAAATATCTGTATTTCTAAAGTAATTTTTAATTTTTTCAGCTATCTTTAAAAGCACTTTATCTCCAAAAGCATGTCCCCAATAATCATTAGCTAACTTAAAATGATCCACATCAATAATAATAAAAGCACACTCTTTATTCTCATTTCTTTCATCTTTAAGTCTTTTTTTAATAAGAGCTTCTAATGATTTTTTATTATAAAGTCCTGTTAAAACATCCATCTTTGCTTCAAATTCCATTCTCTTTCTCTTATCAATATTTTCTCTAAAAGTAAGCATACGAACAGAGTTATCATATTTCCAATAAAAAATACGTGCTGAAATCCTAAGCCAATAATAATCTTTTCCATTTGCAGTAATCATAAAATCATATGATAGATTATTGATCCCTTCTTTAAATGATTTTATTACATTTTTAGTATTAAAGGTATCCAGATATCCTTGTACAAACTCATCCTTTATCTGTTGCCTTGCAATTTCAGATAAAGCTTCATCGTAAGAAATATCTCCAGACATTCCCAGACGTTCAAAATATCTTTTTGTTTCATCACTACCAGCACAGTTATGAGTTATATCAAGCTCATAAATATTTTCATACAATCCCTGAGTTGCATCAATCATAAAATTCTGATACTCTTGAACTCTTTTCATACTTTCATTTTTATTCAGTATTATTTCAGATTTTTTTCTGTAGAAATACAGCATAGAAAATGCTAAATAAAGCAATATCAAACTCACAGCTATAAAACCTATATACCAATATTCTTTTATAAAATCTTTAAATTCAATAAGCTCTACATAATGACCTAACCATTTTTTTGATAGTTCCTCTACAACTCCATTATGCATCAATTCCCTTAAATTTTTATTAACCTCTTCAATAGAAATCGAACTTTTCCTACTAACTCCTATACACATAGAAGTATTTGTCATCTTAGGTCCTACTGCTGAGACAGAGTGAATTCCCTGTTTTGCCAGTATGCGTCTTCCTACTGAATATCTTACAAGAGCATAATCATTTTCTCCAGAAATAACTGATTGTAATACTTCTGTATAAGTTCCATACTCTTTTGTATTCTCTACTAATTCATATGGCTCTAAAAATTCTGATTTACATCCACTATTTTCAAGGGATGCTAATTTTTTCTCATGAAGTTCATGAATAGATTTATAATGTTTTTTTCCAAAACAAACAAAAGGATCACTTGATATAGCAGCTGACAAAGCTAATTCTGGAAAATCTTTTGGTTTATAATCTAACCCAAGAATCATATCTGCTCTTCCAGCAATTACTGTTTCAATGCAATCTTTCCATTTCATTAATCTAATCTCTAAATTATACTCCATTTTATTAGCAAGAGCATTTACCAATTCAATATCATGTCCTGAAGGACACCCCTGTTCGCTTATAAAAGAATAAGGTTCATAATCAATATCTGCAACTACTATCATTGTTCTTTTAAAAATATTTTTAGCAATTATTTTATTATTAACTGGTTTTTCTAAAATAAATGTCTTCATTAAAATGAAAAGCAAAGCAAATAATATAATAAAAATTGGAATAACTCCAAAAAATATTTTTTTCTTTAAAAAATCTATTCTCTTCACACTCCTCCCCCAAAAATACTATAATCTTATATAATATTCTCTTTTTTACAGTATCTCCCTTGCTATATCTTCACAGTCTTCTAAATTTAAATTTTCTGATTTTATATTAATTTTTAGTTACTTCATGAATATCTTTATATCTACCCTACATAAAAAAAACAATTTACAGCTTAAAAACAGAACATTTCCATTATAATATATCTAATAGAACGTTGCAAGTTTTTTTATTCAAATTATTCTTCATTTCTCCTAACTAGCTATTTTAGCATACTCATAAAATTTCTTCCTTTATTAAAAAAAGGAGACCTTAAAAGCAGAAATATAAAATTTAATCTAACTTTTTATCTCCTATTTTTAATAACCAATTTAATTTATTTATTGCTCTATAATTTTTCTCCATTAGACTCAATAACTTTTTTATACCAATAAAAAGACTCTTTTCTGCTTCTGTTTAAAGTTTCTCTTCCTTCATTATCTTTATCTACATAAATAAACCCATATCTTTTTTTCATTTCTCCAGTAGTAAATGATACACAATCTAGACAGCCCCATGGTGTATATCCTATAACTTTTACCCCATCTAATACCACTGCTTTTTTCATTTCTTCAATATGAGCTTTGAGATAGGCTATTCTATAATTATCACGTATCATTCCGTCTTCTTCTATTTTATCCATAGCTCCAAAGCCATTTTCCACAATAAATATAGGCTTCTCATATCTTTCATAAAGAAGATTTAAAGAATAACGAAGTCCTTCTGGGTCTATCTGCCATCCCCAATCAGTAGCTTTTACATATGGATTTTTTACAAACCCACTGAATATATAATCTGATTGTTCTTCTGCATTTTCCATTTCAGCTTTTACAACTACTGACATATAATAACTTATTCCTATATAATCAACAGTTCCTTGTTCCAATATTCCTCTATCTTCTTCTGTAATATCTAAAGTATATCCTGCTCTTTCCCATTCTTTTTCTATATATGAAGGATAATGTCCTCTCACATGAACATCTGAAAAAATATATCTTTCACGCATTTTTTCCTGTGTTTTCATGACATCTTCAGGATTACATGAATAAGGGTACATTGGAACAAATCCAATCATACAGCCCATTTGAAAATCTGGATTTATCTCTCTGGCTGCCTTTACTGCTCTAGCACTTGCTACTAACTCATAATGAGCGGCTTGATACATTACCTTTTTTGCCTCTTCTCTCTCTTTATACAGTACTCCTGAATTTACAAAACCAAAAATAGGGTTAGAAATATCTGTCTGATTATTTATTTCATTAAATGTCATCCAGTATTTTACCTTATTTTTGTATCTTTCCAAAACTATTCTGCTGTATTTTTCAAAAAAATCTATAAGTTTACGGTTTCTCCACCCTCCATATTTCTTTACTAGATAATATGGCATTTCAAAGTGTGAAAGTGTCACCACAGGTTCTATTCCATATTTTAAAAGTTCATCAAAAAGAGAGTCATAAAATTTCAACCCTTCTTCATTTGGAGCATCTTCATCTCCCTTTGGAAAAATTCTGGTCCAGCCTATAGATGTACGAAAACATTTAAACCCCATCTCAGCAAAAAGTTTTATATCTTCCTTATAATGTCCATAAAAATCTACTGCTTCATGATTTGGATAATATTCATTTTTCAATATTCCATCAGTTATTTTTCTAGGATGTGATACACTTCCTCCTGTCATTACATCTGCTATGCTGATACCTTTCCCACCTTTATTATAACCACCTTCCACCTGATGAGCTGCGACTGCTCCACCCCATAGAAAATCTTTTTGAAAACCTTTATTCATAGAAGTCCTCCTTTTTTCATATTAATACTTCTATTATATAAAAAAAAGATGCAGAAATATTTCAATTTTCTTTGCATCTTTTTAATATTCTTTGTTTTTAATAAATTTCTCTCTGATGAACTGCCCTATATTTTGCTGGTGTCATTCCAGTGTATTTTTTAAATACTGTATTAAAATAGCTTTGAGAACTAAATCCTAAATAGCTGCTGATAGTTGCTACTTCATGTTCTGAATATTTCAAGAGATTCTCTCCCTCTCTAATTTTTTCCTGCTGAATATAGTTCACAATCGTTTTTCCTTCCAGCTTATGAAAAATATGAGAAAGATATTCCTTGTTCATTCCAAGTTCACGTGCCATTTCTTCTACACTTATTTTTTTATGAAGATGTTTGAATATGTATCTTTTAATCTTTTCCAGTATTTTGCTATTCCCTTTCTGGCTGTTGCTCTCATTTACCAATTGTCCAAATTTTTCTTTGGCATAGTCCATACTCTTTTGTATCTCTTCCTCTGTGGTACTTTTATCAAGTTTTCTGATACAAGCATCACTCAGAGCAAAAGCATTTTCAGGAGAGACTCCTCCCTCCATAGCTGCCCTAGTAAAAAGAGTCACACAGCAGATTGCAAAATATCTAAAATTTTTTATTGGATCATCTGATAATCTTCCAACATTTCCCTGATATTTTTTCAGAGAAATCTTTTTCAGTCTTTCTACATCTCCACATTTTACAGCATCCATAAGTTCTCTTTCATAACGGATAGATATATGATATTCATCATTTTCTCTTTGAGAAAAGATATCCTCTGTATAGTCTGTAAGTATATTTTTTTCCATATCTTTTCTATCTTTATCCATAAATTCTATAATACTCCATATTTTTTAAATGCATCTGTACTAGACATTCCATTTTCTATCTCTTCTCTTACTTTCTTTTCTGCTCTTACTTTTTCCAATGATTTAACTATTACTTCTTCCTCTATATTTTTAGGAACAATAAGTACTCCATCCATATCTGCAACTACTAAATCACCTGGATTTATCCATACAGCTCCTATTTCAATAGGACATCTGTAATCAACTATTTTAGTTCTTACTGATGAATCCTGTGCAAATCTTCCTCTACTGAATACTGGAAAATTTTGTTCAAGCATCATTTTAGTATCTCTGTGGTATCCATTTATTACAGCCCCTGCTGCTCCTCTTTTTTTAGCTGTTGCTGTAAGTATTTCTCCCCAGTAAGCACATCTCATATTTCCTCCATGAGCTATGTATACATCTCCCTCTTGCAGTTGATCCAATGCCTCAGTTAATTTTCCAAAAGGCTCACTTTGCTCTCCATATACATCTATCATATTTACTGGCATAGCTCTTCCTGCTATCTTCATATCTAAAAGTGCAGGCTGTATTTCTGGAAATAGAATTTGATGGTAATACCCCATTCCATCTAATATATCTCCAATTACTGGTGTGTAAAGCTCTCTCTTTACAAGCTCAAAAAGTTCCTTATCATTATTCCACTCTTTCATCATATTTCCCCCTTATTTAGTAGATATTTTGATTATATCACTTTTGCCTTAGAATGAAAATAGATATCTATACAAAGTATTTTCTTTTCAGTTTTTCTGATAAAATTATCAAAAAATTATTTTAGTATTCTAAACTTTTTAGTACAAAAAATAAATATTTTACAATGAAAAAAGACTCCAACAATTTAATTTCAATGCCAGAGTCTTTTTAAAATTCTATTTTTTTATCAATTCCATTTTAATGAAAAGTCATAAAAATAATTTTAATTTTTAAATTTTTAAAAATAATTCCAAAAGCACAAGCTTCATGTTGATTGGATATCTTAACATTCCTTTTAAAGTAAGTCTCTCTTCCAGACCTTTCATATCTCCTAATACATAGATAGTATACTCTATTATTTTTCGATAAATCTCTTTGTCGGAAGTTCCTCTCGTTATCTCCTCTACAAAAAATATCTTTTCCTGAGGTGATATATAGTATTTTCCTTTAATAAAATCCCTTATGCACTTATATATTCCAGTTTTATATTCCAATTCTTTAGTTTCAGTATATTTTTTAAGAAAATTCCCTATATTTCCATAAAATTCTGATTTATTTAAATCTAGTTCAGAATCTTTAAATCCCTTAATATCTTCACTGTTTCCCATATAAAATGAATATGTAAAGTCATCTACATTTAATTCTTGTGCATTTCTCTTCTTTATCTTCACCAATATACTTCTTGATTTAATTGTAGGAAGTATATTTAAGCTACTGCTGAGAAGAATAAAAAAACTTCCTTCATTAGGTTCCTCTATAAGTTTTAAAAGAGAGTTTCCTGCCTCTTTTTTCATTTTCTGTATATCTTTCAGTATGAATATCTTTCTTCCGCCTTCATAAGAACTGGATGAAGACTTATATGCAAGCTCTCTTACAGCATCTACTTTTATTCCACTTGAATCATCAAGCACTTCCAAATCACTGTAGATAAGCTTATCTATCTTTCTGCATACACTGCATGTATCACAAAAATCTCCTTCCAAAGTTTCACAACATAGTCCTTTGGTAAAATAAAGAGCAAACTCCATAAGTTGTTCTGAATCGCTTCCATAAAAAAGATATGTTCCTGATTTTTTTTCTGCTTTAAGTTCATTTCTAAAAAAAGTTTTAACCTCTTCATTAGAAACGATATCTTTTATCATTATCTTTCAGCCTTCTCTATCTTTCTAAGGATATTTAACTGATCAAGAGCCAGTCCAGCCCCTTTTACTACACTTTCAAGAGGATTTTCAGCTAATTTTACATTTAGGTTAGTATATTTAGCTATCATTTCTGGGAAGTTTCTAATAAGAGAACCTCCTCCAGCCATAACTATTCCCTTATCAACTATATCAGCTGCAAGTTCAGGTGGAGTTCTTTCAAGAACATATTTTACACAATCTACAACTTCCATAAGAGAATCATTTATAGCTTCTCTTACTTCTTCAGAAGTTATCTCCACTGTTTTAGGAAGTCCAATTATTAGGTCTCTACCTTTTATAGTCATTTTTTCCTCTTCCTCTAAAGGCAATGCTGTTCCTATTCTTATTTTTATTTCTTCAGCTGTCTTATCTCCTATAAGAAGATTATGAGTTTTCTTTACATATTTAATGATATCATTATCAAAGTTATTTCCAGCAGTTCTTATAGTTTTACTTACTACTGTTCCACCCAGAGAGATGACAGCTACGTCAGTAGACCCTCCTCCGATATCTATTATCATATTTCCTTCAGGCACAGCTATATCAAGCCCTGATCCAAGAGCTGCTGCTCTTGCTTCTTCTATAAGATATGCTCTCTTTGCTCCAGCAGATATAGCAGCTTCCAATACAGCTCTTTTTTCTACCCCTGTTACATCAATAGGAACACATATCATAATTTCAGGCATAATAAAATTATATGACCCAAAAACCTTTTTAATAAAATATTTTATCATAGCTTCAGTAATATCATAGTCAGCTATAACTCCCTCACTAAGTGGTTTTACAGCTACAATTGTATCTGGAGTTTTTCCAAGCATTTCTTTGGCTTCATTTCCTACTGCCAATACTTTTCTACTTTCTCTTTCTACCGCCACTACTGATGGTTCATTTAGAACTATTTTCTTATGTTTTTTACTATAAACCAGTGTATTTGCCGTTCCTAAATCGATTCCTATACTTCTATTCAATCTAAAACTTGGGAATAATCTCATCGCTTTTCACCCTCTATACATTTTTTTATTGCTAATTCAATCAAATCTTCTCTTCCATCAACATAAAATCCAGCTATAAGTGCTTCAAAAGCTGTTGCTTCTTTATATTCCAAAACTGAGCATGATTTAGGAAATGTCTTTATATTTCCATTTTTTGCCCTGTTTCCCAGCATCTGATATTTTTCCTCTAATAGAGGAACTATCTCCTTGTATAATACACTCTGTCTTTTGGCATTGACACACTCCTTAACTCTTTTATTGAGGTTCTGGAGATTCAGTCCTTTACTTATCCAATATTTTCTTATACAGAGTTCCCAGACAGCATCTCCAAGGTATGCCAATACTACTCCACTTGTTTCCTTCAAATCTACATGCTCCATGTAGTTGTATCCTTTCCATCCTTGATTTTTATACCTATCTCTGCCAATCTGTCTCTGATTTTGTCAGACATAGCCCAGTTCTTGTCAGCTCTTGCTTCTCTTCTTAATTCAAGAATAAATTCAACAAGCTCTGAAGTTAGATTTCCAACTTCATTATCAAGTTTAAGTATAACTCCTAAAACTTCCTGCATTATATTAACTACATAGTCCACAGTTTCTTTTACAGTTTCTTTTCCTTTTGCACTTAGTTTATCTTCCTCAAGAGCTTTGTTTAATTCTTTAATAAGTTCAAATATAGCTCCAAGCCCTTGTGCAGTATTAAAGTCATCATCCATAGCAGTTACAAATTTTTCACTTGAAGATTTTAGTACTTCTGCCAGCTCAGCGCAGTCTGCTCCATCCTCTTTTGTATCTGCTGCCAGTGCATCTTTAGCTCTTAATAAAGCATTTTCTATTCTTTCCAGTGATGACTTAGCTTGATTTAATTCATAGTTAGAGAAATCCATAGGTTTTCTGTAATGAGCTCCAAGTATGAATAATCTTATTACTCTTCCTTCAAATTGATCCAATACTTGTCTAAGAAGCATAAATGTTCCTGACTTAGACATTTTTTCTCCATTGATATTGATGTATCCATTGTGCATCCAGTATCTTGCAAATTCTCCTCCACAAGAACATTTAGATTGTGCTATTTCATTTTCATGATGTGGGAATATTAAATCCTGTCCTCCACCATGTATATCAAAAGTGTCTCCTAAATATCTATGAGACATTGCTGAACATTCTATATGCCATCCTGGTCTCCCTTTTCCCCAAGGCGATTCCCAACTTGGCTCTCCCTCTTTTGCAGCTTTCCAAAGAGCAAAATCCACAGGTGATTTTTTTATATCTGCAACTTCTATTCTTGCACCGCTTTTAAGATCATCTACATTTTGTTTAGAAAGAGCTCCATATCCATCTTTGTATTTCTCTACATTGAAGTATACATCTCCCTCTGCTTCATAAGCATATCCTTTTTCTATAAGGTTTTGGATTATTTCTATCATATCTCCAATATGTTCAGTCGCTTTAGGTCTTATCATTCCAGCTTCTTTAAGGTTTACTTTTGAAGTATCCTCAAAATATGCTTTTATATATTTTTCAGCTATATCTTTAAGAGAAACTCCCTCTTCATTAGCTCTTCTTATCATTTTATCATCTACGTCAGTAAAGTTTTGTACATACTTTACTTTGTATCCTCTATATTCAAAATATCTTCTTACTGTATCAAAGAAAATAGCTGGTCTGGCATTTCCAATATGAATATAGTTATATACTGTAGGCCCGCAGACATACATTGACACTTCCCCTTCTCTTACAGGTTTGAATTCATCAACTTTTCCACTAAGCGTGTTATATATCTTTATCATTTTACCCTCCTTAATAGTCTTTCTATATTTTTAGAATTAATTTCTGCTTCAAAAGTTACTTCATTACCAATTCCTGCTATATTCAAATCTGTTCCCTGTAATTCCTCTATACCAAAATTGCTGTAAATATCCAGAGACCCATATAGGAATTGTCCTCTTACCAACACTGCTGGATGAGGATTTTCTACAAAACTATCCTTTCCATAAACAAGTGTATTTTCATCTTTAAAAAACAACCTTGCTCTGTTTGAAATTCTATATCCATCTTCTGTCTTGAACATACTTAAAGCTTTTTTTACTTTTTCAGCATTTTTCAATGGTATCATCATAGTTGCATTATTAGTGTCAGCTATTATCTCTCCATCTATCTCTTTAAGAAGATCTGACGGTTTTGTTCCAATAAATCCCTGCCACATAGCCAGTATTAAATCTTTATTATTTCCAAGAGTATATGAGTTAAATACAAGTTTTTCCAGCTTTGAAAAATCCTTCATTGAAAGATATATAGTATTTTTTCCAGTGTATTTCAATAGCTTTCTCTCTTCTGGCTGATCATTGAATGCAGCAAATACATCCTTATCTCCAATAATTTTCCCCTGTAATTTTACTACATCTTTATCTATAGTTCCTGTAAGAGATACAGCTTCAATTCCAAGATCTTTAGTTTTCACATTATTATATATAAGAGTTCCTAGAAGATTATCTCTTGTTTCATCTATTATATTTTCTATTTTAGCATTATAAGTCCCTTTTTTGTTAATTATTTTTTTCAAAACTGATTTATTTTCAGAAAAAATTATTAAACCTCTATGGAAACACATGTATATATCTCTTTTTAATCCATATTTTTCCATATATTTGCTTTTTAGTCTGTAAAATTCTCCATCTTTATCAAAGTATTTTACACTGTCTTTTAATATAAAGAAATACCAGTATCCTGTATCTACAACTACTGCACTTTTTATATCCTTATTATAGAAATCCGAATCAGAAAAAGCATATATTTTCGAAATATATTTTTTTGTTTCTTCAAATTTCTTATAGTCAGCTTCTTTTCCAGCTGCATTTATCAAAGGCATTACCTCTTTAAAATCCTTATCTGCTATACCTTCATTTGCATATATTATCTTTGTATCTTCCCCTATAAAATCTCTTGGAGATACTTTATATCCAAATCTATATCCCGCTAGAAAACCGACAAAAACAATTATAACAAAAAGCAGTATATATCTTTTTTTCATAAGCTTTTCTCCTTACTCAAATCTATTTTTTTGTATTCTTTTTAACTCTCTAATAGTCAGATCAAGTTTTTCAGCTTTGAATACTGGAGCACTTGTTCTTGCTCTCCTTATACAGCATGGATTAATACAGCAACATAAAGTTTCCTCATTAAAATACCCTGCTTCTTTTACAACCTCTCCAGTAGGATCTATTACAACAGAATTTCCAAAGAATGTTATCCCATCTTCTACTCCTGTTCTATTTGTCATTATATTAAATACCCCATTAGATATGGAACTGCTCTTTAACAAAGCTTTCCATGTAGCTGATACAGAAGCTTTATTTACTCCAAGCTTTGCTGGTGCATTAGCTATTGAGAATATATACTTAGCTCCATCTTGTGCAAGAATGTAGTGAGCTGACTGATGCCATGCATCTTCGCATATAAGCATTCCCATTCTTCCAAACTTTGTATCAAATGCCCTTATTTTTTCTCCAGCTGCAAAATATCTTCCTTCAGAAAACATACCATAGTCAGGAAGATAAACTTTTCTATGTTTGTGTATAACTTTTTCATCTTCCAGATAATAAGCTGTATTATATGGATATTCCTCTTCTCCCAACTCTGCCATACCAAATATTATACTTATCTCTTTACTTTTCTCCAACAGTATTTCTGGAACATCTCTCATAGCTGTTTCAAAGACTATATCTTCCAGCATATATCCATTTAATGCCAGTTCAGGAAATACTATGATATCATCTCCAGCTTCTATTCCCTTTTCTATTGACTCTACCATTTTCAATAAGTTCTGCTCTGTACTTCCTAATACAGGCTTCATTTGTTCTATACGAATATTCATAACTCCCCCTATTTAAGAGATAACAAATCTTCTAATGTAGTTATCTTTATATTATCATAATCTCCTGTAATTATTTTTACCTTTTCTCCTGCTCTTTCTACAAGAGAAGAATCATCTGTTCCAAGAAATTTTTCTGCCTCTGCTTTTTTATACGCTTCCTTTAATATATCTCCTCTGAATGTCTGAGGTGTATGAACAGCTACAAGCCCTGCTCTGTTTGGAGTAGCAAGTATTTCTCCATCTATTCCCACTACTTTTATAGTATCCTTTACAGGTACTCCTATCACTGCTCCAGCAAGAGTTTTATCATTATCCAGCGCTTCACAAGTCATTTTTATATATTTTTCCTTCATAAAAGGTCTCACTCCATCCTGTACTAGTATGTATGTGCTCCCCTCATCTTCTTTCAGAGCGTTATAAATAGAGTCTTGTCTCTCTTTTCCTCCTGCAAGAATTTTCCTAACTTTTTTTATATTATATTTATTACATTGTTTTTTCACTAAGTCAATATTATTTTCATTAGTTACAATAATTATTTCATCTATCAAAGAAGAATTTTCTGCTGTCTCTAAGGGAAAAATAAACAGAGGCTTCCCATTATGCTCAAAGAACTGTTTTGGATAATCCAGCCCCATTCTTTTTCCTATTCCAGCTGCTGCCAATATTAGCGTTATTTTCTTCTTTTTTATTTCAGAGTCACTACTGTACATCCTAATCCTCCCTCTCCATGTCCTCCTATTCTATATTCTTTTACATAAGGACATTTTTTCAGGTAGTTAAGTATTCCCTCTCTAAGTGCTCCAGTACCCTTTCCGTGTATCACATAAACTTCATTATATGAATTCATAACAGCTCTGTCCAGATAAGTCTCCAGTTCATAAACTGCTTCATCCACCATTTTCCCTCTCAAATCTATTTCACTTCTTACAGCTGTTTTCTTATGAGAGAATGAATTATATACTTTCTGTTTTTTCTCTTCAACTACTTTCACATCGTCTAAAGATACTTCCAGCTTTAATATTCCTGCCTGTACCTGTACTGTTTCTTTAGAAAGATTTATCTTTAATACATTTGCAAACTGGTTAAGACTGTTTACAAACAATCTTTCTCCCACTTTAAAATCAACTTTTCTTGCAACTTTTGGTTTTTCTGCAACAGTTTTAGTTTTATCATCCTGTAAAGCCGATCTAAGCATATTTAGACTTTTCTGAACATTCTTAATATCTTCTTTTTTATTATCTTCTTTTTGTATCTTCTCAACTAGAGCTGCTGCCTTAGACTGCATCTCTTTCATCATTCTGTCTGCTTTTTCATAAGCTTCCTTCAAGATATCATTTTTTTCCTTTTCCAGAACTCTAAGTTTCTCCTCAAAGGCTTCTTTATCTCTTTGGGCAGCTTCTTTCAAGAACTCTACTTGTCTTTTCATTATATCGAGTTCATCTGCTTTATCCTTGATATTGCTTATCATTTTCTCTATTTTTTTATTGTCATCACTTATGTAGCTCTTTGCCTTGTTGATTACCTCTTCAGATACTCCAAGTCTTCTGGCAATAGTAAGAGCATTACTTTCTCCAGGTATCCCTATCAATAGTCTGTAAGTAGGAGAAAGAGTTTCAACATTAAATTCCATTGATGCTGTTTCTATTCCCTCTTCATTATATCCATGAGCTTTTACTTCACTATAGTGAGTAGTTATTATTGATTTACATTTTTTATCTTTCAGATAATCTATAACTGCCATAGCAAAAGCTGACCCTTCAGCAGGGTCTGTTCCTGATCCTAATTCATCTAATAATACAAGAGAAGCTCTAGTTACATTTTCAAGTATTTCCTGAACATTTTTTAAGTGAGCTGAGAATGAAGACAGAGACTGTTCAATGCTTTGCTCATCTCCTATATCAGCATAAACTCCTGTAAAAAATCCAATACTTGAATGTTCATGAGCAGGAATAGGTATTCCGCTCAATGCCATCAATGTAAGAAGCCCAGCTGTTTTTAGTGCAACAGTCTTTCCTCCTGTATTTGGCCCTGTTATAAGGAGAGTGTTATAATCTTTTCCTATTTCAAATGTAAGAGGAACAACTGAGGAAACTGGTATAAAGGGATGTCTCGCGTCTACCAGTGTCAGTATCTCTCTATTATTGATATTAGGAACTACACATTTTTTCTCTATCCCATACATGGCTCTTGCATTAAGTATGTCCAGTGTGATAACTGCTTCCCCAACTCTGTCTATATCATCTTTGCTGTTTCTTATATAGTCAGTTATTCTAAGAAGTATTTTTCTTATCTCTTCTTTTTCTTTTATCTCCAATTCTCTGTTTTTATTATTCAAAGCAACTATTGATAATGGCTCAATAAATACTGTCTGCCCACTTGATGATCTGTCATGTTCGATACCTTTTATCTGCCCTTTGAAATCTGCTTTTACAGGAACTACACTTCTTCCATCTCTTTCAGTAATTATCTTTTCCTGAAATACTTTAGCAAACTGAGGTTCATTAAAAAGTTCATCAAATTTTCTCTTGATATTCATAGCGAGAGTCTTCTTATGTATTCTGATATCTCTCAAGTCAAGAGAAGCATCATCTTTTATCTCTTTGTTATTATCAATAGCCTTGTTTATAATATCTTCTATTCCTCTCAAAATAGGAACATCATTAAATTTATCTCTTAAATCTTTGTATTTATTTAAATCTTCCAATCTGTTTTTAAATACTCTGAAAAGTCTTAGGTTATGATTGATATCCCACAAATCTTCTACATCCAGATATGTCCCTATCAGCTGTGATTTCTTTGTCAGCTTGCAAATATCTTTCATTCCAGCAGTTTCTAATCCCCCATCAAATTTCAAAAAATCTGTAAAATCTCTCAACACATCAAGTTCTCTATTTAAAGAGCTGAAGTCTTTGAAAGGTTCAAGCCCCAATATTTTATAATGGTTCTCTTCTATAGCACTATAATTTGAAATTTCTTCTCTTAGCTTATCAAATTCCAAAACTGTATAACTATGTCTATTCATTTTTACCACCTTGTTATATATTTACGTTCATTTTATTATATCACAAATCTCTATTTTTCTTAAAGAAAGTTGAAGAAATTTAAAAAAAACTTGATATTTTCTTTATTTAATGATACAATTATTTGCAATTGTGTGTTCAATTGCAATCAGGAAAGAGGTGACAAAGATGCAAAGATGTGAAATCACAGGAACTGGAATTATCAGTGGTAACCAAATTTCTCACTCTCATAGACTTACTAGAAGAGTATGGAAACCAAACTTACAAGTTACTACTATCGTTGTAAACGGATCTCCAGTTAAAGTTAAAGTTTGTTCAAGAACTTTAAAAACTTTAAGAGGTGCCAGTGAAGTTGAAGTTATGAATATTTTAAAAGCTAATGCTTCTACTTTAAGTGCTAGACTTGCTAAATTCTTGAGCAAATAGTCTTAATCTTAACAATGGGATACCTTTAATAAAAAAAGACAGCTTGAAAAAAGCATGTCTTTTTTTTATATCTTTTTTTACCCTGACAAATGACAACAACAATGAACAGGAATTTATTTTACTTTTAAGATATACTTTAACTGAGAGGTGGGATGTTATGGATTGGATATTTTATATGCAGAATGCTATTGATTATATAGAAGATAATCTTCTTGAATCAATTGATTACAATGATGTAGCAAAACGAATTGGTTTTTCTAATTTTCATTTTCATAGGACTTTTGCTCTACTTGCAGGAATGACAGCAAATGAATATATTCGTAAGAGAAGATTGTCTATGGCTGGAGAAGAACTTTCTATGTCCAATGCTAAAATCATAGATATTGCATTTAAATATGGCTATGAAACTCCAGAAAGTTTTTCAAAAGCTTTTAGCCGATTTCATGGATTTAATCCAAGTGATGCCAAGAAGTCTGGAACATCTCTAAAAAAATTCTCTCGTTTTTCTATTAAAGTAAAAGTTGAAGGGGGTAAAATTATGGATTACAAAATTGAAGAAAAAGGTTCTATGAAATTTTTAACTGCATCTAAAAGTTTTCTGAATGAGATAATAAATGAAAAGGGGAATCGAGAAGTTTCTGATTTCTGGACTAAATCTTTTAAAAATGGAACTATAGAAACATTGAAAAAAAATTCTGTTGATAGTGGAATATATGGCTTATGCCTTCCTGTATCTAAAGAATCTGATAGCTTTAAATATGGAATTGGAGTAAAAAGCACTGATATTCACAACAATGTAGAAAATTTTGAAATATGGACAGTAAAACCATCTATGTGGGCTGTTTTTAAGTGCGTTGGAAATGATGGCCAATGTATAGCTGATATGTGGGAAAGGATATTTAGTGAATTCCTGCCCACTTCTCCTTACAAAATGACTGAACAGGCTGATTTAGAATATTATTATGAAAATAATGAAAATATATTTTGTGAACTATGGATACCTGTTGAGAGAAAATAGATATATGGCATAAAGAAATGAGAATAGTGAAGTCATTGTCCCTTCTACTATTCTCATTTTGTTTTAACTAGAAGTTAATTTATATCTTACTAAAAATATTACTTTTGAATAATCTAAATTTCCCTTACATTTTTTATTCAATTACGTCTGGAACTTTTGTCTTTATTATAAAAGCTCCTATTATCATTCCTACTATTGATGGAACTAGCCATGAAAAGCCATATTCAGCTAAAGGCATTTTACTTAAAATTATTTTAAATATAGAAATATTTAACCCTGCATTCACTAAAGTCTCCATTAAACTAAAGAGAAAAGCCATTAAAACTCCACCTTTAAAAGGACCATCATTTAGAAGAAATTTCTTTATCAGCCCTAAGAAAGTCAGCACTATACATATTGGATAAATTACTGCAAACATAAATGATGCATACCCAACTATTCTATTAACTCCAAGAATCCCCAGGCACCCTCCTAATATGCATACAACTATCAGCCATGTTGTATATTTTATTCTTCCCTTTGTAAATTCCTCTACAAATTCTGCACCAATAGTTGCTATTCCTACTCCAGTAGTAATACATGCAAGCATAACAATAATTGCCAGAACTCCTGAACCAATTTTTCCAAGAAGCTGTTCTACTAATATTATCAACATTGTTGCCATAGACATATCTGTTGTTACATATTCATTCCCTGTTGCTCCTAAATACAACAACCCCACATAGATAATTGTAAGACCTATTATAGCTACTAAAGCTGTAATATATATTCCTGCATTTATCTGACTTTTCTTTATCTCTCCATCTCTCAAGGCATTAAAAAACAGTGAGGCACACATCAAGCCTAAAGTCAGATCTCCAGTATTGTATCCTGTTATGAGAGCTCCAACAAATGGTTTTTCTATTCCTGTAGGAACTGGTGCTCCTATTGGAGTAATCACTGCTGCTGCAACTATTATTAACAATGCAACTAAAAGTACTGGCGTAAGATATTTCCCAATTTTATCTACTACTGAACTAGCATCTTTTGATATAAAAAATATAATCAGAAAGAATATTAGTATTGTTACTGGCATTGGAACTTTATCTGTCAGGGCACGAACTCCCATTTCATGTGTTGTAGCTGCTAATTTAGGCATAGTTGAAGTAGTAGCTAGTATCAATACCATTATCAGATAAAAAAAGTTATAAAACCAAGGGGTAACGGGATTCAAAATATTTTTAACATCTCCCCCTGAGTTATTTACTGCAATTACAGCAATTACTGGAAGCAGTATTCCTGAACAAAATAACCCCAAAGCTCCTGCTACCCATTGTGTTCCACTTGCTGCTCCTATTCCAGGAGGAAATATTAGATTCCCTGCTCCGAAAAAAGTTGAAAAAAGAGCAAACCCTACAATAATTCCTTTCTTAATCACTTTACTGTCCATAAATTTTTCCTCTCCTCTTTTTATTTATTTTGTAATTTAATCTTTTTTATATACAGTTTCTCCATTGACCATTGTGAAAGAAATTTTTACATCTTTTATCTCATCTTTTGGAATATTATAAATATTTTTTTCTAATCCTACTATATCTGCATACTTTCCAATTTCTAGTGTACCTTTAATATTTTCTTCAAAAGACTGATATGCAGCATTTATTGTAAATAATCTTACTGCTTCATCTATACTCAATCTTTGAGCTGGCATCCATCCCTCTTTTGGAAGTCCTTTTTTATTTTTGCTTGTTACTGCAAAATATATATTTTCCATAATACTAAAGCTTACAACTGGAGAATCTGATCCCCCTGATATATGAATTCCCTTATCCAGCATTGTTTTCCAGACATATGATGTAGCTACTCTTTCCTTTCCAAGTCTTACTTCTGCTACTTCCATATCATCTTCTATAAAAACTGGCTGTATATAGGCAGTTATATTTCCTTTTACCATTTTGTCTAATATTCTTTCATTTGTAATTTGAGCATGCACTATTCCGTTTCTCATAGGATTAGAAAGATCGTCTTTATTTACTTCATTCAAAATATCTGCTGCTATTTCAATAGCTCCATCTCCTATACCATGTACTGCTACCTGCATATTTTTTTCTTTAGCTTTTGTAAAGAATTTTCTCAATTGTTTTTCATCTAAAACCTGTATTCCACGAGTACTTGGGTCATCACTATATGGCTCATTCATATATGCTGTTCTAGCTCCTAGTGACCCATCTGATATAACTTTCAAAGGTCCGATTTTAAAATATTCTCCACCTTGCCCTGTTCTATACCCTTTATCTATAAATTCTTCAAAATTTTCATAAACAAAAAACATACATTGTTCATAAGTTCTTACTTTTAATTTTCCTGCTTTTTCAAGTTCTGTATATGCTATTATTACTTTTTCCCAATCTTCTTCTGGAACTGCTGAGAAGTAGTCAGCACTATGTACTTGTGTTATTCCCTCTTTCAAAAAATCTTCCTGTACTGTAAGAATCATATCTTTAATATTTTCAACAGTCGGTTTTTCTAAAATTTTTCTGTAGATTGTTACTGCTGATTCTCTCAATATTCCTTTTTCTGTATCTATATATTCCATATCTTCTTCTGGAACTCCATTTTTAATTATCAATTCCATGGCCTTTGAATTTGTCACTGCAACATGGCCACATACTCTCACTAAAATTATTGGATAATCTGTAGATATTTTATCTAAATCCTTTTTATAAATAAACTCATTTCCATCTTCAAAGTCTGCTTGATTCCATCCCCAACCTATTAACCATCCTTTATATAGCCCATGCTTACTATAATGTTCTTTCCCTCTCTTAATAACTTCATCTACCGAATTTGAACCATTGAGCCTTATAAATTTTTTTGTTTCTGCATAATCCATAGCATGAAGATGGGTATCCACAAACCCTGGAAGAACTAATTTACCTTTCATATCTATTTTTTCTTTTGCTTCTATCTCTCCAGCTTCCTTATCTTTTCCAATAAAAGATATCTTCCCATCTTTTATTCCCATTGCTTCATAAATAGAGTTGGTATCATCCATTGAATGAAACTCCCCATTATATAATAACGTATCTAAAGTCATTTTGTTCCCCTCCTTAAATTTCATTGCTCTAATTAAAAGCAAGTTTTGTGCCAAAATTCCCCCATGTACCAATTTCCTCTAAAATATATAACTTTTATCTTTATTCCTTTTTCAATCTATTTAAGAAATCATAAAATTTTTTATAAGCTTGTAAAAAATATTTTACAAATCTATTTTGAATATGTTAAAGTAATTCAAGGAGGGATTAAAATGATCGAAAGCTATATTGATTTAATAAAAACGATAGATAATTCTTTTGATGGAATAATGGTTGTAGATGAAAATCTCATAGTTAGGTACTGCCGATACTTTTCTGCTTCTGGACTTGGAAGTGTTGATGTAAAAACAGCTATTGGAAAAACTCCTCTAGATATTTTTGCAAATATTGATCAAGAAACTTCTACTTTCTATAGAGCAGTAAAATATGGAGAAACTATTTTAAATAATACGCAAATTATCGTCTATGCCAATGGGAAAAAAGAACCTATAGTTGACAGTACAATCCCCATTATTGCTGATGGAAAAATTATAGGAGCTGTAAATACAGTAAGATTTGTCAGCAATTTTAAAAAGAATAATTTTACCAATCATTCAAATATACTTGCTCCATGTTCTAATGAACTTTATTCAATTGAAGATATAATAGGTGCTTCTGAAGAGATAATAAATTTAAAAAAGAAGATATCTAAAGTTTCCAGAACTAATTCAAATATATTTATTTACGGAGAAACTGGAACTGGAAAAGAGATGGTGGCTCAATCTATTCACAGCAACAGTGCTAGAAAAAACAAAATATTTATTTCTCAGAACTGTGCTGCTATTCCTGACAATCTTCTGGAAAGTATTCTTTTTGGAACTACAAAAGGAAGCTATACTGATGCCATAAACAGACCTGGAATCTTTGAAATGGCAGATGGGGGAACAATTTTTTTAGATGAGATTAATTCTATGAATCTCAATATGCAGGCAAAGCTTTTAAGAATAATAGAGGATAAAAAAATAACAAGAATTGGAGGAATAGAAACTAAAGAGGTTGATGTGAGAATAATTGCAGCAATCAATCAGACTCCAGAAGCATGCCTTGCTGAAAAAAGAATCCGTCCTGACCTTTTTTACAGATTGTCCAGTGTTCAGATAAAGACTCCTTCTTTAACTGAAAGAAAAAATGACATAGAAAAGCTAGCTCAGTTTTTCATTGAATTCTACAATAAAAAAATGAATATGAATATCTCAGATATTTCAAAAAATGTTCTAGATCTTTTCTATAAATATCCATGGCCTGGAAACGTCAGAGAACTGAAAAATGTAATTGAAACTGCATTTAACTTTACATCATCTAATACTATTAAATTAGATGATGTTCCTGACTATATTTTAACTGCTAACAATAAACCTAATTACTGTAATAATTCTATTTATAAGTCCTCTGAAAACGAGTCTCTAAATACTGCTATTGAAAACTTTGAAAAAAGCTATATAATTGAAGCTTCTCAAAATACTTCTTCTTTTTCAGAGTTAGCTGATGCATTAAAAATATCAAGGCAACTCCTCAACCATAAAATTAAAAAATATGATTTAAAAAAATATATTCATTATTAAAAAAAGAAAAGACCAACTAAAAATCACAGTTGGTCTTAATTTTATATATTATTATTCTTCCCAAAAAGCGTATCCATCTCTTCCTTTATTTTTCACTGTATATAGAGCAGTGTCAGCTTCGTGATAAAGTTCCTCAAAAGTTTTTTCATTCCCTTGCCAGTGAGATATTCCTATACTGCATGTTATATTTCTTGCTTCTTTATCTGGGATTTCTATCTTATTTATCTGATGCCTCAACTTATTTATTTTATCTTCTAAATATTCTACAGAAAAAGGTTCATAGGTTAGAATACAAAATTCATCTCCCCCAAATCTTCCTACTATCCCTTTTTTTCTAAAAGAATTCATAAGAATTTCTGCTACTTTTATCAATACTGTATCCCCAAAAAGATGCCCATATTTATCATTAATAATTTTAAAATAATCTATATCCAGTATGATAAAAAATCCTGAAGAATCAACCTCTGATTTTTTTAATTTTTCTTTTATGTATGAAATAACAGTTCCTTTATTATATATCCCTGTCATTATATCTAACTCTGATTTCAATTCCATTTCATTAGAATATTTTCTTATAAATATTAATACTACCATTATTAAAAATATCAAGGAAATAGATGATATAAAGAACTGCAATCCTATATGCACAAATTCTCCTAATAAATGTGAGTCTAAAACAATTCCCCCTTCAAGGAGAAGTATCTTGATTCTAGTAAAAAAATGATATCCAAGACTCATAACCAAAGCAGTAACTACTCCTGCAAAAACAATCAATATTCGTCCACTTTTTTCCTTTTTTTCAGATATTTCTATGACCTCTATCTGCCTTTTAAATTCCTTTACTTTCTTATTAGTGCTTATTATATAAATAGCAAGAATTATCAGTATAGTCCCTAATCTATTTACTATACTGTTTAACTTAATCATGTCTTCAAATGTATTTAAAGGACTGAATCCAAGTTCTGGAAAAAGAAAATATAGAGCTGTATAAACCAAAAAAGAATGTACCATGTCACTTAAAAAAGCAGCTACAGATACTGCTAGTTTCTTATATTTACTCCATTCAACACTTTTGAATATAATACCCGCTAAAAACCCAAATGCCATTCTTGTTCCTACACTGAGAATCACACTTGAAAATGGAGCTCCGCTATTAAAAGGAGAAAATATGCTGTCAACATATGAGACTCCAGATATAGATGCCTTCCACATACTAGTAAGCCCAAATATTCCTCCCAATGCCATTCCTTCTAAAGGACCTAAGAAAAATGCTCCAATAATTACAGGAATAGGCATCATAGTTATAGCTAAAGGCTTTATAATAATATATCCAAAAGATGAAAATGCTAAAAGCAGTTCTATTGCTGCTATTACTAAAAATTTATACCAGTGTAGTGGATCCTCTTTTTTTCTCATCATCTTTCCCATTTTGATTACCTCATTTTGTCCACAATATACAACAATAAGATTAATTTTTCTATTTTAGTTGTTACCCAAGTTTATCATATATAAATTTAAAAGTCTATAATTAATTTGCAATAATATTCTTTAAAATGAATTTTTTAGTTCTTTTAAGTTTTTCAAAAAAAGAAAAAAGGCTGAACTTTTAATGTCCAGCCTATAAGAAACTATTTTTCAATTCTTGTATAAGGAATCAAAGCGATGTTTCTAGCTCTTTTTATAGCTTTAGCTATTCTTCTTTGTAACTTAGCATTAGCTCCAGTTACTCTAGAAGGATTGATTTTTCCTTTATCAGATACAAATCTTTTTAAAAGGTCTACATTTTTATAATCAATTTCTTCAGCTTTAACTCTTAATTTAGCTCTTCTTCTTCTGAATTCTGCCATTTTTATAACCTCCTCTTGATTTTAACTACATTCTAAAATAATTAGTCTTGCTTAACGATGATATATCTTATTACTTCTTCAGTAATGTTAAGCTTTCCTTCAACTGCTGATAATTGAGTTCCATCAATATCAAAAGTTGCTAGTACATAGAATCCAGTTTTTTTCTTATCAATAGGATAAGCTAATTTTCTTTCTCCCCATTTTTCACTTTTAGCTACTGTAGCTCCAGCGGCAGTTAAAATTCCTGTTACTTTTTCAACTACTGCATCTCTACCCTCTTCTAAAATTGTTGGGTTGATGATGTACATAATTTCATATTTTTTCATTTTTTAACCTCCTCCCTATGGTTTTAGCCCAAAACACGTTGATTTTGAGCAGGGCACTAAATACTATACCATCTTTTGATGATTTTTTCAAGTATTTATTTATTATTTTTTAGAACTTCTTATCCAAGGTGGAAGATCAAGTTCAGATCTCTTTACATCTGCTTCTTCAGGAGTAACTACTGTTACAGGTTTTTTAGCATCAACATTAATAAACGGCTCACTTTTTTCCTGCTCATTTACAAAGTTGTTAGCTATAATAGTAACCTGTACTCTGTCTCCAACTTCTGGATCGATAACAAGTCCGAACATAACATCATCAGCAGTTTTTCCAGCTGCATCTCTGATCATATCAGAAATAGTCTGAGCTTCCATAAGAGTTATATCTGGTGCTCCAGTTATATTAATAAGTATTTTGCTTGCTCCCAGTATAGATTTTTCAAGTAATGGAGATAATAAAGCTTTCTCAGTAGCTTTTACAGCTCTGTTTTCTCCTTCTCCTTCTCCGAATCCGAGTACAGCTACACCAGAATTCATCATTGTTGCTTTAATATCAGCAAAGTCCAGATTGATAAGTCCATTACCTATCATAAGGTCTGCTACCCCTCTGATACCTATTTTTAGGATATTATTTGCTTCTTTAAATGCATTTTGTAAAGTTATTGTTTTATCAGGTAATTCAAAAAGCTTATCATTTGGTATTATTACTAAAGCATCTACAGCCTTTTTAAGATTTTCAACACCTATATCAGCATTATTTTTTCTTTTCTTTCCTTCAAATGAGAATGGTCTTGTTACAACTGCTACAGTTAATACTCCTAGCTCCTTTGCTACTTTAGCAATTACTGGTGCAGCTCCTGTTCCAGTTCCTCCTCCCATTCCTGCTGTTATGAAAAGCATATCTGTTTCTTCTAAAAGATTTTTGATTTTCTCTACATCCTCTTCTGCTGCCTGTCTTCCTATTTCAGGATCAGCTCCAGCTCCAAGTCCTCTTGTTAATTTTTCTCCAAGTTGGATTCTTATGTCAGCCAGAGATTTATTTAAATCTTGAGCATCTGTGTTGGCCGCAATATATTCTACTCCTCCTACTCCAGATTCGATCATATCATTGATCGCATTTCCTCCAGCTCCTCCAGCTCCTAATACCTTTATCTTAACTAAATCTTGATCTATCAACATAATACCCCCTTTTATCATTTCATTCTGAATTTAAATAAAATTAGAAAACCAGTTTTTTATACTGCTGAGTGTTCCACTTTTCTTTTTGCTGTTATCTTTATCATCTTCTAGTAATTTATCCAAGTCGTCCTCTTCTGTCTCTTCCATTGTATTTTTTGAAGGGGCTTCAGATTCATTCTGCTGCGAATAAAAACCTGACTGCATTCTATTATATTCCTCTTCCATTATTTCACTAAAGATTCCTATAACTGTAGCCATACTGGCATCTACATCCTCCAGACCTCGAAAAGCATGAGGAAGTACCTTTCTCACAACATATCCTGTTTTTTTATTTATTTTTTCAAGAAGACCATCAATAACAATGGCTCCTCCTGTTAAAACCAAACCTTTTCCAAGGTATCCGTTAAATCCAGATTCCTCAATAGTTTGAGTAATAAAGCTGATTATATCTTCTGTTCTTGCATCTATTATATTTTTTATATCTGCTACTGATACCTTTTTAGTATCACCACAAAATATATGCTCTTCATGTATATCTTTATCTTTCAATTTTGATAATATCTCAAAAGCTTCCTGTTTAGATATCTGGAATAGATAACTTATGTCATTGACATAGTGCATTCCACCTAAAGGAAGTGATTTAGAATAGATGAGTTTATCATTTTTAAACAGAATTATATCTGTTGAGCCTTCACCAATATCAATCAAGGCAACTCCCATTCTTCTATCTTCGTCATCAAGAGAAGCTTTAGCAGATGCATAAGCATTTAAAAGGACATTTTCTGCTTCCAGTCCTATCCTATTCACTACTTCTACTAGTTTTTCCGCTTCTGCTTCGTCTATATATATCAGATGGACATCTCCCTGCATCTCTTTTCCAGTAACACCTATTGGATTTTTGATTATCCCTGAATTATTTACTCTGATATTGTATATTTCTCTTTTTAGCACTCTTTCTTTTCCTGTAAGAAGTTCATGTTCAGCCATTCTTATCAGTGTATCTACCTCTTTTTCACCAATTTCTTTTTCATCAAAAGAATATCTTACATTAGTAGTTCTTGATTTAATAGCTTCTCCACTTATTCCTATAGATACTTTTTCAATAGGGATACCAGTCTGTTCTCTTAACTGTCCTAACGCGTAAGCTAGACAGTGACTTAATTCTTCTGGATTTTCCACAACTGACTTTTTTATCCCACGACTTGGTACTTCAACATATCCTAATATTTTTAAATGTTCACCGTCAGCAGATAATTCTCCAGTGACAGCTTTTATTTTCATATTTCCCATATCTACTGCTGTTTTTATTATACTATCTTTATTATCTGTCATCGCTTTTATCCCCCAAACTTTTTACTATAAAGTCATTGAATCTCAAATCTATATACTCTACTTTTTTGCTTTTGATAAGTTCCGAATATAAAGTTTCTACAACCTTATATTTTTCTCTCTTTATCTCTTCATTGGTTTTTAATATTGTACCATCTACAAGGATTATTTCAATGCAATTTTTATCTTTTATGTAGATTTGAGACACTAATTCTTTTAATATGTAGTCATCCATCAAGACTAAAACATTCAGCAGACTTTTTATATCCTCTTCTTTATTTACTGAAATAAGAGGAATATCCTTCTTTTCTTTTTCATTGAAAGTTCCAAAGACTATCCCTTCTGAATCCACTAAATATATTTTATCCTTGATTTGGGCGTAGTAATATAGCTCTTTTTCTTCTACACTTATAGTGAGTTCTCCCAATGCATTATTTTTTATACTGGCATCTTTTACTCTGACATCTTTTTTTAATGCATCTTCTATACTCTTAAAATCTAAGTCCCATATGTTCTTATTATATGTTGTTTTCCCTAGTTCTGTCAATTCCCTTAATAATAATTTTGGTTCTCCTTTTATATTAACCCTCTTTATCTTAAAGAAATCCAGCTTTAAGAATTTTGAAGGAATAGAGAAAACTAAAAAACTTATTCCTAATATTGTGAAAAGTCTTATTATAAATTTCAAAAAAATCTCCTCACTTTTAGATTTGATCTATCTTTTAAATGTTTCCACCATTATTCTTACAACATCATCATATGTATATCCTTTTAAAGTTGCTAGATCTGGAATAAGACTTGTTTTTGTCATTCCAGGAAGCGTATTTACTTCAAGGAAATATACTTTATCATCTTTAAGAATGAAATCGCTTCTTGATATTCCTGCAAGTCCAAGTACATTATGTACTTTCACAGCATTTTCAAGTGCTTCATCATATGCTTTTTTATCTATTTTAGCAGGGTATTCATGTACCGATCCACCTTCAGCATACTTTGATTCATAATCATAAAATTCATTTTTGGGAATTATTCTAAGTACTCCAATTCCTTCTCCATTGATTACTCCAACTGTAAGTTCATCTCCAGTTATCATCTCTTCTATGACTATTTTTTTCCCAACAAGTTCTCCTGCTGCTTTTTCTGCTTCTTCTCTATTATGGCAGAAGAATATTCCTACACTTGAACCCTCAAGAGCTGGTTTAATTACAACAGGATACGAATCTATATCAGATACTTTGTCATAATTTTTTGCAACTCTCACTCCTGCACTTTCAGCAAGTTTTTTAGTAATAACTTTATCCATAGCTATTCCGCTTGCCTCTGCTCCTGAACCAGTGTATGGCTTTCCAAGCATATCAAGAAGTCCCTGTACTCTTCCATCCTCTCCAAATCCTCCATGAAATGCAAGATATGCAAAATCATATTCATTATCAATGAAGGCTGAAACCAGATTTTCTTTTGTAACATCAATTCCATATGCATCATAGCCCTGCTTTAAAAGGCTTTCTAAAATTGCTTTTCCACTATTGAGAGACACTTCTCTTTCAGAAGATATTCCTCCCATAAATACTGCTATCTTCAAAATTATTCCCCCTATTTATCCGAATTTTTAATTATTATTATTTCTTCTTCAAGGTTTATTCCATATTTTTCACTTATAGTCTTTTTCACAAGTTTTAATATTTCAGAAATATCCTTGAATGTAGCAGTACCTCTATTAACTATAAAGTTAGGATGTTTTTCTGATATTTGAGCTCCTCCTATAACAGTTCCTTTCAGTCCTGCCTCTGATATAAGTCTTGCTGAAAAATCTCCTGCTGGGTTTTTGAAAGTACTTCCAAGGTTAGGAAGATCAAGAGGCTGCTTACTTTCTCTCATAGTCTGTATTTCTACAACTTTTTGAAGATCAAATCCATCTTTGAACTTAAATACAGCACTTATTATTATCCATTTTTTACTTTGTATCTCAGTTCTTCTATATGAAAAATCTAAATCCTCTTTTTTTATTCTTCTTATCTCATGATTTTCATCAAATATCTCTATCTCACTTATGCAGTCAAATATTTCACTTCCATAAGCTCCTCCATTCATGTAGACAAGTCCCCCTACACTTCCAGGGATTCCAGCAAGATTTTCAAGTCCACTGTAATTATTTTTGTTCATATAAGCAATAAGCTTATTAAAATCCAATCCAGCTTCTACTTCTACCAGACCTCTTTCCAATTCTCTTACATTATCAAATTCTTTCAGAGAAACAAAGGTCATATCTAAATTTCCTTCATCTATCAGGGTATTTGTCCCATTTCCTATGAGGAAAATATTACTATTTTTTTCAAATATCTCCTTAAGTTCATTTTTATCTTCTACAGTTATAAATTTTTTAGCTGTTCCTCCTACTTTCATATTAGAATGCAGCTTCATTTCATGATTTTCAAGTATCTTCATTATCTGTTTTTCCCTTCTAATTTATCAGCTATCCTGTGAGCTACTTTAGAGATATCTCCTGCTCCCATAAACATAAACACTTCATGCCCTTGGCAGTTTAATATTCTTTCATCTATTTTTTCACTGTTTTTTTCAATTACTACTTTCTCATTTTTTAATATATTTCCAAGATCCTCTACAGTTACTCCAAATTCATCTTTTTCTCCAGCACTATATATAGGAAGAAGAAGTACCTCTTCAGCTCCATCAAATGCATCTTTAAAATTTTGAAGAAGGAACTTAACTCTGCTGTAACGATGAGGCTGAAATATTATAGTAAGTTTTTCATGTTCTATAGATTTCGCTCCTTGTAGAGTTGCTTTGATTTCTGTTGGATGATGTGCATAGTCATCTATTATTTTTATTCCTTTATCTTCATTGCAGTAAAGAATATCATATCTTCTTTTTGAACCTTTGAAGTTTTCTAAAGCTTTTTTCAAAAATTCTTCATTTACTCCGAATTTTTTAGCATAATAAATAACTGGCAGAGAGTTAAGAATATTATGATATCCAGGAATAGATATTGTATATCTTCCTGCATTCTTACCTCTTATTGCTATGTTATAACTTGTTTTCCCATTTTCTATCTGAATATCATAAGCAAATATATCTGCTTCTCTATCCCTTATACTGTATGTTACTATTTTTTCTTTTTCTTTCTTTTCAATTAATTTTTTTAGATTTTCACAGTCTATACACACAACTACTTCATTTTTAGTTTGATCAATAAATTGAGAAAAAGATTTGTTTATATTTTCAAGACATCCATGAGTATCTAGATGATCTTCCTCTACATTGGTTATCACAGCATATGATGGCTTCATAAATAGAAAAGAATTGTCACTTTCATCAGCTTCAGCTACAAAATACTCTGACTTTCCAGGCTTTGCATTTGAACCTATCTCTGGAAGTATTCCTCCTACTACAATAGTAGGATCAAGGTCAAGCATAACTGATGACATCATAGAGCTTGTAGTAGTTTTTCCATGTGTTCCTGCTACTGCTATTCCAGTTTCATCATTTAGAAGCATAGCTAAAAGCTCTCCTCTTTTTACTATTTTTATTCCATTATCCACTGCATATTTATACTCAGGATTATCATGTTTTATGGCACTTGAAGCTATCACCATGTCACACCCTTTAACATGTTCTCCTTCATGAGTATTGTAGACAGTTATTCCCATATTTTCTAATTCTTCTGTAACATATCCTCTGTTTAAGTCAGCCCCATTTACTTCATAACCTTTTGTTTTCATTATTTTAGCAAGACCGCTCATTCCTATACCATTTATACCAATAAAGTAAATCTTTTTCATCAATTAATTCCTCCAAATATCTAAATCATTTATAATTTTTTCTACAGCGTTGGATTTTTTTAAGGATCTTATCCTTACTCTCATAGACTTCAATGCTTCCTCATTTTTTACTAACTCAAGAGCCTTTTCAATTGCAGTGTCTGCCTCTGTATTGGTATATACAAGAGCAGAATTATTTTCTTCTAATATCTTTGCATTGTCATATTGTCCAACTTTTAAAGAATTATATGGAATAATAATTGATGGTTTCTCTAGTTCTATTATTTCAGAAATCGTCAAAGCCCCTGCACGACATATTATCAGGTCAGCAGCAGCCATAATATTTATCATGTTATTAAAATATGGTTTTACTGTATCAGACATCTTAGTTTTCACTATTCTTTTAGTGATATCTTCAAAGTTGTTCTCTCCAGTCGCCCAATAAACTCTCAGTTTTTTATCTTCAAGAAACTTGTCCCAGCTTTTTATTACTGCATCATTTATATCTTTTGCTCCCAGACTTCCTCCAGTTATAAGGATTACTTTTTCATCCTCTTCCAGTTTTAGTCTTTCTCTTTCTTCATTTTCATTTACATAATTGATTTCTTCTCTTAAAGGATTTCCAGTTACATCAAATCTCTTTTGATATTTTAAAGGTATATCATCGTATGTTTTATCAAATGCAAGAAATGTTTTTTCAGCAAATTTATATAATACTTTATTTGTCCATCCCAAATTAGCATTCTGCTCTTGAAGATAAACTTTTTTTCTAAGAAGTATTCCTCCAATTATAGCAGGAACAGAAATATAGTTTCCAAACCCTATTATTGCATCAGGTTTTTCCTTTGCAACTATCTTTATCCCCTGCCATACTCCTTTTAAATATTTAAATATACTTTTTATATTTTTAGGAGGTTTTATATCCAGACCAATAAATCTAAATCCTGCTTCTGGAACTATTTCTTTTTCCATTCTAATACTTGTTCCTACAAAAAGGACATCTATATTTTTTAATTTAAGACCTTCTGCTACAGCTAGAGCAGGATAAATATGCCCTCCTGTTCCTCCAGTCGTTAAAATAATTTTTTTCAAATTTCTCACCTACCAAAGATTTCTCTTACTAATTCCTTGAATACTTCCCCTCTGTGTTCATAACTTTTAAACTGATCAAAGCTGGAAGTTGCTGGGGAAAGAAGTACCACTTGATGTTCTTCTGGGTTAAATCTTTCCTTCATATTTAATAAACAGCTTCTTAAATCTCTAAGAAGAAATATCTTGCTGCTGTCATAACCTTTTTCTAAAAGTATCCTGTTAATATCTTCAGCAGTTTCACCTATGAGATATGTCTCTTTTGCATGAATCTTTATCAGGTCTGCCAGAGGAACCCAGTCAAGCTTTTTGTCAAATCCTCCGCAAATAAGAATGCACTGATCAAAAGCCTCCACTGCAAATTTTGTTGAATCAATATTTGTTCCCTTAGAATCATTTATGAATTTTACTTTTCCATAATCAAAAAAGTCTTCCATTCTATGTTCAATAGTTTCTGTATTGTATAGAAACTCTCTTATCTTCTCATTTGATATTCCTACTATTTCAGCTGTCGCTGTAATAAAAAGCACATTTTCAAGATTATGTTTTCCTTTTAATGAAAGTTTAGAGCATTCCAATATCTCTCCATCTTTTCCATAGAGCTTTCCATTTTCCGCCCAGAAATCACATTTTTCACTGATATTCTGAGATATTTTTATCTTTTTACCCAATACAAGCGCTTCTCTTTCTACCACTTCTTTAGAATCAAGATTAAAGATAAAATAATCATCCTCAGTTTGATTTTTACCAATATTGAATTTTGTTTTATAATAATCATCTATATCCTTATATCTAGAAAGATGGTCAGGAGTAAGATTTATAACCATAGTTATCCAAGGTTTAAAATCAAGAAGATTTTCAAGTTGATATGAACTTAACTCTAAAACAATATAGTCCAGATCTTGATATTTTAAAAGCAGTTCTGCATAGGAAACACCTATATTTCCTGCATACTCAGCTTTATATCCAGCATATTGAAGCAATTCTGTGATTTTAGAGGTAGTAGTAGTCTTTCCATTTGTCCCTGTCACAGCTATTATTTTACTTTTTATTCCATATTGTACCATATATTCATAACTTAATTCAATTTCATCTATCAATTTTATTTTTTTTTCTTTAGCTTTCATTACAAGTTCATTGTATGGCACTCCTGGACTTTTTACAAAAACCTCTATTTCATTCAGATGTTCCATTCCTTCTTTAGAAGATATTCCCTTTTTATCATCAACTAATATTACTTCATATCCCATATTTTTTAGCAGATGTTCAGCTCCAAGACCGCTTACACCAGCTCCGAAGACCATTGCTTTTTTCATAACATATCCCTTCCTTTTTTCCTGTTTCCTATATAGACGGAAAACCACGGGGGTTCCGTGGTTCTTTTATTAGAGAATTCCTCTTAATCTTATTATTCCAAGTGCTACCATTCCGAATATTAAAGTAGTTATCCAGAATCTCATTGTCACCTTTGTTTCAGCTAGACCACTGAGTTCAAAGTGATGATGAATAGGTGCCATCTTGAATATTCTTTTTCCTCTCAGCTTGAAAGATCCTACTTGAAGTATAACTGAAAGAGCTTCCATTACAAATACGCCTCCAATTATTGGAAGAATTAGTTCCTGCTTCAAAAGAATAGCAACTACTCCCAATACTCCACCTAGAGTAAGAGAACCAGTATCTCCCATAAATATCTGGGCTGGATAGAAGTTATACCATAGAAATCCAAGTCCTGATCCACATATAGTAGCAAGGAATACAGACATCTCTCCTGAACCTGGTATATAGAAAAGTTTCAAGTGTTCACTCATATTTACATTTCCTGTGAAGTAAGAAATTGCTCCAAGGATAGTAGAACATATTATCATTGGCATTATAGCCAGTCCATCTAGTCCATCTGTTATATTTACTGCATTAGATGTTCCCATAAGAATTATAAGAATGAAAATCAGCATACCTATACTTCCTATGTAAAACATACTTCCAGAAACTAGAGGATTTATTATAGAGAGATCAAATGCCCTGTCCCCTGTCAAACCTATGTGAGTTACAAAAAGCCATACTAAAATAGCTATCAAAGCCTGACCTAAAAGTTTTTTCTTTCCAGAAAGGCCCTTTTTATTGACAGTAAATTTTTTATAATCATCAATAAATCCTATAGAGGCAAATCCCATCATAGCAACAAGAAGTACATCTATAAAAACATTGGAAATATCTGATACAAGGAGATTTGTTACCAGCATTACTACAACTATAAGAACTCCACCCATTGTAGGCGTTCCTTTTTTAGAAAGGTGTGAAGCAGGACCATCATCTCTGATTTTTTCCCCAAATTTTTTAACTTTAAGATAGTTTATGAATGGTTTTCCTAAGATCAAAACTAAAACAAAAGATAGTGTAAAACTTATGAATCCTCTTAAATACATAGACTTCAAGAAAGCAAGGCTCTCAAAGTACTCCCCTATTATATATAACATTCTATTATTAATCTCCTCACAATATTTTTTCTGATTTTATATTTTCAATTATCTTATTATCTCTTCAAGTTTCATTCCACGAGACCCTTTTAAAAGAACAGCAGTTTTTCCATGTTCTTTCTCAAGAATATTTTTTATATCTTCTTTATTTGTGAAATGAGTTATTTTTTCTTTGTTTCCCTGTATAACTTTTAAAGCTTTTGCCATTCTCTCTCCATATAAGTATATCTTATCAGTATGGATAATTAAAGCTTTTTCTATAATATTTTCATGATATTCTATCTCTTTTTCTCCAAGTTCCAACATATCTCCCAAAACTGTTATTTTTAAGGCATCATTATACAGTTTATCAAAAGTTTCAAGAGAGAAGCTTACCGATATCGGGCTGGCATTATATGCATCATTTATATAAATAATATTTTCTTTCTCTATTTTTTGAAATCTCATTGGAGTAAGCTCAAGATTTTTCAATCCATTACTTATTTCTTCATAAGATACTCCCATTTTCTTTCCTATTACTATTGCCATAGCTGTATTTATACAGTTATGTTTTCCATTTAGAGATACAGTATATTTTTTCTCTTCCATCTCAAAAGACAGCCCCTCATCACTGTCAGTAAAATTTTTAATTTGATAGTTATTATTATTTTCATAACCTACTTTTATTCCATTAAGATCTTTAAGAAATGGATCATCTCCAAATACAATTAAATTTTCTGCTGAAACATATTTTACTAATTCAGTTTTTGCTTTAAAAACATTTTCTCTAGTTTTCAGGAACTCCAAGTGAGAGTCTCCTATATTAGTTATAACCCCAATATCAGGTTCAACTATACTAGATAATAAGTCTATCTCTCCAAAGCCGCTCATTCCTAATTCAAGAACTGCTGCTTCACATTTTTCATCTAATTGCAGAATTGTAAATGGGACTCCTATATGATTATTAAGATTTCCCATAGTTTTAGCAGTTACATATTTTTGGGACAATACAGAATATATCATATCTTTTGTAGTAGTTTTCCCATTGCTTCCAGTTATAGCAATAACTTTTACATCAAGAGTATGTCTGTATTTTTTAGCAAGCTCCTGCATACACTTTATAGTATCCTCTACTTTAATTACTCTTTTATCATTTCCTTTGTAATTATCAGCTATTACTAAGGCTGCACCTTTTTCAAGTACATCATCTATATAGCTGTTCCCATTATTTATAGCAAAAAACAGATCCCCTTTTTGGACTTTTCTGCTGTCCATAACTACATGACCTATTTCATTTTTTTCAACTACACTCTTTATTCCAAATATTTTATCCAGAATATTAAAAAGTATTTTCATTTTATCATTCCTTTTCCTTTTAAATACCTTTATTTTATCATTAAAAACTTTTGTATACAAGGATTTTCACAATTATTTCAAGCTCAATGCAAAATCATAAAGAGAAGTAAAAATATCTATTTTTCTATCTCCAAGTTTTTCCAATGTCTCCATACCATGACCTGTTTTTACTAGAATAGGAGTAAGACCAGCTTTTTGTCCTGCATCTATATCTGCAAGAGTATCTCCTACCATAAAAGACACTGCTGTATCTATATCAAACTCTTTTATTGCAGCATCCAGCATTCCAGTATTTGGCTTTCTGCATATACAATCAGTTTTGTATTTTCCTACACCTTTTTCTGGATGATGAGGGCAGTAGTAGAATTTTTCTATTATTACTCCATTTTTTTCCAGTTCTTTTTTTATATGTTCATTTAATTTTTGAAGATCCTCTTCTGTATAATATCCCCTTGCTATACCAGACTGATTAGTTACAACTGCCATTGTATATCCAAGAGAAGAAAATATCTTTAGAGCCTCCACCACATTTTTTTCAAATTCAAAGTCTTCTATCCTATGAAGATAATCTTTTTCTACATTTATAGTTCCATCTCTATCCAGTAAAATTGCTTTTTTCATTTATAACATCCTTTATTTCATTTTTTTATATTTTTTGGCAGATTTTCTGAATATATTATTCTCTCTTTCAGTAAAAAAACAACCACTTAAAATATACCTTATATTTTAATGTTTGTACATAATTTTTTTCAAAAAATAAAAAAAAGCTTGGCAAGTTCTTATCCTCCCGGGAGGCTTCCCTCCAAGTACTTTCAGCGTTTACGGGCTTAACTTCTGGGTTCGGAATGGGACCAGGTGTACCCCCGCAGCTATTCTTACCAAGCTGTGTGTGTATTATTTCTAATAGACACTTGAAACTATATAGTAGCATACGCTTTCGCGCTTTCAATCTTTAGGTTAAAACTTTGACTTATTAGTATTGGTCAGCTAAAAGCCTCGCAGCTCTTACACCCCCAACCTATCAACCTTCTAGTCTCGAAGGAGTCTTAAAGAATACTTATCTTGAAGCTGGTTTCCCGCTTAGATGCTTTCAGCGGTTATCCGTTCCAAACGTGACTACCCAGCTGTGCCACTGGCGTGACAACTGGTACATCAGAGGTTTGTCCATCCCGGTCCTCTCGTACTAAGGACAGATCTTCTCAATATTCTAACGCCTACAGTGGATAGGGACCGAACTGTCTCACGACGTTCTGAACCCAGCTCACGTACCGCTTTAATGGGCGAACAGCCCAACCCTTGGGACCTTCTCCAGCCCCAGGATGCGATGAGCCGACATCGAGGTGCCAAACTTTGCCGTCGATATGGACTCTCGGGCAAAATCAGCCTGTTATCCCCAGGGTAGCTTTTATCCGTTGAGCGACGACCCTTCCATTCGGAATCGCCGGATCACTATGTCCTGCTTTCGCACCTGCTCGACCCGTCAGTCTCGCAGTTAAGCTCTCTTATGCCATTGCACTCTGCGGTTGATTTCCATCCAACCTGAGAGAACCTTTGAACGCCTCCGTTACTCTTTCGGAGGCGACCGCCCCAGTCAAACTGCCCACCTAGCACTGTTTCCGTGGCTACAAACCACAGATTAGAATTTCGACATTGAATGGTTGGTATTCCACCGACAACTCCAATACAGCTAGCGCCATATCTTCATAGTTTCCCAACTATCCTATACATGCAATGCCAAAACCCAATACCAAGCTACAGTAAAGCTCCATGGGGTCTTTCCGTCCTACTGTAGGTAACCGGTATCTTCACCGGTAGTACAATTTCACCAGGCCTCCCGTCAAGACAGCGCTCAAATCATTACACCATTCGTGCAGGTCGGAACTTACCCGACAAGGAATTTCGCTACCTTAGGACCGTTATAGTTACGGCCGCCGTTCACCGGGGCTTCAATTCGGAGCTCTCACTCCTCCTCTTAACCTTCCGGCACTGGGCAGGTGTCAGCCCATATACATCGCCTTACAGCTTAGCATAGACCTGTGTTTTTGTTAAACAGTTGCTTGAGCCTCTTCACTGCGACCCCCAAATGCTTTACAGCGCGTAGCTGTTAACATCCAGGGGCACCCCTTCTCCCAAAGTTACGGGGCAATTTTGCAGAGTTCCTTAACGAGAGTTAGCCTGTCCGCCTTAGATTTCTCATCCTGACCACCTGTGTCGGTTTCGGGTACGGGCAGTTATACCTTAACGTTAGAAGCTTTTCTCGGCAGCGTGGGATTTGTGCATTCATCTTACGACTATATATCACACCTCAAGTCTAATCTAGCGGATTTTCCTACTAGACCACTCTACATGCTTTTACGGGAACTTCCGTTCTCCCGCGCACATACCCTTCTGCGTCCCTCCATCACAAAATATAACTGGCACAGAAATATTAATCTGTTTTCCATTCGCCTACGCATTTTAGCCTCGGCTTAGGTCCCGGCTTACTCAGGGAAGACAAGCTTTACCCTGAAAACCTTGGTCTTCCGGCGAGGGGGATTCTCGCCCCCTTTCTCGCTACTTATTCCTGCATTCTCACTTCTGATACCTCCAGAGTTGCTTACGCTTCTCCTTCAACGGCCTACAGAACGCTCTCCTACCAATTGCTTACGCAATTCCACAGCTTCGGTTTATAACTTAGCCCCGTTACATTGTCGGCGCAGAGACTCTCGACCAGTGAGCTATTACGCACTCTTTAAAGGTATGGCTGCTTCTAAGCCAACCTCCTGGTTGTTTGTGAATCTCCACCTCCTTTCCCACTTAGTTATAATTAGGGACCTTAGCTGGTGGTCTGGGTTGTTTCCCTTTTGACAATGGAAGTTAATTCCCATAGTCTCACTCCTGAGCTTTGAATTATGGTATTCGGAGTTTGATTGAATTCAGTAAGCAATATGCCCCCTAGTTCATTCAGTGCTCTACCCCCATAATTAAACACTCAAGGCTGCACCTAAATGCATTTCGGAGAGAACGAGCTATCTCCTAGTTCGATTGGCTTTTCACCCCTAAACCTACCTCATCTCCCAACTTTTCAACGGCGGTGAGTTCGGGCCTCCACTGTGTCTTACCACAGCTTCACCCTGGACAGGCTTAGATCACCAGGTTTCGCGTCTACGCCCAGCGACTATGTCGCCCTGTTCAGACTCGGTTTCCCTTCGGCTCCGTTATACTTAACCTCGCCACTGAACGTAACTCGCAGGATCATTCTCCAAAAGGCACGCCATCACTCCGAAGAGCTCTGACCGCTTGTAAGCACACAGTTTCAGGTTCTATTTCACTCCCCTCCCGGGGTTCTTTTCACCTTTCCCTCACGGTACTATACGCTATCGGTTAGTAAGAGTATTTAGCCTTACGAGATATGGTCCTCGCAGATTCACACAGAATTCCTCGTGTTCCATGTTACTTGGGAGAGAACATACATTCTAATGAGTTTACCTGTACAGGATTATCACCTTCTACGATCTAGCTTTCCAACTAGTTCCAGTTCGGTCATTAGATATGTTGAATATCTTACAGTTCTTCAAACGTTCTTCCCACAACCCCATATAAGCAACGGCTGTATCCTTGACACTTATATGGTTTAGGCTCATCCCCGTTCGCTCGCCGCTACTTGGGGAATCGTTTTTACTTTCTTTTCCTCGAGTTACTTAGATGTTTCAGTTCACTCGGTACCCTCTTTCGTGCTAAGACTCCATCTTAGCAGATTGCTCCATTCGGAAATCTTGGGGTTGGCGCTCGTTTGCAGCTAACCCAAGCTTATCGCAGCTTACCACGTCCTTCATCGGCTCTTACTACCTAGGCATTCCCTGTGTGCCCTTAATTATTTTAACCTATTTTGTTTTTGTTTAATTTGATTGACAGCTAACTCTGTTTATATAAACAAGAGTTAAAATTGTATTTAATCTACTATATAGTTTCCAATGTCCATTTGATAAGTTATCCAGCGCTTAATACGCTGTAAGAACATTATCAATAGAATAGAGAAAGAGAAATGATCTCCTTAGAAAGGAGGTGATCCATCCGCACGTTCCCGTACGGATACCTTGTTACGACTTCACCCCAATCGCTAATCACACCCTCGGAACATCCCTCCTTACGGTTAGGCCTGTTACTTCAGGTGCAACCAACTCTCGTGGTGTGACGGGCGGTGTGTACAAGACCCGAGAACGTATTCACCGCAACATAGCTGATTTGCGATTACTAGCGATTCCAACTTCATGTACTCGAGTTGCAGAGTACAATCCGAACTAAGAATAGTTTTATGAGATTAGCTTACCCTCGCAGGTTTGCAGCTCTCTGTACTACCCATTGTAGCACGTGTGTAGCCCAGCGTATAAGGGGCATGATGACTTGACGTCATCCCCACCTTCCTCCTGCTCATCGCAGGCAGTCTCGCATGAGTCCCCAACTTAATGATGGTAACATACGAAAGGGGTTGCGCTCGTTGCGGGACTTAACCCAACATCTCACGACACGAGCTGACGACAGCCATGCACCACCTGTCACCAAGTTCCTCCGAAGAGGCACGAAAACATCTCTGTTAACTTCTTGGGATGTCAAACGCTGGTAAGGTTCCTCGCGTTGCGTCGAATTAAACCACATGCTCCACCGCTTGTGCGGGTCCCCGTCAATTCCTTTGAGTTTCATACTTGCGTACGTACTCCCCAGGCGGATTACTTATCGCGTTAGCTTGGGCGCTGAGGTTCGACCCCCAACACCTAGTAATCATCGTTTACGGCGTGGACTACCAGGGTATCTAATCCTGTTTGCTACCCACGCTTTCGCGCTTTAGCGTCAGTATCTGTCCAGTAGGCTGGCTTCCCCATCGGCATTCCTACAAATATCTACGAATTTCACCTCTACACTTGTAGTTCCGCCTACCTCTCCAGTACTCTAGTTTAGCAGTTTCCAACGCAATACGGGGTTGAGCCCCGCATTTTCACATCAGACTTACTAAGCCGCCTAGACGCGCTTTACGCCCAATAAATCCGGATAACGCTTGCGACATACGTATTACCGCGGCTGCTGGCACGTATTTAGCCGTCGCTTCTTCTGTTGGTACCGTCACTGACTTCTTCCCAACTGAAAGCACTTTACATTCCGAAAAACTTCATCGTGCACACAGAATTGCTGGATCAGACTTTTGGTCCATTGTCCAATATTCCCCACTGCTGCCTCCCGTAGGAGTAAGGGCCGTGTCTCAGTCCCCTTGTGGCCGTTCACCCTCTCAGGCCGGCTACCCATCATCGTCTTGGTGAGCCGTTACCTCACCAACTAACTAATGGGACGCAAAGCTCTCTCACAGCGCATATAGCTTTCATAACCAGATCATGCGACCCAATCATAATATCCGGTATTAGCATTCGTTTCCAAATGTTGTCCCAGTCTGTAAGGCAAGTTCTTTACGCGTTACTCACCCGTCCGCCACCTTCACCCGAAGGATCAAGTAGACTTGCATGTGTTAAGCATTCTGTCAGCGTTCATCCTGAGCCAGGATCAAACTCTTCGTTCAATCTATTTACTCAGTTATATAACTGATTGTTTACACCTATTTATTGTTTGTTGATTTTTTCATCTCTCTCTATTCTGTTGTTAATGTCCTTATTTTCTTTATTTAATTTGTTTCATGTTTTGTTCCGCTTTCCTGCGGCACATTGATTATAATATCACAAATACTAATTCCCGTCAACAACTTTTTTTCAATTATTTTCAAATATTTTTTATTCTTTTAAAGAACCCTTTATTTTATTAGGCTCTCAATAGGATAGAGTTTGAAAAAATATTTATTTTCATTTTGTTTTTATCTTAAATGTTGAAAAATTATCTGAAAAATATTTTAAAAATTTTACAAAAATTATAAAAAAAATAAAAAATAGGCAACTAAAAAGATAAATTGAATTTCCTATGATTAAACAATCAGTAATTTTATCTGCTGTGATTAATTTAGATATAAAAGCAAAACTGTTGTAATCTCCAAGAAATATTTTCACCTATTAGTCACCTATGTAGTATTTTAAAATCTAAATTTAATATAAAAGCTTAGAAAATTCTTTTAATAATATTTTAAATTGAGATAAAAGCTAAAACTCTTGTTGTTTTTTACAAAACATTCCTATATTAAAAATCTTCTTTTCTGAACTCTTTTCTTTTGCAGAGTAAATGAACGAAGCTATGTAAGTAGTAATTGGAGCAACTACCACAAGTCCTATGCTTCCTATTATTATTTTAATAACTTCAGAGGTTACCATTTTCATATTCAATATTTGAAGTATAGTTGTATTCCTCTCCATAAATAGTATCATCAAAGTAAGAAAGCCTCCTGAATATGCAAGTAAAAGAGTAGTTGTCATAGTTCCTATAACTGATCTTCCAACATTGAATCCTGATTTTATCAAAGATTTTCTGGAAATATCTGGATTGTGAAGTTTCAGTTCTTCAATAGTTGCTGTCATATCCATGGCTATATCCATAGCTGCCCCACTTGCCCCTATTACTATTGCTGCATAGAAAATATCGAGAATATTTATACTCATAAAACTAGAAAATACTACACTTTGAGCAAGAGGCTGGTTCATTCCATCTATTCTGAAGGTATCTCCAAAAAGAAATGTAAGAGCAGCAGTGACAAAAAGTCCTGACATAGTTCCAAGAAAAGCACTGAAACCCTTTTTAGTAAACCCAGCTACTAAAAATATTATTAAAGCTGACAAGAGAACAAGAGCAGATACTGTTACAGCAAATATATTTTCGCCTTTTCTTAAAGCAGGTATAAGATATTCCCAGATTATTACAATACTTCCTGCAAAAGAAAGAAGAGATTTCAAGCCTACTTTCCCTGCATAAGCAACAAGAAGAGCAACAAATATAAGGCCTAGTGCAGCTATTTTCTCTATTCTTAAAAGAGATAATACTTTCCCATCTATTTTTTCATCATTTTCCATAACTGCCATAAGAACTTTATCTTTTTCTGTATAAAATTCATCATACTCCATACTTCCGCTCAAAAGATTATTTACCTCTAATATTTTCCCCTTAAATTTTCCAGTAAGGACCTCCACAGTAAGATGCTGACACCCTACTTTAGATATTCCCTGAACTATTGCATCACTGTTATCAACTGTAAGAACTCTTCCTATATTTTCTTTTTTAAAGAAATACCCCTCCAGCTTCCCACTGAAAACTAGAAGGGCAAGGAATGTCATTACTACTCCTATTCCTATTTTCTTCACCTTTTTATCCCCCTGAGGTTATTTTATCTCTTTTCCCATGCTTTTCCCAATAAGTTTCGCCACCTCTGTGTTGTCTTTAAATCCAATGAATTTTTGAGAATCTTTTCCAATTGCTGCTAAAGGTACTTGTACAGCTGTATGTGCATAAGATGTCCATTGCATTCCTGATCTTTCAGAAACTATATGAGTCACTGCAATAGCTACTGGACTGTATCCTCCATATAGTTCACTTGCATTCTTATTTTTATCTTGAAGATCCATAGCTTTAACTATTTTATCTTTTTCATCTGCTGTAAGTTTTACAAGTCCCATATTTTTTCCAATATATTCAAAGAATTTATCTCTGTCACCTGTATAAGCTTTTTGCAGAACATCTTCAACAGAAACTTTTACATTTTTAAGCTCATCAAGTTTCAGAAAATAGTTTGCTCCAAATCCAAGCCCCATACCTCCAGTTTCATGGTCTGCTGCTACTACTATCAAAGTATCATTTGGATTTTCTTTATAGAATTTGTAGGCTGTTTTAAGAGCATCATCAAAGGCTATGGTGTCATAGATAGTTCCCATAACATCATTAGCATGAGAAGCGTGGTCGATTCTTCCTCCTTCTACCATCATGAAGAATCCATCCTTATCTTTTTTCAATAACTCTATACCTTTTTCAGTCATCACACTAAGACTTGGACTGTCAGATTTTCTATCTATTTCGTAAGGCATATGAGAAGCTTCAAAGGCTGCAAATGCCTTTTCTCCATCTTTAGGAACCCACTTTTTAAAATCTTTTGCTGAGTTTTGTCCTACAAATGTTTTGTATCCTTTATCTTGGAATTCTTTTACAAGATTTCTATCATCTTTTCTTTTGCTTGCAAGTTCTCCATCTTTAGAAGTAAAATGTCTGTATCCTCCACCTGCAAAGTAATCAACATTGCTTTTTACATAATCTGATGCTATTCCATTTTCATCATCTCTATCTATATTATGAGAAGCAAACACTGCTGGTGTAGCATGAGTGATTCTTGTTGTTGTTACCAGTCCTGTTGCTCTTCCCTCTTCCTGAGCCATTTCAAGCAGAGTCTTCAAATCATTTCCCTTTGTATCCTTTGCTATGTATCCATTGTTTGTTTTATGTCCTGTAGCCAGTGCTGTTCCTGCTGCTGCTGAGTCTGTAATAAGAGTATCTGCTGAATAAGTAGTAGTTATTGCTGAAAATGGAAGTGAGTTCATAAGAAGTTTTCCATCCTCTTTCATTACTCCTTTTTTGTACTCTTCTGTAATCTGTCTTTGAGCAGCTCCCATACCATCACCTATAAAGTAGAATATATATTTTGCCTGTGCAAAACTTGTAGCTGCCATAAGAAGCATACCTGCCAAAACCATTTTTTTTCTATTCATTATCATTTCCTCCTTGATATTTTATTCTTGTTTTCAAAGGTATTCTAACCTCAGAATGTTAAAGGAGTTTTTCTTTTTTGTAAAATAAATGTAAAAAAGTGGGGGACTTATCAGCCTCCCACCAATTATATTTAAAAATTATTTTAACTTAATTTTTTCTCTCTTTTGTTCCCTATATAATAAGGGCTTTCATCACATATTCCAGCAAAAACAAAACCTTTACTTGCATAGTAATCATTTAATTCTTTGCTTTTCACACTGCAATCTAAACGGAATCTTTCTTTTCCATCTTGAATAGCTTTTTCCTCACAATATTTAAGTATTATTCCTCCAAGCCCTCTTATCTCTGGATCAGTAGTAAAATTATGAAGATAGTAAGCTGAAATATCATCATCCCATCTCTTGTCTTTCTCTAGAAGAACAAACATTCCAACTATTTTTTCTCCTATTTCAGCTACATACAATTCTCCATTATCTGCTTTGCTGGAAAAATAATTCTGATTATAGAAACTCAGATACCCTTCATTGTTCCACTGCTGTATACCTTTTCTGTCCATCCATCTGCATCTTTCTCTCAGCAGCTCTACAACAGTTTCCACATCATCTCTTACACCTTTTCTAAAACTTACTTCTCCATATTCCACTTTATCACCTTAGTTTCTAAAAAATACTTTGTAGGCTCTGTAAGTTTCATATACATCTAGTTTAGATGAAACTTCAAAAGGTGAGTGCATAGCTAGCAGAGCTGGCCCTATATCAATGGTATTGATACCTAAATGAGCAAGGTACATAGCAACTGTTCCTCCTCCACCTTCATCTACTTTTCCAAGCTCTCCTATCTGCCAGTTAACTTTAGCATCATTAAGCATTTTTCTTATCTTCCCTACATATTCTGCATCAGCGTCATTAGTTCCACTTTTCCCTCTTGCTCCAGTATATTTTGTAACTACTACTCCATATCCTATTTTAGCAGCATTCTGTGCATCATGTACACTTCTGAATATAGGGTCTATCCCTGCATTTACATCTGATGACATTGCATTTGAATTCCACAATGTTTTTCTCAGCATCATTTCATTAAAGTTTCCTTTTAGCTTATATATCATATCTCCTGTAACATAGTTGATATAGTCTGATTTAAGCCCTGTACTTCCTGTAGAACCTATTTCTTCTTTATCAGCTAGGAAACATACTGCTGTTCTCTCTGGAATTTCTTTAAGATCTATTATAGCCATCATAGAAGTATAACCACATATTCTGTCGTCCTGTCCATATCCACCTATCATTGATCTATCAAATCCTAAATCTCTGCATCTTCCAGCTGGAACTAATTCCAATTCAGCAGAAATAAAGTCTTCTTCTATCATTCCATAATCTCTGTTTAATATTTCAAGAACTGTATATTTTATTTTTTCTTTTACATCTTTATCTTCTATAGAAGATGGAATACTTCCAACTATTATTTGAAGTTCTTCCCCTTTTATTACCTCTCCAGTTTTTCTATCTCCCTGTATTTTAGCAGAAAGATGAGGTAATATATCGGGAATAGTAAATACAGGATCTTCATCCTTTTCTCCAATAGTTATTTCAACTTTTTCTCCTGAAGCTAATACTACTACTCCGTGTAAAGCTAACGGAAGAGAAGCCCATTGATATTTCTTTATTCCTCCATAGTAGTGAGTTTTCATATATGCAAGATCAAGATCTTCATATAGAGGATTTCCTTTTAAGTCCAGTCTTGGAGAATCTACATGAGATACTACATAATTTATTCCATTTTCTATATCTTCTTTACCTATAACAGCAAGAACGAGATTTTTACCTCTATTTACATAATATACTTTATCTCCAACTGTTAATTTATCTTTTTTTTCAGCATTTACAAATCCATTTTTCTCAACAAGTTTTATTCCTTCAGTTACGAATTCTCTTTCAGTTTTTGCTCCATCCAGAAATTTCTTATATCCCTCAGAGAAATCAAATACTGCCTCTCTGCTGTCGATACAATTCCATCCATTTTCTTTTTTGTAATTCACTTCTACCGTCCTCCTTTTTAGATGTTATCTTACTCCTACAGTATACCATATATTAGAGCTTTTCTAAATAGGGAAGAGATAACTATCTATAAAAAAGAAACCACTTTTATTAATATTTAATTATACATCCTTTAAATATAGCATTTATTTTTACAGATAACCCTATTCCTAATAGGACTTGTACTTTTAAGCTATACTCTCTTTCTTCTACTATTCTCTTTTCTGCTAATCTAGTCTTCATTGTTTTTCCTCCCAAAATTATATTCCATCTCTAAAAATTTAATCATAACAAATTAATATTGATGTTATTATGTATTTATAATAACACTATTTTTTAATAAAGTACACAAATTATTTTAAAACTTTTAGTTATTATTCTATTCATAATATATTCATAACAAATTAATATATTTAAAAACTTTTCAGTTACTATTATGTATTTTAATATTAAGTGTACTTTAAAATAAAAAACAAATATTTTCATAATAAATTAATATTGATATTAAATATCATAACATAATTTTTTTCTAAAGTATACTTCCTTTTTAATTCGTTAGTTACTCTTTAAGCTTTTTATCTAAAAAATAAAAAAGAGAAAGTTATAGTTTTCTACACTTCCTCTTTCCTTGCTGTTTTCTTCATTCTATTTTGCCATCTCTGCATCTGCCCATAATGTCAGCTGCTCCAGCATATCTTCATTTATCATTTGTTCTGTTGCTAGAACTTCTTTACTTTTGTTATGCATTTTTCCTCCTGTATCAGATTAAATATTTATATAAATTTTTTAAATTCAAATATGACATAGAAGGTTATTATATATCTCTTTTTAAATTTTGACAAGTACTTATTATGTTAATTTTTATACAATTTAAGTGGTGTTGCTCTATTTGGCTTTTGATTCCTTATACTCTTCACACCAGACCATATGATCATTTACCATTCCAGTGGCCTGCATAAAGGCATAGCAGATAGTTGACCCTGCAAATTTAAATCCTTTTTTCTTCAATTCCTTGCTCATCTTATCAGATATTTCTGTCTTAGCTGGAACCTCAGAAATATTTTCCCATTTATTTACTATTGGCTTATTATCAGTAAATTCCCATATATATTTACTGAAACTTCCATACTCTTCCTGTATCTTCATAAAAGCCTTAGCATTAGAAATCAAAGCGTCTATTTTTAGTCTGTTACGAATTATCCCCTCATTTTCCAAAAGAGATTTTTTCTTTTTATCATCATATTCAGCAATTACTTTATAGTTAAATTTATCAAAAGCTTTTCTCATATTTTCTCTTTTTTTCAAGATAGTACTCCAGCTCAAACCTGCCTGCATAGTTTCCAGAATAAATATCTCAAAAAGTTTTTCATCATTAAATTCTGGTTTTCCCCACTCTTCATCATGGTATTTTATATCCAGTTCCCCTTTTGCCCACTCACATCTTCTGATCTCTTTCATTGCAGTACAACCCCCTATGTTTTCAGCTTTTAATTTATTATATCTTTATTTGATTACTCTTAGCAAGAACTTATTTAGAAATATACCTTTTTAGAATATTTTTCTATCTATAAATTTGATATTTAGAAAAATATTAAAATATCTTTTATTATTTAATACTAAAAAAGAGGATAAGAAACTTCCTATCCTCAAATTTTTATACTATTTATTTTCTAATCTTTTATTTAATATTTCAGCTTCTTTTTCATAGCCTTTTTTTCCAAGAAGAGCAAACATATTAGCTTTGTAAGACTCTACTCCTGGCTGATTGAAAGGATTTACCCCTAGAAGATATCCGCTGATTCCACATGCTTTTTCAAAGAAGTAGAACAGGTATCCAAGATTGAAAGGAGTAGCTTTTGGTATACTTACTACTAGATTTGGTACTCCACCATCTACATGAGCTAGAAGTGTTCCTTGTGATGCTTTCTTATTTACAAAGTCCATTCCTTTTCCACTTAAATAGTTAAGTCCATCTAAGTCTACTGCTTCCTCTTCTATAGTTATATCTTTTTCTGGATTTCCTATCAGTACAGCTGTTTCAAACAATTCTCTTCTTCCATCTTGTATATATTGTCCCATTGAATGAAGATCAGTACTGAAATCTGCTGCTGCTGGGAAAAGCCCTTTTCCATCTTTACCTTCTGATTCTCCGAATAATTGTTTCCACCATTCTCCAAGATAATGTAGTCTTGGCTCATAGTTGATCAACATTTCAATATTTTTTCCTTTTCTATTAAGAATATTTCTAATAGCAGCATATTTATAACAATCATTTTCTTCAAATGGGGCTGTATATGCTTTTTGAGCTGCTCTTGCTCCTTCCATTAATTCATCTATATTTACTCCACTGCAAGCAATTGGCAGAAGCCCTACTGGTGTAAGTACAGAGAATCTTCCTCCTACATCATCAGGGATAACAAATGTTTCATACCCTTCCTCATCAGCAAGTTTTTTTAATGCTCCCTTAGCTTTGTCAGTAGTAGCGTATATTCTATCCTTTGCTCCTGCTTTTCCATATTTTTCTTCAATATGTTTTTTCAATACTCTAAAAGCTATTGCAGGCTCTGTAGTAGTTCCTGATTTAGAAATAACATTGATCGAGAAGTCTTTCCCTTCTAATATATCTAAAAGATGAGAAAGGTATGTTCCAGAAATATTATTTCCTACATAGTAAATTTCAGGTGCATTTCTTTTTTCTTTTGAAAGGCTATTATAGAAAGTATGAGAAAGAAAATCTATAGCTGCTCTTGCTCCTAAATATGATCCCCCTATACCTACTACAAGCAATACATCTGAGTCTCCCTTGATTTTTTCAGCTGCTGCTTTTATTTTTTGAAATTCCTCTTTGTCATAATTAGTAGGAAGCTCTATCCACCCTAGATAGTCATTTCCAGCTCCTGTTTTTTCATTTAAAAATTTCTCAGCCACAGCTACCTGTTCTTTCATCATAGACAGTTCAGCTTCGTTAAAAAATCCCAATGCTTTTGAATAATCCAATGACAGTTTTTCCATTTTGTTTCCTCCCTGTTTATTACCTTATCTATTTCTTATTTTCTAACTTTTCTATCCTTACCTTAAGCTGATCTATTATTATTTCATTTTCATTTACTCTTCTTTTTAACAATTCTACAGTTTCATTTATATTATCTATTTTTGAATTATAAGTCTCTGTATCAAATCCTATTTTGTTCAGTTCTTTTGAAAACTCAAGAATTAAAGCTTCAAGTATATTCAAATCTTCTTTATTGGCCTTTTCAAGATCTACTTTGTCTAGTACTTTTGAAAGATCATAAGCAAACTCATATCTAGATACAGGATCTCCTCCATTGAATTTATATGAATTTTCTTTTATTATTCCTTTTTTTACAAGATTTTCTACTGAGGAATAAGCCCAATGCTCTTTGTTAAGATCTTCATAACCTAAAGCAGCAAATCCTATGTTGAAAATCATAAAGTTAATTATTAATATTTTTTTCAAAACCTTAATTTTCCCTCACCTCTTCCTGTATAATTTCTGAATAATCTACCTATTTAAAAATTATTTTAAATAGAAACGCTCTACTTTCAGTATATCACAATGCCCTCTTGCTGACAACGAAAATCAAGGTAAAAAAATTTCTATTTATCATAAGCCATTAAAATATATCATTATAAATTTAACTTTTAAATTCCCTCTTATCTCTTCTTCTTTTGTAAAATAAGTGTTGGTATTTATCCACAGTTTACTCAATTTAAGGATATTTTTTTCCATAATAGGACAATAAAGTTGTTGACAAGATTGAAGTTTAATTTTTCAGATAGTATACTTTGAATATATGAAAATAAAAACTAGTTATTAAAAATCATATGAATCTAAAATTTTTAAATTTTGAATAATTATTGATTATACAAAGGAGGTTGAATATGCAATTAGTAATAGCTTTATTATTAGGATTGGCTCTTGTTATCTTTTTTATACTTAAAACTAAAATTCAAGCATTTCCAGCATTACTTATAAGTGCTATATTTATAGGGTTACTTGCAGGTATGCCAACTAACGAGATAATGGCTTCTATATCATCAGGGTTTGGTGGAACATTATCAAGTATAGGAATAGTTATCGGCCTTGGTGTTATGATGGGAAAAATTCTTGAAGTTACAGGTGGAGCAAAAAAAATGGCTTCTGTAATCTTAAAGTTAGTAGGAATCAAAAGAACTGAAGTAGTTTTATTACTATCTGGATGGCTAATTTCTATTCCTGTATTTTGTGACTCTGGTTTTGTTATATTATCAGAATTAGCAAAAGAATTTTCACGTAATACAAAAAAATCAATGGTTAAATTAGGTTGCTGTCTTGGAGCTGGGTTATATTTAACACATCACTTAGTTCCTCCAACACCTGGTCCACTTGGTGTTGCTGCAATTCTAGGTGTTGATGTTGGTCAATTAATTATATGGGGAACTATAGTTTCAGTGTTAATGATGCCTGTTGCCCTTATTTATTCTAAATATATATCAAATAAACTTCCAGATATAATTCCTGAATCAACAAGTGAAGTAAAATTTACAGATGAAAATTTACCTAATGGTCTTATGTCTTTTTTACCAATAATCGTTCCTGTTATTTTAATTCTTATTAATACAGTAAGTACAGCAAAAGGAATTAATAATCCTATAATCTCTATTGTTGGTAATCCTATAACTGCAATTTTAATTGGTACTCTTCTTGCTATATATGGTTTAACTGCTAGCGTTTCAAGAGATGAAGTAGTAAGAACACTAGAAGCATCACTAGCAGATGCTGGACTGATTATATGTATAACTGGGGCAGGGGGGGCTTTAGGTTCAGTATTAAGAACTTCTGGAATAGGAGATTATGTTGCAAATATAATTGCCTCATCAAGTTTTCCACCTATTCTTTTGCCTATGATAATGTCATCACTACTTAAATTATCACAAGGAAGTGGAACAGTAGCTATGATAACAACAGCATCAATTTTATCACCAATGATTTCTGGGCTAGGTATTTCACCATTAATAACAACTCTAGCAATATGTGTTGGAGCACAGTGTGCATCAATTATTAATGATAGTTATTTCTGGGTTGTTACAAAATTCTCTGGAATGGATGTAAAAGTTGGTTTAAAAGCTTGGAGTACTACTACTTTTGTCATGAGTATAACAGGTTGTTTTATAGTATTTATTTTTAGTTTTTTCTTATAAGGGAGGATAGATAAAATGCGTAGTAAAAAAGTTTATGAAGGTCCTAATAGAATAGAGGCAAGAGCTCTATTATATGCAACAGGAAAATTAGAAAAAGAAGTTGGAAAAAAACCTTTAATTGGAGTAGTTAATTCATTTAATGAAATAGTTCCTGGACATTTTCATTTAAGAACAATAGCAGAAGCTGCTAAACTAGGAGTAGCATCAGCAGGAGGAATTCCAGTTGAATTTCCTGCAATAGCAATATGTGATGGAATAGCAATGAGTCATGAAGGAATGAGATACCCATTAGCTTCAAGAGAACTTATAGCAGATAGTATTGAAGCTATGACACTAGCACACGGTTTAGATGGGCTTGTATTGATAGCAAACTGTGATAAAATTGTTCCTGCCATGATGATGGCTGCTTTAAGACTTAATATCCCCGCTATTTTAGTAAGTGGAGGTCCAATGGCAACAGGTCATTATAGAGGAAAACCAGCAGACTACAGCACATGTATAGAAAAAATAGCATCATATAAACTTGGAGAAATGGATGAAAGTGAAATGGAAGAATATGCACACTCAGCATGTCCTTCATGTGGTTCATGTGCTGGAATGTTTACAGCAAATAGTATGAACTGTCTATCTGAAGTATTAGGTCTTGCATTACCAGGAAACGGAACTATTCCTTCATATTACGGTGAAAGAATAGCTTTAGCAAAACTTAGTGGGGAAAGAGTTGTTGATCTTGTCAAAGAAGATATAAAACCTAGAGATATTGTCAGCAAAGAATCTTTCTACAACGCTATAACTGTTGATATGGCAATTGCTGGATCAACTAACACTACTCTCCACTTACCTGCAATCGCTCATGAAGCTGATATTGAAATTAGTTTAGAACTATTTGATGAGATATCTAAAAAAACTCCAAATTTATGTCATATAAGTCCATCTGGAGATAGTTTTATGTTTGATTTTTACATCGCTGGAGGCATTCCAGCAGTAATGAATGAATTAAATAAGAAAAATCTATTAAATTGTAATACAATTAATGTAAATGGAAAAACTTTAGGAGAAAATATAAAATCAATATCTGTTAAGGATTATGATGTTATAAGAGATATTAATAATCCTTATAATATTGAAGGAGGAATAGCTATATTAAAAGGAAATATTGCTCCTGATGGTTGTGTCGTTAAAGCCGCAGCTGTTTGTCCTGAAATGATGATACACACAGGTCCTGCCAAAGTTTATACAAGTATGGAAGGAGCAGCTGAAAGTATTTTTAATGGGGATGTAAAAAAAGGTAATATTGTTGTAATAAAATATGAAGGCCCTAAAGGTGGTCCTGGAATGAGAGAAATGCTTAGCCCAACAGCTGCAATTGTAGGAATGCATTTAGACAAAGATGTCGCTTTAATTACAGATGGAAGATTTTCAGGTGCAACAAGAGGAGCTGCAATAGGTCATATTTCTCCTGAAGCTATGGAAGGAGGTGTCTTCTCTATTATTGAAGATGGAGATATTATTACTATAGATATTAAAAATAGAAGTATAAATCTAGAAGTTAAAGATGATATAATAAAAGAAAGAATAAAAAATTGGAAAAAACCAGTTCTAAAAGTCAAAAAAGGTTATTTAGTAAGATATTCTAGAATGGTATCATCTGCAAATAAAGGAGCTGTTGTAGAATAATTAATGGAGTGGTTAATTTGTATGATAATGATAAAGAAAATTTAACTAGAAAAGATGTTATGAAATTTTTAATTAATTTAATTAAAGAAAGAAAATTTAAAGCTTCACAAAAATTATATTCTGAAAATTTTATTGCCCATAAACTTGGCATAAATCGTTCTATGGTACATGAAGTGTATACAGCTTTAGAATGTATGGGAATACTTGAATGTATTCATGGAAAAGGAACTTATTTAAAACAGGTAGATAACAGTGTTTTGAATTCTCCTTTGTGTATATTAGCATTTTTACTAGAAGGTGATCCTTTACAAACATTAGATTTTAGAAGAATTATTGAAATAGGAATAGTAGAAAAAGTTATACAGCAAATAACCACAGAAGATATTAATAAAATGTATGAAGCAATTGAAAATATTAAAAATACAGATGATTATATGGAAGCAAGTAAAAATGATATATTAATTCATTCCATTTATGTAAATTCCATTGATAATGAATTAATTTCTTTTGTATATAATATGAGCGTTACATACATTACATACATATCAAATGATAACTGGAAAAAAATTCTATTATCAGAAAAACAGAAATTTAAAAAAGCTCAAATTGCACAGCATTTTAATATTATAAAATCATTAGAAGAGCGCAATGTAAAGAAATGTAAAAAGTATATTTTAGAACATATTACTTATATTGGAGATATTCTTATGAAATGATAAAGAAAGCACGATGAATTATCGTGCTTTTTTTGCATTTTATTCATCTTTCTTTCCATTTACATAAATTCTTCAATAAAATATTTTATTTTTTAATATGTATATACTCAATAATAATTTTTACTCTATTATATATATTTTAATTGGAGCTCCACATTTAATATCACCTAAAGATCTTATATTTATATAGTCTCCAAGTTCTATATATTCTTTACTTTTTTCTCCCTTTTCTTTACATGAAATTATTTTATATGGTTCCTTTGAAAAAAGAATATTATCTCTCATAGTTTTTATATATCTGAATATCTTTAAATCTAACTTTCTTTCCAAACCAAATTTTCTTCCACTATAAAGAACTCCTGCTGAATAATATTTAATATCAAATTCTTCAAGTGTTTCTCTTTTTATCTCCATTCTTGCTTCATTTTTTATAATTATATTATTTTCTATTAATATTTTCATTTGAGCTTTAATTACACTTTTTAGACTATTCCTTGCAAATTCTCTTCTCATTTTTCCATATTCCAAATTTCCTTGGTCATTCATAAACATAATTACATCGTTAAGCTCTGAAGTCAGAAAAGGAAGTTCATAAGGAGGAGCTATTTTCCTTTCCACTCTTCTTCTTTCAGTTCTAATTCCAGTTGCTATATCTATTACTGCTCCTATTCTGTTTATAGCATGTACTGCCCATTCATCTTCAATTAAATATGTATACATAAGGCTCTGTTTTCTTTTTCTTTCATAATCATCATTGTACAAATATGTTGTAAGAAGAATACAATACAATACCTCCATTGGTTCACTAAGCTTTACTAAAGATTTCTTTGAAATCTTATCTGCTTCATTGTCAACTTCTTCAAATATCTGAAATATTTTATCTTTTGCATCCTCCTCTAATATGGCAGGAGATACCCCCCCATTTTCCAATATAAATTTTGAATATATTCTCTTTATTATTTCTTTAGTAAATTCTGTATAACCTACAATATTTTTCAATCCTGTAAGTTCTCTATGGGGCTTATCAGCTTCTTTCATTTCTGAATTTATTCCAGAACCAATAGGATTCCACAAAACAGTTCTGTCCTTTCCTCCTGTTGCCATATATACATATTGTGCAATAAATCCCCCATATTTATTTCCTGTTAAATGTATTTCATCTCCCTCTTCAGCATAATTTTCTTTTACATATTTATAAAGCCAATATCCAGCTACAAGAGGTGCATAATTTCTCTCATACATTTTCATATCATCAACTGTAATAACATCTTTTTTGATACTTATGAGTTTTTCTCCACCATTAAATGCAATAATTATTTTATTTTTTCTTTTAAAAACGGTTCCTTTAAAACTTCCTTTATATTTATTATTTAAAATTTTTTCATTTTCTTTTAAATATAATTTACATATATCACTGTATCTTACACCTAAGAGAAATTTCCATTCTGAAAAATCAAAAAAAGGTCCTTTTCTACCTTCTAATCTATACTTCATAAAAAGCCTTTTATCATTTCCTGTATATTCACTTACTTTTTTTTTCTTTAAATTTGTACTTGGACTCAATATACCCCATAATTCTTTTGTATTTAATATGTTTGTCACTAAATCACTAGATTCAGCCTTTCTTATATTTTCTTTATTTAGATTTTCCCAATTCAAATAACTCATTTGACTAAAAAAGGCATAATCTATATCTCTCATATTTGGTCCTCCTGCTTTAACCTTGTAACAACTCTTTCACTATCTAATTATATACTATTTTTTTAATTCTTCCATTAATTTAAAAATTTCATTCATATTCATATCAAACATTCTACTATTTTCGTCTATAATAGAAAAATATTTTCTTACTTTTTCTGCCCCAAACTCATCTTCTAATTCCTTCCAGAATTTTGATGTCTTGGGAAAAAATCCTAATGTATCACTTCCTATTGAATCCATCCAAAAACGAATTTCATAATCAGGACTTAATACCTTATTCAATGTTTTAATAGTAGTATCTCTATCTGTTCCCTCTTTCTTGTATTCTATGATATGTTCTTTTCCTTTAAATTTTATAATTATATCAAAACCCATATCATTTTCTGACTCTCTTGCTTCTCCATCTAAATCTCCTGTCTTAAGAAACTTCTCACAACATTTTATTATTTCCTCATCATATTCACGCCAATCTACCCATAAAATTCCATTATCATCCCAAAGTATATCAATTCTTTCTTCCAACTCTGCATTCAAATATTTTCTTATATTTTCCATCTTCCCCTCCAAAAAAATTTAATCTTAAATTTTAGTTTATTCCTTTTAAGTATATCTTTTCTATTGTTTTATTCTCTTTTTCAATATTTTTTCTTTAAATATAGTTTACATTATTTTTTTCATAAAATAAAGCATCCCTTTTTAATATACAATTATTTCTATAATCTTTTACTATAAAAAAACATTTAAATACAGTATAATCAAGATAGGTTAAATTTAAATACAGGAGGTAATTTTTATGAAAGTTTTGATATTAAATGGAAGTCCAAGAATGAATGGAAATACTAGAACTGCTCTAAAAGCTATTGAATCTGGAATAGATACTTTATCTAATCAAGTAGAATTTGTAGATATAACAAAATACAAATTGAGTGGGTGTACAGGATGTAACAGCTGTCATACTAATGGTGGAACTTGTATTATAAAAGATGATTGTATTCCTCTGGTAGAAAAAATATGTGAAGCTGATACTGTAATATTTGGTTCAGCTGTTTACTGGTGGGGAATAACTGCTCAGCTTAAAATGCTCATTGATAAAATGTATTTCAAAAATGCAATTCTTCCTAAACAAAAGAAAAATATAGGAATAGTAGCAGTTGGAGCTGATGAAGTAAATGGGGAACAGTATGATCTTATCAGCAGACAATTCAAATGTATCTGCGAATATTTAGACTGGAACCTTGTTATAAATGAAGCTATCTCTGCTGGCGATATAGGAGATATGGCTAAACAAATTGAAAGAATCAAAGAATTAAAAGAAATTGGAAGAAGGCTAAAATAAATATTTTATTATTATCTATATACATATTAAAAAAAGCTGATATTCAGCTTTTTTTAATATACTATTTTTCATTCTATTGTATTTTTATTAAAATCAAAAAATCTTCCTTAAACTTATTCAATAAACAATACATACTTATCTAAAGCTAGCTAAAACAAATAATTTTAGTCAGCTTCTTTTTTGTTTAATTTTTTTGAAGAAGTAAATTTTACACTTTTCTTGGGATATATTGTCATCAATTCTCTTGTTAGTGGATTTGATATTATTCTTGGCTTTCTTTCCAATATTTCAAAAGTTCCTTTTTCTATAAACTTTATTTTTCCATCAGCTATCAAAGCTTCTTCTATTGTTTTTAAAAAATTCTCTATCTCTTTTAATGCCCGATTTATATCAATCTTTTCATTGCTCAAGTCCCTGTATACTTTTGCAAATCTTCTTTTATTCACTGCTTTCACCTCTTCTGCTCACTGAGTTTTTTAATCCTTCTCCTGCTCTAAATTTTAATACTTTTTTAGGTTGAGTATATATCTCTTTTGGATGCTTTGGAATCACTATTTTTCTTGATTTTACATCTTTTTCTTCAAATATTCCCCAATTCTTAAATACTACTTTTTTATCTTCATCTATAGCTTTAAATAATGCCTTCCAGAAATTATCTATTTTTTCTTTCGCTTCTTTCTTACTTTTAAGTCCATTTCTTTCTTTATAAAATTTAATAAATTCTGTCTCTGTCATTTTTCCTCCAATAGAATTATATTTTAATTTTTCTCTATAATTATTCTCTTTTATATATTTATATTTTAATCTCTGTTTCACACTTCGAAAATATTCTATAATCCAAATAATTATGCAAGTGTTCTCATTTGTATAAAAAAGCGAACTTTTAAAAAGTATTTTTCCATCTTATTATACTCTTTAATATTAAAAATATCAACTTAAAAAATAAATGTAATTTTTAATAGTGTCAAAAAACAAGTACTGAAAAAATAAGGACTTAAAGTCTGTTAATGTTCGCTTTCTTATACAAATGAGAACTGTCCGTTTTAAATTATTTCTTAAAGTAATTTTTTTCTTTAAAATATAAAAAAAGCAGAAATTTTAAGTCTAGTACACTCACTAGACAAAACCTTCTCTGCTTTTAATATTTAATACCAATCTCTTGATTTTTCTAATGCTTCTCCCAACTCTTTCTTTTCTTTTAAAGCTTTTTCTATTAACTCCTCTAGATTTTCATAATTTTCCTTACGAATTTTTTCTCTAATTTCTTCAAAATATTTCTGAAGTTTAGATAACCCTAAATTTCCACAGACTCCTTTATATGTATGAGTTGCTATTTCTAATTCTTGATATTTTTCATCTTTATAGATTTCTCTTATTCTTTCTACATTTTCTCCTCTAAAAAATCTTTCTAAAAATCTTTTATAAAGCTTTTCATCTTGACAAAATCTTAGCAATGTCACCTCAATATCAGTTCCATGCTCCTTCAATACCTCTTTATAATTCATAATTACTCCCTCATATTTTTTTATTCAAATAATGAATCTTATATTTATTTCCTCCCCATTCAACTACTTTAGCTTTAATTTGAACTGGTGTTCCATCATTAAGTTCTGTTTCTTCATTGTAGAATCCATTTTTACAATTACTTATTTTAGAGCATCTTCCACATGGTGTTGGAGAATGCCACATAAGAGTATGACATTTTTCTCCCAAGCACTCTTCTCTTTTCTTTCCAAATTTTTCACAAGCAGGTTGATTGATATACATTATTTCAGAAGTCTCTGCATCAGATATAAAGACCATATCAAAAATTTGATCCAGCATCCATTCTACATTTTTTAAATGGTTGATAGGAGAATATTTTTGCATTCCCTCTGTAAATACTTTATATTTATTCTTTCCTGAAATCTTAGCTGATATCAATGCCATATCTGCATTGTAGTACAGTGAATCATAGTCATCTCTATGGGAAGTTTTACATACTCCAGCCGAACATGTTATCTCTGCATCTTTTATCAGTTCAAAAAATTTATTCATCTTTTCTTCTAATTTTTCTTTAGATATATCTCCCAGAGCAAATACCACAAATTCATCTCCACCTATCCTTGAGATATCATCTATTTCCAAAAAGCTTTTTCTCAAACTTTCTGCTATCTTTTTAAGAATTTCATCTCCCTTTACATGCCCTTGCACATCATTTATTTTTTTGAAATTATCAACATCAATTATAATAAAAGTTCCTTCTACATCGCCATTTTCCAATAGCTTGTTCACTCTTGATTTCATCTCTCTTCTATTCAACAGTCCAGTGAGTGGATCGTGCTGTGAATGATATTTTAAATCAAAAATCATATTTTTTATATTCAAATCAATTCCTTCTGAACCTACTACTTTAACTAATTCTTTATCATCTAAATTTAAAAGATCCTCTATTTTCCCTGAAGAAATGATAGTCTTATCTTCAATAAACATCTGATCTAATTTTTCTTCTGATACAGGAGGAGAATAATAATACCCCTGTGCATACTGACATCCCATACCTTTAAAGAGTATCCACCTGTTTTTCTGTTTCCACTCCCTCTGCTACCACCACCAGATTGAGCTCTTTAGCCAGATTCATTATTACTTTAAGCATTATTTTACTATTTTTATCTTTTTCTATGCTGTGTACAAAGCTCATATCTAATTTTAAGATATCGATAGGAAGCTTTGATAGCATATTCAAAGAGGAATACCCAGTTCCAAAATCATCCATTTCTATGATAAATCCAATTTTTTTAAGTCTTTTCACTCCTTCTATTATCTGCTCTGAATTTTCTGTATAAGCTGACTCTGTTATTTCAAGATGTAGAGAATGGGGAGATATATTATATTTTTTTACCATATCTATCAATATTTCAGGAAGATTGTTGTTATATAGATTTATACGAGATACATTTACTGAAATTGATAAGTTTTCATATTTCCTTTCTTTCCATTCTTTTAACTTTTTACAAGCTTCCTCCCACACAAAATGATCTATCTCTGTGATAAACCCACTCTTTTCAAAAAGTTCTATAAATATTCCTGGAGATATCATTCCCAATTGAGGATGATCCCATCTTACCAGAGCTTCTACTCCTACTATTTTTTCAGTTTTAAAATCATATTTAGGCTGATAATATACCTTAAATCTTTTTTCAGCAAGAGATGGCCTCATATCATTTATCATTATCTGCTCTTGAAGAAGTTTTTTACGAATAGAATCATCATAATATGAATACTTGATATTATATCTGTTTTTTACCATACTTGCAGCAATTATAGCTCTGTCACACATAAGTTCAATGGAAATATTTTTATCCTCCACTTGATATATTCCATAGTGTATAACAATATTCATATTTTTATTAAACTCTGATACTCTTTTAGATATATTATTTAAAAGTTCTTTTATATTTGATACATCTACAATGCACATAAGAAAATGATCTGCCTCTGACCTTCCACAGATTCCGTTTTCCCCTATTTCATCTCTGATTACATCTGCTGTATATTTAAGAAGGGCATCTCCCTGTTTACTTCCATATATATCATTTACAAGTTTAAATCTTTCTATATCAGCAAAAACTATATAATAATTTTTTTGTGGAATGTCTTTAAAAAAATTAGTACATTTAAAATAAAAGAAATCTTTATTATATATACCTGTCAGACTATCTTTTTCTATTTTATTTATAAAAGATGATGATTCCCTTATTTTAATGATATTAGCTAATCTATGAAGAATAATAGCTGGTCTATAAGGCTTTGCCAAAAAATCTGAGGCCCCTCTTGATAAAGCTTCCACTTCCAAGGCTTCATCCTCATACTGTGCTGTCACTATTACAGGAATATGAACTAATTCTTCATCTTTTAATTTTTCAGATAAAAAAGCATAGCCATCCATTACTGGCATAACAGTATCAAGAAGCACTGCTGAAATGTTGTCCTTTTCCTTTCTCAGTATTTCCAGAGCTTCTTCTCCATTTTCTGCCTGCAAAACTCTATATTCAGAATCTAATATATTTTTTAGTATTAACCGGTTCATATAGTTGTCATCAATTACCAACACCATTTTTTTCATCGGCATCATTTTTCTCCTTTTATATTTTCTTCCTAAAAAGAAGCTTACTTCTTTAACACTCCCTGCTCTTGTTAATCTCTCACCACTTAAAATTTTTTATTATTTCGAATTACTCTTCTATACATTTTAAGATATATATTGCTTTTATTTTATCACTATATTATCTAAAAATCAATTCAACAATTCATCGCACCACTTATAGAAATGAGCAACTTATTATGTTAAAAATTATTATTTTATATTTTATTATTATTCATATACATATAAGCAGAGATATTATTTTGATAAAATAATTAAGAATCATAAATATAACTTCATAAATTTTTCAATAAAAAACACCCCTCATTATTTGAAGGGTGCTGCAATTATTTAAAATCCTAAATCTTCTTTTACTAAAATTACTTTTATTCTTCCTACATGTCTGCTGTAACGTGTAATTAATATCTGGCAGCATACTGTATCTGGTTTTTTACAGTCGTAGCAGCATCCAGTTTTTTTACAAGGAGTGTCTATATCAAATCTCTGAGCATTAAGGGGTGCAGCCGTATTTCTTGCACGAGACATTGCATCTTCTACACTTTTTACAACCTTGTTCATTCCTATTATCATCACCACATGCTTTGGTCCATAGCATAGAGCTGCTACTCTATTTGAATTTCCATCTATATTAACCAGAATCCCATCTTCTGAAACAGCATTACTGCTGGCAAGAAAGTAATCACAAAAGAAAATATCACGCATAAGTTTTTCAGCTTCCTCTTTAGAAGAACTCTGCTCTCTGTCAATTACAGCATATTTTCCATTCTTTACAGCAGATTTCAAACCTATTTCCTCTATACTTGCTGATCCTCCCCAGCCTATACTGCTTCCTTCTGGGATAAGTTCAAGAGCTTTTTTCAAAGCATCTTCTTTTGTGTCTACAAGATATGCCTCCATATTTCTTGATTTCAAAGCTTTGACTAACTGCTCTCCACGTAGAGAATCTCTCATTTCCTTTACTGTCATAACATTTCCCTCCCTATGTAAAATTAATCTACACTAATTTTATTACTGAGCATATACATATTCTTATTATTTAATTATACCTTTACATTCCAAGTTTTTCAAGCATATGTAAAAGTCCCTCACTGTCATTATCCAAAGTTATTTTATCAGCATATTTTTTTACCTCGTCAGGAGCATTGCCCATAGCTACACCCATTCCAGTTGCTGTAAGCATATCTATATCGTTGAAATTATCTCCAAAAGAGATTGTCTCTTCAATAGAAATATTTTTTATCTCACATAATACTTTTACAGCATTAGATTTTAAAGTTTTTCCATCCATTATCTCTAAATATGTATCTTTTGATCTGTACACTGAAAGTTCAGGGTATTTTATCTTTAATATATTTTCTATTTCAGCTATCTTTTCAGGGTCGCCCATACACATTATTTTATGTACATCAGTATTATTTTCAAGAATATCTATAAAGTTACCCTCAATACATTTCAGCGTAGTTATCTCTTCTTCTTGCCTTATCCAGCAGTCGCTTCTATTAAAAGATATCCACAAACTTCCTGAATAAATACTTATACACATATTATTCCATTTCTCTTTAATATATCCTGTTATCTCATCAGCTTTTTTTTGACTCATTCCATTACTTTTGATAATTTTTCTGTCTGTATCTAATACCAGTCCTCCGCTATATGCAACTATTGGCGATTCTAAATCAGCAGCCTTCTGTATTGTATATATTCCCTCTGGCATTCTTGCTGATACTAAAATAAAGGGTATTCCTTTTTTTTCTATTTCCTTTATTTTTTTCTTTGTATTTTCTCTTACTTGATGTGTTGAGTCCAGAAGAGTTCCATCTATATCGCTGAATATCATCTTATATTTTTTCATCTTTTCCCCCTATATGAACTATTCGAATCTCAATACCATATTTTTCTATCTTTCCAGCTATTTCTTTAGGAATATCTCCATTTGTCATAATCATATCTATATTTTCAAATTCTATCCCTTTAAAATGGCTTTTTTTAAAAAACTTACTATTGTCCACTAAAACACATACAAAATCTGCTCTTTGAGAAACTATATTTTTTATAGCAGCATCTTCATTATCTTCCACATACACTCCATCAGAATGAATGGCAGCTCCACCTAAAAAAGCGGCATCAAAATGCACTCTTTTGATCTGTTCCAAAGTATCATTTCCATAAAAAAATCTATTTTCTTTGTTCAATGTTCCACCAAATATATGTACAGCACACTGTTTCTCTGAAAGTCTATCCATATTATCTAGTGAATGTGTATAAACATGAATATTTTCTGGTATATAGCTGCACATACCTTCAATAGTGGTTGATACATCTAAAAAACATATTTTTTTATTTTCTATGTACATTGCTGCTTTTTCTGCAAGAAGACTTTTTATTTCAATGTTTTCAGGAATTCTTTTTTGGTAAGAATATATTTCTGTCTGAAACTCTGGTATGGTTATCCCTCCATGGGTTCTCAAAGCTAACCCTTCATTTACAAGTTTTACAATATCTCTTCTGGCAGTATCTCTTGATATTTCAAATATACTTATTATTTCATGAATAGATAATGTTTTTTTATTCTTCAGCATTTTCAATATTTCATATATTCTTTCTTCTTGATACATAAGATACTCCTTAACTTTTTCTTTTTATTATAAGTATTTATAAGTAATAAGTCAAGAAATATATGCTTTTATAAGTAATTATATTTTTTTAGCATAAATACAAAATTCTGGACTTTCTTCTTTTCCCTTTTCTCCTGCTACATTATTAAAAAATCTAATTTCTGAAAAACCTCCTACTTTTAATTCTATACTTACAGATTCCTTATCAAAGATATGATTCCAAATATTATAACACTCACAATCATTCTCTGTTATAATTATATATTGCTCTAAAGATGTCAATGTATCTTTGTATATTTTATTTCTCTGAATACATGAATATGGTATTTCACTCCAAAATCCTCTATCTGCATATGTTATCTCTACTTTTTCTTCAAACTCTCTAAAGAAGACCTCTGTAAATACATCTAAAATTAGTATTCCTCCAAATTTCAAAGCTTTGCATATTTTATCTAATAGAATTTTTCTTTCCTCTGGAGAAAGTACTCCAAAATCACAGTATATCAAAACTGCCATATCAAATTCATTCTCATAATCTATTTCCAAATAGTTCATATATTTATATTCTATCTTCATATTTTTTTCTGCTGCTGAGTTTACAGCATACTCTATTGATCTCTTTGAAAAATCTATTCCTGTCACTTCAAATCCTTTTTCATAAAACTTTTCTGCATATATTCCAGGACCGCATCCTAAATCAAGAATCTTCTTTCCCTTCATATCTGGTATCAAAGAAGTTATCCATTCTACTGATTTTTCTATAAATCTATGATTCCTTGAAGCATTTTCTATATCTGGATTAATATGAGCTTCCAACATAAATTTAGATATATGCTCATCATCCCAAAACTTTTTACTGCTTGGTGTATATTCTACATGTATTCCTTTGAGGTATTTCATTATTTTTTTATTCATGATATGTCTCCCTTTTGAATTATTCTAGTGATATGAGAATAAAAAAAGCTATGGTTTTACCCACAGCTGGAAAATCATTATACCCAGTGTGAAATAAATGGCTGAAATCATATGAACGCAAAAAAGCTGATATTAACAGCTTAAAAATTTTGTTCAATTATGATTTACCCTTCATTTCCACGACATTCTCATATTACTGATTGTATAATATCAAGTATGTTGGACTACCTCACCTCAAATAGAATATTTTCTCATATCACTAAGAATATCTTACTACAGAAAAAAATTGTTGTCAAAAAATAAAAAAACTGCCTTATCTAAGACAGCTTAATTTCTTATTGGTGGCTGGGCTGGCTGGATTCGAACCAGCGCATGACGGAGTCAAAGTCCGTTGCCTTACCGCTTGGCGACAGCCCAACAACAGTATAATAGTATCAAATTTAGCTTTGTTTGTCAATAAAATTTTTAAAAAATTATAAAAAAAGAATATCTCTTTTTAAAAAGCTTGTAAAAAAACTAAAATATTTTATCTTCTTATAGATTTTACCTTAGTTGCAACTAATGATTTACAAAGTTTCAACTTCTCTTTCTTGTTTTTAAACTATAAAGATGATATATTTTGAGTAATACTTTAAATAAATTTAGAAAGGAAAGATTATGACTAAAAATGAATTGTGGGAAATTTGGGAACTTGCAAAACAAGGAAATACATATTCTAGGAAACCCCTTCCTGTTGAATATGTAAAAGAAGCTGAAGAATATATAAATGGCATTAACAGTACTATTGAAAAAAGACAAACATCTTGGTCTGCTAAATATCCTCTAGTGTTACTTAAAGAGATAGGAACAGAAAATGAATCTATTGCTAAAAGAATACTTTTTGTTATTTCACAATGGAGAAGAGAAGGAGTTATAGTCGATTACTACTATATGTTTGATGACATAGATATTGCAGTAAAAATTGGTTACTCTCTTCCTAATATTATTGAAGAGTCTATTATTAGATTCAAAAAAAATCTTTCTGTTGATTCTATAGAGCCTATTCTTGAAAAATTATGGAAATACTATACTGATGAAGATTTTGCAAAATTTGCTGACAATCTTTTTAAAAGTAATATAGATACTCTCATAGAAAAGAAAAATGAAAGTCATATGTTTTTTACTCTTTTAATCACTGGTTCTCTTCTTTACAAGAAAGACCCAGTAAAATACGAAAGATATCTTAAACCTATAATAGATTATGCAGAAAAATTTGCTGATATCTCTACATGTATGATTTTATCTAAAATTTATCCTGTTTCAAAAGAAGCAGAGGCTCTCCTTGTTAAATTGATAGTGGAAAATGAAGGGGCTAGAGTAAATATATATAAATTTGGTTTCCATAGAGATTTTAAAAAATTAAAAAAATTCTGTGATGATAAAAATATTCCAGAATCTTATCCACTTTTGCTCCTTATTCTTGAAGTAATGAATGAGTACAAAAGTGATACAAAGAAAATTGTTCAATATTTTACAGAAGCATATCAAGAAAATAGAGAAGAATTTATGAAAGTTTACTCTAGATTATCTGATAAACTTAACTCTGTCAAAGCTCTTTTCCTCCTTGCTGTTATGATAAAAAACAATGATAAGGAAGAGAAGTTAAAAGAAGAAGAAATAAATGCTGATATAATTAGATATATGGAATATGGATTTAAAAATAAAAATACTAATGTTTTAGAATATTTAAAAGGAAATATTTCTAAAGAAGAGGTATTAAAACAATATGTAAATGGCAATCTGCATATGGTAGAACATTTTTATACTGCTGTTGCCTCTATGTATACTCACAGCTCAACTGCAAGAAAACTCTTGGATATCTATATGGAGCTTGCTGAAAAAGACACTTATCACTCAAATGAAATAAGAATATATAACTATTTCATTGATGGAAGAGAGAAATGGCTTGCTAAATCTCCAATAGACAGTGCTGAAGTTTTAATAAAATATGGATTTCCATTTAAAAAGATACTTGCTATCTATTGTATGGCTGGAGATGAAAGCTGGAATGGAGAAAATATCAACATGGCTGATGCTGTGGAAATCATAAAAGGTCATGAAAATGAAGCTCTGGAACTCCTTGATGAATGGAAAAAACTTGAAAAATGTTCAAGTGATGAAACAACTTATCAAACAAGACTTATGGAACTTTTATTTGATAAAAGTGATATTCCTGATTATTCTCTACTTGTAGAAATGATTAATCATAAGTCAAAAGTTATTAAGAAAAAAGCTGAAGAGATAATTACAAGACATAAAGAAGAAACTGAAAATCTACTTGAATCTGTCAAAACTAAGGCAAAAGGTGAAACACTCCAAATAATAAATCGTATTATGAAGTTCTGGAATAATGAACATCTTTTCCATGATGGATTTTCTTTTACAAATGAATCAGCAATAAAATTTTGTACAGAAAACTTTGATACAGCCAATACTAAAGTTATTTCATGGTTACCAGAAGGTATCCTTTCTGGAGTACGTTTTGCTGATATGAGTGGAACAGCTCCTGCTGTAATAATGGAGTTTATCCTTGTTGAATATATGTCTCTGGCTGCACCATATCGTGTAAAAGCAGCTGATAAAGTTGCAGAGATACTAAATGTGCAAGATATTCAAAAAACTCTGGAAGGAGTATATAATACCTGGTTAAATAATGGAGCTGATACAAAACTTAAAATGATTTTACTTCCTTATTGTGTTTTTGCTTCTGATACACAGATACTTCAGTTAAATAAACAGCTTCTCAAATGGGCAGAGGCTTCTCGTGGAGCTCTTGCAGCATTTGCTGTATCTGTTGCTGCATTAAATGGTGGAAGTGTAGCTCTTATGATGGTGGACAGCATATCTGGAAAGTTTCCTAACAACCAGGTAAAAAAAGCTGCTAAGATGGCTTTTTCTACAGCTGCTAAGATACTTGATCTTCCAGAAGATGTACTTTCAGATCGAATTATTCCTTCTCTTGGATTTGATAAAGCTGGTAAAAAGGTTCTTGATTTTGGAGTTCATACTTTTACACTTAGTTTAACACCTGATTTTGTACTTTCAATCTATGATAATGGAAAGGAAAAATTTGTTAAATCTCTTCCTAAACCAACTAGTGAAGATGACCCTGTAAAAGCTGAAACAGCTAAAAAAGAATTTTCTGAACTTAAAAAACAAATAAAAGCAGTAGTACAAACTCAATCTAGCAGATTGAAAAAAGTTCTTATGAATGGACGTTACTGGAGCAGTAAAAGCTGGAATACCCTATTTGTAGAAAATCCTATAATGCACCAGTTTGCTATTGGACTTATTTGGGGTGTATATGAAAATAATAAAATAATACAATCATTCAGATATATGGAAGATGGCACTTTCAATACAGTTGATGAAGAAGAATTCACTCTTCCTGAAAATGCTCAAATTACTCTTGCACATCCAGCAGATCTGGGAGAGGAACTTACTTCTTCTTGGAAAACTCAGCTGGATGATTATGAGATAATTCAACCAATAGAACAATTGGATATTTCTGTGATTGAGCTTGCTGAAAAAGATATCACTGGAAAGAAAATAATCCGTTACTCTGATAAATATATCTCTGTTGGCAAAATGAATTCAGCTGCAAAAAAATATGAATTTATTCGTGGAGAAGTTCTTGATGGTGGTTCTTTCTTCTGCTACCATATTGTTGATAAATTTCTTAATATTTATGTCCACATTAATGTTGATGATATGTATATGGGGCAGGATTTTGAAGAACAAATAAGTATAAAAGAAGTTGCTTTCTGCCGTCTGCCAGAAGATGGAGAACCTCTTGATGATATAAAAGATAATATGATATTAGATGTATCTTCTCTTTCACAGAGATTTGTAAGCAGTATTATAGGATTGCTTGACAAAATAACAGAATAAAACTAACAAAACAGTTGAGGTCTTAAAATGACTTCAGCTGTTTTTGCATAATAAAATAATACTATTGAGAGACCATCTTGAAATAATTATCTTAATATGTTATTATTAAATAATATTGTTAATATAAATTAAAAAAAAGGGGAGGATTTGATGTCCTTAAATGTTTCTAACTCAATCAACTAAATAAAAAGTTGTTTTTTAAAAAGCTTCCGTTCCTAGTTAGCAGGGAGGATTTTTTGTGTTGTCTTTTTAAAAATAGTTAAGAAACATGGATATCATTAAACCGAACTTTATTATAAATTAATTAGATACTTAGGGAATAATAATTTTAAAATTTTTAATATATTTTAAAATTGATTTATTAAACTTAGTGTCCATTATATTCGCCATTTAATTTAAGTTATAAAAGGTTATAGTGACTTTAGTGTTATTATAACCTTTTTTTATTTTATCCATCTTTCTTTTTTAGTTCAATTAAAAATGGAGGATAATAAACAATGCTTAATTGTATAGAAAAAATTAAAAAAAATATAAATTTAGAAGAAGGCAGTAAAATCATAGAAAATATATTAATAACAATATATCTTGTTGAAGGTATATCTACTAAGGAATTAGCAAGAAGAAATTTCTTGCCTCTTCCTATTACTGCTGCTATAAAAAAAGAATTTATCAAAGAAAAATTGGTTATTCAAGATAGAGGAACAAGACTGACTTCCAATGGAATATTCTTTGTAGAAAAGGAGTTAGGATTTAAAAATATAAATAAAGAACTTTATATCAAATTACTTACAAATACTCAAGAAGAGTATAAAGAAATTACTGAAATAAAAGAAGAAATTCATAATATCTTTCAATGTCGACCTCAGGCAGATGTCACTTTAGATCAATCTAAATCCAGTGTAGATACTTCTTTGAAAAGAGCTATGCTGTGCCTTAAAAATTATGATCTCATTGGAAAAAACATTTTATGTCTAGGAGATGATGATTTAGTCAGTATCGCATTAGGTTTTTTATTAAAAAAACTTTTCCCACACACTTTTTATCAAAATACTAAGATTATTGTAATTGATATTGATAAAAGAATTATTGAATACATAAATGATATAGCAATGAAAGAATCTCTTCCTATCAAGTGTGAATATGCAGATTTAAGAAATTCACTGTCTAATAAATTTAAAAATAGATTTGACTGCTTTTTTACAGATCCTCCCTATACATTAGAAGGAATGAATCTTTTCCTTTCAAGGGGAATAGAGACTTTAAAAAGTCATAGTGACTTAAATATTTATTTTTCTTTTGCACATAAATCTTCAATTTATCAATTAAATATGCAGAAAAATTTTCTAACTATGGGTCTTGCTATTTCAACTGTAACTCTCAAATTCAACACTTATGAAGGAGCTAGCATCATTGGAAATACAGGACAGATGATAGTACTTAAAACTACTGATATAACAAAGCCATTAATAAAGAGTACTTACAAAAACCTTTTGTATACTGGAGAATTTACAAAAACAATACGTTTTTATAAATGTAAAAAATGTGGGAAAATAACAAAGATAGGTAATTCTGAAAAAATAAAAAATATTGAAATTCTAAAAAATACAGGATGTTGCAAATGTAATAATAAAATATTTGATTTACTTCAAAGAAAAAATATAACTATTTAAAATTAAGGAGAATTATGTTTAAATTAAACCAATTAGGAAAACATCTCTTAGTCGAATATTATGACTGTGATGTTGAGACATTAAAAAATACATTATTAATTGAAAAATATATGATAGAAGCTGCTGAAGCCGCCAAAGCTACAATAGTAAAAAGTGTATTTCACACATTTAACCCATGGGGTGTCAGCGGGGTAATTGTTATTGAGGAATCTCACTTAACTATTCATACATGGCCAGAATATAAATATGCTGCTGTTGATTTATTTACCTGTGGAGATATGCTAGATCCTTTAGCAGCTTTCACTCTTTTGGAAATGAAGTTAAAAGCAGAAAGATTTGATCTAAAGAAGATGCTCAGAGGCTCGTTAAAAGAAATTTTTAAAGAATAAAATATTAGAGCAGCTGATTATAGCTGCTCTTTTTCATACCTAAATTATTGCTGCGGCACCACTGCAAAGAAAATCAAATCTTCATCGCTATTATTTATAACACTGTGAGAATGCCCTTTTGGGCAATAATGACAACCTCCTGCATAAAGTTCCTCTTCTCTGTCATCATATAAAGCTTTTCCTTTTCCTTGTAAAATATATATCATTTCACTTCCATTTTCATGTTTATGATATCCAATAGATGCTCCAGGCTCAAGTTTGCTGTACATAATACGATTTCTTTCATCTACAAACATACGAGCTTCTACACTTTTTTCTCCCCCATAAAACTTTTCCAACATAGTTATTTCCATTTCATCAAATTTAATTAACATAGACTTTCCCCTCCTTAATTCATTTTTCATATATTAGCATAACTGTACAAAAAAAACAACCTGAAACCACTTAAGGTTTCAGGCTGTTTATCCCCAGATTATTTAGTTTAACTATTCTTCCACTGCTTCTACAGCTTCTTCTTCTAGATCCATTTCATTGTATCTAGCTATAACTGAGTCAGTTATCTCTTTTCTTAATTCAGGAGTGATTGGATGAGCTATATCTTTGTATTCCCCATCAGGCATTTTTCTTGATGGCATAGCCACAAACATCCCCTTTTGACCATCGATTATTTTTAGACCATGGATAACAAAGCACTCATCAAATGTTACATCAGCATAAGCCTTCAACTTTAACTCATTCTCATTCTTTACTGCCCTTAGTCTAACATCTGTGATTTTCATAATTAATGCACCTTCCCTTATTTTAGTATCATCTATAAAGAACCGCAAAGATGTACTTCACAGTTTTTAAAATGCTCTTTTAATATTTTATATATATTCTCTTTTTCATTTTTATCAGCAAAAGTATAATATGCACTTCCGCTTCCTGACATAAAGAATTTCATATTATTTAAAGCTGCTAATCTTTTTCTGAAATCTATTATGTTTTCATCTTCAAGCAAAAGTCCTTGCTCAAGATGATTTTCTATACTGTTTTCCACTGTAGATAGGCTGTTTTCCTTTAGTCCCAGAACTATTTTATCTATATCAGCATCTCTTTTATTATTGAGCATATACATATTCTTATATGCTTTTCCAGTAGAAACTCCAAAATCTGGCTTTATAATTATCAATGCACTGTCCAGATTATTTTCTATTATTTCAATATTTTCTCCTATACCTGTAACTCTTGCAGATTTATTTATCAGAAAAAATGGTATGTCTGCTCCTACACTTTTTCCTATCTCTATCATTTTTTCCATAGAGAAATGATTATCATGAAAGCTATTTAAAAGTTTAAGCAGGAATGCTCCATTGGAACTTCCTCCCCCAAGCCCAGCTTGATGTGGTATTCTTTTTTCAAGATACACATATACTTTTTTTCTTTCTAAGGCACTTTCATCATAAAATTTATCATATATCTTATACAGGATATTTTCTTTTCCTGTTGGTATATCTTTCTTATTAGTCTCTATAGTCAATGTCCCTTTAGCATCTGTTATCTCTCCAGTCATAGTATCACTCAGACTGATAGGTACCATTACCATATCCAGAAGATGATATCCATTCTCACATCTGCCAGTTACATTTAAACCTATATTTATTTTTCCATTGGAATTCAAAGAAAATTTCACTAGAAAATATCCTCCTCACTGTCTAGATCTATCTTTATACCTCTGCTGTCCAATACTTTTATAAGCTCAGAAGTCTTTTCTTTAGCTACATTTCCAGCAGGCACCTCTAATATCTCAAATTTAAAATATTTATTAAAATATTCCAACTCAAGAATTTGTCCTACTTTTACCTCTGTTCCAGCCTTTGCTACTTTACCATCTAGCTTAGCTTTTCCACCATCTACAACTATTTTAGCGATAGGTCTTCTCTTAATTATTCTGCTTACTTTTAAAAACTTGTCCAATCTCATACGTTATGTTCAAACCTCCTATCTTATTATTTATATATACTATATTTTTTTCATATGTCAATGCTTATTTTTTGCTTCATTCCAAAATTTTTCCATTGTATCTAGTGAAGAAGTTGTTAAATCGCAGTTCTTTTCTACATACCTAAATCTTGTATCAAATTTTTTTATTGTCTTCTCCAAAGCATCAGTTGAATTTACATTCAAAAATCTTGAAAGATTTACAATGGAAAAAAGAAGATCTCCAAGTTCCTCTTTCATATTTTCTTGATCATTATTGCTGATAGCCTGCTTCAGCTCTCCCAGCTCCTCTTCTACTTTAGCCATTACATCTTCAATATTGTCCCAGTCAAATCCTACTTTAGCAGCTTTTTTCTGTATTTTTTCAGCTTTAGCAAGTGGTGGAAGATATATAGGAACACCATCTAATGCTGATTCTCTTTTTTCATGGATCTTCTCTGTTTTCTTTATTTCTTCCCAGTTTACCAGTACTTCATCTGAAGTTAATGAATTATCCTTCTCTTTAAATACATGAGGGTGTCTTCTTATCATTTTTTCATTTATCCCTCTGGCTACATCTTCTATTGAAAATTTTCCTTCATCTTCACATATATCAGCCTGAAATACCACATTCATCAAAAGGTCTCCAAGTTCCCCTTTCAGCTCTTCTCCCCCTTCGTCCATAGCTTCTAATACCTCACAAGTTTCTTCCATAAGGCAGGGTTTAAGAGTTTCAAGGGTTTGTTCTCTGTCCCATGGACATCCCCCTTCTCCTCTCAATCTCTTTATTATTTCCACAAGTCTGTCAAATTCTTTCACTGTTACATCACTCCCTCATACTCATTAAAAAATCTATTGATATTCCCTCTATAGAATACCCCTTCCTCTCTATTGAGATATTTTAGATTTCCCATTGTCATCATTTGAGATATTTTTTCTATATTTACTTTTTCACTTAAAAATCTTACAAAGAACCCATTTTTTTCCTGTCTTATTACAGAAATTCCCAGCTCTCTAGCTTTAATCTTAACTCCTATATAGTAGAAAAGATTTACTACCTCTCTTGGAGGATTTCCAAATCTATCCCTTACTTCAGACTCAAGTTCTTTTAATTCCTCTTGAGTTTTTAATTCAGCTGCTCTTCTGTAAATCACTATCTTTTCATCTTTTTCTATATATTCATCAGGAATAAATGCTGGCATATCTATTTTTATCTCCATCTCTACCTCTTCTTCTGGAGCATTTCCTTTGATACGCTGTATCTCTTCATTCAGCATTTTTATATACAAGTTATATCCGAAAGTCTCAAGAGCTCCATGCTGCTTGTCTCCAAGTATCTCTCCAGCTCCCCTTATTCTCATATCTTCAAGAGATAGCTGGAATCCTCCACCTGAATCTCCCAGATTTTTAATAGATTCTTCTCTTTCTTTAGCTTTCTTTGTCTGATGCTCTTTAGTAAGAAGATAGCAGTATCCCTTTCTCCTTCCTCTTCCTATACGCCCTCTCAGCTGATATATCTGTGACAATCCCAGTTTTTCCACTCCATCTATTATCATAGTATTTGCATTTTCTATATCTATACCATTTTCAATTATAGTAGTGGATATGAGCATATCTATATCCCCATTTTCAAAATCTTTTATCTTGTTTTTTATCTCTTTTGGAAGCATCTGTCCATGAATATAGTCCAGTTTCAGATAATTTGGAAGAAGTTTTCTAAGCTCATGAGTCTTCTTTTCTATATTTTTCACAGAATTGAATATATAGAAAACCTGACCTTCTCTGGCTATTTCACTCATGATTATCTCTTTTAGTTTTTTATCATCTTTATCTATAAACATTGTCTCAATAGGCTTTCTTCCTTCTGGAGGTGTATCTATTACAGAAAGATCTCTTATTCCCAACAATGAAAGGTTCAATGTTCTTGGAATAGGTGTCGCTGTAAGGGTTATCATATCTATTTTATTTTTCAGTTTTTTCAGCTGTTCCTTAGCTTTTACACCAAATTTCTGTTCTTCGTCTATTACCACAAGACCTAAATCTTTAAATTTTACATCTGATGAAAGTATTCTGTGAGTACCTATTACTATATCAATAGTTCCTGCTGATATTTTTTTAAGTACCTCTTTCTGCTCTTTTTCACTTTTTAATCTGCTCAATATTTCAATACTTACAGGATAGTTTTTGAATCTTTCTGTAAATCTCTCATAATGCTGTTGTGCAAGTACTGTGGTAGGCACCATAACAACTACCTGTTTCCCATCTATGGACGCTTTAAAAGCTGCTCTCAAAGCTATCTCTGTCTTACCATATCCCACATCTCCACAGACTACCCTATCCATTATTCTATCTGATTCCATATCTCTTTTGACATCTTCTATAGCTTTTAATTGTGAAGCTGTCTCTTTATATGGAAAACTTTCTTCAAATTCCTCCTGCCACACTGTATCATGAGAAAAAGCATATCCCTTTTCAAAAGCTCTCTTTGCCTGTATCTCAATGATTTCTTTAGCAAAAGCTACCATTTCCTCTTCCAGCTTCTGTCTTTTTCTTTTAAACCCTCTTCTCCCTAATTGATATATATCAGGAATTACTCCAGGAGTAGATACATACTTTTCAATTTTATTTATGCCTTCAACTGGTACAAAAAGCTTATCTTCATCAGCATACTTTATCTTTAAATAATCCTGTCCATTCATAGTTTCTATCCCTTGATAGATACCTACTCCATAATTTTCATGAATTATAAAGTCATTTTCTCTGATTTGAGATACATCTTTATATTTTAAATTTACCTTTTCCTTTGCTTCTCTTTTTACCTTGATTCCTTTTAGCTCTCTGTCAGTGAGAATCAGTCTGTCTTTTTCTCTATATCCTTCATAGTGAGGATATCTCTCTATCTCAATATTATAATTTTCAAATATTTCTTTATATCTCTTTTCCTCTTCTGACATCAGAAGTATATTTTCTTTCTGACTCAATTTTTTTATATAATCATAGTCCTCAAATTTCTTTATCTCTTCCTCTGAGAATCTTTTTATCTCTACTTCCTCACCTGTTTCCAGAAGTTCATTAAATCTTCCTCGAAACTTTTCTTCTTCTTCTCTCTCTCTAATTATATTTTCTTCTAATTTATATCTCAACAATTCATTATTTTCAAAATATATCTTTAAACCTTTTGTTTTGCTGTTTTTAACCAAATCAAAAAAAGATATTTTTCCATTCTTATTATTGTTTATATACACATTGATACTATCAAGTATTTCTATACTCTTTTGGCTTTCAAGATCAAAATATGCTATTCTCTCTATCTCATCTCCAAAAAATTCAATTCTTACAGGATAGTCTCCATCACTTGAAAAGATATCTAAAATATCCCCTCTTACACTGTACTGCATTCTTTTTTCAATCATATATACTTTATCATATTTATTTCTTACAAGATCTTCCTGTATTTTAGCTATGCTCATCTCCTTCCCTTTTTTAAAAGAAAGTTTATCTCCCTCTAGTGCATAGTCTCTGAGAAATGCTTCTAAAGATATGAGTATAGCAAATTTATTTTTAGATTTTAAAAGTTTAAGAAGGTCATAATTAAGTTTTTCAAATTCCTCATTTTCATAACTGCTTTCAATTTTTAAAATTTTTCCATCATAAAAATCACTGAGGGTATTATAATAATCCTCAATGTTCTTGTTGGATGAGCATAGATATACTATGTTTCCTTTTATGTCTTTGAGCAGGAAAGGTATCCTTCCTCTATATTCTGTTATCATGACTCACTCCGTAAGTTTATTTTTTCATGTATATATTTTACTCTGTATTTTCAACTTTTCATAGCGAAAAAATATTTCTCTTTCAATATTTTAAAAAATACTCCTTTATCATATGTATATGTTCAATAATAAGTTATCTTTTTATTAATTTTCATTATCTTCCAAACTAAGCATATATATTTATTTTTTTCCTTTACAAATGTAAAAAAACATAATATAATCAAACAATAAAAATTATTGTTTCATTATAATTTAAAAAGAAAATATTTTTTCAAAAAATGTAATTAACAAAATAATAAAGGGGGAACAACCAATGAATAAAAAACTACTTACTCTGCTCACAATAACAGTCCTCACATTATCAAGCTTTACTCTTCAAGCAAAAGAAACAAAACTTGTAGTTGCACAAAACTCAGATGCAAAAAGTCTAAACCCTCAGGTTTCAAATGATATTCCTACTCATAGAGTAAATATAAATATCTATGACAGACTTATTGAAAAGGATAAAGACATGAATTTAGTACCTGGATTGGCTGAAAGCTGGGAACAGGTAGACCCTCTTACTCTTGTATTAAAAATAAGAAAAGGGGTTAAATTCCATAATGGAGATCCTCTTACAGTTGGAGATGTAGTATTCAGTTTAAAACAGGCTACAGAAGCTCCTTCTTTAATGGCATATTTTGGTGACCTTGATAAAATAGAAGCTATTGATGAAAATACAGTTAAAATAACAACTAAAGTCCCTTATGGACCTCTTGTTAACTACTTAGCCCATGTAGGTGCTGGTATAATGAGTGAAAAAGCTGTAAAAGCTGGTGGAAGTGACTATGGACAACATCCAGTAGGAACTGGGCCATTCATGTTTGTATCTTGGACTTCTGGAGACAGAATAGTTTTAAAAGCTAACCCTAATTATTACAAAGGGAAACCAGGGGTAGATTCATTGATATTCAGAGTTATTCCAGAGGGAACAAACAGAACAATAGCTCTTGAAACTCAGGAAGCTGATATAGCCTATGATATAGATCCTATTGATATGGATATGGTAAAAAATAACCCAAAACTAAAAGTTGATCAGAATTCTGCTATGAGTATGACATATCTTGGTTTTAATACTCAGAGACCTCCTTTTGATAAAAAAGAAGTTAGACAAGCTATAGCTTATGCAACTGATGTTGATAGTATCATTGATGCTGTTTTCTTAAAAGCTGCTAAAAAAGCTAATTCACCTGTATCACCTAATGTATTTGGGTACAACAAAGATGCTAAGCTTTATACTCAAAATATAGCTAAAGCAAAAGAATTGCTTGCTAAAGCTGGATATCCTAATGGGTTTAAAGCTAGAATATGGACAAATGATAAAAGTGTAAGAAAAGATACAGCAGTTATCCTTCAAGATCAACTTAAACAAATCGGTATAGATGTACAAATTGAAGTTCTTGAATGGGGTTCTTACTTAGATAGAGTTGCCAAAGGAGAACATGATATGTTTATACTTGGATGGTCTTCTAGTGCTGACTCTGACTCAGCTATGTATGCTTTATTCCACTCTAAAAACTTAGGTGGAGCTGGAAACAGAACTTTCTATAAAAACCCAAAAGTTGACGAACTTCTTGATAAAGCAAGAGAAAGTACAGTTCCTGAAGAAAGAATCAAATATTATAAAGAGATTCAGGATATAGTTCAGGAAGATCTTCCTATGTTTGCACTTGTTTATCCTGATGAAATTACAGGAATGCAGAAAAATGTGGAAGGATTTGTTTTCCACCCAGAGGGAACACACTATCTTGCACCAGTTACAAAAAAATAACAAAAAAATAAACAGCTGTCAAATTAACTTTGATGGCTGTTTTCTTACTCTCTGTCAATTAGATTTCTATCACATATTCATCATCTATTAATATATAGTCACAATCATATTTCTGACACATTTCAAAATTTTTAATATTTTCTTCTATCATCATTTCCTTTGTGCAAGCTGAATCATCAACTCTTTTTTCAATAATATTTGCATATCCTTTAATCTTAGAAAAATTTTTTTGAATATATTTCTCTGCCATAATAAGACAAAAGTATCTCATATGTTCCAAATATTTATCTTCAAAATCTTTCTTCCAGTCAAATGGTATATAACATCCTTCTACTATAAGATTTTGTCTATTTTCAACTGCTGTCTTTATCATTTCTCTGACAATGGGCCAAAGATAATCAGTCAGTTCCTCATCATTCTCAGGAGTAAGATTAGTTTTTCCACTTCTTATCAATCCCATTTTCAAATGATCAATAGAAAGATAGGGAAATTTATATTTTTCTAATAATTTTTGTGCCATGAGTGTTTTTCCAGTATGTGAACTTCCTCCAATCAATATAATCATAGTTTATTCTCCCTCATTCTCTAAAAAAAGAGTGGCTAAAAACTCTTTTTACTTGATTAGCCACTCTCCCTATAATTTAAAATGCTCTATTCTTATTATACTTTTTCTAATTCAGATAGATTCCCAGTCTGTATATACTCCAAGCTTCCAGCAATTTTCTCCACTGGCCAATTCCACCATTTTATTTTAAGTAATTTCTCTATAACATCATCTGAAAATCGTTTCTTAATTACTCTAGCTGGAGCTCCTCCAACAATTGTATAAGGTGGAACATCTTTAGTTACAACTGATCTTGTTCCTATAATAGCTCCATCTCCTATAGTTACTCCTGATAATATCACAGCCTCATAGCCAATCCATACATCATTTCCAATTGTGATATTTCCTTTGTTATCCCATGAATCTTTTACATTCATTTTATATCCCCATTCCTCTCCAAATAATGGAAAAGTATAAGTAGATAAGGAGTTCAGTGTATGATTACCACAGTTCATTAAGAATTTAGCTCCACAAGCAATGGAACAGAATTTTCCAATAATAAGTTTATCTTGATTTATTGGATAATGATACAACACATTATTTTTTTGAAACTCAGTTGGATCATTATAAAAATCGTTATAAATTGTATAATCTCCAATTTGAATATTAGAATTTGTAATTACATTTTTTAAATATATTATCTGTTTATCATTTGTTCTAGGATATATTTTATTTATATCTGGAATAGTCATAGTAATCTCCTTTTAAAATTTGATCTATTTTAAAACTACTCCAGAAAAAACAATGCAAAGCTTCATTTTTCCACCTCCATTAAAGTAACAGAGAATTTTTTATTAATATGTATATACATAATAATAAAATATTTATTTTTATTTTAAATATCCCACTAAAAGAGCTATATCATTTCCTGTAACTCCACTTATTCTAGATGCCTCTCCTATTGAAAGTGGTTTTATCTCTTCCAGTCCGCATCTAGCTATATTAGATATTCCTTTTACTTCAGAGAAATCAAAATCAGCAGGTATTCTTACCTCTTCCAATCTTTTGAACTTTTCAATCTGTTCATTTTCTCTTTGAATAAATATCTCATATTTTATCATTGTTTCTATTTGGTTTTTTATAAACCCAGGATAATCACTTATCTCTGTTATATCTTTTAAGCTGTCATAAGTAACCTCTTTTATCTTTAAAAGATCTCCTATTTTTACACCTTTTGTTAATTTCTGATCTGAACCAAGCTTTTCAAGAAGTGCATTAGCCTGTACCATTGGAACACTTATCTCTTTCAATCTTGCTATTTCATCATTTACTATTTTTATAGAATTTTCTAAGTAATCAAGTTTTTCCGAAGACAGTATTCCTATCTCCTTAGCCTTTGTAAAAAGCCTCATAAAGGCATTGTCAAACCTTAGGGTTAATCTATATTCAGATCTTGATGGAAGGACTCTATAAGGCTCTGGTGTCTTCTTATGAATAATGTCATCTATAAGGACTCCTATGTATCCTTCACTTCTGTCTATAATAACTGGTTCCTTTCCATCTGCCTTTCTGGCAGCATTTACCCCAGCTATAAACCCTTGACATGCAGCTTCTTCATAACCAGAAGTTCCATTTATCTGTCCAGCAAAGTAAAGTCCTTCTACTTTTTTACTCTCCAAACTTGGATAAAGCTGAGCTGCTGGAGCATAGTCATATTCTACAGCATAACCATATCTCATTACTCTTGCATTTTCCAGTCCTGCTATAGTTCTCATCATAGCTTCTTGAGCAAATGGAGGCATTGCAGTGGTAAGTCCATTTACATATACTTCCTCTGATTCTGCTGATTCTAGCTCTAAAAATATCTGATGATTAGATTTATCTGGAAAATTTATTACTTTTCTGTCTAATGATGGACAATGTCTAGGTCCATGAGTTTTTATTATTCCGCTTACTATTGGTGAATATTGTAACATCTCTTTTGCTACTTCAATAGTCTTTTCAGTTGTATAAGTAAGCCATGTCGGAATTACATTATTTCTCTCTTTATCAGTGAATATAGAGAAATATCTTGGGTATTCTTCCCCTTTCAGTTCCTTCATTTTACTAAAATCTATGCTTCTTTTATCAAGTCTTGGAGGTGTTGCAGTCTGATATCTCTCAATAGTTATTCCATGCTCTCTCAAACTGTCAGAAAGTTTTTCAGCAGAGTTTTCTCCCTGTCTTCCAGCAGAATAAGCTACATCCCCTATTACTATTTTTCCTTTTAAGAATGTACCAGTAGCAAGAACTACACATTGAGCATAATATTTTATTCCAAGTCTTGTTATTATCCCTTTTACTTTTCCATCTTCAACTATAATTTCATCTACACAGTCCTGAATTATTTCAAGATTGTCTGTATGTTCAAGAAGTTTTCTCATCTCTGTTCTATAGAGATATTTATCAGCCTGTCCTCTTGTTATCCTTGCAGCTGGTCCTTTGCTTTCATTTAAATGTTTTAGCTGAAGATTAAACTTATCAGTATGTCTTCCCATCTCTCCACCAAGTATGTCCATTTCAGCAACAAGATTGCTTTTTCCTGGTCCTCCTATTGAAGGGTTGCATGACATCATAGCAATAGTATCAAGATATAGAGTAAACATAGCTGTTTTCTTTCCAAGTCTTGCTGCTGCTAGACTTGCTTCTACTCCCCCATGTCCTCCTCCTACTACTATCACTTCATATTGTTTCATTTCCATTTTTGTTTCCTCCGAATTTTAGGTATTAAAAGTAAGAAGAGAGTGACTAATTTTAAGCCACTCTCATTTATTATTTCCCTACACAGAAATTACTGAATATGTGATCCAGCAGATCTTCACTCGATATCTCTCCTGTTACTTCAGATAGTGAATCCAAAGCTCCTTTGATATCAACTGCCATTAGATCCATAGGAAGTCCGTTCTCTATAGTTTCAAATATATTTTCAATAGATTGCTTTGTTTTTTCCAGAGCAGATTTATGTCTTATATTTGTTATTGTTATCTTTTGAGAACTGTCTTCTACATTTTCTTCAATGATATGGTTATATATCTCTTCTTCCATCTCATCTATCCCTTGATTTTTTATAGCTGATATTTCCAGCCATTTATTTATCTTAGTCAAAGGTGAAAGATCTATATCTTCTCTTATATCTATCTTGTTCAGTATCCCTATAACTTTTTCAGCTTTTATAGCTTCATGTATTCTCATATCTTCCTCATCTAAAGCTCTTGAACCATCTACTACAAATAGTATTAGATCTGCACTTTCAATAAGTTGTTTAGATTTTTCCACTCCGATATTTTCCACAAGGTCATCTGTTTTTCTGATACCAGCAGTATCTACCAATACAAGAGGTATTCCTTTCAGATTTACCACTTCTTCTATTACATCCCTTGTAGTTCCAGCTACATGAGTTACTATTGCCCTCTCCTCTTTCAATACAGAGTTAAGTATGCTTGATTTACCAACATTAGGTTTTCCAACTATTGCAGTTTTTATACCTTCTTTTATCATTTTTCCCTTATCATATGATCTGATAAGAATATCTGTAGTATCCATTACCTCTCTTAAATTACCTACAAGATTTTCTGGAAGAGGATCATCTATTCCTTCTTCTGGATAATCAAGTACCACATTTATATGAGCAGCAACATCCAACACAAGTTTTTTTAAGTGTCCTATCTGCTCTTTTAAATCTCCTCTCAATTGATCCAATGAGAGAGATACAGATTTTTCTGTTTTTCCATGAATTATATCCATTACTGCTTCTGCCTGTGTCAGATCCAGTCTTCCATTTAAAAAAGCTCTTCTAGTAAATTCTCCACTTTCTGAAATTCTTGCACCATTTTTTAATACTGTTTCCAGTACTTTTTCAGTGATTACAAAACCTCCATGGCAGTTTATTTCTACTATATCTTCTTTTGTATATGTATTTGGTGCCTTCATTATTGAAACAAGGACTTCATCCACTAAATTTTTTCCATCATAAAGATGTCCATAATTTATACTAAAATTTTTCAACTCTTCAATATTTTTTTTAGATTTTGGTTTAAATATTTTTCCAAGTATTTCTAAAGCATTATTTCCTGAGATTCTAACTATTCCTATACCACCTTCACCACGTGGAGTGGAAATAGCTGCTATTGTATCGAAAAGCATGGTTCCTCCCTATTTTTTCCTCTTGATAACTATATATCTCTTAGGGTCTCTACCTTCACTGAATGTATCCAGTTCTGGATATTTGTTTACAACTTCATGTATTACTTTTCTTTCTCTAGGAGGCATTGGATTAAGTCTTACAGCTTTATTAGTTTTTAATGCTTTTTCAGCCATTTTCTTACCTAATTCTCTTAAAGTCTGATTTCTTTTTTCTTTAAATCCTTCTACATCCACCTCTATTCTGTACTCTTTCAATAGAGAGTTCAATAGGTATTCAAAACTATTTAAAGTCTTTCCTTTTTTTCCTATTATTATCCCATTATCTTCTCCATAGAGATTAACAAGATAAGTTCTGTCATGGACTTTATTTACATCTACACGAAGGTTAAGCCCTATATACTCAAGAAGCTCTTTTGCTTTAGCTTCTACAAGATCGCTTGCATCTACTGCTTCTTCCAATTTTTCTTTTACTATTTCTTTATGCTGTTTTTCTTTAACTTCTTTAGTCTCTTTTTTCTTATGTTCTTTTATTTCTTCTTTAACCTCTTTTTTAGGTTCAGGTTTTATCGTTTCTTTTTTTAATTCTTTATCAATTTCTATTTCATAAATACCTTCTCTATTAAATAATCCTAGAAAAGATAGGCTTTTCTGCTTTTCTTTTACTCTTACTACATGTTCTGGTGACGCCTCTAATATTTTTAAAGCTCTAGTTATAGCTTGTTCCTTATTCATGGCTTTGATTTCTATAACATTACTCATAAAATTACTCCCCTCTTTTCATAATCAGATACTGCTGAATAACTCCTGCCAAACTTGATGTTAACCAATAAATTTGTAATCCAGCTGGCATTTTATAAGAAATAAATACCATCATGATAGGGAACATATACATCATATTTTTCATTTGAGGATTATCTGATGATCCCATCACTTTCTGCTGTACAAATGATACAACCCCGTTTAATACTGGAAGGATATAAAAAGGATCTGGTTTAACAAGTTCCATCCATAAGAATGTTGAATCTTGAGGTACAATTCCACCTCTTAATACTCCAAACAACGCCCATAATATTGGTAATTGAACCAATAGAGGAAGACATCCCCCAGCAGGATTAACTTTGTGTTGTTGATAAAGTTCCATTGTTTTCTGATTAAGCATTTTAGGATCGCCTTTATACTTTTCTTTTAATTTATCCAATTCAGGTTGTAATTTCTTCATACTCTTCATAGATTTATCTTGTTTTAAAGTTAATGGAAGAAGTATTATTTTCATTAAAATAGTTACTCCGATAATAGCAAGTCCAAAATTTCCTGTAAGATGATGCATAAAAACCAGCATAGCTTCTATGACTCCCTTTAATAATCCATAAATACCACTAATATATTTCATTTATCCTCCCGAAATTTTTTCTTTTCTTTCTTTTCAGGTACAGGGTCAAACCCTCCTGGGTTAAATGGGTGACATTTTATAATCCTTTTAATTCCCAGATATACACCTTTTACAACACCGAATTTCTCAACAGCCTCATATGTATAGGCTGAACATGTAGGAATAAACCTACAGTTTTTTCCTAAAAATATTGATATATACTTTTGGTAGAATCTTATCATACAAAGTATAATTTTTTTCATATTTAACTTTCCTGACTTTTAAAAAGCTTGCTGCTCTTCATAACTTTCATGAGATCTTTTTCCATATCCTGATACTTGAGAGTTTTCACTTTCTCTCCAGCTGTCCTCTTGGCTACGAAAATGATATCATATCCGTCCTTGAGCTGATTTTCAAATTTACGATAATACTCCCTAAATAATCTTTTAAGCCTATTCCGACAAACCGCATTTCCAGTTTTTTTACTTACAACGAAACCGCATCTCTTCAAATTTTCTTCATTCTTTTTAAAAAAAATAAGAGAGTAATAACCAAAACTTTTTCTTCCAGAATTGTAGATTATTTGAAACTCTCTGTCTTTTTTTAAATTATTCATAGTATTAAAACTCCCGATAATTTTGAATTATATATTTCACGATAACTATCTCTTGTAAAAACCCGGTGGTTTAAAACACCGGGTTCTATGCTGATAATACTTGTCTTCCTCTAGCTCTTCTTCTTTTTAAAACTTTTCTTCCGTTTTTAGTAGCCATTCTAGCTCTGAACCCGTGATCTTTCTTTCTTTTAGCTTGATTAGGTTGGAATGTTCTTTTCATTTTTTCACCTCCAAAAAAATTCTATATTTCAGATAGTAATTTTAAAGGAAAATTCTTGTTTTGTCAAGTAATTATTAGAAAATTTAATAAATTTCTAAAGAATTTTTTCAAAAAAAAATTGAATTTTATTATTATTACTTATATACATATAAATGAAAAGTGGTTATTTTAGATAGCTACAGCTAAATTTTAAGCTGATATTTCTTCAATTTTTTTAAATAAAAAAATAAAGAGACCAACATCAAAAAATATATTAGTTGTTATTTTGTTTTTTTGTTTTTTTGTTTAATGTAATGACCAATATAAAAAATTCATTATCAAAAAACCATTGATATCATTGAGAACATATTCAAAAAAGATATGTATTTTATTTTTATTGATATACACATTAAGTATTCCAGTAAATTCAATGACTGAAAAAAATAAAAAGTCTAAGACTCCTCAAAAAAGCTGGGAATAAAAATATCAAAAAATATTATTATCAATATACACATGAGGTAAACCAGTATTTTCAATGAATTTAAAAAAATATTATTATTCATATACATTTTTAATCTTTATTTTATTTGAATTTTATGTTAAAATAAAATTCCGTTGTTTATTATTGAGTATATACAAAAGATAAAAACCTTGATTTTTAAGAAGTTATGAATAATTAAAAAAAATCTTCCTACTTAGAGTGTATGTTAGAAATCCTTAAAAATCAAGAGCTTGTCTTTATACAAATTTAATATACTTATGATATAAAAAATATTATTGTGGATATACATAAAAAATGTTATATTATTGATTATATACATTTTATTTGGAGTATACCTTATATATTTACTTACGATTTAGAGGAGAGATTAATTTATGAAAAAAGATGACTCTATAGATAATGATTTTGAAATTTTAGATAGTTTCAAAATATCACAAAGTGGATCACTAGTAGAAGATATAAGGAATGTTGAAATAAAACTTAATACTGTTCCTGATATAGAAGTAAGAGAAGTGGTTATCAAAGAAACAGGAAATTTTTTAAATCTTAAAGAGAATATTATTAATATTCCTGTTGAAATGATTGTATTTCCTTTTTTTACTCCACAAAAACAAAATAAAAGGGTAAATTTTCAATATTCATTCGAAGATCTAGGAGTTACAATGTATTGTACTCTTGTAGCAAAAGATAATGCTGATAAAGTTTTTCAACCTTCAACATTTGAGGAAAAAATATATACATATCTTATTTCGATGTATGAAATAAAAAAAGAGATAGAAGATTCAGATGAGTATATAGAATTTGAAATTTCAGATTTTATAGTAAGTTTTCTTGGAAATAAAATGAACAGAACTTACTACTCAAAAGTGGAGCAAGCTTTAAAAAATTTAAAAAATACAGAGTATCAGTTTATAGTTTCAAATCATACAAAGCTTGGAAAATATAAATTTGAAGATGAAGAGTTTAAACTCCTTACATATCAAAAGCTTAAAAAAGGAAAAAAAATATATTATAGAGTTACCTTGAATAAAAATATAAGGCAAAAGATAAAAGATAAAAGATATATAAAGTATAATTCTAAATCACTTCTTGAAATATTGACAAAGGACCCTATTGCAGGGAGAATATATAAATATATAAGTAAAATAAGATATGAAAGTATGGATGGAAGAATTAATCTTAGAACTCTTGCAGCAATAATTCCTCTGAAAACAGAGCAAGTTACTGAAAGAATAAATAAAAATGGTGAAACAAAACAATATATTTTATGTAGAGTTAAACAAGTATTGAAGAGAATTGAAAAAGCTTTTGATGTTCTTGTAGAAATGGGATATATTATAAAATACAATTCAGATTATATAAAAGAAGAGGATAATTACTATATTGATTATATTTTTAATAAAGAAAAAGATGGAGAATGTCATGTGTCTTCATTTCTTGAAAATAAAACTGGTAAGGATATGGGAAGAAAAAGACCAGCATCCCTTGCAGCTAAAAATAATTTAGACATAGAAGAGGCTGAAGTGGTTGAGTATGGTTCAATTGAAAAAACTCCTAGACCAGAAACTAAGCATAAAGAGCCAGCTATAGAGTTTCCAGGAGATGTAATGGAAAAGGTACAGAAAGCTAAAAGGAATATCTATGTGCAAAGGGCATGGGACAGAAGAACTGATAATAAAATAAAGAAAATATGCAGAGAAGAGGGAGAAGCAACAGCAAAAGAAGTTCTGTCTATACTGTATAAAAATCTTAATGGCAATATAAAAACAACTCTTGTACAATATATTAATGGAATACTAAAAAATATTTCTGCTGATGAGAATAGCAGTAATAAACAAAATCTCACTCTTTTCAATAATATAGTAAAAGAAAAAGGGTTGAAAAGTAAGAAAAAAATTAATCAAGCTAGAAGAAGTGTTAAAAAACCTGTTATAAGCAGTATAAAAGATATAATAACTGATACTGACATACCAAAGGATTTAATGGCTGAATATAATAGTTATGATGAATTTGAAAAATTGAAGATAGAGGAAAAGGCGTTGAAGATATGTTCACAAGAAGAAGGGATAGATGTTAATTTTCTTCTTACTATGAAATCAAAATCTAAGAATATATATTTAAATACCATAAAAAGATACATTGAAAGAGTAATAAAAGATGAATAATTAAAAAAACTGATCAGAAATATATCAAATAAATATTCTGATCAGTTTTTTTATTAAAATATTCATTTTTATTATTATTCATATACATATTTATGAAATATTAAAACTATTAAAATCTCAAAAAATATGGTATTATATATAGTGGCATCGTATTGCTTGAGTATAATTTTTTTAAGGGGGAAAAATGGAAGAAGTAAAAATATCTACTGAATTTATAAAACTGGATCAATTTTTAAAATGGACTGGGGTATGTGATACTGGAGTAGATGCTAAATTTTTTATAACTGAAGGAAATGTAAAAGTTAATGGAGAATTAGAGATAAGAAGAGGTAAAAAACTTTACCCAGGTGATAAAGTTGAAGCTGAGGGAAAGGTTTTCATAGTGAAATAATTATGAGATATTGATTGGCCTGAGGTGAAAGGGTTGGAAATACTAGAAATAAATTATGTGAATTTTAGAAATCTTCAAGATGGAAATGTAAAATTTTTTCCTAAACTAAATCTTTTCTATGGAAAAAATGGTCAAGGAAAGACGAGTCTCCTGGAAGCATTGTATTTCAATTCTACAGGTAAAAGCTTTAGAACTAATAAAAGTAGTGAAATGATGAAATATGGCTATAAACGGACAGGGGTTTATGTAGTTTACAAAGATAATATAGGAGAAAAGACTCTTACTGTAAAATTCAATAATGAAGATAAAAAAGAATATAGCTATAATGGGAAAAAGGTCCAATATGATGAATTTTATGGAAAACTCAATGTAGTAACATATATTCCTGAAGACATAGTACTGATAACAGGTTCTCCTTCTGTCAGAAGGAATTTTTTTGATGGTGAGATAGCTCAAACTAGTAGTGAATATTTTCAGGAATTAAAAAATTTTAATAAGATATTAAAAATAAGAAATAAATATCTTAAAGAGAAAAAACATAAAGAACCTGAATTCGCTATCTATCAAGATGAATTTGTGAAGTATGGAGCTAAGGTTATAGAAAAAAGAATGGAGTATGTAAAAAAAATATCCATTATACTTAATCTGAACTACAGAAAACTTTTTGATGATAAAAAAGAGTTGAGTCTTCAATATCAATGTCATCTTGGAAATGTAAAAAAAATGACTTTAAAAGAGATAGAAGATGCTCTTAGAAAAAGAATAGAAGAAAAATTAGGACAAGAATTAAGATATGGTTTTTCACTTTCTGGACCTCAAAAAGATGATTTTTTATTTTTTTTAAATTCTTATGAAGCTAAATCAACAGCATCTCAAGGGGAAAAAAAATCAATTATTTTTTCTTTGAAACTTTCAGAAATAGATATGGTGTTAAGAGAGAAAAAAGAGAGCCCAATTCTTATAATTGATGATATATCTTCCTATTTTGATTCTAATAGAAAGGATAGTATATTGAACTATCTGGAAAAAAGAAATATACAGGTCTTTATAAGTTCAACAGGAGGACTTGGAATAGATACTAAGGATTTCTATGTGGAAAAAGGTGAAATTAGCTATGATAGAGATAGAGAATATAGGGAGAATGATAGAAAGGGCAATTGAGAAAAGTAGAAAGCTAAAAGAAGGCATTCTTAAAGCTCAGTGGAAAGATATAACAGGAAAACTTTCAGAAAAAAGCCAGGTTCTTTACATAAAAGAGAACATGCTCTATATTGTTGTGGAAAGTTCATCAGTGCTTCATTTTATGGAAATGAACAAGAAAAAATATATAGATAAAGTTAATGAAATATTAAATGCCAATATAATAAATAATATGTCATTTCGCATCTCTAAAATAAAAGAAGAAGAGATATATAATGATGTGTATACAGCCAATAATAATTTATCAGAAGAGGAAGTTTCTGAAGATAAATATTTAGATATAGATTTAAATGAAATGAATATATTTCAAAAAATAGAGTATTTGAAAAAATCTGCTGAAAAAAAAGAGCAGCGTTTATTAAAGGCAGGGTATAAAAAATGTCCAGAATGTGGAGCGTATTTCAAAAGTCCAAAAGATATGTGTAAAATATGCCAAGATAAAAAAGGCAGAGGATGAAACATGTATATTTATTTAGAAAATGAATTAGTATTATCGGCAAAGGATATAGTAATTATTATTGACTATATACATTTAAAAAGCAGTAATAACTTTGAATTTTATAATAATGAAATAAAAATAAAAAAAATAATAAATTTAGCTCCAGAAGCTGAAAAAAGTGCAGTGATAACTGATAGTAAAATATATTTTACTTCATATGCACTATCAACTTTGATGAGCCGAGGAAACGAGTATATTAGAATAAGCGGAGGTAGTAATAGTAATGAGTAATAATTATCAAGCGGAAAATATTACGGTCCTTGAAGGACTGGAGGCTGTAAGAAAAAGGCCTGGAATGTATATAGGGACCACTTCTGAAAGAGGACTTCACCATCTTGTATGGGAAATAGTGGACAATGCTGTAGACGAAGCTCTTGCAGGATATTGTGATAAAATTATAGTAAACATACTTCCAGATAACATTATAGAAGTAATTGATAATGGAAGAGGAATACCAGTTGGCATACATCCAAAATACAATAAATCGGCTCTAGAAATAGTACTTACTGTATTGCATGCAGGAGGAAAATTTGAAAATGACAACTACAAAGTATCAGGAGGACTTCATGGAGTAGGGGTATCAGTAGTAAATGCTCTTTCAGAATGGACAGATGTAACTGTAAAAACAGATGGAAAAATTTGGTATCAAAAATATAACAGAGGAATACCTGAAGAGGATGTAAAAGAGATTGGAGTGACAACAGACCATGGAACATCAGTAAGATTTAAAGCAGACCATGAGATATTTGAAACTCTTATTTATGATTACAATACTTTAAAGAATAGATTAAAAGAGTTAGCTTATTTGAATAAAGGTTTAGAAATACACCTTAGTGACAGCAGAAAAGAGCCATATAAAAAAGAGGAATTTAAATTTGAGGGGGGTATAGTAGATTTCCTTAAAGAGATAACAGAGGAAACTGAAAAGCTTATACCAGAACCAATATATATGTCAGGAGAAGTAGATAATGTAACTGTGGATATAGCTTTTCTCTATACAGTGAATCAAGCAGAGGTTATATACTCATTTGTAAATAACATCAATACTCATGAGGGAGGAACTCATGTAAGTGGATTTAGAACTGCTTTGACAAGAGTAATAAATGATGTAGGAAAGGCTCAGGGATATCTGAAGGAAAAAGATGGAAAACTTCAAGGAAATGATATCAGAGAGGGAGTTACAGCAATTGTATCTGTAAAAGTTCCTCAGCCTCAATTTGAAGGACAGACTAAAACAAAGCTTGGAAATTCTGAGGTTACAGGTATAGTATCAACTTTGGTAGGAACTAATCTGAAAATAGTTCTGGAAGATAATCCTAATGATACTAAAATAATAATAGAAAAAATACTTAATTCTAAAAAAGCCAGAGAAGCAGCTCAAAAAGCTAGAGAATTAGTACTTAGAAAATCAGTTCTTGAAGTTGGATCACTTCCTGGTAAACTTGCTGACTGTTCATCTAAAAATCCTGATGAATGTGAAATTTATATAGTTGAGGGAGATTCAGCAGGAGGATCAGCAAAGCAAGGAAGAGATAGATCACATCAAGCTATACTGCCTTTGAGAGGTAAAATACTTAATGTGGAAAAAGCAGGACTTCATAAATCACTTGAGAATAATGAAGTAAGGGCTATGATAACAGCTTTTGGTACAAGTATTGGAGACAGTTTCAATATAGAAAAACTTAGATATGGGAAGATAATACTTATGACAGATGCCGATGTAGATGGAGCTCACATTAGAACACTGCTTCTTACTTTCATTTATAGATTTATGGTAGATCTTATTTATAACGGGAATGTATATATTGCACAGCCGCCTCTATATAAGATAACTACAGGTAAGCAAATAAGATATGCTTATACAGATAAAGAACTTAAAGAGATAACAGATGTTTTTGAAGGGGATGACAGAAAATATACTCTGCAAAGATATAAAGGGCTGGGAGAGATGAATCCTGAACAGCTTTGGGATACAACTATGAACCCTGATACAAGAACACTTCTACAGGTGACTATAGACGATGCAAGAGCAGCAGATATGTTGTTTGATAAATTGATGGGAGATAAAGTAGATCCTAGAAGAGAGTTTATAGAAGAGAATGCAGTATATGTAAAAAATCTTGATATCTAATTAATATGTATATGAATAATAATAAAATATTAATATATAAAAAATTTTTAGAATCAAAGATTGAATATATATATTCTGCTTTAGAAGTTGAGAAATTTTAGGAGGATTAATAATGTCAAATGTTAATAATAGATATATAGAAGATGAGATGAAAGAATCATATCTCGACTATTCCATGAGTGTAATTGTCAGCAGAGCACTTCCAGATGTAAGAGATGGAATGAAACCAGTTCATAGAAGAATACTTTTTGCTATGAGTGAACTTGGAATGACCTATGATAAAGCATATAAAAAATCTGCTAGAATCGTTGGAGAAGTTCTAGGTAAGTACCATCCACATGGAGACTCAGCAGTATATGGAACAATGGTAAGAATGGCTCAAGATTTTAACTACAGATATTTACTTGTAGATGGTCACGGAAACTTTGGATCAATAGATGGAGATTCCGCAGCAGCTATGAGATATACAGAAGCAAGAATGGCAAAAATCAGTAATGAGCTTATAGATGATATTGATAAGAATACTATTGATTTTAGAAAAAACTTTGATGATTCATTAGATGAGCCAACAGTTCTTCCGGCAAAACTGCCAAATTTACTTCTTAATGGTGCAACAGGAATTGCGGTAGGAATGGCTACCAATATTCCTCCACATAATCTTGGGGAACTTATAGATGGAATACTTGCTCTTATAGATAATCCTGAACTTACACCTTTAGATTTAATGGAGTATATAAAAGGGCCAGATTTTCCAACTGGAGGTATAATCGATGGTCAAAAGGGTATCAGAGATGCCTATATGACAGGAAGAGGTAAGGTAAGAGTAAGAGGTAAAGTAGAGATAGAAGAACAGAAAAATGGAAAAGCTTCTATTATAATCAAAGAAATTCCATATCAGTTGAATAAATCTACTCTTATAGAAAGAATAGCTGATCTTGTAAAAGATAAAAGAGTAACTGGAATAACAGATTTGAGAGATGAATCTGACAGACATGGAATCAGAGTGGTTATAGAAGTCAAAAAAGGCGAAGAACCAGAGCTTATACTAAATAAATTATATAAATATACAGAACTTCAAAATACATTTGGTATAATTATGCTGGCTCTTGTAAATAATGCACCAAGAGTACTTAACCTAAAAGAAATACTTCATGAATATATAAAACATAGATTTGAAGTAGTAACTAGAAGAACTAAATTTGATTTGGATAAAGCTGAAAAAAGAGCACATATATTACAAGGTTATAGAATAGCTCTTGATAATATTGACAGAATAATTGAAATCATCAGAGGATCATCAGATGGAAATCAGGCAAGAGAACTTTTAATAGAAAAATATGCTTTCTCAGATGTTCAAGCCAGAGCTATACTAGATATGAAACTACAAAGACTTACAGGTTTGGAAAGAGGAAAAATTGATGCTGAATATGAAGAAATTGAAAAATATATAGCAGAATTGAGAGAGATACTTTCTCATGATTCTAAGATATATGAAATAATTAAAGAAGAACTTCTTTATCTAAAAGAAAAATATAATGATAACAGAAGAACTCTTATTGAAAATGAGAGAATGGAAATACTCCCAGAAGATCTTATAAAAGACGAAAATGTAATACTTACTCTTACTAATAAAGGATATGTAAAGAGAATGGAAGTAAGTAAATATAAAGCTCAAAAAAGGGGAGGAAAAGGGGTAGCAAGCCAAAATACCATAGAAGATGACTTTGTTGAAAGTATAGAATCAGCTTCTAATTTAGATACCCTTATGATATTTACAAATCAAGGAAGAGTATTTAATATAAAAGTTTATGAGATTCCAGAGACTTCTAAACAGTCAAGAGGAAAACTTATGAGCAATATTATCAGAACAAGAGAAGATGAAAAGATAAGAGCTGTCATTAAAACAAGAGATTTCTCTAAAGAAAATGAAGTTGTATTTGTTACTAAAGAAGGACTAATTAAGAAGACTAATCTAGATGAATTTAAAAATATTAATAATTCTGGATTAAAAGCTATCAAATTAAAAGAAGAAGATGATATAATATATGTAGGACTAATAGAGAAGATTGATCAGGAGCAGGTATTTATTGCTACAAAACAAGGATATTCTATTAGATTCAATAGCGATAATGTAAGACCTACAGGAAGAGATACTATGGGAGTTAAATCAATAACTTTAAGACCAGGAGACTCAATTGTATCAGCACTTTTAATTAAAGATGAAGAAGGAAGTATTCTTACAGTAACAGAAAATGGATATGGAAAGAGAACAAGAATAGATGAATATCCATTACAAGCAAGATCAGGTAAGGGAGTAATAAATATAAGATGTAATGCTAAAACAGGAGCAGTTGTATCAGTGCTTCCAGTAACTGAAGGTGAAGAGTTAATGGCTATTACATCATCAGGTATAGTTATAAGAATGCCTCTTGATACCATTGCGCTTTATGGAAGAGCTACTCAGGGAGTAATCATAATGAAAGTTGATGGAGCTGAAAAAGTAGTATCAATAACTAGAGTAAAATCTGAAGAAGAAGAAGAAATATCAGAGCTTAATTCTATTGAAGATGAAACTAACATAGAAGAAGTGGAAATAGTTGAAACAAAGGAAGACTAATATTTTAAAAATGGGGTGGTATATATGAGAAAAGCTTTACTATTATTTGGAAATGAAATGGAAAGAGATAATCTTATTGAAAGTGCAGTTTATTTACAAAACAGTTTAGGCTTTAAAATCATGCCTCTTTACATTAAAGATATGTCTAGAGACAAAATAATAGCTGCTTCTACTGATGGAATGATGATGAGTGGAAGATCACCTTTTATTATGCAAGGTTGGGCTGACATGGAAAAACAGGAGATAGAAGATATTGAAAAAATTCTTAAATCAAAGGGAATTAAAACAGAACTTGAAGTAGATATTGGACTTGTTCCTGAGATAGTTACTGATAGAATGAAAAGTTGTGATACTCTTCTTATTGGAAAAAATGAAGCTATTACTGAGAGAATAGTAAGTATTTTAAAAGGAAATTATAAATCTATAATATTTGTAGGGGAAAAGCCTTTAAAGGGAATGGATAAAGTAATTATTGCCAATGATGATGGAGTAAAAATTAACAGAAGTTGTTACCAGTTTACTAATCTTTTCCCAGAAGTTAAAGAGTTTATTTCATTTGTAATCAATAAAGAAATTGAAGAAAATCATCTTATAGGTTATCTTGAAGGAAAAGAAAAAACTATAAAACATGAAGTACTGAATACAGCAGATTATGATGAAGTTCTTGAAAAAATAAATGAGTGTGATTTCTTTGTAATGGGAAATTTGAGCAGAAGTTATTTCTTTGAAAAAATAATTGGTAAAAATGGTATAAAATTATTAGAAAAAAGTAAAACACCTATATTTATAGGATAGTTTTTAGATAGGAATAAATCATGAAAATATTGGTTATATCAGATTCACATGGTAGACTGGAAAAGTTGATTTCTGTATATGAGAGAGAAAAGCCTGATATGGTAATATGTGCAGGAGATTTTAGTGATGATGCAGAGGAACTTTCTTATGTTTTTCCAGAAAATATTTATCATATAGTTAAAGGAAACTGCGACTATTATGATATGCAAAGAAGTGATGAGATGATTCTTGAGCTAGGGGGACATAAAGTCTTTCTAGCTCATGGTCATCATTACAGGGTAAAACTTGAATATGAGACAATAGAAAAAAGAGGAAGAGAATTGGGATGTGATGTGGTTATATTTGGCCATACTCATAGGCCATATCTTGAAAAGAAGAAAGGTATAACCCTATTTAATCCAGGGGCTGTACTGGGAAATGATTATGGAATAATAAAAATAAATAAAGAAAGTATTGATTTTCTTCTAAAAAGAATTTAAAATAGTTAGATATATAGAAGATTTTTAGCCTTTGACATAGGGAGGAAAAATGAAGGAAAAGGTAGCACAATTAAAGGAACAAGCACAATCTAGCATAGAAAGCGCTGCTTCTTTACAAGAACTTGAAGAGATAAGAGTCAGCCTGCTAGGAAAAAAAGGGGAACTAACAGAGATTTCTAAAGGAATGAAAACTCTTTCTCCAGAAGAAAGATCTGTTATTGGTCAGTTGGTAAATGAAACTAGAGAATTTATCAGCCAAATACTAGATGAAAAAAATAACCAACTAAAAGAAAAAGAAAAAAGAGCAAGACTAGAGCAGGAAATTCTTGATATTACTCTTCCAGGAGAAGAGGTTGAATTAGGAACAACTCATCCTATCACAGAAACAATGAATTTTATGAAAGATATATTTATTGAAATGGGATTTGATGTTGCTGATGGACCAGAAATAGAAAAAGTTGAATATAACTTTGATGCTTTAAATATTCCAGAAACACATCCATCAAGAGACATAACAGATACTTTTTATATTTCTGATAATGTAGTATTGAGAACACAGACATCGCCAGTACAAGTAAGATATATGCTTGAACACAAACCACCTTTCAGAATGATATGTCCTGGAAAAGTTTATAGACCTGACTATGATGTATCTCATACACCAATGTTCCACCAAATGGAAGGATTGATGATAGGTGAAAATATTTCTTTTGCTAATCTTAAAGGAATATTGACTCATTTTGTTAAAAAAGTCTTTGGTGAAACAGAAGTAAGATTCAGACCTCACTTCTTTCCATTTACAGAGCCAAGTGCTGAAATGGATGTACAATGCGCTGTATGTAAGGGTAAAGGATGCAGAGTATGTAAAGATAGTGGATGGTTGGAAATAATGGGATGCGGAATGGTAGACCCAGAGGTATTGAAAGCAGTAGGTTATGATCCTAATGAAGTAAGTGGATTTGCTTTTGGAGTTGGGATAGAAAGGGTAACTATGCTGAGACATGGAATAGATGATCTTAGAGCATTTTTTGAAAATGATATAAGATTTTTAAAACAATTTAAATAATTCTGGAGGGAACAATGTTAATTTCTTTAGACTGGTTGAAACAGTATGTAGACATAAAAGAAGATATAAATCAACTGGAAAATGCACTGACTATGATTGGGCAGGAAGTAGAAGCTATAGATGTTCAAGGTAAGGACCTTAACAATGTAGTTATAGGGCAGATAATTGAATATGGAAAACATCCAAATTCAGATAAACTTACTCTTTTAAAAGTTGATATTGGAGAAGAAGAAAAACTACAAATAATTTGTGGAGCACCAAATCATAAATTAGGAGATAAGGTAGTAGTAGCTAAAATTGGAGCTGTGCTTCCTGGAGACTTTAAAATCAAAAAAAGTAAAATAAGAGATGTTGAATCTTGTGGTATGCTTTGTTCACAAGTTGAGTTAGGAATAGGAGAAGATAAAGATGGAATAATAATCCTTCCTGAAGATGCTCCAATAGGTGAAGAATATAGAAAATACGCAGGAATGGATGATGTTATATTTGAGCTTGAAATAACTCCAAACAGACCAGATTGTCTTTCTCACATAGGAATAGCTAGAGAAGTAGCTGCTTATTATGGAAGAAAAGTGAAATATCCCTCTTATGCTTTGAATGAAGTTATAGAATCAACTAATAACTATGCAAAAGTAAGAGTAGAAGATAAAGAGAGATGTAAAAGATACATGGGAAGAGTTATAAAAAATGTAACTATTTCAGAATCACCTGAATGGCTTAAAAAGAGAATAAGAGCAATGGGATTAAAGCCTATCAATAATATTGTTGACGTTACAAATTTTGTAATGTTTGAGTATAATCAACCTATGCATGCTTTTGATTTGGATAAATTAGAAAACCAAACTGTAGTAATAAGAGCAGCAGAAACTGGAGAAAGAATTACTACATTGGATGGAGTAGAGAGAGAGCTTAATAATGGAGAACTTGTAATAGCTGACGAAGTGAAACCGATAGCTATTGCTGGTATTATCGGGGGACAAGCTACTCAAATTGAACAAGAAACTAAAAATATATTCTTGGAAGTGGCATATTTTACTCCTGAAAATATTAGAAAATCAGCTAAAAGACTTGGAATTGTAACTGATTCTGGATATAGAAATGAAAGAGGGCTTGATATTGAAAATATCAGTGAGGTTATAGACAGAGCTGCTGCTTTAATGGCAGAAGTTGCTTCTGGAGAAGTTTTAGATGAAGTAATAGATAAGTATATAGAGAAACCTCAAAAATTTGAAATCCCTTTAAATATTAATAAACTTAATAATTTTATAGGAAAAAAATTAGAATTTGATCAAGTGGGAAGAATATTTACAAATTTAGGGCTTGGGATCAAAACTTTGTCTCAAGATACTCTTGTGGTAACACCTCCTGCTTATAGACAAGACCTAACTAGACCAGAAGATCTATATGAAGAAGTAATAAGAATGTATGGATTTGAAAATATAGAAGCGATAATGCCAGTAGAAGATATTGGATCTGGATTGAAAGATGTTAAAATATCAGTTGCTGATAATTTAAAAGAGATACTAAAAGAGATAGGGCTGCATGAAGTTATAAACTATACATTTATTCCTAAGGAAGCTTTAGATATACTTCATATAAAAGAAAAGGCAATTGAAATCAGCAATCCTTTAAGCGAAGATATGTCGATAGTAAGGCCTACTTTAATATACAGTCTTCTTGCAAACATTAGAGATAATCTTAATAGAAATCAGTTTAATTTAAGATTTTATGAGGTATCAAAAGTATTTGCACCAGCTGAAGAACTAGCAAAAGAGGATTTGAGAATATGTATAGCAATAGCAGGAAAGCCTGAAAGAACTTTATGGAATCCAAAACCAGAATCATATAATTTCTATACAATAAAAGGATATGTAGAGAAACTTCTTGAATATACAGGAATCAGCAGATATAAACTTGAAAGAAGTACTAAAGATATATTCCATCCAGGTAGAAGTGCTGATATAAGAATAGGAAATGATATTATTGGAACTTTTGGTGAGATACATCCAGATGTTCAGGAAGCTATGGATATAAAAAGAGAAAGAGTTTATGTTGCTGACATAGATTTAACTAGAGCATTAAAATACATGAAAAATGCTGTAAAGTATGAAAGAGTAGTAAAATATCCAGAAGTAACTAGAGATTTAGCCATCGTACTTGATAAAACTGTACTTGTAGGAAATATGATAGATGATCTGAAAAAAGTTTCTCCTTTAATTGAAAAAATAGATATATTTGATGTATATGAAGGAGAAAAAATAGATGGAGATAAAAAATCAGTAGCTATAAGTATAATACTTAGAGACAAGAAAAAAACTCTTACTGAAAAAGAAATAAATAATGTTATTGAAAAAGTGTTAAACACTATCTCTAAAAATTATAATGGAGAGATAAGACAATAAATATTTAGGAGGGTTAAGATGGATTCCTTAAAAGAGTTATTTAAGATAGGAAATGGGCCTTCAAGCTCACATACAATTGGGCCAGAAAGAGCAGCTAAAAAATTTAAAGAGAGAACACCTAATACAGAAAAATATGTAGTGGAACTGTATGGGTCTCTGGCTCTAACAGGAAAGGGACACCTTACTGATTGGATAATAACAGAAACTTTAAAACCAGCTGAAACTAAAATTGTATGGATGCCAGAGGTAGTTTATGACTATCATACTAATGGGATGAAATTTAAAGCTTTAGACAATGATGGAAATGTAACAGAAGAATGGGTAGTTTTCTCAGTGGGTGGAGGAACTATTATGGAATTGGATCAAGAAAGAAGAGGACCTTCAAAAATTTATCCATATTCAAAGATGGATGATATTAAAAAATGGTGTGAAGAAGGAAAAAAAGAGTATTGGGAATATGTTGTAGAGCATGAAGGTGAAGAGATATTTATCTTTCTTAAAGAGATATGGGATGCAATGGCAACAGCTGTAGAAAGAGGAATAGAGAAAACAGGTGTGCTTCCAGGAACTTTAAAGTTATCTAGAAGAGCTCAAGGATTTTATAGAAAGGCAAGAAATAATCATGGAAGAGGAGGATTTCTAGGAAGAATATTTGCTTATACATTGGCAGTATCTGAAGAAAATGGAGCTGGTGGAAGGGTGGTAACTGCCCCAACATGTGGAGCTTCTGGAATCATTCCAGGACTTTTATATGCACTCAGAGAAGAGTATGATATATCTGAAAAAGAACTTCTTAAAGGATTGGCAATAGCTGGGTTAATAGGAAATATAGTAAAAGAAAATGCTACTATATCAGGAGCTGAAGGTGGATGTCAGGCAGAAGTAGGAACAGCATGTGCAATGGCAGCAGGTATGGCATGTTTTCTTTTAGGAGGATCACTGGATCAGATAGAATATGCTTCAGAAATGGCATTGGAACATCATTTGGGACTTACTTGTGATCCAGTAGGTGGATATGTACAGATTCCTTGTATAGAGAGAAATGCAGCAGCCTCTGCAAGAGCATTGGATTCAGCAGCATATAGCCTTTATACCGATGGAAAACATACTATTTCTTTCGATCAAGTAGTTATAACTATGGGAGAGACAGGAAAAGATTTGAAGAGTGAGTATAAGGAAACATCATTAGGAGGACTTGCAAAATTCAGATTTAATGCTGAGTGTTAAAATAAGTTTATAAAAATATATCAAGAGGCAGTCTCAAAGAATTATATAATTTTTTGAGCCGCCTCTTAAACTTTTTATAGAATATGGAGTAAAAATACAGAATTTAAAAGCTTAAAAGAAAGGAAAAAGGTATGAAACTAATTGTAGGCCTTGGCAATCCAGGAGATAAATATGCTAAGACAAGACATAATATAGGATTTGAAGTTATCAATAAATTACAAAAAGATTTAAATATAATAGGGGAAAAGGATAAATTTCAAGGACTTCTAAGTGAAAAAAATATAGATGGAGAAAAAGTTTTATTTTTAAAACCTCAAACATTTATGAACCTCAGTGGAAATTCGATAGCTGCTGTTATAAATTTTTATAAGATAGATGCTAAAAATGATATGATAGTGATCTATGATGATATGGATCTTCCAGTTGGGAAATTGAGAGTCAAAGAGAAGGGAAGTTCAGGAGGTCATAATGGTATAAAATCTATTATTTCTCATCTAGGTGATGAGTTTTTGCGTATTAAATGTGGTATAGGAAAGAGTAAAGATGACACCATAGATTTTGTGCTTGGTCAGTTTGATAAAAGTGAACAAGAAACAGTTGATAAAATGATAGAGAATGCATCTAATTGTGCTTTAGATTTGGTACGTGATGTTGAATTAGGCAGAATAATGCAGAAATATAACAAAAAGTAATGACTTCCGATGGAAAAAAATAACGAAAAGATATTGTTAAATAGATATAAATGTGGTAAACTGATTAGTAGAAATTAACTTTATGAAAGGAGATTCGTATGAGATTTTTTGGTTTCAGAGGTGGAGTGCATCCGCCTGAAAATAAACTACAGACAGAAAATATGCCAGTAGAAAAACTAGCAGCACCAAAAATGTTGTATATATCTTTATTACAACATATAGGATCACCACTAGATCCAATTATAGCTATTGGAGATAAGGTACTTAAAGGTCAGAAAATAGCTGACTCTCAAGCATTTTTAACATCTCCTATACACTCACCAGTGAGTGGTACGGTTAAAAAAATTGAAGAACATGTATTTCCATTAATGGGAAGAATCAAAACTATCATGATTGAAAATGATGGGGAAGAAACTTGGGCAGAATTAACTAAGATAGAAAATTGGGAAACTGCTGACAAGAAAGATTTATTGGCAATGATTAGAGAAAAAGGAATTGTAGGTATTGGAGGAGCAAGTTTTCCTACTCATGTAAAACTTAATCCACCTGCTGATGTAAAGATTGATACTTTGCTATTAAATGGTGCAGAGTGCGAACCTTATCTTAACTCAGACAATAGACTTATGCTTGAGCATCCAGAAACTATAATTGAAGGTATCAAAATCATCAAAAAAGTTTTAGGAGTAGAAACTGCTATTATAGGTATTGAAGAAAATAAGCCTGAAGCAATAGCTTCTATGAAAAAGGCTGCTGAAGGTACAGGAATAGAGATAGCTCCTCTAAAAACAAAATATCCTCAAGGGGGAGAAAAACAATTAATTAAAGCTGTTTTAGATAGAGAGGTTCCATCTGGTAAGCTTCCATCAGCAGTAGGAGTAGTAGTTCAAAATACAGGAACAGCTGCTGCTATTTATGAAGGATTAGTAAATGGTACTCCTCTAATTGAAAAAGTTGTTACAGTTTCAGGAAAAGCAATAGCAAATCCTAAAAATATAAAAATAGCTATTGGAACACCATTTTCTTATATCCTTGATCAATGTGGAGTAAACAGAGATATAATGGATAAATTAGTAATGGGTGGACCGATGATGGGAATGGCTCAATTCTCAGAAGAAGCTCCAGTAATCAAAGGAACTTCTGGATTATTAGCTCTTACAAAAGAGGAAACAAATCCTTATAAACCAAAAGCTTGTATAGGATGTGGAAAATGTATAGGAGCATGTCCAATGCTTCTTGAACCTATTATGTTTGCAAGACTTGCTGCTTTTGAACAATGGGAAGAAATTGGAAAATACAACCTGATGGATTGTATTGAATGTGGATCATGTGCTTACATATGTCCAGCTAACAGACCATTGACAGAAGCTATTAAAATAGGTAAGTCAAAATTAAGAGCAATGAAAAAATAACATACAGTAAAGTTATTAAGTTATTAGGAGGGTACAAGTGACTAATATTTTGAAGATGGGGCCATCACCTCATATAAGAACATCAGAAACAGTTGAAAAAGTAATGTATGATGTAATAATATCTTTAATACCAGCATTTTTAGTTGCTGTATATGTTTTTGGAATAAGAGCATTTATAGTTACTTCAGTTGCTGTATTATCATGTATTGTTACAGAATTTGTTTGTCAAAAAATAATGAAGCAAGATATATCTGTATTTGACGGAAGTGCTATTCTTACAGGTATATTATTTTCTTTCGTTATACCAGTAAATATGTCTCTTATTTATGTAATTATAGGATCGATAGTTTCTATCGCTCTTGGTAAAATGGTATTTGGAGGACTTGGACATAATATATTTAACCCTGCATTAGTAGGTAGAGCATTTGTTCAAGCGTCTTGGCCAGTGGCTATCACTACTTTTGCTCTAGATGGAAAAGCAGGAGCTACAGTATTGGATGCTATGAAAAGAGGACTTCCTCTAGATGGAGCTTTAATAGAAGGTGGAAACCAATATGCTCAGGCTTTTATAGGTAGAATGGGTGGATGTTTAGGAGAAACTTCAGCTTTAGCTCTTCTTATTGGAGGAATATATCTTATCTATAGAGGACAGATAGACTGGAAAATGCCTGCTTTAATAATAGGTACAGTATTTGTTCTTACTTGGGCAATGGGAGGAGATCCTGTAATGCAAATCCTTTCAGGAGGATTGTTTTTAGGAGCTTTTTATATGGCAACAGATATGGTAACAAGTCCATATACACCAAAAGGAAAAGTAATATTTGCATTGGGATTAGGACTACTTATATCTTTAATTAGAATGAAAGGTGGATATCCAGAGGGAGTTGCTTACTCTATCCTTATCATGAATGGAGTTGTTCCATTAATTAATAGATATACTGCACCTAAAAAATTTGGTGAGGTGAAGTCTAATGAAAAATAGATTTGTACATTATGGAGCAGTTCTTTTTATAATCGCTGCTGTATCAGCTGGAATATTGGCTGTAGTAAATAATCTAACTAAAACTGTAATAGAAAATAATGAAATTGCAGCTGTAAACTTAGCAAGAAAGAATGTTCTATCTTCTGCTGATACATTTAAACCTGAAGAGTCAGTAAAAGCTGAAGGGTTAGAGTTTATACCAGGGTATAATGCAGCTGGAGAGCTTACAGGTTATGTTGTATCTGTTGCTCAAGGTGGATATGCTGCTGATATCAACTTTGTTTTAGGAATTGATAAAGATGGTAAAATTGCAGGATTGGATATAATAGGAAGTCAAGAGACTCCAGGACTTGGAGCTAAAGTTATGGATAAAGCATGGCAGGCTATCTGGATAGGAAGAGATTCATCATATACTTTCAATAAATCTACAGATGCATTTGCTGGTGCTACTATATCTCCAACAGCAGTTTATACTGGAATGATGAGAGCATTGACAGTGTATGACAAAGAGGTGAGAAAATAGTGGAGAAAAATAACTACGGAAAAATATTCTTTGAGGGTATATTCACAGGAAACCCTGTATTTATCCTTCTATTGGGACTATGTCCTACACTTGGAGTTACAAGTTCAGCAATAAATGGTATGTCAATGGGACTAGCTGTTGTAGCTGTTCTTGCTTGTTCAAACGTTTTAATCTCTGCATTTAAGAAATTAATTCCAGATCAAGTTAGAATTCCAGCATTTATCATGATCATAGCTTCATTGGTTACAATTGTTGAAATGATTATGAAGGCATATACTCCTGATCTTTATAAAGTATTGGGATTATTTATTCCTCTTATAGTTGTTAACTGTATAGTATTGGGAAGAGCAGAAAGTTTTGCATCAAAAAATGGTGTACTGGCATCTCTAGTTGATGGAGTAGGAACAGGACTTGGATTCACTCTGTCTCTTACAGTATTGGGTGCTATCAGAGAGGCTCTTGGTAACGGATCTGTATTCGGTATCAACTTTGCCCCTACAAGCTTCACTCCTGCACTTATATTTATACTTGCACCTGGAGCTTTCCTTACAATTGGATGTATAATAGCAACTCTTAATTATCTAAAGATGAAAAAGAGTAAGGAGGGATAGAAAGTGACTTTTGGAAGTATTTTTAGTATTATAGTAGGTTCTATATTTATAAACAACGTTATCTTTGCTAAGTTCTTGGGATGTTGTCCTTTCATGGGGGTATCTAAAAAAATAGATGCTTCATTGGGAATGGGAATGGCAGTAACTTTCGTAATAACTCTAGCTTCAGGGATAACATGGCTTGTATATCATTTTTTACTTGCTCCATTTGGATTAGACTATTTACAAACAATAGCTTTTATATTAATTATAGCAGCTCTAGTTCAATTTGTTGAAATGGCTATTGCTAAGACTTCACCAAGTCTTTACAAAGCTCTTGGAGTATTTCTTCCTCTTATCACAACTAACTGTGCGGTACTAGGGGTAGCAATTATAAATATCCAAGAAGGATTTAACTTTATTGAAACATTAGTAAATGGATTTTCTGTTGCAGTAGGATTCTCACTAGCATTAGTATTACTTGCTGGTATTAGAGAAAGAATAGAATACTCAGCTATTCCAGCACCATTTAAAGGAGTACCAATTGCATTTATATCAGCTGGACTTCTTGCTATGGCGTTTATGGGATTTAGTGGAATGCAAATATAAATATTTTGGAGGTTAATATGAACGCAGTAATAATGCCTGTACTGGTTTTAGGACTAACAGGTCTTGCTATGGGGTTGTTCTTGGCCTTTGCTTCGAAGAAGTTCGAAGTTGAAGTGGACCCAAAAATAGAACAAATAATGGGTATTCTTCCTGGTGCAAACTGTGGAGGATGTGGATTTCCTGGATGTGCTGGATATGCATCAGCAGTTGTAAATGAAGGTGCAGGAATGTCACTATGTGCCCCTGGAGGAGCTAGTGTAGCTGAAGGAATTGGGCAGATCATGGGAGCTACAGTAGAAGTATCTGATGAAAAAATAGTTGCTAAAGTATTATGCCAAGGAGATAATACAAGAACTACTAAAATATATGAGTTTGATGGAGAACTTCAAACTTGTGCTGCAATGATGCTTTATGCAGGTGGAGATAAATCATGTGTTTACTCATGTTTAGGACATGGGGACTGTGAAAGAGTATGTCCAGTTAATGCAATTAAAGTAAATGATAAAGGTATTGCTGAAGTGGATGAAGATAAATGTATATCTTGTGGACTATGTCAAAAAGCATGTCCTAAGAAAGTTATCTCTATGCTTCCTCAAAATAAAAAAGTTACAGTACTTTGTTCTTCTAAAGAAAAAGGTGCTACAGCTAGAAAAGCTTGTTCTACAGCTTGTATAGGATGTGGATTATGTAAAAAAGCATGTCCAGTAGATGCTATTACAGTTGAAAACAATCTTGCTAAAATAGATCCAGAGAAATGTATCCAATGTGGTTTATGTGCTGCTAAATGTCCTACAAATGCGATAAAAAGCGAAATAAAGGAAATTAAAAAAGCTGAAATTATAGAAGAAAAATGTGTTGGATGTACTCTATGTGCTAAAGTTTGTCCAGTAGGTGCTGTTGAGGGAGAACTTAAAGCTAAACATAAAATAGATCAAGAAAAATGCATAGGTTGTGGATTATGTTTTGATAAATGTAAATTAAAAGCTATCAAAATGAATGTAATCGAAAGAAGAGACTAATTGTTATATAAACAATAATAAGAGACACTCATTAAAATTGAGTGTCTTTTTTTGTGAATATATAATTGTATAAAATTTGGGATGTATAATATGGCTGTAAATATTTGGTGCTGATAGTAAAAACAGTATTAACACCTTTTTTGATACTATGCTTTTTAATTATAGATTAGTTGATATAAAATTTTTTCTGAAAAAGTATTTTATATAAGAGATTAATTTTTATCACAGAAAGTTATGATTTGCAAAAATTTTTTATACTCTTATTTTTCACACTTTCTATAGTTTTATTATTGATTATATACATGTAATAAAATTATAAAATGCAATATCCTAAAAATTTTATAATATAATTTTATCTGAAACAGAGACGTTATTTTTTTAAAACTATTTATAATAAATAAAAAAGAAACTAATTTAAAAGATAAATAAAATTTGAAAATACCTCTATTAATGAGTTTATTAAAATAATATTTTTTCTTTAGTATTTAGTTTCATTTTTGCTGAGATTATTCAACTAATATTTTAATTTCGTAAGGGACATCTTTTTTACTTTTAACCCCTATTCCCTCAGGATTGAAAAATATATTAGCATATTCATCTATTATTTTCAAATTATTTTCTTTTATCCAATTAAAAAGTTCAGTTAAAACAGTACTGTTCTCAAAACTTCCTTTACCTAAAATAGAAGCATACTTTCCTTTTTTTAAAATAATAGAATTATGAAGTTCTGGATTATCAGTAGTTATATACCCATTTTCTAAAGAGTTTTCATTAGGTAAATCTTCTATCTTTTTTCTAATTGTATGGGAGAGGATTTTATATCCTTTTTCCTCATGCTTTATTACATTTTTAATCATACTAAGCAAATTTTCTTCCTTTGAAATATTAACTTCTTTGAGAATTCTAACACCTTTTTTTTCTTCAACTTCTTCTAAAAAAGGTATTCCAATTTTTCTTGGTTTCTTATTTAAATCTGTCAGTAATTCTTTCTCTATTGATTTTAGTTTTTTTATCTCTTCCTGAACTCTGTTCAGAACATTTTTTATCATCTCTATATCTTTTTCATTATTTTTTTCATTTCCTAAAAACTCTTTAATTTCCTTTATTGTAAAGCCTAAATCTCTAAGTGTAACAATTTTTTTTATAAGTATTAATTGTTCACTAGAATAATATCTGTATCTGCTTTCTTTTTTTAGTTGAGGTGAAAGTAAGCCTTCCTTATCATAAAATCTTAATTTTGAAGTAGGGACTTTTGTAATTTTAGAAATTTCACCAATAGAAAGATATTTTTCCATCTGTTACCCTCCGAATATATTTATTAAAAAATAGTTTTAAAAAATCTTGACTTTAAAGTAGCTTTAAAGTTTATAATAAGACTTGTGAATAAAAAAGAAAAATATTTTAGACTCTAAAATATGTATAATGACAATTTTAAGATAATTTAAATATTTTCAACTTTAAACTTACTTTAAAGTTTAGAATAGAAATTGTAAAAATAAGTGTATATATAAAATAAAAAATTTAAAATTGTATATCTTATATAATAACAATTTTAAAAATAATTTTCTAATAATTTTTTATATTGAGAATAAAAATATTCAGGAGGTAACAATGAAAAAAATATTGGGATTACTTTTAATATTAAGTAGTTCACTATTTGCTAGAGAGATTACTCTAGATCAAGCTATACAGATGTCACTGGAGAATAGTAAAGAAATTAAAATTTCTGAGAAGGATGTTGAAGTAGCAAAATTAAATGTAGGAATTGCATTTAAAGATGCACTGCCAAGTGTGGTATATAGTGGAACATATACAAGAAGTGAATCTGAACGTCAAATGTATAAACATGGATGGGAAAATCAGGTAGACAGAAAGGGTGGATATACTCAGACTATATCTATATCACAGCCATTATTCCAAGGTGGAGCTGTTCTTGGTGGAATAAAAGGAGCTAAAGCTTACAAAAGTATAGCTAATCTTTTGTATTTAGGTGAAAGAAGAGACGTGAGATTGAGTACAATTCAAAATTATTCTAATATAGTTAAATATGAGAAAGATTTAGAGGCTTTGGAATCTTCTAAAAGAGAACTGCAAACAAGATATAATAAACAGAAAGCACAGTTGGATTTAAGACTTATCACAAAAACAGATCTGTTAAAAACAGAATATTCACTTTTAGAAGTTGAGTCACAAATCATTGGAACAAAAAATGGAATAACTATTGAAAAAGAAAATCTTAAAATAAAAACAGGAATACCTAAACAGGAAGATGTAACAGTGGTAGATTTTAATGTTCCTATGTATTTAAGTAGAAATATAAACTTCAAAGCAGATTTAGATCAAGCTATGAATGAGAGTATAAATGCTTTAGTAGCTAAGAACTATGTAGAAGCAGCAGATGCTTCAAAAATGGTGTCAAGAGCAGATATGCTTCCTAAGGTAAATGCTTTTGCAAGTTATGGAACATCAGAAAGAACAAAATATAATCCAACAATAGATGAAGCTGAATGGAGAGGCGGAGTACAGGTAACATGGAATGTATTTGAATTTGGAAAGAACTATGACAGCTATAAAGTAGCAGCAATAGGAAAAGAACAGGAAATGTTGAGAGAGAAAATATCAAAAGATAGTATTGATATAAGTGTAACAGATGCTTATTTGGAATTAATCAGAATGGAAAAAGAGAGAGATTCTAAAGAGAGAGCAATGGAAGCAGCTATAGAGAACTTCAGAATGGATCAGGAAAGATACGATGCAGGATTAATTTCAGCAGTAGATTATCTATTGTCTGAATCACAGGAAAGAGAGGCAAAAGTAGCATACAATCAAATAGTAATAGATTATCTATATGCATTTGAAAAATATAGATCATTGCTTATTTAGTTTATATAAATATTGAAATTAATCATCAGGGATTTTAGGAGGAACAAGAATGAAAAAAGCAGGTTATTTAATATTATTTTTAATATTAGTTATGACAGGTTGTGGGAAAAAACAAGAAGAAGTGATAGAGAAAAAAGTTAAATATGTTATCACAGAACCTGCAACAATGAGAAAAATGAATCAGGTATTTAAATCAGATGCTGTACTGGAACCTAAAAACAAGGTTAATCATCAGACTGAAAAAGGTGGAACGATAGAGAAAATACTTAAAAGAAATGGAGACACAGTAAAAAAAGGCGAGCTTGTAATGGAACTTTCAGATGCTGCTACAGAATCAAGTTATTTCACAGCAAAAGCTAACTATACATCAGCACTGTCTTCACTTAATATTGCAAAGAACAACTATCAAAAATTTGAGAGCCTTTATGAGAAAGAGTTAGTATCTTACCTTGAATATATAGGTTATGAAAATACTTATGTAAGTGCAAAAGGAAATTATGAAGCAGCTAAAGCATCTTATGAAAATGCAAAAAGCGACTATGATAAATTATTCAGGAAAGCTGAAATAGATGGAATTGTAGGAAACCTTTTTGGAAAAGAAGGAAATGAAATATCATCAAGTGAAATTATATTCACAGTGGTAAATGATAAATCTATGGAAACTTATGTAGGATTCCCAGCAGAGTGGCTTACTCAAATAAAAGTAGGACAGGATCTGGAAGTTGAAGTAGGAGCATTAGGTAAGAAATTTGTTGGAAAAATCTTAGAAATAAACCCAATTGCAGATTCAGCAACTAAAAAATATATGATAAAAATAGCGGTTGATAATCCTGATAGAGCTATAAAAGATGGAATGTATTCATATGTAACTATTCCAGTAGGAGAAATTGATGTACTGTCAGTTTCAGATGAAGCAATATTTGTAAGAAACTTGCTAAGCTATGTATTTAAAGCAGAAGATGGAGTGGCAAAAAGAGTAGAGGTAAAAACAGGAGCTACAAATCTTCCATATACTGAAATTTCTTCAGACAATATAAAAGAAGGAGACAGAATAGTAGTTAAAGGTATCTTCGGATTAGAAGAAGGAAATGAAGTAGAGGAAAATACAGAAGCAAAGTAATAATTGAAGAATAATAAGAGTTAAAAGAAAATAATGAGGTGAATAAATAAATGACTTTAGCAGGTTTATCAATACGTAGACCAGTTGCTACAACAATGCTTATGGTATCTGTTATGTTCATTGGATTAATGGCAATGTTTTCTATGAAATCAGAGCTTTTACCAAATATGAATATCCCAGTTGTTACAGTTAGAACAACATGGCAGGGGGCAGTAGCAGAAGATGTAGAGACACAGGTTACTAAAAAAATAGAGGAAATACTTCCTAACGTTGAAGGAATAGATAAAATAGAATCAACATCAACTTATGGTCAGTCAACAATATCAGTAAAATTTGACTATGGAATTGATGCAGATGATAAAGTAACAGAGATACAAAGAGAATTATCAAAGATAACAAATGATCTTCCTAGTGATGCTGACACTCCTGTAGCGAAGAAAGTTGAAGTAGGATCAGGAAATCTGACTTTGGTAATAATGCTGAGTGCTCCTAACAAGACAGAGTTAAGTAGTTTTGTTGAGGAATATCTGAAACCTAAATTTGAAAGTTTGCCTGGTATAGGAGAAGTAAATGTTTATGGAAATCCTGATAAACAGGTGCAGATTCAAATAGACAGTGACAAGCTTGCAGCTTATGATCTTTCTCCTACAGAACTTTATGAAATGATAAGAGTATCGAGCTTAAATCTGCCTTTGGGAACAATAAGTACAGGATCTAAAGATGTAATTGTTAGATTTATGGGAGAATTAAACTATATAGATACTTTTGAAGATATGATTTTAAATAGTAATGGAAATACTTTAAGGCTTAAAGATGTAGCTAATGTTGTATTGACTACAGAAGATCCAGAGGATATATCATATCTTTCAGGAAAAGAATCAATAGCAGTAGTAGTTGAAAAATCATCAGATGGAAGCACAATAGATCTTAACAATAAAGCTTTAGATGCTTTAGAAGTATTAAAACCTATTATGCCTCCAAATACTGAATACAGTATACTTTTGGATACTTCAGAAGATATTAATAAATCTATTTCAAATGTTAGTGGAACAGCAGTGCAAGGACTTATTCTTGCAACAATAGTATTATATTTGTTCTTGAAAAATATAAGAGCAACACTATTGGTATCAGCAGCTCTTCCAGTAGCGGTTATATTTACATTTGCATTCCTTGCATTAAATGGAACATCTTTGAACTTGATATCTCTAATGGGATTATCAATAGGAGTGGGAATGCTGACAGACAACTCAGTAGTTGTTGTGGATAATATATACAGACATATGACAGAACTTAAAGCTCCAGTAATGGAGGCTGCTGATAATGGAACTACAGAAGTAACTATGTCAGTTATAGCATCAGCTTTGACAACAATGGTTGTATTTATCCCTATACTGTTTATTCCAGGGATAGCAAGAGAAATAAATAGAGATCTGGCCTATTCCATTATATTTTCAAACCTTGCAGCTATAATAGTTTCACTTACTTTGATACCTATGCTTGCCAGCAGATTTCTTACAAATAAAACAGATATTACAAAAGAAGGAAAATTTTTTGGAGCAGTAAAAAGCAACTATTTGAAAATAATAAACTGGGCTGTAAAAAACAGATGGAAAACAGTAGGAACAACATTAGTTATATTTATGTTTACAATAATGACAACTCCTAAACTTTTAAAAATGGAATTTATGCCTAAGCAGGATCAAGGAAGATATTCAATAGTTGCAGAACTAGGTAAAGGATTGGATATTGAAAAATCTGGAGCAATGGCTAAGGAAATAGAAGAGATAATTAAAAATGAACCTAATACTCAAAGCTATTTTACTATTGTTCAAAAGGACAGTTTTTCTATTAATGTTGACATAGGAAAAAAAGATACAAGAAAAACTTCTGTATTTGAAATAATCAATAAGTTGAGACCAATTGTTGAAAAAATCCCTGATACAAGAACAAATTTATCAGAAGATTTTGCAATGGGATCACAGCAGAGAGATGTTCAGTTTGATATTGTTGGAGCTAATCTCGAAGAGATTAAAGAAGTTGGAGCAAAGGTACTTGAAGAAATCAAAAAATATCCAGGAGCAGTTGACGTAAAATCAACATTGGATCCAGGAAACGTTGAGGCAAGAGTAGTACTTGACAGAGATAAAATTAAAAGTTACGGAATCAGCCCATCTGTAATTGCTAAAACACTAAGTTATTCAATATTGGGAGGAGACAGATCAGATACAGTAACTGTTAAAACTGGAATAGAAGAGATAGATGTTATGGTAAGACTCCCTAAGAATAAAAGAAATGATATTAATGCTTTAAAAAATATTAATATAAAAATAGGCAGTGGAAAATTTATAAAATTATCTGACGTTGCAGAAATAGTAATGGCAGAGGGATCATCAGAAATAAATAAAACAGATAGAATATACAGTGTAACAGTTTCTGCAAATGATGGAGGAGTGGGAATAAATGCTATTCAAAATAAGCTTGTGGAAGCTTACAATTCAACTAATCCTCCAAAGTCCATCAGTTATAGATGGAGTGGAGATTCTGAAAGTTTAGGGGATACAGTAAGTCAGTTGGGACTTGCATTGGGAATAGCAATTTTCTTGATATATGCACTTTTGGCATCCCAATTTGAGAACTTTGTGCTTCCAGTGATAATTATAGGATCAATACCACTTGCATTGATTGGAGTATTATGGGGACTTATTCTTACAAATCAGGCTGTAAATATTATGGTTATGATAGGAGTTATACTTCTGGCAGGGGTGGTTGTAAACAATGCCATTGTACTGATTGACTTTATCAAAATGACCAGAGAAAGAGGAAGTGAGAGACAGGAAGCAGTAATAGAATCTTGTAGAACGAGGCTTAGACCTATCCTTATGACAACTATGACAACAGTACTTGGAATGCTGCCATTATCATTGGGAATAGGAGAGGGAGCAGAAATATATAGAGGTATGGCTATTACAGTTATGTTTGGACTTACATTCTCAACACTTCTGACATTGGTTGTAATTCCAATACTATATACAATGATCGAGGACATGAATAATGCTGTCTTGAGATTTATCAAGAGAACAATTATTAGAATTAAAATGCTTTTACCTAAGAAGTTAACTGGAAGAAAGTAGAGGGGAGGATAAGAAATGACTGATGGACATTACAACTACAAGATGATATTCGTAAATATAAATGAATCACAAAAAAGAAGGTTGGAAGAATTTTTTGATGAAATAAAATTCTATTATTACACTATTCAAAAGAAAATAGAAAGTGTATGGGATGCTAAAGTGAAACATAAAGATACTCTTACATGGCCAGGAACAGACTGTACCTTTATCCTTACTGTACCAGAAAGAAATCTGGATAAAATGCTGAAAAATTTGAAGACGTTCAGAATGTCACTTCCATATGGAGTAGTTATGACAGCAGGAGTGATTCCTGTAGATAGAATAATTATAGATTTTCTTAATGAAGATATAATTCCTGATGGGGAACTTTTAGCAAGATTAAAAGAAAAACATAAAGTAAAATAGATATATTTTAAAGAAAAGGAGGAGTAATGAAGGAATATTATTTAATAAATGAAGTCTCAAAAATAACAGAAATCCCAGTTTCTACATTGAGATACTATAGCAATGAAAACTTAGTTACTCCTGCTTTTAGAGATAAAAGCAATAACTATAATTATTATTCTTTAGAACAGATTTTTAATTTAAAATTGATAAACTATATAAGAAATCTGGGAATATCTCTGGAGCAGATAAAAGAATATATCTTTACTAAAGAAGAGGATAAGTTTGAAAAGATATTGAAAGAAATAATTTCTGAAGTTCAAAATAAAATTGTATGTTTAAAAAACCAGAAAAAAATTTTAGAAAAGCACTTGATGAATCATAAAACAGGTAAGAATATAGAATTAGACATCCCCTTTATAAAAGGGTTTGAAGATATAAAAGGAACAGAGATTTCCCCAGAAGAGAAAATCTTTGAAAGATTTCCTCTTAAGTTTGAATATAAGTATTTTGGATTTAAATTTCTTAAAAATGATTTACAAGAAGAAATAAAAGGATCCCACTTATATATTTCTTTTAAAAACAGGGAGAATAAATCTGTTGTTTTAAATAAAGGGAGCTATATTTGTATGTGGAGTGAAAGTCTTTTTAAGAAAGAGGATATATCCAACAGTATAGAGAGAGTTCAAAAATGGGCTGAATTAAAAGATATTTTAATTTCTCAGAATATCTTTGTCTTTTTTGAAGAGGAATACACTCTGTTTAAAGAAAATTCTAAGATAAGGTACTTAGTTATGATTCTAATAGATAATGAAATATAATCAAAAAGAAGAAGCTGTCTAAAAAGTCAGATTATAGTTCTGATTAATAAGACAGCTTCTTGTTTTAATATGTAGAAGAAGGCTCCTCATCTTCGTAAAGGAAGCTTTGATCCTTCTCATTTTGTTTGAAATATTGAAAATATCTGTTTCTGTCTCCTTCAAAAAGTTTTAGAAGAATAACATTACATACCTCTGCATGAAGTATAAAAGAATTAAAAAAACTTGTATTATCTGTTTCAACTGGGATAAATATAGAAGCATAAGAAGCAATTTTAGAGAAAAGATTATTTGTAATAACAACTGAAGGAACTTTTTTAGTATGGAGAAGCTCCATCATCTGTACTTCATCTTTCAGATATTTAGGAACACTGAAAAATATTACACAGTCATCTTTTGTCACATGGGCTATTTTTTCAAATAATCCATATCCTCCTTCAGATATTGTTACAGCTTCCAGACCTAAAACCATGCAATGCCATCCAAGCATTTCAGCAACAGCTCTGCTGCTTCCTACCCCAATAACAAATATTTTTTTTGATGTCTGCATAAGCTTTACTACATTATCTATTTCTTCTAAATCTAAATCCATGTAAAGTTTCTGCATATTTTTAATATCAGCATTTATCATTTTCTTAACACTGTTATTATCCTCTCTGTCATTGTTCCAGTTATCTAGCATTTTATCAATGACACTTTTTCTTGCTTCCAATTCTTCTGCAAGATATTCTTTAAGTTCATTATATTTAGAAAATCCTATTTTCTTAGAAAATCTCAACACTGTTGCATCACTGACATTGAGCTCTTTTCCAAGGTCTAAGGAAGTCATCATGATAACTTTTTTAGGGTTACCACAGATATATTCTGCTATTTGTTTTTCAGCTTTAGTCAGGTTATTATAGTTTTTCCTGTACAGCTTTGCAATTCCAGTCATGAATCATACCTCACGTTTCTTTTCTTTTATCATAAAATAATTTAATAATAAAAGCAAGGAATATTTCTAGACATTCATGCATATAAGAGCTGAAATGATGATACCTGTTCCCACATACTGACGCATTGTGAGCTTTTCTTTAAAGAAAAGAAAATTCACAAGATTGACTAAAAGTATAACCGAAATACTGTATGCTGGAAATACCAGATAAGCAGGAAGCACAGCTACAGCTTTTAGTTGAGCCAGAGTAGTAATCTGATTGGGAATACCTATAAAGAAACCAATAAGTATTTCTTTTTTACTCAGATTTTTAATGCTTTTGATGCTAAGTATAAGGCTGAATATAAAGGAAAAAACAAAAGTATAGAAAATAAAATGCCCTTGCAGATTTGAATTTCCATAATATCCATATATCTTTGCTAAAGTGTCTACCATACCTCCAGCCATAAAAAGAGCTATAAGAAGTAAGGGAGAAACCTTGCTTTTTTCATCTTTCTTATCTTTTTTGTTGATGTAATAGATAGAAAAGATAGCTAAAATACATCCAATTATCTGCATTTGATTAGGATATTCCTTAAACAGTATGACAGATACAAGGATAGGGATAAGGAGCCCCAGTCTGTTGTATGTAGTAGTGAGAGGAGCTCCATTTTTCTTCATATTTACCTGCATAAGATAAAGACAGGTAATGTATAAAACGGCATTTATCACTGCGAGGAAAAGTGTATATTTGTAATCTCCATCAAATGAGAATATACTTTCCTTTCTAATAACAAAATATGCCAATATACCTCCAAAAAGATAGTTAAAAGTATTTACATTAAAACGATTGCTTTTTTCCTTTTCTGACAGTCTTATAATAAAAGTCATAAAGGTATTTGATAAAACTGCTATGATCAGATACAGCATCTATTCACTTCCTCGACTTCCCTATCTTTGATAGATGATTTTTCCATCAAGCATAGTGAAATCAACTTTGATATTTTTTATCTCTTCATCTGGCACCTGAGAAAGATTTCTGTCAATAATAACGAGATCTGCCAGTTTATCAGCCTCTATACTTCCTTTGAAATTCTCTTCTCCATTTAGTACAGCACCATTATATGTCATCATTCTCAAAGCTTCAGTTTTATTTATTTTTTCTTCATCTCCAAGAGAATAACCTCTAGAACCTTTTCTAGTTACAGCTGCATACATATTTATAAATGGATTCAAATTTGAACAAGGCATATCAGTAGTAAGAGAAACTACAATTCCATTATCCTTGTAAGTTTTTAATGGAGTAAAACTTGTTTGCTTATCCCTAGGGAGCAGAGAATCATAGCCATCTGCTTCTACATATATGAAACTTGCCTGAGCAGCTACCATTATTCCTACTTCACTCATTTTTTTAAGAGTTTCTTCACTTGGGTAATAAGCATGAATTATAGAGTGCTGATGTTTTCTAGGGTTAGCTTTAACAGCTTTGTAGATAGCATCTACAGCTTTATCTATAGCAACGTCTCCCATTACATGAATACCTATATCCCATCCAGAATCATGAGCTGACTTTATATATTCATCAAGTTTAGTGATATCCAATCTCAATGGAAATTCTCTCAATGAATCCTCCCCTTTGTAATTCCAAGATTTTAGAGCTGTCATAGATGTAAGCCCTCCATCTATTGCCATTTTTAATGAAGAGTAACGTATCCAGTCATTTCCGTAACCAGATGAGAAATCGTAATCATTAAGAAGTTGATCCAGCTCTTTTTCATTTTGCTGCAACGTGAAACCATGCCAGTTAGGCATAAGATTTATTCTGCATCTAAGTTCATTTTTCTTTAATAAATCATGATAGGCTTTGCATACACCAGAACTTACTCCTGGTTCTGTTATACTTGTAATTCCATATTTATTGTATTCGTTTATTGCAAGAGATATAGATTTTTCTAATACTGGAATAGAAGGTTCCCCTTCTCCTGCTCCAAAATCGTCACTTCCAAAAGGTCCAGGCATAACTTTTCTTACTAAAAGAACAGCATTTCCATGAAGAACACCAGTAGGCTCTCCATTTTCATCTTTTTCTATATGTCCTTTTGGAGGATCCAGAGTGTCTTTATTTATACCAGCCAGTTCCAGTGCTTTGGAATTTACAGAACATGCACCAAATATTCTTTCTAATACAACTGCATTATGAGGAGAGGCAGCATCTAAATCATAACGATTTGGAGCTCTATTTTCTTCAAATTGAGATTCTATCCAGCTTCCTCCTTGTATCCATGTCCCTTCTGGAACTTCATTTATTCTTTCTATGATTTTTTCCTGAAGCATTTTCATGCTGTCGATACCGAAAAGTACTATTCCCTCAAGCATTAAACCAGTTTCCCATGCATGATTGTGAGCATCATTAATCCCTGGGATAAGACTTCTTCCATTTAAATCTATCAATACAGTTTTGTCAGTTTTCATAGCCATTATTTCATCATTACTTCCAACAGCAGCTATTTTATTTCCTGATACAGCAGCAGCTTCATAAATATTATCTTCTGCATCTACTGTATGAACATTTCCATTATAGAAGATATAGTCTGGAAAATATATTTTCGATTTATTCATCATTGTACTCCTCCTAAAATTTTACCATTTCTTTTTTCAGCTATCTTAGAGAATATGAAGAGAGCTGTTACTATTGATATTGCTGTAACTATAAGTCCAAGTATTGGAGAGATAAGTCCTCCTACTAGGAAACCTATGATTGAAGATATTCCAACAGTCATACTGTAAGGAAGCTGTGTTTTTACATGCTCTACATGGTCAGAACCAGCTGCTGTAGATGCAAGTATAGTAGTATCTGATATAGGAGAACAGTGATCTCCAAATACTCCCCCGCTCAAAGAAGCCCCTATCATAAGTTCCATTGGTACTCCAAATGTGTGAGCTATTGGAAGAGATATCGGCATAATTATAGCCCATACACCCCAAGAACTTCCAGTAGAGAATCCAACGAAAGCTCCAACTACAAACAGGAATGCAGGCATAAGACCAGCAGCTATATTGTAGTGTGCAACTATATTTATTAAATAACCTTTAAGATCCATAACCCCTGTCAATGAACCAATAGACCATGCTAATACTAAAATAATTGGAATGTCAGAGTTTAAAGCAACTCCTTTACAGAACATAGGAACAATGTCACCATATTTAAATATTTTAGATTTTGCACCCATTATTCCAGCAGCTATCGAAGCAACTAAGAACCCAGTAGTGATAGAAAGAGATATATTTGAATTAACAAAAGCCCCTCCTATACCATTTTCACCAGCTTTTCCAGTCCATAGTATCATAGCTATCAATGTAGCAAATAATGCAAGAAGTGGAATAACAAAACTAGCCAGTGTTATATTTGAATCTTTAAATAAAGTCTCTTCATCAAGATCATATTTTCCCATTGGGTTATCTGTTTCTCCTATAAGCTCTCCAGTTTCAATAGCTCTCTTTTCAGCTTTATACATAGGTCCTATATCCAGATTAAATATGATAACAAAGAACAAAGCAAGCATACCAAACATAGCATAGAAATTGTATGGTATAGATTTCAGATATGTAGTCCAAGGATTATCAGTTATCCCCAGCATAGCAAACTGAGTAGCTATTAATCCAATAGCATAAGTACTGTAGCTTGTAATTGGAGAAAGTGTTGCAAATGGACACCCCATAACGTCACATATGTATGCAAGCTTTACTCTTGATATTCTAAGTCTTTCAGTAATTGGTCTCATGATAGCTCCAAGTGTAAGAGTTGGCTCTGTAAAAATAAAAGCAAATGCTGCAAAATAAGCTGTAAGCTGAGCACCTTTTCTTGTTTTTACTCTCTTAGAAGCATAATCCCCAAATGCTTTAGCTGCACCAGAAACTTTTATAAGATATACAAATCCCCCACAAGAAACAATAAGCATTATCATTCCTGCATTCCAGCTGTTCCCAATCAGCGGAATAAAAAAATCAGAAATCATTTTTGGAAATCCAATTATTGGGTTCCAATCAGAGATGATTGTAGTACCGATCCACAGACCTAAAAAAAGTGAAAAAACTGTTTGCTTTGTCACCAATGCCAGTATAATAGCTACCAGCGGTGGGATGACAGATAAAATTCCGTACTCCATAATTTTGCCCTCCTTGATTTTAGATAAAAGTTATTAAATTTAGCCAATGTAGTAGTTACTATATTTATAATTTAAAAATGTAGTAAAGTCAAGATAAATTTTTTTTAAAGTTTGTAAGAAAAACTTTTTTTTAAGATAATTGTATAAAAAAAATAGAATGAAAGAGGATTAATAATATAAATAAAAATTTTAGATAATATATAAAAAATTGTAAATATTTGATTGATCTGCTACAATTTAATAAGATAAAAGTTGTAAGAAAAAGGGGGAATTATTATGAAAATAAAAAAAATAGATAGAAAATCATATATATTTTTGGAGAAAATTAGATTAAATCAGGAGGAATTAAATGAGTGAATCAAATCAAGTAATTACTTTAAGAGAAATCAATGAAGATAATTATGATGAATGTATTAAGTTGGAAGTTAATGAGGAACAGAGTGCTTTTGTTGCTTCAAATATCTATTCCATAGCACAGGCATATATCTACAGGGAAACAGTTAAGTTATTTGGAATATATGCAGAAGAGATGCTTATAGGTTTTGTTATGCTTAATATGGAAAAAGATAAAGATGAGTATTGGATATGTCGTTTTATGATAGATAGAAACTATCAAAAAAGAGGTTATGGAAAAAAAGCTATGAAAGAGATAATTGATTTTTTTAGAAAAGAAAAAATCAGAAAAATAAATCTATCTTTTGAACCAGAAAATATATTGGCTATGAAGCTGTACTCAGCCTGTGGATTTAAAGAGACAGGAGAAATGGATGAAGATGGAGAAATCATAATGGAAATGAGAATCTAATAAATAAAAAGCTGATATAGAGTAATAAAAATTTATCTCATATCAGCTTCTTTTTATATACTATTTACTATGCTTGCTTATTAATTTGGGTAAATCTTTCCATATAAATACTGTAGACATAGCTGAAGTATTGTCAAAATAATTGATAAAATCATTAAGATATACAGCTCCTAAATATTGATAAATTTTTTCAGCTTTGTCATTTCCTCTAAGAATAGAGATAGTCATAGTGTCATAGCCATTTTCCAAAGCAAATTCAGCAGTTTTTAAGATAAGAGATTTTCCTATTCCCTTACTTTGAAATTCAGGAGACACATGAAGTGAATCTAAATAGAGACATTTTTTGAGATGTCTGTAAGGTTTACTTGCTGCAAGAGATGTAATAGTTCCTTTGTCATCTAAATGAAGAAAAATAACATTATTATCATTTTCTAAATACTCTTCCCATTTTTTCTCTGCTTGTGCATAAGTTAGAGAATTGAGATAATCATCTGGAAGAATATTTTTATATGTTTTTCTACGACTGTCTATATAGATTTTCGAAATAATTTCTATATCAGTTTTTTTAGCTTTTCTAATCATTTCAGCTCCTTATCTGGTACCTGCCAGCAAAATTATTATTGACCATATACATATTATTTTGTCATATAATTTAAAATAGAAATAATATATTAGAATTTAGATTTTTTATAAATGAACCTTATCTCGATATATTTTTTTCCATAACATAGTTAGTAAGAGAAATTCCTATTCTCTCTACCTGCTGTTTTTTTACCAATGTATATCCCAGCCTTTCAAAGAAGGGTTTAGCTGTGATTGAAGCCTCTGTTATTATTGTGCATATACATATTTTCTCTGCATATTTTTCAAGTTCCTTAACTATAGCTGATGCAATTCCCATATTCTGATAATCCTTGTGAATAAATAACCTATTGAGATAGCCAGTTTTTTCTATATCTCCAAAACCTACAATCTCTCCATTGATTTCAGCAACAATAGTAAAATTTTCAGAAAGAGACTTTTGCCAGAGGGCATATTTTTCTTCTATATAGTTATCAGGAGCCCATACAGAAAGCTGCTCATCATTATAGTCTTTTTTATTTACATTCCTAACTGTATCATAGAAGAGTTTTAATAATTTAATACAATCATCAGGATTATATTTTCTCAATATCATAGGCTCACCTCTTTAGAATATTATATAGCTAAAGCTGAAAGAAAACAACAGAAATAAAACTGGTAAAATTTAATTAAATTTTTAAAAAAGTGGAATTTTTATTAAAAGTATAGAGGAGAAGATTATGTAGTATAAATTACTAAGAGGCCATATATTCATACAACAAATGATAAATTTTACAGAGAACTAGGAATAAATGAATATCTATATTATTGACTTTCTTTTACTAATATGATATTATTTTAGTATGATACAGACCTTTGCACACCTCTAACTTTATTTTTGTTATGTGGCCCATGCAAGGGTCGATTTTTTTTATAAGGAGTCATACATGAATATTGAAAATGATAAGTTTATTAAATTTATTAGTTCACAATTAAAGCCTCCAACAACATTTGATGAACAAATTAATAAATTAAAGAATAGAAATCTAGTTATAGAAAACGAGAATTTTGCTAAAGAAGTTTTAAAAAGAATTAACTATTACCATTTTACAGGATATTTACATGACTTTAAAGATTTAGCAAATGACTGTTATCCCAAAGAATTAACTTTTGATTATATTTATAAAATTATAAAATTTGATATGAGAATTAGAAATATATTTTTATATGGAATGGAAATTATTGAAAGAGATTTAAAAACTTCCATTTCATATAATTTTGCACACAGTTACTCAGAAGGAAATATTTCTTACATGTTTAGCAGAGATTTTAAGGATAAGGATAAACATTCAAAATTTATTTCCTTTATTAATAAAAATATTAGAGATAATGAAGAATTGCCTTTTATTCAGCATCATAAATTAAATTATCAAGGCTATTATCCTATATGGGTTGCAATAGAATTGTTTACTTTAGGAAATTTAGAAAATTTTTATGTATTGCTTGATAATAGTGTTCAGAAAAAAATTGCAAAAGAATATGGGTACAGCAAAATACAGTTTGGAAATTGGATTGAAGCAATGAGAAGATTTAGAAATATGTTGGCACATGATATGAGACTTTATAATTATAAAGTGGTTTCAACACCAGCTAAAACTAAAGAATTTCCAATAACTACTTATAAAATTTTTGATTATGTTTTAGTAATGAGAATATTAATTAGAGATAAAGAAGAATGGAATAATAAAATTTTAAAAGATATAAAGAACACTTTTAATGAATTTTTAGAAGTTATTGATATAAGTTGTATAGGATTTCCAGAAGATTGGGAGAGTTATTTAAAAATTGATAATAAAAATATTGAAAACCATAGTTAACTAAAGATATCCTTACAGATACATGTATTGGAGGAAATCCAAAAGATGTAGTTTTAGAAGATATCTTAGGATTATATGAAGTAGCTTATTAATTTGATATTTTACAAATTAAAAATACTATAAATAAAAAAAAAGGAAGCTCTAATCAGCTTCCTTTTTATATTTTTCTCCATTTGGATTTTCTTCTTTTATTTTTTGTCTGAACACTTCTATATATGAAAAATCATTTTTGTTATATGATATTTTCATTGAAATATCTTTTCCATCACATACAGTAGATTCTCCATCTTTCAAAGAATATATTTTGATAAGAAATTTTAAATTAGAAGGATACTGGCTTTCTTTCTGTGCTACCTTCATTACTTCCATATGAAGTTCAAATAATGTTTTGAATTTCTTTTTAACTGTAAGATATGCTTTTTCTACAGGAGTATTTTTTAATAAAAGCTGTTCTAGAAAAATGTCAAAATTTCCAGTGAAATTTTTTAGAGCATATTCTGTATTAGTCCTAACATATTCCTCTCCATGTTCAGCTAGAGCTTTTAATATTATAGAGTATATTTCAGTAAAATTTTTAACCTCTTTCCCTATTTTCGTCATAATATCATTAATTATAATAGTATTACTATTTTCTACTATCTGTTTTTCAAGAGTAATTCCCAAAATTTTTGCACTTTTGTAATCTCCACTTTTATTTTTAGTGTATAAAAGAGGAAGGTCTCCATTATCTTCAAGATCTTTCAATACTGGAATCAGGAGATTTTTTTCAATATCATAATATCTTTTATATGATTCTTTGATTTCAAGAAGACTTCTTAAAATTTCCATAGGGATATATACACTGTCTTCTGGAGCTCTTTTTACATATTGGTATAGACGATATGAAAATTTTTCTCTGAATGTAAGAACTCTATTGACTCCAAGCTTTTCATAATTAGTTCCTTTTTTAAAAGAACTGGCTATTTCGTCAGGAAATATCAATGTTATATCATCACCAGATATATAGAAAGATTGAAGTATATTTAAATATGCAAGATACTTAGAGTTATTTGATGAAAGAATAATATATTTATTCATAAATAAATTAAGAAATTTTATTCCTTCTTCCTGTGTTTCAAAATCTAGATATTTTAAAAATTCTTTAAAAGGAAGAGTTACATTTTTATCTTTTATTGACAAAAATTTGATAAGGTTTCTTTCTTTTCTATTGAGATGTTTGGAAAATTCTACCTGAATATCTTTCTGAAGTATATCAAAACTCATAAAAATCCCCTTTTTAAAAATTTTTTTATATTTTTGAATATTTTTTTTCTGAAAGTTAAACGAAATACAATTATTTTATTTTCGTCATATCTACTAAATCATACCATATACTATATTTTATTTCAAGAATAATAATTAAATTAGAACTTTAAAAACGATATACGGGCATAAAAATGTGATTTTTGACATTTTATTTGACTAGTGCTAATATAGGTGTAACCTTAAAAAATCAAAAATATCTAAGGAGGTAATGAACATGGATTTAGATTTAGAAGAAGTAGCAATGACAATAGTAGGTAACGCTGGTGAGGCAAGAAGTTTGGCTTATGAAGCACTTAGAGAAGCTAAAACTGGAAATTTTGATAAAGCAGAGGAACTTTTAAAAGAATCAAGAGAGAAATCACTTGTAGCTCATGGGATGCAGACAGAACTTATATGTAATGAAGCAGATGGGAATGGAATAGCTATGAACCTTCTTATGGTCCATGCTCAAGACCACCTTATGAACTCAATTCTTGCTAGAGAATTAGTAGAAGAGCTAATAGACTTATATAGAAGAGTAGGAGTGGAAAAATAATGAAGAAGTGGGCTATGATAGCTACTTGGAGAATGGCTGTTGAAGGTGTAACTCTAGGAGCTGATATATTAAAAAATGGTGGAAAATGCCAAGATGCTGTAGAAAGAGCAATAATGGAAGTTGAAGATTATCCATTCTATAAATCAGTAGGATATGGAGGACTTCCAAATGAAGTATGTGAAGTTGAATTGGATGCTGCTTTTATGGATGGAAAGACACTTTCTATAGGTGCAGTAGCTGGAATAAAAGATTATAAAAATCCTGTGTGTATAGCAAGAAAACTTAGTGCAGACAGATTCAATATATTTCTTGTGGGAGAGGGAGCAGAGGCTTACGCTCATAAGAATGGTTTTGTAAGACAGAATATGCTTACTGAAAGAGCTAAAAAAACTTGGGAATTGAGAATGAAAGAGATAACTGAAAAAAATCTTTCCCCTTATGATGGTCATGATACAGTATGCATGATAAGTATAGATTCAGAAAAAGATATGGCAGCAGCTACTTCTACAAGCGGATTGTTTATGAAAAAAAGAGGAAGAGTAGGAGATTCTCCTGTATCTGGTTCAGGATTCTATGTAGATAATGAAGCTGGTGGGGCAGCAGCTACTGGACTTGGAGAAGATATAATGAAAGGGTGTCTTTCTTACGAAACAGTTCAAAGAATGAAAAGAGGAATGTCCCCTACAGAAGCTGCTCAATCAGCAGTTACAGAATTTGCTGAACAGCTGAAAAAAAGAAGAGGGCATGCAGGAGCTATATCTGTTGTGGCTATGAATAATAAAGGAGAATGGGGAATTGGAACAAATGTAGAGTTTTCATTTGTCGCAGCAGACCCAGATAATGAACCTAAAGTATATCTTGCAAATCCTATAGAAGGAAGCAATGAGGTAAAAATAGAGATAGCTTCAAAGGAATATATGGAAAATTACAAAAGAAATATACAAAAACCACTGGAAGAAATATAAAAGGAGACGATGATGAGCAAAGTTATAACGATACTAGAAGACAAACTTGTTCCTGTAGCTGCATGGATAGCACAGAACAAATATATCAATGGAATAAGAAGAGCATTTATAATGATGATGCCTCTTTTAATGATTGGATCTATATTTTTGATGATTTCAGCTTTTCCACTACCAGCATATCAAAGAGGTATGACTAGTTTATTTGGTGAAGGATGGAAGGATATTCTTGATATCCCTGTAAGTGCTACATTTTCACTTATAGCTCTGTATGTAGCTTTCTTAGTAGCTCAGCAGCTTGCTAAACAATTTGAACTTGACAGTATTGCAGTAGGACTTCTGTCTCTAGCTTCATTCTTGATACTTACTCCATTGGGACATTCTACTGAACATGGAGCAGTTATTACATTTGACTGGCTTGGAAGTAAGGGAATGTTTGTGGCTATGGTTATTGGAGTATTAACAGTAAAAATATTTCAGTTTTTCGTTAATAGAAATATTCTTGTAAAAATGCCTGATGGTGTACCACCTGAAGTTATAAAATCATTTGAGGCTCTTATTCCAGGAACAGTTATCCTTGGAGCAGCTCTTCTTCTAAGACTTCTTATGATGCAGACAGACTATGGAACAATACATGACTTTGTATATAAAATGCTGGCTTTGCCGTTAAAATCTCTTGGAACTTCATATATAGGTTCTATATTTACAGTTTTTGCTATATCAATTCTTTGGTCTGTTGGAATAAACAGTGGTTCAATGGTAAATGGATTTGTAAGACCTTTCTGGTTGGAAAATCAGGTAGAAAATATAGCTGCATTACAAGCTGGACAGCCTCTTCCTCATGTAATAACTGAACAGTTCTTTGACATGGTATGGATGGGAGGAGCAGGAGTTACTCTTTCTCTGCTTATAGCTATATTAATCTTTGCAAAAAGTAAACATATAAGAAGTGTTGGAGCTATTGGAACTATTCCAGGAATATTCAATATCAATGAACCAATCCTGTTTGGACTTCCAATAATCCTTAACCCTATTATGCTTATACCATTTAATCTGGTAGCTATGGTAATGGTAACTACTCAATATATAACAATGAATCTTGGAATTGTATCAAAACCTTTAGGGATAGCTTTCCCATGGCCTACACCAGCAATAATCAGTGGATTTATTACAGTAGGGGATATTTCAGGAGCACTTATTCAAATAGTAAATCTTATCATTGGAGCAATGATTTATCTTCCATTCCTTAGAATAATAGATAAGGCAAGTAAAAAAGAGGAAGATGAAATGGAAAGATTAGAACAAATGGAAAATGAAGGAAAATAATTAAAAATTTAAAGTAAATATTCAGGAGGAAAACTATGAAAAAAATATTATTATTATGTGATGCAGGAATGTCAACAAGTCTTATGGTTAAAAAAATGAAAGAAGCAGCTGTAAAAAAAGGAATAGAAGTTGAAATTAATGCTTTAAGTATAGCAAAGTTTCAAGAAAATCTTGGTAACTATGATGTATTTCTATTAGGACCACAAGTAAAATATAAAAAAGCTGAATTAGCAGCAGTAGCTGAAACAGTAGGAAAAAAAGTAGAGATCATTAATACTATGGATTATGGTATGATGAAAGGGGATAAAGTTTTAGACCTTGCTCTTTCTTTAATTGACTAATTCCATTACAGGAGAAAACTATGGATATAAAAAAATATATCGATACACATTTTGATGAAGTATTGAAAAGTATCATTGAAATTATAAGAATAAAAACAGTAAAAGCAGATAGAGCAGGAGATGCACCTTATGGAGAGGAACTAAAAAAAGGACTTAACAAGGTGTTGGAAATTGCTCAAGGGCTTGGTTTTAAAGTAAAAAATCTGGATAACTATATTGGTTATGCAGAATATGGAGAGGGAGAAGAATACATTGCCATATTAGGTCATATAGACGTAGTTCCTGAAGGGGATGAAGCTAGTTGGAGTGTACCTCCATATGAAGGATGTGTAGTGAATAATCAGCTAACAGCAAGAGGAGCTATTGATAATAAAGCTCCTATCATATCAGCTTTGTATTCTTTGAAAGCGGTAGTAGATACTCATCCAGAATTTAATAAAAGAGTAAGAATAATATTTGGAACTAACGAAGAGAGCGGAGATGAGGATATCAAATATTATCTTGCAAGAGAAAAAGAACCAAAATATGCTTTTACACCAGATGGAAGATTTCCAGTGATATTTTCTGAAAAGGGGATATATACATTTTCATTTAGAAAAAAAATTCAATGGAAAGATTCAAAGATTGTAGAAATAAAAGCAGGAACAAGATCAAATATAGTACCAGAAAAGTGTATAGCTAAGGTAAGAAATATATCTAAAGAGACTGTAGAAACAGCTCTTAAAAAGATGAGATCTTTAACTAAAGCTGAATATACTGTGAACTATGAAGGAGATACTACAGAAATTATCTGTACAGGAGTCTCTGCTCATGCTAGTTCACCTCATAAAGGAGTTAATGCTCTTTTGGGAATGTATAAATTCCTTAATCTGATCATTGGGAAAGAGGATGCAGCAAAAGGATTTATATCATTTATTTCAGGTTATATTGGTGAAAGTTCAGATGGAGAAAAACTAGGGATTAAAACTGTCAATGAAGAAGTAGGAAATCTCACTATAAGTGCAGGAATAACAAATATTCTAAATGATGAATTGTTTGTAAAATTTAATATAAGATATCCAGCATCTATAGATGAAAAAACTCTTGATTTAAGATTGAAAACAGCAGGAAAAAAGGGAGGTATTGTATTTTTTAAAGAAAATCATAATGCACCTCTTTATTTTGAGAAAACTCATCCATTAGTAAAAGAATTACAAGAGATATATGTAAATGTAACAGGAAGGGATGAGGAACCTGCTGCATTAGGAGGAGGGACTTATGCTAAGCTGATGCCAAATACAGTAGCATTTGGACCTAATTTCAAAGAATATAATGGAAAACCTCACAGCTTTGATGAATGCATGGACTTGGATATGTTGAAACAGGGAATGGAAATATATGCAAGAGCTATATTAAAACTTGGGGCATTAATAAAATAAAAAAAGTCAAATGGTTGAAAGAAAGCATCTTTCAACCATTTTTTATCTATAAATATAATCTATTTTTAGTTAAATTTAGATCTTCTTCTATTTTTTTTAATTTTATTTTGCTCACATATAATATAGAGAAATCTCTAAAAATTATAGTTTCCTCTTTATAATCTATGTATCTAATTAAGCTTGTGTTAATTATGGTCCCTCTTTCAATTTTATAAAAACTATTTATTGTTTCTAGTTTTTCTTCAATGATAGAAAAATTTTCTTTCAAGGTAAAGACTTCTTTATTAGTTAAGTGAAATTGAATTCTTCGTGTTGTTCTGCAATAACTTATATATGTTACTTCTGAAAAGTCAATGATTCCTTTTTTCTGATTATCATTTAGATAGAATTGAGTATATTTTTGTTTGGAATAAATTAATTTTTCAATAGATTTTTCAATTTCATAGATCTCATGTTTTAAAATACAATCTGCAACATAATTTGATAAGAATAAAGTTCTCATTTCTTTAATATTATTTTTTCCTAAAACAACTATAACAGGAATTCCCTTTTTATAATTAGCTTTTATTTTATCTGTAATATTTTCGGTGTCGATATCTATTATAAATATTTCAAAGCTGCTACTTTCACGTTTAGTATTTATAAATTCATAATCCAGCATCTCCTTTAAAAGAATAATAAGCTTTTCATCTATATCTACCCCTATTTTAATCATCAAAACTCAACTCCTTGTAAATGGAATTAAGTTTTATATTATTGGCTATACCTGCAACTTTTTCAGATATTCCTATTAGATATTTTATATTTTCAATATCCATTTCATATTCATATTCTTCAATAAATATAGCACCAACATAAGGATTTCCATTAAAAGCTAATCTTATTCCAGTAGAATAATTTTCTTTTCTTATATTTTCCTTTTTTATAAATAAATTATTTTCACAAAGATCTAAACTAGTTAAATATTCAAGAATTTCTTTTTCATCGATAAAAATTTTAACCAGCACTGATTTGACTTTCAAATTTTTTTTAAGTTCTTTTTCAAGTTCTTCTTCAAATTCGGATCTATTTTGTACCAGACATAATTTGGTGTAAGATTTTTCAAGTATTTCAGTCTTTACAAAGAGTATTTTTTCAAATGTCATTGTATAGAAATCCAGAATAAATATGGTTATTAAAATAATTCCAGGTTCCAATAAAGTTTTGAAATAAAATAGGGTTATATAGGCGATTGTAAATCCCAAAAGATATCGAACAACTCTACTTATATTAGGAGTGTATATTTTTAAGCTTACAAATACCAACCCCCAGTATATACACATATATTCTATTAATTTAATAAAAGAGTACAGATTAATAAATTTAGGAAAAGCAATATAAAAAAATTCCATAAATAAATATAAAAATATAACTGAAAAATAATAAAATTTATATGGGGAAACAGTAAATCTTTTATTTATTAATAAATTAAGCATAATAACCAATAGAATAATTCTTCTCAAATTAATAAACTGATACATCTTTCTTAGAAAAGTTAATAAAATTTCATGAGTACTTAATATATATGTATAAATTTGTGGAGATAATAAGTTTATTGCTATAAGCGTATAATAAACAAAAGAAAGAGCAGTTAATACATAAACAAGGTATTTTATTTTTTTATATTTTTTATTCATGCGGTTATTTAAAATATAAAAAATTATTAAAAAACCTAATGCAGCAGATATAAAAAACTCCAGGAATTTTATAAAATCAGTTTGAAAATTACCTCTGAAACTAAATAATATTTTTAAAATCAAGATAAAAAAAGCTGAATTAAGTATTTTATCTTTTTTTATTTCTTTATTTGTTTTTATATAAATAAAAATATTTAAAATTATAAGTGTCAGAGTGATAAGATTTAATGCTATTTTCTGTTTCTTTGAAAAGGTATCTCCTTGAAGAGTTATTATTATTTTTTTCCAATTATCATCTTTTATAAAAGATACATATTTTTCTTGATTGTCATAATTGATTTCTAATATGTATTCTCCATTAGGAACATTGAAAAAAATTTTTCCATTTAAAAAATTTCTCATTTCAAAATTCATCTTCTCGCCATCAGGAGAAAGAATAGAATATTCACCAATATTTCTATCTAAAACTTCAATATATTTTATCTTAGGGACTACATATATAAAGTCTTTTTCATTGTGAGAAATAAATTTTAAAAATATGCTTAGAGAAGCAACCAAAATAATTATGAATACCAATATTTTTTTATACATCTTAATTCTCCTTTAACATGGAATAATTAATAATCTTAATTAGTTATATCAACTTATTATAAATAAGTAAAGTTTTTTTTGAAATGTTAACTGTATAAATGACGATATCTTTAAAATATTTCATCTTAAAGGTATATATTGAAAATTAAAATACTTTTTTTATTTTTGTACAATGTTTTTTGTGCGAAAAAGTGATAAGTTTGTGTGTTGAAAGGAAATTTGGCTTCATATTGAGTTATAATTAGAAAAAGTATTTTAAAACATATAAATACAAAAATAGTAAAGTAAGCATAAATATAATTTTTATAATATTAGGATTAAAATATGTGATTTATAAAAATAAAAATTATTAAATTAAATATCGAGGAGGAAAAATAATGAAAATCAGTAAAACTTTATTAGGGGTAACAGGAATTATGTTTATAAGCAGTCAAGTTTTTGCAGAAAAAGATGATACTAATGTATATTTAAGATTAGGAGGAAGTGTATATGAAAAATATAAAACTTATAATGACAAAGGATATCAAATAGGAGATAAAAATGCTGAAGCTGCTGTAGTAAGTTTTGCAGTAGAAGTCACAAAGGAAATTTCAGAAGAATTTGAAATAGGAATAGGGATAGGAGCACAGTATTTTGATAAGTCACTGACAGATACAAGACGTTATTCTGGAAACAAAGTGTCCCTAGAACAACAAATGCCAGATTATAAATCAGTACCAATTTATTTAGTGACAAAATATAATTTTGATAGAATTGGAAACTGGAGACCATATTTAAAATGGAATATTGGGTACTCTTTCAATAAATTTAAAGATGATTTCAAAGGAAAAATGACAGATATAAATACAGGATTAAAAAAAGATTACTCACATAAAGTAAAAGCAGATAATGGAGTTTATTTAGGAATGGGAGGAGGAGTAGAATATAAAAATTTTCTAATAGATTTAATGTATGAAATAAATAAATTCAAGATAAAAATAGATGGAGAATCAGATAAAAGAGATTATGATTCACAAAGAATTACATTATCAATAGGATATAGATTTAATTTTTAACTTTTATAAATAAATAGATGGAGGAGAAGAGTTGCAGCTTAGTTTTACTATACAAATATTACAGCTATATTTTAATATTATAAAAAATGGAAAAGGTAAGGGGGAGATAAATACATTAAAAAAGCAAATAAAATTTATTTTTAGGACAATAGTTTATCTTCCTTCTTCTTTGAAAGTAGGAGAATTTATACTAAAGCATAAAGAATTAAAAGATAATATTTTTAATTATCCAATGTTGGTTAGTAAGGTGCATCGCCCATATTTGATTAAAGGTCTAAATTCACATGAAAAAGCAGAGAGTATTATAGAAAGTTATAATTTTATAGATGATTTTTTTCCTGCTAAATTGAGCCATGAATTATATGAAAAAGGAAAACTTTTGTTAAGTAGTTTTTCTGTCAAAGATGACTCTTTCTTTAAAATATACCTTTGTATATATACCAATTTTGATAAAGAAGGAGAAATTAATATAAAATTAGCAGATTCATATGAAAATATAATTGGAACTCTAACTTTTGGTATTATAAAACAGAAAGAGAAAAAGACAATCTTGATTGGGGGATTACAAGGAGCTTCAAAAGAACTGAATGAAGAATATATAAAAAACTGTACTAAAAATATGTATGGTTTATTTCCTAAAAAGCTTTTATTTGAAGTTCTTTGTTTTTTAGAGAAAACTCTAAAAACTAATTTTATGAAAGCAGCAACAGGTAATTTTACTCATATATATACATCTGAAAGATATACTTCAAGAAGAAAAATTCTCTCTGATTATGATTCGTTTTGGAAATCATTAAATGCTTTTCAAGAAAAAAATAAACTGTGGTATTTTACTGAATCTATAAAAAGAAAATCTCTGGAAGAAATACCAAGTAAAAAAAGAAATCAATATCAAAAAAGATATAGGCTTCTTGACAATATTGAAAGAGATATTTTGAATAAATTTAAAGGAGAAGATAATGAAAATACTTATAATACGTTTTAAACAAATAGGAGATGCTGTTTTAAGTTCAGTTATATGTAACACCCTTAAAAAGAGTTTTCCTGATGCTGAAATTGATTATGTAGTATATGAGCATATTGCTCCTTTATTTAAAAATCATCCATATATTGATAATGTTATTTCAATAACTAAAGAAGAACAGAAAAACTTTTTTAAATATATAATCAAAGTATGGAAAGTAACAAGAAAAAAATATGACATAATAATAGATATAATGTCTACTCCCAAAAGTGAATTTTTTACTTTGTTTTCTTTAAAAAGTAAATATAGAATAGGGAGAAGAAAAATGTATAGAGGTTTTACATATACTCATAAAATTTCTGAACCTATTGATTCAAAAGATAAAGTTGATAAATTTTTAAAAATGCTGGATCCATTAGCAGAAAATTATAAAATTTTATATGATAATAATTATGTAATCCAGATAGAGGAAAAAGAAAAGGAATATATGAGAAAAAAAATGGAAGAATCAGGAATAAATTTTTCTAATCCAATCTTTATATGTGCTATAAATTCAAGGCGTTCAGAAAAAGTTTATCCTCTTAATAAAATGGAATGTGTTATTAAAAAAGTAATAGAAGAACTGAATCCACAAATTATATTATTTTATTCTCCATCAGAGAAAGAGTTTGCCAAAAACTTTCATTCTAGATTAGCTGACAGCAAAAATATCTTTTCAAATATAGAAACTGCTTCAATAAGAGAACTAGCAATGCTTATCTCAAATTGTGACATATTTTTTGGAAACGAAGGTGGGCCAAGACATATAGCCCAAAGTTTAGATATTCCAAGTTTTGCTATCTTTAGTTCTAAAAGCAGTAAAAAAGAGTGGCTGGCTAATCCAAGTAAAAAACATCAAGGTGTAGAACCTAGAGACATTTATCCAGAGTGTCATCTTCTAAGTTATAAAGATTGTTATTCGTTAATTAAGCCAGACTATGTTGTTGACAAAATTAAAGAACTATATTTACAATACTGTAGAAGTATGTAATAAAAAATGAAGATTTTTTTCAATATCAGCTACATCAGTTTAAAGATAATAGAAACTTTTCTCTTTATAAAACTTTTTTATCAATTAAATAATATGCTATTTTTGCAATAATTTAAATTTTTATCTTTTTAACATAGATTAGATTTATAACTAAAATGTGAAGTTCAAAGATATAAATTTGAAATCAAAGAATAAAAATGTTATTATGCAGATAAAGAAGAGAAAAATTTTATACAGGAGAAAAAATGAGTGAAATATGGAATCCCTGGCATGGCTGTTATAAGAAAAGTGAAGGTTGCTTAAACTGCTATATGTACTATCTGGATGCTCAGAGAGGACAGAGGAGCGATGTAATATATAAAGTAAAAAATAATTTTAACTTTCCCTTGAAAAAAGATAGAAAAGGAAACTATAAGATAAAGAAAGGAACTCTTCTCTATACATGTATGACTTCAGATTTTTTTCTTGAGGAAGCTGATGAATGGAGAAAAGAGATATGGGATATGATTAGGATCCGAACTGATGTGATTTTCTGGATACTTACAAAAAGACCTGAACGAATAGAAGAGGCCCTTCCATCTGACTGGGGAGAGGGGTGGGACAATGTATGTATCAATGTTACAGTGGAAAATCAAAAAAGAGCAGATGAGAGGATACCTATTCTTTTGGAACTTCCTTTTAAATATAAAGGAGTGGTAGCAGCTCCTATTTTAGGAAGTATAAATATAGAAAAATATCTAAAAACTGGGATAATAAATGATGTAAGTGCTAGTGGAGAAAATTATGCTGGAGCCAGGTCTTGTGACTATGATTGGATAAAAAATCTTTATGAACAGTGTAGCTTATATGATACAACTTTTAATTTTTTTGAAACAGGAGAATATTTTATAAAAAATGGAAAAAAATATCATATACCTAAAAAATTACAAAAGGAACAGGCAGAAAAATCAGGATTAAATTATAGAGGAAAGAAGTCTTCAATAATACTTAAAGAAATAGAGAAAGATGAACAGATGCAGCTTTTTAATATTAAAAATAATTAATCGTAAATTTTCAAAAAAAGATTGGATTATAAAGATATTTGTATTATAATATATTTCTATAATCAAATTATACTAGGAGGAATTTATGAGAGAAAAAATTGAAGAAATATTGAAAACTGAAGAAGGAGTATCTTTAGCCAAAATTTCTAAAGACTTGGGGATATCATTTATAGAAGTATTGAGACAGGCACCAGCACCAACTGTAAGAAAATATGATGTATCAAAACTAGATGAACTTTTTGATATATTAAGAAGTTGGGAAAAAGTATTTTTATTAGTTGTAACACCTAGTTTTGTTTTAGAAATAAAAGATAAATTTCCAAAGGGGTTCTATTCTCATGGATTTTTAAATTTTCATGATGAAACCTCTTCAATAGGTGGACATTTATCAGCTTCTAAGATAAAAGAAATATTTGTTGTAGAAGATATGATGTATGGAAGAAAAAGCTGTTCAATTAAATTTTATGGAGAAGATGAGAAAGAGATATTTGCCATTTATGTTCCTAGAGATGAAAAGAAAGAGCTTATAAAAGAATGTTTAGAAAGCTTTAATAAACTATAATTAATAAAACAACTTGGAGGTGGCATAATGAGAAAAAGTTTATTAATACTTACAATAATGAGCAGTATTATTTCATATAGTGCAGAATTTAGAGATGGACTTTATAGAGGAGTATTTGTATCAGGACAGGAAACACAGGTTGAAGTGCAGTTTAATTTAAAAGATGATACTGTGAAGAATCCTAAGTATAGAACACTTGCATATAAAGGAACAGATTATTTGAAGGAAAAATCAGTAGCTGATCAAAAAGAAAAATATGAAAATATTCTAAAATTTACAGAAGGAAAAAAACTGAAAGAGGTTTTAGAAAAACTTTATAAACCAGAGGAGATAGAAGTGGCAGGAGCTTCTGTAAGAGGTACTAAAATAAGGGCTGCAATGCAGAATGCTGTAAATAGTGGAGTATATAAACCTGATTAAAATAAATTAATTGAAATGAATCTAAACTATTGGATGAAATATGGTAGTTCAGATTCATTTTTTTATATAATAATCAAGAATAGTTATTTAATGGTTATTGCCTTTATTTGTTTTTTTATAACTAATAAAGTATAATATTTTTGAAAAATGTGTTTGAATTAAAAAGTAATAGTTGTAAAAATAAAAAAAACGTGTTATTCTAATTATAATTATATATAATTAGATGGAGGTGGTAAAGAACAATCAAGACAAAGTAAATTATAAATCAATTTTAGGAGGGGGAAAAATGAATAAATATGAGGAAGCTATGAAATTATTAGAGAAGCAAGTAGGGAATAAAGATGGATTAATAACTCTTTCTACTATTTCGTTAGAAACAGGAATTGATGGAAGAAGTAAACCTGCTTCTCGTATTGTAGATGCATACTATGAAGATGGAGCTTTTTATATTGTTACTTATGCAACTTCAAATAAGATGTTGGAATTATTAAAAAATCCTGAAGTAGCCATTTGTGTCATTGTAGAAAACTTTACAGCTGATGGTATTGGAGAAAACTTAGGCTGGGTATGTGATGAAAAAAATGTAGAAATGATGACAAAGCTGAGAGAAATATTTGCTGCTTGGTATAATGAAGCAAATAATGATGAAGATTCAAATACATGTTTATTGCGTATTTCTTTAACAAAAGGATTATGGAATGACCCTCATGCAGAAGTTAGAACTGAAATTGATTTTATTAATAAAATAGTTAATTAAATATTTTCTGGACTAATAAATTTTACATTAAAGAAGTAGTATTTTATTGAAAAAATTAAAATTTTAAAAATATATTAATATAAAGTTTAAAATAGAAATATTGAATAAAAAATTAATAAAAAGCAGAAATTTTGTGTATAGTACGAAATTTCTGCTTTTATATTTTTATAATTGATTTTGATTAGGAAGAGTTTTATTATATTCAAATCTGGCTTTCATTCCAGCAGTTCTCATTTTTCCTCTTTCAGTACTTATTTCTGTGTTAAGTTTTTCAACTTTATTCCAGTCAGGACTGTCTTTAAGCAGTTCTTTTTTTATTTCTAATCTTTTTTCTTCAATAAGAATACTGCTTTTTTCAAATTCAGGACTTCTTTTAAAATTCATATGATTTGAAGATGTTTGACAAGAACTATTTCCAAAATTATGCATTCTTCCATCAGAATCATTCCAATTTTTATGTCCTCTTGCAAATGAAGTAGCTCCTAAAGCCAATAACATAACTCCAACAACAGCTAATTTTTTCATATTTATCACTCCTATAAGTTTTTTCTTTATGCAGTAATAATAACAGATAATTATGACTTGAATATGTCAGAGCTTATTTTAAAACTAAGAATAAAAAAAATTATAATATATCTTTATTACTAGAAATAACTAAATAAAATTTAAAGTATAAAAAATTCATGTCCGAAAACAGCTGATTTTTTTTAGGAAAGAATGATATAATTATAAAAAAGGAGGTGAAGTGATGCTGAAAGATAAAAAATATGCATGGTATATGGCATTTAAAGCAAAAGATGTCAGGTTTGATGGACGTTTTTTTGTAGGCGTATCATCTACAAAGGTATATTGCCGTCCAGTATGTAGAGCAAAAATGCCAAAGTTTGAAAATTGTACTTTTTATTCAACAGCAGCAGAAGCAGAACAGGCGGGATATCGTCCATGTCTGATATGCAGACCTGAGCTTGCACCAGGAACTTCTGTTACAGATGCAACAGCTTCTCTTTTACAGCGAGCAGTAAAAACATTAGAAAAAGAATGTGGAAATGGAGACAGTATAGAGGAAACTGCCAGTCATCTTGGATGTACATCTCGTCATCTTCGGAGGGCATTTGCAACAGAATATAATGTGACACCAACACAATATTTACAAACCTGTAGGCTGCTTCTTGCAAAAAGTCTGCTTACTGATACAAATTTGTCGGTTCTTGAAGTTGCAATATCTTCTGGCTTCGGTAGTTTAAGACGTTTTAATGATGTCTTTAAAAAACAATATAAGCTTGTGCCTACAGCCTTACGAAAACAAGGAGGAAATAAAAAGAAACAAACAGATGAAATAACTTTAGCATTAGGATATCGCCCTCCTTATCAATGGGAACATATATTAAATTTTCTTGCTTTACGTGCTATTCCTGGAGTTGAAACAGTAAAAGAGGGAAAATATTATCGCACTGTACATTTTCTAAATGGAGAAAAACATATATACAGCTGGATACAGGCAGAAAATCAACCAGAGAAAAATACTATAGCAGTTACAATGCCAGCTGAACTTCTACCTGTGCTGTCACAAGTACTAGCTAAAGTTAGGAATTTATTTGATTTATCCTGTGATCCATATGCAGTATATGAAGGACTGATGAAAATGAATAATATACAGCCTAATATCTGTACCTTAGGCATTCGTGTTCCTGGATGTTTCGATCCTTTTGAAATGTCAGTGAGAGCAGTTTTAGGGCAGCAAATTACTATAAAGGCAGCAAAAACACTGGCAGCAAGAATTACAGAAAAATTTGGTGTAACTATTGAAACTGGAATAGAAGGATTGACTCATATTTTTCCAGAACCAGAGGATATTTATAAGTTGAAAGATAAAATTACTGATTCTCTTGGAGAATTAGGAATAATTAAAACAAGAGCAAAAACAATTTTAGAACTTGCTTCAGCATTTGTAAATAAGGAGATAGATTTTAATTTTTGTATTCATCCAGAAGAGGAAATAAAAAAATTGATGAAGATTTCAGGAATAGGAAACTGGACAGCACAATATATTGCTATGCGTGCTATGGGATTGACTGATGCATTTTTAGAGACAGATTATGGAGTAAAAAAAGCACTGCCATCATATACTCCAAAAGAAATATTGACTTTAGCAGAAGCATGGCGTCCTTGGAGAAGTTATGCAGTGGTTAATTTATGGAATTCATTATGAGGGAATGAGGAGGAAAAATGTACTATTCAACGAATTATATATCGCCTTTAGGAAAAATTTTATTAGCAAGTGATGGGAATAATCTTATTGGATTATGGTTTGAGGAACAAAAATATTATGCTGCTACTATCAAAGAAAATATAGCAGATAATTCACAACTTCCAGTATTTAATATTACAAAGAAGTGGTTGGATAGATATTTCAATGGAGAAGAACCAAATATTTCGGAAATTCCCTTATCTCCTAAAGGAGGAGAATTCAGAAAAATTATATGGGATATTTTATCTGAAATTCCTTATGGAAAAACTATAACTTATGGAGAAATAGCAGAGAAGGCAACTAAGAAAATGGGAAAAGAAAGAATGTCCAGTCAGGCAGTTGGAGGGGCAGTGGGGCATAATCCTATTTCTATCATTATACCATGTCATCGTGTTGTAGGTAAAAATGGAAGTTTAACAGGATATGCTGGTGGGATTGATAAAAAGATTAAATTATTAGAACTTGAAAAGGTTGATACATCACACTTTTTTGTTCCTACTAAAGGGACAGCACTTTGAAAATATCAAGAAATGAGGAAACTATGAAAAAGATTAAAATACTCTTTATTTTTCTGATATTTTGCAGCTTTAATTTAAAAATAAACAGTCAGGAAATAGATAAAGAAGTTAAAACAATACATATATTTGTAGCTCTTTGTGATAATAAAAATCAGGGGATAGTAAAAGTTCCAGAGAAAATAGGAAATGGACAGGATCCAGAAAATAATCTTTACTGGGGCTGTGCTTATGGAATAAAAACATATTTTAAAAGAAGCAAAGAATGGAAACTTCTAAAAACAGAAAAATCAGACTCAGTGATTTTAGAAAGGGTTATATTTAAACATAAAACAAAAAATTACTATATAATTGCAGATGCCTATGATGGAAAATATATAAAAGAATGTACAAAAGATTTTTTAAGTGCCAGTTCTGGAATAACCAAAAGTAAAATCAAAATAAATGATAAAACTATTGGAACAGATGGAAATGCAGAGTTAATATCATATATTGGTCATAATGGACTTATGGATTTTAATATTAGAAATAAGTATATAAATAAAGATAAGAAAAAAAGAGATGTTATTACACTTGCATGTTACAGCAAACTTTATTTTCCTAAACATTTAAAGTCAGCAAATGTTAATCCCTTATTGTGGACAACAGGGCGAATGGCTCCAGAAGCTTATACTATACATGATGCAATAAATGGATATTTAAATAATGAGGATAATGAAAAGATAAGAGAAAGAGGTGCATTAGCTTACTCAAAATATCAAAAATGCAGTAAGAAAGCAGCTAATAATTTATTGGTAACTGGGTGGTAGGAGAAAATTTAATACCAGATATCAACTGATAAAAAATATATGAAAAAAGAGATTGATGAATACTTCAGTCTCTTTTTTATTTCAAAGACTAATTTAAATGTAACTAAAGTTTTTACTCTTATTATACATTAATTTTATATTCTATTTACATATGGTTGCTAAAATTTCAATATAAAAATAATAAATATTAAATATAAGGGGAGATTTAGTTGAAAATAAAAAAAGATAATTATATGATTATACTTTTAGTTCCAGCTATGAGTATTTTTACTGTATTTGTTTTCTGGCCCATATTGAGAACTATCTATCTTAGTTTCTTTGATTGGAATATGATAAGCAGGAATAAAAAATTTGTGATGCTGGATAACTATACAGGTATATTGACTGATCCAGTTATATATAAATCACTGGGAAATACATTTTTATACATAATATTTTTAGGGATATTTAATTTTATATTACCTTATATATTTGCCTATGCCCTAGCCTTACTTATCAGCAAATTGAAAAGTTTTTATCGAGCAATGATATTTTTTCCAAGTATAATTTCTCTGGTGGTAGCATCTTTAATATTTTTATGGCTTTTTAATCCTATGTCAGGACCTATATCAAAGGTCTATGAGATATTTGGAATAGAATCTCCATTTTGGTTGAAAACTAATGGGTTAGTAATTCTTTTGGTAAGTATAATAACAGCATGGAAGATATTTGGGTACAATCTGATACTTCTTTTAGCAGGGATACTTGAAGTTCCTGCTGAGCTGATAGAAAGTGCAAAAATAGATAAACTTTCTAACTTTCAGATATTTATATATATAGTACTTCCTATGACATCTTCTACAGCTTTATATGTGTCAATAATGACAGTGGTATATGGACTTCAGCAGGTCTTTGTTCCCATAAATGTTCTTACTCAGGGAGGACCGAATAATGGAAGTACCAATCTGGTATATAGTATATATCAATATGCTTTTACTTTCTTTCAGACAGGAAGAGCTTCAGCACTTGCTATAATTACAACTCTGTTTTTCTTTATATTAATAAGTCTGAAAATAAAAATATTGGAAAAGGGAGTTTATTATGAAAACTAAAGAAAGAAAATGGCATATACTATTTTTTATAATAATTTTGTTACAGATATTTCCATTGATATATATGCTTTCTATATCATTAAAGAGCATGGATCAGGTATTTTCTGAACCTTTGAAACTTATTCCATCAGTAATTACATTTGAAAACTATAAGCATATCTGGAAGAACGTTCCAATAATCAAATATATATGGAATACTTTCTTTATTTCTGCAATGGTCACTTTTGGAAAAATAATTACAAGCATTATGGCAGCTTATGTAATGACATACAAGGACTTTAAGGGAAAGAAAATAATATATTCAATGATATTAGTTACTTTATTTATCCCTTTTACAGTAACAATGATTCCAAACTATTTAACAGTGTCAAAGTTAGGAATACTGGATACAAGTTTTGGAGTGATTCTTCCACAATTAGGAGATGCTTTGGGAATACTTCTTATGATGCAGAATATGAGAGGAATACCAAAATCACTTTTAGAAGTGGCAAAAATAGATAATATATCTGAAACAAGAACTTTAATACATCTTATAATACCTATGATAAAAAATTCTATAATAGCAATGGGAATATTATTTTTTATCAACTCATGGAATGAATATTTCTGGCCTTTGATAATATTAAGCAGTAAAGAAAACTATACGTTATCTCTTGCTTTACAGATGTTCATAAGTTCAGAAGGGGGGAATAACTGGGGAATAACTATGGCAATAGCAGGAATGACAATAATTTTTCCAATAATTCTCTATATATTTTGCCAGAGAATGATAATGACAAGTTTTGTTAAATCGGGAATAAAAGGATAACTAAAAGGAGAAAAAATGAGCAGTATAGTATTTAAAAATGTATGTAAGAATTATGGGAATACACAAGTAGTAAAAAATCTTAATTTAGAAATTAATCCAGGGGAAAGACTTGTTCTGCTGGGACCATCAGGATGTGGAAAAAGTACTACATTGAGAATGATAGCAGGACTTGAAAAAATAACATCAGGAGAATTGTACTTTGGAGATAAAGTGATGAATGATATAGAATCTGGAGATAGAAATGTAGCAATGGTATTTCAAAATTATGCTCTTTATCCTCATATGACTGTCTGGGATAATATAACATTTGGACTTAGAATGAATAAAGTGGAAAGAGAAGAGATAGAAAAAAGAGCTAGAGAAGCTTTGAAAATATTAAATCTTGAAGGGCTAGAGAAAAGATATTCCAAGGAACTTTCAGGAGGGCAAAGGCAGAGAGTGGCACTATGCAGAGCTGTAGTAAAGCAATCTCCGTTCTTTCTCCTAGATGAGCCTCTATCAAATCTTGATGTACAGCTGAGAAATACTTCAAGAGAAGAACTTGTAAAATTACATAACCTCTATAGACCTACGTTTGTATATGTAACACATGATCAGATAGAAGCTATGACTATTGGACATAGAATAGCAGTTTTAAATAAAGGATATTTGCAGCAGATAGACACTCCAGAAAAAATATACAATAATCCAGTAAATGTATTTGTTGCTAAATTTATAGGAATACCTCAAATAAATATAATAAGAGTAAATATAAATGAAGGAGAGCTATTATTGAAAAATAATAGAATAAAAATATCTGATGAAAAAAGGAAATTTATTGAAAAAAGAAGAGAGGTATATTTAGGTATTAGACCAGAGTATGTAAAAGTTGGTAGAGAAAAATCTGAAAATAATATAAAGGGAAATATATCAAAAATAGAAAATTATGGAAGCCAGAAATGTCTCTTAATAACAATAAACGGTGAAGAAAAAATAATGGCATCTGTACCAAATGACAGTGATTTTAAAAGATATGAAGATGTGTATATAACATTATCAAAGAAAAATATGCTTTTCTTTGATATAGCTACAGAACAGAATATAGAGATGGAATAATAAAAATTTAAATAAATATTTAATAGGAGGAAAAATTTGAAAGTAAATTTAAAAAATGGGTTAATAGTAGGAACAATGTTATTTACAGCTGCATGTTCACAAGGAGAAAAGGAAGCAGCAGGAAGTACAGTACAGGAGAAAAAGCCAGTTCAAATAGAATACTGGCATGTAGCTTCAGAAACTTTTGGTGGAGGAGCTATAAAAGAATTAATTAAAGAATTTAATAATCAGAATCAAGATATACAGGTAATTGAAAAATTTAATCCAGATATGTATAAAGGGCTTACTCAAAATCTTCAGGTATCAATAGCTTCAAATAAATATCCTGCAATAGTTCAAATGGGGTATTCTTATCTTAATTATGCAAAGGATAATTTTGAGTATACAACAGCTCAAGAAGTTATAAATGAATATTTTCCAGAGGATAAAGAATTTCTTACTGAGAATTTTCTTCCTAATATTCTTGAACTAGGGCAGGTAGATGGTGAACAGGTAGGAATACCTTACTCTATAAGTAATCCTATTATGTATATTAATGCTGATTTATTTAAAGAAGCAGGACTTGATTCAGCAAATCCTCCAAAAACTTGGAAAGAGGTAGCAGAAGCAGCAATGACAATAAAAATGAAGACAGGAAATCCAGGGTTCTTTATGCAGGAATATGCTGATAACTGGGCTCAACAAGCTTTGTTAGAAGGAAATGGGGGGCAGATGCTAAAAGTAGAAAATGGAATTACAATACCTACATTTTCATCAAAAGAATCAGCAGAGGCTTATCAACTAACAGCAGATATGATAAAGAACAAATCAGCAATACATGCAAGCAATGATGAAGGATTTCAGACTTTTCTTAATGGAAAATTGGGAATGGTAGTTACAACAATTGGAAAAAGAGAAAATTTTGAATCAAGTGCTAAATTTGATTTGAGAGGAGTAAAATTTCCATTATTTGAAGGAAAAGAGAGAAAGCTTCCTGCTGGAGGAAATATGCTTATGATAATGGCAAAATCTCCAGAGGACCAAAAAGCAGCATGGAGATTTATGAAGTTTCTTTTAAGTTCTAATTCTACTGAAAAATGGACTAAAGGAACAGGATATCTTCCACCTACAATAGTAGAAAAGGGAACAGGAATAGATAAATTTCTTACTGAAAATAAATTGATGAGTGTAGCTGCAAGTCAAATGCCTGATATGGGACAATGGGCAAGTTTTTCAGGAAGCAATGGATTAAAGGCTGAGCAGATACTTATAGATGCAAGAGATATTATATTAAGTGGAGAAAAACCTGCGGATAAAGCTCTTGAAGATGCACAAAATGAAATTCTGAAACTTATGAAGTAATTAAGGAGAATGGAAAAAATATGAATAGAATATATATAAGTGATCTCATATGTGCAAGTGATAGTTATGAAGAAACAATAAATTTTTTAGAAGAAAATAAAATAAAAAACATAGAATTTTTTATAGAGCCATATGATGAAAAGCATAGCAAGAAGCTGAATAAAATTCTTGAAAATTATTCAATAGAAAATCTTTCATTTCATGGACCATACAGATATTTTAAACTTACAGTGCCAGAAGAAAAATGGAAAGAGGCACTTGAAGACTTTGAAAAGGCTATTGATATAACTCGAAAATATAGAGGAGAATTTTTAGTTCTCCATACTAATGAAGTTTTGGAAGAGAAAGTTAATAAAAATATAATAGAAAGAAGAATAGAAGAAATAGTAAAAAAAGCTAAGGAAAAATCGGTAAAAATAGCAGTAGAAAATGTGGGAATCAGTAAAAATATGCTGTATAATCAAGAAGAATATATTGAATTTATAAAAAAATATAAATTTTATTCTCTTATTGATATAGGGCATGCTTTATTAAATAACTGGAATGTGGAAAATTTAATAGGAGCATTGAAAGATGAGATAATAGGATATCATCTTCATAATAATGATGGAGAAAGGGACATGCATCAATCTGTCTTTAATGGTAAATTTGATTTAAAAAAAATACTGAAATATGTTCATGAAAAAACACCAGATGCAAATCTTGTATTGGAATATTCTGCTGTGACCTCTAAAAATGAACTCCTTGAAGATTTAAAACTGATAAATAATTTTAAGTAAAATCAAAAATAACATAAATAAAGAAAAAACTAGTTGAAAATAGTATAAAAATATACTTTACAACTAGTTTTTTTAGAACATTTAATTTTATGTTAGTTTATATTTATACATATCATTATCTTTAAACTTTTCAATTTTATTTTCATTAAACAGATAATCTAAATGAGATAATGTTTCTCCAACAGCAAACCATTTTTGGTTATCTGGAAATTCTGTCCATGATTTTCCTCTCATATTCCATTTCATAAATGATGCTATTTCATATGCTGTCAGTCCTTCTTTAGCAGATTTTTCTTTGATTACTTCAAGAGTATCTGTTAATCTTGATTTATGATGCTCTATTATTTCATCTATTCTGCTATAAACATCATCAGAAGTTGCTCTATGCCCTGGAAATGTTTTTGTTATTTCAAGTTTTTTTATTTTTTCAAGGCTTTCAATATAGTTTCTTAGAGAATCTTTTACCCTAAGCCAAGAAGTTATATTAGGAGTTATATCAAAAAGTATATGATCTCCAGAAAATAAAAGTTTTTCTTTTTCAAGGTAAAGGCATGTGTGTCCAGGAGTATGCCCTGAAGTAAGAATAACTGTAAATTCCAGTTTATCCACATTAAATTTATATCCATCTTCAACTAAAATTGATTCAAACATTCCATCAGGAGCAAAGATTTTTGCTTGATTGGTATCTCTTAATCTCTCGATGATTTCATAAGGAAAACCTTCTGAAGCAAATCTCTTTTCTGATTCTTCCCAATTAAAACCTTCTAAATTTTCAAACATATACTCATAATCAATTTTTCCAATGTAGACTTTACTACTTTTATGAGCAATTTTATTTATCAGTCCAGTATGATCAGAGTGGAGATGAGTTAGAAAAATATCTGTTTTTTCCATATCCACATTAAGTTCCTTTAAATTTTCTATAAGTGCTTCATGACATTCAGGACGATTAAAACCAGTATCAATTAATAGATTTCTATTTTCTAATTTTATCAAGTAAGAATTTAAAGTTTTTAATGGATTTTCTGGTAATGGAATTAACATTCTATATATTTCTGGCTTTTCGTAAAGTAACTCTAGCATATTTTATCAACCTCACTTATAATTTAATATGTTATATAACCACCTTTACTTAAAAGTATATACTTAATTTTAGTATTTTACAATTAAAAGAATGATTCATAAAAAAACAGAAAGTATATATTTTATATTTCTAAAAAAGCTTTGAAGTAGTTTTTTACATAAGTATAGTTAAATGAAGAAAAAAGGTATATAATATCAAATATTAAAAATCAGATAACAGGGGGAAAGTTTTATGGAGCAGGTCTTGATGAAAGCATCAGCTTTTGTTTTTATTATAATAATGGGATATGTACTGAAAAAAAGAGGTTTTTTTGCACCAGATGATTATAGGATAGTGACGAAAATAGTTATAAATATAACCCTTCCAGCAGCTATAATAAATAGCTTTGGAAGTTTTCAAAAAGATGATTCGCTTTTTATTCTTGTTCTTCTTGGATTAGGATGTAATATGGTAATGATACTCATAGGATATATTCTTTCAGATAAAAAGGGAGATAAGTTAAGGGCTTTGTATATGCTTAATTTATCAGGATATAATATAGGGGCTTTTACATTGCCGTTTGTACAAAATTTTTTAGGAGCTTTTGGAGTGGTGGCAGTATGTATGTTTGATATAGGAAATTCTATAAGTTGTACTGGAGGTTCTTATGCAGTGACATCAGCAGTAATAGGAAGTGGAGAAAAGGCTTCTTTTGCTCAATCTATTAAAAAACTTTTTTCTTCTGTGCCTTTTGTCACTTATACTGGAATGTTAATATTAGCATTGCTGAATATACACATACCTAAAGAAATAATTTCTCTTACATCTGTGATAGGGGCAGCTAATGGATTTGTTTCTATGTTGATGATAGGAATGATGTTTGAGATAAAATTCAGGTATGATTACCTTTCAAAAGCTGGATTTATACTTGCAGTTAGATATCTAGCTTCTGGAATACTGGCATTTATATTTTATAAATTCATGCCTTTTCCACTGGAGATTCGTCAGGTATTAGTAATAGCAGTCTTTGCTCCAGTTTCAGCATTATCAGCAGTATTTACTGAAAAATGTGATGGAGATGTGGGAATAGCTGGATTTACAAGTTCAGCATCGATAATCATAAGTATAACAATAATTACTTTCCTTTTGGTATCAATGGGAATAGGAATATAAATAAAAAGCTGACTCATAGAATAAATATATTTTAAAATCTTTTTAGATTTTTAAAACTATTTTTATCTCAATGATATCAGCTTTTTTTAATTATTTTATTTATTTTGTGGAAATACAACTATAAGCAGCATTTTAAAAGCCTCTTTTGCAAAAACTGAATGTGGTTTATTTGCAGGCATTACAAGAGTTTCACCTTGATTTAGAATATATTCTTTTCCATCTACCATAAAAGCTCCTATTCCTTCTAAAACTGTAACCATAGCATCTCCAGAAGAATCATGTGTTCCTATTTCTTCATTTTTATCAAATGCAAATACAGTTATACTTACTGCACTATTTTGAGCAAGAGTTTTACTCACTACCTGCCCATCTTGTATTTTAACAAGATCTTTTAAAAGTGTAACTTCTTCGTGAGGAATATTTTTTAAGATATTTAGTTCCATTTTTTCCCTCCTAATTAATATAAAATTTTCTTTTCTAAATTATATAAATATTATACTACAGATTTTTATAGAGAACGGTAACATGTGTTACTGTTCTTTTATCTTATTTTATAGAACTTTTTATAAAAAAACATATCATTATAAAAATAACAATACAAGTTTTAAAGTATTTTTTTAATGAATGAAATCTATAAATCTAATTAAGATGTCATAATGAAAAAACAGAACTATAATAAGAGGTTTTTTTAGTTTGTGTACTGAAAATTAATATGTTATAATTTAAATATAAACTTATACAGTATATAAAAATTCTATAAAATAGCAATTATTAAAGTGTATAATGCCATACTTTAAAAATAATTGTTTGTCAAATTTAAAAAAGTATACAGAATATATATAAGTTGAATTTTAAAACATCAAGGAGGAAATATGAAAAAAGTACTTTGGGTACTTCTTTTTTTATCTTGTTTGAGCACAATTCTTTTATCACAAGAAATAAGTGAAAAAGAGGGAAAAAAAGTAATTGAGGACATAAGAAGAGATCTCAATGAATCCCTTGAAGAAAAAGTATTTAGAAGCAAAAATACTATTGAAACTAGAACAGCATCAGGGGAAGCAGCTTTTGAAACAGGAAAAGAAAGAATGGCATTTTTAAAAATGGAAGAAAAAGAAATTATGGAATTTGAAGAAATTTTGGGGATGGAAGCAAATGAAAACAGAGTATTTTTAAGTCAAAAATTTGATGAAATACACAAGGAGTTCAATTTCAATAAAAATGAGATTGAATCTATTTCAATTGAAAATAAGAAACTAAATGAATACTTGAGTAAACTTAATAACATTGAACAGAAGATAAGAACTGGAAATTAAGGGGGGAGATTTTATGAGAAAGAATGATATTGAAAAATCTCTGAAGAGATTTTTAAAGAGAAGAGTCAGTTATTCCTTTTCACTTTTGATAGCTTTTATGATAACAGGTGGAATAGCCTTGGGAGCAGGAATAACAGCAGAAGAGATTCATGAAACAAAAGGGGATTTATTAATTAAGATTCAAGAAGAAAGAGAAGCCATAAAGCAAAAATTATTAGAAAATCAAAGTAAGATGAAAACACTAAATTTGGATTCAAGGATTCTTTTGAAAGAAGCTGATTTTTATTCTAAACCAACAGCACCAGCATATGGATTTTCAATGATAGGAGGCTTTAAAAAAGCTGATAGTGTAAGTAAAGACTGGAAAGGAAGTGTAAGAGGAGACACTTCTATGGATAAATTAAGAAAAAGATTTAACGAAGTACATGGAACATCAGCAGAAACAGGAGAGAAGGGAACACTTCTGGGAGCAGCACAATATACACATAATAATAAAGCAAGTGGATATGCTTCAAGCGGTTGGATAAATATGAGTGGAAATTATCATTCAAATACAAATGTATATGATGCAGAGGCAAAGTTATTCATTCTGCCAGTGGTAAAAGCACCAGTAGTAATAGAACCAACAGTGCCAAATGTAGCGTTTACAGTGCCCACAGCTCCAACAGTGATACCAGTGACATCACCAGCAATAGCTTCAATAACAGTAGGAGCGGTAAATATAACAGCTCCAACAGTTGTAACTCCAACTGTGACACTGCCAACAACACCAACAGCACCAGGGGATATAATAGTAACAGTAAATGAACCAAATATAAATGTAAATATAGGGACAATAAATGTAGCTGGACCAGGGGTATTAAATATACCTAATTTAGTTACGCCTAATATAGTGATTTCTTTGAACCCTGTGGCACCACCTTCAATTATACCGCCATCACCAAGCGTGTCTACACCAATAGCACCTTCAGCTCCTACTTTTACTTCATATGTAGCTCCAGGAGGAACTTGGCTGAATATGAGTGGAGAAGGAGGACCAGTAGGACATGGATTAAGGGGATATAATAATTTTAATTCAAATGTTTTGGCAGCTTCTACTACAGCTTTACAATCAAATGGAACAGCAGGAAATCTTGGAATAGGACAAGTTAGAAGATTAACAGATACTTCTATGCCACTTTTTGGAGGAATGAACTTAAATGGTAATGGAGCAGTAAGAGGAGAAATATATGCTTATAGAGATGCAAGCGGTGCAAAAACTGGTTATAAAAATATAACAAGTACAACAGCTGTTGCTGCATATACTCCATATTATTATAGTGCAACACATGGCGGATCATTTTTGGCAATATCTGGAAGTGCTCAAAGACCTGGATATACTTCTGGAACAGTTCTAAATGGAGAAATAATAGGACAGAAAAACAGATGGATAATGCATAATCATTGGGCAGGAACAGTGGTACAAAACATAGATTTTAAAATAGGTGGAGCAGATGGAGTACCTGGAACTGTGGGAATGCAGCCAGGAGATGCAGCAAAGTATGGAGAAGCTGGAGTTCTGCTGATAAGAAATGATAGCAGTATGAAAATAAAAGATTCAACAATAGAACTTATGGGAAAATCTACAATAAGTACAGATATTCTTCATTGGGGAGCAAATTATCTGACATCTTTAGAATTAGAAAATGTTACTATAAAGATAACTGGAGATCAAAATACTCTTTTTAATAATGTACCTTATTCAGATCAAGGGACATGGTCTACTGTTGATATAAATTCTAAAGTTGTAGATTGGGGAAGACCTAGACAAGATAATGGGTTAGGAAAACAGGGAGTATTTGGAAAAACTACAATGGGAATAGATACAAGTACTAATACTATTTATTATATTTCAGCCAGTAGTTCATACAGATGGAATGGATATAATGGAGGAAATACAGTTTTATCAGATGGAACTACAGCAATACACAGCCATATAGCTAATCCAGAGGCTTTGTTGGTATATACTCCACTTATGGGAAGAGTAAGATATGAAAATAAAGATTCTGGTGGAAATAAAGGAACATTCTACTTTAATGGATCAGGGAATGTAGGAACATGGGTGCAAAAATATGTTCCAGACAGAACTAAATATGGATATGGCTTACCTGGAACTGAAGCCCCTATTATAGATTTAGGTGAAGTATACATGACAGGAGATGGGAATGTTGGAATTTATCTAGCAGAACACCAAGCTAGGAATAGACCTGATTATTATGGAATATTTCAGGGAACGTTACCTATAGATTTTAAAATAGGAACTTCATTAAATGGAGCTAGTGGAACTTCTCAAATAACTGCTGGAAATAAAGATGGGGATGTAACAAAATCAAGTGGAAATGTGGCTCTTTATGTTGCTTCTGGACAGAGAAAAGAATTAACTGTAGCCAATGGATATTTTCCAGCAACTACTAATTTAAAAGCTTATAACAATACAAATAAATATGGAACAGGAATTGGAACTTCAGCAGGAACACAGGTAGGGTATCCAGAGTTAACTGCAGCAGCTCATGCTATACAAAATCTTAAAATAGATAACTACAGTGCAGTGTTTGGAAAGTATTCTAAAAATAATATAGCAATTGTGGCAAGAAATGGAAGTGTTGTCGAATTATCTACAGCTTCAATAATAACAGATGGACAAACTTCAGCTACACCAGATGCAGATAGAGCAGAAGGGACAATAATTGCTTTTGCAGAAGGGGTATGGTTCAATCCAAGACCAGCTGTAATTGGAGCCAATAATGGAGGGTTAATAACAGCTCCTGGGCAGCCAGTGGTGACTGATGGAAGAGCTGGGCAAAAATATGTGCCACAATATGGTTCTTCAGTTCTTATTTCACAGAATATAGCTTTAGGAAGTAAAAAAGCTGTAGCAGTATTTGCTAAAGATGGGGCAAAGATAGAAACAAAAAGTATAACTATTTATGGGGCTGAATCTACTGGAGCTTTTGCTTCTGGACATAAAATATGGGCTACAGAAAACTTAGAGAGTTCAATAGCTCATGGTGGAGGAACAGCAGCTCCTTCAGTTATCAATATTGCTGGAGATATAGTTCTTGTAAATGGAGATAAGAATAAAGGTGTTGTTGCCATGAGTGGAGCAACAGGAGATGGAGCCCAAATAACTGTAACAGGAAAGCTAAATGTAGAGGGTCTTGGAGTTTATGTAGATGGAGCAAAGTCAAAAATAGCAATAAATGGGGCAGGGAGTACTCTTACATCTGGAGCAGATGGAGCTTTAGTAGCTTTAAATGGAGGACAGCTTGAATTTAAAGGTGGAACTATAACTCATGGAGTAGATGATCAATTGGCCTTTTATTCATCAGCAACAGGAAATTCAAAGCTTACTTTTACAGGAGCTACAATTTTAAATATAAGTAAGGGAGTAGTTTTCTACGGAGAATCTTCTAATTTTACTTCTGGAGCTGGAACTTCATTATACAATGGAATGGGAAATTTAACAGTTAATTTAACAGGAAATGGAGTGAATCTAGGAGTATTTAAAAATATAAATGCTATATGGGATGGAACACCAAATTATTTAAATAATCCAACAAATGGATTAGTAAATATCCCTAAAGCAGCAGCTATTGATCCTAATGGACATTGGTATAAAAGTAGTCTGGATGGAGGAACACTTGATATAAATACTGATGTTAATAGAGATAATATATCAGTGGGTGGAACAGTTGGAGATGGATTTAACGATATAGTAATGGAAAGAAAAGCTGTTACTTTAAACGCTGGAAAAAATGTAAGTTCTGTAGCAGGAAGAGGTCTATATCTTGGTTCAAATACTACTGCAATATCTAATAATGAGTCTGGATATACTATTAAAGGAACAGTAGATATATCAGATGGCATAAATGAGGCTGTTGGAATTTATACAAGTTATGGACATATAAATGTGGATAGTGGTGGAGTTGTAAAAGTATCAAAAGGAGTAGGAGCATATGGAATCAATGGAACTAAGATAGAAAATAAAGCTGGTGGAAAAATAGAACTGGCAGATTCAGATTCAACAAATCAATCTATTGGAATTTTATCACTTGCTACTAATAAGTCTGGAACACCAGATACTTATGGAAAAAATGCAGGAAAAGCTGGACTATGGGGAGAGGTTATCAATAAGGGAACTATTGGTATAACTGGAACTCATGGAATAGGTATCTATATGGAAAATAATCATAATAGTGCTGCTAAAAGTCAGATGACTATGCATAATGAAGCTCCTATTACACTTGGAGATGATGGAAAAGGTATTGTAATAAGAAGCACTAATACCACTGGAGCTGGAGGAACTCTTACTCTTAAAGATTCTGGAAGTGGAAGAGATATCAAAGTAGGTAAAAATGGTGTTGGAATATATGCTCAAGGTTCTGATGTAAAAATGAATGGAAATTATGGAATAGAAATCCAAGAGGGAGGAGTAGCTCTTCAATCAGAAGGGAATACAATCATATCTCATACTAATGCAGCAGATAAACTTACAGTGGACTATGCTGGAACTTCAGGAGCAGGGAATACAGCTATAGGAATAGCTTTCAAAGGAACAACAGGAAATACTTTTAATAATAATATGAATATGGAAGTATTAAATACTAGTGGTGCAGAAACAATAGTAGGTATCTACGGAACAGGAGCAGGAACACTTACAAACTCTGGAGATATAACAGCCAAATCTACAGGATCTTATGGAATAATTTCTGAAGGTGTAAATGTAGTAAATACTGGAGTTGTAACAGTAGGAGACAGCTTAGCCCCAGTAAGTGGAGCAATAGGTATTTATGCTAAGGATGCATCTGTAGATACTGTTGGAAAAGATATTGTAATAGAGGGAAATGGAGACAGTTCAACAAGTGTACATCCTATTGGAATATATGCAAAGAGCAGTATTGCAGGAAATAGAGAGATAAAAGTTACTAATGGGTCTGCTCCAATGAGTGTTGCAGGAAAAGCTGGAATAGGAATATATGTAGAGGATACTATTGGAACAGCTTTAAGATTGAATAACTCATCAAATATAACTTTGGGAGATTCTTTATCAACAGCAGACAGAAGATTTGGAATATTTATGACAAATACTAAAAATACATTGAATGAAACAAGTGGAATAGTAAATGTAGGGAAAAATAATATAGGTATTTACAGTAAAGATTCTATACTTAAAAACAGTGGAACAATAAATGTTGTACATAATGAAGCTGGAACAGAAAATATAGGAGTTCACAATGTAACAGATAATGGAAACTTTACATTTAGTAACTCTGGAACGATAAATGTAAATGGAGTATCAAATATAGGTATCTCTGCTAAAACAACAGGAGCTCATCAGGGGATGATTGAATTAAATGGAGGAACTATAGTTGTAACAGCAGCAAGTCTTGCTGATGGAAATATTCCATTAGGAATATATGCATCAGGAAATAATATAACAGTATCTTCAATAGCTCCAAGCAATATAACAGCAGCTCCTAATGCTGTTGGAATATATATGGATGGAGATAATACTTCAAAAACAAGTGGGCTTATGAATCTTTCTCTTTCATCTGATACAGGTGGTAAAATGGGGATAGGAGCTTACTATAAAGGCGGCGCTTTTGCAGATACAGGAACAATGAAACTAAGCAGCACGTCTACAGCGCTAAGTGGATCAGATCCAGTAAGACCTATTGGGCTATACTATGGAACAGGTTCTGCACAAAATAAAACTGATATAGAAATTGTATCAGGAAGTGATGAAATCATAGGAATGTATGGTTCAACTTTGGCGCCGTTTACTAACAGCGGAAATATAACATTAAATGCTAAAGGAATAGGAGCGTACTTCATAGATACAGATGTAGCAAATAGTGGAAATGTAACAGTAAATATAGCTGATGGATATGGAATGTACTTCAAAGGAGGAGACTCTTCATCAACAGGTACTATAACATCAACAGGAAATAATTCTGTAGGGGTTATTGTAACTAAGGCAGGTTCTTCATTTACAAATAGTACAGGAGGAATAATAAATTCTGGAGGTTCATCATCAATTGGGGTGTATGCAGAAAATGGAGCTACATTTACAAATGCAGGAACTCTGAATTCTACTCTTGCAGGAGGAAGTATAGGAGCCTTTGCTAAAGGATCTACAATAGAGAATACAGGAACAATAGGTTCTCATTATCTTGGACTATATGGAAAAGATGCTTCAACTATCAACTATACATCTGGAACACTGACTGTCAATAGCGGTGTAGGAATACTTGCTGATGGAGGAAGTTCAGTAGTTAATCTTAATGGAGGAACTATAACAGGAACTGCTAATATTACTACATCAGTAGTTGGAAAAAATACTGGTATAGTAGATCTAAATGGAACAAATATATCTCAGACTGGTTCTGGAACAGTAGGTATAGTATTAGATAGTGGAAGTTCAACATTAACAAGTGGAAATATATCTGTAGGAGCAGGTGGAACAGGTGTATATGCAGAAAACAGTTTAGTAAATCTAGCAGGATACAGTGGAACTATTGCTATGGGAAATCAGGGAATAGCTATGTACTCTAAGGATTCAGCACTGTCTTCTGGAACATTAAATGTAAACTATACTAATACTGCCAAGGGAGTAGGAATTTACTACGCAGGAACAAATCCAGTAACAAATAATATAACAGTAAACCATACAGGAGATAATCTTGTAAGTATATTTACTGATGGAATATCTCTTACAAATACAGCAGCTCAAACTATCAATACTGATGGAATAGGAATATATGGAGACAATGGAGCAGCAGTTTCTAATCAAGGAACATTGGCTTTATCTGGAGATGATACAATAGGTATCTATTTAGATGGAGCAAGTTCTACAGTAACAAATATGGGAACTATAACAGGAACTCCATCAATTGTAGGAAATAAGATAGGAGTTTATGTAAATAGTGGAGATATAACAGGAAATACAGCATATAACTTTGATATTGATGGAGGAATAGGAATCTATCTGAAAAATAATGCTGTAAGCTATACAGGAACTATGTCAGTAACAGGAGATTCTACAGCAGCAAACAGAACAATAGGGATATATGTAGATCCATCTATTACTGGAACTCTTGGAGCAAAAATAAATGTGACAGGAGAAGATGCATTAGGTATATATCTTGCTGAAAACCTAGGAGTAGCAGCAAATATAACATACAATGGAGAACTTAATATTACATCTTCAAGTACAGCAAACAAAGGAATAGGAGCTTTACTTGAACAGGGAAGCACATTTACTTTAGGTGCTGGCGGAAAAGTAGATATAGGCGGAACAAATAACATGGGATTCTATGTTAAAAATGGAGCTAATCTTAATGTAGCAGGAGGAACAGTAACAAATACAGCAGCAGGTATCTTTGCATATTTGGATAATGGAAATCTTCATTTTACATCAGGAACTCCTGTAAATATTAATTTTGCCAATGTAATAGTATCAGGGGCACTAGGAAATATACTTAATGACACTGCTATAACTGTAGGAACAAGTGGACTGCAAGGAGACAGCGGAGCAACAATAACTAACTCTAACCTTGGAACTATCAATGGAAATGTAATAAATGCAAAAGCTATGGTAGGAACAGGAGTGGGAACTACTCTTACAAATGCTGGAACAATAAATCTTACTGGGAATACATCAATAGGAATGTATACTGAAAATTTTGCTGTTGGAACATCAACAGGACATGTATCAGTAGGAGATAAATCAGCAGCATACTATGTTGGAACTGATGGAACTATGAATATAAGCGGAACAGCTTCAGTTGGAGAAGACTCAACTTTACTATTTGGCGCTGGAGGAACAATCAACTACACAGGTGCTGATATAGTTATGAGCAATAAAAGTATAGCTCTTACACTTTCAGATTCAGCTTCTTTGGTAGATTTCAACAACAGAGAAGTGACAACTGGGACAGAGGGAACAGGAATATTTCTTACAGGAACAGGAGATATTTCTAAAGTGACAAACCTTGATAAATTAAATGTATCAAATAAATCAACTGGAATATTTATGGACAATAATGTAGCATTGAATACAGGAATAAAGATAGACCTTACAGGAACAGAAGCTATAGGAGTATTTACTACAAATAATGGAAATATAAACTATTCTGGAAATATAGACTCATCAACTGTAAAAAATAAAGGAATAATTAATACAGGTACAGGAACTACTGTAAATAGTGGAACTATGAAGCTTATGGGAGATTCAAGTATAGGTATGTATAGCGAAAATGGAACTATGATAAACAACTCATCAATAGAAGTAGGAAATGGAGCTTATACAGGACTGGTACTTAATTCAGCAGTGGCTATGTATGGTAAAAATGTAACTTCTGTATCAAACACTGGAAATATAGAAATAGGAAAAGATGCAGTAGGTATATTTGGAGAAAATACTGTTGTAACAAACAGCAATTTTATTCAAAGTACAGGAGCAAAGAGTACAGGAATCTATGGACTTCAGGGAAGTGCATCAAATACTGGAAGTATAGTATTAGGAGATAGTTCTAATGGTATATTTGTAAAGAATGGAACTCTGATAACAAATACAGGAAATATAACAGTGGGAAATACTAATTCAGCTGGAATCTATGGAGCAGGAACTACTTCAGTAAATCATAACAGTGGAACAATAACTGCTGGAAAAGAATCTGTTGGAATAGCTACAGAAAATGGAAATATAACAGTAGCAAATGGCGCTGTTATCAATGTAGGAACAGATTCATCATATATCTATTCTGCTTCAGGAACAGGAACAAATAATACTAATCTGTCATTAAGCGATCATAGTATAGGGATGTATACAAAGTCAGGAACTATGATAAATAATGCTAATATAACAGTAGGAAAATCAACTGTAGTATCAGGACTGCCTCCAAAAATTTCTGTAGGAATGGCAACAGAAACAGGAATTGTAGAAAATTCTTCTTTGGGATATATATATGTACCTGATGACCATGGAGTAGGAATGGTAGCAAATGATGGAGGCCATGGAATAAATAGAGGAACTATTCAAGTAGATGGAAAACTTGCTTATGGAATGCAGGCAACTAAGTATTCAACATTGGAAAACTATGGATTAATTACAGTAGATGGAGCAAATTCAAGAGGAATGGCAGCTACTGATAATTCAATAGTAAGAAACCATACTACAGGAACTATTACAGTAAATGGAGCAGACAGTGAAGGAATCTATGCAGACTATAAAGCAACAGTTGAAAACTATGGAACAATAAATGTAAATGGAGCAGGAAGAACAGGAATATATTTAGGTACTGATGGAGTTCTTCTTAATAAAGGAACTATAAACATATCAGGAGGAGAAGGAGTAGTAGAAGGTAGTGGAAGTCTGACAAATGTTGGAGATATAACTATCAATGGACCAACAGCTTCAATAGATGGAGTAACTATTACAAATACAGGAACAATAACAGTAAATGGAGCGCTTGATTTTGGAACTATAACTTTAGGAAGTACAGCAGGACATATAGGAACAATAAATGCTGAATCATTTAATAAAGGGCAGTTCATAGTTCTTCCAAATGTAACTCAAGGAAGCAATCATGATATGTATACAGTACAATATCTAAATGGAATTACAAATGTACCAAATCATGGATCTATAACAGCAATATCTCATTCAGTTTCATTTATAGCAGATGTACAAAAAGATGATACTGATCCTAATCTAATAAGAATAGTAATGGTAAAGATACCATATAAGAAACTTCTTTCAGGAACAGAAGCTATAGAGTTTGGAAAAGGATTGGATGAAATATATGCTGGAGCAGCAAATAAAGAACTTGAAATGTTTGATGCGCTGGATATGATATCAGATAAAGATGAACTTGGAGCAACATTTGATAATGAACTTAGAGGAAATGTATATGCAAACATCCAAACTAGAATGTTGGATATTAACGAAGTATTCACTACATCATATGAAAATTTAAAAAATAACAGACTTTATTCAAGAGAAACTCTGAAGATAGGAGCTATCATGACTGGAGGAGAAACAAAGAGCAAAAGAGCAGGAGTGGAAGATTATGAATCTAAATCTCTTGGAACAATGATATTAAAAGAGTATGATCATATGAAATATGGAAGAATATCTAACTGGAGTGTAGGATTTACACAGACTAAATTTGATTTTGACCCTGGATCAAAAGAAACAGTTTACTCACTAAATGCAGGAGTAGGATTTGAAGACTATATAAAAGATAGTAAAAATTTGAAATACTACACAAGAGGAGAGATAAGTGTAAATCATCATGAGACAGACAGAAAGATACATTTGAGCAGTGGAACATATGAGAATACAGGAAAATTCTGGTCAGGAACAGTGGAATGGAAAAATAAATTAAGATATGACATCCCATTGGATAGTGAAAAAATAAATCTTGGAGTATTTGGAACATTCAACTTAGGATATGGAAAGTTTGAAGATTTCAAAGAAAGTGGAGATGGAATAGAACTGGATATAGAGTCAAGAGATATGTACATAGTAAGACCAGGAGTAGGAGCAGATATAGCTTTCAATAAATATGCACAGTCAGGAAAATATAGTCTGATAGGAAAAGCAACAGCAGAGTATGAACTGGGAAAAGTATATGATGGAGCAAACAAGGCGAAAATCAAAAATACAGATGCAGGATACTATGACTTAGAAAAACCAAAGAAAGTAAAAGAGATAATAAAAATAGGTGCAGAACTTAAATATGAGACAAGAGAAGGACACAGTATAGGATTTGAAGTAACAAGACAGGAAGGAAGCATAGATGCAACTAGATATGGAGTAAATCTAATGTATAGATTCTAAAAATATCAATTAAGAAAATGAGAGTGACTAAAAAACTAAATTATATATTTAATTACAAGTCATTCTCATATTTCTAAAATTTAGAAATATAATATAATTTTTAGAAAAAATAAAGAAACAAAGAATAAAAAAGAGCAGTTCTTATTAAAAAATTTGAACTACTCTTTTCTTTATTTTGATTAACTCTGCCAACATCTGCATTGCTCTATACGTTTTCCTTCATCTCCCTGTTCTTTATCATATGCAAATTGCATAAGAAGTTCACATGGGAATATATCACATTGTCCACAATGAGCAAGATTTTTATTTTCACAGCATGATTTTACAGGGCAGCTTTCTCCCCAAAAAGGTTTATTGATATTAACACAACCGTTGCAGCCTAATTCTTCTTTATAGTGACATTTTTCACAAAGTATACCACATCTTGATTGAATCATAGTGCCCTCCCTGATATTAATCTATAGTAATTATATTCCCAGTATTGTTATAAACAAAATCCTTTTTAGTTTCTTTCAATATTTTAGTAACCTTTTCTCCTGTACAATGAGAAACTCCAAAAAATTCTATATTACATTCATCGAAATACTTGAGAACTTTCTCTATTCTGTCATCACTGGCTTTTGACAGATGAAGCCCTCCCATAATACCATATATTTTCTTTCCGGTACGTCTTTTTATATTTTTGATTATATTAGCTATTCCTATGTGTGAGCAACCACAAACTACAAGAAGTCCTTTAGAGGTATCAATTCCAAGAACGATTTCATCCTCCATATTATCAAGGATATAGTTATCATATATTTTTCTAAAATAATATCTGGTAGGAGTTTCAAAGTCATTTACAGGTTTAAAATCTGTAAAGAGAGTTATATTTTTAGAAAGCTTGTATTCGCTGCTGTTTATATAATTTATTTTTACTCCTTTATCCAATATATATTTTTCATTGAAGTTGTTTCCTAGAAATTCATGAATAATTCCAGTTATTCTATGCTTTTCCTCAAAAAATGTTTTACTGATATGAAGAGTAAAAGAATTATTAAAATTATCTAAAAGTTCTCTTATTCCTCCTGTATGATCAAAATGACTGTGACTTAATACCACATGTTTGATATTGCTTAATGGTACTTGAAGTTTTTGTGCATTCTTAGTGAAATCTCCACTTTTACCAGTGTCAAAAAGTACAGATATGTCCTCATCTTCAATAAATAAAGACAGACCAAATTCATATTTTAATTCAGGGTTAGAGTTAGCTTCATTTTCTATTAAAGTAGTTATTTTCAAGTTTGCACCATACCTTTATAATTAAGAATTCACTATATTGGAATTTCATTATAGTGGAAGATTATTTTTTTGCAGAAAACCAATAAACTACAGATGGACTATTTTTAGGATTTTTATATCTGTGAGCAGAACCATGTTTTATTACTATTGAATCACCTTCATGAAGATAGAAAAGTTCTTTATCTATTTCAATTTCCAGCTCTCCTTTTATAACAATTCCTATTTCATCATATAGATGTCCCCATGACATATCACTAAAGTTATCCCCTTTTTCAATAGTGATAGCAATACCATTAAGATTTGATTTTCCATTGAGAAGACTTTCTATTTTTACATGAACTTCAGGATTTTCAAGAATCTCCTCTCTTTCCTCTTTTCTAGTAACTGGTGAATGAGTATCAGTAGGATCTAATATTTCCATTAAGTTTACAGCAAGAGCCTGACATATCTGCTGTAGATTACTGATAGACGGACTATTAAGATCTCTTTCTATATTACTTAAAAAACCTATAGAAAGTTTAGTCATATCTGACAGATCTTTTAAAGTGTAATTTTTTCTTTTTCTAATTATTTTTATTTTCTCCCCTAGTGTCATTAGTTATAGCCTCCACACTGTTAATTTTATATATTATACCACATTAACTAAAAAAATTAAAATAATATCACTATGCTGGAATTTCAGTTTTTTAAAAATTATATTAAAAAAATACTGAAAAAACAAGCTTAATTTAAGAAAAGATAGAAAAAATTACTAAATAAAAACGTATACAATCGAAAAAATTCAGATTATATTTCAAAATAGTGGAAAAAATTGTTGAAATAATTCAACTCATGTGTTATACTTTTTTCATGTATGTAAAAAAACAATAATATTCGTAAAAAGAACGAAAACTATTGTTAAATTATATCAAACAAAACGTAAAATTAAAATGTACAAAGAAAGAAGGAGATCTTTAAAATGGAAATGATTAAAGGAATAGCATTATTACTTGTGGTTTTGGCAGGCTTTTCTCTATTTAGTTTAAAAATGCCTAAAGGTATGAAAGCGATGGGAGCATTAGCAGGAGCAGCAACAGCTAGTTTTCTTGTAGAAGCTTTTCAACTTTATGTAGGTGGAGATTTGCTAGGTTTTGAATTCTTAAAAGGTGTAGGTCAGGCAGCTGGATCTATGGGTGGAGTAGCAGCAGGAGCATTAGTACCAATAGCTCTTGGAGTAAATCCTACTTATGCTATACTGATTGGAGTATCTGTAGCAGGATATGGAATTCTGCCAGGATTCTTAGCAGGGTATATACTTTCATTTGTAGTACCTAAGTTAGAGCAAAAAATACCTCAAGGAGTAGACCTTATAGTAATAATATGTTTAATTGCTCCATTGGCGAGATTTATAGCAACTGTATCAAATCCAGTTGTTAACTCAACTCTTTTAAATATAGGAGGAATACTGGAAAGTGCTTCTCACTCTAATCCTATACTAATGGGAATTGTTCTTGGTGGAATAATAACTGTAGTAGCTACAGCACCTCTTTCATCAATGGCACTTACAGCTATGTTAGGTTTAACTGGAATTCCAATGGCTATTGGAGCTCTTGCAGTAATGGGATCATCATTTATGAATGGAGTTTTCTTCCACAGAATGGGATTTGGAGATAGAAAAACGACAATAGCAGTAGCAGTAGAACCTTTAACTCAGGCAGATATTATATCTGCAAACCCTATTCCTGTATATGTTACTAATTTTATTGGAGGAGCAGCAGCAGGAGTTATAGTATCACTGTTTGGACTGGTAAATAATGCAACTGGAACAGCAACACCAATAGCAGGTCTTATGGTAATGTATGGATTTAATGATGCAATAGTAGTTACAAAAGTTGCACTTATGTGTGCATTAGCAGGAGCGGCAGCAGGATATTTAGGCTCAATAATATTTAAAAATTATAAAATTAAAACAGTTGATGAGATAAGAGGAAACTAAGTAATTGGAGGGAAGCAGTTTTGGATAGTTTAAAAGAATTGTTTAAAATAGGTTGTGGTCCATCTAGTTCACATACAATGGGGCCTGAGAGAGCAGCCAAAAGATTTAAAACAGAAACAGAAAATGCACATTCATATAGAGTAGAACTTTATGGAAGTCTTGCAGCTACTGGAAAAGGACATCTTACAGACTGGATAATAGAAGAGACTCTTAAACCCAAAAAAACAGAGATAGTATGGATGCCTGAATTTATCCATGAGTATCATACTAATGGAATGAAGTTTGAAGCTCTTGATGAAAATGGAAATCTAATTAAGGACTGGCTTGTATTTTCAGTAGGTGGAGGAACAATAAAGGAACTTTCTGATAAGAGAAATGGATCAGGAAGAACTTATACTCTTTCTAAAATGGATGATATTATAAAATGGTGTAAAGAAAATAATAAAGAGCTTTGGGAATATGTAGAACACTGTGAAGGAAAAGAAATATGGAATCATTTAAAAGATATTCTTGATACTATGAATGATGCTGTAAGCAGAGGAATCAAAAAAGATGGTGTCCTTCCAGGAAAATTAAGATATCCAAGAAAAGCTAAAGAGATATATGATAAAATAGATAAAAAGAAAAATTATCTAGTAATAACTAAGAAAATATTTGCTTATGCATTAGCAGTATCAGAAGAAAACAGCAGTGCAGGAACTATTGTTACAGCTCCTACATGTGGTGCCGCAGGAGTTATTCCAGGACTTCTAAGAGCATTGATAGAAGAATATGAATTAGATGAAACTACATCACTTAGAGCTCTTGCAGTAGCAGGGCTTATAGGGAACCTTATTAAAGAAAACGCAACAATATCTGGTGCAGAAGCAGGATGTCAGGCAGAAATAGGTTCAGCTTGTTCTATGGCAGCAGGTATGGCAGTATATATACTAGGTGGAACTATTGATCAAATAGAATATGCAGCAGAAATGGGAATGGAACATCACTTAGGGATGACTTGTGATCCTGTTGGTGGATATGTACAAATACCTTGTATAGAAAGAAATGCAATAGTAGCAGTAAGAGCATTGAATACAGCAGATTATGCACTTTCAACAAATGGAGAACATACAATAAGTTTTGATCAAGTAGTTATAACTATGAAAGAAACAGGAAGTGATATGTGTTCTTCATATAAAGAGACTTCAACAGGTGGTCTTGCAAAATATTATGATAAATTTTTAAAAGACTAATAGGTCGACCCTTTAATTTAATATATATTTTAGAGAAGTCTCTGAGTAATCAGAGGCTTTTCTCTATATGTATACTGTTTATATGTAGTTGATTTTTTTCTTTGTAATTAAATGAATTTAATTAATTTGAAACTATATAAATATTTGTTGATAAAAATAATTGACTTTTTTAATTAAAGAGGTATAATTACGGTTGTAGATATACAATTTACAGATATTTAAGGAGGAAAAATGTTTAAAAAGTTAACAGCAGAATTTATAGGGACTTTTTGGTTGGTACTAGGAGGATGTGGAAGTGCAGTTTTAGCAGCTGGATTTCCAGATTTAGGAATAAAATTTGTAGGGGTAGCATTTGCTTTTGGATTAACAGTATTAACTATGGCATATGCAATAGGGCATATATCAGGATGTCATTTAAATCCGGCAGTTTCAATAGGGTTATATGCAGCAGGTCGTTTTAATAAAAAAGAACTTATTCCTTATATTGTAAGTCAGGTATTGGGAGGAATAGCAGGAGCAGCAGTTCTATATGTAATAGCAACAGGAACAGAGGGATTTGTTGTTGGAGGATTTGCAAGTAATGGATATGGATTACTATCACCAGGAGGATATTCATTAACAGCAGCATTTGTTTCAGAGATTGTAATGACAATGATGTTTTTACTTATTATAATAGGATCAACAGATGAAAGAGCACCTAAAGGTTTTGCTCCACTAGCTATAGGATTGGGATTAACACTTATACATTTGATAAGTATACCAATAACAAATACTTCTGTAAATCCTGCAAGAAGTACAGCAGCAGCAATTTTTGCTGAAACAGGAGCAATGTCACAATTGTGGCTGTTTTGGGTGGCACCAATTATAGGAGCAATACTGGGTGGAATTATTTATAGAGTAGTTTTTGCTAAAAAATAAAAAAACAGCTTTGACAAATCAACTTATATATCAAGAAAAGAAAATCTACTCTAAAGAAGGCAGGCAGCTAAAATAAACAATAAAATAAAAAGAAACCAGCAGATTCTGCTGGTTTTTTATATGTATATGGATAATAATATTTTTTTAATTGCTAAGTCAGTATTTTATAGTTAGACTATGGAAATAGTAAAAAACAGATAATCAAAAATTTTATAAATCTCTAAACTATTTTTAGCAACAATATTTTAAGAAAAATTTTAAATAAAAAAGAGAAGCTGTCTCAATATTTTTTCAGTCAGCTTCTTTTTATATTAAAATCCCATATTCATATCAACAATAATAATTTTTATTCTATCTTTTATAAACTGTCCTTCAATAGCAACAAAAGAATTACATATTCTTTCAGGATGACGGCAATCTATACAATACCCAAGTTTTGCACAAGGTGTAGTTTTTCCAAGACGTACAGCATCAAGAGGAGCAGCAGTCTGTCTGGCTCTGTGAACAGCATGGTCCATGTCAGGAACTATTTTATTTATTCCAGCTACAATTATTACTTGTTCAGGGCCATATATAATAGGAGCTACTCTGCTTCCATTTCCATCGATATTAAATATTTTACCATCTTCTGTTATTGCATTAGCACCACTGATAAAAGTATCAGCAGAAAAATTTTTAATATAGATTTCTCTTTTCTCCTTTTTTGTTAAACTTTTTTTATATTTATCCAGAAAAATAAAATTACCATTTCTAAAGATACTATATATTCCAGCTTCTTCAAGAGTTATTGAATCACCACAGCCAACAATTGAGTTTTCAGGAACCAGTTCTTTTATTAACTTTATCAGTTGAGGTATATCTTCAACAAAATATCCCTTCATATTTCTTTTTTCAAAATTTAAAAGTATATTATTAAGCATATTTTGAGAAATATTCATAATACCTCCTGTTATTTTAAGAGATTTTTTAAGATGGAAGTAACATCTCCTGTTATTACACCACCATGATAACAGACAACTTGCTGAATATCATAATTTAGAAATTTTCTTATAGAATTAATAGCCTCATTCATATCAAGAGTAAATTGAGGATTAGCTAAAAGGAGATTTCCATTTTCAGCTACCATGGCATCTCCAGTTATAAGTGTTTTAAATTTTTCTAAATAAATAGAAATATGTCCTGGCATATGTCCAGGAGTGGCAATTATTTTCAATTCTTCACACCAATCTATTTTAGTATTCTCATCTATAGTTATATCTATGGGCACATGCTTTATAGCTTTCAGCATATTATGAAAGTACTCTGTATTTACTTTTTCTTCTTCAGAAAGAGTAGAATATATTCTTTCTGCCTGTTCCAGTCTTAGAGATTTTTTCTTTCCCTCAATATATGGTTTTTCCACAAGTGAAGAAGCAACTTGTATATGTGGATATTTTTCCTTTATTTCATAAAGAGCTCCTATATGATCATGGTCATGATGAGTTATGATTATCTTTGTAAGTTGAGAAAAATCAAAATTATATTTTTTAGCTTCTTTTTCTAACAAAGGAAGAAAACCAAGATTTCCACAATCAATGAGAATATTTTCTTTATCACTTTGAATAATTACAGGATGAATAAAATTTTTATCACCAGTTTTTGAAGCAAAATCTATATTTAAAACTATCAGTTTATTCATAATTCTCCTTGAAATATATTTGTTTCTAGCTAGAAAGTGTAAGCTGAGTACTATCTATATCATGTTCACGGAAGAAAGTTTCTATTTTAACTTTAGTTTCCAAAAGCAGTGATTTTATAAGTTCAGTTTTTTCATCAGTCATTCTAAATGAAGGGATGCTAACACTTATAGCAGCTAGAATATCATCTCCTTTAAAGAGTGGAACACTCAAGCAATAAGATTGTTCATTTGCTTCGCCATTTTCAGTTGCTACCATAGTTTTTCTTACTACTTTAAGTTGTTCAGCAAGCACTTCAAAATCAGTTATTGTATTTGGAGTATATTCTTTAAGTCCATCAGGGTAAAGTTCTCTTAAATCATCAATATTCTTTTGACAAAGAAGAGCTTTTCCCAGAGCAGTACAATAAGCGGGAAGCCTTTTTCCTACATATGAAATGATACGGATAGGATCATCAGAATCTACTTTTGCTACATATAGTACCTGCCCTCTGTCAAATATTCCCATTTGGCAGATTTCATTAGTCTTTTTTACAATATATTTCATTTCAGATTTTATAAACTGAAGAGCATTCATATTACTTGTGTAAGCGGAACCAACACAAAAAGAACCTATACCTATACTATACTTATAAGTATGTGCATTAAAAAATATAAATTTACGCTGAGCCATAGTATGCATCAAAGGCAGAATGCTGCTTTTAGGTGCGTCAATAGCCTCAGCAATTTCTGTTAAACTCAGACCTTCCTGATTATTAGCCAGCAACTCAAGAATATCGAGTACACGGGATGTAGGTCTATGCTCAGTTTTTGCCATGAAGAGGCACCTCCTAAATATTAATAACTTGATTATACCAGATTTTCAACAGTTTGTATATACATACAAAGAATACAGATGAATAAAGAATAATAAAGCCTAGAAAAAATTTTTTTATTATGAAATCTTCTTAAAATGGTGATTGAAAATAATGATAAAAATTTTTTAATAGAACATATTGACTTATATATAAAAGAATGCTATTATTGATTTATAATAATTCGTATATGAAAACTTGATTCGCATATACGAATAAAAATAAAAAAGCTGAATTTGAAGGCCACCAAATATAGCAGAAAATAAGATGTCAGGAGGAAAAGAATTATGATTATGAGATTTTTGAAAAGAGTACCTGCTGGTATGATGATTGTTCCTTTACTTATAGGAGCTTTTATGAATACATTTTTCCCAGCAGCATTGAAAATAGGATCATTTACAACAGCAACATTTTCTAGTGCAGGGGCAGCAACAGCAATGGGGATACAGTTATTCTGTCTTGGTACTACTTTACAGTTGAGAGACATGCCTAAAGTAGTAAAACGTGGAGGAATTCTACTTATTTCTAAATTTATAATTGGAGCAACTATTGGAATAGTTATTGGAAAAATGTTTGGTCTTGCAGGGGTATGCGGTCTTACAACATTAGCGATTATTAGTGCAGTTACTAATAGTAATGGAAGTGTATATCTTGCTCTTATGAAAACTTATGGAGATACAACTGACTGTGCAGCTATGGCTCTTTTGGCTCTTAATGACGGACCATTATTTACACTTATAGCTCTTGGTGCTTCTGGACTTGCAAATGTTCCATTCATGGCACTTGTAGCAACAGTTATCCCTATCATAGTTGGGATGATAATTGGAAATATAGATAAAGAGATGCAGACTTTCCTAGAACCAGCAGGAAACATTATGATTCCTTTTGTTGGACTTACTCTTGGAGCAGGAATCAACCTAAGCAACGTTGTAAAAGGAGGAGTTCCAGGAATAATTTTAGGACTTATAACAGTATTTGTAGGAGGATGTTTCATAGTTTTCTGTGATAAAATCATAGGAAGAAGACCTGGATATGCAGGATGGGCAGTTGCAACAACAGCAGGAAATGCAGTTGCAGTACCAGCAGCAGTAGGACTTATTGACCCAGCTTGGGCTCCATATGTAGGAGAAGCAACTACTCAAGTAGCAGCATCAGTAGTAGTTACAGCTATCTTAGTTCCATTAATAACTAACTGGTGGGCTAAAAAATATGGATGTCCACAATCTGAAGCTTTACAAGCAGCACAAGCAGAATTGAAAACAGCAAAATAAAACTTTTAAAATACAGAATACTAAAATCTTTAAGGAGGAATGTTATGATCAATGCTTTAATAATTGATGTGAAAGACAGTGTGGGAGTAGCTATTGAACAAATTGCTAAAGGAACAGAGATAAGCTATAAAGCTGGAGATAAAGTTTTAACACTTACAGCTCTTGGAGATATTCAAATATATCATAAATTTGCAACTAGAGATATAGCTAAAGGTGAACCAGTAGTTAAATATGGAGAGCATATAGGAATTGCATCTGAGGATATAAAAGCTGGAGCACATGTACATACTCATAATGTAGAAAGTCACAGAGAGAACTTATAGAATAGGGAGGGAATGTAATATGAATTTTTTAGGATATAGAAGACCAGATGGAAGAGTTGGAGTAAGAAACAAAATATTTATTTTACCAGCAAGTGTTTGTGCATCAGATACTACTAGAATAATAGCTTCTCAAATAGAAGGAGCAGTAACATTTAATAATCAGAATGGATGTTCACAAGTAGCAGGAGACCAACAGCTTACTATGGATGTTATGGCTGGAATGGCAGCTAACCCAAATGTATATGGAATAATAGTTGTTTCTCTTGGATGTGAAAACTGTCAAATGGATCTAGTTGTAGATGCAATAAGAGAAAGAACAAACAAACCAATGGAAACATTCATTATTCAAGAAAATGGTGGAACTATAACAACAATAGAGAGAGCAGTTCGTGCTGGAAGAAAAATGGCACAGGAAGCTTCAAAACTTCAAAGAGAAGAATTCCCAATATCTGAACTTATAGTTGGAACTGAATGCGGAGGATCAGACCCTACAAGTGGTCTTGCATCAAACGTACTTATAGGAGAACTAAGTGATCGTTTAGTAGCACTTGGATCTACTTCTATTCTTTCTGAAACTACAGAATTTATAGGAGCAGAGCATATCCTTGCAGCTCGTGCTAAAACTCCAGAAATAAAAGAAAGAATATATGAAATTGTACATAGATATGAAAAAGCTCTTCAATTAGTTGGAGAGGAAGTAAGAGACGGAAATCCATCACCAGGAAATATAGCAGGAGGAATTACAACTCTTGAAGAAAAATCTCTTGGATGTATTCATAAAGGTGGACATACAGAAGTTACAGCAGTATATGATTATGGAAAACAAGTAGAAGAAAAAGGACTTGTAGTAATGGATACTCCAGGAAATGACCCTTCATCAGTAGCAGGAATGGTAGCAGGAGGAGCTCAAGTTATAGTATTCTCTACAGGTAGAGGAACTCCTACAGGAAACCCTATTTCACCAGTAATTAAAATTACTGGAAATAAAATAACATTTGCTAATATGTCAGATAATATTGATATAGATGCAAGCCCAGTTATTTATGGACCACAAACACTTAAAGAACTTGGAGAAGAGTTCTTACAAGAAGTAATAGAAGTAGCTAATGGAAAACAAACTAAAGCAGAAACTTTAGGGTATACAGAAATGGCTATTGCAAGATTATGTAACTATGTATAAAATGTAGATATAAAGGTTATCATAGTAAGCGGAGAAAAAGCTCTTTCTCTGCTTACTAACTTTATATAAGCCTAAAACTCAGAAGGTGAAAAATGAAATTTATAAGATTTAAAAGTGAAAACAATGAGAAATTGGGTATTTTCAATAATGATGAATCAAAAATCATTGAGATATCTTCTGTGTTAAATGGCAGAAAGTTTTCTTCAATGATTGATCTTATAGAAAATATCACTGAAGAGGAACTTGAACAGCTTCAGAAAACTTTTGGGGGAAAGATTTCTGGCTATGTTCAACATGATGTTTCAAAAGTCAAAATATGCTCACCAATTAAAAGGCCTATCCATGATATCATCTGTGTAGGGGTAAATTATAAAGATCATCTGGAAGAAACTAAAGAAAGTTTTAAAGAAGATTTCACTGAACCTGCAAAAACAGTATATTTTTCCAAAAGAGCTTGTGAAATAATAGGATCAGGGGATGCAGTAAAAAGTAGAATGGACCTGGATACACATTTAGACTACGAGGTAGAGCTGGCAGTTATTATAGGTAAAAAAGGATCAGATATAGCAAAAGAAGATGTTGAGGAGTATATTTTTGGGTATTCAGTATTCAATGATGTATCTGCTAGAATATTACAGCAGTCACATCTTCAGTGGTACAGAGGAAAAAGTCTGGATACTTATTCATCTATGGGACCATGTATACTATATAAAACAGCACTTCCATTTCCGTTAGAGGTAGATGTGAAAAGTTATGTTAATGATGAATTGAGACAGTCTTCAAACACAAAATTATTTTTAGCGGATATTCCTCAGATAATATCTGAAATATCAGCGGGAATAACTCTTGAACCTGGAGATATAATAATAACTGGAACACCTTCTGGGGTAGGAATGGGAATGAAACCTCAAGGATTTATGAAAAAGGGAGATACAGTGACTTGTGAAATTCCAGAAATAGGAAAACTTGTCAACATTATAGAATAAAGAGCAACTATTTAAAATATATAAAAGGAGAATAATTATGAAAAAAGCAAATTTTTTGACTCCAGTAGTAACTGCATTTGATGAAAATGGAAATCTGGATATTCAAGGTAATAAAAATGTATGGGATCACCTTATTAAAGGTGGAGTAGATGGACTTGTAATTATGGGAAGTACTGGAGAATTTTTCTCTATGACTACTGAGCAAAAGAAAGAACTTATTAAATTAGTAGTAGAACATGTAAATAAAAGAACAAAAGTATATATTGGAACTAGCTGCATGACAGTAGAAGATACAGTTGAACTTTCAAATTTTGCAATAGAAACTGGAGCAGATGCTGTAATGATAATCAGTCCATATTACTTTGCTCTTTCTAATGAAAGTGTAGAATTTTTCTATGATAAAGTAGCAGAAGCTGTAAAAGGAGATATCTATTTATATAACTTCCCTGACAGAACAGGACATGATTTAACTCCAGAAGTTACATTAAATCTTCTTAGAAAACATAAAAATATAGTCGGGTTTAAAGATACTGTAAGTGAAATGGGACATACTAGAAAACTTATGACTACAGTATTGAAAGAATTTCCTGATTTTATAGTATTATCAGGATTTGACGAAAACTTTGTTCATAATATTTTATGTGGAGGAAGTGGATGTATTGGAGGACTTTCAAACTTATGTCCAGAACTTTTTGCTGACTGGGTAAAAGCAATAAATGCAAAAAATATGGATGAAGTTGCTAGAATTCAAAAAATAGTAGATAAATTAATGGATCTTTATCCAATAGGAACTCCATTTATCCCTATTATGAAAAAAGCTATGATACTTCATGGAGTAGAAATGAAAGAGTATTGTACAAAACCTTTCTTACCAGCAACTGAAGAACAAACTGAACAAATAAAAGCAGTTATGAAGGACGCAGGACTTCTATAAAAATAAGGGTGGCTATGCCACCCTTATTTTATCTTCTTCTCTAAATAAATCATATCTACACATTGAATTCCATTATCAAAAATTTCTTCATCATAATTATCTATAAAGAAATTCTTTATTCTGTGAGAAATTTTAAATCCGCACTTTTCATAGAATTCTACTCCAGCATCAGCAGTTCCTACTAATATAGAAGTATATTTATCTTTATAGTAATCACATATGAGATTGATGAATTTTCTTCCATAGCCTTTCTTGTGAATATCTTCATTAATAGCTATATTCTTTATTTCACATTTATGTTTGTCTATTTCAGTGACAGCACACTGTCCTAAAACTTTTTCATTTTCAATAAGAGAAAAAACTTCACTATTATTGATGTATTTATCAATAGCTTTCTCTTCTGGGTCGGCTAAGAGTAATAAATCAAGATAGATTTTTTTATTTCCTGTTATTTTCTTTAATTGGATCATATATATCACCTGAGAAAAAATTATTATTGACTATATACATATTACACTAAACTTTTTCTTTTAAAATCAGTCAAAGTGTGACCAAGTTTTTCCACCATTTCTTCAACAGTATTTTTTTTATCTGCAACAGCTTTTAATTCTGCATCAGTCATACCTACAAGTTGTACAAATTGTAATAGTCCATTTGGAGTATTTATTTCTCCAGCTTCATCAGGAACAGTTACAAAACCTGTAATATTAGATACTGATTTAGAATCCATACCAGTTTTTTGACCAGTGTAGATGTATTCGAAAGGTTGGAATATATCTCCATTTTCAAAAGTTATTCTTCCAAGTGTTTGTAAAATTCCACATATACAATTTAATTCTTCTTCATCGTTTTTTAAAGAAGATTTTTTTAATTTTAATGTAAGTTCAAATCCATATCCACTGTAGTCAAAATCTTCAGATTCCTTATCATACAGTTCAGAAAGACCATAAGTGACAAAATGATAGTAGTCTCCTCCATCATAGACACTAATGCCATCTAAAGGATCTTCTCCACCTAAACGCCAAGATATTATAGGGGCATAGTGAATAGGATCAGTCTGTTCAGGATATAGTTTTTCAAAAGCTCTTGTAATAGCATCCCATCCAGCAGTCTCTATATATTCTGTTTTCATTTTTTCCCTCCTGTAAAAAGTATATATTAAATAGTTATTTTAAATGTTTTTTAGTTATTCTATTAAAGTATATCATGTATACTGAATTTGGGCAAAGTATTTATTACCACCTTATTATCAATGGAATATTAGGTCTGAAATCTTTTTCTTTTTTTAAGATATGATTATCAAAAGTAAGTTCAAGATAGTTTTCATTATCTTTTATTAATATAAGGCTATTCGTTTTATTTATTATTTCAGCAGCTTCAGAAAAATTTTCTTTTTTATTTATATGCATTTTTACTTCAGTAACCTCTTTTAGAGGTAGTTTATGTTTCATATTCTCCAATTTTTCTAATGGATACTTGTCCTGTCTTCCTGCAAAAGAGAGATAGAAAAACATAGGCTCATTAAGAGGAGTACTATCAGCTACTTGTATTTTTAAAAAATCAGGAAGATAAATAGGATAATAATCCCAAACAGGAAAAAGAGCTTTCTCATTTTTTTCAGTTGTTGACCTAAATCCTATCCCGAAAGGAGAGATGTTTTTATCTTTTTTACTGCATCTTTCAAAAAGTCTCATAGGTTTAGTTAAATCACTTTTTACTTCTTTTAAGTTTTCTATCCACAACAGTTCAAGCATGAAGTTATGAAAGAAAAATCTTCTATTAGCAGTTCCCTGGCCAGGATGAATATTTGATGTTCCTTCAATAAGTCCAAATTCTTTCAACAAGTCTCCAACGGGAGCTTTATAATCAGTGCATATATAAATATGATCTACTTCCATAAGATTATCTCCTTATTTTATTTCAGCATTTACATCTGTTATCATTTTACTATTCAGAGCTTCTCTGGTAAAATCTTTTATAAACGGACCTACAATATAGGGATGATCACCTAAAGTTATAGTTCCTTCAAAAAGAATTCCATCTTTCCAGTGAGTGCTTCCTTCAATAAAAAAAATATATGTGCCTGCTGGAACAGGGTTTCCATTTTGATCAGTACAATCCCAAATATATGAAAGATGACTGCTTTTTGGAGTAGCTCCAGATATAGCATCTACTCTTTCTTTTGAATAATTTTTAATATTTGAATGTTTTACCCAGATGGGAAGAGCTTCTTTTCTCGTTGAATAACCATTGGTGGCTGTAAATCTTGTAACAAATATATTTTTTATTAGTTCATTATTTTCATTTTCTATCCATACAGCAAATTGATTTGAAGATAGTTTAAACTGCTTTTCATACTTAAAGGAGATATGAACTTTTTTTGTTTGAAGATTTTCGGCTAAAATATTTGTAAAAGCAGATAAAAAAAGTAGTAAAAAAAATAGCTTTGTTTTCATGTTCTTCTCCTTTGTCTATTAACATTAATAATCATCTATTAAAGTATATACTGGATAAAAGTATTTTACAATTTATTTTTATAAAACAAATAAAAAATGCCTCAAAAATATGAGGCATTTAATTTTTAACTTTTATCTATTTATTTTTTATCATGATATCAAGGATAACATCGTCAGTTATTTTCATTCCAACCTGTCCAAGAGTTCCTACATTTTTAATAGTAGATTCAATATTTCTTCCAACTATTCCTTCACCAAATTCAAATTTTCTATTTTTACTTGCAGCATAGTAACCATCAAATGCAGCAGCTACTCCACTTGCTATTTTTGTAGCACATGAACTCTTTGCTCCATCACATACTACTCCAGAAAGAGTTGCAAGAGTTGTTTCAATAGCTGAATCTATTTGGGCTGGAGAGAATCCAGAAAGGAAAGATATAGCTCCTGCTACTCCTCCACTTGCACATACAGCTCCACAATAAGCTGATAATCTTCCTATATTGCTTTTGATATGTATAGTTGTCATATGAGAGAAGAAAAGCCCTCTGATTAATTGCTCATATGGAATATTTTTCATTTCACAGAATTTGATTACAGGAAGAGAACAAGTCATTCCTTGGTTTCCACTTCCACTTGTAGTCATTACAGGAAGAGAGCATCCATTCATTCTTGCGTCACTTCCAGCACTTGCAAAGCTTGCCATATTATTTCTTACATCATTTCCATAAACTCCTTCTTCCATACCTTCTTTCATTAGTTTTCCAATAGAAAGACCATAGTAGTTAGAAAGACCTTCTTTTGCTATTGCAGTATTATAATCAATAACTTGTTTGAAAACAGGTTCTATAAGAGATAAATCTATATTTTTAGCTAAATCATGGATAAGTTCTACAGTAAGAAATGTTCTGTCAGTCATAACGTCTGCTGATGTACAGTCATCACAAAGACATCCTTTAACCTCTTCTCCATTTTTTGTAATTTTAGTGATATTAGTATGGTAATTTTGAATTTCAACAGAAGCTGTATCATTTCCACAAGTTCCTTCTAATCTGATATAAAGTTTCACATCACTGTCATTAAGGAAAACATTTATTCTGTTATCATCAAGAAATTTTTGAACTTCAGGAAGACGGCTAGTATCAACATGAGAGATTACCATAAGTTCTCTTTCACATTCTCCTAAGATAGCTCCCATAGCTACAGAAGCTTCTATTCCTACCATTCCATTTGAATTAGGTATTTTCACGCTTTTAACGTTTTTGATTATATTTCCAGAAAGGTAAGCATCTATTTTTTCAGGTACGTTTCCTAATACACTTGTAAGTTTACTTGCAGCATAGGCTATTGCTATTGGTTCAGTACATCCTTCAGCAGGTACTATTTCCTCAGCCAAGATACTCATTATTTTTTCAATTGTTTTTTCCATAATATTTTTTCCTCCCATGATAATTTTAAATTTGTTTAAAGTTATATTTCCCAATTTTAAATTTACATTTTAATTTATCTATCTGATTACTTTAGACAGACTTTTCTCACTGTAATAATAAGCAAGAATTATGCCAATAAAAAAATCTCTCAATCAGTAGTATAACTACAATATGAGAGATTTATATTTTTTTCAAAATGAAAAAATTTTCAAAATGAAAATAATTTATTTGTATTTTTTTCAAAATGAAAATTTATAATTATACTATCTTAGTCGTCCAATCTTCAACATTCCATACATCAGTAACTACATCCATGTAGAAATCAGGTTCATGACTAACTAGAAGGACAGTTCCTTTAAATTCTCTTATAGCTTTTTTTAGTTCCTCTTTAGCATCTATATCCAAATGATTAGTAGGCTCATCCATTACCAATAGGTTTATATCTCTAAGCATAAGCTTGCATATACGTACTTTGGCATTTTCTCCTCCAGAAAGTACCTGCATCTGACTTGTGATATGATCAGTAGTCAATCCACACTTAGCAAGAGCTGCTCTTACCTCTCTATTTGTCATGCTTGGATATTCATTCCAAATTTCATCTAAAGCAGTGACATTAGTAGATTTTTCTTCTTGTTCAAAATATCCTATTTCAAGGAATTGTCCATGTTCAACTTCTCCAGATACTGGTTTTATAATACCAAGAAGTGTTTTTAACAGAGTAGATTTTCCTAATCCATTAACCCCTTTTATGGCTATCTTCTGGTTACGCTCTAATGTAAAGTTTAAAGGTTTTGTTAAAGGTTCATCATAACCTATTACAAGATTTACAGCAGTAATAACTTCACGGCTTGGAGTACGAGCTGATGTAAATTCAAATGAAGGCTTGATTTTTTCTTTAGCTATTTCAATTATGTCCATTTTATCCAATTTTTTCTGACGGTCTTTTGCCATATTTGTAGTAGCTACCCTTGCCTTATTACGGGCAATGAAATCTTTCAGATGAGCTATTTCTTTTTGTTGTTTTTTAAATGCCTGCTCTATCTGTCTTTTTTTCAATTCATACATTTCTCTGAATTGATAATAATCTCCAGAATAACGAGTAAGTATGGCATTTTCTACATGATAAATGACATTTACAACATCATTAAGGAATGGAATGTCATGAGAAACAAGAATAAAAGCATTTTCATAATTCTGAAGGAAATTTTTCAGCCATATAATATGGTTTTCATCAAGGAAGTTTGTAGGCTCATCCAGTATCAGTATCATGGGATTTTCCAGAAGAACTTTAGCAAGAAGTATCTTTGCTCTCTGTCCTCCTGATAATTCAGAAACATCACGATCAAGACCTATATCAACCAGTCCAAGACCACTTGCATATTCTTCTATTTTAGAGTCCAGTGAGTAGAAATCACCACTTTCCAGAATACTTTGTATTTCTCCTGCATCTTCGATAAGGACTTCCATTTCTTCAGGTGTACAGTCAGTCATCTTATCATAAGCAGCTATCATTTCCTTTTCCAGATCATACATATGGGCAAAGGCTGAACGAAGAATATCACGAATAGTTTTTCCTTTTTCAAGGGTACTGTATTGATCAAGATATCCAGTAGTAATATGGTTGCACCATGTTATTTTTCCTTCATCAGGGAGAAGTTTTCCAGTTATTATATTTAAAAAGGTAGTTTTTCCCTCTCCATTGGCTCCTACCAATCCAATATGCTCTCCTTTAAGAAGACGGAAAGATGCATCTTCAAGGATTTTTCTTGATCCAAATCCATGGCTGACATTGCTTACATCTAAGATACTCATAAAAATTAAATTCTCCTTTATATATAAATTTTTTATTTTTTATTTCAATATTATTAGTATATCAGAAAAAATATGTTTGACATAGGAAAATGATATAAATTTATTATAATTTTAGAAAAGAAATTGGTATTAAAAAATTTTTTCACTCAAAAAATATAATACTAATAATTAAAAAGCTCAAAATAAATTTAAAAAAATAGAAGAGAAAAAAAAACTACCTATTGGTAGCTTTTATTATAAAATTTTTTAAAAAATTAATTTAATTCTAAAAATAGTTTATCTCCAATTTGATTAAAAATTTTAATAAAATATAAAGTATATATCTTATCTTGGTCTTGTACAGATGTATTAGACCAAGAGCCTTCGATTATATCTTTATCTTCAATAGAAATAGGAATTTTTTTAATTATTTTATTTTCTTTTTTGTCATAAAGATAGAAATTTATATCTATTTTACAATTGACAAAAGTTTTTCTATTTGTATTATCATAAGCTTCAAGTAATCCAGCTCCTATACCATAGGTTAAAAGACCAACAATTACTTTAGATGAAGTTCCAACATCTTCTTTGTTATCAATGAATAAAGTATCATAGTCTTTTACTTCACCAAATAAAAGATAACGATTATCTGTTTTATAAGTGTTTAAATTATCAAGAGTGATATTGTCAACTATAAAACCAGCTCTATCTAATGCGAGGCCTTGCTTTTCAAGGACGAAAGCAATATCTTCTGTAAAATAGGAATATCCATATTGGTTTATAAAACGAGAATTATTTTTTAAACCTAAAAATTCTATGTTTTTATTTTTTATATTTGAATAATAATTTATTTTTGGTTTAGGTTGTTCTTCTATCTTTATATTATTAGAACATCCAAAAATAAATAATAAAAAGAAAAATGACATAATTTTTTTCATAAAAATCTCCCCTTAAATTTCAATGATATAGAAGATTATAACACAAAATGTTAAAATTATAAATAGAGAGATATAAAATAAATATTAATTATTTGAAGAGAATAACTACTGAAAGACTTCTCAAATATTTTTTATTGATTTTTTAAAAGAAATTCTGCTATTTTAATCATTTTAGGCAGATTCTTGTCAAAGAAACTCATATAGCTTGAACAGAATCTATTTTCCCATACACCTTCTGAATTCATTTCCTTATGCCTTCTGCATCCACTTCTGCATAATTTTAGATACTTGCACATTTTACATTTAGAATTTGTATTGATAGAACTTTGTAAAAAGCTTTTTTCTACATCACTTTTGAATAGCTCTTCGATGGAAGTATCATTTACGTTTCCCAGTTTATATTTATCTAAAACGTAAAAATCACAAGGATATATACTTCCATCTGCTTCTATGATGCCATTTAAATTACAGTGACCTACCATATCACAAGCTTCTGGCTCCTGTCCAAGAACCATTCTTATAAGGTTGTCAAAATATCTTATACTTACTTTTTTACCAGAGATAATATCTTTGTACCATTCATCAAAAGTTTCATCAAGAAATTTTCCATAGTCGTCAGCAGTTAGAGAGAAATCCTCTTCTCCTCCTTCAAAACTATCTAGACATGGAATAAACTGAAAATATCGGAATCCATTATTTTTAAAAAAATTATAGATAAGTCTGCCATTTTCAGCAGCAACCTTATTTATTACACAAAGCACATTAAATTCAACTCCAGCTTTTGAAAAATCTTTGGCAGTTTTCAATACCTTTCTGAAAGTACCATTTCCTTCAGCATCTAGTCTGAATTTATCATGAATTTCTCTGTTTCCATCTATTGATAAACCAACAAGATAATTATATTTTTTAAACAGTGATATCCATTCTTTATTTATTAATGTACCATTTGTCTGAAGAGAAAAATTTACAGTTATATTTTTAGTATTATGTTTTTCTACAAATTCATGAAATCTTTTAAAAAAATCTACACCTGCACAAGTTGGTTCTCCTCCTTGAAAGGCAAAATTAACAGAATTTTCAGCAGTTTGAAAAGCGTTTTTCACCATATTTTCAAGGGTAGTGTCATTCATTATTCCATAATTTGGTATCTTCCTGTTATCTGCTACATCATGGTAAAAACAGTATCTGCATCTAAGATTGCAGCTGCTGGAAGCAGGCTTTATTAGAAGATTTAGGTTTTTCATAGATTCCTCCAATTACTTTATATTATATTTTTTCATTTTTCTATATAGAGTAGTAAGTCCAATGCTCATTTTATCAGCTATGTATTTTTTACTTTCAGTGTCATCTCCATATTTTTCAAGAGATTTTTCTATATAGACTTTTTCTATTTTTTCAAAATCTTCCAATTCAGATTTATCATTAAGTATCAATTCTTCTACTGAAGAAGGGGCAGTATCAAAATGATGAAGTATGTTATCAGGAAGAAGGTCTGAAGATATTATTCCATTACTTCCACTCATACTTATCATAAGTTCCATGACATTTTCCAGTTCTCTTACATTTCCAGGCCATTCATAGTTGATAAGAGCTTTTTTTACATCTTCATCTATAGAGTGAACATATTTATCAGAAAGTCTGTTATATTTGTCTATTAAACTGTTAATAATAGGAATGATATCTTCTTTTCTTTCTCTCAATGGAAGAAGCTTAATAGGAATAACATTCAGTCTGTAATACAAATCGCCTCTGAATTTCTGTTCCATTATCTTTTTTTCAAGATCCACATTGGTAGCAGCAATTATTTTTATATCTAAATCAATACTCTTATTAGAACCTATACGTTCTATTTTCTTCTCTTGAATTACTCTCAATATTTTAGCTTGAAGATAAAGAGGCATATCTCCTATTTCATCTAGGAATATAACCCCTGTATTGGCAAGTTCAAATTTTCCCATACGTCCGTTTTGGCTGGCACCAGTAAAAGCTCCTTTCACATATCCGAAAAGTTCACTTTCCAGGAGAGTGTCAGGAATAGCAGAACAGTTTATTACAACAAAAGGCTTGTTTCTTCTGTTGCCATGAGAATGAAGAGAACGAGCTACAAGTTCTTTCCCAGTTCCACTTTCTCCTGTAATCAAAACAGTAGAATTTGTATTAGCTATTTTTTGAATATTTTCTTTGAGAGATTGTGTAGCAGCAGAAGTTCCATAAATATTTTCCAGAGTAATCATATTGTCACTGCTTGTCATTTCAAGAATATTTCTGCTGATTTTTTTTACATCTTCAAAAACAAAAGCATTACTTCTTGTTTTATTGAAAGATTTCAGTGGAATTATTTTTCCTGCTACATTATATTCTTCATTTTCTATCACCATATTAAATACTTCTTCGTTCATAAGATAGTCATTCTGGCTCACAAGTTTCATAGTTTTTCCTAAAACACCTGATTTTAGCTTCAATTTAGCTGAAGCAATATTATTTATGTTAATGATAACATCGTTACAGTCACTGATAATAACACCCTTACTGATATTGTCTATGATTGTGTTAAGAGTAGATTCTCTGTCTTTCTGCATAAGGTTTTCCTGATATTCATAAAATTTTATTCCTATAAATTCTGCTATCTGTTTTGTAAAACTCAGATAAGAATCAATATCAGAAAGAATCTTTTTTTTCTGCTCATCACTGAAACAGACAAGACCAATAACTCCTACTATTTCATCACGACAATAAATAGGAGTAGCTATTTCAAGTTTTTCTCTGCATTTATTTTTATCCAAACATTCAGTGCATAGATCATGCTGTCTTGGATTTTCAATTATATTAGTTTTTCCAGTTTCCAGAGAGTTTTTATATACACTTCCTAAGGCATATACTCCCTCAATATTTTTATACAGTCCAGTTCCAGTGACTCTGACCATATTTTTGTCAACTATACCAACATCAACATTTATCAGACTTGATATAGCACTTGCATACTTTTTTACATGTTCTTTTATATCTAACAGGGATATTTCCATAACTCCCCCTTTCTCCTATAGGTCGTATACATAAACTTCAATATTTTTTGAGATAATAGTTTTAAGAATAATATCTTCAATAGTTTTCCAACTTCCTCCTGCAAATCCACACCCTATTCTAGGCATATGTATAGAAGCTTCAAGTTCTACAGCTTTTTGAGCTGTTTTTTCTAAACATTCTTCAAGTGCTTCATATCTGATAGGGGGCACTCCATTTTTTGAGATAATATCGTGTTGAGCTATCATATTAGCAACAGTTATAGTAGGAGTAACTTTTACAAATTGGACATTACCAAGGGAAAAGTCATTTCCTTCTTTACGCCATATGAGAAATTCAATTTCAGGAGCCATCCATCTAGCAGAAAGAGCAATTACAAATCCTCTTCCCCATACTCCTATATCATTACATATATGAGTGATGATGATATTCCCTCTTGCTTGGGGATATACAGCATCTCCTTTTAAATAATGTATTTTATTCATAACCTCTCCTTATGATGGATATTATTGAAAATTCTGTACTTTATTCAGTATCTATATTATAATTCAAATATGAGGAAAATGCAAAAAATAAAGAGCAGGAGGTATCATATGAAAAATTTTAAAGAGATCAAGGCTGAAGAAATAAATGAAAACACTTTTGAGATGATAGGAAAGAAATGGATGCTTATAACTGCTGAAAAAAGCAGTGGAGAGGTAAATACTATGACTGCTTCATGGGGAGGACTTGGAGTTCTCTGGAGAAAGAATGTAGCTTTTATTTTTATTCGTCCTCAACGTTTTACTAAAGGATTTGTAGATGAAGCTGAAAGATTTTCACTTACTTTCTTTAATGAAAGTTATAGAAAACAGTTGGGATATTTGGGAACAGCTTCTGGAAGAGATGAAAATAAGATAGAAAAAGCAGGACTTACTGTGGAACATGAAGATGGAATTCCAGTATTTAAGGAGGCAGAAACAGTTATTATATGCAGAAAGCTTTATGCCCAGCCTTTAGAAGAGCAATTTTTTATAGATAAAGACTCTGATAAAGAATGTTATCCTGATAAAGATTATCACATAATGTATGTGGGAGAAATAGAAAAAGTATTTGTAAAAGAATAAAAAATATTCAGGAGAGTGACAGAAAAAATCACTCTCTTTTATTTTCAAAAACATTTTGGACAATATTAATTTTTATTTATCAAAATTATTAATTAATGGATATTTTTGATGCTTTAAAAAATAAGGGTAAAGAAAATTAATATAAATTATAGAAAAGAGAAGAATACTTTTTCTTTTTCTGATAAAATAGAGATAATTAGAAATAAGGGGGTAGGGTATGAGTAAAAATATAGATTTACATATGCATTCTCTATATAGTGATGATGGAGAATTTTCGCCAGAAGAGATAATTGCTATAGGGAAAAAAGAGGAAATGGAAATAATGGCTCTTACAGATCATAACTCAGTAAAAGGAGTAGATGAAATGACAGAGTATGGAAAAAAAGCAGGAATAAAAGTGATAAGCGGAGTGGAGATAGATTGTGTATATAAAGGTATAAATCTTCATATGATTGGCTATGGAATAGATCATAAAAGAAAAGAATTTCTTGAAATAGAAAATGAGATATTTGAAAAAGAAATGGCAATAGCTAAAATAAAAATAGAGAAGCTTAAAGAAAATACAGATCTTATAGTAAATGAAGAGAAAATATTTAAAATAGCTGCTGGGAATATAGTTACTGGAGAAATAATAGGAGAAGTGGTACTGGAAGAGGAGAAAAATAAAAATAATCCATTGTTAAAGGAATATTTTGATAACGGAGCAAAGAGTGATATGCCTTTTGTACATTTCTATTGGGATTTTTTCTCACAAGGGAAAATAGCTTATGTACCTGTTGAGTTCAGACCTATGGTTGATATAGTAAAGTTGATAAAAGAAAGTGGAGGGTTGGCTGTATTAGCTCATCCAGGAAATAATTTTAAGAATTGTCTGGAAATAGTAGATGATATAATAGAAGAAGGAATAGATGGGCTTGAGGTATTCAGTACATATCATTCTCCAGAACAGATAGAATATTTCTATAATAAAGCAGAAAAGAATAATCTTCTTATGACTTTTGGAAGTGATTTTCATGGAAAAAATAAACCTCATATAAGATTGAAAGGATATCCAATTCCTGAGAAATATGAAGGGATAAGAGAAAAATTAGCAGAAGATTTTATAAAAAAATTGAGATAATAAAAAAGAGAAGCTGATTGTAAGTTAGATATTCAGCTTCTTTTTTGTATAGATATTATTCTTTTGGTCTAAGGCAGAAAGGAAGATTTCCTATATCATTTTTATGATGCATTACACAATCACAACATTTTCCATGATTAGGACAATCTTTAGGACAAGTACACTCGGCTACATGAGTATTTCCACATTTTACATTACATTCCATAAAATCACTCCTCAAAAATTTAATTTCTACACACATTTCCTAATTTGATTATATCTCCAATTTCTGTATTTGTAAATAACTCTATTGACAAAGTACAATAAAAAAGGTATCGTTTATTTAAAAAAAGAAGTAAAGGAGAATAGATGAAACTAATAGCAATGGATCTGGATGGAACTCTCCTGACTAAAGATAAGAGAGTGTCAGATTTCAATAGAGATATATTAAATAGAAAAAGTAATGAAGGAATAGAATTAGTTATAGCTTCAGGAAGAGATTTATATAGTATAGTTGATTTGACAGGATGTTTAAATGTTAAATATCATATCTGCTTTAATGGAGCAAAAATATATAAAAATAGAGAATTGATTTATTCTAAATCAATGGATAGAGGTATCTGCCTTGACATTCTTGAAAGAGCTGTAGAAATGGGGTTAAATTATAGTGCTACAGCTGGAAAAGAAGTTCATTTTACAAAAATAGATCCTGAGTATGTAAAAGAATATGGAACAAACAAAGAACTTGAATTTTTTCATATAACTGATGGAAAACCATTGGGAAGAGAATTTGAAAAAATGGTATTTGTAGGAGATGCAGAAAGATTTAAAAAACTTAGAAAATATGTAACTGCCAAATATGAAAAAGAACTGAATATTTTTGGGTCAGGAGATGGGGTTATGGATATAGTGAATATTCAATGCGGGAAGGGAACAGCTCTGAAACTGGTAGCAGAGGATATAGGAATAGATGTAGGGCAGACAATGGCATTTGGAGATAATGAAAATGACCTTTCTATGTTGGATACTGCTGGCTGTCCTGTAATTATGGCTAATGCAGCAGAAGAATTGAAAAAAACTGAATACAAAAGAACTGTTACCAATGATGAAAATGGAGTAGGAGTCTTTGTGGAGAAATTTTTTGAAAGATAAATAACAGGAGAAAATAATGAATATAAAATATAGCAAAAAGTTTTTGATGGAGAATATGATGGGGCCTAACAGCTTCAGAATAATCGAAGAAATTACAAATGGAATAAAAATTGAAACAGGATCAAGAATACTAGATTTAGGATGTGGAAAAGGGATAACATCTATATTTTTAGCTGAAAAATATGATTCAAGCGTATTTGCTGCTGATTTATGGATTGATCCTACAGAAAATTATGAGAGATTTAAAAAAGTAGATTTGGAAGAAGAGATAATTCCTTTGAAAGCTGAAGCTCATCAACTTCCTTTTGCTCATGGATTTTTTGATGTAATAGTAACAATAGATTCTTACCATTATTTTGGAAATACAGAGGAATTTTTTGGAGAACATATACTTCCTTTATTGAAGGAAAATGGGGTGTTTATAATGGCTATACCTGGATTGAAAGAAGAGTTTGAAAATGGGGAGATACCTAAGGAACTTCGCCCTTTCTGGCAGGATAATATGAATTTTTATACTAAATATTGGTGGTATGAACTTTTTTCTAAAAATGAAGGAATTACTATTGAAAAATGTGAATCATTGAAATGTCATGATGAGGCTTGGAAAGAATGGCTGGAATGTGATAATGAATATGCTCACCATGATATTGGTATGATGAAGGCAGAAGGTGGAAAATACTTCGATACTATTGGGATGATTATAAGAAAAAAATAGAATGTAATTAAAATAGAAGCTGACGAAAGTCAGCTTCTTCTTTCTATTTATTCACTGGATTTACATGAACCATACAATGCTTTATTTTAGGAATATTATTTTCAATGGAATCATGAACATAATGAGCTATGTCGTGTGCCTGTTTAAGAGAAATATTTCCATCTGCCTGAATTTCTACATCAACATATATTCTATCTCCAAATAATCTGGTTTTGATCTGGTCTATTCCAAGAACTCCTTTTTGTTTCAAAATAAGAGATTTGATTACTTCAATAGTCTCATCATCACAAGCTTTGTCAGTCATCTTATTTATAGAATCCATAAATATTTCAAAAGCTGCTTTTAAAATAAAAATACAAATGATAACACTGGCAATAGGATCAAATATTGGATAACCAAGTCTTGCTCCAAGTATACCAGCAAAACTTCCTACAGATGAAAGAGCATCTGAACGGTGATGCCATGCATCAGCCATAAGTGCACCAGAATTTATTTTTTTGGCAGCAGCTCTTGTATACCAATACATTCCTTCTTTTACTCCTATAGATATTACAGCAGCAGCCAGGGCAAGAACTCCTGGAACTGTTAAATGACTGTAATCATTTGAGGAAATAATAATAACTCCCTTATATCCTATACCTAACCCAGTAGCAAAAAGAATAGCAGATAACAATATAGCAGCTACACATTCCATTCTTTCGTGACCATAAGGATGTGTTTTATCAGATTCTTTATTTGCAATCTTTACTCCAATGATGACTATAAAAGTACTTAAAACATCAGAAGCTGAATGGACAGCGTCTGAAATCATAGCTCCTGAATGAGCAACTACTCCAGCAAAAAGTTTAAAAACAGATAGAATGATATTCCATATAATTGAAACAAAGGAAACTTTCATAGCAGTCTGTTCGTTTGTTAAAGTTTTCATGAATTTTGACCTCCAAAAATTATTTTAGTATAAAAAAAGCACCTATGGAACACACTTGTCCCACAGATGCTGTTGATTTCATCTGCTGCCGTTTTTTAACAGCCCAGTCATATGACCTGATCAGTCTGTACTGTAAGTATTCCTATAAGAGAATGCATCAGTGCAATATTATGATTATTATACGAATTGAAAGAGGATTTGTCAAGAGATGAAAGATAAAAAAAGACTGTGGAGTAATTTCCACAGTCTTTTTTTCGGGTATAAAATCAAAAATATTTCAAGGTCAATTTTAATTATTTAGCATATCTTAGAAAATAATCATCAAGCATAGTAAGCTCATCTTTCATTTCAGCTAGTTTATCTCTATTTTCTGTTGATTTGCTATGTTTATAAAGTTTTTCAAGTATATCCAAGTTTGTTATTTCTTTGTTCATTAATTCTTTTTTCATGATATTTACCTCCAGTACAATTAAGATGTTAAAAATAAAATAATAAATGTTCCCAAAATTAGCACAAAAACTCTTGATTGTTTTATTACCAATCTTGTTCTTTTATATTTGTATTATAACAGAAGTTTGTGAAGAAAGTAAAACAATATTTTGTACATATTGTCACAAGTTAAAACTTGTGAGAAGAATTTTAAAAACAAATGTTTTATAAACGAAAAAATAAAAAATATAATTAGGATTATAGAAGCAAATAATTTTTTTGATAAAATATAAGATAAGATAAAAATTTTAAAAAGAAAAAAAGTTTGACACAAGGTGAAAAAACATATAATCTATAAGACATAGAGCAAATAATAAAAGAGTAAAATCTAAAGAGATAAAACTGAATATTAATAAATAAATTTAAAAAGGGGGGAGGTATGGGATTGTTTAGCAGAAGCAATAAAGAAGTAGAGATAGATTTTTCAGCAAAGGGAATGACCGCTATCTCAAAAGGGAGTACAGTAGTAGGGGATATTACTAATGAGTGTAATCTTCACATAGATGGGGTGATTACAGGTAATATTATTTCAAATGCTGTAGTGACAATAGGTACAAGTGGAAGAGTAAATGGAAAAATTAAAGCATACAAGATAATTGTAAGTGGTATATGTAAAGGGGAACTGGAGGCTGATATTGTAGAAATATTAACTAATAGTAAAGTAGTAGGAGATATAATAAGTTCTAAACTGATCTTGGAAGAGAGTTCATATTTTGAGGGAAGAAATCAAAAAAAGCAGCCAAGTGAATATATAGAAATGAAATAAAAAATAATAAAGACGGCTAAAATAAATTAAAATTCAGAAATTAATAGTATTTATGGAATTAATTTGAAATTTATAGTCGTCTTTTTTTTGTATAAAAAAATAGGTTAAATACTAAAATATACACGATATTTTTTAAAATATGGATAAAATTAATAAATTATATTGACATAAACATATTTAAACGCTAAAATAATAATAAACAGTTTAAATACATGTGCTTTTAAGAGTTTAATAAAATGTCACATGACAAGTTTAGTTTTTTTAGAATCACGGGGAAATAAAATTAGTTTTAAAAGGAGCTGGAATGGGAGAAAAAGAGTTTTTAAAACTGTATATGAAAGAAAGAGGGTTAAAAAATTTAGAAGAGGCTAAAGAAAAAGTTAATATTTTTTGGAAAACTGTGAAAGAGTCTCTTGAAAAGGGGGAAAAAGTTAAATTCAAAGACTGGGGAAATTTTGAGATGAAAGATGTTAGACCTAGAAGAATAATAGAGCTTAAAACAAAAAGAGACATGACAATCCCTGGAAGCAGAAAAATGAAATTCAGTTCTGGAAAAGGTCTTATAAAATCTATAAACAATAAGATTGAAGAGGGGAAGATAGATGGATAAATTACAATTTATAAAGAAATATAAAGAAAATTATGAGAAAAGAATTACTAATGCAGATGCTAAAAAAGATGTAGAAGCATTTCTAAATCTAATAGAAGATAATATTGTTGAAGCTGGAAGTATAAAATTTAAAGGAGTAGGAACTTTTTCTCTTCTTAAAAGAAAACCTAGAGTAATCAGCAATCCAAAAACAAGAGAAAGAATGACAATTTATCCTTTACCAATAGTAAAATTTATTCCAACTAAAGTAAAAACAGCAAAGTAATATGAAATATAAAAGGTCAGTACCAAAATTTTACTGACCTTTTTTTGTTATTTTACAGCAATAACTTCTATTTCTACTTTTACATCTTTAGGAAGTCTTGCAACTTCTACACATGCTCTTGCAGGTTTTATATTTCCAAGGTATTCATTATATACCTCATTCATAAGAGCAAAATCTTCCATATTTTTTATAAAGACAGTAGCTTTTATCACATTTTTAAAAGTGTATCCAGCAGCTTCAAGGATAGCTTTCACATTTTCAAGAGATTGTTTGGTCTGGTCTTGGATATCTTCAGATATCAAATCCATAGTTTCAGGAACAAAGGGTATCTGACCAGATACAAAAAGAGTTCCATTGACTTCCACAGCTTGTGAATATGGTCCTAAAGCAGCAGGGGCTTTTTCAGTATGGATAATTTTTTTCATTACTACCTCCTAGTATATTAATCATTAAAAAGTTTACTTATTTTTTCTTTAAGAGTTTTTGATTTTTTAGGATCTCCCTTTGCAGAGATAGCGATTTGGTATTCATCATTTTCATAAATACTTGAAAAACGGCAGTTCATTTCTGTTTTAGAAGTTATATTATTTGTAAGTATATTTTTTTTATCACATAAATTAAAAATATATTTATTAAATGTAAAATCATCAGTAGCAGCAATTACCATAAATACATTTTCCAGCATATCTTCTTTAAAATCTTCCAAAGATAATTCAATATTCTCCAGTTCTTTAAATTTTTCTTCTTTTATATCCTTTGCAATAACCTTAATTTTTGCACCATAACTCAAAAGAGTTTCGGCTTTTCTAAAGGCTATTTTTCCAGCTCCTATTATAAGGACTTTTTTATTCCGCATATTTAGAAATACAGGGAAAAAATTATTTTCCATTGTTCTTTTCTCCAATAACTTTAAAGGCTTTTTCTATAGATAGAAGAGTTTTATCCAAATCTTCTTTAGTGTGAGCCATTGAAATGAAGTGAGCTTCAAATTGAGATGGAGGGCAAACAATTCCATCTTCAAGCATTGTATTGAAATAGATTGCAAAATTTTCAGTATTAGAAGAAAGAGCATCTTCAAGATTATTTACTTCAGGTCTCTCAGTAAAGAATATAGTAAAAAGAGAACCTATTGTATTTACACATGCAGGAACATTATATTTTGCAGCAAGCTCTTTTATATTATTTACAAGATATTGAGTTTTTTCCTCTAAAGTTTTATATAAAGTTTCTCTGTTGTTATACAGATAACTTATAGTTTCATATCCAGCCCTTACAGATACAGGATTTCCAGAAAGAGTTCCAGCGTGATACACTCTTCCAACAGGAGCAATAAGTTCCATTATTTCAGCTTTACCACCAAATGCTCCAACAGGATATCCTCCTCCTATTATTTTTCCGAGAGTAGTCATGTCAGGAGTGATGCCAAAGAATTCCTGTGCTCCTCCAAGAGCTAATCTGAATCCAGATATAACTTCATCAAATATTAGAATAGTTCCAGTAGAAGTACACAGTTCTCTTACTTCCTTTAAAAATTTTACATCTGGGTAAATCATACCCATGTTAGCAGGAACAGGCTCCATGATAAGGCAAGCCACATCTTTTTTTTCAAGAACAGTTTTAATAGCAGAAATATTTCCAAAAGGTACAGTAAGAGTATCTTTTAATACTCCATCTGTAATTCCGTTGCTGTCTTGATATCCGTCAGTAAGAAGTCCTGATCCAGATTTTACTAAAAGTGAATCAGAATGACCATGATAACAACCTTCAAATTTTAATATTTTATTTCTATTTGTATATGCTCTTGCTACTCTTACAGCAGACATAGTAGCTTCTGTACCAGAAGTAGTAAGTCTAACTTTTTCAATAGAAGGACAGCATTTAGTAATAAGTTCAGCAAGTTCTACTTCCATTTTAGTAGGAAGACCAAAAGAACTTCCCATTTCTATAGCTTCTCTAACTCCATTTATTACATTTTCAGGGTTATGCCCCAGAATTAATGGACCCCAAGAACAGATATAGTCTATATATTCATTCCCATCTTCATCCCATATCTTTGCACCTTTTCCTTTACATGCAAAGATAGGAGCTTTTCTATTAACAGATTTAAAAGCTCTTACAGGGCTATTTACCCCTCCAGGAATATATTTTTCAGCTTTTTTGAAAATTTCAGTTGAAATTTTATGCTCCATTTTTCCTCCTTGTATAATTCTTAGAAAGCAACTTCACCATTTTTATACCATCTTGCTATATCTTTAGCATGATAAGTTATTATTATATTTACCCCAGCTCTTTTCATAGCAAACATATTTTCCATAACAATACCTTTTTCATCTATCCATCCATTTTGAGCAGCAGCTTTTACCATAGAATATTCACCACTTACATTATAGGCAACAATGGGAAGATCAATGTTGGATACAGCATTGATAACATCAAGATAAGCAAGAGCAGGTTTTACCATTATAAAGTCAGCTCCTTCAGCCATATCAGCTTCAACTTCTCTAAAATATTCTTTAGAATTTCTGTAGTCCATCTGATAACTTTTTCTATCTCCAAAACTAGGAGCAGAATCAGCCGCTTCTCTAAAAGGGCCATAGTAATTTGAAGAATATTTTGCACTATATGCCATGATAGGAGTATTTACATATCCATTTTCATCTAAAGTTTCTCTAATAGCTAATATTCTTCCATCCATCATATCTGAAGGAGCAACTATATCAGCTCCAGCTTTTACATGAGAAAGGGCAGTTTGGGCTATATATTTAAGAGTTTCATCATTTAAAACTTCACATCCATTAAGGATTCCACAATGTCCATGAGAAGTATATTCACACATACATACATCAGTAACTATAAGAAATTCTGGGAAATTTTTCTTGATATATCTCACAGCTTCCTGCACAATTCCTTTATCATTATATGCTTCTGATCCTAGAGAATCTTTGTGCTTTGGAATACCAAAAAGAAGAATAGAAGTTACACCAAGCTCTTTTAACTCCGTAAGCTCTTCTCCTACTCTGTCAATTGACCATCTGTATTGTCCAGGCATAGATGATATTTCTTCTTTTATATTTTCTCCCTCTTCCATAAAAAGTGGATATATAAAATCACTAAGATTAATTGTTACATTCCTTACCATATCTCTTAAGGCTTTAGAACTTCTAAGCCTTCTAGTTCGAGTAAACATAAATATTCCTCCTATTTAACAGCTTCTAAAACGCCATTTACATCATAAACAGTAGCTTCATAATTTACAGAAAAACCATATTTTTTCATTGTATCACTTGTTACAGGACCGATAGAAGCAAATTTCATATTTTTTACAGCTTCAATATCTCCATTTATACTTTCATAAAAAGCATCAACAGTAGACGAACTTAAAAAAGTAACTATTTCTATTTTTGATAAAGTTTTTAAAACTTCCTCTTTATTTCTTACAATTTTCTTTGTGTTATAAGCTACCATTTTATGAAATTCTCTATCATAGATAGAGTTGAATTTGTCAGCATTACAAGGTGATATATCTGATGTTATTATTAAAATTTTATCTCCAGATTTTGTATAATCAAGAGATAATTCAGCAAGTTTAGAAACTAAATATTCATCAGGCATGAAATCAGCTTTTAATTTATAGCTTTCAAGAATTTCTTTAGTTTTACTTCCTACTGCTCCTATTTTCAAATGAGCAAGAATTCTTATATCATCTATTTTACTCATAAATTCTCTTACACCATTAGGAGAATTAAAAAGTACAGCTGAATAATCCTGAAGCATATCTTTTGAAACTGTTCCCAATGTAGATTCAATTTCTATGAAAGGAAGTTCCACAGCTATTCCTCCCATTTTTTCTATTTTATCTGAAAATTCTCCAGCTTGTTTTTTATCTCTTGTTACAAGAATTTTTTTACCAAAAAGATTTTTTTCTTCAAACCATTTGAAAGTTTCTCTTAAGTTGACTACTTCACCAATTATTGTAATAGCAGGAGGAACTATTTTTCTTTCTTTTGCTATATCAACAATAGTTTTTAAAGTTCCAACAGTTACTCTCTGATCTGATGTAGCTCCTTTTTCTATTATTGCAACAGGAGTATCAGAACATTTACCATTAGAGATAAGATCTCCCACTATAATAGGAAGAGTCTTTATTCCCATAAGAAAGACAAGAGTTCCTTCAAGTTTAGCTATTGCCTCAAAATTATGCCAAGTTCCATCTTCCATAGTATGACCAGTAAATACATGAAATGATCTTGCTACTCCTCTATGAGTTACAGGAATACCAGCATATGCAGGTACTGATATAGAAGAAGTTATTCCAGGTATAATTTCAAAAGGAATATTATTGTCATAAAGAGATTGGATTTCCTCTCCTCCTCTTCCAAAAACAAAAGGATCTCCACCTTTTACTCTTGCAACTATTTTTCCTTCTAAAGCTTTTTCTACAATTGTTCTGTTTATTTCATCTTGAATGACTCCACCTTCAGTATTTCCTTTACCTAGATAAATCATTTCAGCATCTTTTTTTGCAAAATTCAGTATTCTTGGATTGATAAGTCTGTCATAAACTATACAGTCAGCTTCCTCTACAGCTCTTTTTCCCTTTAGAGTAAGCAATTCAAGGTCACCTGGACCAGCCCCCATTATGTAAACTTTACCTTTGTTAGTCATTTATTTTCTCCTTTATGATATCTGCAAGTTTTTGAGCAGTTTTTATTCCTAAAGCAGCATCTTCAGTGATAGAAGCTGAATATCCATTTTCTCCTTTAAAATAGATACCTGTAAGAGTAATTTTATCTCCATCTAAGATACAATGACATCCCATAGGAGTGTGACATCCTCCATCAAATATTTTAGAAAATTCTCTCTCTATAACTACCACTTTTTCTATATCTTCATTATGAATAGATTTCAATATTTTTTTTACTTCATCATCATTTTCTCTGCATTGAATATGAAGAACTCCCTGAGCAGGAGCAGGAAGAAATTTTTCAGGATCAAGATACTCTGTTATCTCTTTTTCTAATCCAACTCTTTTTAAACCAGCAGCAGCAAGAAGAATAGCATCATAATCTTCATTCTTTAATTTGTTTAATCTTGTATGAATATTACCTCTCAATTGCTTTATTTCAAGATCACTCCTAAGATTTTTAAGATTCATTGTTCTTCTAAGAGAACTTGTACCAACTATAGCTCCTGCTGGAAGTTCCATAAGAGTTTTTCCAGACTTAGATACAAGAACGTCTCTAGAATCCTCTCTGTCAGGAACAGCTCCACATATTAACCCTTCAGGAGATACAACTGGCATATCCTTCATAGAGTGTACTGCAAGATCTATTGTTCCATTTAGAAGTTCAACTTCTATTTCCTTTGTAAAAAAACTTTTGAGAGATTTATCACTATTGTTCCAGTTGCTTACAAGATCAGTATCTCCACTTGTAACAATTTTTTTTATTTCAAATTCCAATTCAGGAAAATTATTTTCCAGCATTTTTTTTATCATTTCGCTTTGAGCCATTGCCAGAATACTTCCTCTGCTTCCAATTACAATCTTTTTTTTCATTTTATATAGTCCTTTCTTCATAATATTGAAACCATTTTTTTAGATTTATCATTTGTTTGTCAACCAGATAACTGTAACTATTCATTAGAGAGTCTCTTGTCTCTAAATTTTTGTTATACACACTCCAGATATCATCAAGGTTAAAAAGAGATACATTTTCAGGAGTACCTATTGTATCTTCTATATCTCTAGGAACAGCGAGATCAAGGAATGTATATTTTTTATCGCTATGGAGATAAGGAACTATCTCTTCAGATTTAAGTACTAGATGAGGTGCAGAAGTAGCACTTATTATTACATCGCTTTCTACAGCAGCAGTATTTTTATGTTCAAAACTAATAACATCTACATCAAAAATACTCTGTACTTCCAGAGCTTTATGATGAGTTCTGTTAGTTATTGTTATATTTTTTACATTTTCTTTTACTAACAGATAAAGAATAGCCTGAGCTAGATCTCCTACTCCAAGAATAAGAACTTTTTTATCTGAAAGAAAGCCAATAGATTCCTTGATAAATTTTAAAGAAATAGCTTCAAGAGAAAGAGCGTTATGGCATATTTTGCTTTCCGTTCTGAATTTTTTTCCAAGCTCAATAGCTTTATTAAATACAATATTAAGTATTTTAGAAGAGGTATTATTTTCCATGGCAAGTGAATGAGCTTTTTTTATCTGAGCCAGTATCTGATCCTCCCCTTTTATGACAGAGTAAAAACCACAGCTTACTTTAAAAAGATATTCAGCAGCTTCTTCTCCTGTTTTTATAAATATCCCTTTTTTGAATGAAAAACATTCCAAAAGTTCTTCAGTTGAAAAATTTTCTGCAACTTGAAGATAGAATTCTACTCTCAGACAAGTTGAAAGATTAACATAGCCATCTATCTTTTTTTGAGATAGGAGAGAATGTATAATTTCCTCAGGATTCTGATAGAGAAATTCTTCACGTTCAGACATACTTAATTCTTTATGGGATATACCAAAGACAACAAGTTCATCTAAATTCATTTTTTTACTCCTTGTGTGTAGCACTGTATATAAATTAACTTTCGCTCCTTATATTATATAATATTATAGAAGAAAAATTAACTTTTATTATATTCTTTTAGGAATAACCTTATTCAAATTTTAAATTTAAGATATATATTATTTCTATATATAAAGTAGATAAAACAATGATTTTATAACGATATTAATATAATGTATAAATGGATAAAATATATAAAAGAAATAATACTGAATAAATTGGAATTTAAAAATATATTGATTAACTTTTTTTGATAATTATAGTAAAATATAAGTATAAGCATAAAAATTCTTGAGAATTGAGAGGAACTAATGAAAAAATTTATAATAGAACCAGAATATGATGGTTATGAAATAGGAACATATTTAAAAGAAACAAAGGGATATTCTGGAAGAGGATTGAGAAATATAGAAATATATCTCAACGGAAAAAGAGTAAAAAATAATAGCAAGAAAGTAAGGAAGTTAAACAGACTTTTAATAAAGGAAAAAGACAAGGAAACTGGAATAATACCTATGGAGATACCTATCAAGGTAGCTTATGAAGATAAGAATGTACTTCTCATAGATAAGGAACCATATATAATAGTACATCCGACTCAAAAGAAAGTAGATAAAACACTTGCTAATGGAGTGGTAAATTATTTTCTAAAAACAACTGGAAAGATAATGGTGCCAAGATTTTACAACAGATTGGATATGAATACCTCAGGTCTTATCATAGTAGCTAAAAATTCTTTTGCTCAATCTTTTCTTCAAGAAAAAGGAATAGTAAATAAATTCTATAAGGCTATAGTAAAAGGAACAGTAGAAAAAGATGAATTCCTTATAGACCGACCTATTGGAAAAATAGGAGATGATTTGAGAAGAAGAGAGATATCTGTAGAAGATGGAGGTCAGGAAGCTCAAACTAAAATAAAAGTAATAAAAAGGTTTAAAGATCTTACTTTGATAGAAGCAGAACTTCTTACAGGAAGGACACATCAAATCAGGGCTCATATGGCTCTGGAAGGGTATCCTCTCTTAGGAGATGAGCTTTATGGTGGAGAAGACAAAAGAGCTAAAAGACAGATGCTCCATTCATACAAAACACAATTTTCAGATGTAGAGACAGGACAACTAAAAACAGTGGAAATAGATATCCCAGATGATATGAAAAAGATCTTAAGGGAGCCCAATGAATTATTCACCATCATCAGATAATGAACAGCTATAAGGAAAGCCAGCTGATGAACAAAAAGGATACAGAAACAGAAAACTAAATACAGAAAAGGTTAAAAACTATAAAACAAGAGATATGAAAGCAGAAAATAAACAAACTACATGATAAAAAACTAATCGCAAAAAGATTAAAATTAGTTCTGTCATATTAATTGACAAAGAGGCAAACATATTATATAGTTAATATAGAAAATAAGCAAAAAACTATATTACTATAAAAATAAAAAAATAATAAATTTTAGGAGGAATACAAATGGCAGTTAAAGTAGCAATTAACGGATTTGGAAGAATTGGAAGATTAGCATTAAGATTAATGGTTGAGAACCCAGAATTTGATGTTGTAGCAATCAATGACTTAACAGATGCACACATGTTAGCACACTTATTTAAATATGACTCAGCACAAGGAAGATTCAATGGAACTATTGAAGTTCAAGAAGATGCTTTCGTAGTTAATGGACATACAATCAAAACTTTTGCACAAGCTGATCCTAAAAACTTACCATGGGGAGATCTAGGAGTAGATGTAGTTCTTGAGTGTACTGGATTCTTCACTAAAAAAGAAAAAGCAGAAGATCATATTAAAGCAGGAGCTAAAAAAGTTGTTATCTCTGCACCAGCAACTGGAGATCTTAAAACTGTAGTTTACAATGTAAATGATAATATCCTTGATGGAACAGAAACAGTTATCTCTGGAGCTTCTTGTACTACTAACTGTTTAGCACCTATGGCTAAAGTATTAGAAGACAAATATGGAATTGTAGAAGGATTAATGACTACTATCCATGCTTATACAAATGACCAAAACACACTTGATGGACCACATAAAAAAGGAGATCTTAGAAGAGCAAGAGCTGCTGCTGCTAACATCGTTCCTAACACAACTGGAGCTGCAAAAGCTATTGGTCTAGTAATCCCAGCTTTAAAAGGAAAATTAGATGGAGCTGCACAAAGAGTTCCTGTAATTACTGGATCATTAACTGAACTTGTAACAGTTCTTAACAAACCAGTAACTGTAGAAGAAATAAATGCTGCAATGAAAGCTGCTGCTAACGAATCTTTCGGATATACTGAAGAAGAATTAGTATCTAGCGATATCATTGGAATTCACTATGGATCTCTATTTGATGCAACTCAAACAAGAGTAATGACAGTAGGAGACAAACAATTAGTTAAAACTGTTGCTTGGTATGACAACGAAATGTCTTACACTTCTCAATTAATAAGAACTCTTAAAAAATTCGTAGAATTATCTAAATAATTACTGAATTTGGAATAACTAAATAGAAATGAATAGCGGAACTTGAAGGTTCCGCTATTTTTAAAAACAAATTTGGAGGAATGAAAATAATGGCTAAAAAGATAGTAACAGATTTAGATGTTAAAGGTAAAAAAGTATTAATGAGAGTAGACTTCAATGTACCTATGAAAGATGGAAAAATAACTGATGACAACAGAATAGTTGCAGCTCTTCCAACTATCAAATATGTACTTGAAAATGGAGGAAAAGTAATAGCTTTTTCTCATTTAGGAAAAGTAAAAACTGAAGAGGATTTAGCTAAAAAATCTCTAAAAGCAGTTTCTGAAAGATTAGCTGAGCTTTTAGGACAGCCAGTTAAATTTGTACCAGCAACAAGAGGTGCTGAATTAGAAGCAGCAGTTGCTGGATTGAAAGATGGAGAAATCATGATGTTCGAAAATACAAGATTCGAAGATCTTGATGGCAAAAAAGAATCTAAAAATGATCCTGAGTTAGGAAAATATTGGGCTTCTTTAGGAGATGTTTTTGTAAATGATGCGTTTGGAACTGCTCACAGAGCACATGCTTCAAATGTAGGAATAGCAGCAAACATTGGAGAAGGAAAAACAGCAGCAGGATTCTTAATGGAAAAAGAAATAAAATTTATAGGAGGGGCTGTTGATGCTCCAGAAAGACCTCTAGTAGCAATACTAGGAGGAGCTAAAGTTTCTGACAAAATTGGAGTTATAGAAAATTTACTAGTTAAAGCTGATAAAGTTTTAGTTGGTGGAGCTATGATGTTCACTTTCTTAAAAGCTTTAGGAAAAAATACAGGAACTTCATTAGTTGAAGAAGATAAAGTTGAATTAGCAAAAGAATTACTAGCTAAATCAAATGGAAAATTAATACTTCCAATAGATGCTGTAGTAGCAAAAGAATTTAATAATGATGCACCTCATAAAACTGTATCAGTAGATGAAATTCCATCTGATGAAATGGGACTAGATGTTGGAGCTGGAACAGTTGAATTATTTACAAAAGAAATCACTGGAGCTAAAACAGTAGTATGGAATGGACCAATGGGTGTATTTGAAATGCCTAGTTATGCAAAAGGAACTATAGGAGTATGTGAAGCTATAGCTAATCTTAAAGGAGCAACTACTATCATAGGAGGAGGAGATTCAGCAGCAGCAGCTATAAGTTTAGGATATGCTGATAAATTTACTCACATCTCTACAGGTGGAGGAGCTTCTCTGGAATATTTAGAAGGTAAAAAATTGCCAGGAGTAGAATCTATTTCTAATAAGTAATAAATATATTTTCATAACAGCAGGGAGTGTGATATTATGATAAAAGAATTTGATGGTTCTTTGAAAATGGCAGAGGAATTGCTATTGATAGATAGATAGTGAATCTTTTCATGATATACCATATACTTCTGAAATGCTATGTGAAAAGATAAAAAAGAATGACCATTATAAAGTATTTGTATATTATGAAGAGAATATTCCAGTAGCCTATCTAGGTCTGCTTTATGTAAGCAATCTTCATTATGATGGAATGTGGGTAGATCTTATAGCTGTAAGAAAAACTTTTCAAAATAGAGCTATAGGGAAAAAACTTTTGAAATATGCAGAGGAAAAAGCTATAGAGAATGGTCTTGAAATACTGACTGGATTGGTTAAATCAGATAATATACCATCATTAACAATGTTCAAAAGAGCAGAATTTACATATGATGATATTGGATTTAAACTTTTCATGAAAGATATAGAAAAAAAGTAAGTATACAATCAATTATCTTAATATATTATGTAAGGAGTCTTGAGAAATCAGGGCTCTTTGTTTTTATAAAAGAATATTCTATAAATTTTAAGTTCGGGATTATATATCTATTAATAAAAATCAAAATTATACAAATTTAGATAAAATATTTTACAAATTTGTATAAAAAAGATATAATAGAAATAAATTAATATAGAAAGGTGGGAGTGAGATGGAGAAAAAAAAGGAATTTTCAAAATATCTTGAAAATTTTATGAGAAAAAATGGATATAATTTAGAACAAATTTCAAGAGAAACAGGAATCCCTGTAGCTACAATAGGGCATTATAAAACAGGAAGAAGAACTCCTAAAAATGACTTTATTGATAAATTTGTTTCTGGTTTTAATTTAAATTCTCAAGAAAAAAATGAAATTACAATGGCAATAGCTATTGATAGAACACCAGAAGTAATTAAAGATAATATTCTTGAACTGAAAAATGTAAAACCAATAAAATTGATGGAGGTTCCACTATTTTCAAGTGTTTCTGCTGGACTGGGGAGAGAAACTATTGCTGAACCTATAGATTTTATTTCAATACCAAAGACAGCTGGGAATAATGTAGTTGCTATTTTAGTACAAGGAAATTCTATGGAAGATACTATTTTGGATGGGTCTATTGTTGTTGTAAATACAGAATTGATGCCAGAGATTGGGGAAATAGGTGTATTTTTGACTAAAGGAAGCGATCATGCTGATGGATTGGTAAAAAGATTAAAATATAAAAATGGTGAGTATGTACTAGAAAGTGATAATAAGGAATATGAAGATTTAAGAATAGAAAATAGTGATATAACAGCCTATGGAAAAGTTATCCAGATAATAAATAATACAACTAAGAGAAGAAAAGATCCGTTGATGTCATATATAGACAAACTAGATATGAATGAAAGAGAAATGATAGAAAGTATGCTTAAAGGACTAATCGAAAAGAAAAAAGAAACTAAATAAACAGCAAAAGAGAATATTTTAAAATGAAAGAAAAATAATATAAAAGTTTTTATTGACTTTTATTATACAAAATTGTATAATAATTTTAAGATGATTTCATGAAATATCTAAAACCTATTAAAAACAGATTCAATAATTAAGGTAAACAATGTTTTCCTTGGTTCTTATGTTAATTTTCAAGGACTATGGTTATTTATTTTTAATATTTTTTTAAAAACTTATTATACAAAAAAGTATAAAAAGTTAAATTAATTTATCAGAGCATCAATATTTTAATATTAGGATGAACAAAATCTTTTATGTAAGAAATAAAAACTTTAATTTAACATTTGCAGATATGAAAATAAGTAATTGAAAATTCTGGAGAATTTAACATGAGGGCCTAAAACAAAAAAATACAGGAGGTATACAAAGTGGTAAATATAAAAGAAGTAGTACATAACAGCAAGGAAAGATTTTTAGAGGTACAGCCTAATGGTGCTGGACTTTACATTGGAATGCAGGCATATGAGGCTATAAAGAATGAAAGTGAATATACAGATTCAATGAAAACTATAATTCCAAAAATGGAACTTTTAACAGGAACACTAGCTGGAAAAGAGTTTACAGTCACAACAGGAACAGTAGAAGTAATGGCAGCACCTAAAAATGTTGTAGTAGCTCTATTTGATAAATCTGAATTAGCTGGATTGGCAACTGCTGAAAATTTTAAAGGAATGGCAAACCCTAATCTTGTTGAAATAGTAAAAGTAACTGCAACAACTGCAAGTTCAATTACGTTAGCAAATGAACCTGTAAATTCAGCTTTTATAAATGCTGTTTTACTTGAAAATGATGGATATATTGATGTAGCTCAAATAACAGATTTTTCATCTACTGAGCAACAGGCAGAAATAAGTACAAACAACAAACATTCAAATGGATATGAAAGTGCAATAGGAGGATTAAAAACATCTTCTATTGATGGAATTCAAGGATATTATCATCCAGATTTTCCATCTGTTGCTACAATAAACTTTGCATTTGATGGAGAATATACTATTAAAGCAAGACATGGAGCATTAAAACAAAGAAATACTCCATATATTGAAGGAGTTTATAAAGTCGCAGAATTTACACATTCAGGAACTCTAGATGGTGGAAGTGCACTGTCTTATACAGCAAGTTTAAAACTTCAATCAGGAATGATAGAAAAGAAAGTATTTCAATAAGGAGAATAGGGGAGGAATCCCCTTTCCCTTGTTCTTTTAAATGAAAATATTGGAATATTTTGATTTAAAAAAATAAGATGGGAGGCTAAATGAGAGTAGAAATAAATGATAAAGAATATAAATTAAAACTTAATTTAAGAACAAGAATAAAACTTTCAAAATATTATCCAGATGAGATTGAAATGTATAAAAAAGCAGGAATGGGAAATTTAGAAATTATTACTAAGATAATCTATTGTTCACTTCAGGGATCTCAACTTTCTTATGAAGAATTTCTGGAAAGTTATCCTGATATCAAAGAAAGCTATGAGATGTTTTACAAAGTTTTTCAAAAATTGATAGAAGATGCAGGCAATCCTTTAAATATAGAGATTAAAGAAAAATCAGATATAAAAATTGAGGAAAAAAAATCAGAGAAAATTGATTTTAGAGAGCTTATTATTACAGTGATGAGCAAAGGATATAAGCAGGAAGAGGTATTGGATATGACTTATTGGGATATAAATCTCATATTTGAAGCTGACTATAAGCATCTGGAAAGAGAGGTATTCCATACTAATGCATTAATTAATACAATAGCTGGGATAGTTGGAAGCAAAGAAACAATAGATATTCTTGAGAGAAAGAAAAAAGAAGAATATAGAGATTATTCAACATTTCATGAGATAGGAATATTGTTGGATAAGAAGAGAATAAATTAATATTTGGAAGGAGGGAGAAGATGAATGAAATAATTAGTGAAGGAATATTTGATAGAGATCAGGGAGATATTTCATCAAATATGAATTTAATAGGAAATAAGAATATAACTTCTAATTTAGAAGAAGAGAAAACTACGAAAATATTTACTAAAAAGAATGAAGAGATAAAATTGTTAAAAAAATTAAATTTAAGAATGAAAAATAATATTCAAGTATTGGAAAATCTAGGGCGTAAAACTATTTTAAGTAATGAAGAAGAAAAAGAATTAGATAAAGTTTTAAATGAATTTAATATACTTGATAAAGAAGTTGTTGATAAATTTAAAAGCTTTAAAGAAGGAAAAACTGGTATTTTAGAATATAATGATACCTTGGAAGGAAAGAAAAAAACATTAGATAAAGAGAGTGAAAATCTAGAGATTTTAGAAACAGCTTTTAATATAAAAAGTGAAAATTTTGCTATTACAGAATATAATATGGAACAATATGAAAAAAAAGAACTTGAGATTATTAATAAATATAACAGAGAAAAACTTGAAAAAACTAAAGAATTTAATAAAAAAACTAAAGAACTCTTAGATGAAAAAAATATAAAAGAAGCTAAGTTAACTAAAAAAAACTATGAAATGGAAATAAAAAAAGAAGAAGAAATTCATAGAATAAAACTTCGTAATTTTCAAAAACTAAATCCAAGAATAACAGAAAATGAACTTTTTAAAATAGAATGGACAGAAGCAGAAGAAGCAAAAGAAAAGAATAATAATATTTTTAATCAAATGCAAGAAAAAGATAGTGAAAATTTAAAAACAGGGATAAAGAATCTTTCGAGTATGTTTAAATTAGTTGGAGATATCACAGAAAAAGATTCTATAAAAAATATATCTGAAAAAATAGGTGCCTTAACTCCAGAAAAATTAGAGAAATTTTTTGGATCTAAAATTGCCAAAAAAACTTTAAATGTAATAAGAGATATAGCTCCTAAAAAATTAGTCGAAATTATTGAAAATAAGCCAATTCCTACTTTTGAAAAATTTCAAGAGGGGCAAAAAATAGGAGATACAGTAAGTTCATTCCTTGATGGAGGTTCTGAAGGAAAACTAGGAAGTATGATTGGAAGTGGACTAGGTTCTATTGTTGGAGGAGCTGTAGGAAGTAAAGTAGGAGGGGTATTAGGAAGTATTGGAGGTAGTTTATTAGGAAGAAAAAGCAAGAAGAAAAAAAAGAAAGAAGAAAGAAAACGAAAGGCTGCTCAGGAAAGATTACAAAGAGGATTAATATCTGGAAAGTACAAATGGGATGATGTTGTTGAAGCATATAATGAAGACCTTTTAAAATTGGGGACAGGAAGTTATATAGATCTTTATGATAAGGTTTCTGCAAATACTGATTATGATAATGTACTCTCAAGTCTTAATGGAGCAAAATCAGGTTCTGATGGAGTAAGTATGACTACATTGAAACAATTGATGCCTCAGTATAATGAACAACAGATAATGGATTGGTTTAAATCTTTGACTGGTGGAGCAGTACTGAAAGGAGATATTTTAAGTACAGGGGAAGGAAAGTATGGAGCTATTGATATTGGAGAACTTGCAAAACAAGTAACAAATGCTAATAGAGATCTTGAAAAAACACTTAAAGCAACAATTAAGGGAATTATAAATTTCTCAGCGGATAGTTTAGCAGCAGTTGTTAAAAAAGGTTTTTTTGGTGGTATAGAAGATCTTGGAAATGATATTGAAGGTATGCTTGCTGAAAGTTTGAAAAATGCTTTTATTAATACTGAAATGTCAAAAGTTTTATTCAATGGAATGTCAGATAAAGTATCAGATGTAGTAAAAGAAATGTTTGTAAAGGATAGTAACCTTGGAATTGATCTTGAAACAGGAGATTTAGAAAATTTATCACTTACACAATATATGGAGCTTATTAAAAAATATACAGAAATTTCTAATGAGAAACTGGAAGAATTATTTAGAGAACTAGGATTGAATGTGGATAATTTGACAGGAAGTATGAATAATCTGAATAAAAATATGAGTAAAAATGCAGTTCAAGGAATGTCTACAAATTTATGGAAATACAATTTAGGACAAAAAGTGACAAGTGAATTTAATGGCATATTTGAGATTGAGATACCTATAACTCTTGGAGATCAATTATTAGATAAGAGGATAATAAAAATAACAAGTGACAGCATAAGAAAAGCAAGGAGGAATAAGTTTTAATGAGAAGAGAAATTATAAAAGCAGACAACAGTAATCATGTAATAACAATAACAAAAAAAGAAGAAGAAATAACAATAGAATTTGATTTTGAACTTGTTCCTGAAGTAGCTCCTCGGTTCACTCTTCCTTTATGGGCTATGGGAAAAGAAGAGGAGTATGAATTTGAAGGAGGTTTTGTACTTAAAGCTGATGATACAGGAACAAGGGATATTCTATATAATCTTTTAGCAAGAATAAAAGGATATAAAGAATTGATATTTGTTTGTAAAACATCAGATGAATATAAGGGAGGATTCAAATACATTTCGCAAGCACTAAAAGATAATGGAATAATTATGAATGGGATAAGATTAAATTGTATAGCAAGTATTGATAATGCTAATTTTGCTACTATGTTGAATAGTACAAGAAATCATCAAGGAAACCTAATTATTTCCACTACATTTGATACTCAAAGAAAAAAAAGATTTAATATAACAACAGTGCCATTAGCAGATGTGGAATATATGCTTTACTCAGATATTTATTGCAATACCATAGAAGAGTTTGAAAAAGTTCTATACAGCGATATAGGGGGGTATAAAACATTTACATTATCAGGGAAAGACTACACAGTTATTTTGAAAGATGAGGTGAATGAGAATTCACAAACAGCAGTAATTGATGGAATGGTAAAAAATTGCAAAATCTATTCTTTCAGTTTAGAGGAGGTATAGATAATGAGAAAATTTCTAGTTAAATATGAATTCCTTGATAATGAAGGATTATGGAAAGACTTTACAGAGCAGGTTGTAGGGACTACAACTATAAATCTTGGAAATATAGCTGAAGTTGGAAGTGAAGATTTTGGAATAGACAGTTTAAAAAAGTTTGCTAATCTTACCATCCATAATGATAAGAATAAAAAACTTACAACAGGGCCTATTTTATCAACTAATCAATTTCAACTAGGAAGAAGAGTAAGAATAAAAGTAAGGACAGCAAAATCTGCAAATCACTACAATTTAAATTTAACTGGTGAAGATAAAACATATATCCTTTTAAAAAATATAAGAGGAGTAGAAGAAATAGATTTGGTTAGTGTCTATAATGAGGAATGTTCGTTATCACCTTTAGAGGCTGATTTAAAAATAGAAAATACTTCTCAAATGGCAAATGGTCTATATGTATATTTTAACAGAGTAGTAAGACAGTATGAAAAAGTAGGTTTTTTAATAATAACAACAGCAAGCGATTTAGATGCTGATAGAGCAGAATTTGAAGGGACAGGAGCAAGAGAATATTTTATTCCAAATGTAGATCCAGATATTGTTGAGATTTTAGGATATTATAAATATTCATATTTGCCATGGGCTATTGGATATTTTTCAAGAAAATATTTTTCAGATACATATGGAGTAGAATATCTCTATTTTGCTAAAGAGGATGATCCAGATAATTTTCCATATTATATAGAAAATATTACTAGAGAAAGAGATGGAATAAAAGTAAGATTGAATACAGAACTTCCAGTAAACGAAAGAATGGTAATTGGATTATTCTTTAATGCAGCTGAAGACATCATAATATTTGATGGAAAAATAAGAAGATATGAAGGAAGAGGTTATCATAATGTCTCTTTGGAATGTCAGGATTTTTCCTATGATCTTGATGTAATGGCAATAAATAAAACCTATTCTAAAGGAATGACATTTGAAGATGCAATAAAACAGATATTAATTGATAATAAAAGAGAAGATATTGAATTTTTGTATGATCCATATAATACAGCTACTTTGACAGAAGATTATTCTATTGAAGATACAACTATATGGGACTCAATACAAAAACTTGCACTCTCAAAAGGATGGAGTTTGTACTTTAGATATGACAGAACTAAAAATAAACAGGTGTTGATTTTTGAAGATACAATTTCAGCAAGCTATATAACTTATCAGCTTCTTAGAGGAGATGTAGTTGGAGAATTTAGCTATATAGGAGATTTAACAAGAGTGAGAAATATTGTGTCAGTAGTATATAAAGATCAGAATGATAGTAATAAAGTAAAAACAATAGAACTTAAAGATGAGGATTCAATACTTAGATATAGAGAAAACAGATTAACTTTAGGACTTGATTTAACAGAAAATATAATAACTACAAATGATATGGCTATGAAATTAGCAACTCAGGCATTGAAAGATTTAAAAGATCCAGTGGTAAATTATACAATTGAAACAACCTTAATGCCTAAATTGAAACTCAATGATGAACTGTGGTATATTCATGAAAATTTAACAGAGAGACCACTATTTTTGAGAGCGTATTCAATAGAACATGTAATATCAGTAGATGATATAGGAGAACTTCAATGTAATACTGTTATTACAGGAGGAGGAAAGATTCAATATAAACTTAATGAATGGCTGTATAATGACAGCAAAATAAAAGATGATAAAGAGATAATTATAGTATAAGGAGGAGAAATGGCACTTGATAAAGGAAGATTAGAAGAAATAGCAACAGCAATAGCTTTGATGTATGACCCTGAGGTTTATTCAAAATTGAAAACAGAAATAAATAAACCTATGGCAGATGTTCCAGCAGGGCATGCTTTAAATATTAACTGGGACAATATTGTAAATTCATATAAAGTGATAAAAGATTTTTTGAAAGAAACAATATATAAAGAAGATATGTCAATGGAGAATGTAGGAAGTAAACTAGTTCAGAGGGGTACAAGTGGTGGAATAAAAGTGGGAGATGTGTATTGTGGAAATGTAATAACATCAACAGCAGCTACAAATAACTTTGTACCTCAAATAGCTTATAAAGATAATAATGGATATATTCAATTTTGTAATGATAAAGGAAAATTTCAAAATTGGATAGAAGTACAGAAGTTAATAAGTTGGACAAAAATATGGAGTGGCTCTCAACAGGGGGATATAACACACAATGATATATCAGGATATAATGAGATTTTATTTATATGGACAGGATATAATGAAAGAGTTATTTCTTTGAGTACTCCAATAGATGCTTGGCTAACATATAATCAGGTGACTATGGTACAAAGAGGAGGAGAAGATGGGGATAGGGATTATGATAGCTATGTAACAAGAATTTCTAATACAGTGACTAGAATAAAACAAAGAAGAGATAAACATACACTTAGAGCTATATATGTGAGATAAAAAGGAGGCTTGATTATGAAAAAAGGAAATATTTCTTTAAATATAAATGCTGATGTAATAGAAGGGCCAAGAGGTTTTTCTATAAAAGAAGTAAAATATAAAGAAACTTTAGTTGATGGAAGCAATGTTTATGAGATAATAAGAGAAGATAATAATGTTATAGGGGAAATAACAGCTAAAAAAGGAGAAAAAGGAAATACAGGAGAAAAGGGAGATACTGGAAGAGGGATATCAAGTGTTACTAAAAAAAGTGAAATAGGTGAAATTAATTATTATGAGATACTTTATACAGATGGAGGAAGAGGAGAGTTCACTGTTGAAGATGGGTATAATGCATATCAAGTAGCAGTAAAAAATGGTTATGGAGGGACAGAAGAAGAATGGCTGTTATCTCTTGTAGGAAGAGGGCTAGAATTCAATTGGGAAGAAAATAAACTAGGAGTAAGAGTAGAGGGAGAAACAGAATACCAATATAGTGATAACCTAAAAGGAGAAAAGGGAGATCGTGGGGATATAGGGCCTGGAAATATTCTTTCTGTTGGAAATGTTGAAAAAGGAGAACAAGCACAAGTAATAATAAATGGTGAAAGTCCAGAACAAGTATTAAATTTTGTACTTCCAAAAGGAGATAAAGGAGATATTGGAGAAAAGGGTGAACAAGGAGAACAGGGAAGAAAAGGAAATGGAATAGTAAGGACTCAATTTGTAAGAGAAGATAATGAAAAAGTATATTATAAATTTATATATGATGATGGATCTGAATTTCAGTGGTCAACTTGGAAAGGAGAAGCGGGTATTTCAGGAACAGGAGCAACAGCAGGAGATATTGTCGAGACTTTGACTAGGACAGTAGAAACTCCAGAAGACTGGCTATCTCTTGAAAACTATAGGCCAATATATAGAGAAAATTATCCAGAATTAGAAGGGAAAGTAAAGTGGAAATATGAGAAATGGGAAAGATTGAATCCTCAAATAACATCTGCTAATAATAATGAAGATTTTAAAGTAGAAATGAGATATTTTGATTCGTATAATTCCCAAGTCCCAGTTAAAACTGATATGGATATTACCCCATTAATAGATGCTATAAATGGTGGAACTCAAAAAGATAATAATTATGTGAATTTTCCATTTTCTTCTTCTATACCTCAAGAACAGCCTAATAATATTTCATATCCATTAATTATAAAGTTTTCAGGGAAATTAGTAGAAGAAGCCATAAGAAATAACGACAAAATACTTTGTATTTTTCATGTTAGAATAAATGCTTGGGCTAGAAATACAGATGACTTTATGATCTGGCAATGGTTTGATACAAGTACAGGATATTACAATCTTGTAAATAATATGCAGTTAGCAAGAGCAAGTGAAAATGTTTATATTCAAACAGAGGAGCAGGATAAAAATAAATATTATGATCTTTATGGAATGCAAATGAATACAATGCAGTATCCACAAGGGTATTTAGATAATTATATGCAAACTGGCAATGGAGAAAAAGATACAACTGCTATTGGAATTGAAATTGGAACTAATAATAATTGTTTGAATATGGAGGTATTTAAAATAGAATTATGGAGAAAAACTCCAACTAATTTTGAAACAGCTGATATAGCACCATATTTTTTTCTACGGTTCCCACCATATTGGATTCAAAATGTGGGTGTTTCAGATATGGCAAATTGGATCCAAAACTTTCCTGTTGAACAAAATTTAAAAAGACAAATATATTTAGGAAAAAAAGTAGAAACACTATAAAACTTTTAAATGAAAGGAGTGATATTTATAAATATAAAAGAAATAATAAAAAATATTGATTTAAATAAAATTATGTATGTAATAGCTTTAAATGAAATTTCAGGAAATGAAAATGTAATTTGTAAATTCAGTTATGCCAGGGGAATATCTGGATATAGCTTTGGCAGAAGCCAGTTTGATGTAAAGCATAATTCAAAAGCTAGAGATTTTTTAAAAGAAAAATGTGGATTTACAAAAAGTGATCTTGATAGATTGTTAAGATTAGATAAAGAAATAAGTGATCTTAATAATAAATTAAAAAATCATAGAGAAGATATAGATGAACTGGACAAAAAGCACATTGAAGAAATGGTAAATTATGTAGCCAATCTCAATGAACTGCCAGAACTGGAAGATGAAAAAACTTTTGTCCACTTAGTAGATTATCATAATCAGTTTAATATTAGTAAAAATGGACTTATGCATAATTTTATAAAAACTAAAAAAATTTTAAAATCCCATGATATCTATGATTTTAAACTGGGTTTGAAATGGGGTAAAAAAGCACCTCAAGATATAAAAAGAAGATATTTGAACATAGAGAACAATTGGAAATAAGAGAGGTGATATTAATGTTTCAAAAAACTGTATTAAATGTAGTAAGCAGTTTTTTACCAGATATATTAAGAAAATATTTACAGCCAGAAGAAGTGGATCAAATAATGGCTGATGTGGAAAAGGAAAGACTACAGGTGTTTTCAAAATTCCTTGAAAGAGGAGGGATTCTGCATCTGTTTTATGTGTATAGTATATTAGTAATATTTCATCACATAATAACTCCTTATTTAACTGCTTTTATGGGAGTTGAAATATATAGTCTTCCTATTCCAGGAGAATTGACAGCTTTAATTGGAAGCCTGGGAGCAGTAATATTAGGCAAAAAACATTTGGATAAAAAATTGAAAAATTAGATTTAATTAAAAGAATAAATGTATTTTAAAGAAGGAGTTCTTACTGAGCTCCTTTTTTGATGTGATGATTAAAATTATGTAGAAATAATTTTTTATTTACATTCAATTTAATATTTTATCCCTTATATGATAGTATCTTTAAATTGTAATCTTTCAAAAAAGATGATAGAATAAAGAATGATTTTATAAAAGCACCAAAAGGAGTTAAAAAATGACAATAATGCCTTTTATCTGTCTTTTTTTTGGAATCATAATAGGAATCAGAAATCTTTCAAAAGAGATTATGAAAAAAATAGATATGGTAATAAATATAGTTATAGTAATTTTAATGACTACTATTGGAATGAATACAGGTATTAATGAAGAAATTATATCAGAACTTGGAAAAATAGGATGGAACTGTGCTGTTATTTCTATTTTTGGGATATTATTCAGTGTAATTTTAACTATAATATTGGAAAAAACTATCCTTCCTTTAGAAAAGATAAAAAAGCAATTAGAACTTAAAAATTATGAAAATAGGAGAGATGAAGAAGTAGAAGCGGGGAAATCTCCGCTTACTATAATTATTCCAATAAGTGTAATATTAGGTGTAATTATTGGTGTTTTTTTTATGGATAAATCTTATGAGATAATTTTGAATTATTCTTTGGTTATCTCTTTAATAATATTATATACAGGAGTAGGAATATTTCTTGGAAGTAATTTGAAAATATTGGAATATGTAAAAGTAATAGGGGTAAAAATTGTCCTGATATCTTTGGCTATATTAATGGGAAGTCTTTTAGGAGGAGCTGTAGCTGGGAAAATATTAGGTGTTCCTGAAAATATTTCTGTTATTTCAGCTGGCGGAATGGGGTATTACAGTCTGACTGGAGCATTTATGACCAGTAAATTTGGAATAGAAGCTGGAACTTATGGCTTTATTGTAAATATAATGAGGGAGTTTTTTACTGTATTTTTTCTTCCTATATTAATCAAAATAAGTAAAGGAAGTGCTATTGCATCTGGTGGGGCTGGGAATATGGATACAATGCTTATACCTATTACTAAATTTGTAGGAGCAGAACTAGGATTGGTTACTCTTATAACAGGAATTATATTAACATTTTCTGTCCCTGTTCTTTTACCTATTTTAGGGAAAATATTTATTGGGTAAAAAATATAATAACTGAGAGGGTATTTTTAATATCCTTTTTATTCTTTAGTCACAAATAATTTAAAATATATAGAAATTTAAGGAGGAAAGGTTTTGTCTAAAGAGTTATTTTTAGAAAAAGTATTTAAAATTAAAGAAAGAAACAGCAGTGTGAAAACAGAAGTAATAGGAGGAATAACAACATTTTTGGCAATGGCATATATAATATTTGTCAACCCAGCTATTCTTTCTATGTCTGGAATGGATAAGGGAGCATTGATAACAGTTACTTGTCTTGCTACTGCAATAGGAACATTTTTAGCAGCGTTTATGGGAAATGTACCAATAGCTATGGCTCCTGGAATGGGATTGAATGCATTTTTTACATTCACTCTTGTAATGGGAAAAGGGGTATCTTGGCAGGATGCTCTTGGAGTTGTATTTTTATCAGGAACATTCTTTTTTATTCTTGCAGCATTAGGATTTAGAGAAAAACTTGCCAATGCAATACCAGCACCAATAACAACAGCTTCAACTGCTGGAATAGGTCTGTTTATAGCATTCATAGGGTTAAAAAATATGGGGATAATAGTTGGGAATGAGGCTACTCTTGTGGCACTTGGTAAATTTAATCTTCCTGTAGTTCTTTCAGTGGGAGGACTTATGATGATGGCTGGATTTGAAATGAAGAAAGTAAGAGGAGGAATACTGATAAGTATAGTAATAACTACTCTACTAGGAATGGTATGTGGGCTTGTTACTATGCCAGATGCAGTAATAGCTATGCCGCCAAGTATTGCACCTATAGCTTTTAAACTTAATATATTTGGAGCTTTGAAAATATCTCTTTTAGGATCAATATTTTCGTTTATGTTTATAGATTTATTTGATTCACTTGGGTTTTTGATTGCTTGTTTTAAAGAAATAGGACTGGAAGATGAAAATGGACATTATAAAGGACTTGGAAAAATGATGTTTGCAGATGTTTCTTCTACTATAATAGGAGCATTTTTAGGAACCAGTACAGTTACAACATTTGGAGAATCAGCTGCGGGGATAGCTGCTGGAGCAAAAACTGGACTTGCTTCTTTTGTAACAGGAATACTGTTTCTTGCAGCTCTTCTGATAACTCCAATAGTGGGAATAGTTCCTATGTTTGCCGCTGCACCATCATTAGTTATGGTAGGAGTATTTATGTTTAAAAGTGTAAAAGCTTTAGATTTAAATGATACTAAAATATCTGTGCCAGCATTTATAACTATAATATTTATGCCATTAACTTACAGTATCAGCATAGGATTAAGTTTTGGTTTCATATCATATATTATAATGCATGTAATAGCTAAAGAATATAATAAAATAAGTCCTATTCTTTGGGTAATAGGAACACTTTCTATAATAAACTTAATTGTATAATAAGAGGGAGGAAAATATGTCTCAAATTTTGATAAAAAATGGATATGTAATCTCTATGAATAAAAACAGAGAGATATTTAAAAATGGCTCTGTCTTAATAGAAGATGATAAAATAAAAGCTGTGGGAAAAGTTGAACCCTCTCTTGTAAATGCTGATGCAGAAATTTATGATGTACAAGGAAAAATTATTCTTCCTGGGCTTGTGAATACTCATGTACATCTTTCGCAGCAATTGGGAAGAGGAGTAGCAGATGATGTGGTTCTTCTTACTTGGCTGAGAGAAAGGGTATGGCCATATGAAAGCAGCTTCAATTATGAAGACTCTCTTATCTCTTCTACTGCTTGTTGTGTAGAGCTTATAAAAACAGGAGTGACAACTTTTCTGGAAGCTGGAGGACAATATGTAGATGCTATGGCTGAAGCTGTAGAAAAGTGTGGATTAAGAGCTTGTCTTTCTAAATCTACAATGGATGAGGGAGAGGGGCTGCCAAAAGCATGGCAGAAAACAACTCAGGAAGAACTTGATTTTCAGGAGGAGTTATTTAAAAAATATAATGATACAGCAGATGGAAGAATAAAAATCTGGTTTGGACTAAGGACTATATTTAACAACTCTGATGAGTTAATAAAAGGAACAAAAACATTAGCAGATAAGTATAATACAGGTATTCACATGCATGTTCTTGAAGTAAAAGAGGAAATGGATTACACAAGAGCCACAAGAGGAGAGACAACAGTTGAACATATGAATAGGCTTGGAGCTCTTGGTCCTAATCTTGTAGCGGCTCATACCGTATGGCTGACAGAAAGAGAAATAGCTCTATTTAGATTGTATGATGTAAAGGTATCACATAACCCTGGCGCAGCAATGAAAGTAGTTCTTGGATTTGCTAAAATACCAGAAATGTTGGAAAAAGGAATAGCTGTGTCTATTGGAACAGATGGAGCTCCATCAAATAATAGAATGGATATGATGAGAGATATGTATCTTACTTCACTTATTCATAAAGGGAGAACTTTAAATCCTAAAACAGTATCAGCAGAGCAGGTGCTGGAAATGGCTACAATAAATGGAGCTAGATGTGCATTGATGGAAAAAGAAATTGGAAGTCTGGAAGTTGGGAAAAAAGCTGATCTTATTATTTTAAATCCAGATACTATTCATTCTCTTCCAGTGATTGATCCTGTGGCAAATATTGTATATGCCATGAGCAGTGAAAATGTAGAATCTAATATGTGCAATGGTAAATGGCTAATGAAAAACAGAGAAATTCTTTTCCTTGATGAAAAAGATCTTCTTGAAAAAGTTAAAATACAGAATAAAAAAGTTATGGCTAAAGCTGGAATAGTAATTCCAGATAGATTCCCTGTAATAGAAATAAAATAATTTAGCTGGAGATGATACTTAGAGGGGGATAGATGAAAAATAATAAAAATGAAAAATTAAAGATGGCATCTTCTGTAACGTTAGCAATTGTAGCTTTGGTATGGGGGACTACATTTGCTGTATTAAAAGACACTTTGAGTATCGTTCAGCCTTTTTCACTTATGATGTTTAGATTTGGTTTTTCAGCCTTGCTTCTTTTTGTTATTTATATAGGAAAGATAAAGAAAGCAAAAATGAAAGACATAAAAAATGGAAGTATAATAGGAATATTTATGTTTCTTGCATTTTATTTTATGATAATTAGTATAAAAAATACTACAGCATCAAAAGTATCTTTTATAATAGGAGCATATGTACTAATAGTTCCATTTCTTGCATGGATAATAAACAAGAAAAGACCTGATAAATATGCTGTAATAGGAGCTTTTTTAGCAACAGTTGGATTGGGCTTCCTCACTATCGAAAAAGGAGTAGCTTTTAATATCTGGGACATGGTGGCAGGATGCTGTTCATTTTTCTTTGCAGCACATATGATAGCTATTGAGAAATATGGAAGAGATTCTGATCCTATACTTATAACAGTAATTCAATTTATAGTAACAGCAGGAATATTTATTATTCTTGTGGGATATTTTGAGGGATATGATTTTTCAATCCTTCCTAAAATAAAATGGACATTAGGATATTTGGTAGTTATAAGTACAGTTATTTCTTTTGCTATACAGACAATTGCCCAAAGATATATCTCTTCTACCAGCACAGCTTTAATATTAACTCTTCAGTCAGTTTTTGGAGCTATTTTTGCTGTATGGTATCTTAATGAGAGGATGACCTTTCAAATGGGGATAGGATGTATGTTGGTTTTTGTAGCAATAGTTACACAAGAAACTAAATGGAAGTTCTTAACAAAAAAGAACTAGTAAAAAAATGTACTGGAAAGTTCACAATAATTTCACAAAGTCTTGGTATATTAAACATATAAAATCTTTCCCCAAGATGTTTTAATATATAGATAAAAGAAAAATCCCTCTCTAAGAAAAAGGGATTTTTTCTTTTTTGAAACTTTTATAAAGAATATTCTTTAGGTGGATTTCCAGAGAAGTCATAAAATACAGCCTCTGCACCTTCTAAATAAAAAATTTCAAAAATAGGATTATCAGGAGTCTGATAAATTGATTTTATAAGAGGATTATTTTCTAATATTTTTGATTTTATATCTGGATCATTTTTAAAAACAACTTTTCCATGAAGTCTTACCCATACTGACTCTAGAGAGGATGAGCATAGTTCTACATAGGGATTACTTTTAATTTCTTTATAAACTTCTTTTTCATTTGAAGTGCAAAAAAATAATTTTCCATCTTTTTCCAGCATAAATTGGAATGGACGAACTTTTGGTTTATTATCTAAACCCACAGTAGCAAAAAATTGTACAGGATTACTTTTTAAAAAGTTTAATACTTCATTCATAATTTTCCTCCTTGATAACTTGTAATTTTATTTCCTTATGTATATAATAAACATATAGATATATTTTGTAAAGTAAGCACTTTAAAGTTATATAAGCACCAAAAAGATACTATTAAGTAAAATAAGAGTTTAAAAGGAGAGAAAATGAAAAAAAGGAATCTGTCATCATGTCCTGTGGAAATAACTCTGGAACTTATAGGAAATAAATGGAAAGTCTTAATATTAAGGGATTTAATTGAAGGAACAAAAAGATTTGGTGAATTAAGAAAATCTATTGGAAGTGTAACCCAAAAAGTTCTTACACAAAATCTGAGATCCATGGAGGAAGATGGATTATTAGAAAGAAAAGTTTTTGCTGAGGTTCCTCCTAGAGTTGAATATACTCTTACAGATACTGGTTATAGTCTGAAAAAAATATTAGATTCAATGTTTATATGGGGAGAAGAATATAAGAAAAATAATTACTAGAAATTTCACAATAATTTCACAAAGCCTTGGTATATTAAACATATAAAATCTTTCCCCAAGATGTTTTAATATATAGATAAAAGAAAAATCCCTCTCTGAGAAAAAGGGATTTTTTCTTTTTTTGTAGATATTTTTATTTTATTTGAAGAAAAGAATAGGATATAAAAGAAATATTTTAGAGTTAGTACAGCTATAATTCAATTATTAAAGTAAAAAATTCAAAAAAATATTGAAAAAAAATGATAATTAATTTAAAATATATAGGACATTAAAAAAATAAAAATAAAGTGCATGGCTAAAAAATAACAAAATATTAATGAGGGGGACAAGATGGAAAGCAGGGTAGAAAAAATAAGAAAGTATTGTGTAATAGGGTTTATAGTAGTAGGATTAGCTTGTATATTTGTTGAAAAATCACAAGGGCCTAAAAAATATATAGGGACTGCTGAAGGATTTGACAGTGATGTAAAAGTTGAAATATTAGCTAAGAAAAATGGTAAAGGGGAGCTTAGAATCTCTGAAATAATATGTACTCATGGAGATACTGAAGCTATTGCAGGTCCTGCTGTTGAAAGTTTGATAGCTACAATTAAATCTACACAGGATATAGAATCTCTTGATACTGTTGCAGGAGCTACTTATACTTCTGAAGGATTTATTGATGCATTAAAAGATGCATGTTCAAAAATAAAATAAGAATTTGATATAAAAGAGGCTCAGATTTTATTCTGAGTCTTTTTTGTATATGGAAATAAAGAATGCTTTTTATAAAAATATTATATAAAAATATTAATTTAGTTTACTGAATATATAATAGTTTTTAAGATAGATAAATACATCTGTTTTATATATATAAAGTAAATTTTTTTTAAATGATATATAGAGATAACATTGAACATATAGAAAAGAAATATTTGTTTTTCAAAAAATAATAGGGTATATAAAGAAGTGTAAATATTTTAAAAAAGAGGTGTTTTATGAAAAAAAGAGCTTGTTTGTGGATTGTGCTTTTAGGAATTTTTCTAAGTAGTTGTACAAAATTACCTGTGTCATCTGGAGAATTATCTAGTCAGCCAAAAGTTGTAAAAGAATTTGTTAAAGCTGAAATTGTAGAACATGGAGATTTAAGTTTTTATGCAGTTGATTTAAAAACGGGAAAAGTTGTGGCAGATCATAGAGGAAAAAGTGCATTAGTTCCTGCTTCAGTTATGAAGATAATTACTTCAGCAGCAGCTCTTGAAGTTATGGGGGGAGATAAAACTTTTGAAACTAAACTTATGTATGAAGGAAACATTAATAAAGATGGGATATTAAAGGGTACTTTATATATTCAAGGTGGAGGAGATCCAACTTTGGGTTCTGATGGAATTTCAGCAGCTCCAGAAGCTTTTTTGGCAGATTGGGTTAAAGAGATGAAAAAAGCTGGAATAACTTCTGTAAATGGAGATATTATAGTTTTAGATGATCTCTTTGGATATGATGGGATACCTGGAAAATGGCTTTGGGAAGACATGGGAACTGACTATGCACCAGGAACTTATGGAATAAGTATTTTTGATAATATATATACTCTATATTTAAGTTCAGGAGCACCAGGAACTACTCCTAAAATTATTGGAACTAAACCTGAAATGAAAGATTTAACTTTTGACAATCAGGCTGTTGTATCACCAGATGGGAAAAGAGATATTTATGTAAGAGGAGTGCCTTTTGAAAATAGAAGAGGATTCTATGGAATAGTTCCTCAAGATAAGAAAGAAATTACAATAAAGAGTGATATACCAGATCCAGGACTTTTCCTAGGACAATATTTTTCTGATTATATGAAAAAAAATGGAATAAAGTTTAATGGAAAAGTAACTACTGCCAGGTTAACAGCAAAAAGACCTAAAAATACTGTAGTAATTGCTGTAACTAAATCAGCTCCTGTTTCTGAAATTATAAAAGTATTACTAACTAGAAGTGATAATCATTATGCTGAACATTTATTCCAGATTTTAGAAAAAGTTGAAGGAGTAAATGTTGTAGAATTTTGGAAAGAAAAAGGACTAGATGTAGATTCATTAACTATGAGAGATGGAAGTGGTCTTTCTCGTGGAGATACTCTTTCAACTAAATTATTGACAGATGTTATTATGTATATGGATAATAAAAAAGAACTTAAATTTGAAGAATTATTTCCAGTAGCAGGAAAAGAGGGAACAGTAGCAAGTTTTCTTAAAAATACACCTCTAAATGAAAAGGCAAGAATTAAAAGTGGAAGTATGGGTGGAATTCAATCTTATGCAGGATACTTAGAAAAAGACAATAAAAGATATGCTTTTGCTATTATAGTCAACCACTGGAACGGAGAACGTACAGAATTGAGAACTGAAATGGAAAAATTATTAAATGGATTATTTCAAAAATAATAACAATTAGATAACCCTAATATAAAAAGGATCAGTAACTATATATTATAGAGCCTGATCTTTTTTTATTGAAAAGAAAAAGATAAAAAAATTAAATAAATATAGGTATGAAAATATTTTCTTATAGGAAAATTGGAGAAAATAAAGTAAAATAAATATGAATACTTATAATGAAGGTGGGATATCATGAAGACAGGACTAGTATTAGAAGGCGGTGGAATGAGAGGGGTATATACAGTAGGAGTACTGGATGCCTTTACTAAACATAATTTTATACCGGATTATTTAATTGGAGTATCAGCAGGAGCTTCCAATGGAGTTTCATATATATCAGGGCAAAAAGGAAGAGCTCTTCGTACAAACACTGAGTATATAAATGATAAAAGATATTTAAGTTTTTATAATCTGCTGACGAAAGGATCTCTTTTTGGAATGGATTTTCTCTATGATGAACTTCCTAAAACGATAGATCCATTCGATTATGATTCTTTTTTTGCTAATCCTTGTGATTTTAAAGTTGGAGTGACAAATGCTGAAACTGGTGAAGCAGAGTTTTATGGAAAAGATTCTTTAAGAGATGGAAGCACTGTACTTAAAGCTTCAGCATCTATTCCCCTTGTAGCACCTGTTGTAGAATATAAAGGAAGAAAATATCTGGATGGAGGAACATCAAGCCCTATACCAGTAAATGAGGCCTTGAGAGACGGGTGTGATAAGCTTATTGTAATACTTACACGTCATAGAAAATTTATAAAGCCTGCTGTAAGATTTCAAACTTTTTGTTCTTTAGTAATGAGAAAGTATCCAGCAATGATGGATCTACTAAAAAGACATCATATAGTGTATAGAGAAAATCAAAAGGAAGTAGCCAGATTGGAAAAAGAGGGGAAGGCTTGGGTAATAGCTCCTGAGAAACCTCTTGTTATAGATAGATTTGAAAAAAATAAAGATAAGCTCCTTGTTGCATATCGCCAAGGATTTATAGATGGAGAGAAATTTTTAGAAAAATACAGAACAGAATTTGAAAAATGAAAATAATTTAAAAATTATAATGAAAAGGTTGATTAAGAGTAAAGTTTTACTCTAATCAACCTTTATGTTTTTAGTGAGGTTAATTTAATTTTTGACAGACTCTCTGCCTATTTCTACATGATGTTTAATAATATCAAAAGTATTAGAAAGTTTTTTCTTTTCTCTTTCATTTAATGGAAGTTCGATTATATATTCTATACCTTCTTTTCCAATAACAGCTGGAACTCCAGCATATATATCAAAAGTTCCATATTCTCCTTGAAGAAAAGCACTGCAAGGCATAACTTTTTTTTCATCATGAAAAATAGCTTTTACTACTTCAGTACATGTGCAAGCAATTCCAAATTCAGTACTGCCTTTACCACAAAGAATATCCCATCCAGTTTCTGTGGTTTTCTTTTCAATAGCTTCAAAGTCTATTTTAGAAAATTTTTCTGGTTTTTCTGCTATAAGTTCAGGAAGAAGTTTTCCATTTACTGTAGCACATGAAAATACAGCTACTTGAGAATCTCCATGTTCTCCAAGCATATATGCTTGGATTGATCTTGCATCTATTTCAGTTTCAACACTTAATATTCTACGAAGTCTTGCAGAGTCAAGCCCAGTACCAGTTCCTATAACTTTATTATATGGAAGTCCTGAAAGTTGTTGGACATAGTATGTAATTATATCTACAGGATTTGTTATAACTATAAAGTAACCATTAAATCCAGTTTTCATTATTTCAGGAATGAATGATTTTATTATCTTTAAAGAGTGATCAAGTTCACAAAGACGATCTTTTGATATATTATCGATAGTACCTACACATATTATTATGATATCTTTATCACCTAAGTCTTTTATTTCTCCACTTTTTATAACTGCTCTATGTGGTAGAAAAGCGAGAGTGTCCATACAATCAAAAGCTTGAGATACAGCTTTTTCTTTATTAACATCTACAAAAGTTATATCATCACATACTCCTTGTAATATCAAGGAAAAAGCACAATGACTTCCTACATGTCCAGCTCCTATGATACCTATTTTTCTTGTGTTAATCATAAAAAATCTCCCCCTTGAACTTTGATTTTTACATCATATCATTATAGAACATTCATGTCAAGAAAAACGAAAAAATATTTTCTAAAAATTTCGAAATGAAAATAAAATATTTAAAAAATAAAAAAGAAGTCTTAAAATAGAAAAAAATAAAATAAAAAAAGAGTATAAAAAATTTTTACACTCTTTTTTGCTTAAGCTTCAAATATTAGTTGCTCATAGGTAATATTTCTAGTTCTACTCTTCTGTTTTCAGCTCTTCCAGCAGCTGTACTGTTAGTAGCTCTAGGATTTTCCATTCCATATCCTACATAAGATATTCTTCTAGCAGAAACACCTTGTTGGATAAGATAATTTCTAACACTTGCAGCTCTTCTTTCTGATAGGCTGACATTATAGCTTGCACTTCCTACATTATCAGTATAACCATTAACTATGATTCTAGTTTCTGGGTATTGAACAAGTACAGTTGCTATAGAATTTAATGGACCATAGAAACTTGAAACTATATTAGAACTGTCAGTAGCAAAAGTAACTCCTCCAGGAAGATTTAAGTTTAGATTATCTCCATTTTGGCTAACTTGTACTTCAGTATTTTTTAAACGTTCTCTAAGTTCTTGCTCTTGACGGTCTCTATATGCTCCCCATCCTAATCCTGCAAGAGCACCAACACCAGCTCCTATAAGAGTTCCTTTTGTATCTTTACCTATAAGCTGTCCTATTAAAGCTCCTGCTGCTGCACCTCCAGCAGTTCCTTTAGTTTTACCACTTACAGAACCAGTTTCATCTAAGAAAGGTGAAGATGTACAACCTGTAATTATTAAAGCTAGTAAAAGACTAGACATAGCTTTTTTTGTATTCATATTTAAATCCTCCTTATGATAAAAAATAATTTTTTGATTCAGAATAAAAAATCAAAAAATTTTTTCTCTGTTATTAATGTAATTTTCGAGAAGTAAGAATAAATTCCTTTATATATTTAATATTATATTATTAATTTTAACAAAATACAATCCCAAATTTACTAGGTTTTATAAAGGTTCTACAATTCTTTGAAATGATTAAAAAAATTTTTTGAAATATTTTGAAAAAAAGTGTTGACATGTTTTTGTATAAATGATATAATCATTCTTGTCTTGAAAGAAAGGCCTCGGAATATAGCGCAGTCCGGTAGCGCATCTGCCTTGGGAGCAGAGGGCCGCAAGTTCGAATCTTGCTATTCCGACCATCTATGCGGGAATAGCTCAGTTGGTAGAGCGTCAGCCTTCCAAGCTGAATGTCGCGAGTTCGACCCTCGTTTCCCGCTCCATTTAAGACTACTGAGTGTATCTGTAGCTCAGCTGGATAGAGCAACGCCCTTCTAAGGCGTGGGTCAGGGGTTCGAATCCCTTCAGATACGCCACTATCCAAATTACAGATTTATGATTTAGATATGGTGATCGTAGTTCAGTTGGTAGAGCGCCAGTTTGTGGCACTGGTTGTCGCGAGTTCAAGCCTCGTCGATCACCCCATTAAAATTTAATATGCGTCATTAGCTCAGCTGGTAGAGCACACGACTTTTAATCGTGTTGCCACAAGTTCAAATCTTGTATGACGCACCATCGTGCGAGGATGGCGGAATTGGCAGACGCGCTAGACTTAGGATCTAGTGTCCCAGACGTGAGAGTTCAAGTCTCTCTCTTCGCACCACTTTGCTGATAAGAGATTCTAAAAAGAATCTCTTTTTTATATTTTTTGAAACACTGAGATATGGAGAAGAAAAATGAGAAACATAAAAATCAGATACAGATTTGATGGAAGCATGTTCTATGGATTTCAAAGACAGCCAGGAAAAAGAACTGTACAGGGAGAAATAGAAAAACTTTTAGATATAGTTTTAAGAGAAAAAGTAAATATGATATCTGCTGGCAGAACAGACAGAGGAGTTCACGCTTTAGAACAAGTCTCTAATTTTCTAACAAGTTCTCCTATACCAGTTGAAAAACTGAAACATGCTCTTAATAAAGGATTGCCTTTAGATATAGAAATATTTGAAGTGGAAGATGCAGATATAGATTTTAACTCTAGATTTATGGCAAAAGATAGGGCATACAGATATGTAATAAGCTGGATAAAGAATCCTTTTGAAAGCAGATATGTGACATTAGTTAATGAAAAAATAGATAAGAATAATTTTGTTAAAATACTGGAGCCTTTAGTGGGAGTTAATGATTTTAATAATTTCAGACTTAGTGACTGTGGCAGTAAAACATCTATACGAGAGATATACAGCATAACAGCAGAAGAAAAAGAAAATAAGTTAATTATAAATATAAAAGGAAATTCTTTTTTGAAATCTCAAATAAGAATAATGATGGGAACAGCATTAGATGTGTATTTTGGAAATCGTGATGAAAATTATTTGAAGAATATGTTGAAAAATCCTAATAAGGATTTTATAAAAAAAGTTGCAGACCCCTATGGGCTTTATCTTTCAGAAGTTAATTATTGATAGATAGGAGAAAAAAATGATTTTAAAAGAATTGAACAGAGCAGATTTACCTCTCATAAGCGAAATAGTAGAATTAGAAGAAGAAGCTTTTGGAGGAAAGGGTGGAGTAGATCTTTGGATATTGAAAGCTCTTCTTAGATATGGAAAAGTATTTGTTTTGGAAAAAGAAGAAAAAATAATTTCGATAGTAGAATATATGCAGTGCTTTGATAAAAAAGAAGTATTTCTTTATGGTATATGTACATTGAGAGAATTTAGGCATATGGGAAATGCAAAAAAGATAATGAATGAAAGTGAAAAGTATCTTAAGGAAAAAGGGTATGAGGCTATATCTTTAACAGTAGACCCAGAAAATAAAATAGCTATTGAGATGTATAAGCACTTAGGATATGAAATAGTAGAATATCAAGAAAATGAATATGGAAATGGAATTCATAGATATCTTATGAAAAAAATATTAGTGATTTGAAAACTAACTTGACATAATTCGAAAATCGTTATATCATTAAATATATAATGATTACAATTTTGACTTAGATTGGTTAAGGAGGGGAGAATAATGGGAATAGAAATAGAGAATATTGGTGAATATTTGAAATGTCATTCAATAAAACCATCATACCAAAGAATGAAAGTATTTCAATATCTGTATGAAGAAAGAAACCATCCAACAGTAGATATGATATATAAAGCCCTTTGCACTGAAATACCAACATTATCAAAAACAACTGTTTACAATACATTAAATCTTTTTATAGAAAAAGAAATAGCTAATGTGATAGTAATAGAGGAAAATGAAACTAGATATGATATAGATATGAGTATACATGGTCATTTTAAATGTGAGCAATGTGGAAAGATATACGATCTAGATGTAAATAAAGAATTATTGAGCTCTAAAGAATTAGATGCATGTGAAATTAAAGAACATCATCTTTATTTTAAAGGAATTTGCAAAAACTGCTTGAATAATTAAAATAACATGAAATTATTATGGAGGTGTTATTATGACAAAAAATGAATTTTTTAAATGTAAAGATTGTGATATGGTATTTGAGGTAGTTTCTGAAGGAAAAGGATGCTCAACTGCTGCTGGTAACGACAAGGTAGAAAAATTAGAAGCTAAAACTCAAGATGCTTCAACTGAGAAACATGTTCCTTATGTAGAAGAGAAAGAAAATGGATATCTTGTAAAAGTTGGGAAAGACACAAAACACCCTATGCTTGAAGCTCACTATATAGAATTTATTGAAATTATAGTAGATGGAGACAAACTTTATAGAAAATATCTAAAACCTGGAGAAGAGCCAGAGGCTTTCTTTGAAGTACCAAAAGGAAAAGAAGTTGTAGCATTTGAATATTGCAATATTCATGGATTATGGAAAGACAGATAATTTAAGATAAGATTAAAATAAAATCAGTAAAAAACCAGGAGGAAACATAATGAAAAAATATGAATGTAAGGTTTGTGGATATATTTATGATCCAGTAGATGGAGATCCAGATAATGGAGTAGCACCTGGAACTGCTTTCGAAGATCTTCCAGAGGATTGGGTATGTCCTTTATGTTCAGCAGAAAAAGACGAATTTGAAGCAATCTAAGTGAAAAAGTCTTAAAAAAGGACACGTCACAATAGGCGTGTCTTTTTTACAACATAAAAACAAAAAAATATTGACAAAAGATAAAAAGTAGTGTACTATTAATAATCATATGCCTAGATAGCTCAGTTGGCTAGAGCATACGGTTCATACCCGTACGGTCGATGGTTCGAATCCATTTCTAGGCACCATATTCCAAATAATTTTTTTAAACCCCACTTTTTAGATTCATATGTTGTAGTCTAACCCTAAATATTTTTATGGAAGAAGATGAGCTTGGCCGGTTCATCTTTTTTCTTTTTTTGAACAAAGATATTTGCTTTGAAAAAGAAGTGATATTTGATATAATTAGTGTATTGATATAAAAGTTTTTGGGAGGAATTGTATGAAATTATCAGCGGCAATAATGACTTTCAATGAAGAAAGAAACTTAGAGAGAACTTTGAAGGCTTTAGCTGATATATGTGATGAGATAGTTATTGTAGATAGTGGCTCTACTGATAGAACTAAAGAGATTGCTGAAAATTATAAAGCTAGATTTATACATCAGCCATGGCTTGGATATGGAAAACAAAGAAATACTTCAATAGAAAGCTGTAATGGAAAATGGATATTAGCAGTAGATGCAGATGAAGAACTTTCTCCTGAATTGAAACAGAAAATATTAGAAATAATAAATGGAAATGAAGATAAAAAAGTATATGAAATAAACAGGCTCTCTGTGTGTTTTGGAAAACAAATAAAACATGGAGGATGGGGAACATCTTATGCTGTAAGACTTTTTTTGAAAACAGCAGGAAGATTTAATGATAATACAGTACATGAAAGTTTTGTGACACAAGAAGAAGTATATAAAATAAAAGAAGATATATATCACCATAGTTATCTGACTTTAGAGGATTATTTTTCTAAATTCAATCGTTATACTACTGAAGGTGCTTTGGAATACTACAAAAAAGGAAAAAAAGCAAGTATAGGACAGATAATTTTTAATCCAATGTATAAATTTATAAGAATGTATATTATAAGACTTGGATTTTTAGATGGAGTAGAGGGATTTCTCTTAGCAAGTACAAGTTCTATGTACTCAATGGTAAAATATTTTAAGCTCAGAGAAATATATAAGAATGGAAGTTACATAAATAAGAAAAACTGATAGAGGGAGCTGACAATGGATATAAAAAGAATAATAGTTTCCAGAACTGATAAAATAGGGGATTTAATATTGTCTATTCCTAGTTTTTTTATGATAAAAAAAATGTACCCTAATGCAGAACTGGTAGTTTTAGTAAGAAAATATAACTATGAGATTGTAAAAAATCTTCCTTATATAGATAGAATTCTGAAAATAGATGAATATTCTCAAAGTGAACTTATAGAAAAAATAGCATATTTTAAGGCAGATGTATTTATTGCATTGTATAATGACTCTTTTGTAGCAAAACTGGCAAGAGCAAGTAAAGCAAAAGTTAAAATAGGACCTATATCTAAACTTTCATCTATTTTTACTTTCAACAAGGGAGTATGGCAGAAAAGGTCAAAATCTATAAAAAATGAGGGAAAATATAATCTTGATCTTGTTAGAAAATTAGATAAAGAACTTTATCAAAAAGTATATGAATTAAATACTAAGATGAATTATGAAGAAAAACATAGAAATGCAGCAGAACTTTTCTTTAAAATGAATGATATAAATGGGCAGGCCTTAGTGATAAATCCATTTATTGGCGGGTCTGCAAAGAATATAAAAGATGAAGAGTATGCAAATCTTATTATGAATTTTAAAAGAAGGAATCCAGAGGTAGCTGTTATAATTACATGTCATATTTCTGAAGAAGAAAGAGGAGAAAAACTTGTAAAAGATTCTTTGGAAAAAGGTGTATATTTATATGCTAATGGTGGAGAACTTTTAAATATAGCAGCAATAATAGACAGAGCAGATGTATATTTTGGAGCTTCAACAGGGCCTACTCATATAGCAGGAGCATTGAAAAAAAGAATAGTTGCGATTTATCCAGCTAAAAAAACACAAAGTCCTACAAGATGGGGAATTCTTGGAAATGATAAAGTATTTTATCTAATACCAGATCAGAATAATCCATCAGAAGACTATAATAATCCATACTTTGATAAGTATGATAAAAATATGGAACTTGAGCTGATTTTGGCCTTAGAAAGAGCCTTGAAGCTTGAGGAAGGTGGTAAAAATTAGAATATTAATAATACACACAGCTTTTATAGGAGATATAGTCCTCTCTACACCATTGGTAAAAAAGCTGAAAGAAGTGTATCCCTGGAGTGATATAACTTATGTTACAACACCAGCAGGAGCTTCTATATTGAGGAATAATCCTAATATAAGTGAGATAATAGAGTATGATAAAAGAGGAAAACATAAAGGATTGAAAGGAATATATCAGCTGGGGAAAAGGTTAAAATATGAAAATTTTAATCTGGTAATAACTCCTCATAGATATTTGAGAAGTTCTGTTTTGTCGTGGTTGACAGGTTCTCCTGTAAGAAAAGGATATAAAAATGCAGCAGCTTCTTTTCTATATACAGAAAAAATTCCTTATGACAAAAAGAAACATGAGGTAGAAAAACTATTATCTTTTGTTTCTGGAAAAGAAAATAAAAGGTATGAAATAGAATTATATCCAAATGAACAAGATGTAAAAAAAATAAATGAAATGCTAAAAGAATATGAAGGGAAAAAACTTATACTGCTGGCACCTGGCAGTAAGTGGTTTACTAAAAAATGGCCTCTTGAATATTTTAATGAAATAATTGGGCAATTAAAGAATAGAGAAGATATAATAACTGGGATAATAGGTGGAGCAGATGAGTTAGCTCTGAATATTGTAACTGGTGGAAATGTAGTTGATTTCAGAGGGAAAACTTCTCTCTTGGAACTTGCAGAACTTATAAAGAGATCAGAGCTGGTTGTAACAAATGATTCATCTCCTATACACATAGCTTCAGCATGGAAGGATGTTAAAATACTTGCAATATTTGGTCCTACTGTAAAAGAACTGGGATTTTTTCCATGGTCTAAAAATAGTGTGATATTTGAAACAGAAGGGCTGCCATGTAGACCATGTTCACTTCATGGAGGAGATAAATGCCCTCAAAAACATTTCAAATGTATGTTGGATATAAGACCAGAAATAGTATTGAATGAAATACTGAAAATAATAGAGAGAGTCTGATTTTATGGATAAAGAAAAACTGGGGAATATTTTTTTATACTACAAAGAAAAAAAAGACAGGAAACTGTATGAAAGAATTGAAAATAAGGAATATAAAATTATAAAAATACTAAAAGATGATCAAAGGAGCTATGTAGCACTTATAGAAATAGATGAAGAAAGGCTTGTGTATAAACATCCTATTGAAAAAAACAGTAGAAAATGGCAGAGATTCCTTTCTATATTTAGAGGAAGTGAAAGTAGGAGAGAATTTCAAAATATAGAAAAAATAAGAGAAGTTGGATTAAATGGAGCTGAACCTAGACTGGCTGTAGAAAAAAAAGAAGGATTAGCTGTAGTAGATTCATATCTTATCTATTCATATATTGATGGGAGAGAAAGCAATTTTAGAGATATAGAGTTAATAAGTTATGAATTAAAAAAAATACATGAGTTAGGTTTTCTTCATGGAGATTCTCACTTGAACAATTTTTTAATAAAAGATAATGAAGTTTATCTTATAGACACAAAGTTAGAAAAAAATAAATATGGAAATTTTGGAAAGAGTTTTGAATTTATGTATCTTGAAGAAAGCTGTCCTAAAAAAATAGATTTTGATAAGGATAATATCTATTTTAAAGGAGCTAAGATGTTAAGGGGGTACTTGACACTGCTTTCAAAGTTCAAGATGAAATTAAAGAGTATTAGGAGAAGAAAAAAGTGAAAATACTGGTTATCAGGCTGAGCTCAATAGGAGATATCATATTGACTACCCCTGTATTGAAAGCATTTAAAGAAAAATATCCAGAAGCATCTATAGATTTTTTGGTTTTGGACAAATTTAAGGATTCTATAGAGGGAGTTCCATATATTGATAATGTTATAGTGTTCAATAAGGAAAAGAATGATGGACTTCATAATATGGAGAAATTTGGTAAAGAACTGAAAAAAAATGGATATGACTATATATTTGATCTTCATTCTAAAATAAGATCAAAAGTTATTTCAAAAAACATTGGAGTAAAAACTTTCACTTACAGAAAAAGAAGCTGGTGGAAAACTCTTCTTGTAAAAATGAGATTGATAAAATATAAAGTTGATAATACAATAGTTAAAAACTATTTTGGTGCATTTAAAGATTTTGGAATTGAATATAAAGGTGAAGACATAAGCTTTGCTTTTTCTGAAAAAGATGAGACACATAAAGAATATGAGGGTTTACCTGTAATGGCACCAGGGGCTTCAAAAAATACTAAAAAATGGACAAAAGAAGGATTTGGAGAACTTGCAAATCTAATTTATGAAAAATATGGGAAAGAAACTGTCCTTATTGGTGGAAAAGAAGATGAAGAACTTTGTAATGAAATAGATAAAATAAGTGGAGGTCATACAATCAATATGGCTGGAAAGCTTTCTCTTAAAGAGAGTGGAGCACTTTTATCAAGAGCTTCTTTTCTTGTTACAAATGACTCAGGACCTTTTCATATAGCAAGAGGAGTAAAATGTAAAACATTTGTAATATTCGGACCTACAAGTCCAGAAATGTTTGACTTTGGTAATAATACTGTATTAATAGATAAGAATATAAAATGCTCTCCTTGCAGTCTGCATGGAGATAAAGAATGCCCTAAAGGTCATTTTAATTGTATGAGGCAGATAACAGGAAAAGAAGTTTTTGAAACAATAGAAAATAGTGTAAAAATATGAAGGAAGTGGTGAATAAGAGATGGCAAAAGCAAAGAATACAGAAAAAAACCGTGAAGTGAGTGAAAAAGAAAAAGCATTAGAACTTGCAATGAAACAGATAAAAAAAGATTTTGGTGAAGGATCTATAATGAAACTTGGTGACAATCAGGAAATGAATATAGAGGTTATCTCAACTGGAAGTATAAACCTAGATGCAGCATTAGGTTTGGGAGGAGTGCCAAGAGGAAGAGTAGTTGAAATATATGGGGCTGAAAGTTCAGGAAAAACAACAATAGCACTTCATATAGCAGCAGAAGCACAAAAAGCAGGGGGAATAGTAGCTTTTATAGATGCAGAGCATGCTTTGGATCCTGTATATGCTAAGGCTTTAGGAGTAGATGTAGATGAACTTCTTATATCACAGCCAGACTATGGAGAACAAGCTTTAGAAATAGCAGATATGCTGGTAAGATCAGGAGCTGTAGATGCTATAATTGTAGACTCAGTAGCTGCACTTGTACCAAAAGTAGAAATAGATGGAGAAATGGGAGATCAGCAGATGGGACTTCAAGCTAGACTTATGTCAAAAGCTTTAAGAAAACTTACTGCTACATTAAATAAATCAAAAACTACAATGATATTTATAAACCAAATCAGAGATAAAATAGGTGGATTTGGATTTGGACCTCAAACTACAACTACTGGAGGAAAAGCTTTAAAATTTTATTCATCAGTAAGAATGGAAGTAAAAAGAATAGGGTCAGTAAAACAAGGTGATGAGGTAATTGGGAATGAAACTGTTGTTAAAGTAACTAAAAATAAAATAGCTCCACCATTTAAAGAAGCAGCATTCCAAATAATGTATGGAAAAGGAATATCAAGAGTGGGAGAAATACTTGATATGGCTATTGAAAAGGATATAGTTGCAAAATCAGGGGCTTGGTTTAGTTTTGGAGATATTAGACTTGGACAGGGAAAAGAAAATGTAAAAGTAAGACTTGAAACTGAAGTAGAACTTCTTGAAAAAATAGAAGAAGAAGTAAAAAAAGCTATAAAATCAGAAAAAAAAGAAGAAATAGAAACTGAGAAACCGGAGGCCAAAGAGGGAGTATTAAGTTTTGAAGAAGTTTAATTTAAAAGGCAATAAGATATATTTTGATGAGATATTCTATATAGATTTGAATAAAAATACTATAACAGAATTTGATTTGAAGAATAAGGAGTTCCTTACAGATGAAGAATATGAGGCACTTATCAGATTAAGAGCTTTAAGTATGGGGTATTTCCTTTTATCAAAACAAGATTATTCAATCAAGGAATTAAAAACTAAACTATTGCTAAAATATAGAGAAAAGAATATAATAGATAAAATTATAGAAGAATTTAGGGAAAAAAACTATTTAGATGACTACGAATATGGAAGAAGTTATGTAAGAAATCATAATTATGGAAAGAAAAAGATGGAATTCATGCTTTTTCAAAAAGGAGTTTCTCAAGAGATAATAAAAGAAATCATAAGAGAAAATTCTGTAAAAGAATTAGAAGAGATAAAAAAATTATGGATCAGACTTGGGGATAAAGAAAAAGAAAAAAAGATACTTTCTTTGATGAGAAAGGGCTTTGAATATCAGGACATAAAAAAAGCAGTGTCAGAGCTGGAGTAATGTGGAGGATAAAATGTTAGGTTTGATTTTAGCTTCATCAACAGGTTTCTTTTTGTTTATATTTATAAGTATATTTTACCTTCCAAGGATTCATTTTTTAAGTGAAAGAAAAAGAGTAGAATACTCAAGAAGAAAATTAAAATGGCTTTCAAAGATGGTATTAGGAAGTCTAAATGTAAAATTAAGAGTAAAATACAAGAATAGAAGAGCAATAAATTCTTTAGATAAAACTAAAGGGATAATTTTTGTATGTAATCATCAAAGCAATCTTGATATACCAGCAATAGTTACAGCATTACATATGGATGTAGGATTTGTAGCAAAACATGAGATGAAATCTTGGCCTTTTTTTGGGACTTGGATGAAGAAAAGCAACTGTGTTTTTCTCAATAGAGAAAATCCAAGAGAAGGAATTAAAGATATGAAAAAAGCTGTAGAACTTATAAAAAAAGGGTATCCTACTGTAATTTTTCCAGAGGGAGAAAGGACAATCAATGGAAATGTGTTAAGCTTTAAAAAAGGGAGCTTTAAATTAGCTACTGAAACTAAAGGAATTATTGTTCCACTTACATTAAAAGGGACATATGATATTCAAAAAAGAGGAACTCTTAAAATGAATAGAGGGAAACTAGTAACTTTAGTTGTAGATGAACCAATTTTTGTAGAAGATATTCCTAAGGAAGAACTAAAAAATTTGAATATCAAAGTGAGAGATATCATAGTTAGGAACTTTGAAGCAATATAAATGTTTGTAGTGTAATTTATACTACAAAAACCTATATTTTTATTGACAAGAAGATTGTAAAATGTTAATATTATATCAGTTATATGACTGACGGAACGTGGAATTAACCACATGAAGTATAACGATGACAATGCCGACCGTCTGGGCGAACAAGCCTAGATTGTCGGTTTTTTTTATACATTTTTTTAGGAAAAGATAATAAAAAAATATCAAATATAATTGTTGACTTAATTTATAAGGAATGATAAAATAAAAATATATAAAAAGGATCAATGAAAAGTATAAATATTTTAAACAGTTAGTAAAACTGATATCATTCAGCTTTTAAATATTAAGTTTTTATTTTATGAGGAGGTATCATAATGAAATATTGGAATGGTTTTAAAGGGGACCTTTGGCAAAAAGAGATAAATGTAAGAGATTTTATACAATGCAACTACACTCCGTATGAAGGAGATGAATCTTTTTTAGTTAAATCCACTGAAAATACCAAGAAAGTATGGGATAAGCTTACTGAAATGTTTAAAGAGGAAAGGGAAAAAGGTATCTATGATGCTGAAACAAAAAAACCTCAAGCAATTGATGCTTATGGACCTGGATATATTGAAAAAGATGCTGAGGCTATTGTTGGACTTCAAACTGATGCTCCTCTAAAAAGAGGAATCTATCCAAAAGGTGGACTTAGAATGGTAAAAAATTCTCTAGAAGCTTTTGGATATAAAATTGATCCAATGACAGAAGAAATATTTACAAAATATAGAAAAACTCATAATGAAGGAGTTTTCTCTGCATATACTGATGAAATGAAAGCAGCAAGAAAATATGGGATTATAACTGGACTTCCTGATGCTTATGGAAGAGGAAGAATAATAGGGGATTACAGAAGAGTAGCTCTTTATGGAATAGATAGACTAATAGAAGATAAGAAAAATCAAATGAAAATATTAGAAATTCCTGAAATGGATGATGAAACTATCAGAAGAAGAGAAGAAACTCATGAGCAAATTCAAGCATTAAAAAGATTTGTAAAAATGTGTGCTTCTTATGGTTTTGACGTTACAAGACCAGCAGAAAATGCAAAAGAAGCTGTACAATTTGTATACTTTGGATATCTTGCAGCAACTAAAGATCAAGATGGAGCTGCTATGTCATTAGGAAGAACTTCGACTTTCTTAGATATTTATATTCAAAGAGATCTTGAAGCTGGACTTATAACTGAAGAAGAAGCTCAGGAGCTTATAGACCAATTTATAATAAAGCTAAGAATAATCAGATTCTTAAGAACACCTGAATATGATGCACTATTCTCAGGAGATCCTACATGGACTACTGAATCATTGGGAGGACAAGGTGTAGATGGAAGAACTCTTGTAACTAAGACATCTTTCAGATATCTTCATACTCTATATAACCTAGGACCAGCTCCAGAACCAAATTTAACAGTTCTTTGGTCAGTAAATTCTCCAGAAAACTGGAAAAACTATTGTGCAAAAGTATCAATAGATACATCTTCTATTCAATATGAAAATGATGATTTAATGAGACCAGAATTTGGAGATGACTATGGAATAGCTTGTTGTGTATCTCCTATGAAAATAGGAAAAGGAATGCAGTTCTTTGGAGCTAGAGCAAATCTTGCTAAAACTCTTCTTTATGCATTAAATGGTGGAAAAGACGAGAAAACAGGAGTTCAAGTGGCACCTAAATTTGAACCTGTAACTGGAGATTATTTAGAATTTGATGAAGTAGTTGAAAAATTTGAACAAATGATGAAATGGCTTGCAGGTGTGTATGTAAATGCTTTAAAAATAATTCACTATATGCATGATAAATATGCATATGAAGCATTTGAAATGGGGTTACATGATCTTGATATTGAAAGAACTCAAGCTACAGGTATAGCAGGACTTTCAATAGTTGCTGACTCACTTGCAGCTATAAGAGATACAAAAGTAAAAGTGATAAGAAATGAAGAGGGATTAATTGTAGATTTTGAAAGAGAAGGAGACTATATTCCTTATGGAAATAATGAAGAATCTACAGATGAACTTGCTGTAAAAGTTACTGAGAAATTCATGAATTATTTAAGAACACATGAAACTTACAGACATTCAAGAGCAACTCAGTCTATCCTTACTATAACTTCAAACGTTGTATATGGTAAGAAAACAGGAAATACTCCAGATGGAAGAAGAGCAGGAACTCCATTTGCACCAGGAGCAAACCCAATGAATGGAAGAGATACTAGAGGAGCAATAGCTTCCCTTGCATCAGTTGCAAAATTACCATTCCACCATTCAAATGATGGAATATCATATACATTTGCAATAGCTCCAGGAGCATTAGGAAAAACTCAAGAAGACAGAGTAGAAAATCTTGTTTCTATGATGGATGGATACTTCACTCCAGAAGGAGGACAACATCTTAATGTCAATGTTTTTGACAGAGAATTGTTAGAAGATGCAATGGAAAATCCTGAAAAATATCCACAACTTACAATCAGAGTATCTGGGTATGCAGTAAACTTTGTAAGATTAACAAGAGAACAACAATTAGATGTATTATCAAGAACAATTAATGGAAGAATGTAATTTGAAATAATATAAAATAAATTAAAGAGGCTGATTCAAACTTGGGAAGAGACTTTCAATTTTGGATCAGTCTTTTCTTTAAATATATGATATACTAAAATAAAAGTTTGAATTAAATAAAGGTGAGAATAATGAGTGAATTAAGGAAAAAGAGAATGGTAATTACGGATAAAAATGACTGTATGGAGGTGGTAAAAACTAATAAAAAAGGAGAATAAATTAAAAATGAATATAAAAGAAAAAAGAAGAAAAATAATACCTGATCCAAATGAGATTTTTCCATGTGAATATAAGAACATGTGCTATATCAAAAATGAGGTGAAGGCATCTAATATAGAAATAGGAGATTATACATACTATTCTGATGAAAATGATTCTGTAAATTTTGAAAAAAACAATATACTTTTTAATTATCCAGAGTTTGGAGATAAACTAATTATTGGAAAATTTTGCTCAATAGCTCAAGGAACAAAAATAATTATGGGATCAGCAAATCACAGAATAACAAGTATAAGTACATACCCTTTTAATGTATTTGGAGGTATATGGGAAGAAAAGACTCCTTCTCATCTATCACAGCTTCCATTTAAAGGAGATACCATAATAGGCAATGATGTGTGGTTAGGAAGAGAAAGTGTTATTATGCCAGGAGTAAAAATTGGAGATGGGGCAATAATTGCTGCTTATTCAGTAGTGGCAAAGGATGTAGAACCGTATACTGTTGTAGGAGGAAATCCTGCAAGGGTATTGAAAAAAAGATTTGATGATGAATTTGTTAATATTCTATTAAAATTAAAATGGTGGAATTTCGATAAAGAAAGGTTGATAAAATTTCTTCCTGTATTATGTGATGAGGATATAGAAAATGTAAAATTAAAATTGAAAAAAGAATTGAAGAAATAATCAAATATTTCTTAAAGGAGATGGAAATATGAGTAAGATTGGAAATATACATTCATATGAAAGCTTTGGTACAGTAGATGGTCCTGGAATAAGATTTGTACTTTTCCTCCAAGGGTGTCCCTTGAGATGTAAATTTTGTCACAACCCTGATACATGGAATATGTCAGAAGAAAAAATAAAAGAGGAAGCAACAGAAACTTTTGAAAAAGTAAGAAAATATAAGGGATATTTCGGAAAAAAAGGTGGGCTTACAGTAACTGGAGGGGAACCCCTTCTTCAGGCTGATTTTGTTCTTGAACTTTTTAAATTATGTAAAGAAGATGGAATAAATACTGTGGTGGATACTTCAGGATATATATTTAATGAAAAAGTAAAAGAGGTATTGGAGTATACTGACTTAGTACTTTTAGATATAAAAGCTATTGATGAAAAAGTATATAAAGAGCTCACAGGGGTAGAACTGGAAAATACATTGAAATTTGCCCAGTATTTGAAGGAGAAAGGGAAAAAAGTCTGGATAAGACATGTAGTAGTTCCTAGAATTACAGATGATGATAAACTTTTAAATAGATTAGCTGAATATGTATCCGCTTTAGGTAATGTAGAAAAAGTTGAATTGCTTCCATATCATAGACTTGGAGAGTTTAAATATAAAGAACTGGGAATGAAATATGCTCTGGAAGGGGTAGAGGAACTTTCTAAAGAAAGATTGGAAAATGCGATCTCTATCTTTAAAAAATATAATTTGAAAGTTAATTAGGAAAAAACTGCTTTTTTCTTGTAAAAGTGATATAATAATCAGTAGATGAAAGAAGAAAAAAGGAGGAACTAAATGATAATTTTAGGAATAGAGAGTTCTTGTGACGAAACTTCGATAGCTATATTAAGAGATGGAAAAGATATATTAACTAATAAGATATCTTCTCAAATAGAGATACATAAAGAATATGGAGGAGTAGTACCTGAAATAGCTTCAAGACAGCATATAAAAAATATTGCTGCCATATTAGATGAGGCATTAGAAGAAGCAAAAATAACTCTTGATGATGTTGATTATATAGCAGTAACTTATGCACCAGGCTTGATAGGAGCCCTTTTAGTAGGGGTATCTTTTGCAAAGGGGCTTTCTTATGCCCATAATATTCCAATCATACCAGTACACCATATAAAAGGGCATATGTATGCTAATTTTTTAGAGCATGATATAGAGCTTCCATGTATAGCTCTTGTTGTATCTGGAGGTCATACTAATATAGTGTATATGGATGAAAATCATAAATTTATAAATATGGGTGGAACTCTTGATGACGCAGTAGGAGAAAGCTGTGACAAAGTGGCAAGAGTACTTGGATTGGGATATCCAGGAGGACCAATTGTAGATAAAATGTATTACCAAGGAGACAGAAATTTTCTTCATATAACTGAACCAAAAGTAGGAGAATATGATTTTAGTTTTTCAGGAATAAAAACTGCTGTTATCAACTTTGTAAATAAGATGAATATGAAAAATGAAGAGTTTAAAAAAGAAGATCTTGCAGCTTCATTTTTAGGAAAAGTAGTAGATATTCTTTGTAAAAAAACTTTAAAAGCAGCTAAAGATAAGAATGTTAAGACTATAATACTTGCAGGTGGAGTTGCAGCAAATTCTCTATTGAGAAGTCAACTCACAGAGCAGGGGGCAAGACTTGGAATAAAAGTTTATTATCCATCAATGAAGCTTTGTACAGATAATGCAGCTATGATAGCAGAGGCAGCATACTTTAAACTTAAATGTGCTGAGAAAAAAGAGGACTGCTTTGCAGGGCTTGAGCTAAATGGAATAGCAACATTAGATGTAACTAAAGATTTATATTAAAAGAATAAGTGGAAAGCTGACTAAAGGCTTTCCACTTTTTGCTTAATATGATTAAAGATAAATTTCTTTTTCTGAATCCAATTCTTCAAACAATTCCATTCTATTACGTTTTAATTTTAAGTAGAGAATACAATAAGCAGTATCGATATATGAACTAAGCCATAGGAAACCAATACCTAAAGTTAGAACACATAAAATAATCCATCCTATAAAAGATAAACCTAAAAGGAAAATATCCCATTTATATCCATCTGTTATTTTCATGCTTAATTTCAAAGCTTCTCTTCCTGAAATTTCAGGATATTCAATTGCTATAAGAAGTGACATAGAGTAGCTAATGCTTTTTATAATTCCAGGAATAACAAGAAGGAGAGACCATAAAAATGTAAATAAACAAAAAGCTCCACCTACTCTAAAAGCAGTAAACATGTAATTAAAACCGAAAGAATAATGTTTAACTTCTAATTTATTTCCTTTAGCTAATTCAAGAAAACATTTAAGGCTTCCCATAACATTTGCATTTGTAAGAGAAATATTCATAATAATAAAGATAACAAGAAAAATTAAAAGTAACAATAAACTATTTTCTACTTGGTTGAAAACTAATTCCTCCAAAGAATTTAATACTTCTAAAAGAAGAGAAATTAAAAAGAAGCAAATATGTATTAATACTCCAGTTCCCCAGTTATTTTTTAGAGTATTTAGACTTTCATTTTTAATATTACCTATATTGATTCCTACCATTTTTAAATTTTCCTCCTTGCATATTAGTTACTTATATAATATACATGAAAAAGTTAAAAAAGTGTAGATAAAAAAGAAGATTAAAAATAATTAAAAAGATAATTTGTCATCTTAATTATTTATAATCTTCTAAAAAATGCTATTTTATTTTTAAAGAGTTTTATTATAAATTATTTTATCTTCTCCTAAAACTTTTTCTAATTCTACTATAATATTAATTTCAGGATTTGATTTCATTTCATTTTTTATTTCTTCTCTAATCGGAATAAAAGCTTTATCAAAATCAAAGTTTTTAACTGTAGAATTAATTTCAGCTTTTAAATTTACATAATCTTCAAAAATATCAACATCATATTCTTTAACTTTTAATTTCTTTTTTCCATCATCTAAAGATCTGAAGTTATACTCAAGATTATTTTCTATTCTATCTTCAAGAATATCATATTTATCACTTGTAAAAGTTAAACTATACATACCTATTATTAGTATAAATAGAAGATTTTTCATTTTTTTCTTCCTCCTTGTTTTCTATAAACTGAGAATAAATTTCTTTTATTTTGCTAAGAATATAATCTGGCTGAATTAATAAATAGGAATCTTTATAGCTTAATGAACTGCAATCAGGATAAATATCTTTAGGCTCTACCCCTTGATGCTTTTCGTTAAAGTTTCCAAGCCATTCCTTTTTACTGCTCTTAGGGCTAAAAATAGCAAAGCTTGGAATATCTAGACTTTGAGCTATATGTCTAGGACCCCCTTCATTTCCAAAAAACATATCACAATTTGAAATAAGTGCAGCTAACTCTCTTATTGATTTCGTTTCTATATTTGCAAAAATATTTTTGCTATTAAGTTGTTTATGAAGATTTTTAATGAAATTCTTTTCATCTGGAGAGTAAAACAATATTACTTGGGCATTAAATTCTTCAACAACTTTATTTATAGTCTTTTCCATTTTTATAATAGGATAAATTTTTTCTGGCCTTCTTGAAGTGGCAGCACAAATGAAGATAGGCTTTTTAAAATCTATTCCAGCTTTCAGCATTTTATTTTTCATATATTCTTTTTCGTCTTCAGTTATATGAGTAGTGTAGTTATTATCATATATTATTTTATATTTCTCTTCTAATGGAACTAGCATTTTTAAAAATTTATCAACCTTATCTTTTGAGTTTAAAGGTTCTGAAATTTTATGAGTATATGTTATCCCTCTGTATTCTTTTTTTCTTCCTATTCTATATTTGCTTCCTAATGAAAAGAGAGTGAAAAATTCACTTTTAGGAGTAGACATAATATCAATAACTATATCATATTTTTTTCTTGTTACTTTCCAGACTTTAGCTAAATATTTGAAAGGATTTTTTTGTTCCTCTTTTGTTATGGGAATAATATTATCAATATATGGGTGATTTTCAAATAGAGGAACAATATGCTCATACACTACATAATCAATTTCAGCTTTTGGAAAACTTTTTTTGAGAGTATTACATATAACAGAGCTTAAAATAGAGTCTCCAATTTGTTTAAAACGTACTATAAGTATTTTCATATATTTCTCCTTAAAAACTATACTTAAAATAAAAAAGAGTGTTATTATTTTATGATTATATAAAATAATAACACCCCAATATCTATTCTATGTCTCATTAGTATATTTTTTTAAAGTGAAAGTTGCTCTAACTCCGGCTGAAGTATTTTCTATATTATATTTGGAAGAATGAGCATCTAAAATTTCTTTGCATACATACAATCCTAAGCCAGTTCCATTTTTCTTTGTTGTAAAATATTTTTTCCATATTTTATTTAAATTTTCTTTTTTTATTTTTTTTCCATCATTTTCAATATTTATTTTTACTTCTTTTTTAAATTCTTCTACAGATATAGTCATTTCTTTTTCTGCATGTTGGATACTATTGGTTAAAAAATTAAAGATAACTTGTTCTATTTTATTTTTATTTCCTATTACTCTTATATTTTCATGGTAATTTATATGGACAATAAAGTTTTTCAATTCTTTTTCATATATTTTTAATATCATCTGTAGAGTTTGGGAAAGATTAAAAGTTTCAAATTTCATATAATTTTCATTATTAAAGTTATCATTTTTAATAAGCTCATTAGTCAACTTTAATAATCTTTTTCCTTCAGTATTTATTATTTCTATTTCTTCACTTTTATCCCTTTCATAGAGCAGTTCACTAAAGCCAATAATAGCGGATAAAGGAGTTTTTATTTCATGAGTAAAATACCTTACTTTTTCTTCAATATTTTTTTTGATATTTTTATTTTCTTCTAATTCTTTTTTATAGAGATTAATTATACCTTCAAGATTATCACTCATTCTGTATATCTCTTTATATAGTTCCTCAATTTCATCTTTACTTTTTCGATAACCTTTCTTTTCAAAATTTAGTTTACCTATATTTTTAGCCATTAATGAAAGCTTTTCAATAGGGTCAACTATATTTTTTCCAAGAATTCTCCCTATAATAATAACGATAATTATCATAATGATACCTTTAAAATAAAAATAAGATTTTATAGTAGGAAAGATATCCTTCATATCCTCATAAGAATAAAAAATTATAACTCTATAGTCTTCAATCATTTTATTTATTATTCTAAATTCATCATCACCATCATCATCAATATAGTCATCAGTTATAACCTCGTTAATATTTTTGGCTATTAAAAATTCTAGGAAATCATCTGCTTGAGAAAAAATAGTGTTAGGAATGCCAACTTCTTTTACAACTCCTTGAAAATTTTCTACATTAAGATTTCTATGTATATTTTTGTAATCTATAAAATCCTCTTTTCCTTTTTTTATAGTTAGAGGAATATAGTAATTCCCCAAAATTTGAATACTGGTTATAGCTAGACTATCTTCCTCTTTTATATCAAATTTTTCTTCAGAATAGAGATTATCCAATAATTCATCTAATAAAAAGACTTTTTTATCACCAGTTTTTTCATCAATTGAAGTTAAATGAAAAAAATTATTTAGTGTAAGAATTTCATTATCTTTTATTATCAATGCAAATCCTTTATTATCTTCTTGATATTTCTTTAAAAGATCATAGTTTATTTTATTATTTACAATAAAATTTATATTTTCTAATTCTTTCATCTTGCTGTATCTAAAATATTTTTCAAAATAAAATTCTCCTAAAATAACTTCTGCTGCTAATAAAATCATAAGGATAAGAGATAGAGTTAAAATTAATTTATTTTTTATTTTCATAGTTACTCCTCAAATTTATAACCAATAGCCTTTACAGTTTTTATATATTTAGAACAGCTGTTTAATTTTTCTCTTAATCTTGTTAAATGCTTGTCCACAGTACGATCTGTTCCGATGAAATCATAACCCCATACCCCTGAAATTATCTGTTCTCTGGTTTTCACTATACCTTTATTTTCTTCCAGATAAAATAGGATATCTCTTTCTTTTATAGTTAAAGTTATTTCTTCTTTATTCAATAGAACCTTTCCACTTTTTTTATTTATTTCTAAATCTCCATATTTTTTTATTACACCGCTTTTAAAGACATATCTTCTAACAATAGATTTTAATATTTCTTTAGAGAAAGGTTTGGTTATATATCCATCAGCTCCAGATTCATAGGCAATAATCTGATTTTTTTCATCTGAGAGTGCAGTTAAAAAGATTACTGGAGTTTCTGTTATTTCTCTTATTTTTTGAGTTGTACTGATGCCATCTATTTTAGGAAGCATTATATCCATAAGAATGAGTTCATATTTTTTTCCCTGTTGAATTTTATCAATTGCTTCCTCCCCAGTAACAGCTTCTTCAATTTCTATGTTTTCATCTTTTAGGACTGCTTTTATTAACTTTCTTATATGTGCAGTATCTTCTACTATCAGTATCATCTTTTCACCTCATTGCTATTTTAAAATTTAAATAAATATATACTGGATTGAAAAAATTATACCATTTAAAAAGAATAAATTCCTAATTTTTTAATTGAAAAACTGAATATAGAAGCAGTTAGTTTCTTTAATATGAAATAAAATAGTCACTAATAATATTTAAAAAATAAAAATAAAGAAATATTAAACAGGAAATTAAAATTTTTGTGGTATAACCTAAAATAAAAAAGAATATGAAAAAGAGAATATTATAATGCAAGTATAATTTTTTATTATATATAGATAATATATTTTTATTTTTAATTATAAAGAAAAGATGATACTCTAAAAAAGGTTTTGAAAAAATTAAAAATAAAATTAAAATTTAAAAATAAAGGAGTAAAAAGTGAATAAACAAGATGAAATATTAAAATTAGAAATAAGTAAATTACGTGAAGCAGGACACAAATTTGTAAATAAAGAGATCTCTGTAGGGGATTTTAAAGGAATATCTGGTGGAATGGGAGTATATGCCCAACGTGGTGGACAGGACTTTATGATAAGGTTTAGAACAAACTCTGGCTTGATGTCAATAGATCATCTTGAGTTAATAAAAAACTTTACTGAAAAATATGAAATAGAAGATATTCATTTTACTACAAGACAAGCAATACAACTGCATCATTTAAAAATAGATGACATATGTGATATTATGGAAACAGCTTTGGAACACAAACTATATACTCGTGGTGGTGGAGGGAATTATCCTAGAAATGTAGCTATTTCTCCAATGTCAGGAGTAGAAAAGGGAGAAATATTTGATGTAACAGAATTTGCTTTGAAGATAAGTGAATATTTTATGAATAGAATAACAGAATACAAACTTCCAAGAAAATTGAAGGTAGCTCTGTCATCAAGTGATAGAGATGCTGCTGGAGCAACAATTAATGATCTAGGATTTATAGCCGCACAAGAAAATGGAGAACCATTCTTTAGAATGTATTTGGCAGGGGGACTTGGAAATAATCCAGGAATATCAATACCTTATGACAAAAAAGTAGCTCCTAAAGAAATACTTTATTATATAGAAGCAATGATAAATCTTTTTATAGCAGAAGGAGATTACAATAATAGAGCAAAAGCAAGAACAAGATATATTCCAAGAAGAATGGGAATAGCTGAATTTTTAGCAGCTTATGAAAAACATTTGATAAAAGTAAAAGAGGAAAAAAATCTTGATTTAGATATAAAAGCTGTATTATCAGAGACTCAAGAAGAGTACTCTCACAATTTGGAAGAAAATCTTTCATTGGTGCATCAAAGACAGGATGGATTATATACAGTAATTATTCATCCCTTAAATGGACAGATTTCATCAAAGGATTTTGAGAAAGTAGCAGTATTTATAAAAGAAAATAAAAATGCAGAAGCTAGATTGAGTATGACTGAAAGTATGTATGTGAGAAATCTTAATGAGGAGCAAGCTAAAGTTCTTTTAGAAATTACAGATAAATTTAGACAAAAAACAAAAATACAACAAAGTATGAGTTGTGTGGGAATTCCTACTTGCCAGATAGGAATAGAACAAAGCCAAACTTTAGTTAAAAATATTCTTGAATATATTCAAAAAAATAATATTTCTGAAGAAAATCTTCCATCAGTATATGTTTCAGGATGTCAAAATTCATGTGGAAGACATCAAGTTGGAGATATGGGATTTGCAGGAGGAAAGAAAAGAGTAGGAGATAAAATTGAAGATGTTTTTGATATCTATATTGGAGGTATGGTAAGCAGAGAAAAAACAATATTAGGAACAAAACTTGGGACTATGCTTATGAGTCAGATACCAGAGTTTATAGGAGAACTTGCAATAGAACTTGAAAAAAGTAATATGGATTATAGAAAATATATAACTGAAAAAAATGAGAATTTTATGGAGCTAGTGAAAAAATATTTAGTATAAAATAATGTAAAAAAGTAAAAATATAGAGAGTAACTAAAACAACATAAATAGCAAAAATATAAAATTATTTTTAAATTGAATTAAAGTTCGTGTTTTTATCTAAGCACGAACTTTTTTATTTTATAAAATAATAATACTTAATTAATAGGAATTATTATTTGAAATATTTTAGAAAATTATTGATGGCTTATAAAAAATATAAAATTTAATAAAAAAACATCTAATTTTGTTTTAAAAATTCTTTTGAAGAAAAAGAAGGAATCTAACTTTATGCTGGAATAATTATATTAATTAAGTTTATAGACATATTTTAGATAAATTTTTTAAAGGAGGTATATTATGAAGAAAATTATGATTTCATTTTTTACATTTGCTTTTACATTCTTGGCTTCAGGAAATATGGCTTTAGCCAAACTCAAGCCTGTTAAAGTAGAAGAACCATTTACAGGGCAGGTATTAACTGAAGGATTATCTAATCCTTGGAATGTACGTTATGGTCCTGATAATATGCTTTGGGTTACAGAAAGAACAGGGAAGCGTATAGTAAGAGTAAACCCTGAAACAGGAGCAAAAAAAGTAGCATTAACTATAGATGAGGCAAGAGCTGAAGGGCAGCACTTTGGTGTTTTAGGAATGGCATTAGCCCCAGACTTTTTACAAAAAGATAGTCAAAATTATGTATATGTATTCTATACATATGTTCCTAAAGATAATACTACAGAATTTGGTTATAAAAAACTTGTAAGGTATCAATATGATACAAAATCTGAAACTTTAAAAAATCCAACAGTTATTATAGATAAAATTCCAGCTGGAGATGACCATAATGGAGGTAGAATAACTTTTGGTCCTGATGGTAAATTGTATTTGACTCTTGGTGAGTTAGGTCATAACCAAGGTAAAAATGCTTTCAAAAAAAATGAAGCTCAAAGATTACCAACAGCAAAAGAAATTCAGGAAGGAAATCATGATGCTTATGTAGGAAAAGTTTTAAGAATGAACCCAGATGGATCTATTCCAGAAGACAACCCTGTTCTCAATGGAGTAAAAAGTCATATATTTACATATGGGCACAGAAATCCACAAGGGATTGTCGTTGTAGAAAATAAGATTTTCTCTAGTGAACATGGACCTTCTTCAGATGATGAATTGAATATTCTTGTAAGTGGAGGAAACTACGGATGGCCATATGTTGCAGGATTTCAAGACAATCAATCATATAAATTTATAGACTGGTCAACAGCTCCTAAAGATGCAGCAGTAGATCCTAATGTACCTGATCCTCGTGTAAAAG